>CAVQND010000024.1:0-149295 GCA_963713735.1 uncultured bacterium
AATTTACCAACAAGACGAACCAGAATCCGCGGGTTTCATCGCGCACCTGGCCAAAGAGCTCCAGCAACCGATGATGGCATTGGTCAACGACGGCGGCGGTGCAACCCTGGTGGGACGGGGAGCTGCACGCCCGTCCGGTGTTCCTCAAGAGCAAGAAAGTCGTGCTTTGGGAATTCGTCGAAAGAAATATCGGGCTGGGCGTCGAAGGTTGGCAGCGGGTGGCGGTCCAGGCGGTCGTCTCACCCGGCAGTTGAAGACAGGACCACGCGGAAACCGTTGTTGTAATTCTGGAAGGTTGGCGAGCCGCTGTCGCGCTCGGCGGACCGGCAGGCCTTGCCCGCGCTGGTCCAGCCGCCTCCGCGGAGCACGCGAGCCGAGCCCCCTGGCGGGACCCTTCGGATCGGTTACCTTGCCGCCGGGGTAGGGGCCATACCAGTCTTGACACCGTTCCCAGACGTTCCCGTGCATGTCATAAAGTCCCCAGGCGTTCGGACCGTAGCTTCCGACAATGGTCTCCCGTCGAAATAGGGGCCTCGGGGCGCTCCGCCGTAGGGAAAGGTCCCGTCGAAATTGGCTTGGTAAGAACTCAGGCTCGTGCCATCACCAATGCCGAAAGGGGTAGCCTATCCACTAGGCACGCATACTCCCACTCCGCTTCAGTTGGCAAGCGGTAAGCGTAACCGACCGGCAAGCGTCCGCCAGCACGTTCCCGTTCAGTCAGCTTATAGCAGTAATTAGTCGCCATGTCCCGCTCATCCACTCGCACGGCAGCCGCGGAGACCACTCAAAAAACGAGAAGTTCGTTCCGAGCACCGCCACGCACTCCTCTTGGGTCACCTCATACTTGCCGATCCAGAACCCCCGCGAAATTGTCACCTCCGTCTGCGGTCCTTCGTTTGTGGAGCGGCTCGCTTCGGACTCAGGGCTGCCCATCGTGAAAGTGCCTGGTTGAATGTAAACCACGTTCGTCACCGGCGTTATCGGAACGGTAATCTCGTAAAAGCGCTGCGGAACGCTCGGGGCTTCCTGGTCGGCGAACCAGAGCGGGCCTCCCTGCCCAACTACATTCGTAAGCAAACTCCAATGAACCAGGTCAACCGAAACCGCGATGGGATAGGTTTGGCCGGCGCTGGCTGCAAAGGAGAATTGGAACGTATTGGCGGACATCGTCTCTCCCTCGAGCCAGACGCCGTCGCCGCCAGCCCCAGCGGCCAGGACCGGTGAGAGCAGCGCGAGCCACAGCGCAGACGCCAGCACGGCCCCACTGCACCCAACTTTGGATGACGCTGTGGTACGCCAAGCGTGCCGAATCGGTCCCCCTCTCCTCCCGAGGAGGAGAGGGGAACGCCCAGCGTGCTTGGAACTCCGATATGTCATGCAAAGTTCGCGACAAAGTTTACCACAAAGGCTCACAGTGGTTGGCATAATGAGAATTGCTGCTTTATTCCACTGGATACCTCCACATTCTGCGCCTACGGTACGGGTGGGGGATCGAAGATTCCGGTCAGGTAAGGACCGAGAGCGTCCGGAACAGCGTTGACGACCAGCCGGGCAATGACCACCGCGCCCGCCGGCGACAAGTGCAGCACATCGGTAGGCGAACCATTCATAAACTCCGTACCACTCGGGCCGAGTTGGTTGCACAGGTCCACAGTGAGTTGGGTCAGATCGATCAGGGGCGTCTGGAGCTCGGCAGCCACCTCCTTCATAGCGTCATTCCAAGCCGGGCTGGAGGAATCACCATACCGGTGTCATCAAAATCCCTTCTGGCAAGCAGTGTGACCAGGATGGGGACTCCCTCGAAGCCCCGCACTATCTGGCAAATGGTCACCAAATTAGTCCGGAATTCGTCCGGGGTGGTGTATCGATCGGGATCCCCAACGGCATCTATCCAGCCGAACGCGATGAAAACGTAATTGGGCTGCACCAACAGCATCTTGGCCAGCTCGTCTGACTGCAGGAACTCCTTGGTGCTGTCGTCGGGCTGGGTGTAGTTCACAACGGTCGCGTTCGGCTTGAAGTAACCATACATGCCTCCTCCCCAACCGGCATCGTCGGAGGCCGTCGAATCCCCGAGCAGCATGGCCACTATGGGCGGCGCCGGCGGCGCCGAAGGCACCAGCCGAAAATAACGCTGCGCGACCGTCATCCCGCCCAGTGGGCTTGAGTACTGCCCCTGCACCGGGTCATGGATGTCCGCCCAGAGATGCAGATTCGCACTGGCTTGGAGGGTTTGGGGATTGTTCGCGGGCGCGCTGGCCTCGATCCAATAGTTGCTTTCGCCGCTTTTGATGATGGAAAGCGATTGACCAAAGGCGGCACTCGAAGGCAGCGCGGCGCAGATAAGGAACGACATTGATAATGAACGCATGGGGCGACGCATAAAGTGTTGAATCAGTAACCCAAGGCTTGCGGTTGGCGTTGGAGAACGGCTTCGACGTTGTCGCGAGTGACGATCAGCGGATCGCCGGATGCGGCGTCGCGGTCCACCGCCGCCAGGAGCTTGCCAGCCTGAAAGGCTCCCACGGCCTTCTTCGGGGGGCCCAGCACGCGCAAGTCGGGCAGGAGCAGCGCGAAGCACCGCGGGTCCTTGTCGCTCCAGACGTCCAGTTGCTCCACTCCGGACGGCAAGCCAATCAGACTCACAATGACCTGACACTGGGGATGCGCTTCCGCGAGTTGGTTCACCGATGCGGGCCGGATCGCAAAACTGAGCGGTGTGCGGCACTCGGGCGGGAGGAAGAGGGACTGGCGATCGGTGTAATACTCGGCCCGGATCTCCGGGAAGACCGCCGTAACGGGGACGCGCCGCCCAGGCCCTTGCGCAAGCCGGCAAGGGCCGCCCGCTCAAACTGGGTCTTCGCATCGAGATACCCGGCGGTCTTGGCAAACGGATTGCAGAGTACCAGCACCTGGCAATGCGGCCTGAGCCTGGCAATGCAAGCCCCTAGCGCCTCCATGGCGTGTTCTCTTTCGGCCAGACCCGCACTCTTCGGGCCGAAGTCCGGGCCAGCAGCGCAATCGCCCCCGTCACCATGACCGCCAGACCGCAGGCGAGGATGACGATCCTCTTTGCGCTCATGGAGGAGGATAGTAGCCCGGGATAGTATCCGGACCGAAGAGGGCCTGGATGCCGAGCTGTTCCAGGCGCGCACGCTTCGCCCCCTCCACATGTCCGTCAATGAACCACCCCTCTGCGGAGCCGCTATGGCGAGCGTGCACTTCCATTTGGGCGTTGGTGCGAAAGGTGTAGAATTGAACGGCCCCCCAGCCTTGGCGGCCGCGGCTGGTGGTATCGGCCAGATGAAGATAGTGAACTGGACGTTGAATGGCGGAAAGGACAATGTCCTGCTTGAGGTTGCCTGAAGTGACGCTATCCGGTGGATCTGACCAAATCCCGGAGGTGCAGAACCAATAGGTGTAGAAATTGGTATAAACGGTGTACGGCGGGTAGGCAGGGCAGCGGAACACCAACGGGGCGCTGACGTTTTGGTTGGAATACAGGAGCGCGCCCCAGGAGAACTTAGTGTCCAATGGCGACGCAATCTGAACGTGTTCCCGTTGGTCCCCGGCATACATGAGAATCGCCAGCCCGACCTGCTTGAGGTTGTTGGAGCACTGAGTCTGCTTGGCTTTTGCTTTGCTCGTGCTCAGCGCCGGCAACAACATACTCGCCAGGATCGCAATGATGGCAATGACGACAAGCAGTTCGATCAGGGTGAACCCGATCGGATCTGAATACTTCAGCCCCTTCGCATGGTCTCAAAGCGAATCGTATCGCCTGTGGCGGAGGTTGTCAACATTCTCGTTGAAAATTCTCTGAGTGGCACAACCACCCAGTCCCACCAAAAACGCCCCTCTTATAGACCCCCGCATAGCTCCGCGTCAAGGAAAAAAGCAAATTCAGCGTCAGCGGAAGTCCAGATCGAAGGACTCGCCCCGAGGCAGGCCCAACTGGCGGGCGCCATCAAACCAGCGGTGCATGAGCTTGGCGTAAGAGGGGGGATCGATCCGACAACCGTATTCGGTGAGGAACGAGCGCTTGGGGATGCAGTTGAGGCCGGCGAACAAGGCCAAGCCTGGGTCGAACACCTCGCTCATCACATGGCTGTGACGAGCCGAGCCGTACAATTTCAGCCCCAAGAGCGAGCGCATGGCATGGGCGGCGGGGATCTGCCGGGCGCCGGGGAACTGGCTCTGCTCCAGGATACGCTCCCAGGGCACGGCGCTCAGGTAGGGCACGAACAAGAACAGGCCGCCGAACTGGGTGCGAAACTGCCGGGCCGACAAATCCAGCAGGCGCGCATCCGCAGAACCGGGGCGGTCTCGGGATGGGGGCGCCAGGGGTCGGATTTGGGGGCGCGCTGAGGCCCTTTGGCCGGAGGCAGGAAGAAGGGGCGGTGCGGGTTTTTGCGGAACTGGCAGGCCAGGACGCGGAGACTGCCCGGGGAATAGCCGAAGCGGCGGGCGGCCTCTTGGGAGGAGAGGCCGTCAACGAAGAAGGCACGCAGGGCCTCGTATTGGCGGTGGGTGGAGTTGGCGGGGGTGAGGAACACCTGGGCCAAGTCTGTTAAGTTTTTGTGTTTATTATTAAAGACAGATCCACTATGTCACATATAGTGGGGTTGTGAAGGGGAAATACAACCTGTGGGGGTGGAAAGGCGCATTTTTGGCTGCGAGAGAGGGCGAATTTGCACGGATCGAGGAACCAGGCGAGGCTAGAACAGCACCGAGCTCAGTTCTGACATAGTGGAATTGGAGTATAAGTTTATAGTATCATTAACGCGCGTTTCGAGAATCCGCCGGAAAAACAAGGCGGAATGGCCCCGGGAAGCCGCGGGAAGTTAGGTCTGCTTCATGCGTGGGAATCCAGGCTAGAGAAAGATCGAGATGTGGGCCGATTAACCCTAGTACAGCCCGGCGTAAGTTC
Source organism: uncultured bacterium (assembly GCA_963713735.1). Taxonomy (GTDB): domain Bacteria; phylum Verrucomicrobiota; class Verrucomicrobiia; order Limisphaerales; family UBA8199; genus CAVQND01. The sequence goes on from CAVQND010000024.1 coordinate 4,931, forward strand.
GTGAGGAGGTCGGCGCGTCAAGACGAGGAATTGGGAGCCGTGGCTGGCAATGGAGGTCGTTTGGAGAGGTCATTCCCACCGGAAGGCTTGAGGGCCCCGGAAAGCGTCACGCTCAAAGGTGGACCTTGGGCGCGAGTCCGTTTTTGGAGCCGCTGGTGCGTGGGGATGGCGGCTTTGTCAGCCAGAGGCAATGCCCTGGAGAGGCTTGCCCTGATAGGTCCATTTGAAGGGCTTGGCCATGGTGCGGTTGAAGTAATCCACAAAGGCCTCCAGTTTTTGTTGGAGATCGGCCAAGGAGGCGAAGTTGCCGCGGCGAATCACCTTGCGCACCAGGATGCCAAACCAGATTTCGATCTGGTTCATCCAAGAGGCGTGTTTCGGGGTGTAACAAAACCGAATCCGATGGGTGGGATCACTCAGGAAGCCGGCGCGGCTTTCTTGACTCTGAAGGACCCCTTGCTCGCCCTTGACGCCCAAGGTGCTCTCGGCTATGGCCGCGTCGCGCGCCACATACCGCGCCAGGCTTTCGGATTGGTGGGTGTTCAGGTTGTCCAGGACAAAGGTAAAGCCAACCGCTTGGGGATGGGCCTGCGCCAGGCCGTCAATTAAGTCCAGAAAGTCGGCTTCGTTGCGCGTGGGCCGACAGTAGGCTTGCACTTGGCCGCCAGCCACATCCAAACCCGCCAGCAGCGAGAGGGTGCCATGGCGTTCATACTCAAACTCGCGCCGCACCGGTTGACCGGGTTTCATGGGCTGGTCCGGAGCGATGCGCGCCAGGGCCTGGATGCCGGTCATCTCATCCACCGAGAAGGTCAATTCACCCCGTGCGGCGGCTTGCTGGGCTTGCTGATAGCGGGCGCACACGACCCTGATTTTCTCCTCCTTTTGCGGATCGGGCTTGGCGTTGAGCCAGTAACGGCTGCGGTGAGGCTGCAAGTCCAGGGCGGCGAGCATGCGGTTGACCTGCCGCTCGGAGATGCTGGAAACGATTCCTTGCTGGACCACTTGGTCCTTCAACTCACGGGCAGTCCAGTGAGTGATCGGTCGTCCATGGTCCTGGGGTTTTTCGCAGGCGATGGCGACGAGGGCACAGGTTTGTTGGGCGGTGAAGGTGTCGGGACGGCCCGAGCGCGGGGCATCGGCCAGGAGGGGCAGCTTGGAGGGCGGGGGCTCAACCGCCGGAGGTTGCGCACCGGAGTTTTCGGTGGCCGGGCTCTCCAAGGGTTTGGGGGTGTATCGCCGGATCCACTTACGCACGGTGTTGGCACACACCTGGAGCCTGGTGGCGATGGCGGGGATGCTGGTGTTTTGGGCGGCCAAAAGGATGATGCGGGCGCGTTCGACGGCACGTCGGGGAGCGGCCAGCCGCCGGCTTAAGCTTTCCAGTTCGGCTTTCTCCTGGCAGGAGAGGGCCAAGGCTGTGTTCAACAGGGCGCGCGTAAATGGGGTTGGCTGGCGCTCACGGTGGTGGCACCGGTTTGTGAGGCGGGCGGCGGTCGGCTACGGCCAGCACGGCAGCCTCCCAAGGCCAGAGCAGGGGGTGCAGCCGGTTGGTTTTCATGAGGGGCGTTTCAAGAGGTCGAAGGTGTTGGGGGCCGTGCGGGTGAAGGCATTTTGGTCCAGGACCTTTTTGGTCAGGGCGCTGACCAGGGATTCCCGGTGGAGTGGGCGCTGATAGTCTTTTTTGGCGCGCTGGATGATGTCGTTGATATGGAGGGGCCCCTTGGCCGTCAGCAGTATGTCATATACTACATCCATATTAGACTTACGTTTCGGCTCCGCCGACGGAGCGGTTTTGCGGTGCTCCGAGCGGCGGAGGGCGCGCAAGGCGCGGAGTTGAGCCAGGGCCGTGTTTTCCAGGACTTCGATGAGGTCGTCTTTATTGAGTGGGTTCATGGGGCGAGGAAAAAGTTTGTCATATGGCCCAATGTGTGGTATAGGTAAGTATATGTCAACAAAATAATCTACCTATAGCGACAAAAAAACTCCTTGCCTCCCATCGGCGAGAGGTGGTCGGGGAATCAGTGCCCTGCAGTAAACCAAGCGAAATGCAGGAGCGGGCTGAAAGAGAGGACTTCGCTCAACTGGCTACTTCACCGACTTTGATACTCACGAATTTGCGCCGCGATGTACTAGCCCCAGCCGGTGCCGGGCCAGCAGAAGCCGCCACCGGCTCGGATATAGGGCGCGGTTGACGACAACCCGAATCTCTTCCCACAGGGTGAATCGCATCTCGTCGGGCTCCGGCTCCCCTGCAAAACTCAGGAGGAGGACGCCCTCCTTGCAGGCGACGCTCTCGACGCGGTAAGGCAGGCGAGTCCAGCGTGGCCGCCGCAACGACCACAAGATGCTCGGCAGCCCAGCCAGCCACGCCGCCGGCAAAGTGTCCAGCCCCTCGGGCACCTGGCCCATCCTCTCCCGGAAGAAAGTGGCTGCACGATCAAGCGTGGCTTGGTGCAGCGCGGCATCCAGCCTGGCGGCGGCGGCGACCATCTCGGCGGACAGCCTCGGCTCAAGCCTCTGCCGCCGCATGAGCGCCAGGAGGTAGGGCACGGTGAAGGAGACTTTCACCACCGGAACCGTGGCGGCAGGCGCGCCTGCGGCCACGCCCTCGTCCGGCATCTCGAACCACGGGACAAACCAGACCCGCTCGGGCGTGCAAGTGCCGTCGCTCTTTACGACAACGCCTTGGTGCGGTTCCAGTCGGCCCAGTCCCCCGGGCGGACAGACGGGCGTCCAATCCTCTCCCCCGCGGAGATGGCCGAAGGCTGTGATCACGATGCCTTCACCCCAGTCGCGCTCCCGCCACCGTGAACGAGCCTTCGGGCGCGGACCGAGGGTGAGGCCGGCAAACTGATCGGCCTCGACCTCTCGCGTCCGCAAGAACACCACCGTGCCGAAGTTGACCAGCAAAGCCCGCCGCAGGCCCGGGCCAATCTTCTGGTCTAGGCCGGCCAATCCCTGGGTTGCCGCCAGGACAAAGCACCGCTGGCTCCGCAGCGTACTCAACTGGTCGACGTCCTCAGGCTGCACGATGAGGGGCAGTTCGTCGGCAATGAGGCCAGTCAGAGCGCGCTCGCCGGGACCACGCGACTGGACCGAATCGAAGTACAGCTTCCGGGCCAGCCGCAGGAAGAACTTCGCCAGGGCGGAGTGGGTCAGGGCATTGACACTGACCACGCACACCTTGCCTCCCCCCGCCACCTGCGCGGGGCTGAAGGCGGGGCGGCCCTGGCCCCCAAAACAGCGGCTGGCCGGGGCGGCCATCAAGGGGCGCAATACGTTGAGCAGGCAGCTCTGGAGGTTGCTTCGGGTCCGCACGTCCAGGCGGCGCCACACCTCGACATGGTCCAGCGCCCCCAGGAGTTGGGGCGGCGTCCCCGCCCTGGCAGCCTGCCGGTGCGCCTCCTCCAGCACCTCCGTCACCGCCTTTGGCAATGCCCCCGGCAGGTCCGGGTTGACAAACCACCGGCGCATGAATTCGAGCGCCGCGTCGAAGGTGACCGGTTTGCCCTGGACGGCCAGCAGCGTGAGGGCCGCCGAGACCATCCCGGCGGAGGTGTTCCGCCAGTAGGAATTATTCGGGTCATTTATCGGGTCGGTCGCCAGCAGCAGCAACTCGGCCAACGGTTCCGCATCCTCCAGGGAGCGGAGTTGCCGGCCGAAGAGCGGCAGCGCATGGGTGCCATTCGGACCCAGGACCACCAGGTCCTCCGCCCGTCCCGCCCGCCGCATCACCTCCGTGATGAACGGGACGGTGTCGTCCTGCTTGGCGTCCAGGACAAGCAGGGAGACGCCTTGGCGAATCAGTTGGCGCACCGCGCCCCTCTGCAGGGTCGTCTTGCCGCTCCCGGTGCTCCCGAGCAGGAGCACGTGCTGGAGCAGGTCGGCCTCGCTCAACTCGACCCCACGCTCGATCCCGCCAGGGGTGGAGACTGGCTCGTACCAGGGCCACACGACCAACGGCTCAGAGGATGGGGCAATGGACAGCGGCAGCGTCATACAGGGCTGTGGGTGAAGGTGACGGTGACCCCGTGCTCGGGGTCCCAGTAGTAGGCCTCGGCGGCCAGCTTGCCGCCGTATCCATGGGAGGCGTGCCAGGCGTCGGGCGGGCAGAGGCTGGGCACCACGCGCACCAGCACCCCGCCCACGTCCAGGGCCGGCATCAGCTTGAGACTCTTCTTATGGTGGAGGTGGCCGATGTGGAACTCCCTCGTGGCCGGGGTGCTGTTGGCCCAGTCCTGGGGCCGTTCCGTGGCAAGCAGCAGGGCGAGGCTGGCGACTTTCTCTGCGTGTCCGTGGGTCAGGCCTAAGAGGCACTTGCTGTGGGTCACGTATTTTCGGGGCATGGGACCGTTGTCCACCCGCACCCCCTCGGCACCATGGAAGTAGGCCCCCAGCACCTCGCCGATGTGCATGGTAGCCATTTCGTCGTGGTTGCCGTCGACAATCGGTACGTCCACAGGTGCTATTCTGCGCAGCCGTTCGATGGCCTTGGCCAGGAGCTTCCAGCCTTGCACAAAGGCCTGCTTCCAGCCGATGGCCGAGTCCACCGGGGTGCCGGCCGTGGTGGTCCTGCCCAGGATGTCGGCGTTGAGGAAGTCGTTGCCGACCGGAAAGAGGATGCGGCTAATCCTGCACCCGGCCGCCTTGGCCAGGAGATCCTCGAGGGCGTCCCAGAACATCCGCTCGGCAATCTGCGGGTTGTAGTCGCGCCCGCACTCCGCACCCCAGGCGAACTTGGTGTAATGCACATCCATCAGGGCAACCTCCAGCATCCCCTCGCACCGGCAGGGCTTCAGAATCGCCGGGAAGCTCGGGGCCTCCTTCTTGAACTCCTCCAGGGGGTTCTTCATAAAGTCTCGGAGCGAGGCCTCCACCACCTTGCGCCTCAGCCAGGCCTTGATCTGGAACAAGGGCGCCGTGAGAATCTCGCCGGTGGCGGGGTTGCGCGCCCCGACCTCCCACTTGTTGCAGACCCAGCGCTCGACCTCCCAGAACGCCGTATTGACTTCGGCGTAGATGAGCAGGTCCTCCAGCGTCCGGATGCGCTCCCCCATGTAGGAGAGGTCGCGGGTGTCGCGGTTGGTCACATCGTGGAGCGTGGCGCCCTGGCCGCTTTGCCCGACCGGCGGCGGCTGGGCGCCCGGCGCAGCCGCAACGGAGCCGGAGGCCGAGCCGAAGCTCTGGGCCCCAGTCCATCGGGCCAAGTGCAGCAGGGCGTGGTCCACGGTGATGTGCAGTTCCTGGGCGATGCGGCCGGCGCCCCACTCCGGGTTGGCCTCCTTGAGCTGGCGCACCTGCGCGTAGACCGGGTCGTCGCTGTGGCCCTGCGTCTCCCCCCGGAACCGGTGGATGAGCCGGCGCGAACACGGGGTCTTCACGCCGAGCCTCTTGGCGAGCCGGCCCTTGCCCATCGTCGGCTCCGCGCGCAGGATCTCCCGCGCCCTCGAGTACAGATCAGTATTTTGTTTTTCAGGTTTCATAGTTTGTAGCTTCCAGAGATTTTTCTCTCCACTTAGCACTGCCCCGCAGGAGGCAAATTCTCCCATGGAAAATGGCGCCGGCGTCATTTTTCTTCGACCTCGGAGGCATTGCCCTCCTTGTTCAGGGCGGCAGCCGGGCGCCAAACATGCACCTCACCTCGAGTTCCTTCCCCTGAGGTGCGCCATAAAGAAGACGCCTCCGGCCACAAAAAACGCCAAAAGCGAAAAACATGAGATCACATTCGGTTCCAGTTCCTGCGTTTCAGCCTCAAGGTCGGCTTCTCGGCGGCGAAGCGCTGACGCACGTCAACCTCAATACCGGTGATGTCACCGAACATCCTGAGGCCGACTTGCCTCCCGATGTCTATGTCCGCCTTCTGCCCCTGCTCCAGCAGGGCAGCGGCCCAACCCCAGGGCTCCCGGGCCTGGTCCTCGCCCTGCACTGCCGGGGAGATGCCGTGGTGGGTGAACTGGGCTGGCCCGCGATGCCTGTTGTTGAGTTTGGGCTGGCCTGGCGACCGCAGCATGCCACCGGCCTCTGGAGGTCCCTGTGCAGGACGGTCCGTCCTTGGCGCCGGCTGGTAAAGCTCAAAGGCAAAGCCCCCTGGGCCTCCGCAATGCCGCGACTGCCCTGGCTGGCCGTCGCGTGGCTCCCGGCCATCACGACGCTCACGGCCAGTGAGACGCTCCGCTTGAGCGGCTTGGTGCGGTTCCTGGGGCTGGCGCTTTTGCGTCAGCGGCTCCTGCGCAATTAACGCCAAACCAGCGTTCGTGGTCAGAATCTCGCACGAGGCAGACTGGGTGATTCTCCGCTGGGCCCACCAGGGAGCCCCGCTCCTCAGAATCGGTCGCCGGCTCCTCCAATCCATCCCCGTTCACATCACATACCTGCGCCTGCCGCTGGACGGACGCGAACAGGACATCTCGGTGTTCTCGGCCGCCAAGCCCGGTTCGGATTGGCGGGTCGGCCTGGGCGTGGCCCTGATCGATGGGGAGGTCAGCCCGTCGGAGTATCTCCTGGCCATAGTGCGCCTCGCCCACCGGGAAGGATACATCCAGGCCAAGGAGTTGGAGGCCAGCCGCAGGGAGATCTCATCGATGGCCGGCTCCCCGGAGTGCCCAGCAGCGATCTGCGCCAAACGAACAAATCGCAAACGCGCAGGCAAGTGAACCCCATGAAGAAGATCTTGATTGCGGAGGACGAACCCCAAGTCCTGAGGCTGATGCGGCGCATCCTGGAACACGAGGGCTACGAAGTCCTCGCCGCCACCGACATCTCAACGGCAAAGCGGCTTCTGCTTTCTGGGCCGGTCGACCTGCTCCTATCGGACATTGACCTGCCCGACGGCAACGGCCTGGAACTCTGCCGCTGGACCCGCAGCCAAGCGGCATTGCAGGCCACCAAGGTCATTCTCTGCTCCGGGAGGTTGGGGCCGGACCTGGAGCGGCAGGCACTCGAGGCAGGAGCAGTCGGCTTCATCGCCAAGCCCTTTGGCCTGGATCAATTCAGGGCGGCCATCCGCTCCCACGTTTTGCCGGAGCCCTGAGGTGGTGCCGCAATTCATTCCGGCCCTGAAAATCCTGAACCGCCACCCGTTGACCGTGGGAGCAAGACCGGCCGAGGACCGGCACCGTTACCAAAGGAGCAATGGACGGAGGATCCGCTCTTCTAGCCGCCCGCCAGAATGGGCCCAGATGAGCCGCCAACGCGCATCCCTGAATTCCTGCCAAACAAAGAAATCATGAGCATTGTCACCGGACATTCCGCGCGCCTGAAGATCAGCTTGATTCTGGATGATTGGGAGCTCCCGGCCGCTCAACTCGGACCCGACCTCCTTCTGCTTGAAGAGCCGGTCGGGAAGAAGCCCATCCAGGGAAGGCTACTGCTGGAGGTGGATGGGGTGGGGTGCGTCTGGAGCGTCGAACTGCCTGACGGCCTGCCCGTCAAGTCCTCTCGGGTCCGCATACGAGCGAAGCCGGATTAGCCGGGCCACACAAATCCGCGCTAAACACGAGTTTTGACACAACCAAATCCAACTGGCAGATGCCAAGCCCCGCCCCACCTATGAACGAAATCACCATCCCCTTGGAAACCCTCGCCACACTTGCCGCGCTACAAAGCAGCCCGCTGGCCCGCGACGTGAGCCCGGAAATGCTGTGCTCCGAACTCAGCTCGCGCTTTGACTTCCTGCAGCAGCCGGTCGATGTCCGCCTGCAGGATTCGATGGTCAGCATCCAGTGGGCCGACGAATCGGAGGAGGACCAGGCGGAGGCCGCCAGGCTCTTTGAGCGTGCCGGGCGGCGCGCACGCGAGGGTGACTATGAGCGGGTGGCCGCTCTCTGTCGGCGGGCATTAAGTCTGTGGCCCGCGCTACACGAAGCCCGGCGCGAGTTGGTCCGTGCTTATCTTGAAACGGACGTCCGGGCCAATGCCCAAGCCGCGCTCTGGCAGGCCCTCTGGCTCAACCCGAGCGATGCATGGTCCCTCGTAACCCTGGTCGGCCTGCTGGTCGAGGGCGGCGCGATGGACAAAGCCGAGCGCCTGGCCCGCATGGCGCTGGAGCTCGAGCCAGCCAATGCCGAGGCGATCGAAGGTCTGGGGCAGGCGCAGCTCCGCGCCGGGCATGAGCGGGAGGCCCTCGGCGCGTTCAGACAGGCGCTATCGCTCAAGCCGCAATTGACCGCGGCTCGGCTTGGATCCGCACGGGCCCTGCTCAGGCAAAACAAGCCCGAGGAATCGCTCGCGCTCCTCCAAGAGATGTTCGCCGAAGAGGGAGCAGCCAAGCGCCCTACTCCGGCAATCACCGAAGCCAGGAGCCTCTACGCTGAGGCCCAGGAAGTCCTCGTGCGGCGTGACCTCAACCAGATGCGCGAGGCGGTTCGAGACTTCGGCCGGCGCCTGGGGGAACAAGGGGGTGTTCCCATCCGGTTCTGCGAGGCCGAGGGCGTTTGGGCATCGGTCCAGGTCGCCTGGGCCAACGACCGTGACTACCACGTGGTTTCTTGCCAGTCCTGCCTTCCCGAACCTCTCCGGCTCCACCTCACGGCGCACGAACTCCTGCGCCTGCAAACCGATTTGGAGGCCCACCGCGTCGGCCGGCTTCGCGCCCCCGGGCCAGCCGGCAGCCTGTCAGAGTTTCGGGGCCTCTGCGCCGGGGCGGCGCACGACTTGCGCGGCCGTGGGTTGGACCCAGAGATGATCGAGCGAGCCATCAATGAGGCGCTGGCTTTCTGCCAGGACGAAATCCACGGACGCCCACTGGACATGGTGGTCGAGGCCAGGTTGCGTGCGGAACTGCCCATCCTGGCGCCCGCGCAATTCCTTTCTGACCAGCACTTCCTGCCAAGGCCCGATCCGCTGGACCTCAACCCTATGCTCCGCCGCCTATTGCCGCGCGCGTTACTACAGGGGGTGGAGGCGCTGATCGGCGCCTTTTACCTGTTGGCCGATCACCGCCACGGCGGGGTCACGGACTTTGCAGCGCGCTACAAGACCAGGCCGGCGTTCGGGCTGATGCAGGAACTCTTCAGGCACTGCCAGGCGCGGTTTCCCGACCTGGGTCCTGGAGGCCACTTCGAGTTGGTGGATGAATTTGCAGAGCGGCTAGGCATGGAGGGGCTGTGCGGATGGCGCTATTTCCCCAGGGGACTGGCTCCGGCCGCCCCGGCCGAGGTGTGCGCGGCCGTCCTGCCGACGCAGGAGCCAATGCCCGAACCTGATAATCCAGTGCTCGGACCGCCCTGACTTGGATGGCCCAGGCCGCATGCTTTCCCGCTAGCTCGCCACGCCCATTCTTTGCCGCAGAGCGCGAGCATAGGCGCCGTACCCGGGGGAGTCGCCGCCAGGAAAACGGCGCTCCGCGCAGAAGAAGGCCGCGGCAATAGAAAATTGCGAAACCAAAAAACAGGTCAGGATCGCATTAACCGAACCACATCAACTCATGAAAGACAGAGACAAAGAAGCCACGATGCAGGTCACCTTCTGCACGATCAAACGCCCACTGCGCAGCCTGCTGGACCTGCAAGGTAGCCCACTGCCAAAGGAGTACAACCCCGTTGATTTGGCCATGTGCATCGCGCCGCTGTTCGCCTTCCTGCCAATGCCTGTCCTCTTCGACATCCAGGGCGAGGACCTCCTCATCAGGTATCCCGAGGAGCCAAGAGCGCTAAGAGCCTGTTTTAAAATTAGCGAGGCTCCGCCTCAGACCGACGAGGCATGAACCGTTCTGGCGTGGGTGTCCTTCTCGGCGGCGCAGGGGTGATGGGCTCAGCAATTCCTCCGTGCCCAGAGCGTGGGTTGATGATGGGCCGCCAACCCGGGATCTGCCTCCCGGGCACCAGAACGTCCCGCTCTATCCGTGAAATCCGTGTCATCCGTGGTCAGCTTCCAGTTTCGGCTTCGGCGGGCCCCCGCACCACCCGTTTCCACGCCAGCTTGGCCTCCTTGAAGTTGAGCAGTAAGGCCACTTCCAGCCCCGTGATGTTCAGGTTCGATCACCAGGGCGTTTTCGTAGAGTCTTTCGTCCAGGCCCGGCTTCAGTTCGTTGAGCACGGCCATGGCCGCTCCCAGGATTTCGCCGGTGAGCTTTTCGTGTTTCATGCCCCGGTTTTTACCACGGATTTCACGGATGGCACGGATTTTAGCAGGGGGTGACGCCATTGACGCCGCGCCCAGCCTTGGTGCCCGACCGACGCCCCGGCGCGGGGGCTTTGCGGTTCCTTGCTTTGGTGGCCAACCGGCCACAGGGCCGCCCCCATCCACCGGCATAGAATCGGACTCCGTTTGCCAGTGCCAAAGAGATTGGATAATAATCCGACCGTATTAAGACCGCTAACCGGTCATGCGGCCTCGTCGAGGCCAAGTGACCAACACCGGATGTATCTCAACGTGATGGTTCCCCGCCTGCAACGGGAGCAGGAAGTGGCCGCCTTCTGGCGCTTCCACCGGGGCCATCGGTTTGCCTCCTCGGCACTGATGGAACCGATGAGTAAGGATTTCGTGGCGCGGATGGAGCAGTATGCCCGGCAACACCGGGTTGCGGTGGTGCCCTTCGACCAGGCACCCTACAAGGGTCGCAAGAAGGACGACATTGCCCAGGAATTCATCGCCCGGCAAGGGGCCAAGGAAGGAGTGATGTTTCTGGGCAAGGCGAGTTTTCGCTGACCCAGGTGCTGGACCGGCCCTTGAGCGGGCGGGTCTTTTTCGAGGAGGTCATCCGGGAGAACCTGGACCTGGGCCGACCGGATCAAACAGTATTTCAAGGAGGGTCGTGCGGGAAGGACCGAGACGACGATCAATCACCCGAAGGCCTTCGGGCTGCGCAAAGGACTGCAGAGCCTGCCGCAGTGGCGGCAGCTCGGCTTTCAAGCCAACCGACGTTTGTTGAACGTCCAAAAGATCAGTCAGGATTGCGCCCTGGGGGAGGCGGCCTTTGAAAAGGTCAACCAGCCGCTCCAGGTCGAGGAGCGGCGGGTCTCGGGGCTGCGGTTTGGGGACGGGCGGGTGCAGGCGCTCTTGAGTGCGGTGCTGCTGTTTGTCTTCGTCGCCAACGGCTTCAGCGCCAAAGAACTGCGGCCAAGGCTGGCCGCCCTGTTGGGGCTCAAGCCGGACCAACTGAGCGCCGGCCGGGTCACCTACGACCTGCGGCGGCTGCGCCTGCACGGGCTCATTGAGCGCATGGCGGGCACCCACCGCTATCGGCTCACCCAACGGGGCATCCAAATCGCGGCCTTTTGGACGCGAACTTACAACCGTTTGTTGCGCCCCGGTCTGGCCCAGTTGGCGGATCCGGCCTGCGAGTCGCCGCCGCTGCGTCGCAAGTTCGACGCACTGGCGGACGCCATCGACCAAGCCGTTGCCCAAGCCAAAATCGCCGCCTGAAAAACTTGACTCATTTAGCCTGTATTTCGAAAGGGAAGTAACTCTAGCGAGAGCGATCGGCAGAGTGCAGGTCCAGGATCTTCGCGTGCCGATCAGCGAAATCGTCCCAGAACTTCGATCGCGACTAGCAACCGGAAGTCGCTCATCCGGCCTCATCTGAAAGCCCGAGTTCGCGCTCGCACTGTTCGGCGGTCCGCCAGTGATCCGGGGACAGGTCGTCAATCCTCTCGGCTAATTTAGCGGCGTAGCCAGATTGTGTCTCATCCTCGAGAACCACCATGAAGGCCATCCAGTGGAAAGACCGTATGGAGTTGTCGTCAATGTCCAAATGGCGCATTATCCGCCGGATGGCGCTTCGAATTCATGACGAATCTATCGAGCCACCCCCGTGCCAAGGGGAGGGCCCGCTGAGGGACCGTGAGACGGGAGGGGGCAGTATGGTGCGGTGGATTACAGCATTGGGCGCCGGTTTTATGGCGCGAGTTGGCCGGTTGGGAAGAACCGGGGTGTTTTTCGGCCACACGCTCTTTTGTTGCCTGACGCCGCCGATCAAAGCCGAGCGTGTTCTGAGGCAGATCTGGTTCATGGGGTGGAAATCGATGCTGGTGATTGTGCTGACGGGGACCTTCACGGGCATGGTGCTGGGCTTGCAGGGCTTTCCGACGTTGCGGCGAGTCGGCTCCGAGGCCTTTCTGGGACCGCTGGTGGCGCTGTCCCTGATTCGCGAACTGGGGCCGGTGCTGACGGCGCTGATGGTCACGGGGCGGGCCGGTTCATCGATTGCCGCGGAGATCGGCATCATGCGCACCACCGATCAGATCAACGCCCTCGAATTGATGGGCCTCAACCCTTTGCGTTACCTGGTGGCACCGAACCTGCTGGCCGCGCTCATCGCCCTGCCCGTGCTCACGGTCGTGTTTGACGTGATCGGGATTTTCGGGGGTTACCTGGTCGGCGTCCGGCTGCTGGGGTTGAACGGCGGCACGTATTTCGGGGAGATGGGCAACTATGTCGAGATGAAGGACGTTCTGGGGGGAGTCTATAAGGCCCTCAGCTTCGGGGTGCTCATCGCGTGGGTGTGCTGTTACAAGGGGTATTACAGCCGGTTCGGGGCCGAAGGGGTCAGCGCCGCCACGACCCAGGCGGTGGTCAACGCCTCGGTGCTCATCCTGGTTTGGGACTATTTCGTGAGTTCGCTGGTCTTTTAGGAAGGGGCCATGATCCGAGTCGAAGATTTGTGGAAGTCGTTCGGGCGCCAGGAGGTGCTCCGGGGTGTGTCGCTTGAGGTCCAGCCGGGGGAGTTCATGGCGCTGATCGGGATGAGCGGTTGCGGCAAGAGCCTGCTCTTGAAACACCTGGTCCGGTTGATCAAACCGGATCGCGGGCGGATTTGGGTCGCCGGCCAGGACGTGGCGGCGCTGACGGCGGGAGCACTGCGAGTCCCTGAGGAGCCGCGTCGGCTTTGTGTTCCAGAGCGGGGCGCTGTTCGATTCCATGACCGTCTATGACAACGTGGCGTTTCCCCTGCGCGAGAAGAGCCGCCTCCGCGAGGCGGACATCCGCAAGAAGGTCATGGGCCAACTCGAGATGGTGGGTTTGCGCGATGCCGAACACAAGTTTCCCGCCCAGCTCAGCGGCGGCATGATCAAGCGCGTCGCCCTGGCCCGGACCCTGGTGCGCGACCCGGAGATAGTGCTTTTCGACGAGCCGACGACGGGCCTGGACCCAGTGGTCTCCAGCGCCATCCTCGATTTGTTTGGCTCGGTCCACCGGCGGCTCAAGCTGACCGGGATTTTGGTTTCGCATGAAATTCCCCGGATCTTCGAGATCGTGCAAAAGGTGGCGATGCTTCACGAAGGCCGCATCATCGCCGTCGAACCACCCGAGCGGCTTCGCGCCTCGACCGATCCCGTGGTCGAGCAATTCGTGAATGGAAAAACGGAGGGACCTATTGTAACCTGAAGGGGCGGGTTAGTTTAACATGAGAAGAGCATACTTGGAGTTTGTGGTGGGCCTGTTTTTGGCCATCGGCATCTGTTGCCTGGCCTGGCTGAGCATCAAGGTCGCGCGGAAGGAGTTCTTCGCGGTGGGTGGCTATGAGGTCCAGGCCGCGTTCAGCGACGGCAGCGGCTTGCACAGCGGCACGCCCATCGTCATTGCCGGCGTCGAAATCGGCCGGGTCAAGAGCATCGGACTCGAGGATTACGAAGCCAAGGTCCGCATGGTCATTGAGCGAGGGGTGGTGCTGCAGAAGGACGTCATCGCCTCGATCAAAACCAAGGGGCTGATTGGCGAAAAGTACATCGAGATCACGCCCGGGGCCTCGGATACGACCATCAGACCGGGCGGTGTCATCCGCAACACGCAGCCGGCGATGGACCTGGAAGGGTTGATTTCGAAGTACATCCAGGGCACCCTCGCCAAGCCGGACGAAAAACGCTAGCGCCCGGCGGAACCGGCAGTAAGCTAGCACCCCAGAAGCGATGAAAACGCTCCAATGCATTCTCCTAACGCTGGCGGTAGTGGGCGGGAGCCTCTGCGCCCGCGCCGATCAACCGACGGCCCAGATCCGCGCTGCCACCGACAAGATCCTCGCTCTGCTCAACGCGGCCGATTTGAAGGGAGACGCCCGAAAGGCCGAGCGCCGCCAGTCGATTCGGAAGGAACTCGACCAGCGGTTCGATTGGTGAACGATCGCCCGGAGCAGCCTGGGGCGCCATTGGGCCAAACGGACGCGCGCCGAACAAACGGAGTTTGCCGGGCTCTTCAGCCGTTTTCTCGAAGACACCTATATCAACAAGTTCGAGACTTATTACGGCGACTTGGACAGGATCGATTACCTCGGGGAGAAGGTCATCGACGACTACGCATCGGTCAAAGTCCAGATCACGACGAAGAACCAGGTTGCCCACCCGGTCGAGTACCGGCTGCAGAAGTCAGGCAACGGTTGGCGCATCTATGACGTGTTGATCGAAGGCGTGAGCCTGGTCAAGAATTATCGGGACCAAATTGATGAGATCCTCGCAAAATCCTCTTACGAGAAACTGGTGGCTGATCTCCGGGCCAAGACGCCGGGAGGGTCACCATAGGCCGGCGTGCCGCCGTCCCGGTCGCGCCTTGGACAGAACCGGCAATGCTTTCCACCCATAGACGCTATGAAATTGCTTTCTCTGGCTGTGTGTTTGGTCCTTCTCGCTTGTCCCGCCTCGGGCGCCCAAGGCCCGGCGGCGGGCGCCTCGCCGCCGGCTTCCCCGCCTGGGGACCAGGAAGAGAAGCCCTTCCGCGATCCGTTCGCCTCCGAGAACGCGCCGGCCCAAGCCAAACCGAAAATCTCCGACCCGCTGCAGGCGATGAACCGCGCTTTTTTTCGGTTCAATGACAAATTCTATTTCTGGGTCTTGAAACCGGCGGCCAAGGGATACAGCAGGGTGCTGCCGCAGCCTGCCCGCATCTCCGTGGGCCGCTTTTTTGCCAACGTCAGGTACCCAATCCGCCTGGTCAACAACCTGCTCCAGGGCAAGTTCGAGGGCGCCGGGTTTGAAACCGCCCGCTTTTTAGTCAATACGACGGTTGGGATTGCCGGGCTTTTCGATCCGGCCGCGGACTGGAGGCTCGATGCGCACCCGGCGGATTTCGATCAAACGCTCGGCTTCTACGGCGTCTCGCCGGGGATCTACTTCGATTGGCCGCTGCTCGGTCCGGCCAGCGCCCGCGGGCACCGCTGGCCTGGTGGCCGACGGCGCGTTGTCTCCCTGGAGTTATATCGATGGCCTCGGCGTGGCGCTTGGCGTCCCGGCGTTCAACTATCTCAACGGCGCTTCGCTTCAACTCGGCGATTACGAGTCTTTCAAGAAGGCCGCCCTGGATCCCTATGTGGCGCTGCGTTCCGCCTATTATGAGAACCGCGCCGAGGCCGTGGAAAAGAGCAGGGGCAAGGAATGAGGTCCGGGTCATTACCGTCGGCGCGCGGCATTGATAGCGTCCCGGACATGACGGCCTGGAATACGTTTCCCTGTATGGCGCCGAGTGAAGACCGAGGGATTGGGCGGTAGCGGGGGTGGAAACTGGATTTGGCGTCTGGAGGGTTATTACCCAATTCACTACCTAATTGATTCGGTCATTACGTAATTGCCGAGTCTGCGCCATTGGGCGTTCTGGCCACGGCCAAGGCACTCGACTTTGGCGCCGCGCAGGTCTTTCAGAACGCGGCGGATCATGTCAAGGCTGGCCCAGGCGGGCGGCACTTGCGGTGGCCGAACTGGCAGTCCATGAACTTTCTCGGGGTCGTATATCCTCGTCAATTCTTCAAAAGCCTCCTTGGGCACGGGGCCTTCCGTTTTGTCGTGGCGGCGTCTCCAGCGCCAGAACCTTCCTCTTGCTCTTTCCATGGGGTTTGCACAGTATCGGCACGTGGCAAGCCTGAGTTTGGCTGAGAATCTGAACCAGCTTTTGGCGCGGATCCGTCAGGATCTGGACGCCGTTGGGCTGGCCGGCCCGCTCCCAGGCTCTTGTCAGGGAATGGCGCGCGCTCTTCCACTCGCCCACGCCCTCCCCTCGGCAGCTTTCGTCGAGGTCACCACCGACAGCCGGGGGCTGGGCTGGAAGCTCCTATCGCCAGCGCAATTGGCCCACCATGGCATCAAAACGCTGCGCTCCGAGTCGGCAGAAGTAGCGTTGGGCACCCAAGACTTCGTGTTCCTCCATTGCGGACAGGTTCGCTACCCAGAGACGAACGTGGCGTTTCTGTTCCAAACTGGCATAGAAGCGGCGCACCGCACTACGGTCGAGGCGTCTCCTTTCGACAGCGGCGCACTGCACAGGAAGGTTGCCAGGCCGGACGCCGCCGAACCAGCCCGGGCTTTCCTGGCCCGTCACTCGCTGCCTGTCCCTGAATATAGGGGATATCTCTCCTGGCGCTTGCGCCTTCTGTTCGCCCGCCCTGGGGACTATGTGGCTCCAAACGGGGCGCCAATTCGGCCCGACCCGATCGGCCTGCAGCCGACGCCGCCGGCGACCAGCACCGATCCGCGGCTTTGGACCTTCGAGATCCGGATGCGGGACAAGGTTGATCTGACCGGGCCCCATTTAATGGCCGTTTTTTATGCGGCGCGACTTGCCGGTCATCGCGCGGTTCGAGCCTTTCTGTCGGCCCAGAATGGGGCGGTTCACCTGGAGGAGTTCCAACCGGAGGATGAGGGGGATTTTGCCACCCTTCAACGGCGCTGCCTTGATCTTCTGGTGGCACGGCGTATTGTCTCTCGAGGTGTTGCATGACAGAACGACCCATATCTTTGGAGGAACTGGAGATCATCGGTTACGCCAACGTTTTGCCCGAGGGAAAGGGGCCGGCGGTGGTGCCGCCGGTTTTTCGGGCACCGGACCGCCCCCGAGACGTGCTACGTCCCGCCCTTCCGCATCACGGGGAGCTGGCTCATCGAGCCCAAGTGCGTTTCGTTGGCGGAAATCCAGGAGCTCGAATCGAGAGGGGCGCGTGACCCTGCCAAGGGAGTTCAGGCACCCCGCCCGGCCTGAGTATCAGCTCTGGGTGGATGAAGGTGGCAATATCCGCTACGAATTGACCGCCAACGTGAGGCTGGAGTTGAACCAGATCTACAGGCGGCACTTCGACGCCGCGGCCACCGCGCTCAAGGAAGGCAAGATTGACGAAGCCGAGCGCCGAGCGGGCATCGCCCTGGCCGCAAACGGCCGCGCCGTCGAACCCCGCGCCTTGCTCGCGGCCTGCCATGCGCTCAAAGGGGAGGAGAGCCGTGCCGCGTATTTGCGCAGGGCCGCGGAATCTGCAGGCCACACGCCTGAGTCGTTCACGCTGCTTTGCCAGGCCTTTCTGGAAAGTCTCCCGGCGAATGCTTGGGAGACCCTTCGTTTCGCGGACATCGAAGAGATCTGCCTCCGGTTAGGGCTAAGTCCACGGAGGCCGTTTATTCTGCCCACAAAGGTCGTTAGGTACCTCAAGCCAATCTTGGGCAGTGCCTTATTCAGTTGCAAAGGGAGCGAAACGGAGGTCTATTGTGCAGGATTGGAGGCGGCCTTCCTTGGCGAGTTCCAGGTTCACTTCAAACACAATCTGCTGTCCAACGCGACCGCTGGGCAGTCTGTTGAGGTGGCTCGCAAGGCGTTCTGGATAGAGAGGGATCGGAGCCTCAGGAAATCTCCGCCGCCCCGGTCGGTCGAGCAATGTTTCGCTGAGCTACAGGAAGTTCTGGTCGAAACCGGTGTGCTCGGGTTCATGAGAGAGCATAGGGCGTAGCTGCGGCTCGGCCAGGGACGTTCTGCTTTCCGTACGCTCGATGCTTTTGGGGGGGGATGACATCATTCGCTCGGGGTGTTCCGCGAGGCGCTCCCCAATAGCTTTCGCATCTCGTCAATGAGCGGCTCCAAGGGTCCGAACTTCTGGACGTGGCTGGTTTGCTCGTCGGAATGCGCGGGCAACTCGATAGTGTTGGCATCCAGCACGGTGAAGTAGACCCACGGCACTGTTCGCAAGTCGGGGCGCGTACGGAACCGCGCCCAGCACCGTAAGCCGGCCTTTCGGAAAGTTCCGGCCTTTACCTCGGGCGGTGGCTTTGACGCATCGGGGGACGGAAAGGTCCAGGGTAACATAACATCACAGATTACAATGTCCGGCCGTGGCCCCGCGAGCGGAATCCGATTGAGCCGTTCGTAGAATTCGCTCTCAGTTTCGATAACCTCGATGTCTGCGGCATGATCGTGTTGCCGGATGGCCTTCGCGATGCTCCAAGCCTGCTGCGGGTCGTCTTCAACGAGAAAGATTAAATGATTCATGCTCGCCCTCCTTCGTTTGGCTGAGGGAACGCTAGGCGCACTTCTGTTATACCATCCATGGGCCGGGTTGGCAACACCTGAAGCTCTCCAGTGTGGGCCCTCATGATGTGGTCCACAATCCACAGGCCCAGCCCGTTGCCCTCTCCGGAACTGGCCCTTGCCGCCTCCCCACGCCAGTTGCGCTGCCGCACGAGGTGGATTTCTTCAGGTTTGATGGGAATTCCTTTATTCGTGACCGCGATGAAAAAGCCTCCTCGTCTCAGTGTGGAAGCGAACACCCGAATGACAGTATTCGGGTAGGAGTACTTCACGGCGTTATCCACCAGGTTGCCGAGTGATTGGAGCAGAAGTTCCGGATCGGCCACGAGCGCCGAGGGCGCATGCTTGTAGAACGAGTCGGCGTCGAATTGGATGCGGATGTTACGCCGTTCGGAAATACGGGGGCGCTGGTTCTCGCAAACCTGGCCGGCCATGTTGACGAGATCGACCGGCGTCAGAGGGCTCCCCGACACCGAGAGGCTCGTCCCTTAGCCAGATTCGCGAACAATCCCACAAGTTTTGCACTCAGTTCCGCCCGCCGGAGCAACGATGCGATCGAGGCCAGGTCGTCGCCCACCGGACCGTGCCGGTAGCGCTTCGACAACTCCTCGACCCGGCGAGCGGCCTCAGCCAAAGGGCTTTTGATCTGGTGCGCCACATCCTCGAAGGCATCCCGCAGCGCTCTTCGTTCTCCGCGCGTTGGCGCTCGGCTTCCGACTGCGCGGCCAAGCGCTCCTGCTCCGATCGCAGGCGCTCCTCCTCAGCCTTTGCTCTCGCCATCTGGAGCGCCAGGAGCGCGCTGATCGACTCGGCCACAGCCCGCGCTTGCGGGGGAAACCTCTCCCCGTGTTTTGTGCGGACCTCCAGCACCCCTTCCACACGGTCACCGACCTTGATTGGCGCGATGATCATCTCGCCCGCCTCGGCTGCCACATCAGTGCCGTGACCTCTCAATCTCTCTCCGCGGAAAGCGCCCGCTTCCCCGTTCTCCACCACTTCGCCCGCCAGACTGGCGGCGGGCAGCAGTTGGACCTCCTTGGCCAGCCGCGAGCCCATCGTCTCAGCCGGCAAGCCATACTGACGGGCTATCGTAGCAGCCTGATACCGTAGTTGGTCGGGGCTGCTCCGCCGGAGCCGAATGCTGTTGAACGCCGCTTTCGGGCAAAGCCCGGCCCACGATTCCCAGGGCAGCTTGGAAGATGTCCCGTTCCTCTCCGCGTTTGCCGATAGCCAGGCCAATCTGCGCGAAATCCCTGAATGCCATGTGCTCGCGCCGACGGCTCTCCACCGTCCGTTGCTCTTGTCTCCATGCGGCCAGCGTTTGGCTCAGGTAATCGGCGACCAGTTGAAGGAGTTCCAGATCGTCGTTCGAGAAATACGGAGGCCCGGACCGGGCCACCCAACAACGCAAGAAGCCCAGCGCCTGCCCACGGGCGACCAGCGGCGCAACCATAAGCGAGAGCGGCGGGGGCGGGTCCGGGTTCCCAAGATCCTTGAGTATCGCTTCAGCAAGATCCGTTCGTTCAGGGCCTTTGAATTGGGGATATCGATCCTGCCACGCCCGCACCTCAAGTTGTGGATTCAGAAGGTCGTGAACACGGATTGGCTGCTTCGCTAGAAGGCTGAGCGCGGAGAAGCCGCGCTCGGCGGAGGGGTGATAGGAGTCCTCCCGGACCGCCACAGCATGTGGTCCCTTGGAGGTGTGGGCACACATGAAGGTTCCCGCGTGATCCTCGTCCTCAAGGAACACCGAGGTCTCCAAGGAGTGGAAGGTCTTCTCCAGCGCGTTGACCACTTGCCGCAACGCCTTGGTCCTGCCCCTCTTTGTTGTCGAGAGACCCGCTCTCCGGGTCCGTACGGGTGCCCGCGCAGTATTTCGCCGACCTCTCTGAGCAGGTTGTAGGAAGCCTTTTGCCGCGCACCGCTGTACAGGAAGGGCACGATCTTGGCGATCTGCCCTAACAGTTGCACGCTGAGCGTGTCGTATGGTTGATCGCTCTTGACGCGGAAGATCATCACCACACCCGGTTCAGGATCCTGGCCGGTCCGCGGCAGGTATTCAAATCGGCAGGCGGCCACGCGGTTCAGTTCGTTGCGCTTGAAGAACGGTTTGTCGCCGTTCGGGTTGCCACTGGCGATCAGATGATTGTCTATTTCCCAGCCGGGAGCTTGACTGGCCGTCCTGCCCGCAACAGTTGTCCGAAAGTCAGCCCGGTTCACCCCGAAATGGCTCTTCTGGACTGGGAACCAGGCCGCCAGCAGGGTCAATTCGCCTTTGTCCGGCGGTTCGGAACCTTGCGTGGCTCGCCAAAGGACGCAGCCAAATGACTTGGTAAGCGCGGCAATTTCCTTGAGGAGGTTCATGATCCCCCCACGCGCGTCGCCCTCCAGCGCGGCCCTCACGAGGCTCCCCAGCCCCATGGGAGAGGCGGACTCGTTCTCGTCAAACTCTTCCATAGATGACAGTTGGAGCGTAAGCCAGCCGGTTGCCGAATGCACGCTCATTCCTTCGCCCGGGTCGGGGCCTGGCAGCGCATCAGTTGGCATACCTTGTTTCCCACCACCCCTGGATGCTCCCTATCAGGGCTTGCTCGTGACGGCCCTCCCATTCCATTGGGCCGGACAATCACCGAAGGCGCTGTACATTTGGATATTCCTGGAGGAGTTCAGGTTCTTGCCGTCTGCGCTCCGGAGCACCAGCATCGTGGGTTGGGTGAACTTCATGGCCCCATAGCTTCGGGCATGGAAGGCAAGCAGCGTTGGACTTTCGACGACGAAGCCATATTGAGGCAGCACGGCGTTTTTCAAGACCAGGTCCGCGGTGTCGTAATTGACGGTGATCTCGACGTCCTTGCCGAAGCGCGTGCGTTCGGCCTTGCGGTTGGCCGTCAGAAAGCGGTGGTCGGTCATCGGCATCAGCGCGGTCAGGCGGTTCAGGGGACTGAGGACCTCGTAGGTGTTCTTGATGATGAACTCCTCGTTCCAGGACGGGGCATACCGGTACATGTCCTGATAATTGTCATGCAGCCCGAAGAGCCAGCCCAGGGCCTTGACCCGCCGGCTGCAGGCGGCCAGGCCGTCATTGCCGCCGATTTCGGGCGCCGCCGGCAGGATGTCCGGGTGCCGGTTGTCATAGCCGCCATTGATCCAGCCGTTGAGGACCAGCATCGCACGGTTGATGCCCAGGTCGCGATTCAAGTGCTCCGCCAGGTTGGCGCACTCCTCGAAGGTGAAGTTCAGTTGCGCGCCCCACGTGTCCTGCCTGTGCCAGGGCGTGTTCGGGGCCAGGCGCATGTAGGCAAAGGGCTTGAAATCCGCGGCGCCGAAAAGCTCCGCCACCCGGGGGTTCTCGCGCATTTTCTCGGCCAGCGTTTTCAACAAGCCCCGCTCGCGGGCCACCGCCCGGTAGGCCTTGGCAATCTCGACGTAGCCGCCGCGCCCCAAAGGCTGCAGGCGGACGGACTGCGCCCGCTCCCGCATGGCCAGCCCCATCCTGAGCTGGGGCGCGGGTTGAGCACTGTAATCCACCTGGACCTCGGTGTAGGGATCGGTCCAGGTAACCAACAGCGCCGAACCCTCCTTCACCGCCCCGAACATCGCCATCGAGCAACTGTCCCGGAAACGGCGGTTATAGGGCTTGTCGCCCTCGGCACGCAATAGTATCCCCATCCGGTGGGGAGCGGCGTAATAGCTGTTTTCGCCAGGGGCAACCGGGAGGGCCTTGCTGAGCAAGCGCAGGTCTTTCACCTCCGGCTCCGGGACGACGGAGTATTCCAGCCTGGGCGGGTGGGCCAGCAGTCTGAGCGAAAACTCCCCGATGCCCTCGCACCGGTATCGCAGGGTGCTCTTGTCGCGATGAGTCAGCCGGAGAGGCGGCAGCGTGGCTGCGCCGCCGCTTTTGAGCGTCGCTGCCGGGGGGCCGAGTTCCCAGCTCACACCGGTTTGCTTGTCGAGGAGAGTTATGGCCCCGCTCGAAGAGTCCAGTTCGCTACGCAGAGCCCGGTTTTCGAGCAAGACGGTCGTTTGTTGTGCAAAGGCGGACGTGGCGAGAACGAGGACTGCAAGCGCCCTCAAAAAGGCAGGAAGTGAGTTCATAGCAGCGAGCGGCTTATGGGCCGGAATTGGGTTCTTCACAGCGAACCCGAGCATAATCGGGCTGAGGCCTGGCGAGCAAGCACGACCTCGGTGCCAGCGCGCCGAGAGACGCTCTGACTCCGGTTTCTTCGGGTCGAAATCCAACACATCAATGTGGCTCTGGAAATCGCCGATGGTGATTAGCTCCATCCGGCCGTCGCCGTCCACGTCGGCCAGGCCGAACCAGCCGTATGGACGGCTGTGATGATAGCGCAACTCGGTCTCCTTGCGGCCAGTCGTCTGATTGAGCGCCCAGCACCTGTACGGTAGCGAAGGCGGCTGTCGCGAGCCTGCTCAACCAGTACAGGGTCTGAGATGGGCCTGGTCTGTTCATGGGACTGATGATCCAACCTCCGGCGGTCAAAGCAAACCGAAATTCGTGTTTGTCTCGCCGCCCGGATCGCGTAAATTACCCCTATGCCGCTTGAGCTGCAACTTGATCGCATGACGCTGGAAGAAAAGCTCCGCGCCATGGAAGCCCTTTGGGATGACCTTTGCCGTCCAGAAGACGATGTCCCGGTGCCTCAGTGGCACAAGGACCTGCTGGACGAGCGCGAGCGTTTGGTCCAGGAGGGCAAAGCTCAGTTCATTGACTGGGAAACAGCCAAAAAGCGTGTCGCCGATCGGACCTCATGAGGGTAAAGGTCCTCGACCAGGCAGCCGAAGACCTGATCGAAGGCTTCCACTTTTACGAGGACCAACAAGCCGGCTGTTTCATGTATTCGCCCCACTCATGGCTGAGTTGGTCCTGATGCCATCCTCTTCCAGGCGGCCTCCAGCCCCTCGAGCAGCCGCGGCGTATTGGATTCCTCCCCGGCGAGCTTACGGGCGACGTACTGGAAGGGCGTCTCGCCCGGCAGGGGCCTGGGCGGGGCGAAGGGATCGAAGCGGGTGTCCAGCACGGCATTGACCTCAGGGGCGTTCAGCTTGCGCAGCACTTCGTCCAGGTTCGGCCACCGCCAGGTGTTCTCGTAGCCGTGCTGATGCACGTACATTCCAACGAGTTTCTCGGGCGCCTCGCCTCCCTGCGCAGGGCTACACGGTGCCAGTCTAGCAGAAGGCCCACACCCGGCGGAAGGGCTGGGTTAGCGCCGACGTGCTCTCTCGAACTTCACCCACCCGCAGTTCCCGCGCCTGTGGAACGACGTCTCCCGGCTTTCATGATTCTCCGGCACAACCGAGTTGGCAGAATGCCTGGGCGCAGGCGCGATAATTCTCGGCAGACATGCCCATCACGCCATACTCCTCCACGTAGCCCACAAAACCGCCCGAGGGCGCGCCCAGCAGTTCGTAAAGGCGCCGAGCCTCCGCCCGAATCTCCGCCGGCGTGCCGCCAATGGAGACGGTTTGATAGCTGATGGGCACCATGAAGCATTGACGCCCGCGCAGCCGGCGGCCCACCGCCGCCACATCCACCACGTTGGGCTGCGAGATGTTGATCACGTCCGCGCCAATCTCGTGGAAATCCTCCATGATCAAATCGAATTTCCCGCAGCAATGAAACCAGGTGTGCAGACCCATTTGGTGGGCCAGCGCAAATTGGCGGGCATACCGAGGCTTGAACAACCGCCGCCACAGCTCCGGCAAAATCATTAAGCCGGTCTGCGTGCCCCAGTCGTCGGCAAAGTGGATGCCATGAAATCCGTGCCGCGCGGCCAGGCGCATCAACTCGCATTCGAAACCGATGATCCGGTCCATCAGCCCCGCAAAGCCTTCCGGGTTGAGGAGAAAATCCTGCATGGCATTTTCAAAGCCACGGAGCAGCGTATAGACCGTGAAGCCGCTCAGGTCCAGGCTGGCCAGGCGGTAGCGGTCGCCGCAGGTTCGGAGAAACGCCGGCAGAGCGGACATGCGCTCAGCCTCACGCAACGGCGGCACCCGAATGCCCTCGGGGGCCGGCAGTTCCGGATAGAATGGCGCCACGGGGTGGCCCATGGTGCCATCCCCGAGCGATTCGAGCCGGTAGCCCCATTCGTTCTCGGTCCAGTTCCAGGCGTTCGGCGTGCCGTCGCCCGGCGCGCCCAGCGCCAGATGGTAAAGCATAATGTCTCCCTGCTCCTGGTCACGGTTCCAGAAGACAATCGGCACGCGCTCGGGTGAACCAAACCGGATCGCCTGCTCCACGAGTTGTTGGCGCGAAATAGTCATAAGAATTCCTTTCGTCGAATCCTGGAGAGTGTGGGGGAAATGTCCAGAAAACATTAGGGCGTGTCTGGAAAGCCTCCATTGTCTTTTGCGGATGCATTGGAACCATGAACCTCGGCGTAGCGGCGTCCCGGTCCCGCCTGGGCGGGACTGGAGATTGTTCCAGGAATGGTGCAGAAATGCGGGAGAGTCCACAGTCCACGGGCCACAGTCCGCAGAGCGTTGGGGAAGGGGCGCTGGCGACTGGATGGGGACGAGCGGATGCGCCTCGATGGGCAATTGGAACATAGAGACGCGCTTGCGCCGAGGCTTCGGCAGGCAGGCGCAAAGAAGGCAGGGCGGCAAAACCGCGAGCGAAGAAGCGATAACCGCGGAACACGCGGAGCACGCGGAAGGAGAACCGGCCCGCTTCCGAATTCCGCGTATTCCGCGTGTTCTGCGGTTCAATCTTTCTGTGAGGGATCTTCGCAGCCTGCGAGCAGATTCGGCTCTTGCAGTGCAGAGAAGAGATGGTTTGTAGCAGGCCGCGGGCAAATTGGGCTATGGCCGTGAGGAACAGATCACTGGCGTTCTCAACGCAACGAGGAGTGTTCCGACAAGCCGGGATTTCGCTTCGCTCAACGGACTTGAGTGCGGAACGGGGCTGGCAGCCGGCTGAGGCGGTGGGCTAATGGGAGTGGGTCCACCTGTGTCCAGGGTAGGGTCCTGTGGGGTTCCCTCGTTGACGGGAGGTGGGGTGGGCGGATCAGAATTAGGATTAGGATTAGGGGGTTCATACAGGGGGGCGAGGTGGGCGGCGCGGAGGGCGCGGAAGGCGTGTTGGCTGGACTACACCACAGGGGCTGAATTTGGTGAGCGCAGGAAGAGTTGCACTTCCGACTTGATGCATGTGACGCATCCGCTCTGGCTGGCTGAACCGAGCCGTGAAGAAATCCGGAAGCCGAAGGTGAACCGTTACCAATTAATAAGGAATCGTTGTTTTGTCAACTCCACGGTGTTGGTTTCAGCAATTCCGCAAGGTGGGGTGCGCCGCCGCTTTACTTTCGGAGGCCCAGATTTTTGTCGGCGCCGAGCGCTGTCGTGATGGAGGGGCGGCCGGGCAGAGCCCGCGCGAGACAACACCTCTCCCGCAGTCCCCGAGTCCTCCTTGTTGCGTCGGCCAGTTTGCAAAGAGCAACACCCCGAAAGCGCTCGACCCAGGCGGTCGTCAGCCACAGGCAAACCACAAATCCCAAGGCAAGTCCTCCTCCAAAGCCAAATCCAGGTCATGCGCCAGCTCTTTGAGGCTCACCTGGCCCAACCGGACCAGTTGACTGTGGAGCACCGCGTAGGCGCTAAAGAGGACGAAACCTAGGACTAAAATCAGCATTTGCGCCAACATGGCCACCGGTTCGTGATGGTAGCAATGCTCCAGGTGGTAGAATTGCGTCAGCTCATTGAACGCCTTGTTCTCGATGCCCCAGCGCCGGTGACCGCCCTCATAGACGACCTGGACCGGATAGCCCGCCAAGCCCTCCGATGCCATCCACCACCAGTCGCTGGTCTGGGGTTGATGGGTCATTTTTCCGCCCACCATCTTGTGCTGGATCCACGTCTCCTGCGAGTGGACCACCCGCACTTTGCGGCCGTAGCTCTTGCTGAAGTTCAGGTCTTTGACCTCCCAGAGTTTGACGTGCCGGCCACGGGTTTCGTCGTCAAACTCCAGAGCGGGTTCTTGTCCGGCACTCAGGGCGCGCGCCTCTTGCAAGACCTCCATCCGTTCCTGTTTGAGCACGACAATCCAGGCCCAGCCCAGCTTCTCCACCGCCTTCAAAAAGGGGCCTTGCACATACCAACTGTCAATGGTCACGGCGTTGAAAAAGCGCACGCCGTAAAGCCGGCGAATCCGCCCCAGCAGGCGCAGGCCGGCCTGGGCTTCCTCTTCCCCGGGACCGATAGGCTCCACGTCCACCAGCACGTTGAACTTGGGCCCGTTGATCTGGGCAAAGACATACCGGTGGTAGTATTCGATCACCGTGTGTTTTTGGCCTTGGTCGTCGGTCTCTTGAATCTCCCTCTGGCAGCAGCACGGACAGCAGCGACTGCGACTGTGGAAGTGTTCGTTGGCGTCCAAACTCAGGAGCAGCAGGCCGTTGATTTTACAGCTCTCCAGCGCCTTGTTGGCCTTGAGGTTCTTGTTCACCCCGGCCAGGCCTTGGCGCAAGTCCTCCAGGTAGAAGCGCTCGCTCACATAGTGAAAGGCGTCGTCGCTGATGCGCTCTTGCCAATGGATCAGGTGTTGCCAGCGCCGACGCTTGGTTTGCTTGGAGAGATCCAGGTAACTGCCGACGCGGATGGCCACGCCCATGAGCATGCTCAGCAACAAGGGCCGCGTAGGAATCTTGGCGTAGGGCCGATCGCTGCGCACCCCGCGCACGACCCGGCCCATGGCGAAGACTTTCGTTACGTAGCCCAGAAACTGAGCCAGTTCGTTCATGAAGACGCGGCCACCAGAGGTTCACCACGGCGGAGCAGTTCGCGATTGATTTGGCTGATTTCGTCAAGCACGTGCTGGACCTGGGCATAAGCGGCCACACCTTGGCGTGCTTGGTCGATCTGGCCCGGGGACTTCAGCAAGAGCGATTGCACCTGGCCTTTGGCGAAGCAGCGGTTGAGATAAAAGAACGGGCCGTGCTTGGGGCCACCGGTGTGGCAGCGGCAATTGGCCTTGCCACATTTGAGGAATCGCTCGATTAAGGAGGCGTGGAGGACTCCGGGGGGGAATTGGAAGGAGCGCAGGAGATGGGCCTTTCGCTGGCGGAGGGCCAGGGTCGATGTGCGCTGGAGCGGCTGTATCCTACTCATATATAGATGTAGGATAGCAGAGCGGGCGAGCAATGCAAGCGAAAAAGAAAATGCCTCTGTTTCCGAAAATGCCCTAACTGCCTGTGGTCAGCCAGGTTGGAATTGAAACCCCACCCACCTTACGGAATCGCTGTGTTGGTTTCCCTCCGTTCCGGGTTGACGAGTTCCATTCGCACCTTGGCGCCGACACCCCCGGGACCAAGTTTGACGCACTCGTCGAGGCTCTTGCCAGCCGTGGGAACACCGTTGACTCTTTGAACGATCAACCCCGCCGGCAGGCCCGCCTGGGCCGCCGGCGTGTTGGAATAGACCGCCGTAATTCGCAAGGTATGGTCGCGGGGGTCCAGGCCGTAGGCGATGCCGCTGCCGATATATTCTTTGACCGGCATCATTGCGCCGGCCTTCAGGCCGCTCAAGGGCGCCTGTTGTAGGATGCGCCATCCCACGGAGAACGAACGGATGGCCCTTTGATTGGATAGCACGACGACACCCCGGCGCTTTTTCATGTCCAGGCCGATGAACGTTGAAGAACCCGCGGTGCCTCCACCGTGCCCAAGGAAGTCCGAACCCGGCGGGCAGTACACTCCCTGGTCCACCCACGGCATGGCCGTTTTGCCCCATTCCAAAGAAGTCGGGTGATGGATGATCAGCATTTTTTCCATCAGCGGTGTCAGTTTGGATGGCGCTAAACCGAGATTGGCGGAAACATATTTGAGCAGGTTGCGGCAGGATGACCACAAGGCCCCGGCCGGCGCCATAACCTGCAGATGATAGTTTTCCGCGCGATTGCCGGTTTCATCGTGCCCGACGGCCGCGCGCGCCATCTGGTCGGGGCCAAGCGTGATACGGGTGCTGTCCAGGTGCAGGGGATGGCATATCCGCTGCACCACCAGCGCTTCGAAGTTCGTGCCCGCTTTGAGTTCCAGGACATGTCCCAGCAGGCTGAAGCCAAGATTGGAATACCGGAACTCAGCCCCCGGTTCGTTGGTCAGAGAGTATGCGGCAAGGAAGGCATACATGTCCCCGACAGTGAAGGCATCGTAACGCGCTTTCCAATTGTCGCCCGACATACCGTCGGCATTGAAGGGAAGCCCGGAGTCCTGCGCGGCCAGATTGAGCAGGGTGATTTGCCTGCCGTGATAAGCGGGCATCCTGACGGAGGCGGGCAGGTACTGGGCTGCCGGATCGTCGAGCTTCATCTCACCGCGTTCGACCATGTCCTGCAGCAACAACACGGTGAATGTCTTGGTGGTCGAGCCAATTTCGAAGAGAGTGTCGCCGTCCACTTCCCGGCCAGCACCGTTGTCCAGTATGCCCTCGCTGAAGATTTTGCTGCCGGCTTCGTCGACGAGTCCAACGACCATGCCGGCATTCGCGTGGGAGAACTTCTCGTGCAAGAAGGCTTTGATGCCCTGGGCTTGGGTATCTGTAAAGCAATCCTGCGCCGCGGTCGAGAATTGACCCATCAGCCCGACCACCGCGCAGCAAAGCAACCAATCCAGTGTGGCGATTTTCATCCTGCGGTTGAACTTCGGGGGAAAGTAACAGCGGATGATGCGGAACCACAAGTCCCAAGCGGAGTGACTCCAGGTCTTGTGGATGAAGTGGAGGGGGGCGCTTATCGAAAATGGCGGAAGGAGTGGCAATCGCACCCACGACAGGCTGGCGCCTGCAGCGGTGGCCGTCCGCAAGGACCTTTCAAGGCGGAGTCCTCGTCTGTACCGGTCTTCTCCCGACCATGGACAGAGGAAGCGGGCAAGGACGACCGTGGAGGTCAGGCCTTGCCGATCTCGGCTGGCTTCTGATCCCGTTCACCTTTACTCGCCGGATTCGCCGCATCGTATCGCCGCCGGGAATCTCTCACCGCGTCGAAATGCGCGTTCGCCCATTCAACCAACTTGGCCATCGGCTCCAGTAAAGACTCGCCCATCGGGGTGAGCCAATACTCGACCGTTGGCGGCGACGTTGGATGAACCTGGCGCTCCACGTAACCATCCCGCTGCAACTTCCGGAGGGTCTGCGTCAGCACCCGTTGCGTGATGTCCCCGATGCTGCGCTTGACATCCATGAAACGCCGACGCCTTCCTTGCAGGGACAGCATCACCAGCAGGCTCCACTTGTTCCCGATCTCGTCCAGCACATTCCGTATAGGACAGGCATTCGCTTTCGCGAGCATCGAGTCGGTTACTTCAGGCATACCAGGTATCCAAATTGTGCCATCTTGCGCGGTCGCACCACCTTACGCTTTATTATGCTCCATGAAAAGAATTCTTGTCACCGGAGCCACCGGAAACCTCGGCCGGGCGGTTGTCACCGCTCTCACCCTCAAAGGCATCAACGTCAGAGCCGCCGCTCGCAATCCAGGCAAAGTAAACCCCGGCACCGGGGTCGAACCCGTTTTGTTCGCCTATGAAAACCGGCCGGCCCACGCTGCCGCCTTGCAGGAAGTGGACGGTCTGTTCCTGCTAGCTCCACCGCTCGATGCCGAGGCCCCAGTCAAACTGAATCCCGTCATTGACCTGGCCAAGGCACAGGGCGTCCGTCATATCGTCCTGATGTCAGCGCTGGGCGTGGACGCAGTCGAACAAGCCCCGCTCCGGATCGTGGAACGTCACCTGATTGCCTCCGGCGTGCCCAACACCATCCTGCGCCCGAACTTCTTCATGGAGAATTTCTCCACCGGCTTCCTGGCCCCCATGGTAAAGCAGGGTGGCATTTTCCTGGCTGCCGCCGACGGCAAGACCAGCTTCATATCCGTGGTGGACATTGCCGAGGCTGCAGCCGCCGCCTTTGCAGAGGGCCTTGCGTCCAAAGCATACAACCTGACCGGGCCTGAAGCCCTTGATCACACCACGGTCGCGGCGATTATCTCCAAAGTGTCGGGCAAGCTGATCACGTATCAAGCCATTCCCGAGGAGGCGATGCTCAGCGGTTTACGCCGGACCGGGATGCCGGAGGGCGCGGTGAAATATGTCGGCGTGCTCTACAGTGCGGTCCGGGCTGGTTACACGGCTGCGTTGACCCAGGACGTTGAAACGGTTACCGGCAAAAGACCGACCACCTTCGAGGCCTTCGCGCGCCAGAACTCCGCGGCGTGGGCTTGACCCCCAATCCGCGGAGAGGTGACTTATGAACCGAAGACATGCTTTAAAGACCGTCCTGGAGGCGAGAGCCGGGGCTTCTCTCTTTGTCCCGGCGGCTAAAGGCCGCCTTCACAATGGCAGGGGCATCCTGGTGCATGAGCGCAGAGCCTAATCGTTCGTGTGGTGGCAGTGGGCTCCGCGCGCGGCATTCGAAAATGCCCTGCTTGACGGGCCCTCTGCTTCCTGATAAAAAGCGGTCGTAGCCACGGAAGACGAGCAAGCGATTATCCAAGGTTGCCGGTTTCGCGGCGGTCTTGTTGGTCTTTCTGTTGGTTTATGAAGTCGGCGATTGGAATTCCGAAATCGGTTGCCGGTGTGGCGGTTGGGAAGAGTTTTTTCCTCGGTCTTGCTTCCTTGGTTCCCTGGTGGTTTACTCCTGATTCAGCATGAAGTTCATCCCCAGAAAGCCCTGGTTGATCGTGCTGGCGCTGTTGTTGAGCGGTCTCTGTCGTGCTGCCGCGGGCGACAAACCACACGACGAACTGGAGCAACTGCGCCAAGTCCTCCCCGCTTGCCGCGCCTTCGACCAGTGGCTGGAGACTTTCGGCTGCTTGCCGCCCGATTTTGACGCGCTGCCGGCGGCGCCTTACCCGCAGGATTTGCTGGCCGTCACCGGGCATGGCCAGTCCCGCCGCCTCACCGCCTCGGAATGGCCGGCCCGGCGAAAGCAATTGGCCGAATTGGTTGAGGAGTGGTTGCTTGGCCATGCGCCACCGGCGCCCGGCAACGTCCGTGCCATTATCGAGGAGAAGAAGCAGGAAACGGGGCGCGAAACCTGGACGGTGCGCCTGGAGTTTGGCCCGGAGCACGCCGCCAAGCTGCACTGCTGGCTGTGGCTGCCGCTCCATTTTCGGAACCAACCCACGCCGGTGTTCCTGGTCGATAACACCAACTATACCCAGTTCGCCCGCGAGGCCCTCGATCAAGGCCGCTTCCTGATATGTGTCTATAACGCGACCGACCCGGTTTATCGGCCGGACAAGAAGGACGAATCGGAGGCTTCCAAGGACCTGTTCGGCAAGTTCGACTGGTCGGAATTCCGGCGTCGCGGCTGGAGCGCGTCGCGGGCGGTGGATTGGCTGCGCACCTTGGACTTCGTGGCCCGGGACCAGATTTACATTGGCGGGCACTCGCGTTCCGCGAAGCAGGCGTTGGCCTGTGCCGCGTTCGACGAGCGGATTGCGGGCGTGATCGCTTCCTCGCCCGGCTCCGGCGGGTCGCTGCACTTCCGCTTTTGCGACCAGTATTATTATGGCGAATCGGCGGAGCGGCTCACCACCGTGTTCCCCTTGTGGGTTCTGCCCAAGGTGCGCTTTTTCGCCGGCCGGGAAAACAAGCTGCCCGCCGACATGCATTTCGTGTATGCCCTGATCGCCCCGCGCCCGGTGTTGATGAGCACGGCCATCAACGATTCGGTGGAGAGCACCTGGGCCGTCGAGCAGATGTATCAGTCCATCGCGCCGGTTTGGGAACTGCTGGGCGCCAGCGGCAACCTTGCCCTCCGATACCGCCCCGGCCAGCACCATCCCGATGCCGCCACCGGTGCGGCCCATAGCCGGTTTCTCGTGCTGTGCTCCGAAGGCAAGTCTCCGGCGGAGGCTTTTCCCTGTCGGCCTTACCACGCGTGGAATTACGAGGCGTGGGCGCGGCAAAACGCCGTTCCGGCGCCGCCGCTTTCCCGCGCCAAAACTCCCGAGGAGACACGCCAACTCATCGGCTGGCTCCTCGGCGACGGCCCCGCATACGAGCCGGTCGAGACCGCCTTCGGCCAAGGCGAATCCGACGAAGTCGCCAAGGTGCTGAATCGTTCGGATTCCGGGCACCTCCGGTGCCGGTTCGGCGAGCTGAACGGGAACTTTTACTATCCCTCCAATCGCCCGCCCGGCCCGCCGTCCCAAACGGTCGCGTCTGAAACCAGGCTTCCCACGATCATCTGGCTGGCGCCCCTGCACTGCTCGATGGGCTATACGCCCGGCTACCGCACCGGCGACATTCCGTACGTCCACTTCGCGCGGGCCGGTTTCCTCGTGCTGGCCTTCGATCCCATCGCCACCGGCTCGCGCCAGGAAGAACGCCGCGATTTCTACCGCCGCTATCCCCGCTGGAGCCTCATGGGGCGGATGGTATTGGATGCCCGGCACGCGATCGACGCGGCCCTGGCCAATCCGGACGCAGACCCCAAGCGCATCAGCCTGGCCGGCTTCGGCATGGGCGGCATGGTGGCGGCGTTCACCGCGGCGCTCGACGAGCGGGTCTCGGCTACGGTTAGCGCTTCGGGTTTCACCCCCTTCCGCAGCGACACCGATGCGGCCGGCACGGGCGGCTTACGGCGTTGGTCTCATCTCTACGGCTGGCTGCCCCGGCTCGGTGGGTTCGTCGGCCAGGAGGCGGCCGTGCCGGTCGATTTCCCTGAAATCCTGGCTGCCATTGCCCCGCGGCCGGTGCTGGTGGTCGCTCCCGCTCTGGACTGGCACCATCCGCCGGACAGCGTCGCCCAAGCCGTTGCAGCAGCCAAGGCCACCCACGGCCTCCCCGCGACTGCCGCCAAACTCCAGCTCTATAGCCCCTCCTGCCTCGCCGAATTCAACAACGATATTCAAGCCCGCATCACCCGCTTCCTCCAGGGCCCGTGAGCGCCAGTCCGCCGCTACGGGGAAGTTCATGCGACATCCGCCAGGGCCGTTTTGAGTTCCTGATCAGTCGGTTGCCGATTCCATCTCCAGGACTCGGACGGGTATCGGGTCCTCCGACTGACCTTCCCCCATCGATGAAGGGACGGTCGGCCGTGACTTGTCTGCACAAGTCCTTCTAGGTGCGTCCCTTGCGCGGGTTGGTCAGCCGCCGCCTGTTGGCTTTTCCTAGAGACAACATTGGCGGCTTCAGCTTCGGCAACGCTGCCAACACCTCGGTCTGCGCCGGAGGATAGCTGGCGGGCAATCTCCACAGCTCCGGTTCGCTGTCGCCCAGCCGCACCAACCGTACGCCCTTGAGCCGCTCCAGTCCGTCCTCGACGGTCAAACCCAGCGGCGCCAGCCGCCGATCCAACTCCCGCGCCAGCTTGAGTGCCAGCAGACACACCACGGCGTGCCCGCGCGTGCGACCTTCCTTGCGCAAGAAAATCGGCCGCAGTTCCAAGAGCCCGGTTTTGAGCGTGCGAAAGTCCCGCTCAACCTGCGTCAGATCCAGATAGCGGTCATGCACCTGCTGGGTGTCGGCCACCTCCTTGGGCAGATCGCTTTCGATCACATAGCACCCATCCAGTTCAGCCTGCTTCTGCCGCACCGCCGTATCTTCGGTCCAAACCACTTTGCGCCCGGCTAATTCCACTTTCACCCATCCCCGGAGCCGATACTTGGTGAGCAGCGCCTGGGCTTGCTTGAGCGAACTCTCAGGCTCACTGCGGGGCTTCTGCTCCACCTGTTGATTGCGCGCCGTGATCTTGGCTTGCACGCGAGCCCACTGGTCGGCGCGGCGGGCCCGTTCCCGGGCCTGGGTCTGAGGATTGCACCGGAGCACATAACGCTTGCCCTCCAATTCCACCTCCGCAGGCTTGTCCTCAAAGAGCTCCAGTTGCAGCCGTTTCTTGGCCAGCAACGCTCGGATTTGCGGATCGGTCAAGGCCGTCACATAGCAGAACCTGGCTTCGCCCAGCGCCGCCTTGCCCAGGCGCTTGATCATGCCCCGGTCTCCCACCAAGGCTATTTCCTCCGCCCCAAAGCGCACCTTGAGCTTCTGCACCGCGTCCAAGAATGTCGGCGGATCTCCGGTGTTGCCCCGGTAGAGTTGAATCGAAATCGGTTCCCCATGGCCGTCGGTCAACAGCCCGGCCACCAACTGTTTCTTGCCCTTCTTGCCCTCGCGATTATATCCAAAATCGGCCAACTCATTTTCCAGGCCCTCAAAATACACGCTGGTCACGTCATACAGATAAATGGCTCGCGCTTTGGGCGCTGCCACCTTGGGGGCTAGCGCCGTTTCGATACTGGCCTGCCGGCCTTCCAGGTCCTCCAGCGCGGCGTAGAGATCGTCCTCATCGAAACTGCCCACCTGCAGGATTTCCTTGACCGCGTGGTCTTCACTCCAGCGCGCCGCCGACAAGCGGCTGCCCTGGTGGGCCACCCGAGCGTAGGTTAAGAACAGGGCCAGGCGCTGGGAGCGGCTTTGCTCTCCCACCGCCTGCACCAACCCTATCTCCCGAGCCAGGCCATCCAAGGCGGCCAGCACACCATAACACGGCCCTTGGTGAATGGCGCTCGACGCCTCCCCGCCGCCGGCTGGCCCGACGGGGCCCTCGGGTGGGGGCGGTTGGTGCTTGCAGTGTCGCTCGATCAACTCGATGAGCTCGGGCGGGAGCTTGGAAAGATTGGCCAGCGTTTGGTGGATCACCACCGATTTGGGGGCGGGAGCGCCAGCGGCGGGGCGCCCCGGCGGGCGCTTGGCCAGCACGCGCTTGCCCTGCACCAAGAGGACGGACCGGTAGTCTTTGCCGGCCAGGACGGTGTGGTTGCGTTTAATGAACACGATGGTTGGAGCATACGAGCGGACCGCAGAGGGTGCAAGATAAATATTGCACTATTAGAGACAACACTTTTGGTGCAAGAAAACCGCGCTGGACCGGGAGATTTCATTCACAAACCCTCTCTCGATGGGGGAAGATGAGTCCAACGTCATGGTCTCGACCCTGGACCGCTTCCATGTGCACCTCCCCGGCGCGAGTTGATTAGCCTTGATGGCGATTTCTTCGAGCCCCACAGGCGTTGCGTCCCCTCCGAGGAGGTAGAGTGCGAGCGTGCCCAATTCGTGGTTCGCAAACCTGTTCTTGGGAGATCGGTTCATTTGAGCCACTCGATCTTGATTTCCTTCTCGACCCCCTTGAACTCCGGGTCGCCGGTGACGACTCGGCCTTGTGCTTCCTGGCAAGCGCGTCGGCGAAGGCGTCGGCGAGGCTGAGGCTAAAGCGCGACTTGAAATCCGCCGCCACGTCCGCCAGTTCGCGGTCCGCCGGGTGGAATTCGATGGGCAGGGCGACAAGGATTTTGGCGGCTTCGGCCCAGGCGTCCGCCCCGTCCTTGCGCAGGATCATGTACTTGGCCTCTGCGTAGTTCACTTCGGTCATGTGGACGGGCTTGTCCGCCTTGGTCGCTTTCTTGAGGACTCCTTGATCGGCACGCCTGCCGGCTCGCCCTCCTTCACTTCAGTGCTTCCCGCGGGCGTAATGCTGTCGACGGTGATGTCGCGCTTGGGCCCCATCTTCATCGAATTCCATGGAGCCACGGCGGAGTCCCATAGGGCGAAGTTGTCGTGGTGGACCGCAACCGGCCCGGCGAACTTCGCCCCGGCGCGCGCAAAGAGGTCAGCCCATTTCTCCGGATCAAACTTGGGCGCCGTGAACCGCGAGATGAGATCCTTGTAGCCGAACGCGTGCTGGTCGCCGAATTTCTGCCGGTGCCAGGCGAAGATGGGATTGTTGGTCAGGTACATCTCGCGGCCGTACCACTCGCCGCCCTGGGGTGCGTCTTCGCACCCCACCGTGACCGGCCCCCAGTGGGTGTAGATGCCAAACTTCGCCTCGCGGAACCACTCCGGGTCCTGGTGTGCGTGGAGCGACGGCCAGTCTGGTTTGAACGGGCCTTGAGCAGTCTGCCCGACAAGGTCGTGCGGCTCCGCTGCCGGCGCCGTCAGCACGCCCACCAGCAACAGGGGAAGTGTGACCAGAAGGGCTTGCATCAGAACCGCGGTAACCGTGGGCTGACGCCAAATCATATTCGGCATCTTAGCATTCCACCTGAGCCTGTCCACCTGGATGAGTCGCTGCACGCAAGGCCTTCACAGGTGATCGAGGTAAGCGCGAGCCTTCGCGGCCGCCTGGGCCATCTTCTCGGCGGGTTCCTCGCCATGCATGAAAGGGGTCATCCAGCCGTGATAACCAATCGCGGCCAGGGCCTGCAGCCAGGGTGTGAAATCCGTGGGACCGTGGCCGGGCAACTGGTCGAAACCGTTCCCCTTTTGCCAGGCATAGAAGAACAACAACTGGTCCCCGCACGCGCGCACGGCCTCCTCGACCGGAATGCCGGCGCCTTGCAGGTGGTAGCCGGCCAAGGCGATGCCGACCGCATCGGGCGCGGGGTTCAGTGTCCGGAAGAGGCGCATGGAATCCATCCCTCGCATGGCGTGAGCGCGGATCTGTCCAAGCCCTTCAACTGCCCGAAGTGCCATAATGCCGGGGTGCTGGAGCCGAAGATCGGCCTCGAGCAACGGAGTTGAACGCGCACGCGGCCATGCAGCAGTCGGTCACCTCGTCGCTCCTTCCGGCCTCCGATTTGAGCGCCGCCAAGTCAGCGGGGATGGGCTCTGAGAATTCCCGCCAAGAGAGCGTTGATGTCGAGAGCATCGTGGAAGCATTGCTTACGGTCAACTGGAATGGTCGGCACTACAGGGCGCACTCGTAATACTCAGGCAATGGTCTGCGCCGGAACCATGATTTTTCGATGCCGTCGGGCCGGCTGTTGTTTCTGGGCTGAGGCTTGACGGTCGCAAGATCAGGCAGGTCTTTGGGAAGGCCCATCCACATGAGGAACAATTTCCAGTCGTGCCTCTGGTGGGAATGGATGGAACGGATGATTTGGTGGCGCATCGCAGTGATTTTTTCCCCGTCCAGCGCCAACTCGTCGATCAGTCGCACGCCATCATCGTTGTGCGCTACGATCTCCCCGATTCTCGTGCCGCTGGTCAAAACTTCCATGCAGGCCCCGTAGCCCACTTTGTCGGGTGATGGGAGCCACTTGTTTCCTTTGCGGCGATTGCAGTTGTGGCAAGCGTAAACCAGGTTCATGTAATCGCGGCACAGGCCGCGCGAGATGCTCTGGGCGACTTGGTGATCGAGCTCAAAGTCGTTCAACTGAAAACACCACTGCTCGCGCTTCAAGCAGTAAACGCACCGGAAGTCGAATTCGTCGCGCAACCACGGTCGGAAGTCGGCATAACTCGAATAGTCCTGGCCGTGCTTCCGGACGAGCGGATTGGCCGGATAAAGGAAGGGCGAAGCGTATCTCACGGCTCGGTTTCCCACTTCCCTTCCGACTTGAGTTTACTTTGCAAAGCGGCAACCTGCCGCAACGGCAGCGGGGCGAAGTACTCGCCCCGGGCTTCTGTAAGAAACTTGAGGCGCTGCAGTTGGTCCAGTTCGTCCTGGGTGGCCTCGTGGCGGATCTTCTTCTCGATTAATTCCGTCTTCCGTTCAGATGTGCGGTCCCAGTCGACGGTGATAGCCAGAAGCTCGGCAAGGGTGATATGCTCCTGGAAGTGGTCGGGAAAATAGCGGTTAAACGCGCGGTCATACGGGGGGGGCAATGGCCGGAACCAACCGTTGAACATCTTCAACAATTCGTGCTGGACAGGCGCTGGGAGGTTGTAGGCTGCCAGGACCGCAGCATCGAGGCGCAACACCGCCTCCATCACCGCCTCCGCGGTGGGCGGTTGGGCGAAGTCTCGTACGGCGAGCATTTCCTGCAATGCCGCAGCGAGGCGGTGGAGTTTTCCCTCGGGTTTCAAGTGATCGAGACTCGGGCAGGGGAAGCTCGCGCAGTGTCTCGATATGGTTGTGCCGATCGAAATCGCGCTCGAAGCTGAACGCGTTCGCGATGGGCGAGGCGAGAATCGCCGCAATGGCGAACTCGGATACGCCTTCGCGCGGCCACATCGCGAAGAACTGCTTCGTAAAGGCCAACCCTTCGACATCAGCCCACGCAGCCAAGCGCCAGGGTGAACCTGGCTGAAAGCGCGCTGCATTGCAGGCCACTTTGCGTTTATCCCAAGGCCTTTTGTTCGCACGTGTACTGGGATCTTGGTCTTCCTCCAACAGCGACAAGTAGCGAAGGGTACGCAATTGGAACTGGGTCAGGTTCCCGTTCATCTTCTCAGCACCCCTACGGAAGCCCTTCCTTGCCTTGTTCGACGCCACATCAGTGCGCGCGGCTGACTGAGGCTTTCCATCAGCGCGGGCGATCCAGTGAATTCCCTGGCGGATTTCCACAACGTCGCTCAAGGTTAACCCACGCTGGACCTTTCCGAAGATTGAATCCATCGGCGGCAACCGCAACCTGAGCCGGGGCCCGCCTTTGGGAAGGGGCACCAGTAGATCCGCACTGCGCACCCCTTCAACCTGCCAATCCTCCAGGAATCGGTCTATGCCCTCCCTCCGCACTTCGGCGTAGGTCACGCGGGTCGTACGACCCTCCGCTCGGAGGCCGCTCGCCATCATGGCCACGGTTTCGTTGTCCGCATAGCGGAAGATGCGCGGCAGCTCCACGATCTGGATTGAATCGTATCGCCGGGCCAGTTCTCGGTTGGCGTCCCTATAGATGGGGTCGCTCAGGAAACTTTGCGGCAAAACCAGGCCAAGCAATCGGGGCGGCTGCAGCAACAGCCTGTGCAGAGAACTCGGCGGGCGGCTTGGTCTTTGCTGCGCGTATGGTGCGCCGATATTGTTTGCTGAATGCCTCGTATGGTGGGTTTGCGAGGACAGCCGCGGCGGATAGCAGCGTTTCTTGCCATGCGTCCCAAAGGAATACGTCGGAGTGGTGCAGCTCCCAACTGTTCTGATTCGGGTAGTCTGAGAGTGTGAGCACGACTCGGCAGATCTCCAATGAAAGGGGGTCCGTCTCGACGCCGATGAGATGCTGACGGAAATAGTTGTGGCGCTGTTCTGGGCCGAAGGCGGGGTTAACATCCTGCGCTAGCCGCTCCATGGCTTTCGCCAGGAAGATGCCGTGGCCGCAGAATGGCTCCCAGACCAGGCGCTCAGCCGGAGGCACTGTTTCCCATGGCAGATGGTTCACGATATAGTCCGCCAGGCCCTCCGGAGTGCTGTGGATGCCCAATTCGTTCCGTGTGCGGTCCGTGATGAAGGCGCTCTCGGCCACGAAGGCGAGATCCGGCACGGAGAGGTTCTGAAAATGCAGGTTGCGCGAGACGCTGCCCCAGGCCGCGCTCAGGATGGATTTACGGCGGAAGTCGGATTCAGGTCTTATCGAGCAGCCCGGTTTGCTTTTCCGCGGCTTTGAGAATCTCAAGGGGATCGTCCAGATCCTCCCAACCCTTGGCATCCGCCCGATCCATGAAGATCTTCGCCGTGACAAAGCGGAATAGGAAGGCGAACAGCGGCGGCACTGCCGGTGGATGGCCATGCACGCCCTTGTAGGCAGCTTCGATTTCCTTGAAGCTGTGTTCGAGCAGCTCCTTGAGCCGGATCTGAAATTGCCGCTTTAGCGCAATCACCAGGCCGGTATCAAAGAGATCAGGTTGGCTCCGCGCAGAGACATCGGCCGGGGCACGCACACGACCGAGCGCCTCCGGCCCCCATGACCCCCGGTTCTCATGGAAGACGCGCTGTGTATCGCGCAGGCGGAATGGTTCTCCCACCGGGGTTGCGCCATGCAGCCTCGCTGCCCAGGGTTGGACGCTACCGTTCTGGACTGTCAGCAGCAAGGGCGCGCCAAGCGCCCGGTATTCACTCACCACAGCCTCTCCGGCTTCCTCCGCAATGATGACGCCCACCCGCGCATTGCGATAGCTTTGCGGGTAGCCTGCAAATGCGGCCAGGGGGATACTGCGCACCCTGGGGGCGGCACTGGTCAAATCGCAGAAGTCGTAGTTCCGGCGGATGCGCCTCTCGTCATAGCCCACTGAGGTCAACGCGTTCTCGAAGGTGGAGACGATGTCGGTTGTTTTCATGCGCCCAGAGAGATTGGCAAGTGGCAGCGGCAATGTTATCTGCGGCTTCGCTCACGCCCTGACCGGATGAGCGACTGGTTGACGGCTTCCTGCTCTGCGCTCTGCGGCCTCTTTGGCGCTGCGCGGGCGAGGGGAACCGGTTTTGATCTGACTGCTCATGACCTGATGCTGCGGTACGGAAAACGTGATGTCAAACGGCGAGTTTTGAGGGGTTGCCGACAGTCTTGCCCCTGCCCCGTGCCCAAGGGCCAGCCCTGGTGAAAGCAGGGAATAGGCCGGCACGCAGCCCACGCAGGTTTTCCACGCCCGATCACAAGCCCCGATGAGGTTCAGGTCTTTGGGTTCGATCCACCCCTTCCCCCCTGGCTCGCAACTCCAGCCTCGCGATACGGAATTCGCAGGTCCTCGCGACATTGATTAAGGTCGGAGCGATTTCAAGCATCAGACCCGAAGTGGCATTGTCTTCAGTGTCGGGACGACCCTCTCACCGTTGGTGCAACCGCCCCTCTCTAAAGTCCTGATCCCAGAGCCCGGTCGGCCTCAGGTGGACTTGGCCATTTTGAATGGAAAAGATGCTCCGGAAGTGGTGGAGCCGACAGGGCTTGAACCTGCGACCTCCTGAATGCCATTCAGGCGCTCTACCAACTGAGCTACGACCCCAACCAGAGTGGGGGGCAATTTATCGTGCTAGTGGGAATTGTCAAAGTGATTTTTTTCCTCTTTGAAGTTCCCCGGCCAAATCTTAGCTTTCGCCGGTGAATGAGAGCGTCCCGAGTGTGACGGTGCTGATCGCGGCCCGGCCTGACCAGGCGGAGATCAAGGCCGTCACGGCCAGCCGCGGGCTGGATTATCCGGCTGATCGGCTGGAGATCCTCGTGGCGCGCGGCAAGCAGCCATCGGCCCAGCGCAACGCCGGGATGAAGGCCGCCCTTGGAGAATTGATCTACTTTCTGGACGACGACTCGGCGCCTGAGCCGGCCAACTTGGGCCGGGCAACGGCCCACTTCGCCGATGCGCAAGTAAAAATGGCCGGCGGCCCCAATCTTTGCCCGCCGGAGGCTCCGGGCCTGGAGCGGGTCTTCGCGCTGGTGTTGGGGAGTTGGCTGGCCTTTGGGCCGAGCCGGGCCCGGTATGCGCCGGTGGGGGCCGTGCGCCAAAGCAGCGAAAAGGAACTCATTCTCTGCAACCTGGTCGCCCGGCGCGAGGCCATGCTCGAGCTGGGCGGGTTCAACGAGGCGCTCTATCCCAACGAAGAGAATGCCCTCATGGACGAACTCCAGCGCCGGGGCGGCAAACTGATTTACGACCCGCAACTCATCGTCTATCGCCGGCCGCGGTCCAGCCTCAAGGCCTTCGCCAGGATGCTCAGAACCTACGGTCGGGGCCGGGCCGAGCAATTCCGCGTGAACCCGACACCCGGCTCGGCGGTGAACTTTGTCCCGCCGTTTTTCCTGGTCTGCCTGGTTGGCCTGCCGTTGCTGGCCGTCCTGACCTCAATCGGCAAATGGTGGCTGCTCCCGCTGGCCTTTTATGGCGTGGCCGTGCTGGCGCAGACGGCAGTCCTGGCCGCGCAGGGCGGACTGTTTCGCGGCCTGGCTGCCGCCCCGCTCATCGTCCTGACGCATATCCTCTATGGTTACGGATTCTGGCGCGGCCTGTTCACGCGGTTGCAATCTCCAGGGCAGCGCGCCCCGGTGGCGGTGGCAATCGAGCGGGTGAAGAAGATGAATGATCCGTGACGCCTGAACCATCAGTCCCATGCCCCCCCTCATGCTTCACGATTCATCCTTCATCCTTCATCCTTCATCCTTCCCATGAGGCACCCCGTTTGGACCCAGGCCATCAAGGCCGCTGCCGACCCGCAGCGCGCCAGGCATTACCTGGACGCGCTCGAGGCCGCCGGCGGCGGCCCCGCGCTCTCGGAGCCTTCCCCCGAGCAGGCGCGGATATTGACGGCGCTTTTCTCCGGCTCCGAGGCGCTGAGCGCGCTGCTGGCAGCGCAGCCGCAATGGCTGGACGTCCTCGAGGAGGCCTCGCTCGAGTACCCGCGCCGGAAACAGGGTCTTTGCAATGAGGCCGCCGGCTGGCTCAAGCCGTTGCTGGAACGGCGCGAGTACGCGCTGGCGCTCAAACGAACGCGCGAGTTCAAGCAACGCGAGTTGCTGCGCATCGGCGCGCGCGACCTGGGGCGGCTGGGAGAGGTCTCTGAAATCACCGGCGAACTCTCCGATTTGGCGGATGTCTGCCTGGAGAGCGTCTGGCAGGTCTGCCACCGCCAACTGGCCGAACGCTACGGCTGCCCGTATCACCAGGAGGCCTCCGGGCGCTGGCAGGCCACCGCCGGCTGCGTCCTGGGCCTGGGCAAGCTCGGCGGCCAGGAGTTGAACTACAGCTCGGACGTGGATGTCATCTTTGTCTATAGCGGGGAGGGAAGCGTCTTCAAAGAGCCGCCGGGCAAGGGCACCGCCCCGCGCCCGGTGCTGACCAACCACCAGTTCTTCAATCGCCTGGCCGAGTCCTTTATCGGGGAGGTGTCGCGCCTGACTGCGGAGGGCATGCTCTATCGCATCGATCTGCGGTTGCGTCCGGAAGGGGATGCCGGGCCGCCTGGGCCGTTCCCTGGAGAGCTACGAAAACTATTACGCCCAGTGGGGCCAGACCTGGGAACGGATGATGTTGATCAAGGCCCGCCCCGTGGCGGGAGATGCGACCCTTGGCGCCGAGTTCCTCGAGATGGTGCAGCCGTTCCGCTACCCGCGCTCGATCAACGAAGGGGTCCTGCGCGAAGTGGCCGCAGTCAAAGATCGCATCGAGGGCGAGGTCGTCAAAGACCGGAGAGTTGGAGCGCAACGTCAAGCTGGGTCGCGGCGGCATCCGGGAAATCGAGTTCGTCGCCCAATCCCAGCAACTCCTGCACGCCGGGCGGCAGCCGTTCCTTCAGGGCTCCCAGACTCTTCCATGCCTGGCCAAGCTGGCCCAATACGAATGCGTCTCCGGCGAGGAGGCGCGGATGCTCTCGGGGGCCTACTGTTTCCTGCGCAATGTCGAGCACCGGCTCCAGATGGAGAACAACCTCCAGACCCACACGCTTCCGGCCGCCCGTC
The DNA here is from genome assembly GCA_963713735.1 of uncultured bacterium. Classification (GTDB taxonomy): domain Bacteria; phylum Verrucomicrobiota; class Verrucomicrobiia; order Limisphaerales; family UBA8199; genus CAVQND01. Next base: position 48,243 of record CAVQND010000024.1, read on the forward strand.
ACGCCCTCGAGCGCCTGGCCCGGCTTATGGGCCTGGCCACGCTCCAGGAGTTTGAAGCCGCCCACCGCGCGCATACCGCCAACGTGCGCCGCATTTTCGAGAAACTGCTCGGGGCCGAAACGCCGTCCCGCGAGGCTCCCTGGCCCTTTCCACGCCAGTTCGCCGGCGCCGAGGCCCAGTGGAAGCAATTTCTCATCGAACATTCCTTCCGGGACGTTGAAGGGGCCTTCCGCGTCCTGCGCGAATTCGTCGAGGGGCCTGGCTACGTCCATGTCTCGTCCCGCACCAGCGAGTTGGCCTGCCAATTGTTGCCAAGGCTCTTCGGGATGACGCGCGGCCCGGTCACCGGCCCCGCCACGCAAGCCGGCGCCGAAAGGCTCTCGGATCCGGATCGGGTCGTGACGCGCCTGGACAGTTTCATCGGCGCCTACGGGGCCCGGGCGACATTGTTCGAGTTATGGAACAGCAACCCGGCGATCTTCGATCTGCTGTTGCGGCTCTTTGACCGCTCGGAATTCCTGGCGGAGCTGGCCATCCGCACGCCGGACCTGGTGGATGAACTGGTCACCAGCGGCCGGTTGCGTCAGCGCAAGACCGCCCAGGAGACGGTCCGGGACCTGCGCCACGGCCTTGAGGACGCGAACCAGCACCTGTGGCTCAGGCGCTATCACCAGGCCGAACTGATGCGCATCGGCTTGCGCGACATCCTTGGCCTGGCCGATTTCGAGCAATACCTGACGGAGCTCTCGGCCCTGGCCGACGCCTGCCTGCAATACGCCCTGGAGGTCGTCATGGGCCGCCACAAACTCAAGACCCCGCCCTTTGTCATCATCGGCCTGGGCAAACTGGGCGGCGCGGAAATCGATTACGGCTCGGACCTGGACATCATTTTCGTCGCCGGCCCCAAGGCGAGGAACCTTGCCGGGTTGGCCCAACTCGCCTTGGAGGTCATGGACCTGGTCTCCACCCGCACCGAGCAGGGCGTGGTGTTCCACACCGATGCCCGCTTGCGGCCGGACGGCGAGAAGGGACTGCTGGTTAACACGCTCGGGGCCTGCGAGGTCTATTACCGGGAACGCGCCGAAGCTGTGGGAAATCCAGGCGCTCACCCGCACTCGTCCGGTGGCGGGCGATTTGAAGTTGGGCGTCCAATTCCAGCAACTCGCCGCCACCCTGAGCAATTTCAAGCAACCCAGCCTGCCCGTGGCGGCATTCAAACCCGGCTGGAAACAAACTGTTCATCGAATGCGGCTGCGCATCGAGAAGGAGCGGACTCCGCCCGGCAAAGACCCGTTGGCCATCAAGACCGGCCGCGGCGGCCTGATGGACGCCGAATTCATTGCTCAGACCCTGTGTTTGGAGAACGGCTGGCAACAGGCCAATACCCTCCTGGCCCTGGAACGCGGCCGCTCCGCCGGCGCCTTGCCCGACGCCGACATCCTTATCGAAAGCTACCGCCGCTTGCGTCGCGTCGAGGGCATCCTGCGGCGCTGGAGCTACGAAGGGGAAACCGTGCTCCCCGATGATCCGGCCGCCTATTACCGGGTCTCAGTCCGCTGCGGCTTTCCCACGCCCGAGGCCTTCCGCGAGGCCGCAGCCAATTGGCGTCAAGCCATTCGGAAGGTGTATGACAAGGTGCTGGGTCAAAGCCAACCACACGATTAGAGCCTGTCCTAAAAACTCGCCGAAATGAAACCTTCGTCGCATCCTTCGTCGCGAACTTTGTCGGGTCGGCTCTTTTTCGACAAAGGCGGCGACAAAGATTCCGATTCGGAGTTTTTCGGACAGATTCTAATTAACCGCAAAGAACGCAGAGATCACAAAGAACTTCCTCGTTTTCTGAGGTCTTTGTGTTCTTTGCGGTTAGTGGTCATTGTCCGAGCTTTCCCAACTCCGTGTCAGCCATGTTCTTCAGTGCTTGCCCCACAAGCTGAGCGATGCTCAGGCAATCTGGACTGTCGAGAGCTGTGCCGCACCGTTTCACCGAAGTGAAATACTTCCGAGCCTGTGCTGCATCTCCTTTCGAGGCTGCATCGCGCCCAGCCTGTGTCACTGCTGCAGCCAAGTGCTTCAGTGAATCAAGCTGCGACATCATCTCACCGGACTTCGCCTGCCGGTCGGCATTAGAAAGAGCCTTGAACTGCTCTTCTTTGAGGCTCAATGTCGAACTGGAAGGGAACAAGGGACGGGTGCTCCAGTCTGTCTCGACAAAACTCCTGATCGCTGTCGGTTTGTCACCTTGCTGCCAAGCGGTCATGGCCGGTTGTGCAACGGGGCTTGCGGCCGATGGAGTGGAAGTGGGCGGGCTGACCTTTTTGCCACACCCGGCCAGCAGAAGCAAGACTGTTAGAACTGCACTGATAGTTCTTGTTTTCATAAAGCCGATGTTACGCTGAGCCTCGAAAACGGGGCAATTACAATTGGTTGTGGCTTTTGCAACCCGAACGCTCAGCCGATCGATGCGGGTCAGTGGCGGAGGGGCGATCGCGGCGAGGGCATCCTGCGGCGTTGGAGCTACGAAGGCGAGCTTGCTCCGAGCGCCCCCCCCCGTGGTATGGTCTGGATCATGAGTATTGAATTACTCCAACAGGAACTTGCCGCGCTGCCTGCTCACGAGCGCAGGCGCCTGCAGGCGTTCCTTGTCGCCCTCGAAGACTCCAACGAGGCCGCCCACCGCAGAAAACTGTCGGAGAAGATTGACAAACCGGCGGACAGCTTTGCGACTCTGGAGGAGCTGGATCGGCGCCTCTGCCGGCCTGTCGGGCCGGAAACGCCAGCCCAACTACCCAGCGTGAAAGGGCTTGAAACGACTGCCTAACCAGTCCATATTCCCGCCATGAGCACGATGGTCGAAATTCCAGCAGGCGATAGAGAGGCTGGCGGACCGAGATAAGAAGGCGTTAGCGGCCTGGCTGTCCTCAACCGGGGATACGTGGATGTCGGAGCCGGAAGAGGCAGCTTTGCTTGCTTCGCTGGACAAGGCTGCCCCGCAGTTGGACGCCGGGCAAGGCGTGGCGATTGACGAAGTGCGGAGCATGGTGCCCCAATGGGCTGCAAGGTAATCCTCGCCCCGCAAGCCGTCGCACGTCTCGCGGAGATCGTCCGCTCTATCGCAAAGGACAAGCCCGACGCCGCCTTGCGCCTTGGCTCCAATCGGGGGCCATTGGCGGCGCGTCGCCGAGCGTCAAGGTTTCGCCGGGAGCTGACACGCTATGCTGCCGTTCACGCCAAGATTAAGAATTGCGATCGCTAACGGCGAGACTCGGGCCAGGAACCAACAGCGCGTTGCGGTGTCGCCTTTGGACCTGCTCGCAGGCATTCTGTCCCTCGGGAGTGGGGTCGCAGTTAATGTCCTCAAGGCCAAAGGATTTGCGGAGAGCGAAGCTGCTCCCCCTGCGTCGAAAAAAGGCACGCCGGCCGATGCTCCCATGTCGTACACGGCGGAGGCACTCACGGCGGTTTCGGGAGCAATACTGGAGGCCGTCAAAAGATCCCATCAACTGGTTGGAGTCGAGCACATGCTTGTCGGGATCCTTATACCGCCTTCTGCGGAGGTTTCGGCTCTGCTCGTCAGAAAGAACATCACACCGGAGGAGCTTTTATCGGAATTGCGAGAAAACATGTAGCGCGGCAGAACTATGTTAGAGCCTGTCCCAAAAGCTCCGATTCGGGGCTTTTGTCGCGACCTTCGTCGCCAACTTTGTCGAGAAATGGCCAATTCGACAAAGGATGCGACAAAGGTTGCGACCAAGTCTTCCGTTCGCCGGGCTTTTGCGACAGGCTCTAAATATGCCGCCTAACGGAGCTCTCACGCACGTCTGGAGAGATTGAAGCCACCTCCGAGCCAGTTCCCGCCGCCCATTCTCCCACGCTCCACGTTCCACACGCTCTCACGTCTGCGCGCCCGCCCGCCTTCGCTGCCGATTGGCCTCATAGAGAAAGACGGCGGCAGCGCTGCCCACATTGAGAGAGTCCACCGACGGGGGCATGGGAATGGCCGCAGCCTCCTGGCAGGCAGCCAGCACGGCCGGGGAGAGACCGTAGCCTTCGCTGCCGAAGACCAGGCAACAGTCGCCCGAGAAATCGGCCTGGGACAACAGGCGGGCTTGGGCGTGCGGATGGGCGGCGATGCCCCGCACGTCCTGCGCGCGCAGTTGCTCGAGCGTCCTGGCCAGGCTCGGGGTTTCAAGCACGGGCAAATGAAAGATGGCGCCCATGGAACTGCGCACCGCCCGGCGTAGAAAGGGGCTGGCGGAGGTCTCGCCCACCAGCAGGGCCTGGACGCCGAAGGCGGCGCAATTGCGGACCAGGGCCCCGAGGTTCTCGGCGCTGGACAGCCCATCCACGGCCGCCAGCAGACGCGGTCGCGGGCTGCGCCCCAGGAGGGCCTCCAGCGAAAGGGGCGGCGGCACCCGCCCCACTGCCAGCAAACCCTGGTACATCGAAAAACCGGTCAGCGTCTCCAGCAGCTTCTTTTCCGCCACAAAGACGGCGACGTCCTCCGGCCGCGCCCGGAGCAGCGGCTCGAGTTCCACCAGCCATTTCTCCGGGAGCAGCACCGAAACGACCTCGAACCGGCTCTCCAGCAGACGGCGAACCACCTTCTCGCCCTCGGCGACGAAGAGGCCCTGCTCCCGGTGGTCGAACTGCCGCCGCATGGTCCGATACGGCTCAAGCTCCGGCAGCGCGAAGGCGGTAATGTTTTGGGCGTGAAACAAGAGACTCAGATCAGCAATTGGCTTTGGACCGGAGGTCCCGGAGATGGTGCCGGCAGGCCGGGCGCCTGGCCGGGGGCAACAGCGGGGCTTTGTGGTTCCGGGGCCTGCGCGTTGAGCGTCAACGTGGGGCAGGGCAGGAGCTGGGAAGTCAGTTCGACGCGGACGTGTGAGGCGCCGATGTTCCGGAGCCGCTCCTGGACCACCCGGTAGGCCAGTTCCGGACGGTTGCATTCCCGGCTCAGATGACCGAGGTAGAGGTGGCGCAAGCCGGCGGACACGATCTGCTCGGCGGCGTCGGCGGCCGGCCTCGTTGGAAAGGTGGCCATGGCGGCCCAGAATCCGCTGCTTGAGGCTCCAGGGGCGCGTCGGGCAGTCCTGAAGCATCTTGACATCGTGGTTGGATTCGAGCACGAGCACATTGGCCGCGCGGACGCGTTCGAGCACCAGCCGCGTCGTGTGGCCCAGGTCGGTCAGAAAACCCAGGTTCCCGGCGGGTGTGCGCAACAGGTAGCCGACCGGGTCCTGCGCGTCATGAGGGACGCTGAAGGTTTCGACCTGGATGTCCCCGACATCGAAGCCGGCGCCGGTCTCAAAAATGCGGCAACCCAGGGGCGACTTGAGTTGATACTCGATGGCTTCGCAGGTCGGGCGGTTGCAATAGACCGGAATGCCGAGTTTTTTCCCAAGGGCCGGCAGGCCATAGACATGGTCGGCGTGCTCATGAGTGATGAGGATAGCGGTCAGATTCTCCGGTGCCCGGCCAATGGTGGCCAGACGCCGGCGAATCTGGCGGAGGCTGAATCCCGCATCGACGAGGACGCGCGCTTGCTCGGTCTCCACGTAAGTGCAGTTGCCGGAAGAACCGCTGCCCAGAATAGTCAGACAAACAGGCACGGCTTACCATAGTAGCCGCAGCCTGACCGGGCAACGCTTTTGTTCATTTCTGCGCGGGCGCAGATCTGTTTTTGAGCACCCGCTGCACTTCGGGTGTCCCGAAAACAGACCTGCGTGCTCTGGATCTTTTCCCCAGCGGTTGATTTTGACAACGTTGGGATTTGGGCGATACTGCCGGCGGAATAGACGTTCCTATGAAGAAAATAGCGGTTTTGCTGGTGGACGATCACACCGTCGTGCGGCAGGGCCTGCGCGCCCTGCTCCAGGCCGAAGAAGACCTGGAAGTGATCGGCGAGGCCGAAAACGGGCGTCAGGCCGTGGTCCTGGCCAGAAAAACCCTGCCCGACGTTGTGGTGATGGACGTGGCTATGCCGCTCCTGAACGGTCTGGAGGCGACGCGGCAGATCCTCAAGAGTGTCCCTGCGGCCAAGGTCCTGGTGTTGACCTCGTATGGCGACGACGAATGCGTCGAGCAGTTACTGCAGGCCGGGGCGACCGGTTACCTCATCAAGCAAACCGCCGCCAACGACCTGCTGAAGGCCATCCGCGAAGTCCACAGGGGCAACGCCTTTTTCAGCCCGTCAATCGCCAAGCGCCTCCGCGATCAGCGCCGCGAGGTCTTCACCGGCGGACAGACGTCAAAGAAGGTCGGCGAGTTGACCTCCCGTGAGGCCGAGGTCCTGCAACTGATTGCCGAGGGCTTTCCCAACAAGCAAATCGCCTCCGAACTGAGCATCAGCATCAAGACCGTCGAGAAGCATCGGCAGCAGGTGATGAACAAGCTCAATATTCATGAGGTGGCCGGCTTGACCCGCTATGCGATCTCCAAGGGCATGGTCGAACGGAGCACGCCCCCCGTGGCAGCTTACTGAGCAGGCCACAATTTCATTTGCCAAGCGCCCCCATTTCAGTATAACGCTATGCGGAATCGAACATTATATGCGTTATCTTGTCCTCCTGTTGTTGGCGGCACTCCTTCCAATCTCCAGCCTGGCTGATGGAATTGCCTCTGTGGAGCATCACGGCCCGGCGGCCAGGCACCTGACTTTGGCCGGAGCCAAGGCAAAAAAGGCGCCCAAGGCAAAAAAGGCCAAGAAGGCGAAAAAGGCGCCCAAGGCCAAGAAGGCCAAGAAGGCCAAGCGGGGCGGTTCCACTTCCAGGAAGTGATCGAGCCGGCGACTCTTCGAGCTGATCCGTTAAGCGTGCAACTGCTCTAACGGCCCATCAGAGCAGCGCCTACCGATACAATCGCTGCTCCTGGCGCCAGTCTTTGGCCTTGTCATGGCCGAATTGCTCGACGCGCGGGCGGCGTTCGCGCAACCGGACGGATTCCAGGCCCAGGAAGTAACCCTCGGACCGGTGGTTCTTTCCCACGCACTCCAGTCGCAAGGAGTATTGGCCCGGGTCGGGCCAGAAATCCAGCAGGTGAGATTCCTCGTTGATGACGGTTTCGTTGTAGCCGTCCAGCACCGGGCCGATCTTGACCCCGTTGAGGCAGGCCTGGTATTGGCCGAAGTCATAGGAGCGGGTCATGTTCAAGAGCAGGCGCAACGGTTCCTTGCGTTTCACCTCGAAGGGGATTTCCACCCACGCTCCTTCGGCCTGGGCCGGGCGGTAGAGCAACTGGGGTCCCGGGTAGAGGTCCAGTTGCTGCCGGGTGGCTTGGCCGGGACCGTGGTGGCGGGCATCGTCAAAATCGCGGGCGAAGGCGATGACGCGTTCGAGACTGGGCAAATGGCGCTCGCGGGCATGGGGGGCGCGCGCGCTGAAGGTGGGCGTGCCGGTCTGGTACCAGAAAGCCACGCTCGAGTAATCATCCTCCCGCTCGTTCCAACTGGTGCTTCGGTTCAAAGGATTCTCATCGGGGGAAATCCAGCCGAAATGCTCGAAGGTGACCTTGATTCCCTTCTGGAACACCAACGGGTCATGCAGGTGCCACCGATAGGCGGAGGTATGGCCGCCCACGATGCCCCACTGATCGAAATAGGGCACGCCGAAATAGGGGGTGCTGGCCTTTTTCAAACCCCAGGCGCACAGGAAATAGTCCTCGGTGCCTGTGCCCCAAATTGAGGCCTTGGCTTCGCCATCAATATAGATCTTTTCATCCCCTTCCCCGAACCACGCCGGGCTGCGCGTGCGCACGCTCAGAACCGTGCCTACGTAATGGCCTCGGCCCTGGGTCTCCAGGAGCAGGTAGTCCTTGCCCTTCTGCACCGGGTATTCCTGACGGTATTGCGCGTAAAAACAGGGGGTGTCGCGAGGGAGGCTCTTTTTCTTGACCCAATCAATGTTGAAGTAGAGCAAGCTCAGCGGCTTGTCGCTTTCGTTGACAATCTCGATCCTGGCGGACTTCCGGAAGGGCATCTGCCAATAGCAATTGTAGGCATCCCCATCTTCGACAATCACCGGCAGGCTGATGACCTCGCTGCGTTTGCCGAAGGCATTGGCGAAAAAGTCGCCCACCGGCGCCTCGACGGCGGGGCGCGGATTGCCGTCCCAAGACATGCCGCAGCAGCATCTCCTGGTGATTGGCCGAGCCCCTGCCTGGCCCAGTCTTGGGCTCCGGCCCCAGGAACGTCAGCCAGATATGGGTGATGACCCCGGGCCCCTTCTCGTCGAGCAGCACCGTCGTGGCACCCGGCGGCACCGTGCGGTTGTCCCGGTTGCTGGCTTCGTCGTAATCGCCTTTGGGCTCCGCTTTGGGATCATATTTGCCGTCGGCCCCTTCCCGAAAGGTCGAACTGGCCCGCCGGCTGCGGCCTTCCTTGGGCCGCGCCAGGTCCTCGAGCACCCCGCCGCCCCTGGCCGTAAGGACCGCAGTGGAGAGGGCGAGTGCCGGCAACAGCAAATGGAAAAGCCGCAGGGTCGTCTTCATAGCTTGGCCTCAACGATGCCGCACAAGTTCCGGGAAGTTCAGCTCCAGGGTCTGATAGAACAACGCCGGATGGTTCAAGTCCCAGCACGGCATTACGGAGTCGAGGGCGTCAAGGATCTGCTGGGCCTCACCGGGCTTGGGAGCGGAAAACCGGCAACCGTACTGCTGATAGAGTTCAAGCACCTGGCTCGAGGGCCAGATGCATCTGTGTGACCTCGCGGCACGTGTCCATCCAAAACCCCTGCCGCCGGGCGATGGCCTGCTCCAGTTCCGGCAGCGCGGGTTGGGCCTTGCCTGGTTCCGGCAAGGCCGCCGCCCGTTTGACGCTCGCCACTGCCAGCCGGAGCAAGTAGGCCTCCGGCTCGGTCTTTTCGCGGGCAGTGCCCACGTCCGGCGGCGCTGGAGTGATGTGATGTTGCTCGAACCAGGTAATGAGACGCGCCGCCTCTCCCTTGGTCAGCGAATAACCGAGCCTGTGGCCGAGTTGGCTCAGGTGATTGAGCTGTGTCTCCGTAGCTGGTTCGTCTGCCCAGTTCATAAGACGGAGCCTTTAGCAAGGGTTCTAGCCACTTATATCCCAATCAGCCTCCGCTGGCAAGCCTTTTTCATGGGACCCCCGGCTGCTGTGCGGGGCGGCTGACACAGTCGCCGAAACGGGCCCCATTCCCTGACTGTAGGAGACGACGTAAGGAGTCTCTGATCAATGGCCTCCGGGGAGAGCAGGCTTTCGCTGTGCGCAAGAATCAATCAGAGACTCCTCACGTCGTCTCCTACAATGGTCTGCGGAGAACTTTGTCACTGCCCATCGGCTGCTGCGCGGCTCTCAGACTCTCCCGAATGGGCATGGGTCCTGAGGTATTGAGGATCATTGAGAATTGAAAATTGAAAATTGGTCAATGGTAATTGATATCCGGGCTTGATGCTGCCCGGGTTCATTGACCAATAACCAATTCTCAATAATCAATTCTCAATCAGGGCGTAACGCTCAACACGCGCCCACGCCTCAGAGGCTACCGCGTGAGGAGGTAGCGTCCGCCTCCCTCAATCGGCCTATCCAGCGGCGTTGGGCCCAGGTAAGTCCCTGTTTCGGCCCCCTTGGCGAACTGCTCCTCGGAGATTTTCCCGGCGGCGAAGGCGTCCGCATTGGCTTTCTTGACGCGGATCGTCATCATCGAGTTGCGGCTGTCATGGTTGTTGGCGCGAATGCTGCCGGAGCGGTGGAGCATGTCCTGGAGGATGTCTTGGACATCCTGTGGGGTGGCGTTGTGAAGCTCGGGCGCCGGCCTGTTCGAGGAGCTGCTTTCCTGGCTGGCCGTGCCTGCCTCCGGAGCCGAGGGCTTGCCGGGTGGGGTCCGTTGGCCCGAAACCGCTCCTGCCCCAGACCCCCGGAACGGTCGGACTGTGCCGCCCAGGCAATGCCTTCACGCGTCCCAATCCACTGCGCCCCAGACAATGCGCCAGAACGGTCGGACCGTGTCAGCCGGGCAATGCCGGGCCGGCCTGTGATGCTGACCACAATCCATTCGTCGGGTTTCAGGTGCCGCAGGTTCGAGGCGTTCTTGAGAAGGGCCAGGGTGTGCTTCTTCAAGGTCTCGACCAGCCTCGGATCATACGCGCTGTGCCTCCCGGCTCGTGTCGCCATAGCGCCGCTGGAAGTTCTGCGTCCAGTCGCCCGTAGTCGGGCCCTCCGGCGCCTCCTCGCCGGCCAGGGCCCGGCGGGCTTCGTCCCATTCTGAAACCCCTTGGACCGTTTCTGGCCCTTTCTCTCCGCCCGGCGGCGCTACGAGCGGAAAGCCAACCCGCATTTTGAGCACTACGCCGAAGCCCTCGAGATAAGAAGCTTCTACGGAGTGCCCGTTGGCCGTCACCAGCATCGGAATCCCCAGCACATAATCGGGAGAATCCCCGGCAAAGGCCCGTTCCAGGTTCTTAGAAAGCAGGTAAGAGAGAATTCTCAAATCTTCGGCGATCTGGTCCACCACTTTTTGGTCCGGGTTGCCGAACACCGTAACCGAGACGGCGCCTTGTCCAGCGGGATTGTCCCTGACAAAGAGGTCAGCGCTCGAGTAGGCTCCCATCCCGGGCGTCCTGGGCAGCAACAGGCCCCCGCCACCTCCACCCACACCTCCGCCCATGCCTCCGCCACCGCCGCCCATACCGCCGCCCATACCGCCGCTCATACCGCCGCCTGCACCTCCGCTCATCCCTCCGCCACCGCCGCCCACACCTCCGCCCCGGGGGCCCGGGTAGGTTTCCACCCCGGGCACCTCGGGGGGACCAAAGCGGTTGGACGAAGTGCGGCCGGGGCGCTCGTCAGGCGCCAAGCCGTCGCCGGACAGGTCGGGGCCGGCGTTTTGAGTTCCGACGGAGCGTGGGTCGCTTTCGGCCTGCCGGCTGAAGCCGGCGTTCCCGGGGGCGGAAGCGGCGCCTTGACTTCCAAGGGAGCGTGCGGCGCTGTCGGCAGCGGGCTTTGCAAGCCCGGCCGGTTCATTGGTTGATGGCGGCGTCTGGGCCCAGCTTGTGGCACCGGCCCAAAGTGCGAGCCCCTGCGGCGGTGAAACCTAAAACGGCGGTGAGTGATCTTCGAGTCTTCATAGTTCGTTGCTTTCAATATTGAGGTTCATGAAGGCACGTCCTTATTCCGGGCGCACATCATGGTGGAGTTGGCTCTGCTCTTGCGAGAACCGTGGCCGTCAGTTCGGTCAAAAGGCGGTCCTTCTGCTTCAAATCGCTGTCGGCGACCGATGCGGCGGTGTCGAGGTCATGTCGCAGCGAGAGGTAGTCGGCGGCGTGTTGCTCCTCCAGGCGGGCGAGGGCCTGGAGCACGGCTCGTTGATCGTCGTCCTGCTTTTGCTGGAGGGCTTGGATGGCTTCCTGGAACAGGCGTCGGCTTTCGTTTGCGGTCTTGTTCGCACTGGGCGCCAACAGGCCGCCGCTCATCTCCTGCCGCAGTTGCTGGCGGACCTCCGTGATGATCGAGTCCTTGAGCCTGGCCGTGCTCGGCCCCGAGGCGCGTCCAAGTCCAAAGCCCAGGCCGAGCACAAGCACGGCTGCGGCGGCCCACCTTAGCGCCCTCGGGCCCCAGGCGGGCCGAGCTGCCGCGCGTCGCTCCGGCCACGCACACCCCTGGAGCCGCTTTACGCTCCGCTGCCAGCCGGCCAGTTCCGCGGCGCACTGCGGGCAATTCTCCAGATGCTCTCGCATCCGCCTGGCGGCCTCGGCAGAAGAGGCCCCTTCCAGGTGCATGAACAATTCTTCGTAGGTTGGATGTTCCATAAGCTTATTGGGAGATGGGAGTGTTGGTTTTTGCGAGGCCGGCCTGGCGCCCGTCGAACTGCGGCTCCAAAATCCGCGTCAGCCGGGCGAGCCCCGCGGCGATGCGGGAGCTGATGGTGCTTTCCGGCAGGTCCAGCAATTCGGAGATCTCGCGCAACTTGAGACCCTCGCAAAAGCGCAAAACCACCGCCGAGCGCAGCGTCTCATCCAGGCCCAGCAGCGCCCGGCGGACCAGTTCTCCTTCTTCCTGCTGGACCAGCCGCAGGTAGGGCGTCTGCTCCTCGGCCGGGCAGGCCGGACTTTGCCCGGCGGCGCCCTCCGGCCCCTCCGGCCCCAGGCGCCGGGCTCGGCGCTGGGTCCGCCGCAACTCGTCGTAACAGAGATTCAGGGCAATCCGCCAGAGCCACGTCGAGAATTTCGAGCCGGTCTGGAAGTCTTTGCGCCTGGCAAAGACGCGCCCGAAGGCCTCCTGCTTCAAATCCTCACCGCGATGCAGGTCGCCTGTCATTCGGGCGCAGAGCCGGAATATCGGCTGTTCCCACCGCTCGACCAGTTTCGCAAAGGCCTGGTGATCGTCTTCATTTTGGACCCGCCACATCGCTTGCTCGTCAGTCATGCTCGGTGGTCTAATTGGACCTGCCGGTTCGAGATAACGCTCAACCGGGTGTTCTTTGGCCCGTTCGCCACACCGGCCGGCTCAAAAGGTGATACGCTCCCGGTGGGAGTTTTAACGAAGGAATTTTTCTGCCGTTTTCGGCGCCGTCATTTCTCTTCCGGGCCACCCCGCCTCGCGGTGGCCTCTTGCAATCGCCAAACAAATCGAGCATTGTAGAGCCATGGAATTCACGTTGCCGGCGCCTCTCTCCGAGGTTCGCGGCGCTCCACCTTGCCATCGGTCTGTTCGTAGCGCAGGAAGCCACACTGGGGCAGGCGGCGCAGGCCGCTGGACTGTCCCAGGCAGATTTTCTCCGGGAACTCGGTCAAAGGCTTACTCCGATCCACTACGGGGTCGAAGAACTGGCGGCGGACCTTCAAGCCGTTGAAGCACTAACGGCCCGATGATTGTTGTCTCCGACACCTCGCCGCTCACGGCACTGCTGACCGTCGGCGAGGCCGGCATTCTCACTATTCCCGTCATCGGTGGTGGGCGTCGGGCTAGCCCGGAAATCCTCGCGCCCCGGAACGTGCGTGACAGCTCCGTTAGGAGCGGCATGTTTATAGGAACGCAGTCCCACAAGGCCCCTCCCGCGCTCCGTCAGGAGCGGCATGCCGGTCCGGGGGCACTACGGGTCTGACATGCCGCTCCTGACGGAGCTTGGCCCCCTCGGAACATCTGGACTATAAACATGGCGCTCCTGACGGAGCTTTGCCGAGGTTGCGCCTGGACCAACACGTTCGGCCCTTGAAACAGCCGGGTCAATCGGGCTGTTCATAAGCGACTTTACCTTGCTCGCAAATTTCGCGGTAAATCAATCCCGGCGTGTCCCGCAACCGGTTGAACTGGGTTTCAGGGACCACCAGGATATCCATGGGCATGTCAATGTTGTCCAGCGCATCCCGCAAGCGCACGCTCTCGGCGCGCGGATCGGTTACGCAGTCATCGGTCACTACAAGCACATCCAAATCGCTGTCGGGCGTCACCTGGCCGCGCACATAGGAGCCGAAGAGGATGATCTTGCGCGGTTGAGCGAGGGCCCTGAGCCGTCGCACCACGGCATTCAACCTTCTCCGGCGTCACCGCCCAAGGGACTTCTGTCGCCGCATTCATGGGGAGAAGAGTTCCTACTGCTGCGGCGGGATGGGCCGGATCTTGATATTGCGGAAGGAAATCTCGCCGTGGTCGCCTTGGAGGGCGATGTAGCCGGTGTCCGCCTTGGCAAAGCGGGGCATGCCGGCGAACTTGCTCTTGGCCACGCGGTTGTTGAAGTCCTCGCTGCCCAGGACATAATCGAAGTATTTCACGCCGTTGATTTCGTGCTCGCATTTGTCCGGACTGATGAGCAGGCGGACATGGTTCCACTGACCGACCGGTTTGGTGGCGTCGAGCGGTTTGCCGGTCTGGGGATCATCCGGGGGCTGATAGAGGGCATAAAGCCAGCCGCAACGGACCGGGTCGGCGGCGGCCTGGTTGTCTTCGAGTTGGAATTCGGGGCCGGTAGCCCAGACGGCATTGCCTTCGTCGGTGACACGGTACATGATGCCGCTGTTGCCGGCATGGGAGATGTTGTAGTCGAGCTGGAGTTCGAACCATTGGAACTTGTCGGCCGTGACGATGTCCCCGGCGTTGCGGGGATCGGTGCAGACCAGGGCGCCGTCTTTGACCTGCCAGCCGGGGCGGACGCCGGCGCGTTTGAAGTTGTGCCAGCCGGTGAAGTCCCGGCCATTGAAAAGCAGTTTCCAACCGGCGGCCGTTTCGGCGTCGGTCAGCGTATTGAGCTGCGCGTCGGCGGCGGCGGCCGGCGAGGGGCCGCCCTCCGCTGCGCCCACCTTTTGTTCGAGGGCGGCGTTCCGGTCGATGGCATTGATTTCGCTGTAGAAGGTGTTTCCGAAGTCATCGGTGTCCTCGGTGCGGGAGATGTCGAACAGCAGGTAACGGTATTTGCCGATGAGTCCGCCGGAATCGGAAATGCTCACGCCGTACTGGCCGCCGGGTTCGCCGGTCTTGGGGCGCGTATTGACCTTGGCGACCAGTTTCCAGCCGTTTTTTTCCGGGTCGAGGCCCTTTTTGGGCTCGGGCTTGAAATCGGCGGAGGCGCCGTCGGCAGCGTAGAGGGCATAGACTTGCGGCGCGCGTGTACTGGGGTGCCAGGAATAGGTATTGACCTGCTTGATCTCGATGGCGCTGCCCAGGTCCACCAGCAGGCGCCCGCCTTCGGTGCCGGCATTAAAAAAGAAATTCTCCCCGGGCTGATCCTCTTCCGTCGGGAGCTTGCCGTCGTGCAGCGCGTCCAGTTCCGCCCCGTTGGCGTCCCGCTCGCCCTCGACAATGCTGAATTTGGCCTTGGCCGCCGCATCGTCCTTCGCCGGCGGCGGGACGTGTTTGAACTTAAAGCCGGCGCCGGCCGCTTCATTGGGATTGTGGTCGATGACGATTTTGATTTCGGCGGGCGAGACCGTGGCGCAAAGCAAAAGGGCCGAGGCTGCGAGAACCTGGGGGGTGAGCGATTTCATACAGTTATCGAATGGTGCAATACCTGGAAGAAAACTAGCGTGCCTGGACGGCGGTTGAAAAGGAGAAAATGGGCGTTTGCGGGCACGGGTGCATTTCACATTGACCTCTTTGCCTTCCGGCAGCAGGTTTCAGCGCCATGAGCAAGACCCTTTTCGAGAAGATTATCGCCCGCGAGATTCCAGCGGACATCGTTTATGAAGACGACCTGGTGCTGGCCTTTCGGGACATCAAACCCAAAGCCCCGGCCCACGTCTTGATTATTCCCAAGAAGCCGATCCCACGCATCGCCGAAGCCAAGCCTGAAGACCAGCCGGTCCTGGGCTATCTCCTGCTCAAAGCCGCCGAGGTCGCCGGCAAACTGGGACTCGGGCGGTCGGGCTTTCGCCTGGTCTTCAACAACGGACCCGACGCCGGCGAAGCGGTGCCGCACCTCCACTGCCATATCCTGGGAGGCCGCCAGCTTGGCTGGCCGCCCGGTTGAGCAGAGCCTGTCCGAAAAGCCCGGCGGACGGGTGACCTGGTCGCGACCTTTGTCGCAACCTTTGTCAAAGTGGTCGTGTTTCGACAAAGTTGGCGACGAAGGTTGCGACAAAGGACCAGAATCGGAGCTTTTGGGATAGGCTCTATCCAAGTGCCATTCCAGTCAGTCTCCGTTCTCGAATCAATCGCGCGCGCCCTGTGACGTCCTCGAGGTCCCTCAAACATGCACTAAAAAGACCTTGACTTCCCAGAGGGTCGTGTAAAATGGGGTGGCTCTTGACACGACCGTTCGACTGCTGGCGGTATAGGCTCTTTTGTAGTCGCGTTGCGTGCAACTAAACGGGCCCGCAGCGTTTCAGAAGGATTGCTATGAGAACTATCTGTTGGAGTGCGCTCGTTTGTCTCTCACTGGCCTTGGGCTGCCCGGGGCAGATCTTCGTTGGCCCCAATACCGACCCCGCCTCCGGCGGTTCGGCATCCGCTAATGGGCCGGGCTTCCGGGCGACTCGACCAACGGCCCGGCTTCCCAGATCTTCACCAACCACGTTGAACTAACCGCGCCGTCAGCCCCGATCGACGGGAATGTGAGTCGCGCGGTCCGCCCCAGCGCCGGTGGCGCGGTGGCCGACTTCGGGCCTCACAGGGTTTCTTTTGCTGTCAACGCCAACACGGAGGGTGCTGTCCAGATTCAACTTCCGCAACCCTCCGCCTCCCAGAACCCCGTGGTGCTCAGGAGCACTGTCGTCGGCCTCTGCTACTGGACGGCCTCCGGGCCCAACGCCGGGCAGAGCGTCATGATTGCCAGCTTGACCGATTCGGCGGGCCAAATCCTGCCGCCGACAACCGTCAGCTATCCCGACGCCTTGGGTGCGGGATTCGATGTAGTGTACAATTACTCCCAATCTGCAATCGAACAAGACGTTATCATCAAAGCCCAACTGCCGGCGCCCGAGTCCGTCCTGGCCGCCGGCACCGATGAGCGCGACGTCATGCTGGGCGTCATTACTGAGTTCCTTGACCCGCCGGAGCCACAACATTCGCCGGTTGCGGTGGACCTACGGGGCGCGAACCAAGCACTTGGGGTGCAGGGTCCCGACAGCATGACGGCCGAGGACTTGCTCTTCGGCCCGATGCGCATCCTTGGCGCTGGCCGGGCCTTCGTCCTCGGCTCGAAGACGGGCCCCACACTGCCGACCGCGACGACCTGGGTCAGGCAAGAGGATCAAGCCGGGCAAGGCGCGCGCTGCTACGTGGTGGACTCCGCCCCGTATGTCCTGGTCAAGGCCCAACTCGCCGCGCTGCCTGCCGGGCAGGGCAAGGGCCACGGCATGTTCAAGCCCGCCCAGGACCTCAAGACCATGCTCGCGGGCGCTCCTCGCCCCTCGGCCACCGGCGCCCGGTCCCTCTTGCCCCGGAAGGCGATGGCCCTTGCCAGGGCCGGCACGCAGCCGGGCCCGGCTTGGTCCTCGATTGGAGCCTGGTTTACAATTATCTCCTTAACATCAACTTCGGCGGGAACCTGCACGACAAGGCCGGGCCGGCCGCCATCGGCCAGAGCACCAACGACTATTGGAACCCCTGGTATTACCCCTGGTCAAATCTGGTCACTGTTACCAGCCTGCCCTGGGCAAACGGGACCACCTCGGGGGTGGGCGTCACGGTGCAAAATGCGCCGGGCGACTGGGCCAATGGCTGCCCCGACCCAATGATGGACAGCTACATGTATGCGTCCGGCCAGGGCTTCACCGTCACCCTGACGAATCTGCCCGCCCCAGGCACCTGGGACTTTTACTTGTATGGACACGGCCCGACGACCGACAACGGCGTCTTCAACTTGATTTGCGGTTCCACCAATTACGGCCAGCTCAGCACGGCCGTCTCCGGCTGGGACACCCTGACGCAAAACCCGACCAACTGGGTCGAAGACGACGAGTATGTGGTCTTCAGGGGCGTGAGCGTTGGGTTCGGCCAGTCTGTGGTCATCAACATCCTGACCAACAACCTGGGCAGCTCGCTGATCTGCGGCCTGCAGGCCAACCTGACCGCCGGTGTCCCGCCCACCATCACCTGCAACCCCTCCGGCCAGACCGTAGCCCAGGGCGGCACGGCCAGTTTCTCGGTCGCCGCGAGCGGCACGCAGCCCCTGTCATTCCAGTGGCGCAAGAACAGCCAGAGCATCGCCGGCGCGACCGCCACTGCGCTTGTCATCACCAACGTCCAGCCGGGCGACGCCGGCGCCTACAGTGCGATCGTCGCCAACATCCTCGGCGACGCCATCAGCACCAACGCCACGCTGGTGGTCAACACGAGCCAGGGCTGCGCCAATCCCCCCTCAGGCCTGGTGGCTTGGTGGAGGGCCGAGTACAACGCCAATGATCAACTGGGCGCGCACAACGGAACTGCCTATAATGGCGTGACTTACGGCCAAGGAGAGGTGGGCTCCGCCTTCGTCCTGGACGGAGTCGACGACCATGTCCGCGTGGCCAACAGCCCGGCCCTGCGCTTCACCAGGGGAATGACCCTTGAGGCCTGGGTTAATCCGGTCGCCAACGTCCCCACCACGGGTGATTGCGTCATCGCGAACTGGGACGTGGTTTTTGCCATCAACCAGCGGAGCTTTGCCCTCTGGCTCGAGCCGGACGGGACCCCCGCCCTGGCCCTGAGCTCGGACGGCGGCTACCTCAATGTCGTGAATGTCACTGGCACCAACAGCGTGCTCTTATGGACATGGACCCACCTGGCCGGGACCTACGATGGCACCAACGCCATGCTGTACGTCAACGGCACCCTCCAGGGGACGGTCCCCTGGCCTTGGGGGATCTATCCCGGGCACCAACGATTTGGCCATTGGAGGCGGTGTCGGGGGCCTCCGCCCACGGCAGGTGGGCAGTGCGCTGCCAGGCAGCATCGACGAAGCCTCCGTCTATAACCGGGCGCTGGCCGCCAGTGAAATCGGCAGCATCTACAACGCCGGCCGCGCCGGCAAATGCACCGGCGGGCCCGCCTTCACCGGCCTGATCAACCTGGACTTTGGCGGCGCGACCTCCAGTCCCAAGACCGGCCCGGCCGCCGTTGGCGAGTCCGCCAACGACTTCTGGAACTACCTCGGCCCGCAGATGCCCGGCCCCATCGCCAACCTGATGAACGCCGATGGCAGCGTCTCGCCCGTGAGCGTCACGATGTCGAACCTGTCCTCTGCCGGAACGATCGGCTCCTCCGACCCGATGTATAACGGTTACGCCTATGCCCCGCAAAACCAGAACGGTACCCTGACGCTGAGCGGCCTGCCGGCGGGGACCTACAGCGTGTTTGCCTACTCATACGACGGGAATTGCTCGCTGGGCGCCGGGGGGAACGGGTACGGAACCATCACCACCGAATATGACATACCGCCGGTGAACCCGGCTCCGTGGGTGCCCTGGCTGCACTACGCCTTCTGGGACAATGTCGCGCTCTCCACGGGTCAGTCCCTGATTCTGACAGTGCAGCCCGGACCGCACAACGGCTACGCGGCCATCTGCGGCCTTCAGGTCGCCGGGCTCGACCCCGATGGCAGCGGCCTGCCGGTCTGTTGGGAGATGGATTACTTTGGCCAGCGCGGCGTGGACCCGAACGGTGACGCTGATGGAGACGGGTTGTCGAACTGGAAGGAGTACCAGTGGGGCGCCAACCCGAAGTTGGCGGAGGGGTTTACGATCTGGGTGAGCAGCCCGGGCAGCTCTTGCGGCATTCCTTGAAACTCCGAATCAGAAAACAACCTGAACCGCTGGACACATGAGAACGAGACTGACTACATGGACCATCGCCTGCGCGGGGCTCGCGTTAGTGATTGCGCAAGAGGCGCGGGCGTTCACGAACGCTGTCGGGTGCGCGCGTTTCCACGACTGGCAGGACATGGGCTGCCGGATGTCCCCGGGCGGGCCTGGGGCGCCGGCCTCGGGTGCGGACCAAGCCGGCGGGAATCAGGCCTACTGCCCCACTTGCCCTCCTCCCACCGGGGTGGCGCGCTGGTGGGTCAACGAGCCTTTATCAACCTCTGGATTACGGATGAGCCACTGAGCTACTTCATGTCCTCGGGCCAGAAGATGACGTTCCGGTGGTATTACAAGCAGCGGTACGAGCTGCCCAAGCCGGACAAGTGCACGAACCTGTACTCGTATGCCGGCAGCCAGTATGTCGGGAGGACGAACCAGGACCATTACGTGATGAACATGCGCACCTATGGCATGACCAATGCCTGTTGGGCGCACAACTGGATGACGGACATCATGTTTTGGGATGCGCCTTGGGAAGCAGCGACCAAGAATTACCCTTACCAACAGCTATATCCGGTCTTCTACCTGGAATACGAGGCCCTGGTGTTTCGGCCGGAGGGGGGGATTTATTACTTTCTGAACACGGCTAATCAATCCGTGCTGACCGAGCCGCAAAGCCAGGTAAGCCTGAAACCATTGTCGAGCTATCCCTTGGTGGCCACCAACTGGCCGACTGCGGATGCGAACGGGATTTACTGGGGGGATGCCGGCATGGGTTTCAAGTTGACCTACCCTGACGGCAGCCAGGACATTTTCAGCCTTACGTTCTATGTGATGCTTTCTTGGGGCCCGCCAATTGGTTACTGGTCCCAAGGCAACTGGTTGGGCGCCAACAGCACGGCCCATGCCTTGTTGACGCAACGCCTCGAACCCGCGGGGGCGGGTGACGCTCCTCGGGTACGAGTGTGTTACAAACTCACTGACGGACCCTCACGTTTTCCGGGTAAAGTACATGGTCGATCCCGACAACCACACCAACACATTTATTTACAACGCCCCGCACCCGAATAATGCTTGGCAGGTGACGGAGGTCCATGACCCTTATGGGCGGAATGCCTCTCTCACATACGACATAAACAGCGGACTGTTGACGGGCATCATCAACGCGGCCGGCAACCTCTCGTCCTTTGCTTATGCGGGCGACGGGAGCGGCTGGATCACCAGCCAGACGACGCCCTACGGCCCGACAAGTTTCGCCTGCTACCAAGCGCCATACCCGGGCGTCACAAACGGCTTTTCGCAGAGGGCAGCCCTCGTGAGCGAACCGATGGGAGCGGGCCAGCTCTTCTACTACGCGCACACCAACAGCCTCGTGCCGGCCACCGCCAACGCGCCGACAGGCGTGCCCGGCCAGACCTTTGACGACGGGACGTGCGGCGGCAGCGGCGAGGCCGCCCTGACGTTTCGCAACAGTTTCCACTGGGACCGCCTGCAATTCGAGGCGCTGTCCTCCACCGTGGTGGCCACGCTGACGACCAACTTACCCGCTGGCCTGGCGGCGCTCTCGACCAGCGACTTCCGCAGGGCCGGCTTGAAACACTGGTTGTGGCAAACCGACCAAATCTCCATCAGCCAGTCCTTGTCCAGTGAGCGCCAGCCCTCGGCCGATGCGGCGGGGCTGCTGGAAAGCCCTCGCACCTGGTACAACTACGCCACTAAGATGCACGGCTGCGATACCGAGGGTGACGCGCAGGTCGGCTCCATCGCCCGCCTCCTTCCCGACGGTTCCACCCAGTATGGCTTATACCAATACAACCCCAGGACCGGCCTCGTCCTGTGCAATGCCGAGACCTACTCGCTGGCCAACGGACAAACGGGCACACGCACCAACTGGTTCAATTACGCTTTCAACGGCGTCAACCTGGCCGGCATGAGCAATTCGGCCGGCCAGTGGGTAGGCTTTGCCTGGAACACCAACCACCAGGTCATCTTCGCGACCAACGCCCTGAACCAGGTGACCAGCCTGGGCTGGGACCCAATGTCGCACAATCTGACCAACCTCTCGCTGCCCAGCGGGCAGAGCGTGGGATTGGGTTACGCCGGGCTGCTCAGCTCGATTACACTGTCGCCGCAGAACCTCAACATCGCCATTGCCGCCTATTCGTGCAGCCTGCCCCAGGCGGTCCATGCTTACGGGGGTGGAATTGACCTGTGGCTCACCAATTCCTGGGATTCGCTCAACCGGTTTACCGGCACGCTTTTCCCGGACGGCACGACGGTCTCCAACATCTATACCTGGCTGGACCTGACCGCCCAACGGGACCGGCTGGGGAACTGGACCCACTACGGCTATGACGGCCTCCAGCACCTGACTTCGATCACTGACAGCTTGAGCAACGCCACACAGTTGAGCTGGTGCGACTGCGGCTCGCTGGGCGGCATCCTCGACGCCCTGAACCACCCCACCACGCTCAACTACAACAACCAGGGCCTGCTGACGAACGTCACCTTTCCGGACGGGAGCTCGCTCTGGTGCCAATACGACTCGGCCCAGCGGCTCACCCAAGTCGTGAACGGCCAGGGCCAAGGACTGACTTATGGCTACAACAACCAGGGCCTCGTGACGGTCGTGAGCAATGCCTACGGTCCTGTCTGGCAGGCGGCCTATGACGTCGCGGATCGGCCGTCCAGCCTCACCAACGCCAACAAGGTCGCGCTGACCTTCCAGTATGACCTTCTCAACCGCGTGACCAGCCGCCTTTGGTCCGACGGCATCGCGGAGAGCTTTGTCTGGGCGACCAACGGGATTATTGCCTACACCAACCGCAACGGCAAGGCGACGCTCTTCACCCGGGACGGCGCCGGCCGCCTGCTTGGCGTGACCAACGCCAACCAGGAGGTCGCCGCCCTGGCCTACGGTGCCCTCAACCAGGTCACGGACCTGTGGGACGGCCGCACAAACCATACCGGCTGGTCTTACAACAATTACGGCTGGTTGGCGACCAAGATGGATGCCCGGGGCTCCACGGTCGCAACCTACCTTTATGACCCAAACGGCCAACTCACCAACCGCTGGACGCCCCAGGTCGGCAACACCGCTTACGCGTATGACCCGGTCGGCAATCTCCGGACCATCTCCTACCCCCAATCCAGCGTCAGCTACTTCTATGACGCGCTCAACCGGTTGACCAACATGGTGGATGCGGCGGGCGCGAGCTTCCTTGGCTATACCCCTGTCGGCCAGTTGCAGAGCGAGTATGGACGCTGGGCCAACGATACGGTGAGCATCGGCTACACCCAGCAGTTGCGCCAGGCCCTGAGCCTGGCCCAGCCCGGCGGCGCGAACTGGAGCCAGATTTACGGCTATGATACCGCGTTCCGCCTGCAATCCCTCGCGGCTTCCTCGGGCGCCTTCGCCTATGGCTACGGCACGGCGAACCCCGCCTCGGCCCTGGTGCGCACCCTTGGCCTGCCCAACGGCGCCTGGGTCACCAACCATTACGACTCGCTGGACCGGTTGGACTACACCGGCCTGCTCGACCGCTGGGGCCACGTGCTGGACGGCTACGGCTACACTGGCGACCCGCTCGGCCTGCGCACCAACCTCACGCGGAACCTCGGCCTGACGACCAATTCCTTGGGCGTCGGCTATGATTCGATTGGCCAGTTGGTCTTCTGGTCGGGCAAAGAAACCGGCGGAGCACTCCGGCAAAACGAGCAGTTTGGCTTCGGCTACGACCGGGCGCACAACCTCAACTCGCGGACCAACGGGGCGCTCATCCAGACCTTCAACACGGATGTGGTGAACCAACTGACCAACATCACCCGAAGCGGCGCCTTGACGGTGAGCGGCGCCACGACCGTGCCAGCCACCAACGTCACGGTGAACGGCCAGGCGGCGCAGACCTACGCAGACTTCACCTTCGCAAGCCAGAACAACCCGCTGACCAACGGGCAGAACAGCTTCACCATCGTGGCCCGGAACACCTACGGCCTGGGCACGACGAACATCGTCAGTGTGAACCTGCCATCCAGCGTGGCCTTGCAGTATGACTTGAACGGCAACCTGACCAACGACGGGACGCGCTCGTTTGCTTATGATGCGGAGGACCGCCTGGCGACCAACTGGGTGGCCGGGGCCTGGAAGAGCGAGTTTGTCTATGACGGCCTGGGCCGGCGGCGAATCGAACGGGATTATTCCTGGAACGCCGGCACATGGCAGCTCACCAACGAAACCCATTGCATCTATGACGGCTGGCTGGTCGTCCAGGAGCGGAACAGCAACAACGTCGTCCAGGTGACCTACACGCGGGGCCTGGACCTCTCGGGCACGCTCCAGTACGCGGGCGGCATCGGCGGTTTGCTGGCGCGAACGGACACGAGCGGCTCGGCCTACTACCATTCGGACGGCGCGGGAAATGTCACGGGGCTCATCGACGCCAACGAGAACATGGCAGCGCGCTACCTCTACGGCCCCTTTGGAAGAGTGACCGCCCAATGGGGGCCGCTCGCGGCGGTCAATGCGATGCAGTTTTCTTCGATGCCCCGGCACGCCAACTCGGGCATGAGCCTGTATCCGTTCCGGGCATACGACCCAGCCTTGCAACGCTGGTTGGCCCGAGATCCGGTCGGGGAATGGGGCGGGCTGAACCTCTATGCCTTTGTGGCCAACAACGCCCTTAACAACATTGACCCAGGAGGGCTGAATTGGTTTACGGATTGGTGGCATAATCTCTGGCATATTCACGGGGGAAATGCGAGCATAGATCCCGACTCATTGCAGGCGCTGAAGAATGCGGCGGGTGTTGGCGCCACGCCGCTGACAGACGAAAACGGTAACATTGTCCAGCCTGGTGACGTGCTGGAAGGCGCGCTTCTGGACGCGGGAGTTACGATCGCCATGATGGGCCTCGGAGGCCCCGAGGACAGAAGCCTTTACGATGCCGGCGACAAGCTGACGCAGCTTGCCAGCAGGTGCAAAAGAACTCGCAATCCGCGGTTCCATCACCCATGGCCGCAGTACCTAGGTGGCCCGCTCAAGCAAACGCTCCAGAAGCTGCCGAAATCGCTGCACGACGAGTATCACCGAGGCCTCGACGAGATACTCCCGCGTTGGCGGAGCTCAGAATATTACAAAGCACTCTCTCCGCAGGAACAAGCCGAGAGCTTCGCGCGGTTTCTGGAGTACACGGAGGCGTTTGACCAACAGTATGGTACACACTTGGCAGATGCCCTCAAGCGCGTTGCAGCCGCTATGCCGTAACATGAAAAAGCCCGCGGCAAGCCTGAACGAGGAGGATCTGGCACAACACCCGGTCTGGGACTACTTTGAGGACGAGAGGGGGGAAGTTGTTGCATCTCCAGTGCGGCGCCTTCCCGTGAGCTCACTGCGGAGTCGGGTCGTCGCCTGTCGGGTGACCTTCAGGAATGGGCAGCAGCGCTGGGCGACCTTGTCCAATATTGACTTACGGGACCAGAAGGCTACCCGTCATTTTCTGCTCCTATCGATCCCTGGAGGGGGACGGTGGTTCCACCTGGCTCGGGTACTTTGACGTTGATTACACGGAGCGAGGTCCCGCAGCCCTGGGGCGGTTTCTCGGCCTGCCGGTTCAAGAGATCTTCCCCATCTCTTACGACATCAGCGCCTACGTGAGCGGGAGGAACCCGCAGACCTCAGGATTGATTCTCGAGGAGCCGAAGGAGAAGCTCTCGATGGCCGAACTAATAAAGTTGAGCTTAAGGGAAGGCAAATATAGCAGACAAGGCTAAGTCAAGGACGTCGTGGGGCGCCGGTTTCAGGTGGGCGAGGATGGCCAACCGACGGCGATGATGAGCGGGCTCCACGAGTCGGTCCCCGAGACGGATCCTAGCGGCCGGCAGATGCGAATCAGTTGACGGACCATTACTACAAGCCGAGGCACTTGCATCCTGGAAAGGGGTCAACTCATAACATGGATTCCGCTGAAAAACCCCTCTGATCAAAAAGAGACAGTGAAAAAGACCATCTCCGATGTATCCCTCGATCGTTCAAATCGCGTACAGACCAAATTAGCGCGTAAGAATTCCCGACACTTTTCATGCATCTTCGCTCATCTTCAAAAACAGGGGGTTTTTCAGCGGAATCAACATGGTGCATTTTCCTTGACTAACCGAGCTAAGTTCCTGCACAGTGATCCAATAGCGGGGTCAGAACAAAGTGTTTTCACAATTGTCCACCGACCCGGCAGGCGGAGGCTTGACATTGGCGGCTCCGGCGGACACCCTTGGGGTAGGATTATGGCTCGAAAGCTCGGAGTTCAGTACCCTGCAGCGATCTATCGCGTGATGAACCGGGGGGATCGGCGGGAGCCGATCTTTAACGATGATCAGGACCGTCTGCTGTTTCTGGAAACGCTGGACTACACCGGCCTGCTCGACCGCTGGGGCCACGTGCTGGACGGCTACGGCTACACCGGCGACCCGCTCGGCCTGCGCACCAACCTCACGCGCAACCTGGGGCTTACGACCAATTCCTTGGCCGTCGGCTATGATTCGATTGGCCAGTTGGTCTCCTGGTCGGGCAAAGAAACTGGCGGGGCGCTCCGGCAGAACGAGCAGTTTGGCTTCGGCTACGACCGGGCGCACAACCTCAACTCGCGGACCAACGGGGCGCTCATCCAGACCTTCAACACGGATGTGGTGAACCAACTGACCAACATCACCCGAAGCGGCGCCTTGACGGTGAGCGGCGTCACGACCGTGCCAGCCACCAACGTCACGGTGAACGGCCAGGCGGCGCAGACCTACGGGGACTTCACCTTCGCAGGCCAGAACAACACGCTGACCAACGGGCAGAATAGCTTCACCATCGTGGCCCGGAACACCTACGGCCTGGGCACGACAAACATCGTCAGCGTGAACCTTCCATCCAGCGTGGCCTTGCAGTATGACTTGAACGGCAACCTGACCAACGACGGGACGCGCTCGTTTGCTTATGATGCGGAGGACCGCCTGGCGACCAACTGGGTGGCCGGGGCCTGGAAGAGCGAGTTTGTCTATGACGGCCTGGGGCGGAGGCGAATCGAACGGGATTATTCCTGGAACGCCGGCACATGGCAGCTCACCAACGAAACCCATTGCATCTATGACGGCTGGCTGGTCGTCCAGGAGCGGAACAGCAACAACGTCGTCCAGGTGACCTACACGCGGGGCCTGGACCTCTCGGGCGCGCTCCAGGTACGCGGGCGGCATTGGCGGTTTGCTGGCGCGAACGGACACGAGCGGCTCGGCCTTCTACCACTCGGACGGCGCGGGAAATGTCACGGGGCTCGATCGACGCCAACGAGAACATGGCGGCGCGCTACCTCTACGGCCCCTTTGGCAAACTCACCTCCCAATGGGGGCCAACGGCCGGAGCCAACGCGATGCAGTTCTCCTCGATGCCCCGGCACGCTAACTCGGGTATGAGCCTGTATCCATTCCGGGCATACGACCCGACACTTCAACGGTGGACGACCCGCGACCCACTCGGCGTGCTCTTCGACACGAACCCCTATCGATTCAATTACAACAACCCCCTATCGTACATCGACCCGGACGGTTTGGCCCCGCAGTTGGTTGCAGTTACTTTCAACCTGAGTGGAGGGGGGGCGGGACCCGTTACTCGGACCAGCAGTTTGGACAAGGCTATGGGATTGGCTTGCACGGGCCATTCGGGGTATCACCGCCTCAACAGGTGCTCGATCTGCTGGGGCTGGTACAGCAGCCGATCGATCTGGCCGAGCAGTGGTTGAGGGACTCCGATAATCCATGGCTGAACATGATGGGTGCCGCGCTGGCGGGTGTCCAGTGGGCTTTTCCCGAGGGGAAAGCGGGCGAGCTCGGAAGGCTAGGAAAAGCGGCCAAATGCAACAAGGGCGCGAAGGAGGCAGGAAACCTGCTCGACGACTTGATTAAGGCGGCCCAAAAGGAATTTCCGAATAAGGCGGGTAACATCGAGCAGCACCATGTCGTTCCGATGTACCTTGGTGGCGACCTTAGGGGGCCTACAGTTGACCTTGATGCGGCCTACCATCAGAAGATCACCAGCGAGTTTCGGGACCTCTGGCCTTACGGCCAAGGTCCTCAGCCGAGCCCCGAAGTGCTGCAGACGATTATGCAGAAGGTATATCAGCAGTTTCCTCTGCCTCCCGGTAAATGATATGCGGGCGGTCTGTGAATTCAGAGTGGACGAAGAGTTTGCCCCAAGGCTGTTCACTGCCACCGAGGGCAAGAGACTCGGGGACACGGTGCGGAAGGTTCAGTTGGCAACCGATGATCCGCGCTTTGATCGCATCGGTGAACTCCAGCGAGAAACTCGGATGACCGCTGGGCGCCCCTTCTTCTACGGGTGGAATATCCACCACCTTTACTCCAAAGCTGAGCTTTTGGCGGCGGGTTGCTTTCGCCTCAAGGTGTCAAAGACGTTCGAGCCAGCAGGCGAGCAATGCGGTACCAGATATGATGAATCCAGGGCGTGCCCCGGATGCGGGGCAGGCGCCCTGCAAGAATCAGACTTACGATTGGATCTACGACGGGTTCCAAGGCGTGGTGACATTGCCCGCACGATTGCTGGCGAGACAATCGTGTCGCAGCGACTGGCTGAACGAATGATCAACGCGCAACTGAGCGGCTTCGAACTTAGGCCCGTGCGGCACAAGGCACGGTATGAAGATGAACCGATCGACCTTCGGAAAGTTCCAACGGGCCTTGAGATCCTGCACAGGGCCGAAGCGGTGGGCACCCCGCATCCGTCCTGGGGTTTTTGGGTCTGGTTAAACCGTGGAGAAAATCGCGCCTTATTGGAACAAACCCGGGTGGAATATGCAGCCTCAAAGGAAGCGGCAGGCCACCGAAGGCGCGAACCCACACCGGTGTGGCACCAGCTTGTCGTGAGGTACTCTCAAGCTGACATTGTCCCCCCAACGCGGGTCGGCATCAACCCATTCGACGATGATCCAAAGGGAGAATGCCGTTGTCCACTGGGCCATTTGCTCGGTCTCAACCTCCTGTCCGAAGTCTTTGTCAGGGCGGCAACTCGCGGGGAGGCTGACTTCATTTGCAGTCGGCAGTTCATTGGCGTACGTCGAGGTCTTTTGCGGCCAGAAAGGATAATTCTCATCTCGCCGAAGGTCCGGGATTTGCTCCAGTCCGAGAGGGTGAAAGGCTACGAAATCGAGGTGGCGCACCTGCGCTAAGCAAACATGCCGAGCAGGTGTCAGTCCTCGCTATTGACACTTTGGGCTCCCGACGAGCTTGAGATGGATAGCACAGCCCGTGTGGATGGGAAGTTGGAGCTATGTTTCGAACCTGCTGCATGAAAGAGCACGGCACTGAATTCATGTTGATAGTGAGGACTGACACGAATGGCACGTACTTAAGGCCCCGGTAATTTCCGGGGTTGTTTTTCCAATAACGGTTGCGACGGGGGATTTCATGGAAGCGGCGGCGGGGCTGGTTGAGCAGCGGATAGGGCCTGGGCCGGCGTTTGACCGCACGGACTCAGATACTACAGCCCGGGGTCCCCATGCCGCCTGCTCCAGTGAGAATAATCCGCTATCCATAAACTCTTATGAGCGTATCACCGGATTTCATAAAGGGAGTATTTGCTCTGATGCACGAGCGATTGGCGACTCTTGGATTCAAGAAGCGGAAGCTCGGTATTGCGACAATTGAAATGACCGATGACGTAATTGGTTCTGTCGGCCTGAATACGGCCACTCAGGGCCAACAAGGCTCTCTGGAAGTCAGCCCCGTAGTCGGAGTAAGGAATCAGCGAATTGAAAAACTCGTAGCTGATCTTCTTGGCGAGAAATTCGACGAGGTGATTCCGGTTACCTTGGCCGGAAATATCGGTTACATGATGCCTTCGGACAAATACTGCCCTTACATTTTCCGCCAGGACGCTCCCGTCGAGAGGGTTGCGGAAGAGCTTGTTCGCGGCATTCGTGAATATGGATTGCCGTTTATTCGCAGCTACGTCGAAATGGCTGCTCTTGTCGAAGGTCTGCGCACGTGCCGATTTTCTGTCCGGTTTATGGCCGACTATCGGATTCCTTCCGGGCTCTTCCTGCTTAGCCGGATGGACGACACAGGGGCGCACCTAAAAGCACAATTGGCAGGGATGGAGGATCTTCACGATCCTGCTGCCGTTCGCTACAAGGTCTTTGCCGCGAGATTGGCTGAACGTGCAGGGAGCAAGGCGTCTTAGCGCCTCAGGGCGTAAAGTGCCAGCCATCTGGGCACTGACTAAGTAAGAAACCGTCATTCGTTCGGTCTTTTCTCTCGACGTTTTTGCCGCAGTTCTTCAACCGCCGAGAATGGAAATGGAAGCGGACGGGGTCAGAGGAACTACTGCGCAAAGCAGCGCCATCCTGCTGAATGGCCGGTGAACATAACATCGGGTTGCTCGGTCCGGCCGGCCTATGGCCACGGCTTGAAGCTCGGCTAATGGGATCGCTTGTCAACCGCGCTGATTTCGGGTAAGGGTGAGGCGTGGCAACGGTGCGATTGGCGTGCGTCCTCCTGGCGTTCTGCTGCGGGCTGGCCTCGACCAGCCTTCCGCAGAGCCTCGCTGGACCGGTTGGACTACAGAGGCCTGCTCAACCGCTGGGGCCACGTGCTGGACGGCTACGGCTACACCAGCGACCCGCTCGGCCTGCGCACCAACCTCACGCGCAACCTGGGGCTTACGACCAATTCCTTGGGCGTCGGCTATGATTCGATTGGCCAGTTGGTCTCCTGGTCGGGCAAAGAAACCGGCGGAGCGCTCCGGCAAAACGAGCAGTTTGGCTTCGGCTACGACCGGGCGCACAACCTCAACTCGCGGACCAACGGGGCGCTCATCCAGACCTTCAACACGGATGTGGTGAACCAACTGACCAACATCACCCGAAGCGGCGCCTTGACGGTGAGCGGCGTCACGACCGTGCCGGCCACCAACGTCACGGTGAACGGCCTGGCGGCGCAGACCTACGGGGACTTCACTTTCGCAAGCCAGAACAACACGCTGACCAACGGGCAGAACAGCTTCACCATCGTGGCCCGGAACACCTACGGCCTGGGCACGACGAACTTCGTCAGCGTGAACCTGCCATCCAGCGTGGCCTTGCAGTATGACTTGAACGGCAACCTGACCAACGACGGGACGCGCTCGTTTGCTTATGACGCGGAGGACCGCCTGGCGACCAACTGGGTGGCCGGGGCCTGGAAGAGCGAGTTTGTCTATGACGGCCTGGGCCGGCGGCGAATCGAGCGGGATTATTCCTGGAACGCCGGCACATGGCAGCTCACCAACGAAACCCATTGCATCTATGACGGCTGGCTGGTCGTCCAGGAGCGGAACAGCAACAACGTCGTCCAGGTGACCTACACGCGGGGCCTGGACCTCTCGGGCACGCTCCAGTACGCGGGCGGCATCGGCGGTTTGCTGGCGCGAACGGACACGAGCGGCTCGGCCTACTACCACTCGGACGGCGCGGGAAATGTCACGGGGCTCATCGACGCCAACGAGAACATGGCGGCGCGTTATCTCTACGGCCCTTTTGGCAAACTCACCGCCCAGTGGGGACCGTTGGCCGGTGCGAATGCGATGCAGTTTTCGTCGATGCCCCGACACGCCAACTCGGGGATGAGTCTCTACGCCTTTCGAGGCTATGATCCAACGCTCCAGCGGTGGATCCAGCGCGACCCGATCGGGGAGTTGGGCGGGCTCAACCTCTACGGGTTCGTTGGGAACAACCCACTGGGCTACGTTGATCCTTTCGGGCTGGGCTGGTCCGACTACAAATCGTACAACCCGATCTCGTGGTATTGGCCGGGTTACAACGGCCCGACCTCCTCTCCACCCCTGCCGATACCGCAACCGGGCGGGCTGACGGCGGGGTCGCTGGTTGACTGGAACCCGGACTGGCTGGGAGGGCAGCGCCCCGGCGACTTCCTGGTCAACAGCGTTCTCAGACCAGCGGCGGAGAATGCCGTGCTGACCATGTCGATGTTCCCGTTTGGCGCAGAAGAAGGAGCCTACGCCGCGGCCGACGAGGCATTACAAGCGGCCCGTGCGGCGAGGGCCGGGACCAAGTGCTTTAAATCCTTTGACGCGTTGAAGCAGGCCTATCCGAACAGCCCAGGTCAAGTGTGGCACCACATCGTGGAACAGTCTCAGATTCCCCGTTTCGGTGCAGAGGCAATCCAGAACATCGAGAACGTTGTGGGGGTTTCGCCCGAGGTCAACCAGAGCCTCAACGCACTTTATTCTTCAATTAATCCAGAGATTACGCACTCCGTCACACAAACTGTGAGGCAGTGGCTCAGCACCCAATCCTCTGACCAGGCTAGAGCGTTTGGCTTGCAGGCTATTCAAAATGTGAAAAATGGGGTGTGGCGGTGATTAGGCGAAGAATTAGACTTGATGTGCTCAAGGAAAGGCCATTCGAGCTGTGGAACGCGTTTGTAGACCTTGTGGCGAAGGAGAAATACGCCGATTTGGACGAGGTGCAGCGCGTGGCCCACCTTTCTTTTTGGTATGAGTCCGAAGTCCAAAACGGTGGCCATCTTCAGTATTTCGAGAACAGGGGAACCGCCCTGCTGGATGAGACCCTGGCGGCACTCCGTGCGCTCGGCGCGGACTGCCAGCGTGGAGTTCTTGAGCAAGCCGGGCATTTCTTCCTTTCCGGATCCCGAGCGAGCATTGTGACGACCCAGCAGTACGTGGCGGCCGCTCTGGCTGGCGAGTTCGACGCCCTCGACTCGGCGTACAATGCCTGCGAGCCATCCATCCATTGGTTGCTGGAGCGCTATTTGAAGCGGTACAGAGAACACTTCATCGAAATTGCCGACGAGTGAATACGGAAATGCAGCGGAAAATGGGGCCGCACCTCAACATTCAGCAGTTGACGCTAAAGAGAGCTTGTTTCCGGAAACGCGGGACCCGAGTGAGAGCTTCCTCCCGGAAAAAGCACAGCACGACTGCATCCGAGTTGACGAGTCAATTACAACAGCACCCGCCGTATCAGGCTCGGATGCAGCAGGCCCAGGCGAGCCGCCAGGAATCTAGTCGAAGGCACAGGGTTGCTGCTGCGCCCGTCATTAAAGACCTCGAGAGGGCGGGCTTCCCCGTAGACTCCCTGGATCAGCTTCGGCGAACTGGAAGCCCTTACGAAGCGGCGGTCCCCGTGCTACTGAAGTGGCTTCCCTTGGTCGCTGACATGGACGTCAAAGATTCTATCGTTCGGGCGCTCTCAGTCCCGTGGGCCAGACCAACGGCGGCGCTTCCGCTCATTGCTGAGTTCCGAGATGCGTCTGGGCCGGCGTCGGGCCTCAAATGGACAATTGGAAACGCGTTGGCGGTCGTTGCCGACGACAGCGTATTCGAGGAAATCTCGGAGATGGCGCGTGAGAAGCGGCATGGCAAGGCTCGTGAAATGTTGGCCGTGGCATTAGCGAACATGAAGGACCCACGAGCGGTAGAGCTGCTTATCGAGTTGCTGGGCGATGACGAGGTTGCTGGTCATGCCTTGATCGCGCTTGCCAAGTTGAGAGCTCGGAAAGCTCGGCGCCACGTTCAACGTCTGCTCAGCCATTCCAAAGTCTGGGTCCGTAGGGAGGCCAAAAAAACGCTGGCAAAGCTCCAGCCATGATCCGCTCTGGGGTTGGTGTTGGAGTAGGTCGGGTGGTAGGAACGCTATATTCTGTCGAAATCCCTGGCCGATTGGGACCGGCGACGTGCTTTGAAACGGAGCGTATCGCATTGCTTGTCAACCGCGCTGATTTGGGATAGGGATAGGGCGTGCCGATGAAGCGAATGGCGTGCCTGCTCATGGTGTTCTGCGGCTGCTTGGCCTCGGCCAGCCTGGCGCGGAGCTCGCTGGACCGGTTGGACTACACCGGCCTGCTCGACCGCTGGGGCCACGTGCTGGACGGCTACGGCTACACCGGCGACCCGCTCGGCCTGCGCACCAACCTCACGCGCAACCTGGGGCTTACGACCAATTCCTTGGGCGTCGGCTATGATTCGATTGGCCAGTTGGTCTCCTGGTCGGGCAAAGAAACCGGCGGGGCGCTCCGGCAAAACGAGCAGTTTGGCTTCGGCTACGACCGGGCGCACAACCTCAACTCGCGGACCAACGGGGCGCTCATCCAGACCTTCAACACGGATGTGGTGAACCAACTGACCAACATCACCCGAAGCGGCGCCTTGACGGTGAGCGGCGTCACGACCGTGCCGGCCACCAACGTCACGGTGAACGGCCAGGCGGCGCAGACCTACGGGGACTTCACCTTCGCAAGCCAGAACAACACGCTGACCAACGGGCAGAACGGCTTCACCATCGTGGCCCGGAACAGCTACGGCCTCGGCACGACGAACTTCGTCAGCGTGAACCTGCCATCCAGCGTGGCCTTGCAGTATGACTTGAACGGCAACCTGACCAACGACGGGACGCGCTCGTTTGCTTATGACGCGGAGGACCGCCTGGTGACCAACTGGGTGGCCGGGGCCTGGAAGAGCGAGTTTGTCTATGACGGCCTGGGCCGGCGGCGAATCGAGCGGGATTATTCCTGGAACGCCGGCACATGGCAGCTCACCAACGAAACCCATTGCATCTATGACGGCTGGCTGGTCGTCCAGGAGCGGAACAGCAACAACGTCGTCCAGGTGACCTACACGCGGGGCCTGGACCTCTCGGGCACGCTCCAGGTACGCGGGCGGCATCGGCGGTTTGCTGGCGCGAACGGACACGAGCGGCTCGGCCTACTACCATTCGGACGGCGCGGGAAATGTCACGGGGCTCATCGACGCCAACGAGAACATGGCGGCGCGTTATCTCTACGGCCCCTTTGGCAAACTCACCGCCCAATGGGGACCGATGGCCGGCGCGAATGCCATGCAGTTCTCCTCGATCCCCCGCCACGCCAATTCGGGCATGAGCTTATATCTTTTCCGGGCATACGACCCAGCCTTGCAACGCTGGACTTCAAGGGACCCGATTGGCGAATGGGGCGGGATCAATCTGTACGGTTTCGTTCGTAACAACCCGCTAAGCTACGTTGATCCTTACGGACTGGACTTCTGGGATTGGTTGGACTATGTGCCAGGATTGGGTCCTTTTGCGCGACGGTGGCAGGGAAAGCAGGCGCTGCGATCCATGCTGCAGGCCCGCGGCTACGACAGCCTGCAGGAGTTTGAGTTGCAACATGGCAATGGCGCGAACGTCACCAGTGGCGACCCCGACGCAGTTGCGGCCGCGGCTGATCTGGCCAGTGGATCGACCGAGTTGTATTTGCTAGCGGCTACCAGCCGACTACCCGCTGGAGGCTGTCGAGTTCGACCTTATGGCGGCCCCGGCGGGGGACACCATGTCCTAATGAAAAGCGCGTTTCGCGGCACTCCGGGTTATGACGTGAATGCCGCGTTGGCAATACCGAATGAGGAATTGGCACGACTTGGTATGAGCCACTCTGTGCTCTCCGGGGCTCAGCAGATCTTGTATCGACAGTTCGAAGAGAGTGGCGCCACGTTAACCTGGGAGGCGATGCAATTGATCGAGACGGCGGCCTTGGTCAGAGGTGGCATGAATAGCGAGACCGCCGCAGCCACCGTTCGCGAGGCCATCCAAGCCTTGAGAAACGCGGGAGTGGCGCAGCCAACAAGAATACCATGGGGAGGTGAGTGATATGCCGACACCGCAGATGGAGGAATTCGCCAAAATCCTTGTCCAGAAAGTAAGAGATGCTGCAGTCCAGAGCTGCGACAGGAACCTCCGACCCGACGTGCATCACGTCATTGCTGACCGGTGGAGGGAAGCAGCGCACGGCGGCACGCCGGAAGTCTTTGCTAAAGCTCTAATACCTGATGTTGTGGATGAGACACTGTTCTACCTGCTGCAAGCGATCGATCAGGGGGTTCTGCAGTTGTCATTCACAGATCAAACCGGGCAGACTATCGACCTCAACGCGGATGGAATGGGCGAGCTATCCGGTTGGTACGCGGGTTGCGGGTGGCGGCAGATGTACGCGAAGGAGCGCTTTGCCGACAATTTCCCCGACCTGTGAAAAGCGCCGGCCTCAATGGATTAGCCAGAAGGGGCATTTGGCACTTTTAGTGAAGGGGTCGTGAAGGGGTTGATCCGTAGCGGGTTCAGAACAAAGTTTTTCCACAATTGTCCACCGACGCGGCAGGCGGAGGCTTGACATTGGCGGCTCTGGCGGACACCCTCGGGGTAGGATTGTGGCTCGAAAGCTCAGAGTTCGGTATGCTGGAGCGATCTATCACGTGATGAACCGGGGAGATCGGCGGGAGCCGATCTTTAACGATGACCGGGACCGTCTGTGCATGGGCGCGCCCACGCATGTCGCTGCTCGGCTCCTGCGCCAAAGCAAGAAGCCGGAGAACAGTGAAGAAACTTTGTTCTGACCCCGCTATGATTATTCCCAAGAAGCCGATCCCACGCATCGCCGAAGCCAAGCCTGAAGACCAGCCGGTCCTGGGCTATCTCCTGCTCAAAGCCGCCGAGGTCGCCGGCAAACTGGGACTCGGGCGGTCGGGCTTTCGCCTGGTCTTCAACAACGGACCCGACGCCGGCGAAGCGGTGCCGCACCTCCACTGCCATATCCTGGGAGGCCGCCAGCTTGGCTGGCCGCCCGGTTGAGCAGAGCCTGTCCGAAAAGCCCGGCGGACGGGTGACCTGGTCGCGACCTTTGTCGCAACCTTTGTCAAAGTGGTCGTGTTTCGACAAAGTTGGCGACGAAGGTTGCGACAAAGGACCAGAATCGGAGCTTTTGGGATAGGCTCTAAGCAGCGGCTGGGGGCACAGAAGGGGGCACAAGGCGCGGGCATACCGCGCACCTCAAGGGCTCCGCCAGTTCGAGGGCTGGTGGGCTATCGCGAAGCGTTTGGAGTGCGCGGAGCTTGCTCCCGCTTTTGTGCGCCCCGGCCAATTCGATAGCGCCAGCAAGCTGGACGCACTCCATACGCTTCGCGAGTCTGGGCGCCAGCAGCCGACCCAACGCGTCCAGCAGGCTGCGCCCTCTGACAAGAAAACCGGAATTAATCCTTGCGCGAGCGTTTAACAGAGCGCAACCGATGGGTTCGTTCATTGCGGCCGCAGGCGGAGGAGCACGACGCCGTGGCGGGGCACGGTGGTCTCAAACTGGTCCTGGCACGTATCGAGGTCTTGCTGGCGCCAGAGGTCCCGGACAATCTGCTTGCCGGTGAGGCCGAGGTCGGTCCATTTGGCGACCACGGTGGCGGGCAGGTCGGTGCGGTTGAACAGGCCGACGGCCTTGCTGCCCTCCTCGAGGTCCCTGGCCCACACTTCGCAGTGGTCCTTGATGGCCACGCGCCGGCCGGGCCTGCCCAGGGGGTCCTGGTCCACATCAATGACCTCGTCATTGTTCAGCAGATTGGAGGTGAACTCGTCCAGGCGGGTGATGTCGCCGCTGAAGATGAGGGGGGCGGCCAGCAGGCACCAAAGCGAGACGTGCGAGGTACCTGTTCGTTGGGCGTCAGTGGGGTCGGGGCCGTCCCGCCTTTCCAGTTGCTCAGGTAGCCCAGGAGCAGGTAATCCGGGTCGTTCCAGCCGCCCGGACCGCCGAAGTTGTGAAGTTGCTGGTTGGCATAGACGTCGAAGCCGTCGCGGAACAGCGCCGTGGGGATACCATCGAAGGAGCCGCCCAGGTCCCCGGCAGTGCGCCAACTGTGGCCGCCGACTTCCTTGCCCCAGGTCCAGACCTGGCCCATGCCGTATTGGCAGAGGTTGAGGACCACGTCACGCGGCTGCCGGCGCACGATATCGCCCATCAGCCGATAGGGTTTCTGCAGCTCGGGCAGGCTGTTGTCTTTGGCTTTGCCGCCGTATGAACACCAGTCGTATTTGAGGAAGTCAAATCCCCACTCGACGAACCGCTCGACATCGAGTTGTTCGTGCTCGAAGGCGCCCACGTGCCCGCCGCAGGTGAGCGGACCGGGCGAGGTGTAGATGCCGGCCTTGAGGCCCTTGGAATGGATGTAATCGGTGAGGGCCTTCATATCGGGAAAGCGGCGGTTGGAGTTGACTTTGCCCTGGGCATCGCGCGGTTGGCCTCCCAGGCTTGGGTCGTCCGCTCCCGGTTTCACCGCCCAGCAATCGTCAATGTTCACGTACTGGTAGCCATGATTGATCATGCCGCTGGCGACCATCGCATCAGCCGCCTCGCGCATGATCCGGTCGGTCACGCGGCTTTCCCAAACATACCAACTGTTCCACCCCATGTGCGGCGTCAGGGCCAGCGTGTCGCCGCACACGATTTTGAACTTGCGCGACGCCGTGCCCAGGGGGTTTGCGGCGCGCAAGCCAACCGTGTACTGGCCGGGGTTGTCGAGCCGTCCGGTGATTTGGCCGTTGGTGGCGTTGACGGTCAATCCGGCGGGCAGGTCGTCGAACGCCGAAGGTCATCGGCCGCGCCCCGGTGGCCGGGATGGTGAACAGGAAGGGATGTCCCGGCCGAACGCCGAAGATGCGGGCGCCGTTGATGCGGGGCGTGGGGGGAGATTTGGGGGTCAGAATGACCGCCTCTTGGCCCGGTGCCGGGGAGACGGATGCGGCAAACGCCAGGAATGCCGCCAGGAGGAGTGTCTTTAGTTTCATATCGTTGGGCTAGTGACGCCTGGAGGCGTATTGTCCACGCGCCGGGAGCGAAGTCAAATAGGGAATAATCGCCGGGTCCGGTTAAAACTGTCGGTCGGCTCACGGCGACTCTCTGCCCCGAAGGGGCTTCTGAGAATAGCCCGGCGTTTCAACGCCGGGTGAGCGAACCGAAAGAGTAGTTCCGTCCCGCAGGGACGGCTGAGAGCAAAGAGTATTCTCGGTCGTCCCTTCGGGACGAGAGTCCCTTTTCTGCCCTCCCCGGCATTCAAACGCCGGGCTATTGTCAGATGTCCCTCCGGGACAAAACCTCCGGCACTTCCAGTGATCTCGACCTTTCTACCCGAGAGGAGTTGACCGCCGTGTTAATGCCAGGTTTCGGGGTGAGGCTGGTGGTCGTTATTCCAGCGCAAGCGGGGGCTAAAGGCCGCTTTCATCCAGTTGGTTTGCTTTCCGAATTCGATGTGCGCGTCGCAGAACATGACGTTGCCGCCTCTGCTATGGCGGGCAGCGATGTAATCATAGGGATCGTCGAGGGAGCCGGTAATGTCTCCGTCATTTTGCACCAGTCCGTGAGCAATCTCGGGCAAATCGCCGATGGCGATCATATCGGCGGGCGCCAGCACGCGATTCTCGAGCAGGGGTGGATTTCCGCGGCCGCCGCTCAATCCGAGAATGGGACTTGTCGGGGTGACCTCGACGTTGTCGCGAGTGCCTAAGGCATTGTAGCCATAGCAGGGATTCCAATCCAACAGGTTGGTCCATTGGAGGACAGGCCTCCTGGCGCCACAAGTGAACAGGTCGCGATTACCCCCGGCAAACAGCAGGAGAGTGCCGTCCCAATTCGTTGAATTCTTCGCGCCCAAGGGCGTGGCGCTTCCCTGCCAGAGCGGGTATTTCTGATATTGGACCAGGTAAAGGCTAAGTCCCACCCCGATCTGATGAAGATTGCTCTTGCAGGCGACGCACAGGGCTGCGGCCTTGGCCCGGCCGAGCACGGGCAGCAGCAGGGCCGCCAGGATTGCAATGATCGCAATAACCACCAACAGCTCGATTAAAGTGAACCCGGCGCGGTCCGACCGCCTTTGCTCACCGGTCTGGGGCACGGGTGGAACGTGGGATGGCGAGTTCATGTCTGTTGTTTTGGTCTGCGGGGATTCAGCTTACATGATCTGTCCGTTCTTGGGAAGTGTGCGTTTGAACGCACACCCGACGCCAATGGTCTGCTTGGCCGGGGCGACGGGGCCGCAACCAAACACCTCCACCCTGATCTCCAAGCCACCGATTGCACAGACGGCACAGATGGGAGTTGTTCTCTACGCGAGCGGTTGCTCAATGCCGGGTGCTCGCGGCCGCGCTCATGGCCTCGAGCATTTCGCGCAGCGTGAGATCCATCCAACCATGGAGCTTGCCGGGACCATACACGAGCTTGCCCTCGAATGGCGGGTCGGCTCGGGAAAGGAATTCATCCAGCAAGTGAACGGCGTTATTGAGGTAGTACTGGTCTGCTTCGCCGGCCGCGATGTGGAGCTTGCCCCGCAGTTTCGGACCCAGAGTTTTCCAGTTCTGTTCGAGCACCAGGCGCAGGTCGTACTTTTTCCACTGTTGGGCGACGCCAGGCTCGATCTTGCCGGTCCGGGGTTCCCACAGCGGCGCCGGCAGACCCTCCGGGCCGCGCGGACTGAACACGGCATTCCACTCGCCCCATTGCTGGCCGGAGCGGGTAAAGCTGTTGGCGCGTCCGAGGAGATTCTCGAAGCCCACCTCGCGGCGCATGGTCAGTACCTACGTTGCCTCGCCCATCGCGCTCGCTCGGCCGCTCGTGGCCGAACCGGTCCACGTAGGCATTATCGTCCTGGTAAATATTCACCAACTGGAATGCCCGAAAATCAACCGGGTCCGGGCAGGAGGACCAGGCGCCATTGAAGAAATCCGGGTAGAAGACCTGGAGTGCCAGGCTGACCCAACCGCCCGTCGAGGAGCCGGAGAGAAAGCGCGCGCGGGGCTGGCCCACCGCCGGGAAATTCGCCTCGACGAACGGGATGAGTTCCCGGACCAGCGCGTCGCCGTAAGGGCCGTTGTTGGCCGAATTGACCTGGTAGGGGTCGCCGTAGGGACCGGCCCCATCCAGTTGGAGCAGGATGAGGGGCGGGGCGCCCTCGGCCAGCCAGGTCTTGCTGAACTCGGACCGTGGAGCCATCAATCCGTTGACGGCGGTGTAGCGCGTGTTCAAGCCGCCGATGCGCACCCAGAGCGGGTAGCGCCTCCCCTGCCCCGGCCGGTAATCGCGCGGCAGGATGATGCCGGCGCGCAGGAAGATTGGCCGGCGATGGAACTGGCTAAGCAATTCCGATTGGATTTTGACGAACTTGACCAGGCTGGTTTCGGCAGGCAACCGCTCCGCAGGGATCTGCTCTGCCAACTTGAGCGGCACTCTTGGATTACCCGCCCCCTCCACCCGGAGCCGTTGCGCTTTGCTATAGAGATTGCCGGGCGCATTCGGCGAGCGCAGGTCGGTATCGGAATCAAGCAGGGCCTGGACAAAATAATCTCCCGGCGGCAAGGCGGTCAGGTTGGTGATGGGAAAAGCGAAGGCAGACTGGTCCACCTCTACGACAGTCCCCACCGCGAATCCTGCGACATCTCGGGCCAGGATCGGGGGGCTGTCCGGGCCGGTGCGCTCGAGCGCGAACCGGGGCTCCGGGTCCCCCGCCCGGTCCAGGATAACAAACAGGCGGCCATCTCGAGGAGCGGCGGCCAGGTTGGGGGCGATGCTCACCTCGAAGCGCAGGCCCGGGGGATTGGCGGCGCCGGCGGCATGGACCGCCAGGGCGGAGAGCCAGACAGCCAAGAGGAGGGCCGGGCCGTTGACATTCCGACAGGTCGGGATTGGAGTGCGCCAGCAGAGCGAAGCGTCCCGACGAATCGGGATTTGGGCCGCCCGGCACGTCCAAGAACGCCAGACACTGCCCGAGCCAAAGCGGTGTCGCGCTCCGCTTGCCACCGCACTCCAAAGTGGCCTGCCCGAGACGGCTCGACAGACTTTGTCACTGGCCCTGAAGAGGCTGGCCGGACGGCTGTTCATTAAGTCGCCGGCGGGGAAGGAACCTCCCCGCACAGGCCCCGGACCACCAGGACCGTGGTGGCCAGCAGGATGGCGGCGCAGGCAAGGTAAGGCAAAGCGGGGAGAAAGCTCAGCAACGGCGTGGCAAACAGCGGTCCGAGAATCCGCGCCAGGCTCCCGGCGCTCTGGGCGACCCCGATAGTGGCCCCTTGCTCGTGAGCCGGCGTGAGATTGGAGAGCAGGCCGAAGAGGGGCGGACGAGTCAGGCTGGTGCCAACGGACAACAGTGCCAACGCCGCGAGCATCGCCAGCCAGGGCAGGCCCTGGCTGTGCACCAGAACGCCCCATGAAAGCCGCGCTGTGCCGCTGATGTAAGGCAGCCAGGCCAGGCTCACCGCCGTGAAAACCAGGCTCACCGCGATGAGCCGGGGTTCTCCGAGCATCTTGACGAGGCGGCCGATGGCGCCGCCTTGGACGAAAGCCCCGATGAGCGCGCAATAGACGAAGAGATAGGCCACGGTGGAGGCGGAGGTCTTGTCCTGCCGGACATCCAGGTGGAAGTTATCGCTGACGAGCAACGGGAGGGTGCTCTCGAAACAACTGAAGCAGAAGGTAGCCAGGAAAAAGACGACCACCAGCAGGCCGATTCGCGGCTGGCGCAGGGTGTGAGCCCACTGGTCCAGGTGGGGCCGCTGGGTGACGTGCTCGGAAGCCGGCTTGAGGCTCTCGGTCAGGATGAAATAGGCCAGCAGCAGATTTGCCGCGCACATTCCGGCCGCCATCCAGCCCGGCCCGGTGCTGCCGAGGTATCCGAGGCTCAGCCCGCCGATGGCAGGTCCGAAGGTGAATCCGAGCCCAAAGGCCATGCCGATGAGGCCCATTCTCCTGGACCGCTCCTCGGGCGGGGTGATGTCAGCGATGTAAGCCTGGGCGACGGTGATGTTGCCGGCGAACAGGCCGGCGAGCATGCGCGAGAGGATCATCAGCAACAGGGCCGCCAGGGGGCGCGCCAAGGCGGCGCTCAGTGCGAAGAGCACATAGGAGGCCGCCGCCCCGCCGGTGCTCAACAGCAATATCGGGCGCCGCCCATGGCGGTCCGAGAGCCTCCCCCAGACCGGCGAGAACAGGAATTGCATTGCCGAGAAGGCGGCGACGATGGCGCCGATGACCAGGCCCTGGGCCCAAACGCCCTGGACGCATTGCGGCACCAGGTTCTTGCCATAGAGCGGCACGAACGGCACCACGATCCCGAAACCGACCAGGTCGATGAAGACGGTCAGAAAGATCACCAGCAACGAGGGCCTTCTCATACGCCACGCGCCCCGAGCACCCCCGCCCGGCCAACCTGCACTTCGATTGACATGGCCCGAAGTCTATTGGCCCGTTGGCCCGCGTCAAGGCGGGATGGCACGACCAGTGACAAAGTTCTCCGCAAACCATTGTGGGAGACGACGTGAGGAGTCTCTGATTGAGTTCTGGGGCTCAACGAAAGCCTGCTCCCCTCGGAGGCCATTGATCTGAGACTCCTTACGTCGTCTCCTACGGTCAGGCAATGGGGCAGGTTTCGGCGAGTTTGTTCCTGGCTCTGGCCCGGGCCGATTTGCGGCTTTAACATTGCATCGCCGGGCCGATTAGTGCATCTTTGCCCCTGATGTCACCACGCGGGGTTTGGCCGCCCCGCGCCGGAACGTTCATAAACAACTCAGCTCAAACAACCATGGCCCCGGCGAAACAAAGTCAGGCGCGGAACAGTCCAACACGGATTCTGCTGGTCGACGATCATGCCGTCGTGCGCTACGGCATTTCCCAGATCATCAACCGGGAGAAGGACCTGGTGGTGTGCGGTGAAGAAGAGGATGCGGGCAAGGCGCTGAGCGCCATCGAGCGGCTTAAGCCGGACCTTGTCATTGCCGACATTTCCCTCAAGGACAGCAGCGGATTGGAGCTGATGCGCAACATCAAGGCGCA
The DNA here is from genome assembly GCA_963713735.1 of uncultured bacterium. GTDB lineage: Bacteria > Verrucomicrobiota > Verrucomicrobiia > Limisphaerales > UBA8199 > CAVQND01. The sequence goes on from CAVQND010000024.1 coordinate 91,083, forward strand.
GTTCGAGAAGCTGCCGGTGCTGGTCCTGAGCGTCCACGACGAATCGGTGTATGCCGAGGTGGCCTTTCGGGCCGGCGCCATGGGCTACCTGATGAAGGGGGACCCGCTCGAGAAAGTCGTCACGGCCATTCGCCGGGTGCTCAGCGGCAACATCTACGTGAGCGAGACCCTGGGCGCCCGGATGCTCCAACAGCGGGTTCAGGGCAAGACCGGCCTCCAGCAATCGCCCGTTGAATGTCTGAGCGACCGGGAACTCGAGGTCTTCCAGTTGCTTGGGGAATGGAAAAAGACCGGCGAGATTGCCCAGGAACTGCATCTGAGCATCAAGACCATCGAGTATTACCGCGAGCAGATTAAACGGAAGCTCGATCTCAAGAACTCAGCCGAATTGACCCAGCGCGCTACCGCCTGGGTGCGGCGTGAAAACCCCGCCTGAGTCGCTGAGAACTATGAATATGGAGCGGAGGGAAAAGCCCATGAAAGGCTCCGCCAAGTCCGCTCCGCCAGCGGTTTCCGCCCTCGCTGCCGGAGTCAAGCGGCGCATCCGGTTGCTGGTGGTCGACGACCATCCCGTCGTCCGCAAAGGCATCAGCGCCTGTCTGGGGCGCCACTCCAATTTCGAGGTGGTTGGCGAGGCGGGCGACGGCGAGGCGGCTCTGAGCCAAGCCAGGGAGCTGGCGCCGGATATTGTGCTCATGGACCTGGACTTGCCGCAGATGGACGGCCTGGTGGTGACCGAGATCCTGCGCCGCGAGCAGCCGAGGCTCAAAGTGCTCATCCTCTCGATGCACAGCAGTTCCGAATCCGTTCTCCGTATCTTCAAGGCCGGGGCGCGCGGTTACGTGCTCAAGGGCGCTTCACCCGAGGAGTTGGTCCGGGCCGTCGAGACTGTCCAGGCGGGTGAAACCTTTTTCAGCCCTGAAGTCGCCCGCCTGGCGCTCAATCAGTTCGTGGACCGGGTTGGGGACAGAGCGGCTGACGAGCTTACCGCGCGCGAGCGCGAAGTGCTGATGCAGATCGCCGACGGGTTGAGCAACAAAGAGATTGCCAGCCGGCTCAACATGGGCGTTCGCACCGTCGAAACCCATCGCGAGCGCCTCATGCGCAAGCTCAACATCCACAGCGTCGCCGGCCTCACCAAATACGCCATTGGCAGGGGGTGGGTTACGCTGCGGCATTAGAACGCCGCCAGTGGCGAAAGGGGGATCGGCCGGAAAGTATGGATTATGAATTGTGGGCGGCATTTTGGCAGCCGCTCCTAATCGTAATCCTAATCCTGCTCCTCATCTCCTTCGGGCAACCGATGCGGATTGAGATTGAGATTAAGGCGGCGTAAATAAATAAAGGTATCAACTTCTGAGAATCGTGGTATGATAGCTGCACATGAGTGCTATTGCCGCGCTGACGCAGAAGTTCAGGGCCATTTGGCCACTCCTAAATGAGCGGACCCGGCGCCTTACCGCCGCCAATGAAGCTATGCAGATGGGTTATGGCGGTGTCTGCGTGGTTCACCGGGCTTGTGGCTTGTCCCGCAAAGCCATCCTCAAGGGTATTGGCGAAATCGAGCGGGGCGACTCCTCGCTGGCGGAGCGCATCCGGCGCCCGGGCGCCGGACGCAAGAACCTCACGGTGTTGGATTCCGGGCTGGTGGCGGCGCTGGACGATTTGATTGAGGGCGGAACTCGCGGCGATCCGGAATCTCCCTTGCGCTGGGTCTGCAAGAGCACTCGGACCCTGGCCGAGGAGTTAAGCCAGCAAGCTCATCCGGTGAGCCACATGCGGGTGGCCCAACTGCTGCACGAGCAGGACTACAGTTTGCAGAGCAATCGGAAGCTGGAGGAAGGGGAGGACCACCCGGACCGCGACGCCCAATTTCGGCATATCAACCGGTGCGTGAAGCGGGCCTTGGCGGCGGGGGAGCCGGTCATTTCGGTGGACACCAAGAAGAAGGAACTGGTGGGCAACTACGCCAATAGCGGCCAACAATGGCGTGTGGCGAAACAACCGCAACGGGTCAAGGGGCACGACTTCCCGGGTCCCGAGTGCCTCGCGCCTATCCCTACGGCATCTATGACTTGGGGCGCAACAGCGGATTCGTAAACGTGGGCACCGACCATGACACGGGGGCCTTTGCGGTGGCCTCGATTCGTGGGTGGTGGCGCTTTGAAGGGCGAAGACTTTATCCTGCGGTCCGGACGCTGTGGATCACCGCCGATGGCGGAGGCAGCAATGGGTGGCGGCTGCGACTCTGGAAACTCGAGTTGCAGGGCTTTGCCGACGAAAGTGGGCTGTGCCTTTCCATCTGCCACTTTCCGCCCGGCACCAGCAAGTGGAACAAGATCGAACACCGACTCTTTTCGTTCATTTCGTCCAACTGGCGCGGTGAACCGTTGCGAGATTACCAGACGGTCGTGAACCTGATTGCCAGCACAACGACGGCCAAAGGATTGACGGTGACCTGCCGGCTGGATCGTCGAAAGTATCCGACGGGTAGAAAAGTCTCACGCGAGCAGATGAAGCAAGTGAACCTAAAGCCTAACAAGTTCCATGGTGAGTGGAACTATACCATCGAGCCTCACGGGTGAACCAACTTGATACCTTTATTTATTTACGCCGCCTAAGATTAGGATTAGGATTAGGATTAAGATTAAGATCAGGAGCCCGAAACCGCTACCCAGGCAAGTGAAATGCCCCCGCCGCTATGGCCGAAAGGCGATCCGCCGGCGGGAAACCGCCGAGTCCCAATGTCCGAACCGGTCTTTGGGGGGCTTGGCATTCTCCGGATAGATAAGATAAACCGCGTTTTTGGAATCGGCCCAGGCGGAGATGACATTCTTGCGGGGCAAGACCTTGCGGACGTTTTGGCGGGTGCCCGGGTCGTTGATGACCACGTCGCCGTCCTTGGTAAAGCCGACGCACACGACCAGGTGGCCGCTGGGAGGTCCTTCCCTGCCCAGGAGCCGGTTGAGGCACACTGAAAGCCCGACCGGCAGGCCCTCGGCTATCCAATCCTCCAGCTCGGCCATGTCCGTCAAGCGTGTCACGTAGGCGCGCATGCCGGGGTAGGAGCCGGCGTAGGCGGTGTTGAAGGGCCAGTTGCCGGTCCCTTCCCAGACGGGGTCATAGACCGCCTTGGCTACCTCGGGCACGTCCAGGTCCAGTTCCGGGCGCTTGAGCGTTCGCGACCAGAAACTCATGATCATCGAGACCGTCGCCGGGCTGCAAAGCACGATGCCGTTGGAATAGGCCATTTGAGAGCGTTCGGGCACAGGAATGGTCTTGCCCCAGGCCGCGCGATTCGACGGCAGGGCCGGGGGCCTGGCTTTGCTGTCCGTCAGGCTCAACCCCAGGAACTTCAACACGGCCGGTTTCCCGTCATCCCCGCCCAGCGTCAAGCGGACCTGGAGGCGCCCGCACGGCCCCTTGAGGATGAGCGTGTCGGTGGCCACGTCGCCATCGGCGTCTGCCTGGTTGCGCACGCTCTGGCGGGGATGGCGCGACGGATTGCCCGAATAGAGCCCCATCGTGTAATACTTGGTTGCGCGCTGCGGATAGACGGCGCGCGCCTCCACTTTCAGGTAAGCCCCGTCAGGCATTTCCACGTTCCACGACGCCACCAGTTCGTCCCAATGAATCCTGGCTGCGATTTCCGGCGAGGTCAGCGCCTTTTCTCCAGCCAGTTCACCAGCCGATTGCGCAAACGCAGAGAAGCGCGTAAAACCGATGAACTGGCCGCCCCGCGGGTCCAACTCTCCGCCCCCCGCCCCGGCCGCGGCCAGGGCGAACCAAACCATCGCGGCAGAAGCGCCCCGCTTGCCCCACAAGGAGTTCCCGGCCCGCCGGCCTCGGTGTCTGGAATGAGGGTTCATCGGACGCGGTCAGTTTGACCGTTTTGCCACCGATTGCCAGTCACAAGTGTCCAAACTCCGCGCGCGCTGAAGGCGCGCAGCATAGCAGCCCAGCGTAACACCCTGGGAAAGCCGGCCCCTCGCTACACTCTGGCGCCCTGAAAGGGCGAAGGTCATGGAATCTGCCCCCGCCCTTGCAGGGCGGGCTGTGCTATTGGGTGCTGGTTTCCCAGGGTGTTGCCCTGGGCTGATATGCCAGCACGCCGTTGGCGTGCAAAATGTCCACGCGTTGGCTGGTTCGACTTCGGTGCGTCCGGCCCGCACATTTCGGCTTCCAAGCCTCCGTCCAATGTGTAATGTGAATTCGGTCTCGAAGACAGTTCTGCCTGCGAGTGTTGTCTTTGAGTTCCGGGTTCGATTTTGCGACGCACGATTTTTGTTGCAGGATTCAGGGCGTGACAGGCGTGTTGCGGTCAACAGTCGAAATCAAACATGCCGAACACCGTCAATTTATGAAAACACACTACTGGCTTCGCCGATCCGCCGCCCTGCTTTGTCTCGCCGCCATTCTGCCATTCAACTGCGGACGGGCGGAAGACCAGCCCAAAGCCCCGGAAACCACACCGGCCGCTCAACCTGACACAAGGTTCACTGAACGACTCCGCGGTATCCTGAACCGCGCCTCTGAAACCATACCCGCTGCTCAGCCTGAGGCAAAGGGTCGCTCTGCCTCCCCTTATCAGTTGGAGATTGGGGAGGGCTTCTTCAGGCTCAACGGAATGACGCGCATGGACAACGGAAGAGCGATGGAGCCTACCTTGGCCAACGTGGTGGACGCGTTGCGGGATCTCTGGCCCGAGGCGAACATTGCGCTGGCGCCCGAGGTGTCGAAGCTGAAAATGGCCGATCTCAAACTGCGTTCGGCTGGCGGACTGTCGGAGGCCCTTGAGGCCCTCCGCGTGGCCAGCGGTTACAGGTTCGAGTGGCGAAGGGGATTGCCAAACACCGGTGGCCCGATGATTGACCCGGCTACCGGGCTGCCGGGGCCAGCCGTCGGAGGGGAATCCTCTCTCTACATCCTGGACCTAGGCATCGATCCGCAACGCAATCCCCTCGAACGCGCCCGGCGCATGGTGCAGGTATTCAATATGAGCGGCTACCTGGAGCATGTCCTGGCAGAGGGACAAAACCTGGCTATTAACGGGGACACCCAGAGGGCGGACGGAACTTTGGCTGCAAAGACCGCAGGGGAGGCAGTAAACGAGCTCATGAAGCGGGTCAATCGGTTCGGCAGTGCCGCCAGTGGGCCTCTTGGTGCAGAGGAGGCACAAAACTCGGTCAGGAAGCGGGTCGATCAGAACCTGGCCGAAATCGAGAAAACTGTGCTCGAGACCCTCGACAGCCTTGGGGGCGGCAATGTGTCCGATAATGATCGGCCGCATTTCCAATTTCATCCGGGCACCGGCCTGTTAATTGTGACCGGCCCGCCGGATGCGATTGAAGTCGCGCGCAAGGTAGTGACCGCCCTGGCGGGCCAGTCGAGCGTCGGCGGGGGGTCCTTTTTGGCGCCGAGTCGGACGCGAACCAGAGGGCGGCGGCGAAGGAAGCCTATCTGAGGCGGTATGGGCTGCCCCCAACGGGGGCGCCTGCTCCGCTTCCGCCGCAGCCACGCAATCCGCCGCCGCGCAATCCGCCGCCGCGCAATCCGGAGCCGGGCAATCCGCCCGCCGCCCCCGCCAACCCTGCGCAGTAGCCGCGCCGATTCCGGTGTTCACCCCAACCGCCAACACCTTGCTTGCGCTTCAATTAACGGGAGCCGAAGCCGTGGACAAGGGTTCCAGCCAGGAAGCGTCCGGGGACATTGTCCTGATGACGCGGGGCCTGGCGGCGGGCGATGAAGGGGCGTTCCGGGAGTTCCACGCCGCTTATTTTGACCGGCTTTACCAGTTTCTGCTGGTGCTCGCGCGCGGGCAGGAGGACGAAGCGCAGGAGGCCCTGCAACAAACCTTTCTGCGCGTGCTGCGTTATGCGCGGGTCTTCGAGTCCGAGGCGGTCTTTTGGAGTTGGCTCAAGGCGCTGGCCCGCAGCGCGGCGCGCGATGCCGGCCGCAAGCAACACCGCTACTGGGTCTTGTTGCAGAAATTCGCGCTCTTCCGGCGCACTGAGATTCAAGCCCCCGAGGCCCCGGAACAGGACAGCCTGCGGGCCACGCTCGACGAGAGCCTGCAGGAACTGAGGCCACCGACCGCCGGCTCATCGAGGGCAAATACCTCGAGGGGGCCACAGTCAAGGAACTGGGCGCCCAAATGGGCTTGACCGAGAAGGCCGTGGAATCACGCCTGGTGCGCCTGCGCCAGCAATTGCGCGAACGCCTCGTGAAGGCAAAGGATGAAGTATGAAGGATGAATTATGAAACGTCTCGAACAGGATCGATTGTTGAACCAACTCCTCGCCGGAGACGAGGTCTCGGATTTTCGCCGGGCCTCGCTCGAAGCAAGGACTGGCCGTGATTCGCCGCCGCCGCCGCGCCCGGCGCGCCGGGCGCTGGTGCGTCCTGGCTTTGCTGCCGCTGGCCTTTGGAGCGGGCATTTTTTTGTCGTGGCCTTCCCGCCCGGAGGTCCGGCCAGTCTCGGTCGCGCAATCCCATGCCCCCGCGGTTTCCGGCCTGACTGCCAAAGCCGGCTCCATCGAGGTCATCGACGATGAGCAATTGCTGGCCCTTTTCTCCGGGCGCCCCCTTGCCCTGGTGGGCCAACCCGGCCATCAGCAGCTCCTCTTTCTGGACCAGCCGGCCGCCAGGCCCCAAGCCGGCCCACAGAGCCGGGAGCAGGGCCCATCGGATCGATAGCCCGGGAACTGCCCAACGTGGCGCAGCCCCCGCCAAGGACCTCGACTCCGCTTCTTGAGCCACAGATTGTGCGGCGCGGGGAAGCCGCAACCAACGTAGCGCAGACTTCGAGTCTGCTGTATCGCGGATTTCCAATCCGCCGGCCTGCCGACTGGAAGTCGGCGATACGGCAGGTTGGAAACCTGCGCTACGATGTCGCCATGCCGGTCAGGCAACTGCCGTTCTTAGCATGAACACGGTGTGGCTCTCGATTGCAGACTTTTTTTAGTAGTGCAATTTACTTGGGGAGGTTAGTAGTTCAGGCATGACTTTTGACGAAGCCAGGAAGCGGCACCAGGAGTTGGCCGAGGAGCTCCGGCGGCACGATTATGCCTATTATGTGCTGGCACTGCCGGCGATCAGCGATGCGGCCTACGACAGGCTGTATCGGGAGTTGGCGGACCTGGAGGCTCAGTTTCCCGCATTGATCACGGCGGATTCGCCGACGCAGCGGGTCGGAGGCCAGCCGCTCCAGGAGTTCAAGCCGGTGCAGCACCTCGAGCCGATGTACAGCCTGGATAACACTTACTCGCAAGGCGAGCTGCGCGAGTTCGTCAATCGCCTCCACCGGCTGCTGCCGGGGGAGACCCTGGAATGGGTGGTCGAGCCGAAAATCAACGGCGTGGCCATGAATCTGCGCTATGACAAGGGAGTGTTCACTTGCGGCGCGACGCGCGGCGATGGCACGACCGGGGACGACATCACCGCCAATCTCAGGACAATCCGCAGCATCCCGACGCGCCTTCGATCCGTTCATCCGGAGGCAGGCCGGTTGGCCGAAGTCATGCCGGAGCTGCTCGAGGCGCGCGGCGAGGTGTATCTCACCAAGGCGGGCTTTGAGAAGCTCAACGCCGAACGGAGGGCGGCGGGCGAGGAGCCGTTCGCCAATCCGCGCAACGCTGCCGCGGGGTCGCTCAAACAACTGGACCCGCGCATCGTCGCCAAACGCCCGTTGGATGTAATTCTCTATGGTTTGGGCCGGGTCCGGGGGGCCGGCGCACAGCCGCAGCGCCATGATGAGATGCTGGGCTGGCTCAAGAGGCTTGGGTTCAAGACTCCCGGAGCGGGTCTGGCACTGCCGGACGGCGGACGAATTGGAAGCGGCCATCGGGGAACTGGACCGGGCGCGGGGGAGCTTTGCCTACGAGACTGACGGGGCGGTGGTCAAGCTCAATTCATACCCGCAGCGGGAAAGGCTGGGGTTCACCGCCAAGGCGCCGCGCTGGGCCATCGCCTACAAGTATGCCGCCGAGCAGGCCCAAACCGTGCTCAAAGCCGTGACGGTGCAAGTGGGGCGCACGGGCGCGCTGACGCCGGTGGCCGAGTTGGAACCGGTCTTTTTGGCCGGCAGCACGATCAGCCGCGCCACCTTGCACAACGAAGATTACATCCGCCAAAAAGACATCCGGGTCGGCGACACGGTGACCATCGAAAAGGCGGGCGAAGTGATTCCGGCGGTGGTGGATGTGGTCTTGACGCGCCGGACGGGCAAGGAGGCGCCGTTCCGCTTTCCGCGGACCTGCCCGGAGTGCGGCTCGAGGGTCTCGCGCGCGGCAGGGACGTCCGAGGGGGACGAAGGGGTGGTGTGGCGCTGCCTCAATCCGGATTGTCCGGCCCAGGCGCGCGGGCGCATCGAACACTGGTGCGCCCGAGGGGCGATGGACATCGAGGGGGGCGGCGAGGTCCTGGTCCGGCAATTAGTCGGGGCCGGCCTGGTGCGGGACGTGGCGGATCTGTACTCGCTGAGCCTCCCGGACGTGGCCAACCTCGAGCGGATGGGGGAGAAATCGGCTCGAAATTTTCTGGATGGCCTCGAGGCCAGCAAGCCGCGCGACATGCCGCGCGTGCTTTATGGCCTGGGCATCCTGCACGTCGGGGCCGGGGTGGCCAAGGCGCTCGGCCGCCGTTTTGCCACCCTGGATGACTTGTTTGCCGCCGGTGTGGACCAACTGGTCCAATGCGAAGACATCGGGGAGGTCATCGCGCGCAGCATCGTCCAGTGGCATGGCGATGCCGGGAACCGGAAGCTCCTCGAGCGGCTCCGCAGGGCGGGCGTCAATTTCAAATCCGCCGTTTATCAACCCAGCCCCAAAGGCGGACCGCTGGCGGGCAAGACCCTCGTCCTCACCGGCACCTTGCCCAATCTCAAACGCCAGGAGGCCACGGCCAAAGTTGAGGCCGCCGGCGGCAAGGTCAGCGGCAGCGTGAGCAAGCAGACCGACTACGTGGTCGCCGGCGCCGAGGCCGGCTCGAAACTCGAGAAGGCGCGGAAGCTGGGTGTCAAGGTCATTGATGAGGCGGAGTTGGTGCGCTTGTGCGGCCTCAGAGTTGAACAGGAGAAAACGGAGAGTCCTGTTAGTTCGCTGAATGATTAAGGTTTGGGCCGAGCTTCTTGAGGGGGTGCGTTGGTGGCGGGGGCGGGGGTGGAACCAGTTCCGGCGGGCAGGCGCAGTTTGGTGATCAGGACGGCGCGAACCTCGGGGGCGGCGCCCTGCTCCGGGTCGAGGATGCGCTGGCGGATTTCGCGGTCGATGTCCTCGAAGGGCCGCAGCCCGACGGCGGGCCGGCGTTCTGCAGGGATTCGGCTCATGTAATTGTCCCAGAGCTTATGGGCCAGGAGCCTGTAGCCCTCGGCATGGTCGTCTTCATCAATGGAGAGACTGGTGTAGGACCTCACGAGTTGTCCCTCGATAGTGGCTTCAATGCGGTCGCGGGGCGTGCCGTTGGCGTCCTCCTGGATGCGGGAGATGCAGTATTGGTCGAGGCTGACGTCGCGAGCGCGGGAATTGGGCCTGCCGTCCAGGACACTGTCATTGGCGTATTTCTGGGCCAGGTATTTGTACCAGAACGCGGCGTCGGAAACGCGATTGTATGCGTAGAGGAAATAGACGGCGTCCTTGAGGAAATTCTTGTAGGCGCCCAGGATGTGGTCGCGGTTGGATGCGTCCTCCTCGGCGGCCTGTTCGTAGGCCGCGCTGACCTTGGGAATGATGTCGAGGTTGGGCCCGAACTCGAAGGCCTTGGCGAACGGATTGGTGACCAGGCGCCCGCGCTGGAAGCTCATTTGCATGGACTGGTAAATGACGCGCCGAAGGGTGATCAAGTCCTGGTCTTTGACTTTTGAGGGGTTGTTGCCGGCAATTTTGAGGCCCAGGGTCGCCCAGTAAATGGCATGGGCCTCGGGCAGACGCCACTCCAGCGGTCCGTAGCGCTGGTCGACTTCTTTCATGTAGCTCGGGTCCATTTTGTATTTTTCCCTGAGCAGGCGGGCGCGAGCTTTCTGGTCGTCGGTCTGCGGGTTAATCAACTCGTCCAGGTCGGGTTTTCTGAGCTTGCCGAAGACCTGGGCCATTTCGCGGGACCACTGTTGTTTGTAAAACATGTGGGCGTCATCCATGTTGGCCCCCATTTTGTGCTGAAAAAACCAGGCCAACTCGCGGTAGATGAGGACTGCGTTTTGGTTGGCGGGCAGGCCCTGGTCGCGCAACAGTTCGATGCCCCGCTCGACCCAGCGCCAGCGGTCGGCGAAGTCGGTAAACTTGACTGAGATATTGTAGGCCATGTTCCAGGCCTGAACGAGCCAGACCTGGACGTATTGGGGTTCGAGCTTGGTAATCCAGTCGGCCAGTTGGGCCATCTCGAAGAACTTGTCCTCATCCTGGAGGTCCATGGCGCGAATCCAGAGCAGGTTCGAGATCAGCCCGCGGAACCCGCCTAGGGCGACGGTGGTGAAGGCCAGGACGGGAGGGGCGTTTTCCAGGGGCTGCATGCGGGTCAGGCCGAGCCGATCGCGGTCCTGGTTCAACGAGCCTTGGAGCAGGAACACCCCGCCCAGCAACGCCGCGGCCAGCGTCAGGCAAACGGCTTTTTGAAGTCTGCTGCTCATGGGTTCACTGCGTTCCCTGTGCGGCAGCCAGTTCACGCCGGGAAAACAGGACGATGCCCACCAGGCCGGCAGAAGCCTGACATCAGGAGGACGATTTGGCCCGAGGCCAGGCCGAGTTGGGTCCAGGTGACGCTCCGGCCGGTGCTCAGGGAATTGACGGGAGAAAAGTCCATGGCCAAACGGATGACCTTGAGGGCAGCCCGAAAGGTCGGGATGACCACCACGTCGACCGGGGAGGAGCCTCTGGTGCCCTTTTCGGGGTTATACTCGGCGATGGTGCCTTCCTCGACGGCGCCAGCCAGGGTGCTGCTGGACAGAGTCATGACCAGCAGGCCCAGCGAGACGAAGGCGGCCACGGGGAATGAAAGCAGACTGGCCGAGGCCAGGCCCACCGCCGCCAGCAGGGCCATCCAGCACAGGATTATGCCCAGCCCCCGCGCGTAGCTGGGCCCGAAACCGCCTTCGCGGTAGAGGACCTCGACGCCGTCTTCGAGGGGGACACTCAGGGCGGTCTCGTTGGGATTGCCGAAACTGATCGTGAGCACCCCGTCCCGATCGAAGAGGTCCGGGGGAATTTGGAACTCATGGAAAGTCTCGGCGGCCATGCTCATCAAATCGCTTTGCCAGGCCGGGTTTTTGGCGGCACGCCAACCTGAAAGACGCCACCGTAAGTGCCGCTGGCGCTTACTTCTCGGCGGCGTTGAACTTGACTCTGAGGAAAAGGGGTTGGCCGCGCAGGCGATGGCGCGCCAGGCCGAGGTTGATTCTCCAGGGGCGCGATTGGTAGCCGGGCGGGATCACCTCGTAGGCCGCCTTGACGTTTTCGCGGATTTGCCGGCGCACTTCCGCCGAGATTGGCTTTGCCGAAGTCGAGCGGATTTTTCTCGAGGCGTTCCCGGAGCACCCGATCGGTGTTGGCATCGATCTCCTTGTCGAAATTCTTTTCCCTGGCCGAGCCGCGCGCAACCAGGACTTCGTTGCGCAGGACCTGCTGCTGGTCCGGGGGCAAGCGGTGGGCGCGCCATTGCAGCAGGCCATAGACACAGCCGCCCGACAAGGCCAGGAGCACCGCATCCAGGGAGACGATGCCCAGCCATTTGCCCAACCAGATTTGCCAGCGGGCGATGGGCTTGACGGCCAGCATCTGGACCTGGCATTCCTCGATGTCGCGGGCCAGCGTCCCGCAGGCCAGCCAGAGCGTCGAGAGCCCCAGCAATGCCGTGATCGCCGTCAGCGTGTAGGTCAGCAGAATCTGGGTGAAGCCCCGCGCCGTCCCGTCGTCCTTGATCAACAACGGCAATCCGACCACCGAGATGAGCAACAACGCGGAAACGACCAGAAAGAGGCGGAAGCGAAAGGCGGCTTTCCAGGTCAACCAGGCGATGGCATAGAGGCGTTGCATCAGGGGGGAAAAGGGATGAATTATGAATTATGAATTATGAGCTTGCAGGCGGGAGCAGTTCATTTTGCAGTTCGACCCGGGTTTTTGCCCAACAGCGACGCCAGCTTTTCGTTGGCTTGTTCGAGGCCGGCCTCCTTGGAGGGCGCGGGCGGCGGGGCGGGCGCGGCCGGAGCCGGGGCCTTGGCCAGGGAATCGAGTTTCTCCTGGTCCACTGCCGGGGCCGGGGCGGGCGCCGGGGCGGGCGCCTCGGCGCGCAGGGGCCAACGTGAACCGCTCGAGCAACTTGTCGGCTGCGGGCTGGCCTTCGGCCTCTCCGCGCAGGTAGGCGGCCACTCGGGCGCCGGCCAGCACGCCGGAGGTCTGGGCGGCGGCCTGCTGGGCATTCTTGACTACCTCGAGGAAATAGTTTTCGAGGTTTTGCGTGGGGGTATCGATCCGGACCCTGTCCTCGGCGACGTCCTTGCGGATGAGGCTGAGCACGCGCTCGATGGTTTCCCGCGGCAGCGCGGGCGCAGTGATGCGGATGGAATCGGGTTTGGCCAGCAACTCCCGCAAAGCGCCCATGGCCTGGACTCTGCCCGCCGTAATAAATCACCACCCGATCGCAGACATCCTCGACATCCGCCAGCAAATGGCTGCTGAGAATGACGGTCTTGCCGCGCCCGGCCAAGGCCCGGATGAGGTCCTTGACCTCGCGGCAACCGATGGGGTCCAGGCCCGGAGGTGGGCTCGTCGAGGATGACCAGGTCGGGGTCGTTGATGAGCGCCTGGGCCAGGCCGATGCGGCGCTGCATGCCCTTGGAGAACTCGCCGACCGCCCGGCGTTGGACCTGCCTGAGGCCGACCATCTCGAGCAATTGCTCGGAGCGGTCGGCCCGCTTGTCCTTGGGCAACTCGAAGAGGTTGCCGAAAAAGTTGAGCGTTTCGCGCGAGTCCAGGTAGCGATAGAGATAGGATTCCTCGGGCAAATAGCCGATGCGCGCCTTGGTGGGCACGTGCTGGGGCGAATGACCAAAGACCCGGATGTGGCCTCGCGTGGGATGGAGCAGGCCCAGAATCAGTTTGACCGTCGTGGACTTGCCGGAGCCGTTTGGCCCGAGCAGGCCGAAGACCTCGCCTCGCCGCACCTCGAAATCCACGCGATCCACTGCCAGCGCCTTGGGCCGGCCCCAAAAATCCTTGAAGACCTTGGTCAGGCCGCTGACCGAAACGACCACCTCCTCCGAGTGCGGAGTGCCGAGCGCGGAGTGCGGAGAGGAGAAACCCTCCGAGTTCGAAGTCAGGGGTGCGGCGTGTGGAGCGGAAAGATCAGCGGGCATAGTCAGTCATACTATCTTAATCTTAATCTTAATCTTAATCCTAATCTTAACCTTAATTCCAGCTCAGGCCCCTCTGACGGCCAACTCCGGCTGCGGGGCCGGCGGGGCGGGCCGGCTCGGTTCGGCGGGGGCGGCGGGCGCAGGCTGGTAATGCTCGAGTTCCTCGCCCTTGCGGACCAGGCGGGCGCTGTTGAACACCACGATGAGGGAGCCGCCGGTGTGCATGGCGGCGGCCACGATGGGCGGGACCTGGCCCAGGGCGGCCAGGGTCATGCCGCCGATAATAAAGGCGACGCCGAAGAGAAAGTTCTGGTTGATGACCAGGCGGGTGCTGCGGGAGAGTTTGACCAGGAAGGGGAGCCGGCGCAGGTCGTTGTTCATGAGGGCGATAGTGGCGCTGTGAATGGCCACCTCGCTGCCGGCGGCGCCCATGGCGATGCCGATGTCACCCGCCGCCAGGGCGGGGGCATCATTGACGCCGTCGCCGACGACGGCCACCTGGAAGCCTTTGGCCTTGATGGACCGCACGAACTCGACCTTGTTTTGCGGCAGGCACTCGCCTTTGACTTCCTCGCACCCGATTTCCTGGGCCACGCGCAGGGCCACCGGCTGGCGGTCGCCGGAGACCATCGCCACGCGGCGGACGCCGCTCCTTTTCAATTCCGCCAGCGATTCGCGGGCCTCGGCGCGGGTTTGGTCCTGCAAGCCGATCCAGCCGACGCACCGGCGGTCCAGGGCCACAAAGATGAGGCTCCATCCCTCGGTCTCGTTGAGGTCCACCGATTTCATGAAGTCTTCGCTAACCTGGTTGTCACGCAGCCATTGGGCGCGTCCGACCAGGACGGTGGAGCCGTTGACCTTGGCCTTGATGCCGCGCCCGGCGGCCTCGGAGAAATCCTTGGGGTCGTCCAGGGGCACTCCGGCCTCGGCGGCGAGTTGGGCGAGGGCCTTGGCGGTGGGGTGGTTGCTGTATTTCTCGGCTGAGGCGGCCAGGCGGAGCAGCTCGGCGGGCTTGGTCTGGCCCAGAGGGGCGAGCCGGCTCACGGCCAGTTCTCCGGTGGTCAGGGTGCCGGTCTTGTCAAAAACGAAGGCGTTGATCTTGGCGGCCGACTCGATGTCGGCGACGTTCTTGATGAGGATGCCCAGGCGGGCGGCGGCGGACAGTGCGGCGACCATGGCGGTGGGGGTGGCCAGGATGAAGGCGCAGGGGCAACTGAAGATGATGACGGAGATGACGTTGTTGAGGTTCCGGGTGAAGGCCCAGACCAGCGCCGCAATCACCAGGACCAGCGGCGTATAGAAGCCCATGTACTGATCCACGATCTTCATCATCGGCAGCCGCGTCTTTTCGGCGGCCAGGATCAATTCGCGGACGCGCCCCAGGGTCGTGTCGGTGCCGGCGCGCGTGACTTTGATCTCGAGCACCCCGGTGAGGTTCTGCGTCCCGGCGAAGACCTCGTCCCCCGGTTTCTTGTCGGCCGGCAGCGATTCGCCCGTAATCGTCGCCTGGTTGAAAGAGCCTTGGCCGGCCAGGATGACACCGTCGGCGGCGACATTGTCTCCGGGCCGCACGCGGATGACATCGCCGATGGCCAGGTCCTGGGCCGCCACCTCTTCCTCGCCCGTCTTGGTGATGCGGCGGGCTTTGGTGGGAGTCAGGCGAATAAGGGATTCAATCGAGGCGCGGGCCCCTTCGGCCGTGCGGGTCTCGATGATTTCACCCATGAGCATGAAGAAGGCCACCACCCCGGCGGTCTTGTAATCGGCCGAGGCAAAGGCGGCCAGGACGGCGATGGCGACCAGTTCGTTGATGCTCAGCACGCCGCGGTAGATGTCCTTAACGGCGGTCCAGACGATTGGGTAGCCAAGCATGATGGCGCCCAGAAAGGCGCTGACGCTGGCCACGGTCTGGCCCTTGTCAAAGGCCCAATCCACGATGAACGCGTTCAGGACACAAACGACCCCAACCAGGGTCTGCCACAGGCGGACGGCGGCGTGGTCGTGGTCGTGATCGGGGCCGCACGACGGACACGAGCCGTTGTGCTCGTCCTCGTGCCGGCGGCTCAGGAGAGAGGTGACTTGCATGTTAAAAAAGGTACTTCATCGGCTTTCTTCCGTGGCCGCCTTTGCGGGCGGACGATTGAGCAGGAGCCGCAGTTCCTGGGGCGTTTCGGGCAGGAAGATTTTGTCCTGGACGTTGGTCATGACGCGCGCCCAGGGTTGCGGCCAGGCGCTGCTGCGCAAAGAGGCTGGGGTTCTCGCTGTACTTGGGCAGCAGGTCTTGGAATTGCTTGGCGCGGCTCGAAATGTCATCGACAAACCGGGCGCGCTCCGACTCGGCGAGCTTGATGCGGGTGGAAGCCTCGGCGCCCGCCCGGTTGGTGGTTTGAATCTCATAGCCCCGCGCCTCGGCAATGACTTTGCTGCGGCGCAGTTCGGCATCGATGACGCTTTGGAAGGCATCCTGCAATTGGCGGGGCGCCTTGCTGCGCACGTCGCAGGCCTCGACTGTCACCCCGAACTGGCGCTCTTGGACCAACTCGGTGGCGCGCCTCAGGACGGCGTCTCTGAAGCCCAGGACGTCGCGCACCAGAAGGTCATCGATCTTGTAACGGGAGGCGGCATAGAGGAGGGAATTATCCAGGGCGTTCCGGACCGCGTTCGAGGCATTGGCGAAATCGAAGATGTATTTCACGGGGTCGCTGATGTGGTAGGTCAACGTGGCCCGGACATGGACGATATTGGTGTCGGCGGAGATGGCGTAGCTGTCCACAACCGGGTCCATCGGCATGCCGAACGGGACCCTGGGTTCGGTGCCGGCCAGTTCCTGCTCTCGCGTGGTGGCGTACCAGCCGACGGACGATTCGACCTGCTGGAGGCCCGAGATCGAGACGATGACAGGCTCATCGATGGGGTACGGGAACGACCAATGCAGCCCCGGCCCCAGCAGGGCCTGCTGGCCTTGGGCCACGGGCCGGCCAAAGCGCAGGATAATCGCCTGCTGCTGCGGCCCGACGGTGAAAAACCCCGAGGCCAGGAAAACGGCGACCAGGATGAGCATGACCAACTTGATGATGACGAAACTGCTGCGCAGGGCCTCGGCCAGGGCTTGGGAGCCGGCATCCACCGGCGTCTCCGGCGGCGGGGGGCCGGGCGGCGGCTTGGGGGTAAGGGGCAGGTCGTCCATAACTATTGCGCGAACTCCGGCGGTGAGGGGTGATGCATGGCGCGACCGGGCTATTGCTTCACGCGGTTGGTGGACACGCCGTTCAGGAGATTGCTCGACACGCCGTGCAGGAGGCCAAAGGGGGGCGTGTTTGCGTCGAAGATCAGCGTCGAGTGGTCCTTGAGCGATTCTTTGAGGGCGTCCAGTTGGATGATGAATTTGGCCAACTCCGGGTCCTGTTTGAAGACGGCCAACGACTCGGCCGCCTGGGCTTCGCCCAAGGCGCGGATTTGTGTGGCCTTGCTATCGGCGTCGGAGAGCATCACGGCGGCCTTGCTGTCGGCTTGCGAGCGGATCTTGGTGGCTTCGGATTCCCCTTCGGATTGGGAGGTATCGGACAGGACCTTGCGCTCGGCCTGCATCCGGTCGAACACCGTCTTGCTGACGTTCTCGGGCAGTTGCAGCCTCTTGATGCCCAGGAACCTGATATCCAGGCCCCAACTGTTGGTCGAGATCTGCGCTTGGATGGTCTTGCGCATTTCATCTTCGATGGCCAGCAGGCCGGCCCCGTTCTCGCTCGTGGAGACGAAATCGGACAGGGCATGTTTGCCGACAATGGCTTTTTCGACATTGCCGACCCGCTCCTCGAGTTTGCGCTCGGCCTCGGCAATGGCATTGAGACTGCCGGCAAACTTCGGGAAGAAAGCGGCGGGGTCGGTAATCTGCCATCCCACATAGACCGAGGTGAGCAGGTTGAAGCTGTCCTTGGTCAGGCCCTCGGTAAGCCGATCCTCGAAATTCTGGATGCGTTGGTCGAACTTATACACCTTCTGGATGGGCCAGGGCCACTTATAGTGGCGGCCGGGCTCGGTGATGGGCCGGGTCGGTTTGCCGAACGTCGTGACCATGGCCGACCTCCGATTGGCGGACCTGAAACACAAAGAGCAGCAGGCCGAAGATCAACAGCAGCAGCAAGCCGATCGACAGGGTGAAGAGGTTGCGTTTCATGGAAGATTACTTGTTCGGTTTGTTCGTCGAGACGTTCAGGTTTTCCAGGAGTTCGGGCCGAATACGGTCCTGGAGGTCGAAGATGAGGACGTTATGGGTATTGGTGGTGAGCATAATGTACTTGCGCGCGTTGGCGGTGGCGCGGGTGAAAGTCCGCAGATAGGCCCGCTCCGCATAAACCGAGGGGGCCGCCTGGAAAGCAGGGATCTGGTTGGTGAACAGGGCCGCGTCGGCCAGGGCCCGCGCTTGGTTGGCTTCACGCTCCGCGCCGGCCTTGTTGAGAATCGTGGCGACCTGGGCGCCCGCCAGGTTGTTGGTCCGAATCTCGTCGGCCCGGGCCTCCAGAATCTTCGCCAGCTTGGTTTGGGTGGCGGCGACGACCCCCTCATAATCCTTGGCCACTTTGACCGGAGGATGCAGATCCTGCAAGGCGACGGCCAGGATGCGGACGCCCAGTTGGCGCTCATCGGCGGCAGCCTGGATGCGGTTGGCCAGCGTTTCCGAGGCCTCGAGCCGCCCGCTGGACATCAGTTCGTTCATGTCGGCGCTGGCAAAATAGCGGACAACCTCTCGAGTCGCCACGTCATGCAGCAGGGAGGGGGCATCTTCGTTGGTGTACGACCAGACCATCAGGTTGGTGATCTGGTACTCCACCGGGATGCTACCGGTGATGAAGCTCACCGGGGGCGTCCGTTTGCCGGCAGGTTCGTTGGTGGCCCCGAGCATGCCCCCATCCCGGTTGGCCACCAGGAAGTCCTCTTCCTTGGCGCCGGGGCGCGTGTGGGCCTTGGTCCAGAGCACGACCGGCTCGTTTTCCTTCGAGGAATCCCCCGTTACTCCGACTTCAAGGGTCTGGATCTGCTCGGTGCGCGAGCGATAGACCCGGTCGATGGGCCAGGGCAATTTCAAATGAGCCCCCGCCTTGAGCACGGTGCGGCCCTCGACGGGCCTGCCGAAGCGCTCCAGCAGGCCCTCCTCGCCGGCGTCGATGAACACCAGGCACGTCGAGAGCAACAACACGCTCCCTTGGAGCAGCAGCAGCCACTTGAGCGCCCGCTCGAAAAACAGCCGATAAAACCAGGTTTCGGAAACCTTGAAGCCGAATTGGTAATCCACCGCCTGGGCGGCTGTGGTGACCAGGCCCTCCGGCTGGGCCAGCAGGCCCACGAGCCGGCTCTCATACAAAGGCCGCTCGACCTTGCCCTTGACCCGGGGCCGATAGATCTCGAGCACCAGCGCGATGAGGGTTTCGACCGCCACCAGCCCCAGCAGGACGCACAGCGCGTGCGCCAGCACGAAGTCCGCCTTGGGGAATTGCCATCTCGCGGCGATGATGCCGGCCGCCACCAGCCCGCAGATGAAGGCGTTGAGCAGGACATAACTGGCGCTGGGCCGGAGCAGGCGGTTGTTCTCCAGCCGCGCGTAGGTGGCCGAAAACCGGCCCAGCAGGAAGAGCACCAGCGCGAACACGCCGAAGAGCCCCAGGGCGATTGTCGGTTCCTTCAAGTCGCCGACCGTCGTGGGTTTGCCCAGCCAGCGCCAGAAGAAATAAGCCCCTCCGCCTTGCAGCAGGCACAACAGGACGGTGAATGCCGGGACAAAGACCCGCTCGAACTGCTCGCGCGAACGCTGCGCCGGAAAGACCTCGGCGTCCTTGGCCTCGAACAGAGCCGAGCCGGCGTGCGTTCTGGCCAGATCCTCCAATTCCAGCTTCTCCAGCCGCTCGTTCTCCTCCAGGCGCATCTGAAACCAGCTTACGGCCGCCACCAGCAGGCCCATGCCCAGGAACAGCGTGCCGACCTGGCCGGCCAGCGAATTGCTGTTCCGGGCCACGGCGAAGCCCGCAACCCCAACCACCAGCAGTGCCAGCAGATTGATCAGACCGATTTTCTGTGTGCTTCGTTCCATAGTCAACTCAGCTCCCGCTCTTCAAATAACATGACCGCCAGCGCCAGGGCCGCCCCCACATACGCCACGGCATAAGCAAAGGCCTTGCCCACATAGCCCCAGTGGTACGTGCTCTTGCCGCTGTCCAGGGCGTCGGCCAGCCAGAAAAGCTGCCAATTCGGCGTGAGGGTGTAAAGCACGGCGGCCCACCGCAACCCGCCCATTCCAGCCTGCGCCAGGCGTGCCCGGTCCTCGGCGCTCAAGCTGGGCTGCGCCCCGGCCTCCGGCTTGCCCTCGGGGGCCTTGGCATATTTCCGGATCAGCCCTTGGAGCAGCGCCTTTTGGCTGTCCGACCACCGGGAACTGGTCACTTCCTCCTTGAGGTCATAACGCCAGACCGGGTCGGCTCGCCGGCCGAACAGGTAATCGGACATGATGCCCAGCAGAAACAACGCCGAGCAAACCGCCAGCGTGGGGATCATATCCAGCCGAGTCGAGCAGGCCAGGGCCAGCCCCGCCAGAATCCAGACCGCGAACAGGATGAGGATCGCCGCCGGGACCAGTTGCCAATCCACCCCGGTGCCAAAGGCCTGGGGCTTGCCCTCTTTGGTGTAGTAGCTGATCACCACAAAAGCCACGCTCACCATCGCCACCAGGCAGAAGGCAGCGTCTGAAACAAACGGGCGGCGCAGGAAAAAATTGCTGAATCCTCCCATCAGATAGGCCACCACCAGGGCAAGGGCAAAAATGCCCAGGGCAAACAGATCCGTCGAGCCGTAGGCGTCGAAAGCCATGCGGCTGGCCAGCAGCGCCGCCACCAGGTTGACGTAGGTCAGCAGCGCCAGCGCGACGACCAGCCCGGCGTACTTGGCCAGCAGAAACTGAGAGCGGCCGACCGGTTTGGAGAGCACCGCCAGGGCCGTGCCGGCCCGAATTTCACGCGCCAGCGAGGCCGAAGCGCTCAGGACCGCCCCCAGCAACCCCGCCAGCAGCATGACTGCCAGCGTGCTGTTCTTGACCAGCTTGGGCTCGTCCCCAGACGCAAAGTAATACGGCGTCGCCAGAAAGATCTCGAATGCGGCGGAACTGGTCATCAGCAGCAGGAATACCGGCTGCCTCACCAGCTCCATAAACGCATTGGTCGCGATGGTGATGAACTGTCTCATCGTCTAGTCCGTCAAGCCTGACAGGATACGGATTGCCGAAGTAAATGCAATCCGATAATTAATCTAGCGCATTATGCCCAACCCCGCCCGGGCCGGAACTGTGCGTTTGACCGCACACGCCTGTGCGTTTCACCGCACAGGGGGGCGCTTGTGCTAACGCGAATACTTGGCAGCCCGCCGTAGCGTGAGCGGCTTGTTGAGGATTGGCTGGGTGAGGCCGAACGCTTTGAAATTGCCGAGACGCGACTGTGCGAGCATACCCCGCCGGCCAAATCCTGCAGTACCGATTTCGAAGGGTTCGTACCGCAGGCGCTGTCGATTGGCCGGGTCGAAGTCACTGCGGATCTCGTCAGCATCCTTGCGGCTCAGCCGAGTCCAGGTGGTCTTCAGGGATACTTCGCAGGATCTGTGCAGATGTCGAATCCGTGTGGAATGCTCAGCCCAATCAGGTTAGAAATGAAGTAGCGGTCGTGAAAATCCTCCCAGATAAAGACTCTGGCGCCCAGGTTATTTGCGCGCAGCAGTCCGCCGAGGCCGGCAAAACGGTCAATCCAGTCGTTGCGGGTTGGGTACTGCTCCTGGGTGGTCTGGCCCGCCGAGTCCTTGCAGGAGCGGTGTATCTCGATGAGGTCGGGTTTACCCTCGGTATGAAGGGAGGCTGTGAGAATCTGATGGAAATCTGCGTAGCTCGGTTTTTGTGGATCGATATTCGGGTCAATAAGCATTACGCTGTTTGAATGCCGCAGCACGGGTCTCAAGTGGAGAACGTAGTCGTTTATCTGCCGGTCGAGTCGGAGGGAGCAACTCCGGGACTTCCACCAAGGGGCAGCATGAAGCCGACTGATGGAGACGACGAAGGCGTCTGCCTCCTGCTCTGCCAGGTCCGGCATGGCCAGGGCGGCTTGGAGCCTGCGGTCATGGAGTCCCAGTTCCTCCGACCTCCTGGCTTCCCAAAGCCACTCGTCGGGGGTGGAGGGCTGGCCCAGCGGGGTCGGGGCGATCTCTCGGAGGCGGGCTGCATTTACAAGGGCTTCAAACAACTGCCGCCCTGCAGGCGTGCAGCGTGCAATGTTGCTGAGTACCTGACTGCCGCCACCCACCTCGCCGCAGGTCGCGCACCACCCCATCGTTGAGCAGGAGATCGGCCAACTGTGCCATGCAGGCATCGTGTGCATCGCCCGTGCAACCGTTCGCGGGTTCGAATACATCGGGCATTAATGCAAATTCGGAGATCACGAAATGTATTCCCGCAACCCTTCCTCAAAGAACCCGCCCGGCCAGGCCTTCACCAACTCGCCGCGCTGGTTCACGGGCATTTCGCGCACGAGGCTCCCATGGCCTGTGGGCTCGACATACAGCACGGCCACATCTTCCGGGTGAACCTGCGGCAGGCCCTTGGGGAGCCGACCGTTCTGGGTTTCCCGTACGCGGCGCATAAGCCTGAGAATCAAGTGCTCGCTGTGCGTCTCAAGCAGGAACGTGTTTTTTCTCTCGCCAAGGGCGGACTCGATGAAAACGTCTCCCAGTTCGGCCTGAAGCGACGGATGAAGATGGAGTTCGGGCTGCTCGACAGCAATCAACCTTTCGCGGGAGGCCAGGGCTGTGACCAGGACAGGCAAAACTTGGCTGAGACCGAAGCCAATGTCCCTATGGCTGACAACGGTCCCGGACCTCGCCTCCTGAAATAAGAGCCTCTGTCAGCGTGGCTAACTCCGGGTGGTTCCGCAATGCCTCTTCTGCTGCTTGGTGCAGCGGACCGCCGTACGCGCCAGGCTGCTCTTTCAGAGCCTCGAGCCATTTCTCGGCCTCTACCATCTGCTTGGCAATGATTCGGTAATTCGTCCCCAGCCGTGCCGGCCCCAGCCATTCATTGAGAACCTCGACGACCGCCGGATCCTGCCGGGCCAGCTCCCAGGCGGCGCCGCCGCTCGCCAGCCAGTTGGGATCCTGATCCCGAACCCGAGGTGACATGGCGAGACGGAACGCAACGCAAGGGACCGAGGTAGGAGAGCTGTCGCAAAGCGGCCAGAATCTGCCTGACGCGGCCCGACAGGAGGCGGTTCAGGTCATACCGAATGGCTTGCGCCTCATCCCACCAGTCGGTATCTTCCCGACATTCCTCACGTAGGAATCTGACCGGGTCAGACTCCATCTCGTCCTCCCATGCAGTCCAATCAGACCACGGATTCGCTGCGGTGTCTTCCAGCACAAGCCCATCAAGGCGGTATGCCCCCTCCTTCAGGACCGTGTCAAACCGTTGCCTCAAACGCGATAGTTCGCTTCTTGCCGACTCTGGATCGGACCTCGCCAGCGCCAGGCGGGATAGGAACGGATCGGCCTCGATCTTTTCTTGATGCCTGCGCTCCACCGATAGCTTCTGTTCGGCCGAGAGCTCACCGTCATTGTAAAGGGTTTCCTTAATGAAATTCGGTTGCAGCATGTCCTGCATCGAGTGGGCCATGACGTCACGGGTGATGACCTCGAGAAAGGGATGATCGAGATCCACGGTTCTCACCTGAAAGACGCCGGCTTCCTTGCGCTCCAAGTCCAGAAGCCTGCGGCCGTTGACCAGCACTTCCAGGTGCAGGGCGCTGGCCCTCCCACTCCGCCCGCCCCGCCCGGGCTGGCGGGCAGCCCTATCTGAAAGATCACACCAACGCGCTTTGCCGCTCGAAACGCCGCGCGCCAGGGGGCACTGTCGTTTGGTCTGTCCCATAACGTTCGTTCCGGGGCAGGCCTCTCGATGTATAAGGACACTCTGCGGTTGACTTCATGCCGGTGGACGTACTGCCGGAACCCCCCGAGATCAACGCACTCGCCGCCAAGGGCGGTCTGGTGCGCATCCAGCCTGCCGCTCTCGAGGCCGTGGTGAGCAAGCAACAGTGCGTGAATGATGCTCGATTTCCCTGAACTATTCGCGCCGAAGATCAGCGTAAGCGGCTTGATTGGCACCCGCTGTGTTTCACCGAACGCCTTGAAGTTGCCAATGCCCAATTCCGTAATCACGCTGGCAGTATTGCTCGACCTCATTTTTTCTTCTAGCCTAAACTTCATAAACCCCATAACTCTTTAGTCATGTTTGTGGAATTGCTCAGCCAGGGCGGCCTCTCTCTCGACCGCCTGCAGAGCTTTTGCCTCGTCGCCCAGGCCGGCGGAGTCACCAAGGCCGCTAAGGGCGACCCCGCCCGGCAAAGCCTCTTTAGCCGGCAGATCAAAGAGCTGGAAGGGTTCTTCGGGACCGAACTCATCCGGCGCAAGGGACGCGGCATCGTCCTCACCGATGCAGGTTCGCGCCTGAACGTCATCGCCCGCGAGTGCTTTGCCTCATTCCTGGATTTCAAAAGCCAGTGCGAAAACCAGCCCGTGGAAGTGGTCATTGGCGCCGGGGAGAGCGTCATCCAGTGGCTCCTGTTGCCGCGCCTGGACCAAATCCGCGAACGCATGCCAAACGTCCGGCTCAAATTCCTGAACTTGCCCACCGGGGAAGCAGTGAAGCGCCTCACCGATGGCTTGATCGATTTCGCCCTGGTCCGCAAAGACGCGGTCACCCGCCCACTTCAGGCGAAAGCCCTTGGCGTGATGGGCTATTCCCTGTTCCTCCCGGCGCGTCTCCGCGCCGCCCACGGTCAAAAGGAAGGACTGAAGCTCCTCGCCGGCCTGCCACTGGCTACGCTCGAAGGGGAGGGCAGTTTCCGCAGTGTGCTCTCCGCCGTCGCCAGGAAGCAACGCGTGCAGGTGAACATCCAGGTTGAGTGCTCCTCCTTCCCCCTTGCAGCCCGCGCCGTGGCCGGAGGGAAGGTCGCAGCCATCCTTCCGAGCATCGCCGCCGCCGACCTGGAGGCCGCAGGGGTCGAGCAAGTTGCCGTCCCGTCTCTGAGGGCCTTCGACCGCGAAATGTCCCTCGCCACCAGCCCCCGCCTAATTCGTATCCGCCCGGTCCTCGAGAAAGTCGGCGCGGTGCTGCATCAGGTTTGCACCTTTTAGACCAACTCCAACTGGCGGTTGCGTTCGGGTTCGGGCTTTGCGAACTTCAGGAACCTTTTGATGCGGCCCGGTTGCGCCCAGTTGCATGTGCCTTCGACATTGAGTGATTTAAGGTACCGCTCAATGTGCGAAGAGCATAGTTGTTTGAGAAGGGACTCGGCTTCCTGGGCCGTAGAGCATGGGATGAACGAGTGCATCGCTTGATTCGGCTGCCAGGGTTTGCCTTCGACTGCCGAGAAAACCTGCGGAGCGAAGGTGTGCTTGCCGTAGGCTTCCCATACGACTTTATGCGGCGCGAAACTGTATCTGCCCACACCTAAGCACGCCCACCAGATGCCTCGCTTTATCCATGCGCCGAGCAGGCTGCCTTTCCGATTCTCCAGTGCCTGCCTGTGCAGATGAAGGTAAGAGCGCAAGGTGGGGTGCTGGTTCAGTTCTGCTTCGGTGAGGGGATTCCCTGTTTCGGGTGTTGTAGGGAAGCAGAATAAACCGCTGGGGCTTGGAAGCAGCGTTTCGGAAGCATTCCTTTGTCAGAAGCGGGAAGACAAACTGCCTTGGCAGGTGGTCCGGGTATTGGTCGAAAATAAAGGCATGGTTCGCCCCGCATGTGTTGACGCCCTGCCTGGGCTTCTGGTCGGCCCTGACGGTAATCGGAGCCGCTGCTCTAATATCGTCGAGATCGGCACGTTCGCCGGAGACTGACAGTGGAGCAGTGGCTTCGCCAATTGGGGCGGCGTACTGGCTTGCCCAGGATTCCCCTGTGAGGCTTTTGTATGGTATGGGGAATGCGTTCTGTTTGTCCCGATGGAATAAGGCGGCCCCAATCTCGAGTGAGGATGTCCGGAAAGATTTTCTGTAGGCGGAAATCCCAGATTTGACAGACCCGAAACTCGGAATTGCGGAGCCGGTATTTGCGGAAGCCGGCGTGCGCCCCGTCGTTGAAAAATAGAGAAAGCGGCAGGAAGAAGGCCGCCTCACTATTCCGCTCCAGGTTTTCGTTGAGGACCACGGCAATCACGAGCGCCGCCAGGTCAACTCTGGAACTGCCCAGAAGCACGGCCTGCATGTCCGCGACCAAACCGTAGTCCAAAAAGTGTGGCTTGGTTGCCTCCTTGTAGCCGGGTGGAAGATCGTTGAAGTTAACCCATGGCGGGTTCCCTATCAGAAAGTCGAATCTGCGCTTGGGGTTCGACAGTATTATATCGGCATGGATTAGGTTGCGTTTTGGGAAGTCCCTCCGGTACTTCAGGCGGAAACCAGCCTCGAACTCCCGGAGGAACTTTGGTTGCTGCTCCATTAAGTGTAGCCGAGACAGCATCTCGTCATCAACTTCAATGCCAATGGTCATGGCGGTGTCAACCAAGGCGTAGGCAAATGCTCCATTGCCGGCAGTGGGGTCGCATACCGTCGCGCCCTCAGCCCACCGGCGAACGACGTTGGCTTCGCCGACCAGCCATTTCGCCCAGCGGAGCGGCGTAAAAACGGCCCCGATTGGTTTAGCCGCCAAAGGTGAATCTTGCATAGCCGCCGCGCTTAAAATTCTCGATTGCTTGAAGTCGCTTCTGCGCGTCTCTGCCGACCCGTTGGTAGTGTTTTATGGCGAGGTCGGTGAAGATGTCGTAAAAGGTCTTGATGCCACGATCCCACTCAATCTCGTCCCATACCTGGTTGATAGTATAGTTCAGGCGGACCTGGCCGGTGCCGAGATTCTCGATGCGATAACTGTTCTCCGGAAGGAGGATGAACGGAGCAACACGGATGTACTCCAGGTCTCTTGCGTCCGTCTTTGTTGACGACTGGTTGTGACCGAACTCTGCGATGATGAACTGCCCTTTGTCGTTCGCCAAAAACTTGAGCAGGTTGCCAACTGCGCAGATTCCGCCGTCAGAATACTTTGTCGTGTCGAGATCTTTCGTTTTGACATCGATTCCAACGATGCGGTTCTCAATCGTAAAGCCGAAGTCGAAAATAGTGCGGCGACCGGGGAGGTTGACGGGCGCGAACCCGCAACGTTCACAGATGGCGTGCCAGTTGTCCAATATTCTGCGCTCGATCATGGCTCCGAACGCACGGGAGTCTTCCCTGGCCGCCATCCCGGAGCGCAGCTCTTCAAAGAGGCTGACAAGTTCCTTCTCGATGGCTCCTGATATTTCTCGCAAATTCATTAATCGTCTCTTTTCGCATTTTATTCCTCCCCGGCAAGAAGGCGAGAAGGAAATTTGCTGGGCTGTTTTCGACGGAAGAGGCCTCAGCGGATTTTTCCAAAAAAGAGTGCGGACGAGTGCAGCGGGAGGGTGTTCATGTTGGGTTCCTTACCCAAGGCGGCGCCGTGCTTGCCCTGGATTATTTGGGTTCCAAGGCGCGATAATGGACGGGGCCGGGCTATCGCCCAATTCGGCGAAGAGAGCTTCGACGATGAGCGGTGGAGCGAAGACTTGCTCGAAGGCGTTTTTCAGGGTGCTGCTCAGGGAGAAGCTGATGAGGCGGTCTTCGGGTGGCGCAGCTCGGTAATTTTCCCGGCCTGATT
Source organism: uncultured bacterium (assembly GCA_963713735.1). GTDB lineage: Bacteria > Verrucomicrobiota > Verrucomicrobiia > Limisphaerales > UBA8199 > CAVQND01. The sequence goes on from CAVQND010000024.1 coordinate 118,163, forward strand.
GTGGCGCACCTCCCAGACCGGGGCCGGCGGGCCATGTCACCCGCCGCCCCCCTCTTGAGTCCGGCGTCGTTCAAGCGCTGCTCCCCGCCTTGCCACGCTCGCCACCAGGAGCGGAACCCGCCGCCGGTTTGGCCCAGCGGAAAGTAGGCGTTAAGGGTCAGGCGGTCCACGCAGTCATAGCTGGCTTCAATCAAGGACCCGTAATAGCCACCGAACTCATCCTGCGGTTTCATCTCCCACGCTAAACCCAAAAACCAACGACACAAACCAGGACTTTAGTCCCAATGCCCAATCGCTGTTGACAGCAGCGCCATCCACCAGGACAGTAGTGCCGGCCAGTGAAACAGAAGCAGGCTCTGCTGAAGAGCAACCCGCCGAGGGATAACTGGACGAGGGCGACGAAATAACGTCTCCCGTTTTGGGGAGGCCCAAAACCTCCCCAAAACGCAAATGGTGGACGCTTATTTCAGAGCCCTCTTATGCCTCAAAAACTTATCGGCCGAAGACCGGCGTCTCCGAGCCGTCTGTAACGTAATCGTGAGCTGGAAAAGCCCATTCCGCGATGAACCAAGACACTCCCAACCGACGTCCAGGATTAGGATTACGATTAGGAGCGACTACCCAAATCCCAAAAACAGCCCGGGGCCCCTTACGCCTTGGGCGCATCGAAGACGTTCCGAGAGTTCCTGGGGCGCAGCGAGTTCCGCTTTCCTGGGATTGAGGAGCTGGCGGAGATAGTTCAGGGCGTCGGGAATCGTCTTGACGGAACGGGGCAGGGTGGCGGCGCTGGCATTGGCATGACCGCCGCCCTGGAGCGTCTCGGCCACCTTGAGCGCCTCGCCGCCGCGGCTGCGCAGGCTGGCGATAATAGCGCCGTTGGCGCGGCGGAAAAGCGTCAGGAGCACCGGGTAGGTCGAGGCCCGCTGCTCGAGCAATTGATGAACGATCAGATTGTTGTTGCCAATGACCGTATTGACAAAGCCCACGGCCGGACTGAGGGGAACAATATTCTCCCTGCTCCAGGCCAGGCCAATGGGGTCCTCGATGCGGCGCTTGACCGCCATGACCTCGAGCAGCGGGTGATCGAGCAAGCTCTCGAGGCGGCCCTGGATCAAGGCGTGCAAATTCCAGAACTGGTAAATCTTGACCAGGTTGGCGTAGTCGCCGGCCAGCATAAAATCCGGGTCGTCCTCGAGAAACAGGTCGGCCACGTTGCTGAGGTGGACGAGGCGATCCAGGGCCGGGGAACCAAGGCCCTGTTGCTGGCACAGCTCATAGCAGAGCAGCCCCGCCGACTTGCCGATATCGTGGATGAGGAGGGCGTTGCGGGCTGGGAGTTCGGTGGCGTGATGGTCAATGATGGCCCAGTTGGGCTTGTCCAGCCGCGGTTCAAACGTCAAATCGGTCACCCAGGCGGAGTGCTCGCGCAACTCGCGCTGCCGCCACGTGTGATAGTGGCAGGCCTCGAGGCGCACCTCGGCATTGAAGAGCTTCTGCGCCAGCCGGCGCAGCAGGACCCCGGCCACCAAGCCATCGAGATCGCTCTCATGGGTAATGATGACCTCGGGTCTGGGCAAACAAGTTGTCATTTGCACGACAATAATGGAATCTAACCCGACTGGCCAGAACCGAAACGAGGAAAGTGGCAGGGCCGCCCTAAACCTGCACGAAGCAGTTTAACCACAGAGAACGCAAAGATCGCAGAGAAACGATGGGGTCATGACTTGCCCGCCCACAAGATCGGGGCCTTTCCGGACCTCGGATTTCGGATTTCTTTTCGGACTTCGGACCTCGAACTTCGGATTTCGGGGCTCCGGGGGTTGCCCTTTGAGGACATTGCCTGAAGGCGGTTTCTCTCGTAATAATGAAGGATGAGAATGAAAGACGGCCTGAAATGCCATGTTGAGCGCGCCCTGGAGGCGACGGGGGAAACCCGTTGCCTGGAACTGGGTTGCGGCGTGCTGGCGAAGACGCCGGAGGTTTTCACCGGCCAGTTCGGTGATAAACCGCCGCTGGTCGTCGCGGACGAAACGACCTTCGCGGTCGCAGGGCGGGCGGTCCTGGAGGCCTTTCGCCAGGCCAGGCGCGCCGTGGAAGAACCCTACATATACAGGGATCCGCAACTTTATGCCGAGAACCGGTTCGTGGCGGCCCTCGAGGAGGTCTTGCGCGCGCGGCCCGAGGCCATTCCCGTGGCAGTCGGGTCGGGGACAATCAACGATTTGACGAAGCTGGCGGCCCATCGCGCGGGCCGCCGCTACATCGCCGTGGGGACGGCGGCCTCGATGGACGGCTACACCGCCTACGGGGCCTCGATCACTTACAACGGCTCGAAACAGACCTTCCCCTGCCCTGCCCCAATCGCGGTGGTGGCCGACCTGGAGGTCATCAGGGCGGCCCCGGCCGAGCTGAACGCGGCCGGCTATGCCGACCTGATGGCCAAGACCGTGGCAGGGGCCGACTGGCTGCTGGCCGATGCGGTGGGAACCGACCCCATCAACGCGGGAGCCTGGGACATCATCCAGGGCCGCTTGCGCGAGGTGCTGGCAAATCCGGCCGGGGTGCGCGCGGGCGACCTCGACACCCTCGAGCGGGTTGGCGCAGGGGTTGATGCTGGGCGGCTTTGCCATGGTCTGGGCCAGATCCAGCCGTGTCGCTTCCGGCGCCGAACACCTCTTCAGCCATATCTGGGACATGGAGCACCACACGCACAACGGCAAAATTCCGTGGCACGGCTTTAAGGTGGGCATCGGCACGCTGGCCGTCACCGCGCTCTATGAGTGCCTGCTGTCCTTGCCGCTGGCCGAACTGGACCTGGACCAATGCTGCGCCCAGTGGCCCGACCAGGCCGCCCGCGAAAAGCAGATCCTCGAACTGTTCGCCGGAAGATGATGCCCGGAACGTTGCCCTTGTCGAAAGCGGGGCCAAGGCCGTGGACCGGGCTGAACTGCGCCAGCAACTGGAGAAGTTGCGGAGGGCCTGGCCGCGCTTGAGCCAACGGCTGCGCGAGCAGTTGATTCCCTTCGACGAGCTGAAAGCAATGCTCCAGGCCGCCGGCGCGCCCGTCGAACCCGAAGACATCGGCATCTCGCGCCAACGCCTGCGACGCACGTATTGGCAGGCCCTCTTCCTGCGCCGCCGGTTCACGGCCTTGGACCTGGCCGCGCGCACCGGCACCCTCGACACCGCCCTGGATAAGCTCTTTGCGCCGGGAGGACGATGGGCAGCAGGCAAAGGATGAAGGCATGAAGGATGACCCCTTCCACTTTTCATACTTCATACTTCATACTTCATTCCCGCGGCTCTCACGCAGGGCCTTGAAGAGGGCCTCGAGGTTTTCCACGGGCGTGTTGCCCTGGAGGTTGTGCACCGAGTTGAAGACGAAGCCGCCCCCGGCATTGAAAAGCGAAATCCGCTCCCGCACTTCGCGATAGACCTGGTCGGGCGTGCCGAAGGCCATCGTTTTCTGCGTGTCCACGCCGCCGCCCCAGAAGACGAGGTCTTTGCCGAATTGACGTTTGAGGCCGGCGGCCTCCATCTGGGCGGCGGAGCATTGGACAGGATTGAGGATGTCGAAGCCGGCGTCGATGAAGTCGGGGATGAGCTGGTAAACCGAGCCGCAGGAATGAATGAAGGTCTTCCATCGGGAGCGGCGATGGATGAGGTCGGTGACCTGCTTGTGAAAGGGCTTGAACAGGTCGCGATAGGCCTGCGCGGAGATAAACGGTCCGCGTTGCGTGCCGAAATCAGTGCCGGTAATCCAGGCCGCCTGGACGAGGTCCCCGAAAGAGGTCGATGAGCGTCTGGATATTCTGCAGGGCCAGGGCGCATTGGCGCTCGAATATGGAATAGACGTAATCCCGGCGGGTCTTGGTGGAAATGTACCACTCGGTGATGTCGCGGATGCCCTTGGGGTGCTTGAGCCATGGGGCGGGCACCTGGGCGATGTCGCCGAAGCCCGCGCCGGGGATGGTCAGGATGCAGCCGCAATGAGCGCGCTCCTGCACCCATTGCTTCTTCTCGCGGTAATAGGCCAGGTCGGCTTCGCCCAGCAAGCCAAATTCCTCGGTGTTGTCCTCGGGATTCAACCTGGCCTCATCAATGGGGTCCTGCTCGACAATGGTATCACAGAAATAGCCGCCCGCGGGCATGTGGCCCCTGGGGGGCGCGCTGGTGTCCCCTTCGGGGTAAATGAACCAGCCGCCGTCCGGGGCGCGGGTGACATTGAAATTGCCCGGCACCAGGCAGCGGGTGCCGTCAAAGAGCGTAAAGGGCTTCCAGTCCTTGGATTCGGTGCCGAACATCGACCTTCGCGGCGCCACTCCGAGGACGTCGAGGCCCAAGGCTTCGCGGAGGGCGTCATCAATCTCGCCCAGCATCTGGTAAGGCTCGATGACCCGCACCAGGCAGTCCGGTTGGCCCAGCACCAGGCGGCGCAGGCGCGTGACGGCTGAAACATGAATGCCGGTCACGGCCGTGCCGCCGAAGTCGGCCGCGACGCAGTCCGGTTGCTGGTGGTCGAGGGCGGCCTGCACTCGTTTGCGGGGGGTCCAATGTGAGGTGCTCATGGTTGCCTGTGTTACAGCCTGCGCCCAATTCAGTCAATTCAGGAATCGGCTTGTTGGGTGGGTGAAAGGAGGATAAGCTTTCAACGATGAAGAACGAATTCACCGCCGAAATTCACCGCGAGGGCAAGTGGTTCGTGGCGTTCTGTCCGGAGGTGCCCGAGGCCAACGGCCAGGGGCGGACCAAGGAGGAATGTCTGCGGAGCTTGGCCGCCGCCATCGAGTTGGTCTTTGAAGAGCGGCGTGCGGCCTTCCGGCAACAGCGCCACGCGCAGGCCGAGGAAGCCATCGTCTCCATCGGATGAAGCGGCGCGAACTGCTTCGGCATCTCGAGGCGCACGGGTGCAGATTGAGGCGTGAAGGCGCCGGACACTCGCTCTACCACAATCCGGCCACGCACCAAATGCAGGCCGTTCCGCGCCACAACGAAGTGCCCGACATACTCGCCCGGAGAATCTGCCGCTGCCTTTCCATTCCCGACCCGAAGTGAGCGGCTCCGGCACTGGTCCATCCAGGCTGGCACCTTGACAAGCGCTGTCAATGTCGGGGAGTATGGGCGGCGATGCAAGCGCCGCCGGACAGCAAAGCAGAGGAATCGCCCCACGCTCATGTCTGGCCTGCGCCGGAGGCTGGAGACCGCATAACGACTTACCATTGGCGGTGGTTATCCTGGCAACTTGCGGTTGGTTTTTCGACTGCATGGGACAGCGGATTTTCGTGATTTCCCGCGAACCTGCGCTCAGGGAACTGCTCGGCGCGACCACTACCAACGGCGCGGAGAGGGGGTGCTTCAGGGCTATCGCAACGGCTACGAGGACAAAGAGGTCCAGACCGCCGAAGGCCCGCTGCATCTGAAAATGCCGCAAGTGCGCGACACGATTGAAGCCTTTGAGAGCGTGTGGCTCCGAGCGCTGGTTCGGCGAAGTGATAAGCTGGCGGCCCTGATCCCGCAGCTCTACGTCAAGGGACTGTCAACGCGGGACATCGAGGCCGCCCTCACCGACACGCTGGAGGTGGAGGGGGTAAGCAAGAGCACGGTCAGCACGTTGTGCGGGCAATTAAAGAAGGACTTCGAGCAGTGGCAGAACCGGGATCTGACCGAACACAAGATTCTGTATCTGTTTTGCGATGGTATTTACACGCGGCTGCGTCCGGAGGATGAGCGGGCTGCGGCGGTGCTGTGTGCCTACCGGATCCAGGAGGACGGCAGGAAAGTGCTCCTGCATCTGGCGGTGGGCGACAAGGAGAGCACGGTCTGCTGGAAGAGCTTCTTCCAGGACATGAAACAACGGGGACTGGCCAAACCGCTCCTGGCCATCATCGACGGGAACAGCGGGCTGCGCAGAGCAGTCAGGGAGTGCTTTCCTGGCTCGCGGGTCCAGCGGTGTCAGGTGCATCGGATGCGCAACATCCCATGCGAGCTGGCGTGGCGTCAGGGTGACTCCGTCGGCGAACGGTGAACTGGAGGTTCTCCGCACGAACGCGAAGACCCGACAAGTTCTCCGGCTGGCGGCGCAGGGGCCAGCGGTAGCTGTCGCCGGTGAAATCCCACCGTTCGCTTTAAAAACCGGCTGTCATTTTTCCTTGAAATCTCGGCCCATCAGAGTAAAAACGTACCATCTGCCACCACGAGCCGCTGACTCGCTTGGGTTCAGCCAACGACCCGCGTGCGGAAGACCGGTTGGGACTGACCCGACCGGCAACAACTAAACCTTGGCCATATGAAGACGCGATCCTTAAAACTCGTTCGATTCCTTTCCCCGCTGTGCCTGGCCGTTTGGGCGGCAGCGCCACAGGCCGGTGCCCAGACACCGGCGCAACTCGCCATTCAGACGTATGCGGGGCTGACCATCACGGGTGCGGTCGGGACGGTTTACGAAATTCAATGCGTCACGGACCTCGGCCAGACGAACGACGCGAGCGCCTGGCGTTGCCTGGAGTTTCTGCAACCGCCTGCCAGTCCCTATCTGTGGGCCGACAAGTCCGCTCCGGCCACGGGGCGGCGGTTTTACCGGGCGGTGCAGACTGGAGGGCCGACGAACATGGTCTTCATTCCGCCGGGGACGTTTCGGATGGGCAGCCCGACGAACGAGGTGGACCGGTATGGCGATGAGGGACCGCAGACGGCGGTGACGATCAGCCGGGGTTTTTGGATGGGCAAGTATTTGGTGACCCAAGGGGACTACCTGGCGTTGATGGGCAGCAATCCGAGCTATTTCAACACAAACAACGGGTACAGCTTGGACTTGACTCGTCCGGTGGAGAGTGTGAGTTGGTTTGATGCCTCGAATTACTGTGCGGCCCTCACGGGGCAGGAACGGGCGGCGGGGCGGATAGCGGCCAACAGCGTGTATCGGCTGCCGACGGAGGCGGAATGGGAGTATGCATGCCGGGCGTGGACTTCGACGCGGTTCAGCTATGGGGATGACCCCGGCTACACCAACTTGACGCAGACTACGCGTGGTACTCTGACAACAGCGGTGGAACGACGCATCCGGTGGGGCAGAAGTTGCCCAACCCGTGGGGCTTGTATGACATGCACGGGAATGTGTTGGAGTGGTGCCAGGACTGGTATGACGTTTATGCTGGCGGGATTGCCCTTGACCCCCAGGGGCCTGCCACGGGCTCGCGCCGCGTGATTCGCAGCGGCTTCTGGGGCCGCATCGCCGGGTGCTGCCGGTCTGCGGACCGCGACAACGACTACCCGGACGGCAGGCTCTTCAGCATCGGTTTCCGGGTTGTCCTGGCCCCAGGTCAGTGAGCTCAAGAGCCAGCGCGGAGCAGTCGAGGCGGAGCGAGGGACGAGCGAAGCCTGACTGCGGAGCGGGTGTGAGGATGTCAAGCGGGTAGGAATAAGAAAAGAAAAGCCCCGCGCAGCGGTCGCCAAATTTTTCGAGAACCGACGCCCCTGGCAATCTGAATGCAACTGAAGGTCTTTGTTCTGCCGATTAAGAATCTCGGGGCTGCGGAGGCCGAGATGAATGGGTTCTTGCGTGGGCACCGGGTGCTGGCGGTGAAGAAGGAATTTGTGCCGGATGGGGAAAACTCCTTCTGGAGCTTTTGCGTGGAGTACCTGGATGGCGGCGGAGGGGGCGGACTGGTGCCGGGCGGCAAGCTGCCCAAGGTGGACTACAAAGAGGTGCTCAAGCCGGAGGAGTTCGAGGTGTTCAGCCGGTTGCGCGACTGGCGCAAGGCCGTGGCGGAGAAGGAAGGGGTCCCGGTCTATGCTTCACCATCCACGATCCCAAGGAGCGAGTGATCTGCGCCGCCCACTTCCGGGAGCGGGTGATGCATCACGCGCTGATGAACCTCTGCGAGCCGGTGCTGGCCTTGTTTGAGCAGGTCTTGGCCAGCTACCAGACCGCGCCCGGGCGCGGCTTACCCATCGGCAATCTTACTTCCCAGCATTTTGCCAATTTCTACCTGGCCCCACTGGACCGGTTCATCAAGGAGCACCTGCGCCGCTGGGCCTGCGTGCGCTACATGGATGACTTCGTGGTGTGGGGTGAGAGCGGCGCCGACCTGCGCGGCGTGTGGCGGGAGGTGGAGGCCTTCCTCGCGGCGAAGTTGCGTCTGGTCCTGAAGCCAAACGTCGCCCTGAACCGGACGGCCTTCGGAATGGATTTTCTCGGGTATCGCGTCTTTCCGCAGGAGCTGCGGCTGGCCCGGCGGAGCAAGCTGCGCTTTGCCCGCAAGTTCCGCCGGTATGAATGCGAGTGGGTGGCGGGGCGGTGGACGGAGCTGCGCTTGCAGCAGCGGATGCAGGCGCTGGTGGCGTTCACCTTGCCCGCTCGCAGCCGACCCTGGCGGCGGCACGTGCTCCATCAATTTGGGGTGGTGGCCAACGGGCTCGAACCGCGTGATTCGCGGCGGCAACTGGAACAACAACGCCAGGAACTGCCGGTCAGCGAACCGCAACAACAACAACCCGGACAACAGGAACAACAACATCGGTTTCCGGGTTGTCCTCGCCCCAGCTCATCCGGAGCGTTGGATGACGGCCCGGCTGACCCGGCCCCCATCCTGTCCCCCGAATACGGTGTTCCGGGGCAAACCACGGTGGAACGAGGCCCGGTGTAAGTAGCGAAGCGGAGTCTCCGCGAAAGCTCCGCGCCTTTGCTGGCCCAAGGCGGGTAGACGCATCAACCATCACCTGCCTCCCCAGGACCTTTTTACAGGAACGGTTGGACTTGACGGATGCGCCCCTCTGGAACCATAACGGCAGCTCAGGCAGTGATGGCTTTTAACAATTGCGCGGGTGTAATGACGCCTGCGCCAAAGGGTTTCTGAAGGACCAACAGATCTTTGTCAAAGGTGACGAGAAAGCGAGCCTTGGCGGCCAGCGCGGCCGAAAGATAGGGGTCGTCCGCCGCATCCCGGCAGCGCTGTTTCCCCAACGGCATCGGCTCCACCAGGGTCACCCGCTCCAAATACCACGTCAGCCGCGCCGTGGCATTGTGCCTCGGCTGCTTTTGGCGAATCAACTCGGCGGCAACCTCCCTGGTCTCCTCCAATGTTTCGGTCAACCCGAAGGCGAAGAGCTGCCGCCTCGCGATCTTGACCAGGCACAGGTACGCCTCGCCGTTCCAGCAAGCGCCAGACGCCACCACGTTGGCATCAAGCACCACGCGCATGTCTGGACTTTCTCACCCGCCGTTGAATCGTCAGAACCTCCTTAATCTCCACTCCCGTGGGTCCGGGTTCAGCCCCTGCGCCGGCGGACTCCAGGAGGGCCAGGTCGGCTTCGATCTCCCGCCGAATCTCCTCCCGTACCAACTGACGGAAAAACTCACTCACGTTGCCGTACTGTTGCTCGACCCGTTGCCTCACAAACTCCGCCATGGTCGAGGGGAGAGAGATATTCATCAACTCCATCTTCATCGGGCCGAGCTTACATCCAATGGCATCAAATGTAAAGCCAGGAAACTGTCAACTGGACAGCCGGCTGGCTCCTTGACAACGGGTGGGGATGTTGGGGAGTATGGGCGGCGATGCAAGCGCCGCCGGACAGCAAAGGATCGGAATGGCCCCACGCTCAGGTTTCGCCTGCGGCAGGCGTTGGAAACAGCATCACAACTTACCATTGGCTGGTGGTTATCCTGGCAACGTGCGGTTGGCTCTTCGACTGCATGGGACAACGGATTTTCGTGATCTCCCGCGAACCGGCGCTCAGGGAACTGCTCGGCGCGACGGTGTCGGATGACACGGTCCGGGGCTGGGGCGGCCTGGCGACTTCGATGATGATGGTCGGCTGGGCGACCGGAGGCATCCTTTTTGGGCTGATGAGCGATCGCTGGGGACGGGTCAAGGCGATGGTCAGCACGCTGCTGGCCTACACCCTGTGCTCGGGGCTGGCGGGTTTCGCCCGCAACGGGACGGAGTTCCTGGTTTATCGCTTTTTGTTTGGCCTGGGCGTGGGCGGGATGTTCGGCTCGGCGACGACACTGGTGGCGGAGAGCGTGCCCCAGCGGGCCCGCACGCTGGCGCTGGGGCTGATGCAATCCCTTTCGGCAGGCGGGACCATGCTCGGCTCGGCCTTGAGCCTGAAGATCACGCCCGGACAGGAGAATTTCTGGGGCCATTTCAGCGGGTGGCAGGTCTTATGTTTTGCGGGGGTATGCCCGGCCATCCTGGCGGCGCCGATGGGCCTGCTCCTCAAGGAACCTGATGCCTGGAACAAGGCCAAGGCCCTGGCCGCCATCCAAGGCCGGAGCAAAGCGGTCGGGTCAATGGCAGACCTGTTCACACACCCGCGCTGGCGCAGGGGCATGCTGGTCGGCGTTTGCCTGGGCGTGGCCGGCATGGTCGGCTTGTGGGGCATCGCGTTTTTCTCGCCGGAGCTGATCACGACCGCCTTGAAAAATCGCCCGTTGCAGACCGCAGACATCGTAAGGCCGGCCGAGGTTTGCGCCGCTCTGACCGCGCCCGCCAACCCTGCCCTGGCGCGCCTCAAGGCAAGACTGTCCCCGGAGGCAATCGGCCAATTCGCGGCCCTCCCGGGCGCGGGGGAGATTCCGGTCGGCACGGTCGAGGTCTTGCGGCAGGAGTTGAATCGAGCCATCCAGGGCGGCCAACTTTACGATGCCGAGGCCTTCAAGTCGCTCGCCCTCAGGAAGGCGACCCGGAACCTGGTCAAGCTGGCCGAGAAGACCCATGCGCGAGAGGACCGGATATTCCTGAATCGGCAATTAGTGGAACAGCTCTTTCCCAGCGCCATTCTCGAGCTGCAAAAGACCATTGACGGGATGCGGAGCGGAGGCACGATGTTGCAGGACTTTGGGGCCGTGCTGGGGATGCTCACCTTCACGTTTGCAGCGTCCTATTTCAACCGGCGCGCAGCCTTTCTGGGGGCTTTTCTGCTCTGCCTGGGGGCGGTGGCCTTCGTCTTTTATTCGCTCAAGTCGGCCACCGATATCTACTGGATGCTGCCGCTGATGGGCTTTGGCACCCTCTCGGTCTTCGCCGGCTACTCGATCTACTTCCCGGAACTGTTTCCGACCCGGCTGCGGGGGACGGGTGTCGGCTTGTGTTACAACACGGTACGCTACCTGACCGCGCCCTTTCCGTTCCTGCTGGGCTGGCTGAGCACCTTGATGCCCTTCCGCACGGTCGCCGTGATGATGTGCTCGATTTACCTCCTGGGCATCGTCGCCCTGTATTGGGCCCCCGAGACCAAAGGACAACCGCTGCCGGAGGACTGAGGTCGTCGCAGCCTTCGTCGCAGCCTTTGTCGAAAACCGCAACCGAAGGAAAACCGTCGCCGGAGGACCGACGCCCCAATCCTAATCCTAATCCTAATCCTAATCCTAATCCTAATCCTAATCCTAATCCTAATCCTAATCCTAATCCTAATCGGGGCCGCCCGTGACCAAAGGACAACCGCCCCCGCAGGATTGACGGGCGCGTATCCGCCTTTGGGAACCGCTTATGTCGGACAGCTTGAGCCTGGCTGATGCCCGCCCGCGCCTCACGGCCAGCGCAGGCGATAGAACCGGGTCTGATAATTCGTCCACCAGGGATCGCTGAAGTAGGACGAGCCGCTGCTGAGGGTGTTCGTGGCCAGTGGAGACCAAGTGGGATTGGCCAGATTAGTCGTGGCCTCGACCACGACGACAATACTAGGTGTGCCGGTGATGTTGAAGCCAAACCGGTTCGCCCGGACACCGAAGCTGGCATCCCTGGTCTGCACCTGGGGGGTCCACAGCACGGTCGGGCGACCGCCAAACGTCGGGCCCCAGCCCGTGGTCCCAGGCAAGTAATAGATGGTCGCATTGTTGTCGCCTGAGAACACAGAGTTGCCATTGAGACTGGGGGCGTTACCCTTGAAATAGGCCCCTGTCAGGTTGGGGCAGAGCCAGAACGCCTGGTCGAAGATGTTGGTGACGCTGTTGGGGATCGTTACCGTGATCAGGTGTTCGTCGCCTGCGAACGCATCGTCCCCGATGTTGCTGACGCTATTAGGGATGCTGTAGGAGCTTCCGGCTTCGCCTCCTGGGTATTGAATGAGCAAGGTCCGGTTCTTGTCGAACAACGCCCCATCCACACTGCTATAGACGGAATTGAGTGCATCCACCGTGATCGCTGTCAGGCTGTGGCAGCGACAGAACGCCATGTCCCCGATGCTGGTAACATTGCTGGGGATCGTGACGCTGGCCAGGCCGCAGCCATAGAACGCAAAGTCCCCAATGCTGGTGACGTTGTTGGGGATCGTGACGCTGGTCAGGCTGCTGAGGTAGAACGCATGGTCGAAGATGTTGGTGACGCTGCTGGGGATCGTGTAACCTCCAACTTTACCTGGCGGGTATTGAATGAGCGCGGTCTGGCTCTTGTCGAACAAGACCCCATCCAGACTGCTATAGATGGGATTGAGGGCATCCACCGTGATGGCCGTCACGCTCCTGCAGCCACAGAACGCATCGTTCCCGATGCCAGTGACACTTTTGGGGATTGTGATTTGGGTCAGGCTGGTGCAGCCATAGAACGCCCATTCCCCGATGCTGGTGACGCTGTTGGGGATCGTGACGCTGGTTAGGCCGGTGCAAAACGAGAACGCATCGTTCCCGATGCTGGTGACGCTGCTGGGTATCGTGATGCTGGTCAGGCCGGTGCAGTCATAGAACGCCTCCGTCCCGATGTTGGTGACGCTGTTGGGGATCGCGTAGGAGGTTCCGGCTTTGCGTTGCGGGTATCGGATGAGGCTGGTCTGGCTTTCATTGAACAAAACCCCATTCACACTGGCATAAGTGGAATTGAGGGGATCCACTGTAATGGCTGTCAGGCTCGTGCAGCCGGAGAACGCCTCGTTCCCGATCCTGGTGACACTTTTGGGTATCGTGATTTTGGTCAGGCTGGCGCAGTCATAGAATGCCCCTTCCCCGATGCTGGTGACGCTGCTGGGGATCGTGACGCTGGTTAGGCTGGTGCAGTAATAAAACGCCCAGTCCCCCATGCTGGTGACGCTTTTGGGGATCGTCACGCTGGTCAGGCTGGTGCAGCTTGAGAACGCGTACTGTCCGATGCTGGTGACCGGCAGGCCATTGACGGCGCTCGGAATGGTCAGCGCGCCGCCAGGACCAGTGTATCCCGTGATGGTGATCGCGCCGTTATTGGTCGTGCAACTGAATTGGGCTTGCACGACGCCAGTCGGCGCCAACAGCAAGAGCACCGGCAGCAGCCTCGTGGCGCAGGCAGTTGTTAAGCGCCCGGCCATCGTCTTCGGGCAAGTCGTTCTCTCACTGAGGGTTTGGGTTTTCATGGTTTTCGACCTAGCGGAGTTGATAGCTGATGGGAGCTGCTCTTTGACGCGCCGCATCATTGCGGCTGCGCGGGTGAAAGAGAATTGGTTCCTGGTCGCGCTCATGTTGAAAGACGCTCCTGGCCGAGGAGCGCACCCATTTGGCCGAACGCTTGAGCAGTCGCCACATGCCCGCCCAAAACCGATCTTGTCGTCGCCACTGCCAATTCATCAGCAACTGGCTCCCCACCAGACCGTCGTCATTATTGAACGGTTTGTCAGCATTCCTGATGCCGGAGTTCAAAGGTTAGAGAAAGTTGTTGGGGGATAACGGATTAGCGAAACTCTCCTCCGGTGGAAACCCATCATGCTGTGCCAGAATGGCAGCCTCAGTGCCACTGTGGCATACGTGCCTCAGCGCGTCAGATCGTCGCCCAGTTAATCAGATTGTATTATTTTATTGACGGCGGCGGTTGTTGGGGGAGCGATGGAGTCGCGGCTGCGAGACAGCGGGGCCGCTGAGTTCATCAAGGCGGTGGAGCATGGCTGGTGCCTCTCCCCGAGGGAGAGGGGCGCTGCCAGGGCCGTCCCTCAATCTGGATTCCGCTGAAAAACCCCCTGTTTTTGAAGATGAGCAAAGATGCATGAAAAGTGTCGGGAATTCTTACGCGCTAATTTGGTCTGTACGCGATTTGAATGATCAAGGGATACATCGGAGATGGTCTTTTTCACTGTCTCTTTTTGATCAGAGGGGTTTTTCAGCAGAATCAATCTGATTAACTGACCCCTGCTATGGGGTGGACTGGCAAGGCTGCCGCCGCATCAGGCCCCAGCCGTGCCAATCGCCTTTCCATCATCGGTCTTAAACTCGCGAATAATTTTTGCTTGATTTTTAGGACTGCTTGGGCTGCACTCCAGCCCATGCAACTCAAAGTGGCACTCTCGCTGGCCCTGCTGGCGATTTCAGCCTTGGCTGCGGAGTCCTCAACTTATGGGCAGCGGATTGTGGCGGCGGTCCTGATGGGGGAAGCCTGGGGCGACGGCGAGATCGGCATGACCGCGGTGGCCGAAGTCATTCACAACCGGGCAGAAAAGACCGCCAAGACACCGTTGGCGGTCGTGCTCAAGAAGGGCGAGTTCTCATCGCTGAGGCGCGCGACGCCGGAGGCGCTTTACCAGAAGTTCTGCCGAAAGAGGGATTTCCAGACGGCCCTTCGCATCGCCAAGACCTGCTACAACACACCGGAGAAGCTGCCCAACATCACCAGGGGCGCGATTTACTATGACCATAGGAGGAACCGTCCGCCCTGGCTCGGTGAAGTGCGGCTTGTGGCCTGCGTGGGCAACCAGAATTTTTACGTTCCGAAAGATGCGCATTAACGATTGACTCGGCAGGCGGCGGCGCGCCGAAAGCAGTTTCCTGCCAGAGTTTTTCGTTGATGATGAGACTCGACTCCGCCTTCCCCGACACCGGCCCGGTGGAGTATCTGACCGGCTTGCGCTTCATTGACGACCTCGTCGTCGGCGGCTGGCATCTGGACGCCGAAGGGATGCTGCCCAGTTCCGGACCGGCCGGGCTTGGGGGTGTCACTGAACCCGGAGGCGCCGGCGAAATACACGCGCGGTGAGAAGCTGCTGGAGTAGTTCACAGCCGATGTCCCTTGAGCCGCTTCCTCCAATGCGCCATCGAGACGCCCCGCTCCCGGCAACTCATCTCCGGTGGCGCCACCAACCACAGCCGGGTGACGGTGGAGTTCAAGAAAGGTGAACTCGCATTCAAGACGAAGGCGGCAAAGAACTCCAGGCCCGCGCGTGCCACTCTGCGCCCTTTGCCGTCTGCAAGCAAAGACTCGACATCTCCCAGTTCAGGAGCGACATTCCGTGCGATGCGATGCGGTTTCCAAACAGTGATTTGGGGGCGCCAGATTGACGATCTCGATCTGGTCCTCGATCAGATCGTGGCCTGCGGCTACGAAGGCGTCGAAATAGCGCAGAGTCCTCGAGACATTCTCGTGTCCGGTAAGCTCGTGAACAGGGGTGACCCGACCAAGTTCACGATCGTCTTGCCGGAATCCCTGCAACATGTCCCACCAGCACGGCTCTTGGCTGCCAGATAGGATCATGAAGAGATTGCTATTCATTGACGACGAAAGGCTGCCCATGGAGTCTTACGAGAAGGTTCTCAAGCGGAAGGGCTACGAGGTCGTGAGGTGCTACACGGTTGACGAAGCTATCGCGTTTGCGCGCTCCAATCCCCCGTCTGTTGACGCGATCATCCTTGACCTTATGATGCCTGCGGGTGAAGCGTTTAGGAACGAGGATACGGAAGGTGGACTCAAGACGGGCGTGCTGCTTTACCGCGAACTCCGCAAGGACCTGCCGAATGCGCCCGTGCTTGTGCTCACGAACTATCCGCAACCGGAGATTCTGAGTGCTCTTCCCAGTGGTGATAAGAGGGTATCGGTGAAGACCAAGTATTCGTGCCCCCCCTTGGAACTGCCAGAGGTGCTGGAAGCTCTTTGGAGCAACGTCGCGAAAGAGATGGAGAATCCTGAATGAATGTCACACGGAATTTCGCAGAAATCACGAATCGAACGCTCGCGGAGTGCGAAGCCGAGGTCCGGCGCCTCAGCGAGATCCTCCTGTCTCCGCACACAGCACCTCCGGGCAGCCCTGAAGCTCGAGAAAAGACCGCCGCCATGTTCGAAGAGTGGGCCCTGACTGTCCTCGTCAGGGTGTTCGGAGGCGACTGCGTGCCAGCCCAGAAGCCCTACCTCATCGAAAAGGCTGCAACGTATGCTTCTGACAGGCTCATTCCGGCCTTCTGGCGCCTTCTCGATCCGAGGTATCCCAAGGAGATCAGGAGCGCGGCGCGCAGGGGAATGCTCGTGATCCTGCGGAGGAGCCTTTCCGGTGACTTGCAGGAGGGCGAGCTTTCCGAAGGAACAGGAAGGGCGAAGGACGATTCATTTCTGCCCGAGGCAGTGGCTGCGGGATGGGAGGAGCCTTCGGAGCGCCGGTTCCGCGATTTGGTGCGACTGGAAGCGAGGGGCACAATTTCTCTTGCGGAACAGGAGGAACTCGAAAGGTTGGCCGGACTTCGACGGAAGGCCGTGTCGCCGATGCCAGCCGATGAAGCCGTCCTGGAAGAGCAGCGGCTCACCGCGCTGAGGAAAGTCTTAGGCGCGTTGGAAGACTATGCCCGGAGTTTTGACACCACGGATTCGTCGCGGCCCAGCGCCTGACTGCGTCTTGACGCCTCGGAACTGCAGGGATGCCCTGCCCGAGCTGCGACGCGATTTTCAGGACCGCTGTGCTTACTCGATGCAGCACTTGCGGTACGCGGGCGGCCTTACATGCATGGAGGTGGATCACTTCGATCCAGGCAAGAGGGACGATCCCGTCCAGGACTACGACAACCTCTTTCTGGCCTCTCGCCACTGCAACAGGGCCAAGGGGACCTTCTGGCCGACCGACGAGGAGGCAGCCCAAGCCATACGCTTGCTCAACCCCTGCAAAGAGACGGATTACGGCGAGCACATTTTTGAAGACTCTGTGACGAGCAAACTGGTGGGAGCAACACCCCCTGGCCGCACCCAAATTCGAGTCTGCGACCTGAACGCGCCGCACCTCGTGGAGGAGCGAAAGCTCAGGGCTGACATTCTGGCGATGTTGGCCAAGCTGACCAGCAAGGCGAGGTCCAAAAACGTCGGCCTACCCTCCGAACTCTTGGCAAAGGTGGCCGAGGCCACGGACTTCATGATTCCGCCAATTCCTCCCCCGCCTTCTTCTTCCTGAGCCGTGCGGATGGGGGCTCGGCGTCTTTGAATCAGCGGCGCAGCCATGGCGTTGGCCACCAGTTGCTCAGCGTAACGGTGGTTCTATGCATTGCCGGTCTGGCGCTTGACTTGCAGGCACATGTGCTTCGTCAAGAATCGACTTTCGCTGCATTCGCTCGCGGAAGAAGTCACCCGCAACTGCGCTACGACTTCCTCAGCGGCGGTCCGGGCGCAAGAAATGGACGGCTTGCATCCACACGCAGCCAGGCCAGCGCGCCGAGAAAGTAGGAGGCGGCAAACACCACGAACACCGCCTTCCAATTCCAAAGGATAGCGACCTTGGCGGCGACCAGCGGGCTGAGCATGGCGCCGATGGCGCCCGCCGAATTCATACAGCCGCTCACCGTCCCGGCGCAACGTCCGCCAATGTCCACCGAGGCGGACCACATAGCCGGCAGGGCCAGGTCCTGAAAAGCCGAGGCGATGCAAATGATGAGGATGACCGGCCAAGGAGAATTGGTGCGCGAGACCGCCAGTGCGCAAGCGGCGGCTACGCCCAAGCCAATAGCCCCCTGCAGGCTGCGCCCCCAGCGCTGGCTCCCCGTGGAGCCGATCAACACGTCGGACAGCCGCCCCCCCGCCAGGCAGGCCAGGCCACCGACCAACAACGGCAACCCGGTCATGATTTCCGAATGGGAATAATCCACCTGGAATTGGTCCTTCAAGTATTTGGGCAGAAAGGTGACGTAGAAGAACCAACTGAAGCTGGCGGTGAACGAAGCCACATACAGCCAGAGCAGGTTCGGCGAGAAAAACAGCCGCCCCCACGGAACCTGGGCCGGAGCCTCGTCCTGGTAAATGGACTCCTGCCCGGCGGCTCCGGCGCGGATGAGCGCGCACTCGGCCTGGTTGGCCGAGGCCTGATCCTCAGGCCGATCCCGGAACCAAACAAAGAAGAGCAGCGCCCACAACATGCCCGCTGCGCCCAGAATCCAGAACGCGCGCTGCCAGCCTCCCGCCACCACCACGAGGCTGCCGATGATGGTTGGCGCAATGGCTCCGCCGAACCTGCTGGAGAGCCAAATTGCGCCCTGCGCCGCCCCACGCTCGCGGAAGGGGAACCAGCGGCCCAGCGCCCGCGCGATGTTCGGATACGCCCCCGCCTCGCCCAGGCCAAAAAGAAAGCGGACCAGCACCATCGCGCCAACAAATATCCAAGGTTCGGGGCGGGGAAAAAACCAGCCCGCCAGGGCCCTCACCCCGCCCGTCAGCGCCGTGAACAAAGACCACCAAAGCACAATCAGCAGGATAATGGCGCGCGGGCGGAACCGGTCTGCCAGCCAGCCCCCGGGCAAACCGAACAAAACGTACCCGAGCACAAAAGCTGAGAATACCCAGCTCATTCGTTCGGTCGCGCCGTCCTGGGCCAGTTTGGCCCGGGCCTCACTGTCGTTGGCCAGACCCTTTGCCGCCAGCGTCCGCTCGTCGCGAGCCGAGAGCCGATCGAAATTGAGGTCACGCTCGATCTCGCCCTGCACGCGCATGATGCAGATGCGGTCGAGGTAGGTCAAGCAGGCCAGCGAACAAAGCAGGACCAGCACCAGGTAGCGCACGCGGGTCGGCCGGACGCCGGTGAGACCGGCAGGCGCGTTTTCGGTATTCGACTGGTGCTGAATAGTCAGATCGATTTTTGCCCCCATGGCATGGGCATCGTTGGCGGCTGGCGATGGTGGTCGCGGCGGACGTCCCTCGGGCGGTTCTTGAAATAATGGATGAAGCGCACGAGCTGCTTGACCGCTTCTTCATAGGCCTGCTGGCCCTTGGCGGCGGAACCCAGTTCGGCTGCACCGAGGGTCCCGGTCGTTGAATAGCTGCTGGTCCAGGAAACCAAAGTCGCAGGTCCTGCCGCAAACAGGTCCATCCAATTGAAGGGACTGCCTTCGTCGTTGAGGCTGATCGTCCCGTTGCGGATCTGATCTTTGCGCACATTGTCCCCATCCAGGTGGAGGTAGAGCGATGTTTCCAACTCGCAGGCGTGCGAGCAGCCGCCGGGGAATTTGCTCTGACGCCAGCGCGGCAAGAAGGTCGGGTCCACCGTCAGAAAGCTCCACCAGCCAGCGGCGATGCACTCGGCGTCGGTTTCGAGGTTCGTGCGGCGGGCGACCAGGTCGAGATTGGGCATATTGGAGCCGTGGCCGTTGAGCAGCAGGATTTTCTTGAAGCCGTGGTAAGCGAGGGACTTGGTGATGTCCAGCACGTGTTGGATGAAATGCTCGAAATCGCTGTTGATGGTGCCCGGAAAATCCAGCACGTGCCCGGTGTAGCCGTAGCAGACCGGCGGCAGGACCAGCAGTGACTCGGGCGCTTGCAGCCCGGCGCCGCGGGCGACTCCCACCGGACAGACCACATCAACGTTTAACGGCAAATGCGGTCCGTGTTGTTCGATGGCCCCGCAGGGCACGATGCACACCTTCTTCAACTCAATGGCGTCGTTGATCTCAGGCCAGGTCAGTTTCTCGTAACGATATTCGCTCGCGGCGCGTGTGCTCATCGGATGAGGTTACGCAGAAGAGCAAATTGGCGCAAAAAGAATTCGCTTGAGTAACCAGGCGGCATGAGGCAGTTTTTTCCCGCTTCCGGCTCGAACAGCCTTTTAGCGCACATGCGATTGCTCAGAGTCATAATGGTGTGGGTCCTTTTGGCCGGCGCGCCGGCATTCGGCAGCGGAGTTGAATCATCTGCGGCCTCGCCCGAGGCCGCGCCGGCACGAGCCGCCACGGCCGAGCGGGCGGAGCCGCGCCTGCCGGAGCAGGCGGTCGAAATCAGGCGCCTCCACACGCCTTGGGGCCCTTTTCCCATCACGAACTCAATGGTGGTGACGTGGATCGTCGCGGCGGGCCTGATCCTCTTTGCCCAGGCCGCCACTCGGAAGATGAAGGAAGTGCCCGACGGGGCGCAGAACTTCTGGGAATGGATGGTCGAGAACCTCTACGGTTTTATCGAGGGGATCATCGGAGCACACCTGGTGAAGCGGACGTTCTGGTTTTTCGCC
The DNA here is from genome assembly GCA_963713735.1 of uncultured bacterium. Taxonomy (GTDB): domain Bacteria; phylum Verrucomicrobiota; class Verrucomicrobiia; order Limisphaerales; family UBA8199; genus CAVQND01. The sequence continues at coordinate 138,293 of CAVQND010000024.1, forward strand.
ACGATCTTCATTTTCATCCTGTTCGCCAACTGGATGGGCCTGATTCCCGGCGTGGGGACCATCGGCTGGGGCCATCAGACGCCACAGGGGTTTGTGGTCGATAAGCCCTGGTTCCGGGGCGCCAATGCGGACTTGAACATGACGCTGGCGATGGCCCTGGTTTTCTTCGCCTGCTGGATCTACTGGGCGCTGCGGGAGATCGGCCCGATAGGCTTCCTGATGCATCTGTTTGCGCCCAAAGGGCGAAACCAGCGGCCTGCTCAAGCTGCTGATGGTCATCGTCTTCTTCGCCGTCGGGTGCCTCGAGGTCTTTTCAATCCTTTTCCGCCCCGTATCCCTGAGCTTCCGTCTCTACGGCAACATTTTCGCAGGCGAGAACATGCTTGAGGCCATGTCCAACCTGGTGCCGGGCCTGGGCTGGCTGCTGCCCATCCCCTTCTATTTCATGGAATTGCTCGTCGGGTTCGTGCAGGCCCTGGTGTTCATGCTCCTGACGGCCGTCTTCACTATGCTCATTTGCGCGCACGAAGAAGGGCACGAGGCGGCGGTGCAACACTGAAAGAGACTTTCGACGGTTTGACCGTGTTCAATCGCGGGAGCCGCCGAGCAACAGAACAGAAAGGAAAAACATATATGTCGTTAATGCCAATGTTGGCGGAAGGACTGACCGGCAATCTCCACGTCGGCCTGGCGGCGCTGGGCGCGGCCCTGGGCGTGGGCTTCATCGGCATGAAGGCCTCCGAAGCGGTCGGACGCAATCCCGGTGCGGCCACGAAGATTCTGGTCCAGTCAATCCTGGCCATTGCCTTCGCCGAGGCCATCGTGTTCTACGCGTTGTTCCTTGTGCCCAAGCAGTGACCAGAGGCCATCGCTTGGGCGCAGGGCCGATTGAACTTTGCGCCTGAGTCCGACCCATTCGCGGCGTTATGAATCAGTTCATGGTATTGGCCCAAGGGGGCGGGGCGGGGCCCGTCGAGCAGATTGCCCGCACCTTCGGGGTGGACACGGCCCATCTGATCGCCCAGATCATCAGCTTCGTCATCGTCTGCATCTTCCTCTACTTCCTGGCTTACAAACGCGTGCTGGCCATGCTCGAGGAGCGCCGGCAGCGCATCGCCGAGGGCCTGGCCAACGCCGAGAAGATCAAGGCCGAACTGGCGCGGGCGGAGGCCCAGCGGCTGGAGATTATCTCCCAGGCCAACGCCCAGGCGGCGCGCCTGATCGAGGAGGCGCGCCAGGCCGCTGCGCGCGTCCAGGAGCAGGAGACCCAAAAGGCCATCGCCGCAGCCGAGCAGATCATTGCCAAGGCCCGCGAGGCCGCCGCCCAGGACCACGCCCGGATGCTGGCCGAGCTCAAACGGGAAGTTGGCCGGCTGGTGGTTCAGACTACCGCCACGGTCACCGGCAAGGTTCTCACCGCCGAGGACCAGCGCCGCCTGGCGGAAGAGACGGCCAGGCAAGTGGCGCTCTGACCTTTCTATGACCGTTTCCAAACAAGCCAAACGCGAGGCCAAGGAACTGTTCCGCTGCTTGCCAGGTCAACGGGCTTATGGACGAAGGCCGCGCCCGGACCGCAGTGCGGCGGGTGCTCGAGACCCGGCCGCGCGGCTATCTGGCTATCCTGACCCATTTTCAGCGGCTCGTGAAGCTCGAGCTGCAGCGGCGGACCGCCCGAATCGAGAGCCCCATCGCCCCTGCCCCCCGAGCTGCAAGCGGCCATCCAGGCAGGGCTGGCGCGCGTTTACGGACCGGGCTTGTACCTCTCGGTTGCGCAAAACCCGGCCCTCATCGGCGGGCTGCGCATCAAGGTGGGGAGCGATGTTTATGACGGCAGCATCAAAGCCCGGTTGGCCGCCCTGGAAGAAAGCTTCGAGCGGAATGCCGGTTGAATTTTATGAGCAACTTATTACAGGAAATTGAAGCCCAAATCGCCGGCGTCAAGACCGCCACCGCCCGCCAGAATGTCGGCGTCGTCCGCGAGATCGGCGACGGCGTCGCGCGGATTGAAGGTCTGACCGATGCGATGCTGAACGAGATGCTCGATTTCGGCAAAGGCGTCGTTGGGCTGGCGTTGAATCTCGAGGAAACCGACGTAGGCGCCATCATCCTGGGCGACTATACGCAGATCGAGGAAGGCGACGAGGTTCGGACGACGGGCAAGCTCTTGCAGGTGCCGGTGGGCAAGGGCCTGCTGGGCCGCGTAGTCAATGCCTTGGGCTGGCCCCTGGACGGCAAAGGACCGGTTCAGAGCGACACGGCCTACCCGGTGGAGAAAATCGCCCCGGGCATCATCAAGCGCCAGCCCGTGAGCCAGCCGGTCCAAACGGGCATTATGGCGGTGGACGCCATGATTCCCATCGGGCGCGGGCAGCGGGAACTCATCATCGGCGATCGGTCCACGGGCAAGACGACGCTGGGCATCGATACGATCATCAGCCAGGCCCGCCTGAATCGCGCCGCCGAGGAGGCCGGCGACAAGAACTACCGCCCGCTCTACTGCATCTACGTGGCCATCGGGCAGAAGCAGTCCAATATTGCGCGGATCATCGCCGTGCTCGAGCAAGCCAATGCCATGCCCTACACGATCATCATGGCGGCCTCGGCCTCCGATTCCGCCACCAATCAGTACCTCGCCCCATTCGCCGGCGCCGCGATGGGTGAATGGTTCATGGACAACGGCATGGACGCGCTGATCATTTACGACGACCTCTCCAAGCACGCCGTCGCCTATCGCCAGGTCTCGCTGGTCCTCAAACGTCCTTCAGGCCGCGAGGCCTACCCGGGCGATGTCTTTTACCTCCACAGCCGCCTCCTGGAGCGGGCCGCCCGCCTCAGCGAGAAATACGGCAACGGCTCGCTAACGGCCCTGCCGATTATCGAAACCCAGGCCGGAGACGTTTCCGCCTATATCCCCACCAACGTCATCTCCGATCACCGACGGCCAGATCTTCCTGGAGACCGACCTTTTCTACCAGGGCATCCGCCCGGCCATCTCGGTGGGCATTTCAGTTTCCAGGGTCGGGTCGGCGGCCCAGGTCAAGGGGATGAAGCAGGTCGCCGGGCGCATCAAACTCGAGTTGGCCCAGTTCCGGGAACTGGCCGCTTTCGCCCAGTTCGGCTCGGACCTGGACGCCAAGACCCAGGGGCAAATCGAGCGCGGCAAGCGCATCGTCGAGGTCTTCAAGCAACCCCAATACAATCCCATCCTCGTCGAGGTCCAGATCGCCGTCCTCTGGACCGTCCAAAACGGCTTCATGGATGACGTGCCGGTGGAGCGGATCAAGGATTTCCAGGCCAAACTCACCGACTACCTGGCCAGCCGAAAGTCCGAACTGATGGCCCGCATCGCCAAAGAAAAGGCGCTCAACGACGCCCTCATCGCCGATTTGAAGGCGGCGGTGATTGAGTTCAAGCAAACCTATGCGCCCCCGGCCAAGAGCGCGTCAAAATAGAAGAGCCAGGTCCGATTAGAATTAGCATTCATGCCCAGCACTCGCGACATACGCCGGCGAATCAAGTCGGTCAAGAACACCGCCCAGATAACCAAGGCGATGCAGATGGTGGCCGCCTCCAAAATGCGCAAGGCCCAGCAAGCGGCCCTGGCGGGCCGGCCTTATGCCGCGCTCATGAACGAGGTGCTGGGCAGCGTCGCCTTCAATGCGGGGGACTTTACCCATCCGCTGATGGAAGTCCGCGAGGAGCGACGGCGGGCGGTCATTCTCATCAGCACCAACAAAGGGCTGTGCGGCGCGCTCAACAGCAACCTGATGCGGGAGGCGGCAAAACTGGATCGCGAGACCATCTTCATCACTTCCGGACGGAAGGCGGCCCAGTTCGTCGCCCGAACCAAGCGTCGGCTGGCGGTCGAATTCACTTACAAGGACGCGCCGCTCTTCGCCGAGGCGCGGGCCATCTCGGGGTTCGCCCGCGACCTGTTTCTCAAGGGGGAAGCCGACCGGGTGGAGATTCTCTACACGAAATTCTTTTCCACCCTGGTCCAGCGGCCCGAGCTGCGCCCGTTCCTGCCCGTGGGCGAACTCAAACCTCTGACTGCCGGAGTTCACGAGCCGCCGGCGTCCGAAAAGCTCTCTCCCGCCACGACCGAGTTCATCTTCGAGCCGAATGCCGAGCAAGTGCTGGGCGCCTTGCTGCCGCACAGCTTGAATTTCGAGATCTTTCAGATCCTCCTCGAGGCCAAAGCCAGCGAACAGAGCGCGCGCATGGTGGCGATGAAAAGCGCCACCGACAACGCCAACCAGCTTATCAAGGACCTTACGCTGGAATACAACAAACTGCGCCAGGGCAATATCACCAATGAACTGCTGGAGATCGCCACCGCCGCCATGGCGCTGGGATAAAGAGCGGGCGTCAAAATGACCTTTTCGGAATCCTTGGAATGTTGTGATGAATAAAGGCAAAATCGTTCAAGTCATCGGTCCGGTAGTGGACGTGGAGTTTCCCGAGTCGCTGCCGCCCATCTACGGCGCGCTGACGGTGGATTTCAAAGTCAACAATCAGCCGGTCAAGCTGACCCTCGAGGTCCAGCAGCACCTGGGCAACAACTGGGTCCGCACCGTCGCCATGTCCAGCACCGAGGGCCTCAAACGCGGATATGAAGTCGTGGATACCGGCGGTCCCATCTCCATGCCCGTCGGGGACGGGGTGATGGGGCGCGTCTTTGACGTGACGGGCAACCCGGTGGATGAGCGGGGCCCGGTCGTGGCCGAGAAGCGCTATCCCATTCACCGCCCGGCGCCGACCCTCCTGGACCAGTCCACTTCCCCCCAGGTGCTGACCACCGGCATCAAGGTCATTGATTTGATTTGCCCCTTCCTCAAAGGCGGCAAGGTCGGCGCCTTCGGCGGGGCGGGGGTGGGCAAGACCGTGGTGATCATGGAACTGATCAACAACATCGCCAAGCTCCACGGCGGGGTGTCGGTGTTCGCGGGGGTCGGCGAGCGCACCCGCGAGGGCAACGACCTCTACAACGAAATGTCCGAGGCCAAGGTCATCCAGCAGGCCAACCTCAGCGAGTCCAAAATTGCCCTCGTCTATGGGCAGATGAACGAACCGCCGGGCGCCCGCCTGCGCGTGGCCCTGTCCGGCCTGGCGGTCACGGAGTATTTCCGGGACGAAAAGAACCAGGACGTGCTGCTGTTCATCGACAATATATTCCGCTTTTCCCAGGCCGGCTCCGAAGTGTCTGCCTTGCTGGGCCGCACGCCCAGCGCCGTGGGCTACCAACCGACCCTGGCCGCCGAGATGGGCGACCTCCAGGAACGAATTACCTCGACCAAGAAAGGCTCGATCACCTCATTCCAGGCCGTCTATGTGCCGGCGGACGACCTGACGGACCCCGCTCCGGCGACGACGTTCGCGCACCTGGATGCCACGATCGTCCTGGAACGGGCCATCGCCGAATTGGGCATTTACCCCGCCGTCGATCCGCTGGCCTCGACCTCGCGGGCGCTGGCGCCGGAAATCGTCGGCCAGGAACACTACGAAGTGGCGCGCGGCGTCCAGCGCGTGCTCCAGCGCTACAAAGACCTCCAGGACATCATCGCCATCCTGGGCATGGACGAACTCTCACCGGAGGACAAACTCACTGTGTTCCGCGCCCGGAAGATTCAACGTTTCCTGAGCCAGCCCTTCAGCGTCGCGGAGGTCTTCACCGGCCACAAAGGCAAGCAGGTGCCGGTGGCTGAAACCGTTCGCGGCTTCAAAGAAATCCTCGAAGGCAAACATGACGAGGTCCCCGAGGGCAACTTCTACATGAAGGGCGGCATTGACGAGATTAATCAGTAACCGGGCCTTGTAGCATGACTCTCAAACTGGAGATTGTAACCCCCGAGGGGAAGGCCTATTCGGAGGACGTGGAGATGGTCACGTTGCCGGGTGTGGAAGGGGAAATGGGAATCTACCCCGAACACGTTCCGCTCCTGACGCAAGTGGTCCCGGGGGAGGTCATCGCGCGCAGACAGGGGCGTGAAGAATCTCTTGCCGTGGGCGAGGGGTTCGTGCAAATCACGGCCCAACGCGTCGCCATCATCACCGACATGGCCCTGCGCGCAGAGAGCATCGATGAAGCCAAGGTCGAGGAGGCCCGCCGGCGCGCCGAGGCCCGCCTGGCCGAGCACCTGGACGACGAGGAGGCCGCGATGGTCAACGCCGCCCTGGCCCATTCCGTGGCCCTGCTCAAAGTTAAGCGACGCCAGCGGCGGTAGGGGCGCCCGACGGATTAGAGAAGGACTTCGGTCCTGTCTCTGACGAGATTGAAGACGGCTCTGAAATCCCGGTGGAACTTGACTTTATTCCGCTGGACGTTGGTGCCGGTCATGGGGTTGCGAAGATAACACGGCGAGCACCCAAACGGCTAACGCAGCCATCGCCGCGGCCGACTTGGGTGGAGTGTCCTTGCCCACGATCAGCAACACCGGAAACGCCGCGAGTCTCGAGGCTCAGCGCAGGCGCTGCATTCTGGGGTCTCTGCCGTTAGAAGGGTCCGAAATGCGCCCGAGCGAAGCGCGCGTGCCACCTCCCACTGTTTTTTGTGCTCCCGAATCATTAGCCTGGTGAAGAAAAATGCAATTTTAGGTGAAAAAGGGCTTGACAGAATATCACCTATATGGTGATATTGTGCCATGCCGCTCTTTACAAAGCGAAAAACCAAGCTGCACATCCAGTTGACCAACTCCGACCAGGCCACGGCCCACGGAGGCCAAGTCCTCGTCGACGCCCTCTGCCGCCGCGCCGGCCTTTGGGAGCGCATCCACAACGAGCCCTCGCTGGAGGTGCGCAAACGCACCGGCGCCGGTTTCTCCCCCGTGGCCAACATCGCCCAGATCATCTTTACTCTGACCAGCGGCGGGGCTTCTCTGGCCGACGCCGAGCGCATGGGCAAGGACCGGGTGCTGACGAGTCTGGTGGGCCTGGAGAAGGGAGCCGACGAGACCACGCTGGGGGAGTGGTTGCGGGCCCAGACCCCGGAGAGCGTCCGGGCTCTGCATCGCATCAATGCCGAGTTTGTGGACTGGTCCAGCCAGCAGGCCAAGCCGGGGCGTTGGTTGCACGGCGGAGAGGTGGAGAACTTTTTCGACGACACGGAAATCGAGTTGGAAGGACACAAGTTCGAGGCGGCGCGCATCAACTACAACGGCGACTGGGCCCTGAGTTGGCAGACCCTCTGGTTTGGCCCCTGGCTGCTGGATGGCATCCTGGACGGGGCGACCGACGTGAGCGAGCACATGAAGGTGCTTCTGGACGAGCATCAACACCGTTGGGCCGAGCGGCCAAACTACTTCTACGCCAACAGTGGTTCGAGCGCGGGCAAGTTCCTCAACCGGATTGAACAGGGGCAGTTTAGCCGTTGGAGTGTCAGTTACAACAAGTGGACCGATAAGCTGGACAAGTTGGCGGCCGAGTTGCCCGAGAGCCAATGGAGCCCCATGCCGCCGGCGGGCCAAGCGCAGGAACAATATACCTGGGTCAAGCATCAGCCCGGAGAGTGCGCGCAGGTGCAGAAGTTTGCCACGGTACGCTGGAAGAAGGACGGCGACTTGATGTGGCGCTACGCTTACGTGGCCTGCCGAGCCGGGGAAAAGGACACGCCGCAAGCGGTCTTTGAGCGGCATCGCCTCAAGGGGGCCAAGGAGCAGGGCTTCAGCGACGTGCTCAGTGGCCTGGATTTGCACCATCCCCCTTGCCTGGACCTCATCGCCAATCAGGCCTTTTACGCCGTTGGGATGCTGGCCCACAACCTGTTGGTGAGCCTCAAAGTGCTGGACCTGCCTGATGAGGCGCAGGGTTGGCGGGTCCCCACCATCATTCGGCATCTGTTGACCGTGCCGGTCAGTGTGAGTCGGCACGCCCGCTATGAAGTGGCGCGCATCTGCGTGCCGGCGGGTTGGCTGCGGTGGTGGAGGCTCTTTGTGGACAAGTGGCTGCCCAAGCGCAAGGTCGGTCGCCGGGTACTGGAGGTGGTGGACTCGGGCTAGCGGAAAACCTTCAGTCCAACTGCTGCAACTCGTCCGGCTGACGGGGAAGGTAGGGCCTGAATTCGACCTAGATTTTATTCACTACAGTCGGGCGAAAGTGAGTGCGATCGGGGTTTCGGCCTGATTTTACAGGGCTCCCAATGACATGCAGATTTCTCAAAAAACCGCTTGCTCGTCTCCGAGGTAGTGTATATAATAGTCACTACATGAGCTTCATTCGGAAGATCCGAAAAGGCGACCGCACTTACCTCGCCGAGGTCGAAACCCGCCGCGTCGAGGGCAAGGTGGTCCAGCGCTTTATTCGCTATGTGGGCAAGGAGGCTGACGGCCGCACCATCCTATCAACCTCCCTCTCGGAAGCCGAAGTCGAAGCCGTCAAACTCTACGGTCCACTGCTGGTGCTGCACCACCTCGCCACCGAAATCCAACTGCCCGAACTCCTGGGCGACTACAGCCAGGAAATCCTCAGCCTGGTCTATGCCCACTGCTTGGACTATCGGAGCCTTAACTACATGCCCAGTTGGTTCGAACGTACCGACCTGAACTTTCTTCTGGATCTGGAGGGCCTGACCGAAAGGCGCCTGGTGGGCGCGTTGGACCACCTGGAAAGCCTCGACGCGGAGGCCTGGCAGCGGCAGCTCTTCCAAGGGGTTTGCCACCAATACCGCCTGCGGCCCTCCGGTGTCATCTACGACGTGACTAACACCTACCTCTATGGCCGGCATTGCCCGCTGGGCAAACCGGGTCACGACAAGGAGGAGGTCAAGGGGCGGCCCCTCATCCAGGTGGGTCTGGGCGTGACCCAGGTCGAAGGCATTCCCTTGTTTCACAAGGTCTTCGACGGCAACGTCCATGATGCACGCACCTTGCACGACTTGGTCACCCTCTTTGCGAGCTACGGCTTGGAACCGGGGCTGTTCATCTACGACCGGGGTATCACCAGCGGGCGTAACATCAAGGACATCAAGCACTTGTACTGGGACACGCTCTGCGGGGTCCCCCTCAACGACGCCTTGAAAAAGTTCTGGCGCCCTTATGCCGATCCCCAGCTATTGATGCAACTGCCCTATCGGCAACGAGTGGGTTCGACCGTCTTTTACACCTGCCTGCGCCCCTACCAATTGGATGGGGTGCGCGGACGCTTGGCGCTGTGTTTGAACGAGCGTCACCAACGCGACGCCCGCGAATCCCGCCGCGATGAGATCCTCTACGCCCAAAACCTCTTGGCCCAAGGCAAGTCTATTAAACCCGGCCTGGAACGTTTCTTCGATGCCCGCGGCCATTTGCTGCCCGCCGTCTTGACCGAGGCCGAAGAGTTCGACGGCTACTCGTGCATCTTCTGTACCCGCTCCTTATCCGAGGACCAAATGCTTTCCCTCTATTTTGACAAGGATATTGTCGAAAAAGCCTTCCACAGTCTCAAGGGTATCACCCACCTGCGGCCGGTGCGCCACTGGCTAGCCGAGCGCGTGCATGCTCACGTCTTCGTTCTGCTATTTGGCCTACCTGCTCTTGTCTTTGCTGCGCTATCGCTTGCGCCGTACGGACTTCACCGCGGAAGCCGCACTCCTGGAATTGGGCACGATGTATAAGGTCTATCTTCGGGACGCCAAGCGGGGTTTCAGGCTTTCCCGCGTCGTGGCGCTAACCAAGAAACAGGAAACCATCCTCAAGGCCATCGACAAGCGGCTCCTCCGGGCGCAGGATTAATGTAGTGATCACTTTTTAGGTCGAATTCAGGGTAGGGGTGTGCCCGCGCATTGCCCAGCAAGCGGGCGGACCGGCTGATCGCGTCATTCCACGACCAAAACTGCCTTCGGGAGGGACAAAGAGGTGCGACCCCGGCGTGTTCCGCTCCGAGATTAGCCAGCGGTCCCGGGACTCTCGTCAGCCGTACGACGTGCCGCGGCCTTGGCTAAGGATTCGGGTTGTGCTGTGGTGAACATTATATGGTTTGATATTAATAGTCATTTTGTCGAGTCTTTCTCTTGACACACCCGCACTCATTATGTTTAGATCCGGGTAGAAACGCTCAGCGGGTGAACGCTGCCCGGCGCGTGGTCGCGAGGCGGCCCAGTCATCAGAGGATAGCATTGTTATGAAGACGATCACTGTTCCTGCGCTTGTTGGCTCTCTCTCTCTCTCTCTCTCTCTCTCTCCGTTGTTGGGCACAGGTAAGCGGGCCTAATCCCGGCAGCGCCGTCTCCGGCGGTACCGCAAACGCAACGCTGAACCAGGTTTACACAACCGCCGACCTTATGGCCCTGACCAACAGCCTCACTGGGAGGGCCAGTGCAGGGCTGGCGGGGATCCTTCCACCGACTCAGTACCTTTCGCCAGCCGAGTGGGCGGCCGTCACCAACGCCATGGGGCCGGGTGGCCTGACCGAGCTCGCGGGTCTCTCGCTCCGAGGCGGAGCGCTCAGCCCGGCTGGCCAGGCGGCCCTTAAGGCGGGCTTGACCGCAAAGGACTTCCCGGCCATCGCGGTGACGGCGGCCCAGGTTTTGGCGGCGCAAGCCCAAGGCGCCGGCTCCCCGCAGCCGATGACCTCGATGTCGGGCGCAATAACCGTCAACACGCACATCCTGAACATCAACCTCGGGGGGCACACCAACGACTGTTCCGCTTCACGCTTTTCTGGGAGAAAAGTATCTTGATAATCAAGGAGGTTCGACAAAGGCGTATCAAGATCGTCGAGGAAGCTGGTGGCTTGGGTAAGGGGCGGAGAGGCGGATGCTGCGCGGCACACCCCTGCGGCGGGGCGAGAGGCCGTTTTGGCGAAGGGATGGGTCAGAACAGGAAGGCCTCTTCGCGGCGGTCCGGTGGCAGGCGCAGACGCATTTGTGGCGAACGCCGGGCGCGTTTGATGGATAGCTCCAAGACCAGCATAGCCTGATCGAGGCGGCAGTCGCAGAGTTGAGGCGCTCGGCCCAGCGCTTCGGCGACGAGGCGGTGAGCGATTTCAAGCTTTTCGAGGATGGAAAGGTCCAGTGGCATAGGCTCTTTAGC
>CAVQND010000025.1:0-42009 GCA_963713735.1 uncultured bacterium
ATCCAGGTAACTGCCGACGCGGATGGCCACGCCCATGAGCATGCTCAGCAACAAGGGCCGCGTAGGAATCTTGGCGTAGGGCCGATCGCTGCGCACCCCGCGCACGACCCGGCCCATGGCGAAGACTTTCGTTACGTAGCCCAGAAACTGAGCCAGTTCGTTCATGAAGACGCGGCCACCAGAGGTTCACCACGGCGGAGCAGTTCGCGATTGATTTGGCTGATTTCGTCAAGCACGTGCTGGACCTGGGCATAAGCGGCCACACCTTGGCGTGCTTGGTCGATCTGGCCCGGGGACTTCAGCAAGAGCGATTGCACCTGGCCTTTGGCGAAGCAGCGGTTGAGATAAAAGAACGGGCCGTGCTTGGGGCCACCGGTGTGGCAGCGGCAATTGGCCTTGCCACATTTGAGGAATCGCTCGATTAAGGAGGCGTGGAGGACTCCGGGGGGGAATTGGAAGGAGCGCAGGAGATGGGCCTTTCGCTGGCGGAGGGCCAGGGTCGATGTGCGCTGGAGCGGCTGTATCCTACTCATATATAGATGTAGGATAGCAGAGCGGGCGAGCAATGCAAGCGAAAAAGAAAATGCCTCTGTTTCCGAAAATGCCCTAACTGCCTGTGGTCAGCCAGGTTGGAATTGAAACCCCACCCACCTTACGGAATCGCTGGTCAAGCGGCGGGTTTTGCCGGTTATGTGTAAAGCCAAGGTGATCTCTCGAAGATTCCTCGCAAGAAGATGGTCGAGCTGGTTAAATGGCTCCCGTGATGTTGCGGGAAGAGAACCTGGAATTTGGATTTGCGGCGCAGCGTGAGGATACCTCACACCTGAAGCTGCCGCTAGCGGACCAATTGGCAGCGTTCAAAGAGTTTGGCAAGACGACGCGGGTGCTCGAGACTGCGGCGACGACCTTCGGCGGGGAGGCGGTGCTGGTGCCGACTTACGTTAACGAGTTTTGGACCTCTAAACAGCGAGCGGCCAGCCGCCTGCACGAGGTTTCGTATCGAGCCTGCTTCAAACCGCAACTGCCGAGATTCTTCGTTGAGCGGCTAACAGAACCCGGGGACGCCGTCTATGACCCGTTCATGGGGCGTGGGACCACGCTGGTCGAAGCGGCGTTGCTGGGCAGGGTGCCGCTTGGATGCGACATAAACCCCCTGAGCGTCGTGCTCACCGGGCCCAGGCTCACCCCCTGAGCTGGCTCAGGTAGTGCGCCGGCTCAGAGATGTGGATTATTCGATTGCCGGGGGATTGCCCGAGGACCTGCTGGTCTTCTACCACCGGGAGACGCTCAGGGAGATTTGCGCACTCAGGAACTACCTCATCGAACGGAAGACCAGCGGCCAGGGCGATTTGGTGGATGACTGGATTAGGATGGTTGCCGTGAACCGCTTGACGGGGCACTCTCCGGGCTTTTTCTCCGTTTATACCCTGCCGCCCAACCAGGCGGTGTCGGTGGAGGCGCAAAAGAAGATCAACCGGACCCGTGCCCAGGAGCCCCCGCGGAGGAACGTTGCCGAGATTATCGCCAGAAAGAGCCGGCAGCTTCTTGCCGACTGTGGCGGCGGGGTCCGGCGGGTGCTCTCCGGTGTTTGCGGGCGGGCTCAGTTGCTTACTCAGCATTCGGGCTATACTCCGCAGATTGAGCCGGGTGCGGTTTCGCTGGTGGTGGCTTCACCCCCGTTTTTGGATGTCGTGGACTATGCGGGGGACAACTGGCTGCGGTGTTGGTTCATTGGCGTTGACCCGGCATCGGTGAGTTTGACGGTCCCCAAAAAACTGGAGGAATGGCAGCGCGCCATGACCGAAGTTTTCCGGGAGCTGGGACGGGTGTTGCGGGCTGGCGGCCACGTGGCCTTTGAGGTGGGAGAGGTTCGCGGCGGCAAGGTCAAACTTGAGGAGGCAGTCGTGCCCTGCGGGGTTGAGGCGGGCCTGACACCGCGGTTGATTCTGATTAACGACCAGAAGTTCACAAAAACTGCCAACTGCTGGGGGGTGGACAACAATGCAAAGGGGACCAATTCCAACCGGATCGTGGTTTTTCAGAAGGCCGAATGAGGGTCCGGCGCATGTTCAAAGCACTGATTAACTGGTATATGGCTCGGCTGGCACAGGGGGGCTATCTGCTCATTGGCCTGCTGATGGCGATGGAGAGTTCCATTGTGCCGCTGCCCAGCGAGGTCATCATTCCCCCGGCCGCCCACCTGGCCCACACCGGCAAGCTCGCCATTGGCCTGCCGGGCATCGTTCTGGCCGGCACGATTGGCTCCTGGCTCGGCGCGACGCTGATGTATTGGGCGGCCCGCTGGGCCGGCCGCCCGCTGGTGATGAGGTATGGGCGTTACTTCCTGATCTCCGGCCAGAAGGTGGAAGGGGCGGAACGGTGGGCTGCGCATTACGGGGCCATGGGCATTTTCATCTCGCGCCTGCTGCCGGTGGTGCGGCATCTCATCGGCATCCCGGCCGGGGTCGTCCGCATGAACTACAAGGTCTTCTCGCTCTTTACGCTGCTCGGCTCGGCCATCTGGTGCGCCGTGCTCTGCTACGTTGGCGTCAAGATGGGCCAGGACGAGAAACTCATGCAAGGCGAGTTGCACCGTGTCTCCCTCTGGCTCGGCGGCGCCATGCTCGTGCTCGGGACGATGTACTACTTTTTCGTCCATCGGCACATGAAGGCGACGTCACAGCAACTGTGAAACTGTGACAGGTCAAGTCTTCCTTGACGGAACCGGCGACATTAGCTAACCTAGCTAAGTATGATTACCGTCAATATGCACGAGGCCAAGAGCCGGCTCTCGGAGTTGGTCAAAGCGGTGGAAGAGCGGGGAGACGTGGTCTTGCTCTGCCGCAACGGCAAAGTCATAGCGGAGATCAAGGCCGCTCAACCACCGCTTGCAGACCGGCTTACCCCGCGCCCGGATCTCAAACCGCTGTTTATCAACTACGATCCGACCGAGCCTCTGAGCGAAGAGGAATGGCCCTCCGAGTACCGATGATACTTTTGGATACGTGCAGTCTGCTGTGGTTGGCGGACGATCCGAGCCGGTTGTCCGAGCCGGCGCGGGAGGTGCTTCGCCAGCCGGGGCTGGCCGTCTATGCTTCGGCCTTTTCGGCTTTCGAGTTGGGCGTGAAGGTGGCTAAGCACAAACTGGGTCTGCCCAAGCCGCTCAAGGAGTGGTTTCCCGCCGTTTGCGCCCACTTCGCGGTGCGTGAACTGCCACTGACGGCCGCCATCGCCGCGGCGGCAACGGAGTTGCCCGGCCCGCACGCCGACCCCGCCGAGCGCATCCTCATCGCCACCGCCCTCGAGCATGATCTGACGATTCTCACCCCGGACGACAAAATCCGCCAATACCCGAGGGTCAGGACCCTCTGGTAGGTCAGCGGAGATGAAGGCCGTCAATCCGGCCCGCCGCCGCCGGCTCAAACCAGACCCGGCGCTCAAAGTGACTTTCGCGCCGGGCTTCGACCCCACGGAGCCGGCCACTCAAGAAGACTGGCCGGAGGAAAACCGATGATACTGCTGTCGTGACCCGTTCGATAACCTCCTCATCGCCAGCGCTCAAGCACACCGCCTTGAGCTGTTGCCCCCCCGACCCAACCATGACGAAATATCCGAACCTCGAGACCTTTCTGGTAGCCAACGCCCGCGCCGCCTCAATAACCGGCGGCGCGGCAAAAGAGCAAATCCCTGCTATCAGTTGACAAAAGTCGGAGCGCAGACCATATCAACCGGGAATCAGGATCCGATCAAGATTTGTGCGACTATCTTCGAATCGTGAAGCCCGAGCTTTTCACCGTCGGCCACTCGAACCACTCGTTGGAACATTTTCTCGAGTTGCTCCGGCGGCATCGTATCCAGGTTCTGGTTGACGTCCGCAGCAGCCCGTACAGCTCCCGGTTGCCGCAGTTCAACCGTGAGCCGCTCAAGGCCGCCCTTCGCGCCCCGCGAGCAGTTGCTCGATCGCGCTTACGACCAGCGCGGCGGCAGGACCGCCTACCACGAGACCGCCGAACCAGTGCCCCCCACCTAAGCCGCATGCCCACTTCGGGTTTCTCTCGGAGTTCGGATTCCCTTTGGACTTCGGATTTCAGGGCTGCGCGCTTGTGCCTCCCGCCCTAAACCGAGCTTGGAGCAGTCCTGGGGGGTGTGGTTGGCAAGGTTTACAAGGTTGACAATTTGGGCAACCCGCGCCAAGGTTCCATGGTTACGCCAACAACACTTGAAAAACAGGAGGGCAAGGTGAAGCTGCCAGCGAGCGAGCAGGCCATGGTGGATGAGTTCACCGGCGTGATCCGCAAACATCGGGATCAAGACCCAACGACCGTCGCGCGGTTGCTGAATGTCGCCTTCCACCTTTCCATCGGGGCGAGGGAATCGCGCGAGCACAAACTTGCAAGGGCGGTCGTCCGCGGGCTGGAAGCCCGTCAGAAACTGGCGGAAGCGGAAGGAGGCAGCCTATCCTCTGAGGATGTGGCCCGCCAGCTCCGGATTTCGAAGACCGCCGTGCTGAAGAGGCTCGGTGCCGGGCGGTTGCTGGCGTGGCGGGAAGAACGGCTGCAAGCGGCACGGTTTCCGTGCTGGCAGTTCGATCGGCACGGCCAGGTGCTGCCAGGCCTGGGGCAAGTGCTGGCCATCCTCAACCAGGATGAGCGCCTCGATGCATGGGGGAAGGTAGTTTTTTTCTTGCAGGAAAAGAGCAGTCTCGGGGACCGGCGGCCCTTGGACTTGCTGCGCGAAGGCAGATCGAAGGAAGTCTGCCTGGCTGCCCACGCCTATGCCGAGTAATCCCGAGCCGGCGCGCGCCCAATTGAGGCCCGGTGCGGGCTTCGATCAGCAGGTGATTCCGGTCACCCGGCAGGTTTTGAGGCCATCAAATATGCGAGCCGGTTCCTCGATCAGCCCTGCTTGGCCTTGTTCGATCGCGGAGGGCTGGAATCCAGACTCCAAGTCGGCCCGCCGAGGCGCGTCGGGTCCTCCCGTATCCACCGGCCAGCCTCGGCGAACGGGTTGACGACCATGACGGTGTCGTAAACCTGCAGGTGGCCCATATCCTCAGAGAAGACGAGTTGGCGCCCGGCCTGGCGCGCCGCCGCGATGATCGCAGCGTCCCAGTACGACAGAAAGAACCGGCTCTGCAACACTACGGCATCACGGAACAACTCCGCGGTAACTCCAACTGCCGCGCGCGCCAGCAAGCCATCCAGCACCTCCGCCGCATGCTCGGACGAGATGCCCAAGGCAATCTTCTGGGTAGCCTTAACGTGGAACTCCTGCACCACCTGCATCGAAACGACAAACGGGCGCGTCGCGATCAACTCCTCCGCCAGCCGTTTCTTCTCCGGGTCTTGCCGCCCGTCGGAAGCGGCGTAGAGCAAAACGTTGGTGTCAATGAAAACGGCGGTCGGTGTAGAAGGATTCACGGGTGGGCCGGCCATCGAGGACAATATTGCACTCCTGCAGCAACTCCAGCAAGCGTTTCCGCGAAGCCCTCTCCGCCTCGGCAGGGCACACCGCTGCACCGTTGGCCAGCCGCTCCAAATACTCCTTTAACAAAGTGCTCAACTCGGATTGAGCCGGGTTGCCGCCTCCTGCGCTGCTTGCAAGACACCCTCATCCACTTCGATGGACACCGTCTTCATGCAGGCCAACATACTCACGTCCGCTGGCGTCCGCAAGCCCGACGATCCTTAACCTCCAGTCCACAATCGATCACCCCGGCCCTGCAGAAGCCATCGAGTTTCATACCTCCCAGAGAAACTGCGTGCCAAAGGCGGGCGCCTTGGGGTATTTCTGGGGGATGACCAGCGAACGTGTCTATCCGGAATCTGGCTCTTATCGGGTTCATGGGCACCGGCAAGTCCAGCGTCGGGAGGCTGGCGGCGGACATCCTGCGCTTCACATTCCTGGACACGGACCGGGTGATTGAGGCGCACGCGGGAAGCGCGATTTCCGAGATATTCGCGCAGCAGGGCGAGCCGGCTTTTCGGGAATGGGAACGGCGCATCGTGGAGGAACTGACCCGCCGGAGCAAGACGGTCATCGCGACGGGGGGCGGGTTGCCCGTCAACGAGGCCAACCTCGTCAGCCTCAAGAGCCATGCCCTGGTGCTGTGTCTTTGGGCGTCGCCGGAGACTGTTTTTGAGCGTGTCCGTCTTCACGACCATCGGCCGCTGCTGAACGAGCCGGAGCCGCTGGAGAAAATCCGCGCCCTGCTTGCGGTTCGCGAGCCTCATTATCGCCAGGCCGACGTGCTGGTGAACACGGAGCGGCGATCCGTCAAGGAAGTGGCCGCCCAGGTAGTCCATCAGTTTCACATGGCCCAAACGGCCCATCCATGAGAGAGGCGGTCCGCCAGTGGGCGCAGGAATTGGGCCTCGAGGTTTGCCGCTTTGCCACGACCGCGCCCCCGCAGTCCGCCCCGCAGTTCCGGCAATGGCTTGCCCGGCAGCGGCACGGCCAAATGGCTTACCTCGAGCGCAGCGCGCACAGGCGGGCGGACCCGCAGCAGGTCCTGCCTGGCGCCCGGACGATCATCACGCTGGGCGCCAGCTATGCCGAGGAAGGGCAGCAGATGCCCGGCAGCCGGTGCGGCGTAGTGGCCCGCTATGCCCGTTATGCGGACTATCATGCCATCTTAGGCGAGCGTTTGAAGGGACTGGCCGGGTTCATCGATCAACTTGGGGGCCAAGGCACTCGTTCGCTGTGGTACGTGGACACCGGGCCGCTGTTGGAACGCGACCTGGCCCAGCGCGCCGGACTGGGGTTCATCGGCAAGCACACCAACCTCATCAGCCGGCAGTTGGGCAATTGGATTCTTCTTTCCGAGATACTTACCACGCTCGAGCTGGGGGCTGACGCCCCGGAGCACAATCGTTGCGGGTCATGCGCGCGCTGCATCGCCGCCTGTCCCACGGGCGCCATCGAGGCCCCGTTCCAGCTCGATGCGCGCCGTTGCATCTCCTACCTGACCATTGAACTCAAGGGCGCCATTCCCCTCGACCTGCGCCCGCCCATTGGCAACCGCATTTACGGGTGCGACGACTGCCTGGCCGCT
Organism: uncultured bacterium; assembly: GCA_963713735.1. GTDB lineage: Bacteria > Verrucomicrobiota > Verrucomicrobiia > Limisphaerales > UBA8199 > CAVQND01. The sequence goes on from CAVQND010000025.1 coordinate 7,055, forward strand.
TGTCCCTGGAACCGGTTTGCGCGCCAGGGCCATCTCATGCGCCCGCATCGGCGTCCCGACCTCGCTGCGCCCGACCTGCTGGAATTGCTGGCGCTGGACGAGGCGGCCTTCCGGCGTCGGTTTGCCGGCACTCCGATGATGCGGACCCGGCGCGCGGGCCTCCTGCGCAATGTGTGCGTCGCCTTGGGCAATACGGCGGGCCAAGCCGCCCTGCCGGCCTTGGAGAAAGCCGCGGCCGGCCCGCAACCCTTAATCGCCGAACACGCCCGCTGGGCCTGCGGCCAGATCCGCGCGCGGGCCAGCGATCAAATCGCCGAAACAGGCCCCATTCCCTGCCTGTAGGAGACGACGTAAGGAGTCTCTGATCAATGGCCTCCGAGGGGAGCAGGCTTTCGCTGTGCCCCAAACTCAATTAGAGACTCCTCACGTCGTCTCCTACGCTGGTTTGCGGAGAACTCTGTCACTGGCCCCGAAACCCGCGCCTGAAGCAGCGATTGAATCATTGCTTTTGGCGGCCGGCGCGAATAGAGTTCGCCGATGATGACGCCGGTGCGGATCGCTTATGATTGAAGATAACGAGGGGTCGGAGAGGGAAGCCGAGTTGGTCCGGCGTTTGGGCCAGGCCCGAGAGCAGATGCTGGCCGAGATGCACAAGGTCATCGTAGGCCAGGAGGAGGTGCTCGAGCAGTTGATCTATGCCGTGCTGTGCCGCGGCCATTGCTTGCTCGAGGGCGTGCCCGGACTGGCCAAGACGGTCATGGTCCAAACCCTGGGCGCCACTTTGAATCTGACCTTCCGCCGCATTCAGTTTACGCCCGACCTGATGCCCTCGGACATTACCGGGACCGACATCATCCAGGAAGACCCGCAGAGCGGCCGGCGGCAGCTCGAGTTCATGGCCGGCCCCATCTTCACCAACCTCCTGCTGGCCGACGAAATCAACCGCACGCCTCCCAAGACGCAAGCGGCCCTGCTCGAGGCCATGCAGGAACGCCGAACCACCTGCCGGGGGCGAACTTATGAACTGCCCAGTCCTTTCTTCGTGCTGGCGACACAGAACCCCATCGAGCAGGAAGGCACCTACACGCTGCCGGAAGCCCAGTTGGACCGTTTCATGTTCATGGTCAAGGTCGGCTACCCCACCCAGCCCGATGAGATTGAAATCCTCAAGCGGACGACCGGCGACGATGTCCCTCAAGTCAAGACCCTGTTTTCGGCCCAGGAAATCCTGAAACTCCAAAGGGCGGTCCGGCGCGTCCCGGTTGCCGAGCACGTCTATGAATACGTCGTCAACCTGGTTCACTCGACTCGCCCCGGAGTCCGGGACGTGCCCGATGCCACCAAGTGGCTCCAGTGGGGCGCCGGCCCGCGCGCCGGACAGCAACTAATCCTGGGCGGCAAAGCCCGCGCCTTGCTCCGGGGCCGCTATCATGTGACCACGGAGGACATCAACCTCCTGGCCAAACCGGTGTTGCGCCATCGCATCATCTGCAATTTCGCCGCCCAGGCCGGCGGCCTGACCACCGACCTCCTGGTCGAGCGCCTCATCGCCCACCTTCACCCCAGCGGCGAGCAGATCTGACACTGACCGATGACCCTGCTCGAAAAAGTCCCCTGGAACGCCGGCTTCAGCCGGCAGCCCCGCGGATTCTGACACCCACCGATGACCCTGCTCGAAAAAGTCCACCAAGAGGTCATTGAACGGCTGGGCAACCTCAGCGTGACGGCCCGCCAGGCCGTCGAGAGCGTGCTCGCGGGCCAACACCGCTCGGTGCGCCGCGGCCTCTCGGTCGAGTTTGCCGGCCATCGCGAATACCAGCCCGGCGACGACCTCCGGCACTTGGATTGGCTGGTCTATGCCCGCAGCGACCGCTACGACATCCGCCAGTACGAAGAGGAAACCAAGCTCCGCGCCACCCTCATCCTCGACACCTCCGGCTCGATGGGCTACGGCTCGACTCGTCAAACCAAGCTCGCCTATGCCCAGGCCCTGACCGCCGCCCTGGGCTTCCTCATGATACGCCAGGGCGACGCCGTCGGCCTGGCCGCCTGCGACACCGCCATCCGCCACTTCATCCCGCCCGGTTCGACCATGGCCCACTTTCTCAACGTCCTGGCCACGCTCGAGCAGACCGCGCCCGGAAACGACACCCGCCTGGCCCCGGTCTTGGAGGAGATCGCCGGCCGGCTCAGCCGCCGCGGCCTGGTCGTCCTCATCACCGATACCTTCGACGATCCCCAGGCCCTGCTCAGATCGATCCATTACTTGCGCCATCGCAAGCAAGAGGTCCGGCTCTTTCAAATCCTGGACCCGCAGGAGCGGACATTCCCCTTCCAGGGCATGATCGAATTTGTCGGCCTCGAGCACGAGCCCAGGCTCAAGCTGGACGGCGACCGCGTGCGCGAGCATTACCGGCAGATCTTCCAGGACCACCAACAGCGGCTCCAGTCGGGCTGTCATGCCTGTGGCGTGCGGATGGAGACCTGCTGGACCGATGAAGAGCTTTTCACCGTGCTCATTCGAGCCCTGGCCTGGCAATGATTGAGTTCCTCAATCCTTTGCTCTGGGGCGGCCTGGCCGCGGTCTCGACTCCCGTCATCATCCACCTGTTGCACCGCCGGAAAGTCAAGCAGGTGGATTGGGGGGCAATGCGGTTCCTGCTGGAAATGCTCGCCAAGCGCCGCCGCCGGCTCTTCCTGGATGAGTTGCTCCTCCTGCTGGTCCGCGCCCTCCTGGTCGCCTGCGTCGCCCTGGCCATGCTCCGCCCCGCCTTCCACCGCCGCACGGCCGAAAACGGCGCCCGCGGCATCATCCGCCAGGGCCGCACCGCGGCCGTCTTGCTCATCGATGACAGCCTCTCTTCGGCTGCCGGCCGCGCGCAGCCCGTGTTCGAGGGGATGAAAAAACTGGGGCTGGCTTATCTGGATTCCCTGGCGCCCGGCGACGAGATCAGCCTGGTGCTGATGTCCCAATCAGGCGCCCCCGCCAATGACCCGCTCTTCGACCTAGAGGGCCTCAAAGCTCACCTGGCCGGGCTCAAGCCCTCCTACGTCGCTACGGACATCCCCGCTTTGCTGGACGCGGGCATGAACCAGTTGAAACGCCACGTCAACCCGGGCGCCGAGTTGGTCCTGCTCACCGATGGCCGCAACGATGGCTGGCACGACGAAGACAAGGCGCGCTGGGATGAATTGCGGGACCGCCTGCGCGGACCCAAGAATGCCGCCCTCGGCACCCGGCAACGCCCGCAACTCATTGTCCTTGCCCCCGAGCCTGCCGCCCTGGACGACAACCTCGCCATTATCGAGCTCGGTTTGGATCGCACGCTGGTCGCTGCCGGCCGGTCGGCGGGCCTGCGCGTGATGGTGGCCAATTACGCCAAACAGGGCAGCCGCCAGGCTGCCGTAGAGGTCGCCGTCAACGGCCAGCTCATCGGCTCCAAACCCTTCGAGGTCCCCGCCGGTGGCCGGCAGGAACTGGTCTTCACCCATACCTTCGAGACCCCAGGCAGCTATGCCATCGAGGCCGCCCTGGTCAATCACCAGGACCTTCTTCCCGCCGACGACCGCCGCGCCTTGTCCATCCAGGTCGAGGCGAGCGTCCCCGTCTTGCTGGTCGATGGCGGCAACTCCCCGGCCGGCCTCCAAAGCAAGCTCGGGTTCCTGGCGGCTGCCTTGGACCCGGACCTTGCCAGCCGCGGGCCGTTCAAAGTGACTCGCATCTCGCTCGCTCAGTTTACGCCCTCGCTCCTGCAAGATTACAGAGTGGTTGCCCTGGGCGACGTGCCTGTCCTGGAACCGGCCATGGTTGATGCCCTCGAACGGTTTGTCGTCAGTGGCGGCGGCGTGTTCGCCGGCCTCGGCCCGGACAGCGACCTGGCCCTCATCAACCGCTATTGGGCGCGCAATGGCGAGGGATTTCTGCCCTGTCCGCTCGAACGCCCGCTCACCCCTCCCAGACCCGCTCTTCCGGCGGCCATCAGCGCCGGACACGCCGTCTTCAGCGGTTTTGGCTCGACCAGCGACGAGGCCTGGAAAGCGGCCAAGGTCAGGTCCTACTTCAAACTGGACGCGGCCAAAGCCAAGGGCTCTGAACTGGACGTTCTGCTCAAGATGGACAACGGCGATGCCCTGCTCGTCGAACGCCGGCGCGGGCTGGGCTTGGTGGCCCTCCTGGCTACCAGCCTCAACGCGGATTGGACCGACCTCCCGCTCCAGGCTGCCTACGTGCCTCTGATGCGCGGGGTCGCCGGCCACCTCGGCAGCTTCGTCATGCCCCCCAGGAATCTCCTGCCAGGCGACCCGATCATTTATGCCCGAGTCAAGGACCCCGCCAAACCGATGTCCGGCGAAGACCCTTCCGGCAAGCCCATCAAGCTCACACTCGGCTCCTGGGAAGGCCGGGCCGCCGTCCTGAGCGAACCGCTCATGGAACCGGGCGTCTATCTCCTCCACGACCCCCAGCAACCCGGCCCCATCCGCTATGCTGTCTCCGTCGCCCCGGTCGAGAGCGCCTTGCGGCCCGTCACCGATCGCCAGATGGCCCAGGCCTTCGCTGGCGGCATGACCCTCTTTCATAACCCCGGCCAAATCGCCGCAAACCTCGACCCCGCCCGCCGGCGGTCGGTCGAACTGTGGAAATGGTGCTTGTTTGGCGCGCTCGTGCTGATGTTTGTCGAGGGATGGATGACCCGGCGCCAGACGCAGGGCGAGGGGAAGACGTGACCATGCTGGACCGCAGTTCAAAAGCACCCGGGCTTCAAGGGTCGAGTGTCGAGTGTCGAGGGAACGAAGCGCCGCCCCACCCTCGACACTCGCCCCTCGTCCCTCGCCCCTTGGATGTCAGATTGCTTATGAGCCAGGGTCCAAGTTGGCAATTCATCTGCACCGGTTGGCCGTGGTGGCTAGTGCTGCCCCTGGCGGCAGCGGGCGTTTGGCTCATGCTGCGGTTGTATCGGCTCGAAATGGCCGCCCTCTCGCCCAAGCTCCGGCGCTCGCTCCTGCTGTTGCGCGGGACGGCTTTGGTCTTGCTCGTCCTGTTCCTGATGGAGCCGGCCTACACGCGCCGGTCCACGGAGCAGGTCCTGCCGCTGGTCGCGGTCATCGTGGACCAGTCCGGCTCGATGGCCGTCAAGGATGAATCCATGCCGCCGGGCGAAAAACTGGCCGAGGCCATCGGCTTGAACCTGCTGCCGGCCAGCTATCCGGCCCCTCGAAACAAACGCCGACACAACAAGCGACCTCGGACAAAACCCTCCTGGACTCCGCCTCGCCAGACTCGGCCCTCGCCCGAGGACTGGCCTCTTTGTCCGCCCTTTCCCGATACGAGCGCGCCGTCAAACTGGCCAAACAGACCGTCATCCCCGCCTTGCGCGCCAAGGCGCGGCTCAAGGTCTTCGCCATGGATACCGGCCTGGCGCCCCTCGACCTGGACCACCCCGCCACCCTCCTGCCCAATCGCGCGACCGACTTCGAGGCCTGCCTGGCAGCCCTGGCCCGCAATTGGGCCCAGGAGTATGTCGGAGGCGTTGTGTTCCTGTCCGACGACCGCCAGACCGTCGGCGCCGACCCGGTCCCGGTCATTCGCTCGCTCCGCGCGCGCGGCGCCCTGGTGGCCGGCATCATGGTCGGGGACCCCGGCATCCCGCCCGACGCCGTCGTGGCGGAAATCTCGGGCAGCAGCGAGGTCTTTCTGGGCGAGCAAGCGCCGATGACTGTCCGCTACCGCATCAGCGGGGCCGACGACATGGATTGGGACCTGGTCATGACCCACCACGGGAAAGGAACTCGAGCGCCGCCAGGTGCGCGGCAACGGTTCGTGGCAGTACCAGACCTTTGCCTTCCCGGCCACCAACGCCGGCATCAATCTCTACCAGGCCCGGCTCGAACTGTCGCGCGAACAAAGCGCCGACACCCCCCTCTCTCCCTCCGGCTCGGTCACCCTGGAGATGTGGAACAACGTCGCCGGCGAGCAAGTGGCTGACCTCGTCAACAGCCCCAGCTTCAAACGGCGCTCCCTCCTCGACGGGCAGCTTCGCCCAGCTTCAATACAGCAGCCGCGGCCAGCAATACGGCGCCCGCATTCGCGGCTTCCTCATCCCGCCCCAAAGCGGCAACTACACCTTCCGGCATCTGCTCCGACGACTCCTCCGAACTCTGGCTCAGCCCCTCGGAGGACCCGAAAGCCAAGACCAAAGTGGCCTATATCTCCGGTTACGTCCCGGCCGGCGCCTGGGACGCCAGGCCCTCCCAAAAGAGCCAGCCCGTCACCCTCCAAGCCCGGAAGCCGTATTACTTCGAGGTTCTTCACAAACAAGGCGGCGGCGAAGACCACCTGGCCGTGGACTGGCAATTGCCCGACGGCTCGAGGGAAAGGCCAATCCCCTCGACGCGCCTGGCCGCAATATGACGACCAAACCGTTGCCCGCCTGGTCCAGCACAAGAAAGAGGCCGCCGCAAGCCAGAACCAACCTCTGGAAAGAAGCCAGCCTCGCCAATAACAGCCGCCGAATTCTCCGTGGCAGTCAACCAGGACCCAATCAAGGTGCTGCTGGTGGACTCGACCCCGCGCTGGGAAAGCCGTTACCTGGCCGCCATGTTCGAGCGCGACCGCCGCGTCAGCTTCACCCGCCGCTACCACTCCGTCATCATCGAAGACAGGAACACCGCGCTTTTGCCCAAGAATCAATCCGAGTGGGACGCCTACGACATGGTCTGCCTGGGCGACCTGGACACCAACGAACTGCCGCCCGACCAGCAAAAGTACGCGGCCAACTTCGTGGCCCAGCGCGGCGGCTTCCTGGTCTGCCTGGCCGGCCCGCGCGGCCTCCCCAAGGCCTTCAGCCTCGGCGCCATGGCCAACCTGCTTCCAGTGCGGCTCGCCCTGCAATCCAGCCGGCGACCCGAGCCGGTCACCGTCGCCTTGACGCCCGAGGGCGCCGACCATCCCATCATGCAGGTCCTCAACGACCCCGGTTACAACCAGAAACTCTGGCCGTTGCTGCCCGCCCCTCCAATGGATTGCCGATACGGTCGTTGCCAAGCCCGGCGCCACCGTCCTGCTCACCGCCCAGAACCCCGCCCGGACCCCCATCGTCGCCCTCAGCGTTTCGGCGCCGGCCGCGTCTTCTGGGTCGGCACCGAGGAAACCTGGCGCTGGCGCGACCGCCTGGCCGAGCGAGTCCATCAGACCTTCTGGCTCCAGGTCATGCGCTGGGGCCTGGCCGGACGCCTGCGCGGCAAAGATCCCCGCCTCCAGGTCGGTTTGGACCGCTACCTGATGACCCCCTCCGAAACCGCCGAACTCAAGGCTCGAGTCTCCGTCAAAAACGGCGAACCCATCACCGAACCGCCCTAGGTCAAAGCTCGAGCAGATTGCCCCCGGCGGCGAACCGAACCCCGGCTCCGCCAGGAGCTTTGAAATGTTGCCCCTGGCCGACGCCCCCGGCATCTGGCAGCTCTCCTTGAACGGCCTGGATGAAGGCTCATGGCGCATTACTACCACCCACCGCCATCCCGAGCTCAAGGGCCTGGCCGAAGTCCGCGACCTCATCGTCCGCAGCCAGAACGGCCTGGAAGGACTGGACCTGGGCGGCGACCTGCCCGGCCTGAGCCGGATGGCCGCCGCCGGCGGCCACCTTGCCGGCATGATGGACCAGGCCCGGCCCATCCTCGATGACCTCGCTTCCAAGCTCAAACCCCGCAACCAGGAACACCGCGAAACCCTCCGCCTCTGGAACAGCTATCTCTCCCTCTTCCTGGTGGTCGCCCTGCTCACCGTCGAGTGGGTGATAAGAAAGCGGCTGGGGTTGCCTTGAACAACCCTCTCCCGATGCCTCGGGAGCAGCCTTGAGTCCCTCACCACATCGCCTGGCAACCACTGTTGCCCCACTGCTGGGAGGCGCGATAGCTGAGCATGGTCCGCGCCCGGCGCCAGGAGACCGAGCCGTCGAGCAAGCCGACGTTGCCTCCCGAGGCGCCGACGGCCAGTGAAGAGGCGCCATCGGCGCCGGCATTGGTCGGATCGCCGCCGGTCAGGACCGGCCCGTTTTTGCCGTGCGGGGCGAAGGTCTTGCCGTAGCCGGGCGACCAGTCATTCAGGTCCGAGAGCAGGACCAGGCTGCTGGGATCGGTGAGTTTCTGAGGCGAGATCCACACGGCGGTGTTGCCCGGCAAGGCGGGCCACGGGGTATTGGTGTGGCCGCCGTTGTAGTTGTAGCCGATGACCACTCCGTAGCCTGCGCCATCGTCCGGAATCCAGCCCCAGCGCTGATTGAAGGGCAAGCCCAGGCTCGGGCAATCAACAATTTTGTAGCTCCCGGCGTACTCGATGATCGCATTGCGCGCGTTCGTGCACAGGACCGGGAGGTGGTCATCCAGCGGGCCCATGTCCGAGGCCCCGGTCGGGAGCCACTGCTCTTCGTCGTTGGCAAACATGTGCACGGCCAGGATGAACTGCCGCTGGCTGTTCTTGCAGTTGGTCCGCCGGGCGCGTTCCTTGGAGCCTGCCAGCGCCGGCAGGAGCAAGGCCGCCAGGATGGCAATGACGGCTATCACCACCAGCAGCTCGATCAGGGTGAAGCCCCGGACCCGAGCGGCGAGTGTCCAGGCGCGGCCGCTTTGAGGTCCTTCGACCTGCGACCCTCGGCCCTCGACACGCGGACGTCCGATTACTGGTGAACCGTGGTCTGACATGGTCGCGCTATTTCGGTTCAGCCACCATGAAGAACTCCGTCTCCCAGCCCGCCGCGTTCAGGTCGTCAATGCAGGCCGTGCCGTTGGTGAGGACCAGCGAGTTGGTCAACCTGGACCATTGGGAGGGAGGCAAGACCAGGCTGGGGCTGGCCAGCACTTCCATGCCGGCCAGCCGGCTGGAATCCACGGGCGTGCCGTCGGCCGCGCGCACCGTCAGGCGGAACCTGTCGGGTCCGGCCCAGGCAGGAGGGTCCAGCCTGAGGTCCGGCTTGGGCAGATTGGGGAGCGAGAAGTCGAAGCAGGCCGCCTGGCTCGAGGGTACTGCGCGCATAAACCCGTCCATCGGCGATGGCGATGGAGTTCCAGCAATTGCCGCGGTCCAGGGCCTGGAATGAGCCCAGCTCCGTATAGGCGCCGGTGTCCGGACGGATCAGCCGCAGCCAGCCCGCCTCGCTCAACCCGAGGACGAGGTCCCCGGCCAGCGTCACACTCCCCCGCCCAAAACCGTCATAGGACCAGAGCAGGTCTCCGGTCTTGAGGTCCAGACACACCAGGGGCGAGGTCGAAGAGCCGTTGTCGCCGGTCGGACCATAAATGGCCCCTTGGAAACAGACGGGCGTCATCCAGATCATCCCGATTGGTTTGTCCCACAAATGCGTGGCGGACCAGGCCCCGCCTGCAAAATCGATCCGCGCCGCCGTGCTGCAGGGCGTGTAGGACTGGGAGATGAAGACGATGTTCGACCACACCACCGGTGAGCCGCCGAGGCAGACGCCGTTATAGCCGTTCGGGTACGGGTAGTCCCAGAGCTTCTGGCCGGTGGCCGCATTGAGTGAGACCAGACCGTTCTGCGTCGCAAAAATCACCTGCCGCACACCGAGGATCGTGGCCGCCACCGGGGTCGAGTGCGTCGTCAGCTCGTCTTCCGCTCGCCACGCCGGCGCCCCGTTGGTCGCCCAAAACGCTGCCAGCGACTGGTTCCCAGTGTTCAGGTTCACATAGATCAAACCGCCATCCAGCAGGGGCGATGCCGCCCCGGCATAACCGATAATCCCCGCCCCAAAGGCCGTCACCAGGTTGTTGCTCCACACGATTGCCCCGCCGGCCAAATTGAGGCGGAACAGCTTCAAGTTCGAGGTCAAAACGTACACCGAATCCTCATCCATGGAGGGCGTCGAGCGAGGACCGTCGTAGCCCAGGTAATTCTGGCCGGACTCCAGTGCGGTCGCCCAGAGCTCGGCCCCATTGGTGATGCTCAGGGCGATGCAGGTTTCCTTGCTGTGGCGATACACCTGGGTGATGGCCTTCGCCTGCGAGACCGCGAAAGAACTGAAGCCCTTGTCCAACGTTATCAGCCACGCGGGCGTCGTCGCCGACCCGGTCCAGTTGGTCGTCAGACTGCCTGGGTAGGTGCCATCGTGGTTGGGACCGCGATACTGCGGCCAGTCGGTGGCCCACGCGCACGTCACAGCCCCCAGCACCAGCCCCGCCAAAACAGCCTGGGTCGAGAGACAACTGCCCCTGCGGGCGCCTCGAAGACTCGCAACATGACGGACGAACGGGCTCACACGATGGCCATAATATTTCTCTGCCGCCCAAAGTCGAGCAATAACTGGGCCAACGGATCGGGCCAGGGTGCATCCGCCGACAGGAGTCCCCCCGCCGACCCGCCGCCACGACTCGAGATGAAAGCGTAAACGACAATTCCAGGCAGTGTCCGCGCTTATCTGCCGCAGGCGGAAGGCAAAGGCATTCTGTCCCGGAGGGACATCCGAGAATAGTCCGGCCTTTCAACGCTGGTCTTTACCCCCATTTTCGCCGCGCGAGGGCAACTTCTTTCGGCTGCTTTTTGAGCCTGACTATGATTTTTTGTCGGAGCGGGAGCGGGAGGCCCTGGACAAAGGCGCCGAACTTATCGCCTCGCTGATTGCCAAACGTGGGCGAATTGCCGATGTGCTGCACGAGCTGTGGCGGGAGCGGAAAAATCCGGAAGGGACAGGGGGCGGGTCAATTCCGCTTGCCCCGGAGGCTGTGCTGGCTGAAGTGATTGACGATGAGGATGAGGCTGAGCGCGTCGGGCGAGAAATTGAGGCGGTTCAGAATGCAAAAGCGGCTCTCCAGGGATGCTGACCCGCGTGAAGCCCGGGGATACTTTCGTCTGGTGTCCAACAGTGGGGATTCGCCCGGTCAAGCTGGCACCCCATCGAGCCGGCGCACGTGCAGGACATCATTGTCGGCCAGCGGTTCGACCTGGGATTCGCCCACGGTCACGACCGCAATGGTTTGGCCCACGGCGTTGAAGACCTCCAGGAATAGCCGGCCTCCTGGCCGGGCCGGCCGGGATGGGCTTCCACAATCGTGGCCACGTCGCCCCGCCGCAACTTGTGCGCCGGGATACTCCGCTCGTAGCGTGCCCGGCATGGACGCAGAGCGCCGGCTTGCCTCGACACGTCAAGCACCAAAACCACGAAATCCCACGTGGGCAGGGCGGATTCAAGATCGCCCCGGAACTGTAGGAGCCGACGTGAGGAGGCTCAGTGTTTATTTTGAACTCCGATCAGAGCCTCCTTACGTCGGCTCCTACAGGATCTTGCATCAGCCCTGCCACGTGACAGCCACGAATCCACGGACCCCTTTTTCGAGCGCCGCTCGCGTTCACAGACCTCGCGCTGCCAGTTCCCGCTTCCATTTCGCGGCTTCCGCCGGTTTGCCTGTGGCATCGTAAAGCTGGGCCAGACGTTGCAGGGGTTCCTTCAATCGTCGCTGTTCCGGAGCAGGGATCTTTTCTTGGCGGTCTTTCATGCCCCGGTAGCCGGACAGGAGCAACGGCTCGGCTTCCGCGTATTTCTTCTGCCCCACCAGGCTGGCCCCCAGCAGGCCTCGGGCGTCGAACGTTTCCCAGTCCGCTGGAAGTCGCTTCTCGCGGAGGGCAAGGCACTCGTGAGCCAGTCTTTCGGCTTCGATGAACTTGTCTTCAAAGAGCAGAGTGCGCGCCAAGTCCGCAAGAGTGCTGGCCACGTTCGGGTGTTCGCTGCCCAGCAGCTTCTTTCGCATCGCCAGGGCCTCGCGGTTCAGGGTTTCCGCTTCCGCCAGCTTGCCTTGGTCCTGCAGCACCTCCGCGAGGTTACAGAGCGAGGCGGCCACATGCGGGTGCTCCCTGCCCAGCGACTTCCTGAGCATCGCCAACGTCTCGCGGTTCAGGGTCTCAGCTTCCGCCAACTGGGCCAGACCGGGGCGCAACAAACGGTTGTAAGTTCGCGTCCAAAAGGCCGCGATTTGGATGCCCCGTTCGGTGAGCCGATAGCGGTGTGTGCCTGCCATGCGCTCAATGAGCCCGTGCAGGCGCAGCCGCCGCAGGTCGTAGGTGACCCGGCCGGCGCTCAGTTGGTCCGGTTTGAGCCCCAACAGGGCGGCCAGCCTGGGCCGCAGTTCTTTGGCGCTGAAGCCGTTGGCGACAAAGACAAACAGCAGCACCGCACTCAAGAGCGCCTGCACTCGCCCGTCCCCAAACCGCAGCCCCGAGACTCGCCGCTCCTCAACCTGGAGCGGCTGGTTGACCTTTTCAAAGGCCGCCTCCCCCAGGGCGCAATCCTGACTGATCTTTTGGACGTTCAACAAACGTCGGTTGGCTTGAAAGCCGAGCTGCCGCCACTGCGGCAGGCTCTGCAGTCCTTTGCGCAGCCCGAAGGCGGCGGGATGGTTGATCGTCGTCTCGGTCCTTCCCGCACGACCCTCCTTGAAATACTGTTTGATCCGGTCGGCCCAGGTCCAGGTTCTCCCGGATGACCTCCTCGAAAAAGACCCGCCCGCTCAAGGGCCGATCCAGCACCTGGGTCAGCGAAAACTCGCCTTGCCCAGAAACATCACTCCTTCCTTGGCCCCTTGCCGGGCGATGAATTCCTGGGCAATGTCGTCCTTCTTGCGACCCTTGTAGGGTGCCTGGTCGAAGGGCACCACCGCAACCCGGTGTTGCCGGGCATACTGCTCCATCCGCGCCACGAAATCCTTACTCATCGGTTCCATCAACGCCGAGGAGGCAAACCGATGGCCCCGGTGGAAGCGCCAGAAGGCGGCCACTTCCTGCTCCCGTTGCAGGCGGGGAACCATCACGTTGAGATACATCCGGTGTTGGTCACTTGGCCTCGACGAGGCCGCATGACCGCTTAGCGGTCTTAACGGTCGGATTATTATCCGATCTCTTTGGCACTGGCAAACGGAGTCCGATTCTATGCCGGTGGGTGGGGGTGGCCCTGTGGCCGGTTGGCCACCAAAGCAAGGAACCGCAAAGCCCCCGCGCCGGGGCGTTGGTCGGGCACCAAGGCTGGGCGCGGCGTCGGTAGCGTCACCCCCTGCTAAAATCCGTGCCATCCGTGAAATCCGTGGTAAAAACCGGGGCATGAAACACGAAAAGCTCACCGGCGAAATCCTGGGAGCGGCCATGGCCGTGCTCAACGAACTGAAGCCGGGCCTGGATGAAAGACTCTACGAAAACGCCCTGGTGATCGAACCTGAACATCACGGGGCTGGAAGTGGCCTTACTGCTCAACTTCAAGGAGGCCAAGCTGGCGTGGAAACGGGTGGTGCGGGGGCTCGCCGAAGCCGAAACTGGAAGCTGACCACGGATGACACGGATTTCACGGATAGAGCGGGACGTTCTGGTGCCCGGGGGCAGATCCCGGGTTGGCGGCCCATCATCAACCCACGCTCTGGGCACGGAGGAATTGCTGAGCCCATCACCCCTGCGCCGCCGAGAAGGACACCCACGCCAGAACGGTTCATGCCTCGTCGGTCTGAGGCGGAGCCTCGCTAAATTGCTAAATCGGCCAAATCCAACCTCCAACGGAGGGAAAAGTCAAAGGCAATTCTGGCCGGTACGTTCTTGCCGCGGGCGCCCAAGATGATCAACGGCACCGCGAACGTTTCCAAAACATCCGGTGTATCGAGAGCACCCGTTGAGGCAGCGGCGCGCCCCCGGAAAGTTTCCGAAAAACGCCCCGATTTCGTAACATACTGTATGCGCTTAACCACCCCGGTCAAAAAGGGGGCTGCATGGCGCCTGTCTGCGCTCAATTTGGGAAAGTAATTCGTGGGTACCCCGCCCCCGCCCCGGCTGTCTGCCCCAGCTCGCCAGGATGCCCCGCCTTGGCCCGCCGCGTTTGCGGAATTGGCCTTTCCGGGCGTCCGAACGGCCGGGGCGGTATGTCGGCATGGTCCCCGGCGGTCTGGCTGGGTGCCCAGCAACAAGCCGAGCCAAGCCAGATTGTATCCTTTTGCACTCCTTTCGCGCACCGTTCTGGAAAAGCAGGCAAAAGACGGCAAGCGCACAAAGGAGCATTGCCCCGAAAGTGGAGATAGCGATAATGGCCCGGTAAACATTGGCTGAAAGTGGGCTTCAATTCGGTGGAACGGGGTGGTGGTGGGAGAAGGATTTGAACCTTCGTAGGCGTAAGCCAGCAGATTTACAGTCTGCCCTCGTTGACCGCTTGAGTATCCCACCAGGGAGGCGGCGCCCGGCGCGAGGGGGCAATTTGCCAAATGGGGCCGGCCTTGTCAATCCGGTCCGGGTATTTTAGCATGAGCGGATGTTCGATTCGTTAAGCGGCAAGCTCCAGAACGCTTTCAGGAACCTGCGGGGCCTGGGCAAGATTTCCGAGGCCAACGTGTCCGAGGCCTTGCGTGAGGTGCGGCTGGCCCTGCTGGAGGCCGATGTGAATTTCAAGGTCGCGCGGGACTTCATCGAGCGGGTCAAAGCCAAGTCCATCGGCCAGGAAGTCATCCAGAGCATCCAGCCCGGCCAGCAGATCATCAAGATCATCCACGATGAACTGGCGGACTTGCTCGGGTCGGCCAATGCGGCTTTGGAGTTGAGCGGCAATCCCAGTTGCATCCTGATGGTGGGGCTGCACGGCTCGGGCAAGACCACCTCGAGCGGCAAGCTGGGCCGATGGCTCCTCAAGCAGGGCCGCACCCCGCTGCTGGTGGCGGCCGACGTCAATCGTCCGGCGGCCATGGAGCAACTCGAAAAGCTGGGCCAGCAGACCGGCCTGCCCGTCTATGTCCGCAAGGGCGGGACCGACGTGCTCGAGATCGCGCGCGAGGCCCTGGACTTCGCGCGGGCCAACAACCGGAACACCCTCATCTTCGACACCGCCGGCCGCTTGCAGATCGACGAACCCCTGGTCCAGGAATTGGTCCGCCTGCGCCACCTGGTCGCGCCCCAGGAGACCTTGCTGGTCCTGGATGCCGCCACTGGCCAGGAGGCGGTGAACGTGGCCACCCGCTTCGACCAGGCGCTCGACATCACCGGCTCGATCCTCACCAAGCTCGATGGCGACGCCCGCGGCGGCGCCGCCCTCAGCCTGAAGGCCGTTACCGGCAAACCGATCAAATTCGCCGGCATCGGCGAGAAACTCGAGGATTTCGAGCCCTTCCACCCGGAACGGATGGCCTCGCGAATTCTGGGCATGGGCGACGTGGTAAGCCTGGTCGAGAAGGCGGCGGAGGCCGTGAACGTGGACGAGGCCATGCGCCTGCAGGAAAAGATGCGCAAAGGCCAGTTCACGCTCGAAGACTTCCTGGAGCAACTGCGCCAGATGAAAAAACTGGGGTCCCTCGAGTCCATCGTGGGCCTGCTGCCCGGCGGTGCCGAGGCGCTCAAAGGCGCCGACCTGGGCAAACAAGAGAAGGAGTTCCGGCACATGGAGGCGATGATCTGCGCCATGACCCCCCAGGAACGCCGCCAACCCCAAATTCTCAACGCCCGCCGCCGCCAACGCATCGCCAAGGGCAGCGGCGTCTCCGTGACCGAACTCAACACCATGCTCAACCGGTTTGCCCAAATGCAGCAAATGCTAAAGAAAATGGGCAAGTTCCAGAAGATGATGGCCCGCATGGGCGGCGTGGCGCCCGGCCTGATGGGCCGCTAGGGCCATCGGGCCATCAGGCCATCAGTTTTTTTCGATTTTGTTCTTTACAAAACGCCCGGGATGCTGTATGAATAATTTGCTTAAAAATGCCAATTCCCAGTTGACAGGCGCGGGTTCGGTTTGCAAAGATACCGCAGTAAGCGCAAACGGCCGCGAAAAGTGAGCACCGTTGAGGCTTTTAATTGAACTTGTGTTATGACCTTAAAAAGACAGCGCAACGCAGGGCGGATGGGGCGCCCGGCATTTACCTTGATTGAACTCCTGGTCGTCATCGCCATCATCGCGATCCTGGCGGCCATGCTCCTGCCGGCTTTGGGCAAAGCCAAGCAAAAGGCGCAGGGGATCTCTTGCATGAGCAACCACAATCAACTGATAAAGGCTTGGCACATGTACCTGGATGATAACCGCGACGTGCTGGTGCAATCGTACCATGGCGGGGATACCACAGGGGGAACTTACGCGTTCCAGCATCAGACCGTGCGCCCCATTTATGCCGGCTGGTGTCAAGGCTGGCTGGACTGGGGCACCAGCACGGACAACACGAACACGCTTTTCTTTACCTCCGATGTGTATTCGAAGCTGGCCGTCTATACGGCCCGCAATATTGGCATCTTTAAGTGCCCGGCCGACATTTTTATAAGCCCGACTCAGGTGGGTGCCGGCTATCGGGCGCGTTGCCGCAGCATCTCCGGCAACATTGGCGTGGGCGATGGCAACGCCGAGGGCGGACCCTGGGGCACCATTTACAAGCATAACAAACTGGCCGGAGACTTCGTCTATCCGGGCCCGGCAGAGACCTGGGTTTACTGCAGACGAACACCCCTGCAGCATCAACGACTCCGGGGAGTTCAACCCGGAAACGGCCACAGCCTGGACCGATAATCCCGCAGCTTATCACAATGGCGCCTGCGGGTTTTCCTTTGCGGACGGCCACTCGGAGATCCACAAATGGCGGGGTTCGATGGGCACCCCTCTGGCCAGGTCTGTCAGTTATAGCGACACGGATATAGCTGCCCTGCTGGGGAATCACGCCAACGACGCGGACCTCGGCTGGATGGTGTACCATAGCGGCAGAACGATGGCCGTTCCCGCCGGTTGGCCGATGAGCGCCAAGTAGGCCCTGGGCGCCCTCAGCCGCCGCCCCCCTGGCCTCGACCCGCATTCGCGCCGTTGCAGCCCCCGCTGCAACGGCGCTCGTGTTTTCCGGCCAGGCGCCCTTGCAAACAACCCCACCCCGCGCGCCTGTGAATCTTGAATCAAGCGTGCATCACCAGCAAGCGGGCATACCGCGTTTGCGCCTTTGGGAATCCACCAGCGGAAACTGGAGCGGCTACGCGGTGCCGCTGGAGGGAAGCGGCGTTTTCCAGCTCACCATTGTAAACCACACACATCACGCGTCGTTTGCCGTTCCCACCAGCTATACAACCAGCACCTCGGCCACGCGGCAGTCAGCCGAATGGGTCGTGGAAGCGCCCTCAGCGGTAGAGTTTCGCAGGGTTCAAGTTCTGCCGCTGGCGGACTTTGGCGCGGTTAATTTCTCCGGCTGCTACGCAACTGGCCTGGCCGGGGGAGTCAATCCAATCAGCTTTTGGCCTTCCGATCCTCTGACAGAGATACAAGCAGCAAGATATCTCTGTTTTGCCTAAACTCCGCCGATCCATTTGCGGTCTTCCCAGACCGCTTTGAGGGAGGTCAGGTTGCGGGGGTCGAGGATGTTCCTGGCGGCGGCCAGGAGTTTGCCGCGCTTGAGGTTGTTCCAGGCGTCACTGGCGCTGAGGGCGATGAACTGAAGGACGCTGGGGTCGCGGTAGCAATTGATCATGCAGCGGGTGCAACCGTCGCGGATGACTTTCGACTCGTCGAACTCATAGATGCTGCACATCGGCTTTTCCCAGAAGTGGCAGCGGTAGAGATTCAGGTTCCAGTCCAGGTAGAAATACTTGTGGCCGCCCAGGCAGCCGAATTTCTCGGGTTCACCCTGCAAATGCCGTTGCATGTCGGAGAGAGATTCGCGCGGGTTGACGACCGTGAAAGGGCTGCGCCGTTTCATCCGCTTGATTTTCTCGAAAACCTGGATCAATTCCCCGGTCGTGGTAATTGACCAGGTCGAGTCGCTGAAGCTCAGGTAGCTCGAGGCCAGGCGGCTCAGGGGGTAGCTGAAGGTGCAGCTTTGGAAACCGAGTGCGGCCAGAAACCCGGGGAGCTTGTCGTAATCCTCTATCAGCCGGCTGGCAGTGACGCTGGCGGTGGTTTGCACGCCAAGCTGGCCGAAGATTTCGTTCGCCTGGCGGATCTTGCGGCAGACCTCCGGCAGCCCGCGGTTTTTCTCGTGTCGCGCCACGTCGTGGGCATCCACGGACATGATGACGCTGCTCAGGCCGTCTCGGGCCAGTTCGCGCATGTTTTGGTCGGTCCAGAGCGAGCCGTTGGTGCAGATCATCGGTCGAACGCCGCGCTGGGCCGCATAGCGGGTCATCGCGCCCAGGTCTTTGTGCGCCAGCGGTTCGCCGCCCACAAAGAGCAGGTAGCCGATGTGGTTGCGCAGACAGATGTTGATCACGTCGCGCGCCTCCCCGAGGGTGACGCTGTGCCGCAGTTTCGGTTCCAAGCGATCCACGGCGAAATTGCAGAAATCGCACCTGGCGTTGCACAGGTTGGTGATGGCAAACTGCAGATAGCCGGGTCCGCCGTGCCGCAGCACCTCGCCCAAGAGTTTGAAGGGCCTGGCGCCGGGCCGCGCAACGGGACGCGTGGAATCCCTTCCGGCCCCGGCGGGCATTGGGGCCGGCCGCGCGCCGGGTTGAGTCAAGGCAGCAGTGCTCATGCTCCTCATACGCGCATCTTGGCGTCAAAACCGGCGCTAAGACAATCCTTTTCTGGTTGGAGCAGCCCTGGGCGCCTCATTTTTTGCCTTTTTTGCTTGCATTCCCTCGCATTTGAGGGTAAGCAGAGGAAGTCAGAATGCCTGTACTGGCCGGCATGCTTGTATAATGGTTTCATTACTGAATGAATAAGTTTCAACCGACGAGGGTGTCTTGAGCCGCCCTTTTCCTTCACGTTCTTCTTCCTCTTCTGCTCCGTTCGTCAGGGTCAACGGCAAAATCCGTGCCCGCGAAGTCCGGGTCGTCGGTGACGATGGCAAACAGCTCGGCGTCATGACCCTGGGCCAGGCCCTCAATCTGGCCCGCGCCAAGGGCGTCGATTTGGTGGAAATCGCCCCGAATGCCACGCCGCCGGTCTGCCGGGTGGTCAACTACGGCAAATTCCGTTACGAACAGGCCAAGCGGGAAAAGGAATCGAGAAAACACCAGCACGCAACCCGGGTCAAAGAGGTCCAGTTAAGCCCGAAAATTGACCCCCATGACCTGGCCGTGAAAACCGAGCACGCCATTGACTTCCTCTGCGAGGATATGAAGCTCAAGGTGACGCTCAAATTCCGCGGCCGCGAAATGGCCCACACCGAGTACGGCTTCCAGGTGGTCCAGAAGTTCCTCGCCGAGATGGCGCCTTATGGGCATCCCGATTTCGAGCCCAAGCTCATCGGCCGCGGGATTAACGTGATGATCAGTCCTTTGCCTCGAAACAAGCGGCCCAGGAATCCGCGTCAGGTCGAAGGCCCCGAGACGCAGCCTGCCGCCGCACCGGCCCAGCCGGAGCCGGACCACCGGCCGCAGCCCGCCATTCCCGTGCAAGTCATCAGACCGCCGCCGCCTCAGCCCCAAACCCCGGCTCCCAAACCGGGCGGTTTTGCCAATAACCCCTTCGCCGAACTCGAGATCAAGTAGATCGTCATTGGCGCAGGTCCTGCAGGGCAGCCTGAGTATCCTGGGCGGGAGCGCCTTCACAGAGGCGGTCCAACTCCGCATGAATTTGCTCTGCCGTGAGCCGCGCGCGCTTGCGGCGAGACAACACCAGCGGTTCCTTGCCGTCTTCCAATTGCAACGATTGCCCCGGCTTCAAATGGGAAGCCAGAGACGGATTGCGAACCAACTCCCGTTTTGAGAGCGACTTCATGCTGACAAATATGTCAGCTCATCCCAGCATTTGCAAGCCCTCTCGCCATCTTTGGCAACAAAGCACGCCCTCCGGTCGAGTGCCCTTTGCGCCCGTGCAAAAACAACTTCGGTGCTTTGGGCGGAATTCCAAGAAACCGGCTTTGCCTGGCGGCCGGAGCGTGGAGCGTCGAAGCCTCGGAGCGTAGAGCGTGAGGGCATCGTAGCACCTGCCACGCCCTCACGCTCCACGCCCTCGCGCTCCACGCTTCACCCCAAGCGTTCAGATCTCGGAATTTGTTTTTGCACGGGCCCATTGATCGATTTCTACGGGTCTACGCCCCGCCCGCGCCAATCCCGCACCAACGCCGGCAGCCGGCAGTCTTTGCAGGTCGCGTTGGACTGGTCGCAGAAGTCGCGGACCATCTGGATCAGACCCTGCTGGGCGGCGGCTGTTGGCAGGGCCCGGGCAGGAGCGCCACCGAGCAGGCGCTGCCGGGCCAGCCGCAGGACCGCGTTGTCTTCGGCAGGCGGCCAGGCAAAGTAACGATGCTCGAGGGCGCGCTGCACCGCCGGGTTCTTCCCTTCGGCCGCCCGCACCCATAGCCAGGGCAGGACCACATTCACTGCCAGGTCGGTCACTCGCGTCAAACCCAGCAGCGGCTGGGCCTGCTTGAGCCGGGCGGACCTGAAGGTGCAGTGCCAGGACCAGAACTCGTCCGGTTCGGCCTGCAAGGTCTCAAGCAAGGAACCGGCCAGGGCGCTGTCGGGCCAATCGTTGGCGCACCAGCGCTCGAGCCGGGCCGCCAGGTCCCCGGCCGCCGACCATCCGGAAGCCAGGGCCAAACGCCGCTGAGGGTGGTTGGCAGGACGCTGGCCGTGCAGCCGCCAAAGCGTCCGGGGCAGGATGCAATCCGAAAACTCATCGCGCTCGCGCCACCACTGGTCCCAGACCCGGCGCAGGTAATGGTCCGCGCCGGATTCCAAACGCGTCAACTCCACCGGGAGCAGGCCGCTGATGCCAAAGAGCCGGGCCTGGAGGGCCAGCGGTTCGGCCGAGCGCACCGACCAGCGCGACCGCAATTCGGCCAGCCGTTGCATCGGCCAGATGTTGTGCTTGTAACCCAGGGCGCGGAAAAGCCCTTCCCACAACGACTGTTCCCAGCCCACCTGGCGGGCGCGCGCCTGGTACTGGGCGGCCTTGCTCCACAGGCGCACGTGGGCCGCCTGGTGGAGAAGCTCAACCCGTTGCCTCGCCTCGAGTTCCCGCAGCGGCGCGCAGCATTGCCCGCGAAACTCCTCCGGCAACCCCTGCGCCCCTTCCCCGCCCAGCCACAAACTCAATTCCCCCAAAGGCGCGTCGAGCACCTGCCGGAGCGCCAGCACCGGCGGCGCCCCCGCCGCCGGCCGCTCGCACTCCCACACGACGTGCAAGATCACCTGCTTAAAGGCCGGATTCCGATCATGGCCGTGGGCGCGCCAGCCGCTCGAACGCAAATCCACCTCCACGTCGCCCGACTGCGGGGGCGAGTCGCCAAACTGAACGTTGGCGTTCCGAAAGTCGGGCCCGCCCTCGAGGCTCTGAAAACCAGGATGAAGCACCCGCACGGTTTGACCGTCCAAGGTTCTAATCCGGTCGCGGAGCAGGCGCTGGTGTTGCCAGACCGCTTGGAGCAGACGCTCGGGCGGCGAGTCCCCGTCTTCGTGCAGGACCGGGATGACACCGTTGCGCACGCGCCACTGGGCATAGAAGCTGGACAGGACTGGAAACACCGGGCCAAACCTTTGCGGCCCAACCCCGGAAAGTCAAGTTGGAAACCGCGCTTCCACCAATCCCAAGCGCAAAATCAGTAAAGAAGGGATGGCCACGAGTTTTGCGCGTTTCATGGAGGACCAACAGACGCACAAAAGACTCTCATGTTGAGCGCCATTGGCAATCACCACCGGCGAACCCGGTAAAAGCGCTGCGCGCCCGCCGCCGTGCCGTCGCTCAAGACCTGAACGCGGCCGTTGCCGGCGGCCAAGGGCAGCGCCGTCCAGGCGGCATCGGCCAGCGAGCTCTTGTATTCCAGCCGATAAACCCGGCCGCTCTCAGTTGGCAATGAACACTTGAAAACACCGCCGCCGCCGCTGAGGTCCCGCGGCTGGAGATCGGGCAGCGGCGGGCCGTTCCCGATGATCGCCAGGTCGTGATCGGAACCGGCCGCGACGGCGACCACGTTGGTCAGGCCAGGAAGCGCCGCCGCCGGAAAGAAGACCGGAAAGCTGACCACCCGGTCGTCGGCATAACTACCCCAGACGGCCACAGTTCCGTCGGCCCGGAGCGCAATGCTGTGATAATCTCCGGCGCCGATGGTCACGGCGTTGGTCAGCCCGGGCGGCACACTAGTCTGTCCATGCGAATTGTCGTTGCCCCAGGCCGAGATGGTCCCGTCGGCCCGGAGCGCCAGGTTGAACTCTCCTCCCGCGGCGATGGCGACAATGTTGCTCAATCCGGCCGGGACCCAGGTTCCCACCACCGCCACAGTGCCGTCGGACCGCAGAAAGAGGCTGGCGTAGTCGCCACCAGCGATGGCTACGACATTGCTCACCCCGGCGGGGACGGCTGTCGAATCGCCCCAGGAGACGGCCGTGCTGTCGGCCTTCAATGCCAGGCAGCGGAAGGCGCCGGCCGCAATTGCGACCACGTTGCTCAGGCCTGGCGGCACGTTGGTCTGGCCATACGAGTTGTCACCCCAAACCGCCACCGTGCCATCCGCCCGCAAGGCCATGATATGGTCCCCGCTGCGTGAGGAGATGGCTATGACATTCGTTAAGTTGGCCGGCACGTTGGTTTGGCCTGCGTTATTGTCGCCCCAGGCAACCACTGTCCCGCCAGCCGTGAGAGCCGCGCTGTGGTGCCAACCGCCCGTCACGGCCAGAATATCAGTCAGACTGGCCGGTACATTGGTTTGGCCATAGTTGTTGACGCCCCAAGCCAGGACCTCGGCCAGCGTGAGCGTCGCATCGGCGCTCAAGACCGTGCCCACTTGGTTCGCGGCTAGCACACTGTAAGTCCCGAAGCTCGATGCCTGGACATTCGGAATGAGCAGAGCGGCGTTGGTCGCGCCATCGATGTTCTGTCCGTTGAACCGCCATTGGTAGCTCAGCGGCGGAGTGCCGGCGGCGGTTACCGAAAACGCCACCGTCAGGCCAGGGACTGCCGCGAGGCTGGCGGGTTGCGCGGTAATGAAGGGGGCCACCGGTCCGGGCGTGTAGCTGACCTGGTCGAGCCAGCCGGCGTCCTGGCCCGCGCTGCCGCTGGCGTCCTTGGAATACGTCCACCCCACAAGCTGGGGCCCCGAGCCGAGATAGATTGTCTGTGGCTGCCAGTCCACCTCGCCGGAGATAACCGCTTGAGTGGAACCGTTGGCACTCAAATAAAGAAAGTCATGATTTGTCTCCGAGGACACCTTCCACCAAAAGCTCAACACCCCAGGCCCAGGGAGGGTGGTCTCGAGGGTGGAGGTTTGGTTATTGGTAATGGCGCCGCTCTGGGCCGCGGCCAAGCCGCCATGGGTTACCGCGGTCTCGACGAACCAGGAGGTGTCCCCGGTAGTGGTCCAATCCACGTTCGTTGTGCCCAAAGCCCGGCCAAAATCGTGCGGGGTCAGCACACTGATCGTGAACGTGCAGCTCATGACATTGGTGCCCCAGGCAGCGGTGACGCCTACGGCATTGTCGCCAAGGGGAAAGACGGAACCGGGCGGCGGCCAGTTGGTAACGGAGGCTCCCGGTGTGGCAGAAGGCGCGGGGTAATTGACCACGACCGACTCCTGGCCGGCGGGGGCTACCGCCGCCATGTTCGGTGGGCAATGCAAAAACGGGTACAGGATCGCAGTCATCGGAACGCTGCCAAGGGCCGCCGTGGTTTTGTCGAAATACCAGAACCGCCGGTCTTGGCCGTCCACGACGGAAACGGTGCTGGGTGTCGGCAGGGTGTAGAACGCCTGGTGAGCCGCGGTGTCAAACGCCTGGCCGCTGCTAAAGGCAACGAGGCCATTGCTCGAGCAGGCGTAGATTTCCGCGCCGAGCGTTCCCAGTTCAGTGAGGTTCGTGTCGTAGATGAAGCCGCTCCAAAAAAGACGGTTGCCGTCGGGCGACAGTACCAGGTTGCGCGCGCCGAGCTCATGTACATTGCTGGCGGCCACCTCCACAGGGGTGTCGCTCGTGCAGATGAATTTATGGACGTGTGCATAGTTAACGGCATAGTCACAATGATAATAAACAGCCCCGGTCGGGTCAGACTCGCCGTCGCCTTCCAACGCCTGCGCAACTGCACCTAAAACGGATCCGTTGACCGTACTGACTGAGTCGATGCTAATATACGCATATCCTCCCTCAGTGATGATTCTGCCAGCTCGGCCCGCGTTGATTACATAAATGTTGGTCCCGAGAGGTAACGGGGGCAGCAGGGTTTGCGTATCCAGATCGACGACGTAAGTCTGGGGTTCGCCCCAACTGGCGATGTACAGCTTTCTCTCTGGATAGTGAACGGCCAGGCCAGTAGGATTAACCCCGATGGGCAATTGGTTGTCTACGGCGCCGTTGGTCGCACTGATGAAGAGCAACCACCCCTTTTGCCCCGAGAGCGCTGGCGCCTGCAAGGCGTAGATCCAAGGCCGCTCCCGATCGGCCACCATCTTCACGAGGTTCAAAGGTTCGATGCGGATCGCCACGGGCACCTCGAGCCTCAGACCGGCGGCGCTGAACTCAATGTTGTTCGTGTACTCTCCGGCCGGCAGTGCCGCCGTGATGAACATGACGGTGAGGTCGCATGACGAAGCTCCATTCGTCGGCGTCACAGTCATCCAACTCGGTCCCGTCACTGCTGCCGTCCATGCGCCGGGCGCCCAACTCGTCAAACTCACTGCCGCCGCGGTCGCGTTGAACCCGGTGAACCCGTTGACATCCAGCGGCCAGGGGTTGACCGAAAGGGTGCTGGCGATGAATGACCAGACGCTGCCGACATTGGTGGCATAGAAGCTGACCACGTCCACGCGCCAATAGTAGGTCGCTCCCGGCAGCAGCGCCTCGGACAAGCTCTGTGCGGGAGTCAAGACGCGGCCCAGGTATTGCGGAGAACCTTGGGTCGCTGCTGCCACGACGGCTTGATTCGTCCCAAAATAGACATCGTAGGACAGTGCCTGCGGTATCGGCGTCCACGTGAGATTTGTCAACGAGAGATTGGCCACTGAACCGTTGGCGGGCATAGGGAACACCATCGGGCCGCGGACTCGAGCGACGCCGGCCATATCATAAATCACGAGGTTGGTTGTGGACGGGTCGTAGCGGAAAATCCGTGCCTGATCGCCGGACAGTGTCTGGACGTTGGTGGAGAAGGGCAGGTTGGTCACTGTGGCGCCGCTCTCGGTGTTGAAAACCTCCGTGGGGCCAAAGGCGATCGAGCCGTCCAGGGACACGGCGTAGATGTTGTCAGAAAACTGATTCACCAGCACAGACACGTTAGTCGCGAGGAACATTTGCTGTTTGTTGAACACCCATCGTTCGGCGGCATCGAAAAATATCGGCGTGTCGGTTGGGTCGCGCCGCAGCGAGGCGAAAGAGCTTTCCAATGGTGTGAGGCTGGCACTGGTCAACGCGTCGTACCTCGTTACCCAAGATCTCAGGTCGCCCGCGTTCCAGCCGTATTCCCTCCAGCGATAGAGGAACGCTCCGTCCCGGGTGAGGTTGATTCCGCCAGCGCCGTTGCCGTCGTCATAAACCGCCACGTTCGTGCCGTTCGCGTAATCAAATGCCGTGATGCTTGGCCCCCACCCTCCGTCGGTGAAATAGATGAGGTTGGATCGCCCCGCTGCCAGGTGCAAGGGTTCGGGAGGGGCCCAGGCACCGAGTGGGGAAATGCTTTTTTCCGCGACGACCACGAACGAGCTCAGGTCCACCTTGGAAATCGTTAGGCTCCCCGCGTTGATGACGTAAATCGCATCGCCCGCCGGCGTCATGGCCATGTCGGTCGGATTGCGGTTGACCTGGATTTCGGCGAGGATTGCGCCGTTGGTAGAATCGAGGGCCAGGAGAGTGCCCGCCACGTTCGTGCTGTTCGCCTGGTTGAGGGCATAGACGAGCGGCCGCGAATAGTCCGGCAGGAGCTTGTTGATCGTCCGACCCGGCAAGGGGACGGTGACCTGCCCTGGGGCAGCGGCCCCGATAGACAGGGCACACAAGAGCGCGATTGAGGAGGTGCGTGAATCCATAAGTATCCCAAGCTCGTGAGCGTTCTAAGGCAATTGTGGAAGGCTGGCAAGAGAAAACGGGGCCGAATTGATGGCCGACCAAGGGAAAACCGGGATGAAGCACTCACACGGTTTGACCGTCAAAGGTTCTGATGAGGTCCCGATGGGAGGGAGGGTCGGAGGGTCGCAAAGGGTTGTGATGCGCCGGTGACGGCGGGAACGGTGCGCCGGTCCTGAAGGGCGGGAACTTCCGGTGGCATGCGAGCGCGCGTAAAGACAGGCGTTCTGAGCCTGGCGGGTGTTGCTGCGCCCGGGGACAGGCGCACTCCGGCCGGCAGCACTGACGCCTCACAAAGGCTTGAGTTTTTCATTGGCGGAGAAGGGGCGGAATTGGCTAGACTCGGTCCTGCAACCGATTCATGAACGATGGTTTGATGATAGAAGTCGCCAACCTGACGAAGCGATACGCCGGGCATACGGCGGTGTCGAATATCTCGTTCACGGTCGGGCGCGGCGAGATCGTCGGTCTGCTTGGCCCAAAGGGGGCCGGCAAGAGCACGACGATGCGCATCCTGGCCTGCTGCCTGGCCGCCATCACCGCGGAAAGTCTAGTTTGAACAAGTTTTCATTGGCCGAGGACTGGCGGAATTGGCTAAACTGGGTTTTGGAGTGGATTCATGAACGATGGTTTGATGATAGAAGTCGCCAACCTGACGAAGCGATACGCCGGGCATACGGCGGTGTCGAATATCTCGTTCACGGTCGGCCACGGCGAGATCGTCGGTCTGCTTGGCCCCAATGGGGCCGGCAAGAGCACCACGATGCGCATCCTGGCCTGCTACCTGCCCGCCACCTCCGGCACCGTCCGCGTGGCCGGACTGGACGTGTTCCAGCGCTCCGACGAAGTCCGGCGCCGCATCGGCTACATGCCTGAAAACAACCCGCTGCACCTCGATTTGCGGGTCCGGGAATACCTCCGGTTCCGCGCCCGGCTCAAAGGGCTCGAACGGGACAAACTCCCGCCGCCGCGTCGACACCGTCATGGAACAGTGCGGTCTGACCGAGGTCGGCCGCCGCATCATCGGCCAGCTCTCCAAAGGCTATCGCCAGCGCGTCGGCCTGGCCGACGCCCTGGTCCATGAGCCGGAATTGATCATCCTGGACGAACCGACCATCGGCCTGGACCCAAACCAGATTCGCTCCGTGCGCCAGTTGATCAAGGGCCTGGCCAGCGCGCACACCGTCCTGATTTCAACCCACATCCTCCCGGAGGCCGAGATGACCTGCAACCGCATGGTCATCATGTACGAAGGCAAGATCCTGGCCGCCGGCACTCCTGAAAACCTGCAGCGGCTCATGAGCCACAACAGCCAGGTCATCGCCGAAATCGCCGCCCCGCCGGAGCAGTTGCGCGAATGCTGGACCCAAATGCCCGAAATCGACCAGTTCGATGTCTCCCCCTGCGAGGGCGAGTATTTCCGCTGCGCCCTCACGCCCCGCAACGGCCTGGACTTGCGCCCCTGTGTCTATGAGTTGGCGCGCCAGCACGGCTGGCCCTTGCGGGAGTTGACCCGCAGCCGGCATTCGCTCGAGGACATTTACGTCCAGGTCACCCGCCCGGAAGAGGAGGAGGAAACCTGATGCCGGCCTATTGGACACTCACCCGCCGCGAACTGGGCGCTTACTTCCTGTCCCTGACCGGCTACGTCATCATCGCCGCCGCCCTCTTCCTCATGGGCTACAGCTTCGTGGTCATGTTGGAGAAACTCCAGCACGAGCGGACCTCGATGCCGGTCACCGAACTGTTTTACAATACGGATTACTTCTGGCTCATCCTGCTGCCGACGACCCCCTTGATTACCATGCGCCTCTTCGCCCAGGAGAAGTTCTCCGGCACCTTCGAAACCCTCATGACCACGCCCGTCAAGGACCTCGAGGTCGTGTTGGCCAAATTCACGGCCGCCCTGATGTTCTACACCGTGATGTGGCTTCCGCTGCTGGGCTGCATGCTCGTCGTGCGCCATTACACCAACGATGCCTCCGCTCTGGATGCCGGCGTGGTCGGCAGCACCTTTTTGGGCATCCTCCTGCTGGGCGCCATGTTTGTCGCCCTGGGCTGCTTCGCCTCGGCCCTGACCCGCAACCAGGCCGTGGCGGCCATGATCAGCCTGGTCTTCGGCGTGAGCCTGTTCCTCCTGGCCTTCCTGGCCGACCGCTTCGCCGAGGCGGCCCATTGGCAGGCCCAAGTCCTGGCCTGCTTCACCCTCTTCGACCAGATGCACGACTTCGCCCGCGGCGTGGTCGACACCCGCGCCGTCGTCCTTTACGCCAGCCTGACCCTCTTTTTCCTGTTCCTGACGCTCCGGGTGGTCGAGAGCCGCCGCTGGAAATGAGGAGGCCACGAACCCATGCCGACGCAACCTGGATCCGAACCCAGCTTCTCGCCGCGCCAACGGTGGAGCATTATCCTCAATGTCACCCTGACCACCCTCGTCGTCCTGGCCGTCGTGGTCATGGTCAATTACCTGGGCCGCGATTACTTCACTCGCCTCCATTGGGGCGCCCAGGCCAAAACCGAGTTGAGCCCGCACACGGTCAACTTTCTCCGGTCCCTCACCAACCAGGTCAAGGTCACCCTCTTCTACAACAAGAAGGACCCGCTCTACGGCACTGGTCGCCAACTTGCTCAACGAATATCACCTGGCCAATCCCAGGATTACCATCCAGGCCGTCGATTACCTGCGTGACCCGGGCCTGGCCCAAACCGTCCGCGCCGAATATAACCTGAGCGTCGGCGCCAAGGACATCATCATCTTCGATTGCCCGGCCATGGGCCAGCGGCTCCCCTTCGACAGCAACGAATTGACCCGGGGCGTCGACGAGCTGGGTCCATGGGGAAACTGAACCCGTGCTCCTTCGCAGACCCACCGAATTCCTGGGCGAACGGGCTTTCACTTCCGCCATCCTCGCCGTCACCAACCCCAAGAAGTTGAATGCTTATTTCCTCGAGGACCACCGCGGCGAGCACGAAATCCAGGACGGAGACGACTTCGGCTATCGCACCTTCAAGAGCATCCTCGAGCAAAACTCCATCCGCGCCGAGTCGCTCTCCCTCCTGGGCACCAACACGGTGCCCACCAACTGCAATCTCCTGATCATCGCGGGTCCCAAAGAACCCTATTCTGCCCTCGAGCTCCGAAAAATTGACCAATACCTCACCCAGGGCGGCCGCCTGCTGGCCCTCTTCAAATTCGATGTCACCAAGTTCGACCCCCGAACCGGCCAGGTCCCCCCCTGCGGCCTTGAGGGCATCCTCGAGAAATGGGGCGTCGATGTCGGCAACAGCGTTATCCTCGACCCCGATAACAGTCCCGATCACAAAGGCTTCGACATCCTTGTCTCCGGCTTCAGCCAGTCCCACCCCGTCGTCAATCCGTTGATTTCCTCGAGCCTTCAGATGATCCAGCCCCGAAAAGTCGGCCGGCTCAGGACGCGCGCTCCAAACCGCCGACGCCCCGCGCGCCGAGGAACTGGCTTTCACCGGCTCCCGCTCCTTCACCACCGCCGAACCGCCGCCGGCAGCCCTATCCGGTGATGGTGGCCGTCGAGAACACCATCCGTGGCGTGAGCACGGAACGCAACTCGACCCGCATGCTGGTGGTCGGCGACTCGCTTTTCCTGGCCAACGGCTTCATCGAGGAGGCCGCCAACCGCGCCTTCGCCGGCTACGCCGCCAATTGGCTGCTCGACCGCATGCAACTGCTCCAAGGCATCGGCCCAAAGCCCATCGGCCAGTACCGAATCGTGATGACCAAAGTCCAGACCCAGACCACACGCTGGCTCTTGCTTGCAGGCATGCCCGGAGCCGTCCTGTTCCTGGGCGCCCTGGTCTGGTTGCGCCGCCGCCGATGAATGCCAGGAACACCTTCTTCTGGCTGGCCATCGCGGTGGTGCTGTTCATTGCCATCCTGACGCACCAACGATTTGGCCGGCCTCCCCCCGCCGGCCCCCTCAAGGTCCTGCCCGACCTCAAAGCCGCGGCAGTGACCAGCATCTCTGTCCAGCTCAAAGGCCAGAAACCGATTCGCGCCCAACGGACCAACGATACCTGGCGCTTGACCGAACCGGTCTCCTACCCGGCGCAACCCGCCAGCATCGAGAGCCTGCTGCTCGCCCTCGAGCGATTGACCCCCGCCGCCATCATCACCGCCCACGAGCGCCAAACTCGGCCTAAAAGCGATGAAGAAGAGGGCTTCGCTCTCACCCCAAGCCAGCCTCTTCATCCAACAGGGGGATTCGGCCATCTTCCAGTTGGATATCGGCGGCAGGACCGCTCCCGGCGACCAGTTGTACCTCCAAGTCGTCGGCGTGGCGGGGGTCTATGTCGTGGATGCGGACCTGCTCAAGGAAATCCCCCGCACCCAGAACGATTGGCGCGACACAGCCCTCATTGACTTGAAAGGATTGGCCTTCGACCACATCGCCCTGACCAACCGCCTCAATAACCTCAGCGACACCAAGGTCATCGAACTGCAGCACGACCCCGGCAATAATCTCTGGCGCATTGTCAACCCTCCCATCCAGGCCCGGGCCGACGCCAACCGGCTCGGTGACTTGCTCCAACAACTCGAATCTCTGCGCGTCAAAGAGTTCGTCTCCGACGAGCCCAAGGCCGAACTCGAGACCTTCGGCCTCCAACTCCCCCGACTCGAACTCGCCCTGGCCCGCGGCACCAACACCCTCGCCCTCCTCCAGTTCGGCAAGAGCCCCACCAACGACCCCGCCCTGGTCTATGCCCGCCGCGGCGGACGAAACACCATCGTGGCCGTTGCCACCAACGCCCTCGGCGGCTGGCAGGACCAGGTCAATGCCTTCCGCGCCACCAATGTCATCGATTTGCCCGACTCGATCGCCGCCATCGAGGTCTACTACGGCCAAGACCACTTCTCAGTCCAACAACAGGGCGCCAACATCTGGCGCGTCCTGCCCCAGAACCTGCCTGCCGATGCCCCCGCCTGCAAAGACCTCCTCTCGCGCCTGGGCCATTTGCCAATCCTCGAACCCCTGGATGCCGTCACCGACCCGGAGTTCGCCCGTTACGGCCTGGCGGCTCCGGCCCGCAAGTATATCTTCAAGACCGCCGCCCCCTCTCCCGGAGCCACCAATCCCGCCATTGCCGAGGTGGACATCGGCGCCACAAACGACGGCCGCGTCTTCGTCCACCGCACTGATGAAAGCTCCAACTCCGTCTATGCCGTCAAATTGGCCGACGTCCAACGTCTGCCCGTCGCCGGCTTCCAGATGCGCGAACGCCAAATCTGGAATTATTCCGACGACGACATCGCCCGCGTCACCGTTCGCCACCAAGGCAAGGTCCGCCAGTTGGTCCATACCGATAAAGGACTCCAGTCCTGGGCCCTCGCCCCCGGCTCGACTGGAACCATCGAGCCCCTGGCCGTAGGCGAAACCGTCCACAACCTGGCGCAACTGTCCGCCACCAACTGGGTCGCCCATGGCCTCCAAAGCCGCGCCGGCTACGGCTTTTCCGATAATAGCGGCCAGATTACCCTCGAATTGAAGAATGGCGCCAAATCCGTCCTCGAACTTGGCGGCCCCGCCCCCGCCAACTCCCTCTACGGCGCCGTCACCCTCGATGGCGAACCCTGGATCTTTGAGTTCCACCCCTGGCTCGCCGAGCGGATCGAAGCCTTTCTCCTCCCGCCACCTTGAGACCTGGCTCCAAGCTGCGGAAATGCTGGATTTATTTCCGGCGGCTGAGCATCGCCCTCTGGCTGATGCTCCTGGCGCTCTCGGGCGCTTTGGTCTATCTGAACCAGGTCGGCCTGCCCGGTTTCGTCAAACGCCCGCTCCTGGACAAGCTCAGGGCCCGAGGCATCGAACTGGAGTTCTCCCGCCTGCGCCTTTCCTGGCATCGAGGGATACTGGCCGAAAACGTGACCTTTGGCCGGGCCAACCGCCCCTGGCCCCGCCGCGCCACCTTCAGTCAGGTCCAAGTCCGGCTCAATTACCGCGCCCTGCTACGGCGCCAATTTCAGGTCGATGCCTTGGCCTTGCGCCAGGGCCGCTTGGTTTGGCCCATTCCCCAGACCAACCAGGCCCCCAGGCAACTCACGCTCGAGAACATCCAGACCGACCTTCGCTTTTTGCCCAATGATGAATGGGCCCTGGATAACTTCAAAGCCGGCTTTCTCGGCGCGAGGGTCCAGTTGTCCGGAACCCTCACGCACGCCTCGGCGGCGCGCAATTGGAAGTTCCTCCGCCAGCCTCAACCGCAGGAACAGGCCGCCCAGCAGTGGCAAGCCCGGCTTCGCCAACTGGCCGACGCCCTCGAGCACAGTCACTTTGCCGCGCCGCCCGAGCTGCGGCTGGACGTGCGCGGGGATGCCCGCGATTTGCACAGTTTCCTCATTCATCTCTCGGCTAGCGCCCCGGCCGCTCGAACCCCCTGGGGCACTCTGGCCCAAGGACAATTCGACGCCCGGCTCTTGCCGGCCACAAGCAACCAATTGTCCCGAGCCGAATTGAGCCTCGTCGCCGCCTCCGCCCAGACCCACTGGGCCAATCACTGGGCCAATATCACCAACTTTCACCTCCTTATCCACCTTCCCTTCATCGAGGGCCGGACAAACCTCATCAACGGCAACCTGACCTTGAAGGCCCGCGATGCCCATACACCCTGGGTTGCCGCCGCAAATCTCCAACTCGACATGGTTCTCGTCCCGGCTAAGGGCCAGACCGGCCAGGTCAGCGGCAACCTGGTCCTCACGGCGGACCGGTTCAGGTCCAGGTGGGGCAGCGGCTACAATGCCCGCTTTACCGGCCAATGGGTCCACGCCTTCACCAACCCTATCCCTCTCTCCGCCCAGGGCCGGTTCGAGTGCGGACCGCTCGAGACTCAATGGGGCCGCGCCGCTCAGGCCCAACTACTCGCGCGCGTCTCTTTGAACCCGCCTGGCCTCAACTCTCAACCCTCAACTCTCAACCCCCTCCCGCCCACACACCCGGACTGGGCCTGGTGGGCCGGGCTCGAACCTTACTCCGTGGACTGGGAGTGTCATCTGGCGGATTTCCAGGCCAACGAGTTGGCCGCCCAACAAATCGCCTGCACGGGCGCCTGGCACGCGCCCGCCCTCACCCTCACCAACCTTCACGCAACTTTCACCCACGGTGAGATCGACCTTCGCGCCGCGCTGAACGTCGCCTCCCGCGCCCTCGAGGCTGCGGTGACATCCGATGCGGACCCTCACCAACTGACCTCCCTCCTGCCCGAGAGCGCCGCCCAGTGGGCTGCGCAAGTCGCCTGGAACCAGCCGCCCCGCCTCTCCGCCAATGTCGGGCTGGTGCTGCCCGCCTGGACCAATCGCGAGCCGGATTGGCGCGCCGAAATCCAACCCACCCTCCGGGTCGAAGGCCAATTCCAAGCCCCCCACGGAGGCGCCTGCAAAGGGGTGTCCGTCAGCAGCGCCCAATCCCATTTCAGCTACTCCAACCAATGCTGGCGGCTCCCCGACTTGCTCGTCACGCGGCCTGAAGGGCAGCTCATTGCCTCTTACTCCGACGACGCGCTCACCAAACAATTCTACTGCCGGCTCGCCGGCAGCGTGGACCCGCGCGCCGCCCGCCCGCTCCTGGGCCCTGGCCGAACAGGGCGCCCTGGATTTCTTCACCTTCACCCAACCGCCCGTGATCGAAGCCGAGGTCCGGGGCCGGCGCGGCGACGCAAAACAGCTCGGCATCCGGGGGCGTGTGGCCTTGACCAATTTCACTTTTCGCGGCGAATCTGCCAGCAGCCTCCAAACCGGCGTCTTTTACTCGAACCAGGTCTTGCAACTCCAGGCCCCCCGCCTGCTGCGCGACGGCCGGCAACTCAACGCCGACAGCCTCATCGCCGATTTCAACGTCCAGAAAATCTATCTCACCAACGGCTTCAGCACGACCGAGCCCATGGTCGTCGCGCGCGCCATCGGCCCGCCAATCGCCCGGGCCATCGAGCCGTTCCGTTTCATCGTGCCCCCCGTCGTTCAGGCCCACGGCATCATCCCCATGCATGGCGAGGAAGATGCCGACCTCTATTTCCAGGTCGAGGCGGGGCGCTTTCACTGGTTGACCTTCAACCTGCCGCAAGTCGCTGCCGACCTCCACTGGGCGGGCCTCAATCTCCTCCTGACCAACGTGCGCATGGATTTCTATGGCGGCAAGGCCGAGGGTTCGGCCTCTTTCTATTTCGACCCGCATCATCCCGGGACCGATTACCAGTTTGCCCTGAGCGCCTCCAACACCCTCCTGCAATCCCTCATGGCCGATTTATCCACGCGCACAAACCACCTCGAAGGCCGCCTCACCGGCACCCTGGTCATTACCAAGGCCAACTCCGAGCGATTGGCGGCAAACCCAAGGCTACGGCGCCCTCCAACTCCGCGACGGGCTCATCTGGGACATCCCCCTCTTCGGGGTTTTCTCCGCCCCCTTGGATGCCCTGGCCCCGGGCCTGGGCAGCAGCCGCGCCAAGGCCGGCGCCAGCAAGTTTGTCATCGCCAACGGCGTCATCCACTCCGACAACCTCGAAATCCACTCCCCGCCCGTGCGTCTCCTCTACTGGGGCACCGCCGACCTCCAAGGCCAGCTCAATGCCCGCGTCGAGGCACTGCTCCTTCGCGACGTCCCCCTCTTCGGCCCTCTCGTCAGCACCGCCTTCTGGCCCATGACCAAACTCTTCGAATACAAAGTCACCGGGTCCCTTGACCAACCCAAAACCGAGCCGCTCTTTCTCCTGCCTCGAATCGTGCTCTTCCCCCTTCACCCCTGGCGCACCCTCAAAGGACTCTTTCCCGAAGACCCCCCCTCACCCGCACCAACGCAGCGCCGGCAGTCAAACGGTAGGCCGGACCGGTGCAGAAGGGAACCACGGATGGACACGGATAAACACGGATTCGTATCCGTGGTTGATCCGAATGGCCACGGCCAAGGGGCCGCGCAAAAAACTTTTGTTTTTTTTGCGCTTTTTCGCACTTTTCCGCTGTTTTTTCGCTCGCAGGCCCATTTTACCGAGCGTTTCTGGTCTGGGGAGGCTCCCCATCCAGACAATCCGC
>CAVQND010000026.1:0-273171 GCA_963713735.1 uncultured bacterium
GAATCCTTAGCCAAGGCCGCGGCACGTCGTAGGGCTGACGAGAGTCCCGGGACCGCTGGCTAATCTCGGAGCGGAACACGCCGGGGTCGCGCCTCTTTGTCCCTCCCGAAGGCAGTTTTGGTCGTGGAATGACGCGATCAGCCGGTCCGCCCGCTTGCTGGGCAATGCACGGGCACACCCCTACCTTCCCCGTCAGCCGGACAAGTTGCAGCAGTTGGACTGAAGGTTTTCCGCTAGCCCGAGTCCACCACCTCCAGGTACCGGCCGACCGACCTTGCGCTTGGGCAGCCACTTGTCCACAAAGAGCCTCCACCACCGCAGCCAACCCGCCGGCACGCAAATGCGCGCCACTTCATAGCGGGCGTGCCGACTCACACTGACCGGCACGGTCAACAGATGCCGAATGATGGTGGGGACCCGCCAACCCTGCGCCTCATCAGGCAGGTCCAGCACTTTGAGGCTCACCAACAGGTTGTGGGCCAGCATCCCAACGGCGTAAAAGGCCTGATTGGCGATGAGGTCCAGGCAAGGGGGATGGTGCAAATCCAGGCCACTGAGCACGTCGCTGAAGCCCTGCTCCTTGGCCCCCTTGAGGCGATGCCGCTCAAAGACCGCTTGCGGCGTGTCCTTTTCCCCGGCTCGGCAGGCCACGTAAGCGTAGCGCCACATCAAGTCGCCGTCCTTCTTCCAGCGTACCGTGGCAAACTTCTGCACCTGCGCGCACTCTCCGGGCTGATGCTTGACCCAGGTATATTGTTCCTGCGCTTGGCCCGCCGGCGGCATGGGGCTCCATTGGCTCTCGGGCAACTCGGCCGCCAACTTGTCCAGCTTATCGGTCCACTTGTTGTAACTGACACTCCAACGGCTAAACTGCCCCTGTTCAATCCGGTTGAGGAACTTGCCCGCGCTCGAACCACTGTCGGCGTAGAAGTAGTTTGGCCGCTCGGCCCAACGGTGTTGATGCTCGTCCAGAAGCACCTTCATGTGCTCGCTCACGTCGGTCGCCCCGTCCAGGATGCCATCCAGCAGCCAGGGGCCAAACCAGAGGGTCTGCCAACTCAGGGCCCAGTCGCCGTTGTAGTTGATGCGCGCCGCCTCGAACTTGTGTCCTTCCAACTCGATTTCCGTGTCGTCGAAAAAGTTCTCCACCTCTCCGCCGTGCAACCAACGCCCCGGCTTGGCCTGCTGGCTGGACCAGTCCACAAACTCGGCATTGATGCGATGCAGAGCCCGGACGCTCTCCGGGGTCTGGGCCCGCAACCACTCCCCCAGCGTGGTCTCGTCGGCTCCCTTCTCCAGGCCCACCAGACTCGTCAGCACCCGGTCCTTGCCCATGCGCTCGGCGTCGGCCAGAGAAGCCCCGCCGCTGGTCAGAGTAAAGATGATCTGGGCGATGTTGGCCACGGGGGAGAAACCGGCGCCGGTGCGTTTGCGCACCTCCAGCGAGGGCTCGTTGTGGATGCGCTCCCAAAGGCCGGCGCGGCGGCAGAGGGCGTCAACAAGGACTTGGCCTCCGTGGGCCGTGGCCTGGTCGGAGTTGGTCAACTGGATGTGCAGCTTGGTTTTTCGCTTTGTAAAGAGCGGCATGGCACAATATCACCATATAGGTGATATTCTGTCAAGCCCTTTTTCACCTAAAATTGCATTTTTCTTCACCAGGCTAATGATTCGGGTTATGCGAGCAGGGCTGCGAGGTTTGGCTCTTCCCTCACCAGCGTGACTTCCGAGCAGCCCTGGGGGCCCTTCGCCTACGGCCCGGATTCAGCTTTCCGGGACCGACCCCTCGGCAACGATTTGCAGTTGGCGGCCGGGGGGACTGCTGGTAGAATTCCGGGAATTCGACTCAAGATGGGCGGCGCCAACGATAGCCGTGTCGAGCAGCGGAACCTGGCCCAGCCATGGTGGAGCCGGGGCTGTGCGGTGAGCCTGTCGGTGGCGGCGGTTGCTTTTCTTGCCTACTGGCCCTGCCTGGGAGGCGATTTTATCTGGGACGATGACGCGTGGACGACAAACCTGGCCGCGCTATTCCACAATGTCTCCGGCCTGCGCGCGATTTGGTCCTGGCCTACGCCCTTGCAGCAGTACTATCCGCTGACGGCCACCACTTTCTGGATTGATTATCAGCTTTGGGGCTTTTGGACGGCGCCCTACCACGTGGAGAATGTCCTGCTGCATTTGCTGGCCGCGTATCTCTTTTGGCGGTTATTGAAGCGGCTCGAGGTTCCGGGGGCCGGGTTGGCGGCGGTCATCCTGGTGCTGCATCCGCTCATGGTCGAGTCGGTGGCGTGGATTACGGAACGAAAGAACGTGCTGTCCCTGGCGCTTTTTCTCGGGGCGCTGCTGGCTTACGGGCGATTTGCCAATCTCTGGGGAGCGACACAGGCCTCCGGTCCGCGCTGGTTCCGAAGACGAGTCTCCTGTGGGGCAGGGCAGAAGCCGGCCTCCCTGGCCGGCGACCCATCCGCCGCCTGCGACAACCCGCCTTCCGTCTCGCGTAATTGGGGGGCCTGGGCGTGGGCCCTGTTGCTGTTCCTGGCAGCTTGCCTGGCCAAGGCCACGACGGTCGCCTTCCCGGCCGTTGTGTTGCTGCTTTGCTGGTGGAAGCGAGGCCGCTTGCGTTGGCGGCAGGACGTGCTGCCCACGCTGCCGTTCTTCGCGGCGAGCCTCGGCCTGGGCCTGATGACCTCCTGGCTGGAACGATACCACCTGGGTGCCAGGGGGCCCGAGTGGTATATACCCTTCCCGGAGCAGTGCGTCATTGCCGGACGCGCCCTCTGGTTTTACGTCGGCAAGCTGCTTTATCCCGCCAACCACTGCTTCATTTATCCACGCTGGGCGATCGAGGACCGGTCCCTGGTGAGATGGCTCTGGCCGGCAACCGCCGTGGGCGTGCTGGTTTGGCTTTGGCTGCTCCG
Source organism: uncultured bacterium (assembly GCA_963713735.1). Taxonomy (GTDB): domain Bacteria; phylum Verrucomicrobiota; class Verrucomicrobiia; order Limisphaerales; family UBA8199; genus CAVQND01. Next base: position 2,916 of record CAVQND010000026.1, read on the forward strand.
TCCGCGACTCGGACGCGGGCCCCTGACCGCAGCCCTGTTCTTTGTGGGGACGCTCTTTCCGCTGCTCGGGTTCTTCAATGGTGCTTTCATGCGCTACTCATTCGTGTGCGACCACTGGGCCTACCTGCCCAGCCTCGGATTGATTGCCCTGGCCGCGGCCCTCCTGGCGCGCTGGGCGGAACGCCGGCGTTTGCTGGCTTACGGTTTGGGCGGCGTGGCGCTGGTGTCGTCCGTGGCGCTGATCTCCCTGCAAAGCGCGGTCTATAGCGATGCCGAGACGCTCTATCGGGCCACCCTGGCGAAAAACCCCAAGGCGGACCTGGCTCATAACAATCTGGGCCTGGTGCTCTTCAAGGCGGCGCAAACGGAGGAGGCCATCTGGCACTTTCAACAGGCCGTGGAACTCCGGCCCTCCTCCGCCCACGCCCACAACAACCTGGCCAACGCCCTGCGGCTAATGGGACGAGCGCGCGAGGCCGCCGCCCATTACGAGGCCTCCTTGAAATCCGAACCCCACAACCCGGGCACCTGTAACAACCTGGCCATGCTGCTGGCAACCAGTCCGGATGCCTCTTTGAGAAACGGCCCCCGCGCGGTGGAACTGGCCCAACACGCCAACCAACTCACCGGCGGCCGAAATCCAATCATCCTGGGCACACTGGCCAGTGCTTACGCCGAGGCCGGCCGCTTCGCCGAAGCCGCCGCCACCGCCCGGACTGCCCTGGGACTGGCCTCGCGCCGCCCGAACAGTCAACTGGCCCAAGCCCTTCAAATGCAGCTCGAGCGTTACGAGTCCGGCCAGCCGCTTCGCGAGCCGGCTCGCTAACTGGAGCCTGTCCCAGATCGCCCCGCAAACGGAAGACTTCGTCGCCACCTTCGCCGCAACCTTTGTCGAATTGGCCATCATTCGACCCGCCTGCCGGCAGGCAACCAATGTTGGCGACAAAGGTGGCGCCGGGAACAGCGCCATTACAAACTCCGCCGCCCTTGACAAGGGCCAGTGACGAAGTTCTCCGCAAACCATTGTAGGAGACGACGTAAGGAGTCTCTGATCGAGTTTGGGGCACAGCGAACGCCTTCTTCCCTCGGAGGCCATTGATCAGGGACTCCTTACGTCGTCTCCTACAGCCAGGGAACGGGGCCCGTTTCGGCGGCTTTGTCACTGGCCCTGGTTGTTGAGGAGAGGCTGCTCCCGAGCTGGCTTGGAGGAACTCGAACAAGGAAGCGGTCTTCCGTTGTCAACAGTAGCCCCTTCCAGGCGCTAAAGTCGGCGGCCAGAAGAACAATATGAAAACGGACTGCATGCGAAACTGGGTCCTGGCTCTGGCAACCTGGGCGGCTGCCACAACAGCGACGGCCGCCGACCAGGTGCTCCTGGACTTCTCGGGCAATTTTGATTTCGGCGGCGTAGTGGCGACCGACGCGAAAGCAACGCGGTCGGAAAGCGGGTCGGCTTTGCGGGTTTGCACCGGGCGCCAGGCCTCGTGGCCCGGCGTCACTTTGCGGGCGCCGGGCGGGTCGTGGGACCTTTCGGCATACGCGCAAGTCACTATGAAGGTGCGGAACGGCGGCGCCAACAGGGTCACGGTGTATTGCCGGGTTGATAATGAGGGGGCCGACGGCACGGAGCATTGCGTGACCGCCTCGGCGGCGGTCAACCCCGGAGCCACAGAAATCTTGAAGGTGCCCTTGAAGCGGGCCGACGATGACAAGCTGGGGGGCAAGCTCTTCGGGATGCGGGGCTACCCGGTCAGGGCGGGCGGTCCGGGAACGGTGGATGCCCGGCGCATCACTCAACTGCTGGTGTTCGTCAGCAAACCGGCCGCCGACCACGTGTTCGAGATCGAGGATATTCGCGCCGCGGGCGCCTACACGCCTCCCACGGCCTGGGTGACAGATGCCGAACCGTTCTTCCCCTTCATCAACACCTTCGGCCAGTACCGGCACAAGGACTGGCCTGGCAAAGTGAAATCGCAGGCCGACCTGGCGGCCCGGCGCGAGCAGGAGGCAGCCGAGCTCGCCGCCCACCCGGGCCCCAAAGACTGGGACCGCTACGGCGGCTGGGCCGCCGGACCCCAACTCAAAGCGACCGGTTTCTTCCGCACCGAAAAGGTCAATGGCAAGTGGTGGCTGGTGGACCCGGACGGACGGCTCTTTTTCTCGCACGGCATCGATTGTGTTCGGGCGCTGGACACCACGCCCATCGAGGAGCGCGAAAGCTGGTTTGAAGATTTCCCCGGCAAACAGCCCGAGTTTGCCGGGTTTCTCTCCCGGGGCTACGCCCTCAAAGGCCATTATGCCGGGCGCTCGCCCCAGTGCTTTGCCTTTAGCGCCGCCAACCTGGCGCGCAAATATGGCCCAGGCTGGCAGCAGACCGTTCGCGAAGTCATTCACAAACGCCTGCGAAGCTGGGGCATGAACACCATCGCCAATTGGTCCGACCAAACCACCTTCCTGATGCGCCTGACCCCTTACACCGACACCATCGGCAGCGGCCGCGCCAGGCTCATCGAAGGCAGTGAAGGTTATTGGGGCAAATTCCCCGACGTGTTCGACTCCGAGCTTCCCCAATTCCCTTCGGCGCAGCATGGAGGCAAAGCAGGGAGCCAGCGCCGGCGACCCGTGGTGCATCGGCTATTTCTCGGACAACGAGATGTCCTGGGGCGACGAGCTTTCGCTGGCCCTGGGCGCGCTCAGGTCTGCCCCGGACCAACCGGCCAAGAAGGAATTCATCGCCGACCTCAAGGCCAAATATGGCGGAGACCGGAATGCGGCAACCGGCATCGAGAAGCTCAACCAGGTCTGGGGGACACATTATGCCTCCTGGGAGGCGCTCCTGGAGAGCCGCCAGGCCCCGGACAAGGAAAAGGCGCGCGCGGACCTTGCGGCATTTTACACCAAAGCGGCCGAGCAGTATTTCCGCACCGTCCGGGATACCATTAAAGCGGCCGCGCCCAACCATCTCTATCTCGGCTGCCGTTTTGCCTGGGTCAACGCCCGCGCCGCAGCGGCGGCGGCAAAATACTGCGATGTCGTCAGCTACAACCTTTATCGGCGCAGCGTTGCGGATTTCAACTTCAACGGCGGGGCCGACGTGCCGCTCATCATCGGGGAATTCCATTTCGGGGCCTTGGACCGGGGCGTGTTTCATACCGGCCTGGTGCCCGTGGCCGACCAGGAAGCGCGGGCGCGGGCCTATAAAGAGTATGTCCAGGGCGCCTTGCGCCACCCGCAATTCGTCGGCTGCCACTGGTTCCAATACAAGGACGAGCCCGTCACCGGCCGCGTCTATGACGAAGAGAATTACCAGATCGGCTTCGTGGACGTGGCCGACACCCCCTACGCCGAGACCGTCCGCGCGTGCAGGGAGGTGGGAGACGAGTTGTACCGCTAATGGGAGCGGGGCTCGGGTGGATCTCACTCATCTGGGTAGTCGCTCCTAATCCTAATCCTAATCCTAATCTTAATCTCAATCTCATTAAGATTGTGACGACGGACCTGCGCGGTTGCTCCCATTGCTCCAGCCAGTCCAGCAAAATCCTGGCCTTCGCTTCGGGCAGAGACTTAGTTCTTTCGATGGCCAGCGCAGCCTGCCGGAGGCGTGGGGTCGGCTGCGCGCGCCCAGACTCGCGAAGCGTGTGGAGTGCGTCCAGCTTGCTGGCGCTTTCGAGCGGTTCGGCGCACACAAAAGCGGGAGCAAGCTCCACGCGCTCCAAACGCTGGCGCGACCTCATCCGCTCCTGGCCCTGCCGGCTGACAAGCGGTCCGAGGTCGCCGATTTTGCCCGCTTCCTCCTCGCGCGTCAGGATGACGAAGCGTGGGACTGCCGGCTCGCTTATCCGCACGCCAGACCACGTCTCGACGCTTTCCTGCGTGACTCCGCCGCCGAGGGCGACGAGCCCCTTGACAACAGCCAGCGATTCAGCGCCGGGACTGGAGCTTGGACACTCGTGCTCCGCGCCGACTGTCCATGGAGTCCGCGCTGAAAGCGCGCAGCAGACCAGCCCAGGGTAGCACCCTGGGAAAACCGCCCCTACTCGGCTCTTGCGCGCTGAAAGGGCGCGGGTCGCTACGCCAGCATGCCTCAAAGATGGCATTCGATGAGCGTTACCTTTGGGACTGAAGAAACTGCTCCCGCCCTTGCAGGGCGGGTTGGGGTTGCGCGACGGTTCTCCCAGGGCGGTTGCCCTGGGGCTGATGTGCCCGCACGCCGTTGGCGTGCAAAAAGCTTCCTCGCATCCTTTGTCGTGAACTTTGTCGGATTGGCTGTCTTTCGACAAAGGGCGGCGACAAAGATTCGGAGCCGGAGTTTTTCCGACCCGCCCTCAGGACGCCGCCGCGTATTGGGAGATGGCCTTCATGTATTGGGCGCGCTCGAAGGCGCTCGGGTCGGCGCAATTCTTCTGGCTGAGGCTGCCCTTGAGCTGGGCCACCGATTGATATTCGTGCTCTTCCATCCAGGCGACGAGGTCGCGCTCGACCACGCCGATCTGGCGGGGGCCGTGGCGGATGAGCGCGGAGCAGAGCATGGCGATGTCCGCGCCCGCCATGAGGACTTTGAGGACATCGGTGGCGCGGTGGATGCCGCTGGTCGCCGCCAGGCTCGGACGGACCTTGCCGTAGAGCAGGGCGATCCAGCGCAAGGGCACGCGCATGGCCATCGGGGTGCTCAGGAGGAGATTGGGTTTGACCTCGAGGGCCTCGAGGTCGATGTCCGGCTGGTAGAACCGGTTAAAGAGGACCAGACCGTTGGCGCCGGCCTGGTCGAGTTGCCTGGCCATATTGGCGAAGTTGGTAAAGAACGGGCTGAGCTTGACGGCCACGGGAATGGTTATGACCGATTTCACCGCCTTGAGGATGTCCAGGTAGTTCTGCTCGATCTGGGCGGAGGAGAGGTTCATGTCCGTGGGGATGTAGTAGATATTCAGCTCGAGGGCGTCAGCCCCGGCTTGTTGCATGGCCTTGGCGTAGGCAGTCCAGCCGCCGGCCGAGGAGCCGTTGAGGCTGGCGATGATGGGGATGCGGACGGCCTTCTTGGCCTTGGCAATGTGCTCGAGATATTCCTCGGGGCCAAGGCGGAACGACGCGGGCTCCGGGAAATAGGTGAGGGCTTCCGCGAAGCTATACGTGCCGTGTTCGAGGTGGTGGTCCAGTTCGGCGCTGTCCTGGCGCAATTGCTCCTCGAAGAGCGAGTGGAGAACGACGGCGGAGGCGCCGGCATCTTCCATCGCTTTGATGGTCTCGATCTCTTCCGAGAGCGGCGAGGCGGAGGGGACCAGCGGTGTGCGCAGTTTGAGCCCGAGGTAGTTGGTTGAGAGGTCCATAGCAATAGATATGACTTAAAGGTCTTGTCGGACTTGGTTCAGGGTTGCTGGTCGATAGAGGCCTGGGGTTTGGCCGCCAGCCGGGGCGAGGCTCTTGAGGTCGCGGCCCGCCAGGTATTGGTAGTAGAGCCAGCGGCGGTCGGCGTCCTGTTGGGCCTGGGCGAAGAACCTCTTGGCATCCTCCGGCTTGCTCTGGGTGAGCATCTTGAAGCGGTTTTCCGAGAGCAGGAAGTCCAGGACCTTGGCCTTGGCGGCGGCGGAATCGAGCTGGAGTGGGTTTTCGCCACGCTCGGTGCGGCGCGGGTCGAAGCGGTAGAGCAGCCACTGGCCGGATTCGACCGCCATGCGCTGCTGGCGCGCGCCAACGCCACGGTCGAGATCAATGCCCTGGGCGATGCAGTGGCTGTAGGCCACGATGAGAGAAGGACCGGGGTAGGATTCAGCCTCGATGAAGGCCCGGAGGGTTTGCTCGTCCTTGGCGCCCATAGCCACACTGGCGACATAGACATCCCCATAGCTCATGGCGATGAGGCCCAGGTCTTTCTTGCGGAGCGGTTTGCCGCCGGCGGCGAACTTGGCGACGGCGCCGCGCGGGGTTGATTTCGAGCACTGTCCGCCGGTGTTGGAATAGACCTCGGTGTCCAGCACCAGGACGTTGACGTCCCGTCCGCTGGCCAGGACGTGGTCCAGGCCGCCGTAGCCGATGTCATAAGCCCAGCCGTCGCCGCCCAAAATCCAGACGCTGCGGCGGACGAGGTTGTCGGCCACGGCCAGCAGCATCCTCGCATCGGAGGAGGAGTCGCCGGCGAGTTTTTGCTTGAGGGCGGCGACGCGTTGGCGCTGTTCGTAAATGCCGGCTTCGTCAGTCTGGACGGCGTGGATGATGCCGGAGACCAGGTCGTCGCCGAGCCTGGGGGCGAGCCGCTTGAGCAGTTCGGTCGCGAACTCCTTCTGCTTGTCAATCGAGGCGCGGAAACCGAGGCCGAACTCGGCATTGTCCTCGAAGAGGGAATTGTTCCAGGTCGGGCCGCGTCCGTCCTTGTTTTTGGCGTAGGGTGTGGTGGGCAGGTTGCCGCCGTAGATCGAGGAGCAACCGGTGGCATTGCCGGCCACGACGCGGTCACCGAAGAGCTGGGTGAGCAGCTTGAGGTAAGGGGTTTCGCCGCACCCGGCGCAGGCGCCGCTGAACTCGAAGAGCGGCTCCATGACCTGCTGTTGGCGGAGCTGGGTGAGCTTGAGCTTGCGCCGATCGTACTCGGGCAGCGCCAGGAAGAAGTTGAAGTTGTCGCGCTCGGGCAGGCGCAAGGGCGCTTGGGGACGCATGTTGATGGCCTTGAGCTTGGCCTCGGTCTTGTTCTTGGCCGGGCAGACCTCCACGCACAGGCAGCAGCCGGTGCAGTCTTCCGGGGCGACCTGGAGGGTCCACTTGAGCCCCTTCCATTCCGGGGCGCGGGCGTCGGTGCTCTTGAATGTGGCCGGGGCGCCCTCGAGCCGGGCGGGCTCGTAAACCTTCATCCGTATCGTGGCATGCGGGCAGATGGCCACACACTTGCCGCACTGGATGCAGGTCTTCTCGTCCCAGACGGGAATCTCGACCGCCAGGTTCCGCTTCTCGTAGCGGGCGGTGCCGGTCGGGAAAGTGCCGTCGGGCGCGAAGGCGCTGACGGGCAGTTCTTCGCCGCGGTTGCCGTAGATCAGGCCCAGGGTTTGGGCGATGTCCTTCGGAGCGTCGGGCGCAAAGGACGGGGGCAGCTCGCACGTGCTGGTGACGTGGGCGGGAACCGAGACCTCAAGGAGGTTGGCCAGCGTCTGGTCCACGGCGGCAATGTTCTTCCGGACGACCTCTTCGCCCTTGCGGCCGTAGGTTTTTTTGATCGTGTATTTGATTTGCTCGATGGCTTCCTCGCGGGGCAGGACGCCGGACAGGGCGAAGAAGCAGGTCTGCATGATGGTGTTGATGCGCGACCCCATGCCGGTGGCGGTGGCGACGCTCAGGGCATCGATGATGTAAAACTTGACCTTCTTCTTTATGAGGCCCTCCTGGACGGGTCGAGGCAGGTTGTCCCAGATCTCCTCCCGTCCATAGCGGGTATTGAGGAGGAACGTGCCGCCCGGGTTCAGGGGCGCGAGCATGTCGTAGCGCTCCAGGAAAACCGGCTGATGACAGGCCACGAAATTGGCGCGGGACACCAGGTAGGTGGATCGAATCGGGGCCGGTCCGAACCGCAGGTGGGAAAGGGTGACCGCCCCGGCCTTTTTGGAATCATAAACGAAATAGCCCTGGGCGTAGTTGTCTGTGTTTTCGCCGATGATCTTGATCGAGTTCTTGTTGGCCCCAACGGTGCCGTCCGAACCAAGGCCGTAGAACAGAGCGCGAACGACCTTGTCGGACTCGGTCGAGAACTCGGGGTCGCACACCAGGCTGGCCTGGGTGACGTCGTCCTCGATGCCGACCGTGAAGTGGTTCTTGGGGGTGGGGGCGGCGAGGTTGTCGAACACCGCCTTGACCATGGCCGGGGTGAACTCCTTGGAGGAGAGGCCGTAGCGTCCGCACAGGACCCTGGGCATCGAGCGGAGGCGGCCCCAGCCGGAGGCGAGGCCCTCGTTGAGCCCCGCGACCACGTCCAGGTAAAGGGGTTCGCCCTGCGCGCCCGGTTCCTTGGTGCGGTCCAGGACGGCGACCGCCTTGACGCCGGCCGGCAGGGCCTCGATGAGGCGGCGAGGCTCGAACGGGCGAAAGAGGCGGACCTTGAGCAGGCCGAGGCTGGCGCCGCGCTCGTTGAGGTACTCGACCGTCTCGTGAGCGGTTTCGCAGCCCGAGCCCATCAGGATGAGCACGTGCCGGGCGTCGGGATGGCCCACATACTCGAAGGGCTTGTATTGGCGGCCGGTCAGGGCGGCAAAGCGATTCATGACCTGCTCGACGATGCCGGGGCACTTGGCATAGAACGGGTTGCACGACTCCCGGGCCTGGAAGAAAACGTCGGGGTTCTGGGCGGTCCCGCGCAGGACCGGCCGGTCGGGATTCATCGCGCGCTGCCGGTGGGCGATGACGCACTCCTCGTTGATCATCCGGCGCATCGTCTCTTCGCTGACCATGGCAATCTTCGAGACCTCGTGGGAGGTGCGGAAGCCATCGAAGAAGTGGAGGAAGGGAATGCGGGATTCGAGGGTGGCCGCCTGCGCGATGAGGGCGAAGTCCATGGCCTCCTGCACGCTGGCGGAGCTGAGCATCGCGAAGCCGGTCGCGCGCGCGCTCATGACGTCGCTATGGTCGCCAAAGATCGATAGCGAGTGCGTCGCCAGCGTCCGGGCCGAGATGTGGAAGACGGCTGGGGTGAGTTCGCCGGCGATCTTGAACATGTTCGGGATCTTGAGCAGGAGGCCCTGGGACGCCGTGAAGGTGCAGGTCAACGCCCCGGTCTGGAGCGCCCCGTGGACGGCCCCGGCGGCGCCGCCTTCGCTTTGCATCTCGACGACCTGCGGGATGGTCCCCCAGAGGTTGCGCACGCCTTCGGAGGCCCACTGATCGCACCACTCACCCATGTTGGAGGAGGGCGTAATCGGATAGATCCCCATCACTTCATTGCACCGATAGGCTACATAGGCGACGGCTTCGTTGCCATCCAGTGTTTTGAACTCGACGCCGTTGGACGCCGGAGTGGAGTGAGGTTCGGAGACGGTTGCAGACTTGGCGGACATAATAGGTGGAACGTTACTGGATTGCAGGTTCGGGTTAAAGCGAGATTTCGGCGCTGAAGTCCGCGTCGGCCGCGTCGCGGTTGAGCGTGAAGCCGACACGTTTGGCGACATGCTGCATGGCGTGGTTCTCCTTGAGCATGGTGGCGCGGATGCGTTCGAGTCCCTCCTGGCGTCCGATTTGGACCAGGCGCTTGAGCAGTTCGGTCCCCAGACCCTGGCGCTGCCAGCGGTCGCTGATGATGAGGGCGAACTCAGCCTCGTTAAGGCCGCGCAGCTTGCTGAGCCGGCCTACGCCCAGAATCTCGAACTTGCCGGTCTTGGGGTCTTTGTGCTCGGCGACGAGCGGGATTTCCCGGTCGTAGTCGTTGAAGCACATCCGGGTCAGGCGCTCGTGGGCGATGCGCTGGTCGAGCTTGAGCTGGGTGAAGTAGCGGTAATAGACGCTTTCTTCGGAGAGGGTTTCATGGAATTTGACCATGACCGGCTCGTCCTCGGGGCGGATAGGCCGGATGATCACCTGGGCTCCGCCTGTCAAGGTCCAGGGGCCGACATATTGGGTCGGGTAGGGGCGGATGGCAGGAGCCGGCAGTTTGTCCTCGGTCATCTCCTTGCCATGAAGGACCACGCGGGCGTCCAAGGCGATGAGGCGTTCGGAGGAAGCCAGCAGCGGGTTGATGTCGATCTCCGCTATCCAGGGTTGCTCGACGACCAGTTGGCTGAAGCGGACGAGCAGTTCCTCCAGGGCGGCGAGGTTGACAGGCTTGCGGCCACGGACACCCTTGAGGGCATGGTAGATGAGCGTTTGTTCCATCATCCGCCGGGCCAGGGTGGCATTGAGCGGCGGCAGGCCCAGGGAACGATCTTTGAAAACCTCCACCAACTGGCCGCCGGTCCCGAACAGGAGAACGGGGCCGAATTGGGGGTCCGGGCTGCTGCCGATGATCAGTTCGTAGCCGTTGAGGTCGATCATCGGCTGGACGGTGACGCCGAGAAAATGCTCTTTGCCGACGCGTTTTTCGACCGACGCGGCGATGGCGTTCCAGGCGCGGCGCACCGCCGCGGCATTGCGGAGGTTGAGCTGGACTCCGCCAACGTCGGTCTTGTGCGTGATCGTTTCCGAATAGAGTTTGAGGACAATCGGGTAACCGATGTCGTCGGCCAGTTTGACGGCCTCCTCCTCGGCCCTGGCCACGCGGGTGTCCACGGTGGGAATGCCGTAGGCGCTCAGGAGTTGTTTGGACTCGAACTCGGTGAGGATGGTTCGGCCCTGTTTGCGCACATTCTGGATGAGGACCCCGGCCTTGGCGCGGCTGGCGGCGTCGGCGCTCTCATCGGCAACCAGCGCGGGGGTCTCGTAGAGCGACCGCAGGTTGTAGGTGTACCGATACATATACTGGAAGGCGCGCGCCGCCGTGTCCGGATACTTGAAGGTCGGGATGCCCGCTTCATTGAGGATATCTTCGCCCGGCTCGACTTCCCTGCCGCCCATCCAGCACGCCAGCAGAGGCTTGCCCGGAATCTTGGCATAAGGCTTCAACTGCTGGGCCGTGCCGGTCGGATCGGTCATGGCCTGAGGGGTCAGGATGACCAGCATGCCGTCGCTGCCCGCATCGGCGGCGGCGATTTGCACCGCCTTGGCGTAACGGTCAGGCCCCCCGTCCCCCAGGATGTCAATCGGATTATTATGGCTCCAGGCCGGGGGCAGCAGTTTGTTGAACTCCTCCATCGTGTGGGCCGACAGCTCGGCCAGGCGCCCGCCGCTGCTGATGAGCATGTCCGTGGCCAGCACGCCAGGACCGCCGGCGTTGGTGAGAATGGTCAGGCGCGGGCCGGCCGGGCGGGGTTGCTTGGCCAGGACCTCGGCCATGTGGAACAGTTCGGCGATGGTCTCGACCCGCAGGACGCCCACACGGCGGAAGGCCGCCTGGAAGACTTCATCGCTGCCGGTCAGCGCGCCGGTATGAGAGGCGGCGGCCTTGGCGGCCGCCTCGGTCCGGCCGACCTTGATGACGATGATGGGCTTGGTCAGGGCGACCTCGCGGGCGGCCGAAAGGAACGCGCGGGCGTCGCCGATGGATTCCATGTAAAGGATGATGCTCTTGGTATTCGGGTCGTCGCCCAGGTAATAGATAAGGTCGCCCCAGTTAACATCCAGCATCGAGCCGATAGACACGAACGAGCTGAAGCCGACCTTTTCCCGCAAGGACCAGTCCAGAATGGCCGTGCAGAGGGCGCCGCTTTGGCTGATGAAGCCCAGGCTGCCGGGCAGGGCGATGTTCGGGGCAAACGTCGCGTTGAGCCCGTTGCTCGGGACCATCACGCCCAGGCAGTTCGGGCCAATTACCCGCATTTTGCCTCGCCGGGCCTCCTCCATGACCTTCTGCTCGAGTTCCACGCCCGCCGGGCCGGTCTCCTTGAAGCCGGCGGAAATGATGATCGCCGCCGGCACGCCCGCGTCCGCGCACTCCCGGATGAGGCCCGGCGCCGTCACCGCCGGGGTGGTGATGACCGCCAGGTCCACCTTCTCGGGCACCTGGCTGATGGCCGGGTAGGCCTTGACGCACAGGACACTCGCCCGCTTGGGGTTGACAGGATACACCGTGCCGCCGAATCCGCCGCGGCCCATGTTTTGAAACACCGTCCGGCCGACGCTGCCTTTGTTCTCCGTTGCCCCGATGACGGCAACAACTTTGGGTGAAAGGATCGAATCCAGCGGCCGGCGGCGCACCTGGCGCAGAATGTCGTGCGCCGGTTCGGCGCGGGGAGTGGAAGGAATGGTCGTTGTGGTCTGCATGAAATAAAGTCAGTTAAGTTTTTAAGTTCGCACCTGAATCAAAGCCCAAGGTCAACACTATCAGTTCCAGGCTCCAGTTTAACAGAAACAATCCGTCGCAAAAGCCGCTTTTTTCCCAGCCGCTCATGCATCCCCAGCAGTGTGCGGTGAACCGAGGCCGGCGACTTCACCGGCTTTGGCATTTGCTTAACATATTTTGTCAAGGTTGCGCGGCAATTTTGCGTTCTCGGCTCGCGTGCCGAGTGTACCTGCAACTGAAGGTGGGGTGCATGCGTACCCGCATAGACACAGGTCGGATTCGATGTTTTCAATTTGTGCCTTTCGGCCGAGGCAATCCGCCAAAAATGCAGCCAAAATGGCTGCATTTTTACGAGGACAACGCGAGGTTGTGGGTCGAGGGGCGAAACCGGACAAAGGCTGGCGCCGCGGGCAGTGGGGGCGAGTTTTTTATTTTTCACTTGGAGTGGGTTGATTAGGCTTTATTAGGCTTTATTACGCTTGATTGGGCCTGTACCCGTTTGAGGCTAGGGGCGGGTGTCCCGCCTGCGCCGGAGCTATGGCGGGCGGGCGAGGGTCACGGGTCGGAGGGGGGGTGGGGGCGTCCTGGGCGGGGAGGAGGTTTTCCGCGAGCTCGGCGGCCATGGCTTTGAGGGAGGGATCGGGGGAAGCGCGCAGATCGGAGATGAGTTGGTCCTGGGCCCGGCTGGTGATGCGGGCGCGTTGGCGGGATTCGGCTTGGCTGGCCTGGGCCTCGGCTTCGAGGCGGTTGGAGCGGCGACGGGACAATTCGAGGAGTTGGGAGCGGTGGTCGCCGTGGCGGAGGCGGGCCAGTTCCGGGAGGAGTTGGCGCAGGCGCTGCCAGCGGTCCTGGGGGTCGGTGGCGCTGTCGAGGAGGGTGCGGGCGGTAAAGGCGAGGTCGGCGGCAAGGACGCAGGCGAGTTTTTCGGCGAGGGGATTGCCGGCGGTGGATTGGAGGTCGGCGGCGTCTTCGGCCGGTTGGTTTAGCCAGTCGCGCTTTTGGTTGAGGTTTAGCCAGTCGAGGAAACCGCCCTGTTTCCAATTGGTGAGGTTCATTTCGTTGATGGGCTGGCCACTGAAGTGGGCGGCGAGGACGGCCTGAACTTCGGGCAGGGAGTTGAGCCAGGGGGCGAGGTGTTTGGCTTCCTGGCCGTCATCGAGGCGCTGGTTTAGCTGGTCGCGGATGTGGCGGGGCAGGCGGGCGATTTTGCCGGTGCGGGATGACGGCCGAGGGGCGAGGGGCGGGGCGGAAGGGCTAAAGGCTGAAGGCTGAAGGCTAAAGGGCGGAGCCGCTGGGGTGCCGAGGGGGGACTCGGGCTCGAAGTGGCGATGCAGGTAGGTTTGCGTCCATGGGTGGAGTTTAAGGGAAGGGAGGGGGGAAAGTCATTACGAGGTAGTGTACGATTTTGTACGAGTTCACGGTCCACAGTCCACGGGTTTTACAGGAGGAAACGGAGGAAGCGGAGGAGGGGGCGGGCGGGGAGGGGCGAAGAGCGAAGGGAGTCCGAAAATGCGAAATCCAACGTCGGAGGCGAGGAGTCCGTCGCGGGTTTTGGGGCGAGAGGTTGGAACGCTTTTTTTTAACCGCAGAGAGCGCAAAGAACGCAGAGGCTCATCTGGCCGAAACGGGGCAGATTGAAAATTGAGAATTGCAAATTGAAAATTGGAGGGAAGGCGAGACAACAGCCGCGAAAAGGCACAAAAGCCGCAAAATGTGCGGATTGCAAATTAGGAATTCCACGGTGGCGAGGGGTGCGCCGGGGGTTTGGGGGCGAGAGGTTGGAACGTTTTTTTAACCGCAGAGAGCGCAAAGAACGCAGAGGCTCATCTGGCCGAAACGGGGCAGATTGAAAATTGAAAATTGAAAATTGAAAATTGGAGGGAAGGCGAGACAACAGCCGCGAAAAGGCGCAAAAGCCGCAAAATGTGCGGATTGCAGATTAGGAATTCCACGGGGGGAAGGGCTGCGTCGGGGGTTTCGGGGCGAGAGGTGGGAACGTTTTGTTTAACCGCAGAGAGCGCAAAGAACGCGGAGGCTCATCTGGCGGAAACGGGGCAGATTGAGAATTGAAAATTGCAAATTGCAAATTGCAAATCTCAGAGGGGGCGAGGGGCTGAAAGGTGCCGGGATTAGGATTAAGATTAGGATTAGGATTAGGATTGAAAGCGGCGGAGGGAGAGGAAGCCGCGGCGGGAGGTGTCGAAGAGGGCGCGGTAGGCGGGGCTTTGGCGGAGGTCGTGGAAGGCTTTGCTGGGGCTGTGATAGCCGCCGCAGATTCTTAGCAGGGTTTCGTCTTTGGTGCTGAGGCGGGGGTGGCCTTGGGCAAGGGCCTTGTGGACGCAGGCGACGATGTCGGGCAGGACGCCAGAGAGGGTGATGGGTTCGGGTTCTGGGCCAGGGATGAGGATGGAGGTGAATTGGGAGTCGTGGATTAGGCCGCAGACCGGGCAGGACGCGGGGTCCACAGTCCGCGGTCCACAGTCCACAGCCGGGGGAGAGGGGCGAGGGACTGAGAGTGTCGAGTGTCGAGGGTCGAGGGGGGGCGAGTGGCGGCGATGAGGCGGTCTTGCTGGACGAGGGCGTATTGGGGGTCGGAGAGGGGCTGGCGTGAGATTTTGGCGGGGACGGTGGCGTTTGCGGTGGTGGTGAGGGAATTGGTTTTGGTGTCGAGGGCGGCGATAGTTTCGAGGGCGACGGGTTGAGCAGGCCAGATCTCGAATTTCTCGGTTTCGGTCCAGAGTTCGAGGCCATGCTGCAGGCCGGCGGGCACGAGGGCGATGCCGGAGGGGCCGAGGCGGCGGGGGACGTGGGCGTGGAGCGTGAGAGCGTCAGAGCGTGAGAGCGGTTGGCTACGGGTGGCGGGTTGGGTGGGAAATTGGCGGGGCTGGAGGCCGGTTGGGCGCTGGCGGAGGAGGTGGCGCCAGATGGTCGAGGGGTGGCCGTCGATGGTGATTTGGGGGCGGCTCGGGACGCGAGACGAGAGTTGGCTGGTGCGCTTGGTGCTCATGTGTGCACTTGGTGTGGAAAGGTATAGCGGAGGGATGGGGGGCAGTAAAGTGGGGCGAGGAGCGGGGTGCGGTCTCTGGGGTGGTTGTTGGACGGGGGGACGGAGGTGTCAGGAGGAGGGCGCAACGGCCGGTGAACCCAGAAAAGGCTTGCCTTGGGCTTCCGGAGTGACATAATGGGTCGCGTTAGAGGAACTGTCCGGCTGCTGAACGTCCGCAGACGTCCATTTCTTTGTTTTCAGCAGCGATCGGGCGCAAGGTGCTTGCGATGGAAACAAGCGCGGCACTGGGTCTGTTGGCCAATCCGTTAAACCACGGAGGGAGACCGTTCACGCCCAGCGGAGGGCTTTTTCTTGGCTCGCCTGATTCGAATTCTCCTTCCGCTGCGCGCAGGCAGTAGGTGAAACAGATGTGAACCAAGCTCTCCTCAAATTCCAAGTTGGCCCGGTGCAGGAATTCATCGCCCAGGCCCGCAGCACTCGCGATTTGTGGAGCGGGAGCTATTTGCTGTCGTGGCTGGCTGGCTGCGTCATCGACGCCCTCGAACAAAGACTCGCCGAGCGCTCTCTGCCTCCGGCGAGGATCGTCTTCCCAGAGCTCACGAACGGTCGCAGTCCGATGCTCGATTGGATTACCGAGCCGGGCTGGCGAACGGCCCCCCCGATAAATCCAGCCACTTTCGCCAAGGCGGCCACTCTACCCACCGTTCCCAATCAATTGCTCGCTTGTGTCCCGGACGGCTTCAATGCGGAGGACGCCAAGGCGGTTGTCAACAGGGTCTTCAAATACGGTGAAGCCGATAGGCCCGCCGCGAGCGAATGGCGAAGGATTTGCGATGCTTGTCGGCAGTTCCTTGCCAATGCCGAGGGAGAAATCCCAGCCGGGAGACGGAAAGTTCACCTCGCCGATAAGGCCAACCTTTGGCACGCGCAGTTGGCATCCTTTTGGCAAACCGCTTGGCTGCTATGGCCCGGCGAACCGCTCACCGAAGAGGCAGAGCGGGAGCTTTTCGCGGCTAGCGCCGTGGGCGAGCGCTGGAGCCGCGCGAACCCTTCGGTACCGCCGGGGGATTGGTTCGTCCGCTATCACCTGGCTTCCCATCGCTTGGACGCCCGCCGCCAAACCCGTGACTTTGCCGCGTGGCAGGGCCAACCTGGGCTGGAAAAGGATAGCCTGAGCGGCAAGGAGGAGGCCATCGCCGACCGGGTCTGGCTCAAACAGATTCCGCGCGGCCAAGCCGGAAAAGGACTGGCGCTGAACCACATCTTCCGGCACGACGATCCTCTTGGTGCTGTCAACCTCGTGAAGCGAGTCTGGCACAAGGCCTATCTCGAGATGGACCTGGGAGGGGGCGGAATGGGGTTGGACAAGCAGCGCATCGAGGGTGAGGGGGCACGGGGCAGCTATTTCGACATCCCCTCCGTCCCGGGGATAGCAACCTTTCCCTGGGCCAGGGAAGTCTGGAGCCGCCACCATGGCAACGTATTTGCCGACGCGGCGTTTAGCCGGTTCTGGGAGGTTGTCGAGGAGATTGATCGATACCTGCCCCTCAACCTGCCCAAGCGCAGGGAGTTTCACGGGGAGGAACCCCTTGATTGGCTGGGCCGCGTTGATTGGGGCATTTTTCGCGAGAGCTTCTGGCGTGAACAGGAAACTCTCAGCCAGGCCGCCACGGAACCGGAGTGGACCAAAGCAGCGTCCACCGGCCTGGCCGCGGTACAGCAATTCATCCGTGATGAGAAACTTGGCGCGCCTTCCGCCTACTACGCCGTCCTGGCCGGAGACGGGGACAGAGTTGGCCTGTGGCTCTCGGGAGAGGATTCGCGAGGACGCCTCTTCCCCCTGACTCTGGACTTCCACCAACTCATGAGCGGGAAGGTAGGCGACTTTGCCATCCAGAACACCCGGAGGCTTGTCGAAGACCCGCGGAAAATGGGATCAGACCAGGAGGGCCGCTTCCAGGGCAAGGTGATCTACGCCGGCGGCGACGACCTCCTTGGAGTCCTCCCTGCCGACCAGGCGGTTCAGTGCGCGCTGGCACTGCGTGATGCCTACCGGAGTTGCATGCCCCACCGCGATGGCGCTGAGTTCACCTACTCAGCCGGCATCGCCATGGGCCACATCAAGCAACCGCTTCAGGACATGGTCGAGGCCGCGCGCGGCGCGAAGGACCGCGCGAAAAATGTGCTCGGCCGAAATGCGCTGGCGGTCACCCTTTTCAAGCGCAGCGGCGAAACCATCGAGTGGGGTTGTCCGTTCAGCCACAAGCAAAACAACCCTTCCGCCGCCCTGCAGCTTCTCCAATTCATGCAGGCTGACAACCGGTTTCGCCCAAAGCGCGCCGAGCCGGCTTATCAGCCGCCCATCAGCGGCAAGTTTCCTCACCGCTTGGCTGAGTTGCTCTCGCCCTACCAGACTTATCAAGAGCCTGATGGTCTGATTGATCCGTCGAAGCCCGAGCCTTTGACACGCGAGCTCGTCGACATCGCCGAGTGCGAGGTCCGCTGGGCTGTTCAGCAACACTGCGAGAACCTGCCGCCGGACCAGCAAGAAGGACTGCGGGATCTCTGCCGCGCCTGCCTCGAAGAACTCCTGGACCGCGGCGCCCCGCTCCGTGATTTCTACCATCTCTTCGCTGTCGAAGCCTTCATCGCCCGGCAAGGAGAATAAGCTATGCCTGTACTCAGCATCCGGCCCCTGGACCTCTTCTTCTTCCGCGACGCCCGCCCTATGGAGTCGCAGTCTCCTGGCGGCGGGCACGGCGCTCGCTGGCCCCATCCGGCGATCTTCTTCGACGCCATCCACGCCGCTCTTTGGCGTTGCTTCCCGGATGCCGCCGCCAAGCAAGAGCACGGGTTCACCTCGCACAGTTTCTACCGCAAACGAAAGGGCCGGCGAATCGCGCTTACCAGCGGGGGCGTTTTTTTCCAGACGCTGACCACGGCCGGACCGTTTCCAGCGCGCAACGGCCGATGGCTTTTCTCCGCCCCCGGGGACGTTCCAGCCCGATGGCGGCTCTCGTGCCAATTGCAGCCCACAAAGGAGAATCGGATCTGCCGCCTCTCCTCCGGTACGCGCTCGGATCTGCCTCCGTCGGCTCGAAGAAGCCTGTGTCTCCCTGGTGGTCCAAGGCCGCCATCGAGGCCTATCTCGCCGGCTATGAGCAGCGGCGCGAAGGGGAGCTCTTCAAGGACGAGGACCTTTTTACCGGCGAGTGGACCACGGGCATCGCCATTGACTCCGCCACCGAGACGCAGGACGGCGAGCACATTTACTCCGCCCAATACCTCCGCCTGCGCGACGAGGTCCGGATGGGCCTCTGGGCCACGCTGCCGAAAGAGGGGGCTGCTGAAGGCATGGACGACCTCTTCCCGCCGGACGCGCCAGCCTCCATCCTGCTGGCAGGCGGCCAGCAGCGCCCCTGCCGGGTCGAGCGGACGAACACGGAGGACCTCGCTGCCCTCCTGCCCGTCTCCCGCCCGCTCCAGCCCGGAGCCAAACGCCTCAAGTGGGTGCTGCTCAGCCCGGCGATTTTCCCGGCCCTCCCGCCCCAGGACCATCCGGGCGGCTGGCTGCCCACCTGGGTGCGCTCGGCCGATGGCGCGGTGCTTCTCGCCCTCACGGACACCGCCCCCACGAACGGCAAACCGCGACAGGCAAGGCGTCGTTCCGAGCTCCATGACCTCCTTCAGCAATGCCGCCTCGTGGCTGCATGCATCCCCAAACCGGTCCCCGTTACCGGCTGGACGGAGGCCATTCATGTCCCGGACGCCGACCGCCGTCGCCGCGGTCCCCGCGAGACGCTCCTCGCCGTCCCCGCCGGTGCAGTCTATTATTTCGAGTGCCACACCCATGAGGGCGCCCGAGCCTTGTGGGAACTCCTCTCCTGGCACGGCCCTCGAACCCAGGGCGTCAGCCGGGTCATCCATCGCCGCTCCAGCGTAATGGGCGAGAAGGGCTTCGGCCTCGGCGTTTGCGCCACCTGGGAGTTCTTCCCCAAATCCGAAACCATTAATGAGGGGCTCGTCAGAAAGCCCGCCAAAGCTCCGGAACTGAAATAACGAACAAGCCCACCATGAACGACTCACGAATACTCTACCTTTTCACGCGCACCCCCCTGCACCTCGGGGCAGGTTCCAGCGTCGGGGCCATCGACTTGCCCGTCCAACGGGAGCGGCATACCCGCCATCCCATCATCCCGGGCAGTTCCATCAAGGGCGTCCTGCGCTGCACCGCCGAGAGCCTCGACGGCTTGGACAAAGCAAAGATTAAGGACATGTTCGGCCCGGAACTGGTCGGGGAGAACGCCGACAAAGAAGCCCGCTCCGGTGAACTGGTTTTTGGCGAAGCCCGCCCCCTGGCCTTCCCAGTTCGCTCCGCCAAGGGCGCCTTCGGCTTCATCACCTGTCCCCTGGTGCTGCAACGATTCGCCCGCGAGAAAGGACCCCCGGAACTCCCCGAACTGCCGCACCCGGAAGACCAGACCTGCCTCGCCGGGAGCAAGGTGACCTTTGCCGAAAAGAAAAAAGTCGTCCTCGAGGAATACGCCTTCAGCCTGGTCGACGCCTTCCCACTCGGGTGGGAGCGGGCGCTCGGCGGCTTGATCGCCGATCCTGTCTGGAAGGAGGCCGCCGGGCGCCTAGTCCTGCTCTCCGACGGCGACTTCTCGCACTTCGTGGCGACGACCACCGAGATTAGCCAGCATGTGAGAATCGACCCGAGGACGGGTGCCGTAGCCAAAGGCGCGCTGTTCGATTTGGAATCCGTTCCGGCCGAGACCCTGTTTTTCGCGCCAGTTCAGATCATCAAGCGCCTCGCCAATTCGGAGAAGGGGTATTACCAAACCGACTCCGCCGGCGAGTTGGCGGGCCTGTTGGAACGTCATCGTGTGCTCCAGTTCGGAGGTAATTCCACTACCGGACGGGGTTTCTGCTCTGTGAGGCTTGCCAACACACAACCGGAGGAACCAAACAATGCAGTTGCATAATCGTGAACAGGTGCGCGCCAGGCACGCCCTGGACTTCAGGCAGAAGGTCGAGCAGAAGAAGCTCAAGGTTTCCGGAAAAGAAGGCGGCGACGCCATCCGCAAAATCCCCGCTATGGTGATGGCCAACGGCCTCCTGGCGGCCATCGCCTTTGCCATCGAGGAAAAGAAGGACAAGCGAACCGGCGAAATGGAGCCGCGCAGGAAGGGGCACCGGGCCATCTTCGACGAAATCGCCCTCCACCTCGCGAGCGCCGAGATCAATATTGCCCTCGGGGTCAGTGACGCCAAATCATTGATCGATTACCTCGCGGACGGGGACAGCCAGACTCTCAAGCTCGCCACCGATGAGACCCTTGCCTGGCTCGCCTACGCGCGGCGGTTCATCTCCGGTGGCGCTGAAGAGGCCGGCGAAATGGAGGAGGAAGACGAATGATCCCGCTTGCCAGAGACACCCGCGAAGCCATCGGCAACTTTGCCAGCAAGGTGGAGAACCGATCCCTGCTTTTCCAGAAGATGGTTCTGTCCAAGACCTGGGGCCACAAAGTGCGCCTCAACGATGCCAATCGATACAACGTCCTGCGTGCCTGTTCCTCGGGAAGCATCCTGCTGTCGGAGGACCAGAAGGAGGCCCAGCAGAAGGCCGGCAGCCCACGGGCGCGCGACCGCGTGAGAGAAGGGGCCGGGTACCGGGCGAAGGTCGCCGGCGTCCTCTCCGCTGTAAGAGTGGACAACGCCGAGCTGGCCGGGCGCCAGATCGAAAACGCGAACGATCTGCTCTCCCTGGTCGAACGCTCATACCCGGGCCGGAGCCACACCTTCGTGGGCACCCTCGCCGGGCGCCTGCTCATCAATATGGCCGGCGGCGTGCAGGAAAACGCCGGCATGGCGCTCGATCGTTGCTTTGGCCTGCCATTCATTCCCGGCTCCGCTGTAAAGGGAGTCACCCGTCACACCGCCTTATGGGATATCCGAAACACGGCGGACCCGCCGGAAAAACAGCGTAAACTTCGCCTCGCTCTCTTTGCCTTCGGATTCATCGGCGACAACATCCGCGGCGGACAAAAGAAAGCCGGCGACTTCGTCTGGGCGGCCGGCAGCGAAGCGCTGGTCCAGGACGCGGCCAGGCCGCTCGCGGCATCTGATTCGTTCAAGGGCCTGCTCTCTTTCCTCCCGGCATACCCCACCGAGAGCCCCGGGATCGTGGCCGAGGTGCTCACCCCGCATCCCCGCGCAACCGCCGCGCGCGGCCGGGAGCCACGGCCGATTTTCTTTCCCGCGGTCGAGTCCGGCTCGTCTTTCGGGTTTGCTATCGTCGCCTGCTGGTCGCCGGAGGGTTTTGACGCGGCCCCGGTACTGGCCCAGGCCGGCGCCTGGTTGCGCTCGGCGCTTACCGTCCAAGGCATCGGCGCAAAGACGGGCGCGGGCTATGGTTGGTTCACCATCGACCCCCAGGCGGAAGTCCGGCGTCGCGCCGCCATGGAAACGATGACCCGCCAAGCGGAGACAAAACGCCTGGCGCAGGAAGCAGCCGCCCTGGGCAAGGTGGCCGAGGCCAGCCGGCTGGCTGGGCTTCCCGCGCACGAACGCCGCGCCCTCCAGCTCGATCTCGAGTTGACGGAGACCGGTTTCGCCGAGTTTGCCAAGGCGCTCGCGGAAAAGCCCGACCCAGACCGTCGCGCCTTCTGCTTCCTGCTTGCCACCAAACATCGCGGCCGCTGGAAGAAATGGTGCAAATCCGACAAATGGAAGGAGCGCCTCACCGGTATCCGGACGGTCGCCGCTAGCTTCGGCATCCAGCTCCCGTGAGCCATGAACCCGATCACCCGCCAATTCACGCTTCTGACCTGCGGCTTCCCCCACGGCGCCTACCAGTCCCAGCACTACAACCGGCCGGACCTGCGTAGCCCCTCGGTCAAGGGCCAACTCCGCTGGTGGTACGATGCCTTGTTCAGCGACATCAGAATCCGAACACCGCCTCTTCGGCTACGTCTCATCCAGTGAAAACCGCCACCTCGGCCTGGAGGGCAACCTCGGCTCCCGCGTCGCCGTCCGGCTCCATTGTCTGAATGGAACACCCGCCCTCATCGAAACCGATTTCATGCCGCACAAGGGCCGGGAGGGCGGCAAGAAAAAGGCCATCGCCCCGGGCGCGCGTTATGAATTGACCCTCCTGCCGCGCCGGGACGGGATCAAGCCCCAGGAGCAACAACGCCTCGAACGCGTTCTGGACGCCTGGCTCCTCCTCGGCGCCGTCGGGCAGCGGGCCAACCGCGGCGCCGGCTCGCCCTCGCCTGAGGGCGCTCCGCCAACGGCCGACGCCTACCTGTCGCGCGCCAGGGCGCTGCTGGATGGCTCCAAACTGCGTTGCGCGTTAATCGGCGATATGTACCCCAGCGAACACAAACTCCGGTTCGACGCGGGGGACTTCGTCAACGGCCCAGCGACCCGTGCCGTCCGCGGCTCCCGTGAGGTGGAAGTCACCCAACCCTGGTGGCCCTTCGGCGCGGCTGAGGAGCGCGAACCTTCACCCCTCAAGCTCCGCGCCGTCCAGGTGGGCGGCCACCTGCGCTTGCTCGCCATCTGGGACGGGCGCGAACACACCGCGGACGACCTCCGCAGGGGCCTCGACCAACTCGCCAAGACCAAGGAGATCGGCCGCCTCCTGCTCGCCGCCGTCCCTCAGCTTTGCCCCTGACCAACCGAAAAAACCAAGGCATCAATATGGCCGCCCCGGCCAAAATCTTGTCCGAAACCGATGGCAAACGCTTCCTGCAAGAATCCTTCCTTTGCCAGCAAAGGGTGCTGGAAGCCCAGCTTAACCAGGCCGCCGTCAGCATCACACATGACGCAAAACGGGGTAACGTGGCTGAAAAGCACTTCATCAGGGTCCTCCGCGCTTACCTTCCGCGCAGGTACACGGCTCATTCGGCTTTCGTGATTGACAGCCAGGGGCACGCGAGCGACCAAATTGATATCGTCATTTATGATGCGCAGTACACGCCAACCCTGTTGGACCAGGAAGACCACAAGTACGTGACAGCCGAAGCGGTCTATGCCGTTTTGGAGGTAAAGCCAACGATCAACAGGGCTTATCTCGAGTACGCTGGGGACAAGGCCGCGTCGGTCCGCCGGCTCAAGCGTACCTCTGGCGCGTTCGGGACCGTTGAGGGTCCGCGCACAAAGGACCCATTCCGCATCACGGCCGGCCTGGTTGCAGCCGTTGCGGATTGGCAGGACGGCCTTGTTGGCGAAGCTTTCCGCCAAAACCACGCTGCGCTCACAGGTGAGCGCGCGCTGGACTGTGTCTTGGCCCTCGCCAACCACTCCTTCGATGTCTTCAATGCCGATGGAAGGCCGACCGTTTCGCCCAGGGACAACTCGCTCGTGTTCTTCCTGTTTCGGCTCCTGCAAAAACTCCAGACCCTTGGCACTGCCCCGGGAGTTGATTGGAATGCATACGCGGCCAGGTTGGCCGCGTCATGACGATGCGCCCCTGAATGGCGGCTCGTACGCTGAGCCCCAGCAAGTCGAGAGTCGTTCCGCCCCAAAGGCGGCCCAGCGAAGCAGCCTCCGAGGACGCGGTCGTGGCCTGTCGGTGGTTTGGCCTAATGGCCGTTGACGCCGTTGTGACTCAAGGGGTTAAATGCCCCGCGGTCGAGAACGCGGTGAACGCCGAAAGGCAATGGAGACTTAGTGACTTCTCTTTTTATTCAAAAAGAACATTTTTTGTGTCGGGAACGCGGTGAACGCCGAAAGGCAATGGAGACCTGTCCACATTCTGCTTTCATCATCGCACCGGTTAACGTCGGGAGCGCGGTGAACGCCGAAAGGCAATGGAGGCTCCCATTCGGCGGCGGTGGCCCAATGAGTCACCGCGGGTCGGGAACGCGGTGGACGCCGAAAGGCAATCGAGACAGGGATGGGATGGATGTGACTTATGTGAGCTATGTCGTTGGAGCGATTGAGAGGCCGGGAGGCGGCGGCGGCGGACGGAGCGGACGGAGCGGACGAATCGGATTTGGGGTCACGGGCTGCAGGTTTGACGGGAGGAAACGGAGGAAACGGAGGAGCCTCGGTCCACGGGGCGGAGGTGCAAGGGTCGAGGGTCGAAGGGCGAAGGGCGAAGGGCGAAGGGGGTGGGGCGGGAATAGCGAATAGGCAATAGCCAACAGCCGATGGCTGATGGCAGATGGCGGGGAATGGGGGGCGGGGGGAAAGGCTAAAGGCAGAAGGATGAAGGCTAAAGGGGGAGCGGCGGGCAGAGGGGGGAGGGGCAGGGGCGACGGGCGGGAGGCCGAAAGCAGACATTGGGAAAGCAGAAAGCAGAAATGTGGCGGCGACAGGAAGGGCGAAGGGCGAGGGGCGGCTGGCGGGCTATTTGCCGCAGGCCGGGCGTTGGGCGCTGGAACTTGGGAGCGAGGCCATCACCGTTGGGATTCCGGACGTGCTGGCACGTCCAAAGGCGTGAGTTTTGCGGTGATCGGGGTTAAGACGGTTGGCGGGCACATAAATGAACGTGAAAACCAGGTTTAACCGCAAAGAACGCAGAGAACGCATAGAAGAACGGTCGGTAGGCACGTAGATGAACATGAAAAGCAAGGGCAGGAAAATGAGCGAGGGGGCTGTGACCCTGGACGTGGAAAAGCTCTATTCCGCGACGGGGCAGGCCAAGCTGGGCGACTTAACAAAGTATGAGCAGGCGGTGCTGGCCCAGGTAGCACCGGGGGCGCGGGTCATCCTGACCGGGCGCGGTCCGATCTGGCTCTACCTGCGCATCGCCCACCTGCTGCACGGCCGGGCCAATGTGCTGAGCTATGTCTCGGCTCCGGCAGGGATTCACGAGCCGCTGGAGATTTTCAACCATGATCCTCTTTAGAGCGGCAGCCCGTGGGGGCTATGAATGCGCCGGTGGAATGCTGCCGGCTGAAGCCGGCGTTCCGGGCAGGGCGACGAAACAAAGCGGAAATTGGGAAAGCAGAAAGCAGAAATTGTAGATGCATCGATAAGGACTGCAGTCCGCCGGCGGAATAAAGCGGGAATTGGGAAAGCAGAAAGCAGAGATTATGAATACATTGATAGAACTGGCAGTCCGAGGACCGTGGCTACGTGTGGCGGGACCTGCGCCGGCTGCCGGTGGAAATGTGGCGGAACCTTCGGGAGAAGCCGGAGGCTCGGCATCGGCTTGTGCCTGGTGCTGGCTGCCGGTGTGGCGTTGCACTGGGTGGCGACGGGGTTGGAGGGGTGCATTCAGAAGATGCTGGAAGGGCAGAGGCCGAGCGGAACGCTGGTCTGGTTCACGGCGGTCTCGGGCGTTCTGGCGCCGCTGGCGGCGCTGGGGGCCTGGGCGCAACGCCATGTTTTCAGGGAGCTTCGTGTCCGCTACCGCATCGAGAGTTCCAAACGTCCCCGGCCTTACCTGGTGTTGTTCGTGTCCACGCAGAGGCCCCGGCTCTTGCCGGACAGCTCCGGTGGCATCCCCGAGGAGGGGCCGGTGACGCTCAGCGACGGGAAAAGCAGCGTGACCCTGGGACGGAAGGATTTGCTGGCGGATGCGAAGGCGCTTGGTGAGAAGCTGGGTTGGAATTGGGAGATGCTGTTGCGCGGGTTGGCGCCCCATGCCGGCGGGTTGCATCGGCTTTACCTGGTGGGTTCGGCGGACACGCCGACACAGCCTGGCTCGAGCCACGAGTTGGGGACCGCGGCGCGGCTCCTGGCGCCCTACCTCGGGGCTGCCGGACGCGCGGCCACCGTGAGCGGGGCGGCCAACCTGATCAAGCAATGGCCCGCGCCCGTGGATTTCGAGGACTTTGGGGCGGTGCATTCAACGCTCGAAGAGATTCGGCGGCAGTTGGGTCGGGAACAGGTGGGCGACCGTGAGCTCTGCGTGGACATCACGGGCGGGCAGAAGCCGACCAGCGCGGCGGCCGGGACGTTCACGATGAATAAAGATGTTGTGCTGCAATACGTGCAAACCAACCCGCCAAAGGACTCGCATATCCTCGATGTCCGGTTCTTGTCGGCGCCGGAGGGTAATGAATGAGGCTGGTCGGTACTGGCTGGGGGGCGAGAGTGGGTCCGCTGGGGGCGTCCCCGTCACGGCGAGCGCATGGGTTGTCCAGACGCGAGCGCCGGGGTGACGGTGTGGTTCCGCAGGCGCGCTCGATGGTTGGGGCACAACGGCTTAGGCGGGGTTGGCAGGCGAAATGGCTTGGTCTTGTCGGTCTTTGGGGGCGGCGCTCGCAAGTGGCGCGCCAAGGGGCTTGCCAGGGCACCCGGTTCGAGGTTACTGTGGCAGTGACCGGAAGGCCGAAAGGCATTGGTGACAGCCATTGCGGAGAGTGCTTGTTCCGAGGTTTTGAGGTGGCAGTGACCGGAAGGCCGAAAGGCATTGGTGACCATCAACGCGCTCTGCAACTTCTGCTGATCCGCCGGGTGGCAGTGACCGGAAGGCCGAAAGGCATTGGTGACCACTGCGCCCCCACCTGCCCCGTCCCCGTGGTCGCCGTGGCAGTGACCGGAAGGCCGAAAGGCATTGGTGACTTCAAATGCGAACATCGGTTTTTGCATCACTGGATGGGTGGCAGTGACCGGAAGGCCGAAAGGCATTGGTGACGCGTAGCGCACCGGGCGGCGCTGTTTAGCTCGAAGTGGCAGTGACCGGAAGGCCGAAAGGCATTGGTGACTTGTCGAAATTTGTATGTACGTAAGTTCCTCTCTTGTGGCAGTGACCGGAAGGCCGAAAGGCATTGGTGACTTCGACAGTAGCCTTCTCACGAATCCACGTCTCATGTGGCAGTGACCGGAAGGCCGAAAGGCATTGGTGACCTGTCAATGGCTACTCAACCCTCGCCCACACCAAGTGGCAGTGACCGGAAGGCCGAAAGGCATTGGTGACCCAAGCGCCCTCGTCGTCTGGTGCCGCCGCAGAAAGTGGCAGTGACCGGAAGGCCGAAAGGCATTGGTGACGCCTAGGGAAGGTGCTGGGGGCGCGAGTGGAGGAGGTGGCAGTGACCGGAAGGCCGAAAGGCATTGGTGACGGCGTCGCATTCACCACCTTGACCCACCGGGCACCAGGTGGCAGTGACCGGAAGGCCGAAAGGCATTGGTGACCGTAATAAATGCTGCTCCCCTGGATATGGCAGCCACGTGGCAGTGACCGGAAGGCCGAAAGGCATTGGTGACGTCACCACCCAAGAGTCTTTCCCGCCGTGTCTTGAGTGGCAGTGACCGGAAGGCCGAAAGGCATTGGTGACTTTATGATAAAAATACTATCTCTATCTCCAAGAGATGTGGCAGTGACCGGAAGGCCGAAAGGCATTGGTGACGATGCCGACAATCTGTCGCTTCACCTCGGCAAAGATGGTGGCAGTGACCGGAAGGCCGAAAGGCATTGGTGACTTGACAACCCTCGCTGCGGAGATGGTTTTCTCTGTGGTGGCAGTGACCGGAAGGCCGAAAGGCATTGGTGACCCCTGCGCAAGCTGCTGGCCCCGCACCGCCTGCTGGTGGCAGTGACCGGAAGGCCGAAAGGCATTGGTGACCACGCTCCCCTTGATCTTCTCCACCACGTCCCGATGTGGCAGTGACCGGAAGGCCGAAAGGCATTGGTGACTTGATCTGCCCACCGGGAGCGCCTTCGAACCCGGGTGGCAGTGACCGGAAGGCCGAAAGGCATTGGTGACTTGACGTGGAAGCTCGATGCCTTGAGCCTGGCGTTGTGGCAGTGACCGGAAGGCCGAAAGGCATTGGTGACCTTGTCCCTCTTCCAACTTTCCGGGAGAAGTGCCGTGGCAGTGACCGGAAGGCCGAAAGGCATTGGTGACACGTGCTGCTCGGCGTGGGTTATGTGCATGTCCTGGTGTGGGAGCGACCGCAAGGCCGGAAGGCATTGGCGAGCGATAGCCAATCGTCAATGGGCAATCGGCAAGGGGTAGCGGTGAACGGAGGGCCGAAAGGCATTGGGAGATTGTGCAGAGGGTGGAGGGCGTTGGGGTTGCGGGCGGGTGGTGTTGTTCGGAGCCTCACCCCTGCCCCTCTCCCATCGGATGGGAGAGGGGGACGGCTGTTGCGGGGGCGTGACCCAGGGCGGCACAGGAATCAATAGGCGATAGCCAATAGCCGATGGCAGATGGCAGATGGCAGATGGCGGGGAAAGGGGGGCGGAGGGGAAAGGCTAAAGGCGGAGGGCTAAAGGCTGAAAGGCGGAGGGCGTGGGGAGCGTGCGGAGCGTGGAGCGGGGCGGCGGAAAGCGTGGAGCGGGAATGGCGAATAGGCAGTAGCCAATAGCCGATGGCAGATGGCAGATGGCAGATGGCAGATGGGCGATGGGGAAAGGCTGAGGGATGAAGTATGAAGGATGAAGACTGCGGGCAGGGAAGGCGGCGGGGGGCGGCGGGATTAAGATTAAGATTAGGATTAGGATTAGGATTAGGATTGGGATTAGGATTCAAAAGGGGCGGAGGTGGCGGGCGAGAGTGGAGGGCAAATTGAAACTTGAAAATTGAAAATTGGAAACTGCAAATTGCGGATTTCAGAGGGGGCTGGGGATTAGGATTAAGAGCAGGATTAGGATTAGGATTGCGGGTTGCGTTGCGGTTAGAGGTGGCTGGGGGTGAAATTGGGGACGGGGAAGGCGTGCCGGGCGACGTAAATGCCGGCGGTGGAGGCGAGGCCGGCGGGGGTGTGGGTGAGGGCGTGGAGGGCGAGTTTGGCGGCGTCGAAGGTGTCGCCGTGGCGGCCGAGGGAGTCGGGTTCGCAGACGAAGCGGCCGCGGTCTTTGAGGACGAGGCGGTGGTCGGCGCGGACGTAGTCTTCCGGGGGGAGGGTGAGGCGGTTGTCGTGGAGGAGGGCGAGGTATTGGTCGCCGAGGAATTCTTTCCAGTTGGTGGGTTTGTCGAGGCCGGGTTGGTGGAGGGATTCGCTGGCGACGACGAGGAGGACGGGGAGGAGGGGGGCGAATTGTTTGCGGAGGTCTTCGGCGAAGTAGCGTTCGCTGGTGGCGTCAACGGCCAAGGCGCGGGCACGGAGTGCGGAGCGCGGAGTGCGGAGTGCGGAGTCTGCAGGGCACGGTCCGGTGGGAGTAATGGGAGGAATGGGAGGAATGACGGAGGCACGGGGCGCGGGCCACAGTCCGGAGGGCGGAGGGGCGGGGGGCGAGTGTCGAGGGGGGAAGGGCGGGTGTTGAGTGTCGAGGGTGGAGGGGCGGCGGGCGATGGTGGCGATGACGGAGCGGAGGCGGTCGCGGGCGAGGTCGGGGTCGCGGGTTTTCCAGACGAAGATGGCGCGGATGAGGAGGTCCGGGGGGTGGGATTCGGCGAGGGCGAGGGCGCTGGGGCTGCTGGAGCCTTTGGTGGTGGTGGCGGGGTCGAAGCCGAGGGCGGTTTTGGCGGCGGGGTCGAGGTGGGCGGCGAGCCAGTTGAGGGCGGCGAGGAAATCGGCGTCGGAGTCGATGTCGAAGAAGGCGCAGTGGGCGAGGCCGCGTTCCTGGGCGACGGTGAGGTGTTTGAGGTTGCGGATGAAGGCGAGTTCGTCGAGGAAGACGGAGCCGGTCCAGGAGCGGGCGGTGGCGAGGTTCGGGGCGATGATTTTGGTGCGGGAGTAGGAGGTTTTGTCGTGGTAAACGCGGAATTCGAGTTTTTGGGCTTGGAAGAGTTGGGCAAAGGCGTCGGGGTCGAGGCGGGGGAGGATTTTGTCTTTGGCGGCGTCGGCGGTGTGGAAGAGGAGGCCGGCT
This sequence comes from uncultured bacterium, assembly GCA_963713735.1. Classification (GTDB taxonomy): domain Bacteria; phylum Verrucomicrobiota; class Verrucomicrobiia; order Limisphaerales; family UBA8199; genus CAVQND01. The sequence goes on from CAVQND010000026.1 coordinate 32,477, forward strand.
GAGGCGGCGCGTGAGGAGCAACGGCGGGCGGCGGATGGAGGGCGGCGGAGTCTTTCTGGATGAGTTGGGGGGCGGAGAAATGGAGGCGGTGGGATTGTTTGATGGGGAGTTCCTGGGCGAGGAGGAGGGAGGCGGAGGCATAGATGCAGGTGCGCCAAGGGCGCTGCATCATGTCGAAGAGGGTCATGTCGGCGAAGGTGGTGGATTTGCCGCTTTGTCGTTCCCAGAGGAGGCAGAAGAGGCGGAAGCGGGCGCTCGTGAAGGCAGCGAGGGCTTCGGCCTGGTAGGGGCGGGGGGAGGGGGAAAGGCTAAAGGCTGAAGGCTGAAGGCGAACGGGGGGAGCGGCTGGGGTGGCGAGGGGGGGCTCGGATTGGTTTGGCGGTGTGAATGAGTTTGCTTCCATGGGTGGAGTTTAAGGGAACGGATGGGGAGAAGTCATTACGATGTAGTGTACGATTGTGGTACGAGTCCACAGTCCACGGTCCACAGTCGGGTGGGCAGGGGGTCGAGGGGCGAGCGTCGAGGGGGGCCGGGGGCAGGTGACGCGAACGGACGCGAATCACGAGAAACCGTAGAGCCGGTCGCAGAATTAACCGCAAAGAACGCAGAGATCACAGAGAAATGCCCTGTTTCCCTCAAGTCTTTGCGTTCTTTGCGTTCTTTGCGGTCGATTCTGCGACCGCTCCTTCCCCGGCTTTCCGCGCCAGGGCGGGAAAGAGAAGTAGGAAAGAATCGCCGAAACGATTAGCTTAAGAGGAGCCTGTTTCGACAATGGAACCTGAAACTGCCAGAATTGCCGCGCATTCCCGGCACCAGGCGATGGATTGGGGGTTGGTGCTGGCGAGCCAGGGCATCGAGGCGACGATCCAGGGACCGGAGGCCGAGGAGTCCTGGGGGTTGCTAGTGGCGGCCCAGGATTATGAAGAGGCGCTGCGCGCCATTCGGCAGTACCGGCTCGAAAACCGGGGCTGGCCCTGGCAACAGCCGGTCTTGCGCCAGGGGTATCTCTTCGATTGGGGCAGCCTTGCCTGGGTGCTGCTGGTCCTCCTGTTCTTCTGGCGGGAGGGGCGCGCGGACTTGCGCTCCGCCGGCATGATGGTCAGCACGCTGGTAGCGCAGGGACAATGGTGGCGGCTCTTCACTGCGGTCTGGCTTCACGCCGACGCGGGGCACCTGGCCACCAATGCCACACTGGGCTTTGTGCTGTTGGGCCTGGTGATGGGCCGCTACGGCACCGGGGTCGGGCTGCTGGCGGCGTATCTGGCCGGCGTGGCCGGCAACCTCGGCGCCTGGCTTTTGGCCCCGGGACCCTACCGCAGCCTCGGCGCTTCCGGGATGGTGCTCGGGAGCCTTGGCCTGCTGGCCGCGCAGGCCTTCTCTTTGCGCGCGCGCGACGCGATGACGCCGAGGCTGATTGTGAGCGGCCTCTTCGCCGGCGTGATGCTCTTTGTGCTCCTGGGCCTGAGCCCGGGAACCGATGTCCTGGCGCACCTGGGCGGCTTTCTTGGCGGGCTGCTGCTCGGAGCAGCCCTGGCGCCGGTCCCGGGCCTCCCGCAGCGAGGGCGGTGCAATCTCCTTTGCGGCCTGGTATTCGCGGCGCTGATCATCCTGCCCTGGTGGTTTGCCGGGACCGCCCCCTCTGCTTTAGGAGACGACGTAAGGACTCTCTGATTTGCTGAACTGCGATCAGAGCCTCCTTACGTCGGCTCCTACAGAATCGTGCTGGCTTGACATTCGGCGTCCGTCTCGCGCAGGCTCGCGCTGATGAGGCCCTCGACGCACCAGTGCAGTTCGACCCCGCCCGCAGCGGCCGGCTTCGCCCTGACCCGCTGGAGCGTTGTGCTGGCCGCCAGCCGCAGTGATTCCGTCCAGGCTCGCGACGCGCTCGAGCAGTTGTGCCGGGCCTATTGGCGCCCCATTTATGCCTTTATCTGCCGCGGCGGCCATAATCCCGACAACGCCCAGGACCTGACCCAGGGATTCTTCGTGCAGTTGTTGTCGAAAAAGTGCCTCGGCGGCGTGGGGCCTTCAAAGGGCCGGTTCCGGACGTTTCTGCTCGCCGCCCTCAGACACTTCCTAGCCAACGAATGGGACAAGGCCAACGCCAAGAAGCGCGGCGGCGGCCGCGTCTTCGTTCCCCTCGGCGGTCCGGTCGCCGGCACGTCGTCGGCGGTGGAACCGATGGACAGCCAAACCGCCGATGTCCTGTTTGACCGTGCTTGGGCGCTGGCGCTCCTCGAGCAGGTCCTGGCGCGGCTCCGCCAGGAGCACGTCCGGGATGGCAAGGCCGAATTCTTCGACCAGTTGAAATCTACGCTCACCGGCCAGCGGACCTCGCTGCCTTACTCGGGCATCGGTGCGCGCCTGGGACTGAGCGAGGGCGCAGTGAAAGTGGCCGTCCACCGGCTGCGCCAGCGCTACCGCGTACTCCTGCGGGAGGAAATCGCCCACACCGTCTCGGGTCCCGAGCAGATCGAGGAGGAAATCCGCGCGTTGTTCGCGGCCCTGTCCTGAGGCGGGGGGAATTTAAAATGTAACCTTTGCGCGCGGTTGCTTCTTGTTACAGGTGAATACATGGCGTGCATGGATATTAACCGGAAATGCAAAGACTGCGGCGCCCAACTGGGCGAGGATGCCCCGGAGGGTCTTTGTCCCCGGTGCCTGCTCAAAGTGGCGATGGGGACGCGGCCGCCCGAAACGGCCCCCGGTGACGCCTCGGTCCCGCCCCCTGACAGTCCCACGGCGCTGCCCGACCCCGCAAGGCTGAGCGAGTATTTCCCGCAGCTTGAAATTCTCGAACTGCTCGGCCAGGGCGGCATGGGCGCCGTGTACAAGGCCCGGCAACCCGGGCTGGACCGGTTGGTGGCCCTGAAAATCCTGCCCCGGCAGAGCAGCGATCCCGGCTTTGCCGAGCGCTTCACGCGCGAGGCCCGGACCCTCGCGCGGCTGAACCATCCCAACATCGTGGCGGTCCATGAATTTGGCCAGACCCATGGCCTGCACTATCTCATCCTCGAATTCGTGGACGGGCCGGACCTGCGCCGCGTCGAACGCAGCGCCCGCCTGACCCCGCGCCAGGCCCTTGAGATCATCCCGCAAATCTGCGCGGCCCTCCAATTTGCGCACGATGAAGGCGTGGTGCACCGGGACATCAAGCCGGAAAACGTCTTGCTCGACAAAAAGGGCAGGGTGAAGATTACCGACTTCGGGCTGGCCAAGATTCTCGGCCGCGAGCCGCAGGATCGGCGGTTGACCGGCGCGCGGGACGTGATGGGCACCCCCCACTACATGGCCCCCGAGCAGGTCGAGCACCCTCAGGAGGTGGATCACCGCGCGGACATCTATTCGCTGGGCGTGGTGTTTTACGAAATGCTCACCGGCGAGTTGCCGCTCGGCAGGTTCGCCCCGCCTTCCCGCAAAGTTGAATTGGACGCGCGCCTGGACGAGGTGGTCCTGCACACGCTCGAAGAAGGAGCCGGAGCGCCGTTACCAGCAGGCCAGCCAGGTCAAGAGCGATGTCGAGGCCATTGCCCGCAGCCCGACCGCGGCCCGGACGAAAGCGCCGGCAACGGCGGCACGCCCCGGCCGCCTCTCGGGGCGCGCCCGCGCTGCGCTGGCGGGCACCGCGGCAGTCCTGCTGCTGGTCCTGCTGGCCATCTCCCAGATGCCGTCGTTCCGCCACAAGACCCTGCCGGCCCGCAGCCAAACCGCGAAGGCGCTCCAGCCCTCCCTCGCCGGCATTCCCAAACCCGCCCCCCTGCCGCCCACGGGTGCCGCAGGCATCCTGCCTGCGTCCAATAAACTCGCCGACATTCCCAAACCTGCCTCCCTGCCGCCCGTCGTCATCAAGTCCATCCCCGAGTCCGGCTCCGCCGCGGTTGACCCGGCCCTGGCCGAGCTGCAGGTGACCTTCAGCGCGCCGATGAAGGATGGCTCCTGGTCCTGGACCAAGTGCGGCGAAGAAAACTTCCCCGAGCCGAACGGCCAGCCGCACTACCTGGATGACGGCCGCACCTGCGTCTGCCCGGTCAAACTCAGGCCGGGCAAGCTCTACGCCGTCTGGCTCAACACCGAGAGCGTTCACGGCTTCCAGGATCGCCGCGGCCAGCCCGCGCTGCCCTATCTCCTCATCTTTGAAACGCGGAAAGAACCAGCAACCAAATCAACCGAAGGATCGAAGCTATGAGTCGTTTATCACTAAACCAAGGATGTCTTTTGCTCGCCCTGGGCGGCTTCATCGCGTGGCCGGCGCCGGGCGAGGACCTGTCCCTCGAATCTGCGCCGCCCGTGGTCGTGAAAACCGTTCCGGTGGCCGGCTCGCTCGGCGTCGATCCGGCCCTGGCCGAACTCCAGGTCACTTTTAGCAAACAGATGCTCGACCGGAGTTGGTCCTGGAGCACCTGGGGCGAGAACACCTTTCCCGAGACGACCGGCGAGCCGCACTACCTGTCCGACGGGCGGACCTGCGTGCTGCCGGTGAAGCTCCAGCCCGGCAGGTTCTATGCCACCTGGCTGAACAGCGGGCAATTCCATGGCTTTCAGGACACAAAAAATCGGCCCGCCGCCCCTTACCTGCTGACCTTTGAAACCGCCGGGGCAGCCCCCGGCGCCCTGAGCGCGGAGGTCCCCTCGAAACTGAATGCCGAGCAGCGCCTCGTCCTCGAGTGGACGGAACGCGCCTTTCGCCACTTCTTTGACGCGCGCTCCTTCGACGATTGGCCGGAGGCGCGGCGGACAGCCCTGGAAACAAGCCTCCTCGAGACGCTCAAAGGCGAGCCAAACGAGGACTACTACCGGGCCATCGCCTCACTGGCCGCCTTGCGCTCCTCGAGGGCGCTCGCCCCATTGCAGGCCATTGCCGCCGATCGGCGCGAGAAGGACAACCGCGATCGCTGGATGGCCGTCCGCGCCCTCGGTCTCCTGGGCGACCGGAAGGTCGTGCCCGACCTCGTCCACCTCCTCTATCACTTTAACGCCAATACCCGTTGGTGGGCCCAGATCTCGTTGGTCCGGTTGACCGGCGTCAATTTCGGCAAGGACTGGCGCGCGTGGGGCAAATGGTGGAACGACCGTCAGGGCCAGCCGGCTTTCAAACCGGAGCTGGTCCCCTGGCTGGACGACCCGGAATGGACCGACCCGGCCACACTCGAACACAGCGTGGCCGCAGCCGACCAGGACTTTCTCGCCAGCATCAAGGACCAGTGAAGGGGTCGGTCCCGGAAAGCTGAATTTGGCCCTGCTGGACCGCCGCAGACGGACCACTCGGGGCAATAGAACGAGCAAAAATGAACCTAAAAACCACAAAACGAAAAATGAAAAACGCAACGAAATCCACTCCAACAATCACGCTGGGCGCGGCCCTCGCCGCGTTGGCCGCCACTCTGGCCCTGCCGGCGAGGGCGGTTGATCTGCTCCAGCGCTACCCAACCACACTCACGGCGGGCGCGCTCGAGCCAGGCCAAGCGCGCCCCTGGCAATTCACGCCGAACGACATTTTCCGTGTCTCGCGCTTCCGCCTCGAGGTGGGCGAGCAGTTGAAGGTGGAAACCGGCCCGGCCGACCTGGGCATCGGCCATTGCGCCGACGGCGCGGTCTGGGCGATACTCATCCCCGCCGAAGGCGGCAAGCTGACACGACCGGGCGCCGGTTCGCCCGAAGACATCGCCCATATCTGGCTGCGGTTTCATCCCAAAGAGATCAACAAGTTGTTCCCGCCAAACACCGTGTCGCCCGCGCCGGAGAATAGCGTCGTGGGTCAGATGCGCGCGGTCGCCGGCGGCAAGTTCAGGGCCAGTTATCATGCCGGCATGAACGCGATGATCCCCGAGCCTAAGGACATGACCGTGGACGTGGACACGAAGGCCGGTCCGCGCCGTTTTTTCATGGTGGACACCCAGGCCAAGACGGCCCGGTACGTCAGCGCGTTTGAGAGGCAACCCGTCCGTGTGGCGGCAGGAGCGGCAGGCGCGCTGACGACACCCAAGATTATCGCCACCTCGCCGGCTGACGGGGCCACGGATGTGGATGCCGGCCTCACGGAAATCACGGTCACGTTCGACCAGGACATGGGCGGAGGGTTTTCCTGGACGGGCGGTGGCCCGCAGTTCCCGCCCTCGCCCGAAGGGGCACGAGCCCGTTGGCAGGACAAACGCACCTGCCTCTTGCCGGTGAAGCTCGAGCCGGGACATCACTACCGCGTCGGCATCAATGCGCCAAGCTTCCACAACTTCCGGAGTGCTGCCGGCGAACCAGTCGAACCGTCGAGCATCAGCTTCACGACCAAGTGAACAAATGAAACGTTTGGCGCACCTCCTCCTCTTGGCGGCGCTGACCGCCCAGGGCCAATCCGTCAACCTGCTTGAGCGGTATCCCACCAAGCTGACCGAGGGCGATAGCCAACCGGACCACGCTCGGTCCTGGGATTTCACCGGGGCCGACCTGTTCCGCCTGTCCGGGTTCACACTGGGCGTGGGCAGTGAGTTTCGGGTTGAAACCGGCCCCGCCAACCTGGGCATCGGCCACTGCACCGACGGCGCAGTCTGGGCGGTGGTTATCCCGCGGGAAAGCGGGCGCCTGGTTAGCCAGGCCAGGAGTCAAGAGGAACCCGTCGCTCATGTCTGGCTGCGGTTTCACCCGAGGGAGATCAACCACCTGTTCCAGCCCGGCACCGTGTCGGCTGAGGCGGACCGGGGGCTGGAAGCCCGGGTGCGCGGCATTGCCGAGCATAAGTTCACCTCGAGTTGGCACGCGGGCGGGCAGGCGATGATCCCCGAGCCCAAGGACATGACGGTGGATGTCGACACCAAAGGCGGGCCGCGCCGGTTCTTCGTAGTGGATACCCAGGCCCGGACGGCCAAGTACATCCCCGCCTTCGCCGGCCGGCCAGTAAAGGCGGCGCCTTCGCTGACGCCGGAGCTGGCTGAGCGCGCGTTCGACCAACTCTGGGAAGCCTTTGACCGCGACTATGCCCTGTTCGCCCTCCGGCCCGAGGTGGACTGGGCAGAACTGCGCGACGACTACCGCCCCAAGGCCCTGCAGTGCAAGACCACCGAGGAATTTGCCCGAGTCTGCGCCGAGATGTTAAAGCCGTTGCGCGACCTGCATGTATGGCTCACGGTGGCGGGCAGGCAGGTCCCGGTGTTCAATCGCCCGCGTTCCGCCAACTCGAATCCGTCCGCCCACCGCGCCATTCTCGGGGACCTAAACCGGAAAGGGAGCGTCCAGTGGGCGGTCACGACCAACGGCGTCGGTTACCTCGCCATCTCCGGCTGGAGCGATCCGGCCATACCGGGAGATTGCGATGCCGTGCTCGAAGAGGTCCGTGACCTGCGCGGTCTCATCCTCGACGTGCGCCTTAACGGCGGCGGGAGCGAAGACCTGGCCCGCGAAGTCGCCGGCCGTTTCGTTCCCAGGGAGTTCGTCTATGCCTACAGCCAATTCCGCAACGGCCCCAGCCATACGAACCTGACGGCGCTGTTCGAGCGCCGCGTCGGGCCCCGCGGGCCGTGGCGCTACCAGCGCCCGGTGGTGGTGCTCATCGGCCAGAAATGCATGAGCAGCAACGAATCGTTCGTCGCCATGATGAGCGGCGACCCGGAGGCGGTCATCATGGGCGACCACACCTGCGGGTCGAGCGGCAACCCCGAAATCGTCCAACTCCCGCTCGACATGACCGTGAGCGTGCCCCGCTGGATCGATTACCTCCCCGACGCCACGCCGCTGGACGAAAGAGGATTCCAACCCCATATCCGGTTCGACCCCAACCCCGGCGCCTTCGCCGCCCACCGCGACGAGTTGCTCAGCGCCGCCCTCGAACGATTGCGCGCGGGGGCCCGCTGATCGGTGTAGTTGCGAAAACTGGCCTTGGCCGTAACCTGCGGGTCGTGCGAGGTGAGCGCGGGACCAACATGGACCGTGCCGGCAAGCGCCAACGTTTGCGCCGCATACAACTTCCAGGCCTTCCCATCCGTGGAGGCAAAGGCCGAAAACCGATCTCCCCGCCGTTCCACTCGCAGCCATGAATTGGGATAGGCCGCGGGGAATTCCGGGGGAGCGGGGGGCCTTTGTGCGGGGTAAATCGCCTGGCATTCGCCTCCCGCCACCGAGCGAAACTGCATTTCATACGCTCCCAGATGCTAATGGTTGAGGTCTTGTCTCACAAAGAGGGTTAGGCCGGCGCTGAAGATGACGACGGCGGACGCTCCGGACAACGCGAGCATCCTCCACACTTCCGGACACCACTGATAATCCATTCCCTGAGCGAGCTGCAGGAGGTTCAGCCAGGAGTAATTAATGTAGCGGGTGAAAACATACGGATCGAGGCCCAGCAGGGGCTTGGTGAAATCGATCAGGAACAGCGTGCTGATGCCCACCGCCACTGCCGCCCCCGGACTGCGAACCATGGTGGAGATCAAGAGGCCGTACATCACGAGGGCAGTCAGCGGTATCCAACTGAGCGCGTAACCCAACAAGAACTGTTGCATGACATGCTTCGCGCTATAGACAACTCCCAAGGAATCGCCCACTGCGCCGAAGTGGCAATGGATTTTGGCCAGCGCCACGGAGAACAGCAGAGCGGCGGCGGAGAGGACGAGCATGTAAAGCAATCCGGCAACCGCCTTGGCCAGGTACAGCTCCCAACGATGCACCGGCGCGGCCAGCGCGGCGCGGATTGTGCCGGTGCTCCTTTCTTCCGCCAGCAACAGGGCGGCGAACACGATGATAAAAATCGGGCCAATGTCCGAGAACACCAGTTGCATCGAAAAACTGACATAGCCCCAGCCGTTCGCCGTGGCCGCGTTGCTGAGCTGGCCGGCGAAAAAATAAACAATCACACACAGCAGTCCCACAGCGAGAATGCCGAAGTAAGGCAGCTTGCGGCGCGCTGCCTTCGCGACCTCGTTTCGCAGTAGCGTTACGAGTTGGCTAGACATGGGGTTCGTCTCCGGTAATGGAAAGGAAGAATTCCTTCAACGTCATTTGTTTGGGCGCCAGCGCCGAAACTCTGAACCCCGCCTGGTGCAGGCATTGGTTCAACCACGCGGCATCGTCCTGGGCCATCGTTATCTCCAGGGTATCCGTGGTCACGGGTTCCGCTTTCCGGATTTGTGGGTGGCGCGAAATGAAATCGCGCTCCGGAATCCGGCCCTGAAACGTGACCCGCACGATCCGCTCATGCGGTTTCAACAGTTCCTTCACGCTGCCGGAAACAACCAGGTGCCCCCGATTGATGACAAAGACCGTGTCGCAAAACTCCTCGATCTCGGACATCAGATGGCTGGAGATAAAGATCGTGAGCCCGTCGGTCCTGACTTTCTCGCGCAAAAATGAGAGAATTTCTTGCGTTCCTTCGGGATCCATCCCGTTGGTCGGCTCGTCCAGGACCAGGAAGCGTGGCCGGCCCAACAACGCGCGGCCGATGTCCAGGCGCTGTTTCATGCCGGTCGAATAAACCCGCACGCGATCATGCTGCCGCTCCGCCAGGCCGATCCGTTCCAGGATTTCGTCCATCTCACGCGGAGAAACGCTGTCGAGCAAACGGGCGGCCAGCTCAAGGTTCTGCCGGCCGGACAGGTACTCATAAAAAGCCGGCGACTCGACCGTGATGCCCACGGAGCGGATGGCCCGCTTGTAATCTTTCCAGATATCCACGCCGAAGATGCGGATGCGCCCGCTGGTAGGCCGCACCAGCCGGGGAATCATATAGAGCGTGGTGCTCTTGCCCGCTCCGTTCGGTCCGAGAAACCCGGCCAGGTGGCCGGGTTCAACCTCCAGGGAAAGCTCGTCCACCGCCGGGATGCGCCCAAAGCGCTTGGACACTTCCTCCAAAGCCAGTGCTGGCGGAGATCCCATCATGGCCTTTTACCCTTTGCCTGAGGGGAGGGCGACATGAAAATGGAAAGCCGGTGTTCCTCCGGCTCGTGCCAGATGATATCCGCCCGCCCGTCGCCGTTAAGGTCCTGGATTTCATAATCGCCGCGCGCGGGCGCGTTGAAAGTCATTGCCGGCTGCGGCGCGAACCAGCGCCCGTCGGTCGTGCTGAAGAATATATTCCATTGGGTCTGCGAGCGTTTGACCAAAAGCTCGGGGCGGCCATCGCCGTTGAAGTCTCCTTGAATGCCGATCGGCCACGCCCCCAAGTCTTCCCAATCCGCCAGAATGATCGTCACCGGCACAGATGCCTCCGCGCTGGGGGAAAAGGCGCCGCGATGGAATGACCGGATCCTGAGCGGCCAATCCAGTCCGTGCGAGAGCACCGTTTCCAACAGTCCGCTCGAAGAGGGGAGCTTCGGTTCGAGCAGAACCAGTTCACAAACGCCACCACCGCTCAGAGCATGCACGGGCGACCACCCTCTGGTGGAACCGATTGGAATAGGTATCCCGCGACAGTGCAGAATCTGCGTCGGCCGCTCCGGCAATTGTTGGTCGGCGCCGCGCAGGAAGATATAGATGTCGGTTTTGAAATCCAGCTTGCCGCTGACCTGCCACAGAACCAAATCCTCCCGGCCATCACCATCCACGTCCGCCCGTTCTAGCTGCGGCGGACTCGCCGCGGCGGTTTTCTTCATGTCGGCAATGAGCTTCCGGATGGCTTCATTCTCCGGCTCCTTGTCCCGCTCCCGCACCGGTTTGGCCCGAAAAGACTGTCGCACGCGCAAGCGGTGTGCGGGATTTGGTCCCACCATCCATTCCTCGCGGTCAACGGACCAGGTCGTTTGTTTCGCGGCGAGGGTCATGGGCGGCCCGGGACTCCATTCGTAAGCACTGTTGCGACGGTACAGTACCGCCTGCCCCGGACAAATCACCGGGACTGAATCGTTCATTCCGGCCTGGTTCGTGGCCAGCCGGGTCAGGATCGGAAAATCGAAGCTGGCGAAGACCTGGCGCACCTCGACGAGCGGGTGGCGCTCCGCTTCGAACAGGCCGGCGTTCTGCCGGCAATAAACCAGCCCGGTGGCGGTGGACATCAGCAGCTCAAGGTCGGGATGTGCATCTACGTCGCACGGAGCGACCCAGGCGGTTTGTGGCGGCAGGGGAATGACCTGGTCGGGTGAGTTGGTGAAGCCGCCCGGGCGTTGGTGATAGTTCAGAAGCTTTTTCTCCACCGTATCAATCACGAGCAGGTTGCAGTGGCCGTTGCCTTCAATATCCACAAACAACGGCTCCCCGGCATTGGCCGGGAGTGTGATCACCTGGGGTAACAGTTCCACCGGCCCGGCCCCGCCCGCATTCACCGCGAGGAACATCCACAGGATAGAGGCGCCCACGCCGAAGGCCCGTGGCTGGAGGGGAAGCAGCAAGCTGCCGGCACTGGCTCGCGGTTGTGGCGGGAAAAACATGCGCTATTTCTGGCTGATGAATATGCGATAGCCGTTTTGGTTCGCCAGTGTCACGATCAGATCGCTGACGCCATCGTGGTTCAGGTCCGTGGCCTGCCATTCGTCAATCGGTTTCGGGCAACTGAATTGCCGATCCGGTTCCAGGCTGAACCCTTTCTCGCGCGAAACAAAAGGGTAAACGGAGATCTCATCACTGCGGTCTCGCACCAGCAAATCCGTTTTGCCATCCCCGTTGAAATCGCCGCCGAGCTTGACGTAGCGCTCGAAATATTGGCTCCGGCTCAAACTCAGCAGCAACTCGGCTCGATCCAGATGGATGACCACGTTGCGTTGACAGTCCGCCTCTTTGGGAAAGCCGGCCCCCGGCCGGTAGAAGTGAAACCTGAGACTGTAATCGAGCTGTTGGGCGGTGATCTCCTTCCGCACGCCCTCCCGGGTGTCCAGCACACTGTAGCCCAAAACCAGGTCCGGAAAACCATCGCCGTCCACGTCCACCACCGGCAACGCGGCCATCCAGTCGTTCTTGCGAAAGACCTGTTGCGGTTCGGCCGGAATTCTGCCGTGCGCGTCGGCCATATAAGCGCTCACCAGCACTTTGCCGGAAGGATTGCCGGGCAGAAACGAAGGTTCGGCCAGCCAGACGCTCTTGATGAGATCCACTTTGCCGTCGCGGTTGAGATCGGCCCAGCAAAGCCATGAGTGCCGTTCCACCTTGTCTTCGTACGTCAACGCCGGTTCAAGGGCGAACAGGCCATTGGTCTGCTGAACGTAAATCCTATAGGTGTTGGTCCGGCCATTACTGCAGCTTACGATCAGCTCATCCCGTCCGTCGCCATTGATGTCGCCCACGCTAAAGTCGAATCCAAGCGACATGGCATACCCGGGATTGGCCAGTGACGGCCGCAGGTCGGCAGTGATGGCCTGGTCGATGACCTGTGCCGCGCGCCACCCGTCGTGATGTTGCCAGACCTGAAGTCCCTCCGCCGTCGGCACCAGCACTAACGGCCAGTCGCCGCCGGTCTCCACCGACAACGGAAGGTACATCGCATTCGTGCCTTCCGCAGCCTTTGGAACGATCGTGGATTGCCTGATGATTTGCCGGACGGCGGGAGGACCGGTGCGATTGGTGAAACAAAGCTCGGTCACTCCGTCGCTGGTCATGACGAGCAAACTCTCGGCCGGCCCGCCCAGTTTAGCTGCCCAGACCACACACGGCCGAGGCTCGAGACGATAGATTTGTTGCGGCTCGCGAGTGAAGCCCTGTTTGGGCGCCTGATAGAAGATGGCTAGATTGGTATCGTCCATCAGAACCAGGTCCTTGAGACCGTCGCCGTCCAGATCGCAGGTCATCAACTGCTGGCAGGGGCCGGCGACTTCACTGACGCTGAACTTCGGTTTGGCCTGAACCGATGAGCAGGCCATCAGGAAAACACTCAACAGGACTGGCGGGAATGCTTTCAGATTGATCTTGCCTGGTTTTGTTTCATTTCAAGCTCATTTGACCAGACCAGGCTGAAACAGTCACGCGACTGAACCACGGCGAAAAACGTTGAACTGCGGCTGAGCAGTTGGGGCGATCAGGTGGTCCCCCTGGTCCCCCAAGGCACGACCTTCAAGGCCGTTGCCGGGGGATATGAGCCTCGTCTGGCGCTCAAGCAGGACGGAACGGTCCTGGCGGGGGGCCAGCCTGACCCGGTGAATTGGACGCCCGTGGCGACGAACTCCTTCGGCGCTCAGGGAGCGGTTCTGTTCCACGATGCCGGCGCCCCCGGCGAACCCCGACGGTTCTATCGGGCGGCGATGCCGTAGTCCCCAAGCCCGCACGCTTATGAAGGTAATGCCTTTGTGGGTGGCGGTGAATTGCAATCTATTTTATGCGCTCGATTAAGAATTGACCCTGGTGGTCTATCGAATCTGCATAGCTATCCTTGATTTCCTTGTACAGCGCCTCCGCTTTCTTATTCTCCTTGGTTTCGCTATAGTAATTCGCCAACCAAAACCTGGCAAAGGCCCCAACCTGGACTCCGTCGCCATAATAGCAATCATTGTATTTTTGAATGCAATCCCTTAGATACTTCTCCGATTCCGGTCCGGTTGTGTGTACCGCTAAATCGAGAAATCCGCACCCGGTCCGGTTTGCCTCGGGAAACTTCTCTAACATTTGTTTCAAAATCTCAACACATTCCGGCGAAGCCGCCTTCCTTTGCGCAGCCACGTACATCGTCTCCGCTTGGATCAGTTGCTCCTGGGTGTATTTCTTTCCGTCCAGTTCGCGGCGTCGGTCGAATCTCTCACGATAGGCGCGTTGCCTTCCCTGCTGCTCCAATTGCGGTTTCATTTGCGGCAATAATCCCTCCATCTCACTCATTCTCTTCTCCAAGACCGCCACCTTGGCCTTCAACTGCTCCACCTCTTGGGTATCCGCACCACGCCCTTCCGGGGTGGAGGCGGAGCCCTTCTTCCCTTCGGTCACGTGGCACCCCACTGAAACCAGGACCATCGCTAATACCAGCCCAAATGCGGCCAGGGAATGCTTTTGGTTCCAGGTTCCTGAGGCCCTTCCCAAGCGGTGCAGCCGCTGGGTGATCTGCGCGGTTCCGTTGGCCGTGAGTTGGGTTTCCAAGGGTGGAACGGCGTAACCGTTCACGGGTTTCGACGCACCGCTTGAGCACATGATCTGAGCGGACCGTAGATTTTGCTGGCGTTACCGAGCGGCCCTTGTTAGGGTGCGTGGCCGTGGACCAGGATTTAGTGATTAGGCGCCGGGTTGTTCGGCAAGCCGAGCTGCTGCTCATCCGACAGTTGATCGAGGATGAGGGAGCTCAGGGACGCAGCCATGTTTCCAATCGCCTCTGTGAGATTTGGAACTGGCGCCAGGCCAATGGGCGCTTTCGTCAGATTGCCTGCCGCGACCTGCTCCGTCGGCTGGAAGCGCGCGGACTGATCGAGTTGCCTCCGAAGCTCTGCGAGGCCCGACGACCCGGTTATCGCAATGGAACCTCGACACCCGATCTCCTGGATTGCAGGCCGTTGACGGGCAGGCTGCCAGAGTTCCAAAACCAGATTGGCATTCAGTTAGTCCAGGACTCCAAGCGGTTGGCGCTCTACCGTGGACTGGTTGGAACGTATCACTACCTGGGCTATCAACAGGCCACCGGAGCGCAACTCAGATATATTGCTTACTTCCAGGACCGGCCGATTGCCTGCCTGAGCTTTGGTCCGGCCGCCTGGAAGCTCGGGGCCCGCGATCAGTTCATTGGTTGGTCGGCGCAAGCCCGGCAGCAAAACCTTCGGTGGGTGGTCAACAATGACCGCTTCGTGATTCTTCCCTGGGTTCAAATCAAGTGCCTGGCTTCCCATCTATTGGGCCGGACCGTGCGCCAGCTTCCGGGCGATTGGTCAAGGGTTTACGGTCATGATCTGGCTCTGGTCGAAACGTTTGTGGAAAAGCGGCGCTTTGCCGGGACGGCCTACGCGGCGGCCAGTTGGATTTGCGTGGGGCAAACCCTGGGACGAGGCCGCAATGATCGGACCCACGACCAGGCCGCCCCCATCAAAACGATCTGGCTGCGCCCGTTGCGAGAGGATTTCCGGCCCTTCCTCTGCCAGGAACAATAGCCATGGGCTGGTTCACCGGAAAAAAACGACTGCGCCAGTTGGAGGAGGAAAACGCCCAACTCCGCCAGGATAAGGCGCGCCTGGAGTCGCGGCTGGCCCAACTCCAAGCCGAAAACGCCCGGCTCATGAATCAACTGGCCGCCGCCCGCAAGCATTCGGCTAACTCCTCCAAACCGCCCTCCAGCGACATCGTCAAACCCAATGGGCAGCGGCGCCAGAAAAAGTCCAAGCGACGCATCGGCGGGCAAAAGGGACATCCCCAACACCAGCGGCCCGCCTTTGCTCCCGAGCAAGTCGATCAGCGGATCCCCTTCCGCCTCAAACAATGTCCGGTCGATCCCTCCCACCGGATTAGCCCGGCGGAAGGGCCGGAGCACCAACGCACAATCCAACAGGTCGAGTTGGTGGAAAAACCGTTCCGAGTGGTCGAGTATACGGCTTACAGCATTTGGTGTCAGGACTGCGGCTGCTACCACCAGGCCCCTTTGCCCGGGCCCATTGTCCAGGCCGGACTGTTCGGCCCCCGCTTGACCGCCCTGGTCACTTATCTCAAGGGCCGGCTGCACGGTTCTTACAGTGGGATTCGGGATTTTCTGGGCGAGGTGGTCGGCGTGTCGGTCTCGCGGGGCTATCTGGCCAAACTCTGCCACAAGGCCACTCAGGCCTTCGCCGCACCCTACGGCCAGCTACTGGCCTTGTTACCGCGGCAGAGCCACCTCAACTGCGATGAAACCGGACACAAAGACAACGGACACCGGTTCTGGACCTGGTGCTTCCGCGCGAGCCAGTTTGTCGTCTTCAAAATCGAGGCCTCGCGCGGCGCTGAGGTTCTCCAGCGCCTGCTGGGCCAAGAGTTCCAGGGCATTCTGGGCTGCGACTATTATGCCGCCTACCGCAAATACGCCCGCCAATGCTCGGTCCTGGTCCAGTTCTGTATGGCGCACTTGATCCGGGACGTCAAATTCCTGTGCGAATTCCCCGAGCCCAGCGTCCAAGGCTATGGCAAAGGGTTGTTGGCGGGCCTCAAGGCCCTGTTCTGGACGCTGCACCGCAGGGACCAACTGAGTGCCCGCGCCTTCGAGTCGGAGCTGGCCGCCGCCCACGACCAAATCTGGCGCGCCGCCCTGCCGGGTTCGGGCGGCCCCTTTCACCGGTTGATATGGAACATGGCCGAGCGATTTTACCGCCATGGCGAAGCCTACTTTCAATTCATCACCACCCCGGGCATCGAACCCACCAACAATGTGTCGGAACAGGCCATGCGCTTTGTGGTGATGGATCGGCACATGACCCAAGGCACCCGTAGCGCCCGAGGGCGGCAGTTTTGTGAGCGACTCTGGACCGTGATGGCCACCTGCTCGCTACAGCATCGCTCCCCCTTTGATTGGATTTGTCAGGCCCTGAGCGCTTGGTTCAAAGGACAGCCGGCTCCTCCCCTATTAGCCGATTCCTCCTGAGTGACAACTTGAAGGTGTGAACGGTTACGGAACGGCCAGCACCTGGAGAGTGAGTCGGGCCAATATGCGCGCATAAGAAGCGCGATTCTCCATTTGAGAGGACGCCACGCGGTCGGCTTCCTCCTCGCACGCCAGGTTGTGGGCCTCGGGAAGCTTCCAAACCAGGGGGTGGAACCAAAAAAGCGCCTTCATCCACCGCCAACCGGCGCACCAGAACACATCATGCCTGCGCAGATGCGCAATTTCATGTCCCAACAACGCCGCCATTTCCTCGGAAGACAGGCTTTGCGCCAGTTTCCCAGGCAGCATGATGGCGGGCTGGATGACCCCGAGAACAAACGGCGAAACTGCCGAATCCGAAACCAGCACCCGAGCGAAGCGCCTGACCCGCAGTCGCTGGAAAATCTCCCCGGCCAGCCCTGCAATGGTTGCATCTGCCGGGAGCGCCGCTCCCTTCAAAGTGGAGAGTTGAATCATAAGGCGCACCAGGCGAAGCGCCCCGCAAAGGGCGCCTGCGGCCCAGATCGTGATCAGCATGCCATTCAATGAAACCGTCGAAAGAAGGCTGCCGGGCGGACGGTGAACCCCACCGACCGCCGCGCCGTCCCTCGCCGCCTCTACCACCACAGCCGTAACCGGCGGCACCGTCCCGGGCGGAATCCTGCCCCCCGCCAGGCTCGCCACAGTCACACCTGGTGTTGCCGGGGCCATCTCGGCAAAGTCATGAACCGGCATCCGAAACCCCGGCAGCGGGAGAAACTGTATGAGCGGCAGGGCCAGCCCAAAACAGAAAACCCCGCGCCAGAGGATCAGCCGCCACCGCGCATCCCGGGAGCGAAGCAGCCCATGAGCCGTCCATCCAAGCACGAGCAGGACCGTCCACTTCCAAAGGACCTCAAAAAGCGGCGACCGGGAGAATTCGAGCAGCAGTTTCATAGCTATTTCCTTTTTGTCTTTCGTGAGGTGTCTTCAGCAGTGGTGCGGCGGATAAGTTCCAAGTCATCCGGTTTGATGTCCCCGGTCTCCACCAACTGGGCGACCAGTTCCCGGCTCGAACCTCCGGCAAAAACTCGCGCCATCGCCTGGAGCATGTTTTGAAGCAAGGTCGTTTTTTTGACGCACGCGCCGTAGAAAAATGCCTTTCCTTGAAGCTTCTCGCCGGGGCATGAAACATCCGGGCTCAGTCCTTCCTCAATCCGCACCCTCTGCCGCCGGCCGGATGCTCTCGACGGTCTGGGGATCGCTGGCGTTTTCTTGCGCGGCCGGGACGGTCCAAAGGACCTCGATCGGGTTCGGGCTGTGGAGGGCCTCTTTAACGCTCAGGATCACGGCGCCATGACTCTCGAGGCGTCCGAACTCCTGCGCAATGGCTTGGTCCGGCACGCCGAATTTCTTGCGATAGTCATCGGTGATGACAAGCACAATGCGCTCCTGAGCATCCAAACCCACGCCTAGCAGGCTCACGCCAATGCCCTGGATGGCGGACTCCTGGGTCCCGATGAAGGCGACGCCTTGATTGAAACGGGCCATCTGCCCCTGGCACAGAAAGCCGAACCCGTGCTTTTCCGTTAAAAAGATCCCTTTGAAGGCAGGGTCGGCAATATCTTCGGCTTCATCCAGGGCAACCGCCCAGCATCAACTCAGGCCGAATGTGCCGTCGCGGGAGTTGCCGAATCTCTCGGCAATTTTGCTATACACGATACAGGCGAACCACTCATGTCTAATCGGGGGTTGTGCCAGGACATTTTCAAGCCATGAATTGGGCAACGGCTTGGCCTGGGGCGCCGCCGCGAGGCCTTGGTCGCCGCCCTGTTCCCGGGCGTCCTTGAAAGGGGATGCCGGTGGCGCCGTCCCGGCTTCGGCCGAGTTGGCAACAGGCCCCCGGCCTTCCGCCGGCGGGCTCTCATTCCCATTGGGTGAAGCAGGGGGGAAAAGCGGGGAGGCCACGGGCTGAGACGGAGCCTCTGCCGTTTTTGGGCCGGGCGTTGAGACTATGACCTGGGCTGGGGGAACGGCATGAGCCTCCTTGCTCGCCGGTTCGGAGGGCCTCGGGCCGCGCGTTTCTGCGGCTGGCGAGACGCCGGCCGGACCCGCAGCCGAGAGGTCTGCCCCGCCGGGTTCGTGCGCCGGCTCTGGCGGGGCAGCCTGCTTTAAGCCCTCAAGGGCCCCGGCGGGCTGGGGCGCGGCCTGGCTGTGCCGATTGATGGCCGGGTGATTGAAAACCGCAGTCAGCTCGATCGGGCTCAGGCGCAGATAATTGACCGGCTGGCTCAGGTCGATGACCTTCTGCCCGCCATCATCCCCGCTCACCGTGACGGTGTTTTCGGCGCCTCGTTGGAGATATCGCTCTCCTCCATCAGGAGTCTTTTGCTTGAAGACGAGGCTGGGCCGCGTCAGTTTAATGACGATTTCC
The DNA here is from genome assembly GCA_963713735.1 of uncultured bacterium. Lineage (GTDB taxonomy): Bacteria > Verrucomicrobiota > Verrucomicrobiia > Limisphaerales > UBA8199 > CAVQND01. The sequence continues at coordinate 51,304 of CAVQND010000026.1, forward strand.
TTGTGCAACAGCCCGCAGGCATTGGGTTCCTGCAACAGCGCCAGTGAATCCTCGTTTAGCGGGCGCCGGCGATTATCCAGCACGCCCGCCTGCGTGACCGGAAACTGGATGTCAAAGCCGGTCGAGGAGGCCGCGTTGGCAAATATCATCACGTCCTTGCCCCGTCCCAGGGCGGCGTCGGGAAGATATTTCTGGTTGAGCGTTTGCTCGAGTTTGGCGGCGTCATTTTTGCCTTTCTCGAAGCTGAAAAGCTCCCCGTCCAGCTCGACCCAGTCATGCAGCACGCCCACCTGCAATTTCCGCGGTTTGCGCATCAATCCCTGGTTGAACAAACCGCTAAACCCAGGCACATTCAGCCCGATTTCTGCCACGGTCTCTTTGCCTTGCAGACAGCGGACATGGACCTGTCCTTTGGTGTCCTGTTCCACATGGAACTGCGCCCTCGGTGGTTCGGCCGGGCTTGAGGAGTCTTGGGCTTTCGGCCGCGGTTTGGGCTGGCCTTTCTTCCTTGCCAGCTCCAGGTTCTCCCGCTCCAAAGCCAGCCATTCATTGAAAAGGGTCTCGAGCTTCGCGCAACCTTCGGGCTCCTTGGTCGAGACGGTCTGGCTAAGCATTTTCACATGGTCGAACTCCACATCCAAACCGGCCGGCGTGCCGGGCAGTTTTCCCCGAACCCCCCACTTATACGTATCGAGCTGGCCCCAGTTCCTCAAGGGCAGCAGTTCAATGGTCTCTCCGCCCAGGCTCATCGTAAACACCTCGATCTCCCTCTCCTTGCCCTGCTCTTGAGTCAGCACGCGCGTCTTGCCGATGGAGATCTCCCGGCGCGGGCCGGAGGAGGATTCCGGCGGGGATGGGGCCGGTGAACTTTGAGCCTGGTGGTCAACCCCCTCCTGATGACTGGGTTGGCCCTCCGTTGCTGATTGGACATTCCAGTTCATAAAACGGGGGCTTGACGGCTGCGCTGGTTGTGATTGTGCAAATGCTGGCCGAGCCGGACCGCACTCTAATCATCCGCCACGGAGCTTGCAAGCATTCTCTGCGATTTCGCGCGGTCACCGGTTTCAAGTTCTCCCGGGCGCGTGAATTTTGGTTGCAAGGGGGCCGAAAGTCGCCTATTATCACAACTTGTAGCGCATTAACAATAGCACCTTATGGAAAAGACCACAGAACTGATGCTCGATGGCAAGAGGTGCCATCTCCCCCTCATCGAAGGCTCGGAAAAGGAAAGGGCGATTGACATAACGGCCTTGCGCAATGATACCGGTTTCATCACCCTGGACGAGGGTTATGCCAACACCGGCTCATGCCAGAGCCGGATTACGTTCATCGATGGCGAACAGGGGATATTGCGTTACCGCGGGATACCGATCGAGGAACTGGCCGAGAAATCCACTTTCATCGAGGCGGCCCATCTGCTGATTATGGGCCACCTGCCGACCAGCGCCGAACTGAAGCGCTTTTCCGACCTGCTGACCGAGAACGAGCTGTTGCACGAGGCCATGAAGCATCATTTTGAGGGGTTCCCCGCCGAGGCCCACCCGATGGCGATTCTCTCCTCGATGATCAATGCCTCGAGCTGCTTCTACCCCGAGCTTTTGAACTACGAGACCACGGACCACTTCCGCGTGGGCGTGGCGCGGCTCCTTTCCCAGGTGCGGACCATTGCCGCCTTCGCCTATCGGAAATCCCAGGGCCTGCCGATCAACTATCCCAAGCCGGATCTCAAGTACACGGCGAACTTCCTGCACATGATGTTCTCGCTGCCTTACCAGGACTACGAGTTAAAACCCGAGGCGGTCAAGGCGCTGGACCTGATCTTCCTGCTGCACGCCGACCACGAGCAGAACTGCTCGACGGCCACCGTGCGGATGGTGGCCTCCAGCCGCGCGAACCTCTTTGCCAGCGCCGCCGCCGGGGTGTGCGCCCTCTGGGGTCCCCTGCACGGGGGCGCCAACCAGGCCGTGCTCCAGATGCTCGAGACCATCCATCGCGAGGGCGACAACGGCTCGAAATTCATTACCGCCGCCAAGGACAAGAACAGCGGCCGGCGGCTCATGGGCTTCGGCCATCGGGTCTATAAGAACTACGACCCTCGGGCCAAGATTATCAAGCGGGTCTGCGACAACCTGCTCAACAAGCTTCGCATCTCCGATCCGTTGCTCGACATCGCCAAGCACCTCGAGGAAACGGCCTTGCGCGACCCTTATTTTGTCGAGCGCAAGCTCTATCCCAACGTGGACTTCTACAGCGGCATCATCATGCGTGCCATTGGAATCCCGGTGGAGATGTTCACCGTCATCTTCGCCATCGGCCGCATGCCGGGCTGGATTGCGAATTACAAGGAGGTCATGGAAAGCCCCTCGCGCATCTATCGACCGCGCCAGATCTATACCGGGCCGGTGCTCAACCACTATCTGCCCATCAAGGACCGGAAATGAAAGCGCCGCCGGCCGGCGCGGCACGACCGTAACCGAGCTTCCGGCGCCCGGCCGGCCTCTCCGGCAGCCTCACCGCTCTTCCCGGAGCGCCAAAGGCCCCCCCGGCGCACCGAGCCGAATGAATATTCACGAATACCAAGCCAAACAACTGCTCTCGCGAAATGCGGTGGCACTCCCAGCCGGCGACGTTTGCGACACGCCCCAAGGGGCCAAAACCATCGCCGAGGAACTGCTCGCCCAAGGCGCCCGGCGCCTCGCCGTCAAGGCGCAAATCCACGCGGGCGGCCGCGGCAAGGGGACGTTTCGAGACGGGTTCCAAGGGGGCGTCAAGCTCTGCGCCACCGCCGCCGACGTTTACGACAAGGCCAAGGCCATGCTGGGCAACGTGCTCGTCACCCGGCAGACCGGCCCTGAGGGCAGGCTGGTGAGGCGGCTCCTGGTGGCGGCGGCGCCGGAAATCCGCAGAGAGCTTTACCTGGCTGTGCTGCTGGACCGCGCCCGCTCGCGGCCGGTGATGATGGCCAGCACCGAGGGCGGCATGGACATCGAGGAGGTGGCAGCCCGGACGCCGGAGAAGATCGTCCGGGAGCCTGTGGAGCCGGCGCTCGGTTTCATGCCCTACCAGGGGCGCAAAGTCGCGGCGGCCCTCGGTCTCAAGGGTGAGCTCATTGGCCAGGGCGCCAAACTGCTGATGGGGGTTTACCAGACGTGGTGGGAATGCGATGCCTCGCTGGTTGAAATCAACCCGCTGTGCGTGGTGGACAGCGGCCATGGCAAAGAGTCGCTGATGGCCGTGGATGCGAAACTGTCGCTGGACGACAACGCCCTCTACCGGCATCCGGACCTCCAGGCCATGCGCGATTTGGGCGAGGAAGCCCCGCTGGAAATCGAGGCCGCCAGGCACAACCTCAATTACATCAAGCTGGACGGCAACATCGCCTGCCTGGTGAACGGCGCCGGCCTGGCGATGGCCACGATGGACATCATCGATCACTTCGGCGGCCGGCCCGCCAACTTCCTCGACGTGGGCGGCGGTGCGACCCAGGACCAGGTCGCCGCCGCCTTCCGCATTATTGTCCAGGACGCCAATGTGAAAGGCATCCTCGTCAACATCTTCGGCGGCATCATGGATTGCAACGTCATCGCCACGGGCATCGTTGCGGCGGTGAAGGAGACCGGGCTGCGCCTGCCCCTGGTGGTGCGGTTGGAGGGCAACAACGCGCAGGCCGGCCGTCAAACCTTGGCCGCCTCGGGCCTGACGCTCATCACCGGCAGCTCCATGGCCGACGCCGCCCGGAAGGTCGTCGAGGCTGTAGGCTCGAAGTGAGTTATGTCAATCCTTGTCACGCCGCAAACTCAAGTCCTGGTCCAAGGCATCACCGGCAGCTTTGGCGCGCGGCACACCCAACTGAGCCTGGCCTACGGCACGCAAATCGTAGCCGGGGTCACCCCTGGAAAAGGCGGGCAGCTCTTTGAGAACAAAGTCCCCATCTTCGATACGGTCGCCCGGGCCGTGAAGGAGACCGGGGCGACGGCCTCGGCCATCTTTGTCCCGCCGGCCTTCGCAGCCGACGCCATTTTGGAGGGCGTGGACGCAGGGCTGGAGCTGGTCGTGTGCATCACCGAGGGCATTCCCGTCAACGACATGGTCAAGGTCAAACGCGCCCTCGAGGGCAAGGCGACGCGCTTGATCGGTCCAGCTGCCCCGGCATCGTCACTCCGGGCCAGGGACAGGATTCGCACGGGGGCTGCCGTATCGGCATTGCGCCGGGCTACATTCACAAACGAGGGCACATTGGCGTGGTGTCCCGCAGCGGCACCTTGACTTATGAGGCGGTGTGGCAGTTGACCTGCCGCGGCGTCGGCCAATCAACCTGCGTCGGCATTGGCGGCGACCCCGTCAATGGCACGTCGCACTTGGACGTTGTCCGCATGTTGGATGCGGATGCCGACACCCACGGCATCATCCTGATTGGCGAAATCGGCGGCTCGGCCGAGGAAGAGGCGGCGGAGTGGATTGGCAGGCATTGCCGCAAACCGGTGGCCGGTTTCATCGCCGGGGCTACCGCGCCCCCCGGGCGGCGAATGGGCCACGCCGGCGCCATCGTCAGCGGCGGCAAAGGCACCGCCGCCGCCAAGATTGAGGCCCTTAAGGCCGCCGGCATCGCTGTGGCCCCGACTCCTTCGGAAATGGCGGAAACGCTATTGAAGATGCTGTAGGATTGGGGGCATCATGGGCCCGGTGGCGCGCGCGGCGCGCCTGGCGCCTTAAGATGTCGCTCATCGATCTTATTCTGAATCTGGCGGGGCTGCTGCTCTGGTTGAACTGGCGTTCGATGCGCTTTGATCCGCTGGCCCACAGTTCCGCCGCCACGCTGGCAGGCACCCTCAAACGCGCCGAACCGCAGCGGCTCCGAGGCTGGCAGTTCCTGGCGGGCTTGGGCGGCTTGCTCGTGCTGCGGGCCCTGCTCTACTGGCAGGTGGGCGGGGCGGCGGGCTGGACGCCGAGGCTGGACCTGACCTGGGTAGTGCTGGCCTTTCGTTGCGACCACCTGGCCCTGCGCGGCGATGTCCTCGGCTCGGCCCTGCTCTTCTCGGCCCTGAGCTTTGTGCGGCTCCTGGCAATTTCTTATTTCTGGCTCTTGGCCCTGGTGGTCATCAATCGCAAGGGGGGGAGGCCGATCCGTTGCAAAAACTGCTCCGCCTGCACGTGGGACCCGTCGGGCGCTGGCCCTGGTGGGTCCAGTCTCTCCTGCCGCTGGTCCTGGTGGCCGGCCTCTGGGTGGCCCTCCATCCGGTTCTGGTCTATCTCAACGTCACTGGCCCCGTGCAGTCCCCAAGCCACCTCCCGGAGCAAGGTTTCCTGGTGGGCGCAGCCCTTTACTTGAGCCTCAAGTACCTCCTGCCCGTCTTCCTGCTGCTGCACCTCATTGCCAGTTACGTTTACCTGGGTCGCAATCCGCTCTGGGATTTTGTCAGCCTGACCGCCCGGAACGTTCTGGCCCCCCTCCGCCGCCTGCCGTTACGCTACGCCATGGTGGACTTCGCCCCCCTGGCCGGCGCCGTCCTCATCTTCCTGCTGCTCCACGTGCTGCCGGTTCATGGTCTGCCCTGGCTCGGAAAACATTTCCACCTCAAGCTCTGGCCGGGCTGGCCCTTATGAGGCGCAAGCCCGCCATGAACTAACAGGAGAGAACAGAGGAAACAGAGATGACGTGGGCCTCTGTTTTCTCTGTTTTCTCCTGTTCAATTCTGAGTGAATAGCTACGGTTTGGGCAGTTTCACGGTCACGCTGGTGGCGGAGCCGGGTTCGCTCTGGATGGTGAGCGTGCCGCCGTGAAGTTCGACCAGGCGCTTGGCGATGATCAAGCCCAGGCCCAACCCTTGTTGTTCGTGGAGCTTGCGGTCGAATTGCGTGTAGGCGCCGATTCGGCTGATCTGGTCCGGGGAAAAACCGCGCCCGTGGTCGGTAATGGCCAGAGACACGCCCTGGGGAGCGCAAGAGAGCCGGACCGAAACCACCGTCCCCGCCACGGAAAACTTGAAGGCGTTTTGCACCAACTCATCGACGATCTTGACCAGGTAATCTGCAGAGATGCCGATGGGGGAGTCGGCCAGATCCAGGAGGAGATCGGGTGTTCGTCCGGCCAATCGGGCCTGGGCCTGCGCATGTTCGGCCACCAACTCGGCGGGAAAGCTCGTGGGCTGGGCGCGCAGGGCATTGAGCTTCTGGGGATCGGCGCTGAGCACTTCGATTTGGGCGTAAATCAGGAAGTTCTCGATCAGGCGCTCGAGGCGTTTGCCGGAATCGTAAATGGCCTGGCCCATCTCGGAGACTTCCTTGGGGGGCAGCGAGCTGGCCTCGGTCGAGAGGATTTCGCCGTATGCCAGGATGCCGTTCAAGGGAGTGCGCATCTCATGCGGGAGCATGAGGCTGATGTTCGCGCGCAAATCCGCCAGGTTCTTTTCCGCGGCCTGGCGCAGGGCCTGTGCCTTCCTGAGCCGCGCCTCAACCGCCGCGTAGAGCGCCTCCAGGGTAAAGGGTTTGGGCAGGTAATCATCGGCCCCCAGCTCCATCCCGTGGCGCATTCCCGCATGATCGGCCAGGCCGGTCATCAGGATGAACGGTATCGAGGCGGTGGCCGGCTCGCTCCGGAGTGCCGAGAGCGTCAGGTAGCCGTCCACCCGCTCCATGTTGACATCGCAAAGGATCAGGTCGGGCAACTCCTTGCGCGCCACCTCGATCCCCAGGGCGCCGTTTTCCGCCTGGATGACATCAAAGTCCTTTTGGCGCAAGGCCAACTGCACCATGTCGCGCAACCACTCTTCGTCGTCGATCACCAGGATCTTTTTCATCAGCAACCGCTCAGACTAAACCAACCTTAGAGGTTCATCGGCCACTTGTCCATTGGCTTTAGCCCCGGTCAGGTCCCACACCGTCACCTCGGCTATCCTCAACCGCACCACGTCCGCCGCGCCAAGGTGCTCGGCAGGGAAGGTCTGGGCCACCGCAATGCAGCGCATCCCCGCCGCTTTGGCCGCTTGCACGCCATTGAGGGCGTCCTCGACCACCACGCATTGGTTGGGCGCCAGGCCGAGCCGGGCAGCCGCGCCGAGGAAAATATCGGGCGCCGGCTTCTTGGCTTTCACCGTCTCGCCCGTTACGACGCAGTCCCAGGTCTCGGGCGGCAGGCCAATCTGGCGCAAGTTGGCCGCAATCTTGACCTGGTCGGCGCTCGAGGCCACTGCCACCCGCAACCCTGCCGCGCGGCAGGCCCCGACCAGGGCCTGGACTCCGGGAAAGGCCCGCAGCCGGGACGGGACCAACTCCAAGTAGATCGCGTAAGTGCGGCGCTTGGCGGCGGGCAGGTCCAGAGGCCAATGGTATTTCTCGGCCACCCCTCCGATATAGCGGTCTTCGCCGGCGCCGACGAAAGGCCGGAAGTCCTCCGGTTGAACGCTCAAGCCCTGCTCGTGAAACATGGCAATCGCCGCCTCATTGATGAGCGGCTCCGAATCCGTGAGCACGCCGTCCATGTCAAAAATGGCCGCGCGGATGGGTGGGTGAAGGCGCATGAAACAAGCCGTTTAGCTTTGGTTGGCTGAGGCGGCCATTTCACGCAGCCGGGGCAGGACCTCCACCGCCGCCAGGCAGCTCAGGCCGGCAGGATGGCGAAGGACGGCCACCTTGGGACTGGGCGGGCGCCAGACCTCGGCGAGGGTGTCGCCCCACAAAACAATGCCCGGCAGGCCCAGGGCGGCGGCCAGGTGCGAGATGCCCGAATCGTGGCCGATGAAACCGGCGCAGCCTTGGAGCAGGCTGCCCAGTTGCGGCAGCGGCAGGCTTCGGGCCAGGCGGAAGCGCGCGGGCGGCAGGGCGGCGGCCAGGCGCTGGAGCCGTTCGGCCTCGGCCTCGGCGCCGACGAGCAGAAGGTCGAAGGGGGTCTCGTCGATCAGGAGCTGGAGCAAGTCAGCCCAGTTGGATTCAGGCCAATTCTTGCGGGGGCTGCCGCTGCCGGGCATCAAGGCCAGGTAGCTGAGTGTGCCCGGCTCCTGCTCGAGGGTCAATCGAGGCACAGGGTCCGCATCGAAGATCGCCAGCCGCTCCACCGGTTGCAGATACACCTTGGCGGCGGGGAGTCTGCTGCTTTCGTCCGGCCGATGGGGCCCCGCGATGAATGGGGCGGGCGTGCAACGGCCAACATTGCTCTGAAAAATCTCGTCCGGATCGTAGAGGTAGGAGACGATCAAGTCGAATTCCGAGAAATAATCCCCCATGTCCTGCGCGAGCTGTCCATGGCGGGCAAAGAACCCGGCCAGCGGCCGCGCCTCGATAAACTGCGCCCGATTCACCAGGCTGCCCGCCACAGCCAACTGCACAATATGAGGGTAGCCCAGCACCTCCAGCCAGGCGCGCGGGAATTGCCGGCGCAGGGCCGCAATCGCCGGCAGCGTAAGAATAAAATCCCCAATCGCCCCGCCGCGGATGACCAGGATCTTGCCTTGGAAGGAGTCCATCTCAGAACTTCATGAGGCCCAGCGCCGCCACGAACAGGCCGAAGACCAACCGCACGATGCAGCCGACCTTGATGCGGGTCTGGTTGGCCGTGCCCCACTCCAGGAAATTGCGCAGCCGCCAGGGCGAGACCGTCAGCCACATCCCCGCCATCACCAGCACATAAGCCCACCCTTGAATCAGCAGCGCCCAGGACGTGTCCCCCAGCCTCGGACGGCCCGTGTCCACCATCAGCTTGGCCAGCAACAGCAGCACTATGGCAAGCCCGCGCACCGCAAGAAAGTCCTGCACAAAAACGCACGCCCCGATCCCCACCGCCGCGAATACGCTGAGCAGGACATTCTTGTAGGAGGCGAAATCCGAAATCAATTCCTCGCTCAGGTTCCAGAGAAACCAGCCTGTGCCCAGCATCATCAGGGCAATGCCCCAAGGCAGCGAGCGAGGGAACTGGCGCACCGCGGCAGTGAAGCCGGCCGGGTTGGCCAGCCCATAAAGCTGCGGCAGCGCGAATCCGAGGCCGAGGACGACCGCAAGGGTTGAAAGGCTGATTGACGGCATAAGAGTTGGACGCTCAGTCAGGATTGCCGATGGCCGGCTCCCCGTAAAGCGTGAAAGCGCCGGCGCGGGTGATTCGCACGTCCAGGAGGCAGCCCCGGTGGCGCTCGCGGCCATCGAACAGCACAATCTTGTTGCAGCCGGTTCGGCCCGTAAACCGGGCGGGGTTCTTCTTGCTCGGCCCTTCCACCAGCACCTGCACCTGCCGGCCGACAAAGCCCGGGTAGCGCCGCCCCGCAATTTGGTTGACCTCCTCCAGGAGCCGCCCGTGCCTTTCTTCCCGGACCTCGAGCGGCACCTGCCCGGCCATGCCCGCCGCCGGCGTGTCCCGGCGCTCGGAATACTTGAAGATGAAGGCCTGGTCAAACTCAACTTCCCGCGCCAGCGAAAGCGTTTGTTGGAAATCCTCCTCCGTCTCACCCGGAAAACCGACAATGAAGTCGGTCGAAAGCCCAATGGCCGGCTGGACCGACCGGAGTTTTTGGACCAGGCCCAGATAGCGCTGGCGCGTGTAGCCGCGGTGCATCAGCTTGAGGACGTGGTCACTCCCGCTCTGGACGGGGACGTGGGCGCTCGGGGCCAGCCTGGCCAGACGCCCGTAGGCCCCCACCAGGTCGTCGCCATACCCCTTGGGATGCGGCGACGTGAACCGGATGCGCTCGAGGCCCTCCAGGGCAGCCACCGCCTCGAGCAACTGGACAAACCCGGTCTTGCCGTCCCGCGCGGGGATGTCGCGCTTGCCGTAGCTGGTGACGACCTGCCCGAGCAGGGTGATCTCCTTGACCCCGCGCTCGACCAACTCGCGGCATTCCGCCACAATGCCGGCCATGGACCGGCTGCGCTCCGGACCGCGCGTGTAGGGAACAATGCAAAAGGTGCAGTATTGGTTGCACCCCTGCATAATGCTGACAAAGGCGCTGACCGATCGCTTCCCGTTGCCCCCGAACAGGTGTTCCCGGATGGCCGACTCGCTCCCCGGCTCTTCCTCGACGTCCACCACCCGGCCCCGCCGTCCGGCCAGGATGTCATCCAGGTAATCGGCCGTGTGATGAAACTTCCGGGTGCCTACCACCAGGTCCAGGTCGGGCAAACGGTCCAGCAGTTCCTGACCCCGGCTTTGGGCCATGCAACCCAGGAAACCGAGCACCGCCCCGGGACGGTTGCGCCGAAGCTCCGCGCCGAGGTTTTCCATCTTCCGCAGGGCCTTTTGCTCCGCCATGTCCCGCACGCTGCACGTATTGAGCAGGATGACATCGGCAGTCGCCTCCCCCCGGCCAGGGTGTAGCCCTTGGCGACGAGCTGCGCCGCCACCGCCTCGCTGTCGCGCTCGTTCATCTGGCAACCGTAAGTCTTGATATAAACACTCGGCATTCCTGCAACCTTCCCAACCATTTCCGAGCTGCGACAATACACCACCTCTCCGCCCCTGCCCATACGAAAAGAAGAGAAACGATTCGCCGCGAAAAAGCGCAAAATGCACAAGAACAAAGACTCTCGCGCCTCTTGCGCATTTTCGCGGCACAATTCCGTCTGCGCCTGCGGATGGCACAGGTCTTCATTCTGTGCGCGATCTTCCCGGCCACGTCGGTCCAGGGCAGGTTGATTGGCCAAGCAGGCGACTCCGGGCTCGATGGGTGGTGTGGAGCAGAATTGCACCGTGGCGGGAGCGGGAGCGTTGAAGATGGCTGATGCTGAGAGGGTTACGAAAAGCGCGGTGGAAAAAGTGAGGCAGGAATAGTGCAGGAATGGTGCAGGAAGGCGGTGCAGAGGAGCCGGAACGGAAATATTAACCGCGGAACACGCTGAATACGCGGAAAGAAAAGCGGCCGGGCTCGGGATTCCGCGTATAGCGCGCATTCCCCGCCTCATCCCCTCTGTGAGGAATACTTGCAGCGTCCGAGCAAATTGGGCTATGGCATTTTTTAACCACGGATGGCACTGATGGCACGGATTCGTATCAGCGACTGCCGCTTCGGCGGCGAGTGGCGCGGGAGAGGGCGGTTGGAAGCCGTTGGAAACGGTTTCGAGGGCGCCAGGGGCGCTGGCGCCGCGCGGAAGCGCGGTGCTGAGGGGGGAGCCGGCTGGATTTGCCGTGGCGGCGTCGCGGCTGCCGGCTGAAGCCGGCGTTCCGGGGTTAATGGGGGCGTCAGTGCTGCCCGGGCCAGTGGGCCATGGCGGCGTGCCGGCGGGCGGGGCGGGGGGCTCGGTCGTCGGGGGTGGGGCGGGTGGGGGGAGATTAGGAGCACGAGTAGGATTAAGATTAGGATTAGGATTAGGATTGGGATTGGGGGATTCGAGGAGGGGGGAAAAATCGGCAGCGCGGAGGTCGCGGATTTCGTGGCGGAGGTCGAGGTAGATGCGGACGAGTTTGTCGCTGTCCACCCAGGTGAAGTCGCGTTTGGTGATGGCGGCTTCGACGTTGGACTGGACTTTGGCCAAGCGGACCAGGTCGGCCTCGCGCGAGGCGAGGGTTTGTTCGTGGAGGGCTTCGAGGTGGACCGCGCGGAGGGCGCGGATGTCCGGGGCGAGTTGGCGGTTCCAGTCAACGAGGGTGCGCCGGGATACGTGGAGGTCGGAGGCGATGCGCGAGAGGCTGAGGCCTTTGGCGCGGAGTTCGGCGAACTGATCTTTAATGTCGTTGCTATACATGGGACCAGTTTTCGCATGGTTGGTGGCGAGGGGGCAAACATTCCATTGGCTCTATTGGCTGTGTTGGCTGTTTCTTTATCGGGATGGGGTGCGGGGGCACAATCCACGGTCCATAGTCCACGGTGCGTTGGGACGCTCCTTTCGCTCTGGGGCGTGCATCGGCCGGCGAGGCTCGGCGTAGCGGCGTGTCGGGAGAGCGCCGCTGGAAATCGCTCTGGGGAATGGCGGCGCCGCCGAGACGCCGTTACGATGGCACGGTTGGTGCCAAGCGTGGGGGAAGAGACGCTGGCGGCTGCATCGGGACTGGCGGGTGCATTCGGATAGGCAATTAGAGCGCAGAGACGCCCGCCTGCGCCAAGGCTTCGGCGGGCAGGCTAAGAGCGCAGCGCGATGTAGCCGCAATCGGGGCAATCGCGCACTCCGCAATTCGCTCCCCTTGGGTTGGGGAAAGGTCAATTGAGAATTGAAAATTGAAAATTGAAAATTGGTCATTGAAGCTTCGCATGCCGGGGCCCCTGTGCAAATCCACGTGCTGGGGTCGCTCGAGCGGCCCGGTTGACGGGGGCGGCTTGTAACATGGCTGAACTTCTGAGAACGTATTGGCATGAGCGCGATCGAACTCATTGAGCAATTGAAGGCGCTGCCGGCGCGCGAGCAAGCCGACCTCGCGGAACTCTTCCGCCAGATGCAGGAGCAAAGCCGTGGCGCCCAGGGCGGCAGCCGACAAAGCGCCGCCTCGCGGGAGTGGCCCGATTTCATGTCGCGGCTCCGGCGCATCTACGGCGGCCGGGTTGTGGCCGTCAGTGAGACGGTGGTTTCCTACGGACGTAGCGAACGGTGATGAGGGCTTACTTTGACAGCGCCGTCATCGTCAAACTGTACGTCCAGGAGGCCAACAGCCCGGATGCCGTGGCGTTGGTTTCCGCCCAGCGCGGCTCCTGCCCCCTTACGCCCTGGCAGGAGATTGAGGTCAGAACGGCCATGTGCCTGAAGGCCTTTCGCGGCGAAATCACCGCCGAGGAGCTGCGGAATTCACTTGGCGCCTTTGACGAGGACATTCGTTTAGGGCGATGGCAATGCCCGCGTATGAGGGGGGGGGCGAGTCTGGGAATTGGCCCGCAACCTATCCGCCCGGCACGCCGCCAACATTGGCTGCCGGACACTGGACCTTATCCACGTGGCCGGGGCGCTGACCATCGGCGCAACTGTCTTTGTGACCTTCGACACCAGGCAGAGAGGGGTCGCACGGCTCGAAGGGCTAAGCGTCAAGCCGTGAATAGGCTGCCGCCGTTGAAGCTCGCCGGCCGCTGAAGCTGGCGCCGGCGGCGCGCTTGGGCGGGGAACCAGGCTGACGATGCGCGAGGTCGCCCATGGGTTGCACATATGAGTAGTCGGAGAAGCTGGAACAACTGGTTGTATCTGGGCGAGAGAGCCACAGCGAGGGAGTCAAGAAGGTGAAAAGTTATGGCTGACCGCTTTCTGGGTTGACGCCTCTCCACGGAGATCGCCGAGCAGCGGCTGGAAATGCAACTTCCCAAACACCCGCCTAATCCCCTGCCGATCGCAGCCGGCGTCGGCGAAAAGCGAATCTCGGTCGCATGGTGGGATGACTGCAGGCTGGCGACCGCCTTTGGTTGATCGCTCAGCTCTCCGGCCATAGGAGTCAGTCCGCGTTGGCCTGTCCCCTGGCGCGAAAATCCAGGCTAGTGGCGGAACCATCCCTCTTCTTCAGCGATCTTCGCGACGGCAATCACCCTTTTTGCAGCCTCCTCGCGGCACTTTCCCTCTGCCACCGCCACGAGGAACGCAGGATACTGACTCGCGTTTTCCGCGATGTTCCTCGCCACGCCAATCGGGATGGACTGGGTATGCTGCGTTCGAACGAAATCAAAGTTGAGGTACGCTTCGCAAATGACTCCTTTTGCATACGCGCGCTTGATAACAACAACGTCTCGGGTCCAATCGCCATCGCGAGCCATCAGTGACTTCACCGCGAGTGTCTGCAGGATCTTGAGGATCCGCAGGTCATCGCCGTCGTAGCAGTGCAGCTTGTTGGCGTAGAGAGACCGAGCGGCTGGTGGCTTCAATCTGAACTGTAGCAATGCCCAGGTCTTTGGCGGGAGGTCGTTGGGCAGCTCGGAAGGCTCGAATTCAATGAGGCGATCGCCTGATTGTGCTTTAGTTAGTTCAACGGCTTCCTCAAGGGAGTCGAACAATTGTCTCCACTGACGTTCGTTAAGGCTCCTGATGGTCTCATTGATCTGGGCGATGTTTTGCCGCAGCGTCGCGTGACTTGCCCAAGTCAGGCAAAGAAGGACGGCCAGCATTTTCTCCTTGGTGGTTTGGGCTTGCCCGAGTTGTTGTGTCCACCAGGGAGGAGAACCAGCTCGCAATCTGGCGTAAGGTGCGCGACAACAGAGCGAAGCTGAAGGTTCAAACAGTGTGCTCGCGTCGGTACACGTTTCGGTGGTCAATTTAATCCCAGCAGCGATGTTGGCAAGGTTCATGGTCAACCAACGATCCCCAAATGGCCCTCGAACGGCCTCGACAACTGCATCCCATGGCGCGAGCGTTCGCGCCCAGCTATTGGCATCCTTTCCCGCCTCGCGCATCAGGACTTCTGCGATAGCTTTGCACTTCGCCGTGATCCCGGACGCCGTTTCGAAGTTGGCCATCGGTCGAAGCTCCTCAAAGGATTGACCTGGCGCTCTTTTCCAAAGCGCTGTGAGCGGTGCGTTCTCGGGTGCTGAAAAGGAAACGGCGTAGCGAGCCGGATCGAGAGCAACGCCTACCAAATCAACTAGCTTCCGTTGTCGCCACGAAGGGTTCACCCTAACCCGGCGGTCTAGAATTGCTTCCAGGGTAGTCGTAAAGCGATCTGCCGAAGCCTCAAGATAGTCCATTCGCCGAGCCCACAATAAGATTTCGAGGGTCTCGTCCCGACTTGCGCAATCCTTGACCAGTTCGCCCAATTCACCTTCGTTCACATTGGGGAGGCATCCTAAATGAACACCGTTTCGCAGCCACGCGATCCTTGCCTCGCCGGAGGAGTTCTTGGCCTTCTCTATCCACAGGGGCAGGAGCTCGTCAGCGGAGCTATTCGCTTTGAGGAGGTCAATAACGTCCAGAGCAAAATCCGCCGGGGGCATACCACCGAGAAGCGAAAAGCACCTCTCGACTAGGTCAGACTTGCCGCAATCCTTGGGCAGAATGAGACGCTGGCTGTGCCGAAGCCTACGGCTGTTTGACGTCAAAACGAATCGCAGGCCCAAATCGTCCAAAATCAGCTTCATCACCTCGGTAACTGATTTTGGGTGCTGGGAAAACACCCAATCGGCGAGCAATGTCGCTGCCAAAATCCTCGGATGACTCAGCAGGCGAAAGCCGTTGTCCTTGGCGAGTTCGTTGAGTCGGTCAATTAGCGATGCCAGTTCGCCTTTGCTATAACACCCGCAATAAAAACGCGTGACGTTCAGCCAATAGAAGTTCCTGCTTATCGCGTCCAATCGATCTGGCCTCGTGCCTCGTTTCTCGTTGCCGGTTGGGGAATATGGTGCAGTTTCAAAGAGGTATCTCGCCGCGAAGTACCTCGCGCAGAGGTTGAACTTCGAATTCGTACGTCCCTTGGAGGCGAGAGACCAACGCCATGACGCGTTCGGCGAGCCCGGTGAACAGCGCTTGGGCGAGATCGGGGTTTCTCCCGTCGGACAGCAAGTACTCCCGCAAAACTGTGACGAGGCGATCAGAGGTTATTGCCCCATGCTTTCGCCCCCCGGAACCGGCCGATTCGACTTCGGATTCGTTGTGCAACAGCCACCCCAGGTACCGATGGATATCAATGAGTAGCTCGCGGTAGTCCCTAATGATGTCACTCTTCTCCGACTCCCTGTCGAAGAACAGCTCAATGTACGCGTCGTAAAGAGCTGTCCGTTTGTCTGGCAGCGATCGTCCCCGTTTTTGTATTAGGCTCAGAAGAATGGCCAACTGCATCGGGTTTCGGGCAAGGTCTCTGATATGGGGTTGTTCGAGTTTTTCCTTCAGAATTCGCTTGATTTCGGTACTAGCCTTGTCCTGCACGCGCCGTGCCTTCAGCCATTTTTCCGCGTATTGGTCGATCAGTTCGCGGGTCACTGAAGCAAGGCTGAAGTAGTCACTGGACAGTGAAACGTTCTCGCCTCGCCAGAGCGGTTCAGGCGGTCTGTTTATCTTTGGCTTGAGCCACCTGGAGGGCTAATCCAATCCACTGTTCCGTAAGCCGCCGAAACTGTTTGTAATTGGCCAGCTCAGTCCGCACCTGGCGGAGGATTGCTCGGCGGATGAACTGGGAGGTCTTTTTTCCGCGATAGACGTAGTTGAGCTGGTAATAGGGGCCGTGTCGGCGGGGATGTTTGGGGTCCTTGCACCGGCAGCCGGATTTGCCGCAGACATTGTATTGGCGGGAGAGGCTGCCCGGGCGCATCGCTCCGTGCTTTTGGAGTTGGGCTTTAATTTGGGCGATTTGAGCTTCCAGTTTCTTAACCGTTTGAGTAGTCTTCATATCCGATAGCATAAATATACTATCGGATATGCGCAACCTCTGTTTTCGCCCCGCCTTTCCCAAACGCTCGCACCTCCTGTGGCTGGCCTGGCTGCGCGCCCTCCGCCCCCTCCGCCCAGCCTGCTCCCGCACCACCACCTTCCTGTGGCTGGTGGTCGTCCTGGCGGCTTTGTGCCTGCGCCCCGACTTGGCCGGCGTGACCAGCCTGATCCGCAGCCTCGGCCTCTCCGACGCCAGTTATTACTGCCTGCTGCACTTCTTCCATTCTCCTGCGCTGGACCTGGACCGTTTGACCCAATTGTGGCGGCAGACCCTCCAGCACTTGTTCCGCCGCTGCCTGGTGCGGGTCAACGGCCGCCCGGTCGTGCTGGCCGATGGCCTCAAGCGCCCCAAGGAAGGCCGCAAAATGCCGGGGGTCAAAAGCCTGCACCAGGAATCCCGCTGCAATGCCAAGGCTTCCTTCATCATGGGGCACTCCTTGCAGGCCGTCGCCTTGCTGGTGCAGGTGGCCGGGGTTTGTCTGGCCGTGCCGGTGGCGGCTCGCATCCACGAAGGCATCGTCTGGAGCGCCCGTGACCGGCGCACGCTGTTGGACAAGCTCAGCGCCTTGCTGCTCGGATTGCATTGGAACGGCCCTTTGACCGTCGTGGCCGACGCCTATTACGCCGCCGCCAAATTCGCCCGCTCGCTACTGGCCGAGGGTCACCACCTGGTCACGCGCGTGCGCTCCAACGCCGTCGCTTATTTCCCGCCTTCCCCACGGCGTTCCCGCAAGCCGCGCCGCGGGCGACGCCGTGCCTATGGCCACAAGACTCCCCTCCAGGATTGGTTTCGCTACCGCGCGCAATTCCTCAAAGCCCCCAGCCCGGTCTATGGGGAATCCGGCGTCAGCCTCCGCTATCTGAGCCACGACCTGCTGTGGCGCCCTTTGGGTCAGTTGGTGCGCTTTGTTTGGGTGAGCCACCCGACTCGCGGGAACTTGATCCTCCTCTGCACCGACTTGACCTTGGCCCCGCTGGAGATTATTCGCCTTTACGGCTGGCGCTTCAAGATTGAGGTCAGCTTCAAGCAGGCCATTCACACCGTCGGGGCCTACGCGTATCACTTCTGGATGCAGGACATGAATCCCCTCCACCGCGGCAGCGGCAAGCAATATGTGCAGCGCAAGTCCGAGCTTTACCGGGAGCACGTCCGCCGCAAGCTCGCCGCCTACGAACGGCACATTCAGTTGGGCCTCATCGCCCAGGGACTGCTCCAATATCTGGCGCTGAGTTTCCGGCGCGTGGCCTGGTTCAATTTCCACTCCTACATCCGCACCGTATCCCCGCAAAAACCGCCCTCCGAGTGGGTCGTCTCGCAGGCCCTCCGTCACACCTGGCCGGATTTTCTCTGTGGTTTACCCCAAAACGCCATCCTCAAGAAATTCCTTGCCACTAAAATCAGTCCAGCCCGCTGCGGCTATCTTGACGCCTTTGATCTGGACATCGCTGCATGAACGTTTCACTGTCCAGTAGTCAGATTTCTTTTCCGAGAGCCCGGTGAATTCGCGAACGCCGGCGGCCTGCTGGTTACGATTACCTACAGCGAGGCGGTGTTCGGTTCCAAGCGAGCCACGCCCTTCTCGATTTCCTCGACAACGTCTCCACGGCGTCTGATATCGGCAACTTCGTCCGGTCCGTCGAGAACGAGGAGTACCGCACTCAACCGGAACACTGCAGGGAGATCCGACACATCAAACCGTGTGCCGCCCGAAAAGCGGCTTATCAATGCGGCCAAAAAAGCCTCCAGCGTTCTCGCCCACTCGGCCACGGGAATCTCTTCAGCATGGGGACTGAATGGATTCTTGCGCTCTAGCCAGAGCGCAAAGTCCCGGAGATCTACCTTTATCGGCAGCCGAACTGGCGAATTCCGATGTTCCTCTTGGATTAACGCTAGGTCATCGTCTTGCCGAAGCAGCTTCATGCGGTGGACTTGGCAAACGTATTGAATGATTGTTGACTTGCCTTGGCCGGGCGCTCCTTCCAACACGACGCGCTTGCGAGGTCGCCGTGTTCCTTCGTGCAAGAGAAAGGTCGCGGCGCCTAGTGTCTCGGACTCGTGATAGTAAGCTAGGGAGTATTCCTCGAGGTCGGCGTCAACATAGCCGGGGTAAATAAAACCAGGCTCGTGGAGCGTGAATGCGTAGGAGCTGCTGAAGGCCCCACGCGGAGAGATTGGAACGTCAATGAATAGATCCAAAAGTCGGTTCTGAAGCTCAACCTGCTTGAACTTCACGTCTCGCTCGGACGAGAATTGATCCATCAGAAATGCCCTAATGGCGGAGGCGCGCCGCTCTTTTTCTTCGGATAACCCAGACTCAATCACGACCCGAATTAGGTCTGGACCGGTCATTAGTTCCGGATAAGCCCATTTGAGGTTCCACGCGTCGTCAAGACGTCGGCAAATATCGTTTCTCCACCAACATACCGAGGAGATTCCAAGCTGCTGAGTTAGCAGCTCGTTCACGGAATCAATGCTGCCAGCTTCAAGGTGCGCAGTGCCGGGAACATTCGTCAGTAAGACATAATGCTTCGCACCAACCGCCACAAGCCTTTTAACCTTAGGGCCTTCCTCTTCCACAATGCCGTGAATCCATTTGTGCAGGTCTTTCTCGGAATGGGGCGCTCGTGCAAACTTTACTTGGTAGACTGCAAAACCTAACTTCCCGCTGCTCGGTGCATACCGGATTGCGTCCCGGCCGCCGTCAGGTTGGCCCACCGGCATGCACTGAAGATTGGGAAATCCTCTGGCCAGCAATGCCTGGCAAAACAGTTGAAATTTCTCCGGCGAAAGATTTTCAAGCGGATAGTCCATAGGGCTTAGATCTCCAGTTGAAATGCGAAGGCATCCCTCGCGCTTCATTCCAGCTGCTGGGCGATATGCAGCTCCTGTCGGGGAAAAAGTCGGTCTTCAGTTCTTTGGGCAAATCGCGGTCACAACCGCCGGTAGGGACTTGCTTTTTGGCGCGCCGCCGGTTGACTGACGCCGCGCGGCTGAGGGAGAGTTGGTTTTGGGTCCCGCTCATTCTCATTCCATGCTGCCAGACGCGGACAAGTGTGTCAATCAGCAAGTTGTGGCGGTTTCTTGGCGGTTTCGGCGCGGCACGGGGGCGCTTGCGCATGGTCGCGGCTGGGAACCGCCTGCGGCGAACGACAAGGGAGCCGACAAAGGTTGCGACAAAGGGCGCTCTGCCTACCTGAAAATGTCCAGGCTCCGGTGCCGGGCAGCAGGCTGGCGCACGTCTTCGGGTCCCGACTTTGGGCGCAGCGCTTGTAGCCGATGGGAGTTATGGGAGGGATGGGAGTTATGTCAAGGATGAAGGATGAGGGATAAAGGATGAAATTGGCGGATGTGCGTTTCGGAGAAGCGGCGAGCGGTGGGCGGGGTCCCGCCTCCGAACCGGGCTTTCGGATGGGGGTCTGGGTCACGTCCGTGCAGCCTTTGTGTCAATAGGGTGTGCGGCCCGGCAGGGGTTCGGCGGTGTTGGACCGCAGTGCAGTGGCGCTCGGGCAGGGCCGTGATAGCCGATAGCCAATAGGCAATAGCCAATAGGCAAGGGCCGGGACGGGTCTGCGTGCTTGGGAACGGAGGTCTAACCACAAAGAACGCAAAGAACGCAAAGAATGTGCTGTCGGCTGAAGCCGGCGTTCCGGGCGGGCCTCACGGCTCGCGGCTCGGCGCCAAAAGGTCCTGTGGCATGAAAAACAGGCAATACAGCCAATGCAGCCAATGGAGCGTTTGTTTTTTCGGCGCGAGCGTGGGAAAACTGGAGGGAATGGAAAGGGATCAGACTATATGGTGAATGTTCAGGCCGGATGTCGGGGTGGCGCGATGTCAGCGGCGCTCTGCCGAGACGCCGCTACGTTCGCCTCGCCTGGGCGGGGGCTAATTGTTCCGGTCCGCGCCGCACTTGAACCGTTACAGTAAATGAACACGATCGAGAATAGTTCGGGCGGCGGGGCGGGGCGTTCCGGCCGGGCTGGAGGTTAAGCGCGAGAGGCTTGGCCTGCTTCGGGAGAAATTCGAGTGCGAGTTTTGCGGGCGGTTCCTCAAGTGGCTGCGCGACCCAAGGGCGCGCGAGATTGCCGAGAGCCCGATGTCCAACTCCGAGAAAATCGCGCTGCTGCGGCAGACGATGTTCGCGGACGTGGACGAGTTCGAGAGGGCGGGGGAGGTGGTGCTGCCGGAGTGATGGATGAAGGGGGAGGGATGATGGATGATGGATGATGGATGATGGATGATGGGGGAAGCATCAAGGATGAAGGATAAAGGATGAAGCGGGAAGGGTGGACTGGGAGGCGGGGTTATGAGAAGGCGGGGCTGGTGGCAGTGCGGAGGAGCCGGACGATGGTGCTGCTTTGGGCGCGGCAGTGCCGGAAATCCACGGCGCTGGCGGTCATCGGCTTCGATGATCTGTCGCGGGGGCCTCACCGGAGCGTCATTGCGGCCAGCGCCTCGCTGCTGGTCGGCTCGGAGTTGGTTGGCAAATCTGTGTCCACGGTCGAGCACGCGGCCGCCATTGTGCGCGAGGCGGCGGCCTTCCAGGCGGCGCTGGTCGCTTCGCTCGGGGCGTCCCGGGCGGCGCTGCGGCTGGTAGCGGCCAACCGGCAAACCTCGGCCGAGTACGGCAGCCTGAGGGGAGAAGACTTCACCGACCTGTACCGCGCCGGGCGGCTCGAACTGCGCCTCTACCATGACCGATCGGCTTATTCCCGGCTGCAGGTCATCGCGCCGAATCCGGCGACGGCCCGCGGCTGGACGGGGACGGTCCTGCGGGATGAGGCCGGCTTCACGCCGGCCGCGCTGGAATCCCAACTCCAGGAAGCGATTGAGCCGATCATCGACGCCGACCCGTCCTTCCGGCTGGTGTGCGCCAGCAACCTGCCGGCCGATGATGGCCATCCCTTCTTCCAGCTCACCCTTCCGCCGCCGG
This sequence comes from uncultured bacterium, assembly GCA_963713735.1. Classification (GTDB taxonomy): domain Bacteria; phylum Verrucomicrobiota; class Verrucomicrobiia; order Limisphaerales; family UBA8199; genus CAVQND01. The sequence continues at coordinate 72,474 of CAVQND010000026.1, forward strand.
ACCTGGAGTTCGTGCCCAGCCCGAAAGGCTCGTTTTACCGCGGGCAAAACGGCATCCTGGTGCACCGGGTGGCTCTGGCCGACGCCTACCTGGCGGGCCATGTGCTGTACGACCATCGGACGGCGGCGCCGCTGACGCTCGAGCGGTTTTACGCGCAGGCGGTGAACAAGGGGGCGTTGCGGCGCAACTACCAGCTCATTCACGAGTTCGGGGGCGCTGCGGCCATCAACCTGGTTGCCCTGGGGGCGGCGCAGAGGCGCGGGTTCGAGGAATCGCTGCTGATCGTGATCGAGTCGCAGGCCGGCCTGGAGCGGGCGGTTGAATTCCTGGGGGGGCATCTCCAGAACGGCCCGGTGGGCGTGGGCCTGGATGTGGCCACGACGGCCCGAAGTTCGAGCCACCCCAGCAGCGTCACCGTTACTGAAAAGCGCGGGCATGAGCACGTCCAGGTGCTCGTGGCGCTCTGGAAGGAGCGGAAGCCGCAAGTCGCCCGGGAGCGTCTCCGGCAAATTCTGGAGGCGGTCGGCTCGAGGGCGTCGGGCGGGCGGGCGCGGCGGCTGTGCATCAACGCCAGCAACGAGCGGTACTTCGCCCAGGAAACCGCCGATCTTTTTGCGGGGCTCGTTCCCACGGAGTTGGTCGTCAACGGCGCGGCCATCCAGCCGCCCGGCTGCGGGCTGCCGACCAGCATGAAGGCGTATCTCGGCGATCTCTATTCCGCCTGTTTCAACGACAACCACTACACCGCTCCGGCGGATGAGTACTGACAAGACCGATCACCGGCTCGTGGTCAAAGACCAGGGCACGTATCTTTGCCAACCCGGACCCGATGGTATGCACGGCGACACGTTCGATAGCGGCAAACTGGCTCACTGGGCCCTGACCAGCGCCTCCGGGGCCGTGGTTGATCCTGCGGCAATCCGCATCGGCGGGGGCCGGCTCCCGCCGCCCCGGCAGTTGGCGTTCCCGGGGCGTTTTCAGTGAGCCGCCCGGCGGGGCACCGGGCCTACATGAGCGGCCGGCGGCGCGGAGGTCTTAGGAAAAGGATTGATGGATTAGTGGATTGATGGATTGATGGATTGTCGCTCATAGCGGAGCTGTCGCGCTCGTTCATCTGGCAACCGTAAGTCTTGATATAAACACTCGGCATTCCTGCAACCTTCCCAACCATTTCCGAGCTACGACAATACACCACCTCCCCGGCCCTGCCCATACGAAAAGCACAGAAACGAATTCCCATCCGTGCAATCTGTGCAATCTGTGGCCCAAAATCAGGGTCGAGGTGCTCGGTTGCAGCTTTGCCGCCCCGCGCTCTTCGCGCCTCCGCGTTTTTAATTGCCCATACGAACGCGTCTGCCCGTCCCCATCCAGCCGCCAGGGTGCCTTCCCCCACGCTTTCCATTAACCCTGCCCTCGTAGCGGCGTCTCGGCAGAGCGCCGCCATTGCTCACGCCAGTCGTCGCCCAGGCTACTGGACCGGCCGGCAGCCTGAATGAACACCAATAAAAACAGGCGGCCCGATCCCATTCCGGGCCGCCTTCACTTGAACCAGCTACACTCCACCGCGGTGCGATGCGTCGCTTTGCCACCTCCCCGCGGCCTGTCGCGAGAAACGCAACACTCATAAGACGCTTGCCCCGCCCCCGCTATTCAGCCCGGCGCGGCCAGTGACAAAGTTTTGAACCTGTCCGCAAACCATTGTAGGAGACGACGTGAGGAGTCTCTGATCTCTGCTCTTTTAAAAGTCAGGGCCATCCAGACCGAAACGAAGGAGCGCCTCTCTTTCGGAGAATGGCGCATTTATCCCTGCCTGCTTTACCTGGAACAGGAGAAGCTGGTCAGCAATAGCCCGCAAGCCGTGCCCTCGTAGCGGCGCCTCGGCAGAGCGCCGCCATTCCCCGAAACGATCTCCAGCGGCGCTCTACCGAGACGCCGCTGCGTCAAGGTTCGTGGCCCCGATACATGCGCCAAACGAAGGGAAGCTCCCCACCCTCCGTGGACTGCGGACTATGGACCGCAGACTGTGGACTGTGGACTGTGGACTGTGGACCCCACGCTCGACACGCTCGACACGCTCAACCCGCTCGCACGAGCCCCAAAATCTCCTGCACCGCGATTTCCAAACCGCGCTGAGCCAGGTCAGAGAGTTCCTCGCCGATGCCCAGGTCCGCGGCGGGGATTGTCAACCACCAGGCCACTGGCGCGTGGCCGAAAAGGTCGCGCGCCAGGGCCAGGAGGGCGCGGGGCTCGGCGGCGTGGGCCAGGATGGGGGAAACATCGGCGGGCTCAAGGCTGCGGAGTTGCACCTGGCGCGGGGCGTCCACCGCGGCATCGACGAAAACGACAACGCGCGCGCCCGCCACGGGTTGGGCCAGCTCGGGCGTCAGGAGGGCGCAAGCCAGGGCCTGGACCCCCGGCAGCCCAAGGGCCGCGATGGACTCCGCCACGCGCGGGCCGACGCCATCATCGCGCCGGAGCGTGTTGCCGTAGCCGATGACAAGAAAGGTGGGGTCATCCGCGTGCATTCTTCAATGACCAACGACCATTTTTCAATCCTCAATTCTCAGTTCACCTGAAGGCCTCCTTTCAAGCTTGGCCTGGGCCGGCAACCGTTTATTCTGGCGCGTATGAAACCCGATTTGGTTTGAATTGTAAAAAAGTTTAAATCCGACCCCAATTTTCTCATATATGCGTATCACGGGTGGAAAAGCTGCGCGGCGGCGCTTGAAAGTGCCCAAGGGCCTGGCCGTGCGTCCGACGCCGGACCTGGTCAAGCAGGCCGTGTTCAACAGCTTGGGCAGCCGGGTAGCCGGGGCGCGGGTGCTGGAATTGTTCGCCGGCACAGGGGCCTTGAGCCTCGAGTGCCTGAGCCGGGGCGCTGCCTCGGCCCTGTGCGTCGAGAAATCCCAGCGCCACGCCGAGGTCCTTCGCCAGAACCTGGCGACCGCAGGTTTTTCACCCGAGGCCCTCCACGTGCGCGCGCAGGATGTCTTTGCTGCGCTGGCCCAATTGGCTGCCGCCGGCCAGCAGTTCGACCTCGTAATGGCCGACCCGCCTTACGGGGAGAAAAACATTGGCCGGCGCTCCGAGTCTCTGGCCCAGCGCCTCCTGGACGCCCCCCGCCTGGCGCGCCTGCTCGCCCCCGGCGGCTTGTTCGTCCTCGGCCACGCCAAACGCGACACCCTGAGCCTGCCGGACCCTTGGCGCGAGCTAAAGGCGCTCAAACACGGCGACAGCATCATGCGCTTTTTTCAATGCTCAGCCGTGGGGCAGACCTGAACGCTTAGCCCGGACATTTTGCAGCCCGGCGAAGCCGCAACCATCTCATTAACACCGTGGCTTCAGCCCGGTGTTCATGGCCGGCGAGCCGTCCCAGCCGTTTTTAACGGCTTCGCGCCTTCCCCGGCAAACCCGTCAAACGGTTGCAGTCGGGACATGCCAGCGCCAGGTTTTCAGCGCCATCATGCGGACCAACTCGCGCAATGCCGTGTCCATCAGGCAGCCTTCGGCTGCTGCAAGAAGGCGCGCGCTTCGGCCTTCAAAACGCTCAAGATTGAGTGAAAAACAGCCAATACAGCCAACACAGCCAATGGAGCATTTGCCTTCCCGCCCCACTCTGCACTCCGCATTCCGTCGTGCGGCACCCCGCCGAAGCCTGGGCCAAGGAGACCATCTCTCCTGTGCGAAGCCTCAATGACCAGTTTTCAATTTTCAATTTTCAATTTTCAATTGACCACCCCCGGAAGGACAGTGCAGGGACTTGCGGAGTGGGGGGAACGGAGCGGAACGCCGCCCCCGGGCGGCAGCAGCCCCAAGTGTCCGCCCACCCTCCGGGGCAGTGTCCGGCTGGGCCCAGCCTGAATGGTCATGCGTTTTTTTGCTGGCGCGGGCCCGGCTCCCGAGCCTAAATAGCCGCATGTCTATCGAAACGGCTCCTCGTTCGGCTTCGGAAGGAATCCAGTCCCGTCGTGAGTTTCTTGGCCGCCTGGGCGCTATGGCGGCCTTTGGGACGGTCGGAGGCGCAGCGCTTCCCGGCGCCTTGGCGGGCGAGCCTCCCCCTGCCGCCGGCCAGAAAACGCTGGTCGGCTCCAATATCTACGGGTGGGGCCAGTATGCCCAGCGCGACAACAAGAAGCTGGACGTGGCGGAGGTCATCTCCGCTCTCCGGGACACCGGCTACGATTACCTGGAGGGTTTTATGGACGCGGCCCGCCCGGAGGAGAACGCCAGGTTCGCCGATCAGCTCAGGGCCAAGGGCCTGCAACCCGTCAGCCTCTACACCGGGGCGCGGCTCCACGAGGCCGGCCAGGCCGGCGAAGTTGTCGCCAGGCTCCTGGCCGCCGCCAAGGTCTGCCGCCAGGCGGGCTTCGTCGTGATCAGTTGCAACCCCGATCCGATTGGACGCGAGAAGACCGACGAAGAGCTCAAGACCCAGGCCGCCGCCCTCGAGGAGTTCGGCGAGGGCCTCAACGCCCTTGGCCTGAGGCTGGGCGTGCATCATCACACGCCGGAGATGGCGAACCAGGCGCGCGAGTTTCACTACAATTTCCGCCACACCAAACCCGCCGCCGTCGGCTTCTGCTACGACGTGCACTGGGTCTGGAAGGGCGGCGTGCAACCGCTGGACGCCCTCAAGGAATATGGCGAACGCGTCGTGACCTGGCACCTGCGCCAAAGCCGCCAAGGAATATGGTGGGAGGACCTCGACACGGGCGACATCAACTACGCCGCCGTGGCCGATTACGCCAAAGCCCATCAACTGCCGCGCCGCTTTACTGTCGAGCTGGCCCTGGAAACCGGCACCCGTATCACCCGCTCGGCCATCGAAAACCACCGCCGAAGCAGGGAGTTCGTGCGGAAGGTCTTCGGAAACTGATATGGCTACCGTGACGAAGGCGCAAATCGGCTTCTGTACACCCTTCGCCCCTGGACTCTGTCCCGGAGGGACATCTGAGAACAGCCCGGCCTTTCAACCTGAGCATTCCCCACAAATGTCATCTGCAATTCCCCGCGCGGACGCTTTGGACGCCCTGCCTTTCGTCGGACAATCGAACGCTCTGCGCTTAGCCCGGATATTTCACGGGTTTCGCCAACTGGAAGGCGTAGCGCAGGCTTCCAGCCTGCTGTATCGCGGATTTCCAATCCGCAGATGCTCCCAAGCAGGTACAGCCTGCCGACTGGAAGTCGGCGATACAGCAGGTTGGAAACCTGCGCTACATGGCTTCGGCAGCCCAGTGCCGCTCTTAGGCTGTGAAATATCCGGGTTAGGCCAACCCGGAGGGTTGCCAGAGGGTAGCCGGTGGTCGTTCGGGGGGCCAAAGGGCGAACGACCACCGGAATGCAGCGCCGGAAAGCAACGCACCCCGGAGGGCGTGCCAGAGGCGAAGGCATATTCCAGGCGGATGGGGCCGTGCGGCAGCGGGCATCGCTTGATATCTAGCACCCCTCCGGGGTGCGCTCGCGCTCGACAGTTTCCCGGTGGTCGTTCTCCCGTGGTCCCCAGAACGACCACCGGCTACCCTCTGGCAACCCTCCGGGTTGAGAAGCTGATTTACGCCCCGCTGGCCTTCGCCATCGCCTTGTGCGCGACCGGAGTCTTGGCCCAGGAATCGGCTTTGCCCGCCGCCGCAACCGGGGCGAACCTGGCCGTTGTCGCCAGGCCCTCCAGTTCGTACACCTCCGGCGACACCACCGTAGCCGCCCTCAACGATGAGTTCACGCCGCGCAACTCCCGCGATGCCCGGCACGGCTCTTACGGCAACTGGCCGCGCACCGGCACGCAGTGGGTCCAGTACCGACTGGAGCCAGCCCATCAGCACCAAACAAATCAACGTGTACTGGTGGGACGACCGCCAGGGCGTCCGCCTCCCCAAGGCCAGCAGGCTCAAGTATTGGGACGGAAAGGAGTTCGTTCCCGTCCCAAACGCTTCCGGGCTCGGCGTCGCCGGCGACCAGTTCAACTCCACCACCTTCGATGAAGTCACCACCTCGAGACTGCGGCTGGAGACTCGATTCGGACGGGACGTTCTCGACGGGCCTGCTCGAGTGGAAGGTTTATGACTCCGGAAAATCCCCCGACTTTCCGCCGATGGTTGCCGCCGGCATCGACCGCGTGGTCATGCTGGGCGGGAAAACCTATCTGCGCGGCCAGGTCAAATCGCTCAAGCCCGGCGCGGCTGCCGCAGCGGCAAGCTGGAGCAAGGAGTCAGGGCCTGGCGGCGTGCAGTTTGAAAAGGCCAACGCCCCCGAGACCAGCGCGACGTTCACCGAACCGGGGCAGTACGTCCTCAAGTTGTCGGCCGGCGAGGGCAAGTTGACTGGCGCCTCGACGCTCAAAGTCAAGGTGGAACCCCCACCGGCGTCCGAGCGGCTCGACGTGGTCTATACCAGGCCCTACAGGATTGATAGCCCGCTCTGGAGCAAGCGGGCGCGGGCGCTCATCGTGAACTGGATTCCCCACTGCATCGAATACATCAACCGCACCAACCTGACCCAAGGCCAGGGGGGCATTGACAATTTCATCGAGGCGGCCAAGGCCTTGCGCGGCGAACCGCATGGGCGGCACAAAGGCTACGTCTTTGCCAACGCCTGGGTGCACCAAACCGTCGAGTCCATCTGCCTGGCCCTCATGCTCGACCCCCAGGGCGACGCGGAGATGGCCAAGGCCCAGCAGGCGATGAAGGCCACGCTCGAGGATTGGCTCCCCAAGATCCTCGCCGCGCAGGAGCCGGATGGCTACCTCCAGACCGCCTACACCCTCGCCAACCGCCAACGCTGGCCGGCCCGTTGGAACCCGCCCCAGCGCGGCAACCACGAAGGCTATGTGGCTGGCTACTTCCTCGAATCGGCCATCAACCACTACACCCTCACCGATGGCCAGGACAAGCGCCTCTATGACGCGGCCAAAAAACTGGCCGACTGCTGGGTGGCCAACCTCGGGCCAGGCAAGAAGGTGTGGTTCGACGGCCACCAGGAAATGGAGCAGGCCCTCGTCCGCTTCGGACGCTTTGTCAACGACGTCGAAGGCGGGGGCCGCGGCGACGCTTATATCCGGCTTGCCAGGTTCCTGCTCGATTGCCGCCGCAACGGCACCGAATACGACCAGACCCACCTGCCCGTCCAGGAGCAGTACGAAGCCGTCGGCCACGCCGTTCGCGCCATGTACAGCTACTCCGCCATGGCCGACGTGGCCGCCGAAACGCGCGACCTGGATTACCAAAGCGCCGTGCTCTCGCTCTGGGACAACCTGGTGAACAAAAAATACTACCTCACCGGCGGCATCGGCAGCGGCGAGACCGCCGAAGGCTTCGGCCCGAATTATTCGTTGCCCAACAATGCCTACTGCGAGGCCTGCTCGAGCTGCGGCCTGGTTTTCTTCCAATACAAGCTCAACCTCGCCTATCGCGACGCCAGGTTTGCCGATCTCTATGAAGAAACCCTCTACAACGCCCTGCTCGGGTCCCTCGACCTGGAGGGCAGGAACTTTTACTACGACAACCCCCTGGTCTCTTCCCGGCCCCGCTATCCCTGGCACGTCTGTCCCTGCTGCGTGGGCAACATCCCTCGCACCTTGCTCATGATTCCCACCTGGACCTACGTGAAAAGCAAGGACGCCATCGCCGTCAACCTCTTCATCGGCAGCACGATCAATGTCCAACGCGTGGCCGGCACCGATGTCCAGATGGTGCAAAAGACCGATTACCCCTGGAGCGGAACCGTTTCCATCACCGTCAACCCCAGGCAGCCAAAGGAATTCTCCGTCTGCGTTCGCGTGCCCAACCGCAAAACCAGCGAACTCTACGCGCCGGCGCCCGAGGTCAGCGGCCTGAAATCGCTGGCCGTCAACGGAAAAGCCCTCACGCCGAAAATCGAGAACGGTTATGCCCTCATCGCCCGGCGTTGGGAGGCGGGCGACCGCATCAACCTCGAACTGCCAATGGCAGTCCAGCGCGTCAAGGCCGACGAAGGCATCGCCGCCGATCGCGGCCGCGTCGCCCTCCGCTACGGCCCGCTCATCTATAATGTCGAACGCGCCGACCAGCCGGACCTTGACCTGGCGCTCGGTCCCGAGCCGCTCACCACCGAGTGGCGCGGGGACTTGCTGGACGGCGTCCTGGTCATCAAAGGCAAATGGCGCGACGGCAGCCCATTGGTGGCTGTCCCGAATTACGCGCGCAACAACCGCAGCGCCCAGGCGGCCCCCACCGGCCCCGGCCGGGAGGGCAGCGCAGCCGTCAACCGCCCGCCCGGACGCGCACGCCCCGGCGGCCCGGTTTCGGTGGTCTGGATCAAGGATAAGTAAGCTTGGCCTCAAGCCAATGCCCTATGCCGCAACTCCTGGTCAATCCTGGCTCACCCGAGGCCTGGGAAATCGAGCTCAAACCTGGGACCAATTCGCTCGGGCGCGGCGCGGAGAATGATTTTCCAATCGAGCATTCCAGCGTCTCCAGCCCGGCCAGATCTTCCAGCTTGGCAGCGTGGAAATCCTCTATGAATCGGACGAGGCGGCGGCGCCGGACCAGGCCCCGCCGAGGGACGATCCACCCCAGCCTGTGCCCGCCGCGGGCGGGGTTCCCCTCCCGCCCCGGCTAACCCTGCCGGCCGCGGCTTCCTGCAAGTCGCACCCGCGGTCCGTTGCCCGGTTCGCCTGCTTGCAGCGCATCCTCAGCAGTTCGGCGATGGGCAAGGAGCAAATGCCGGACTGGCCGGAGGTCGCCAGGGGCAAAGGGGGGCGACCTCCGGGCAGGCAACAAAACAGTTCGGTTCACCCCGGCAGGGTGATAGAACAGCGCGCCCCGCGGTGCTCAGGCCGGTTCGAGGCGCGTCTGGCCGCGGACATCCACATCTGTTCATTTAATTTTTTGTATCAATTAGTTCAGTTTACATCCCCCCGGCGGCGGGCTTCGCCCAAGGCGGGCGGTGGTCTGGAACTGCCTGAATGCCAGGGAGATAGAATGCCGATTAGAAATTGACACGGGTTACAGTAGCAGATAATGTGAAGGTGATCGGCGGGCAGGCAGGCCGGCAATCAGCCTGTCTTGCTTGCGCCGTGGCAGCGAACCGTGAATAAATACGTTTCATGAGCGACTCAACTTTGACCGCCCGGCCCTGCGCTGGAAAGCCGGAGGTCTCCCGGATTTCCGAGGTCGTCATCCGCATTGCGGGCGATTCTCAAGACGGCATTCAGGCCATTGGCGGCTTCCTGGCCCGGTTGGCCGGCCGCAGCGAACAGGAGGTCATGACCTTCATGACCATTCCTTCGACCATTTCCGGCGGCCCATCGATCTTTCAAGTGCGCATCGGTTCGGGCGAGGTCCTGAGCGCCGGGGATGAGGCCGATGTGCTGCTGGCCTTCTACCAGCATTCTTACGAGAGTCACATCCACTCTGTGAAGCGCGACGGGATCGTCCTCTACGACAGCGATCACGTCGAGCCCAAGCCGGAGTGGCTGGAGGGCCGGCATCACGTCGGAATCCCGATTTCGACCCTCACCATCGAAGCCATTGGGGGAACTGCCAAGGACAAGGGCAAAAACATCTTCGCCCTGGGCTTGCTGGCCAGGATGTTCGATTTGGACGTCTCCCGGCTCGAGGAGCTGATTGCCGAGCGGTTTGGCGGCAAAGACCCGAGCGTGCTGCGCAACGCGCAGGCCGCTTTCCAGGCGGGTTACCATCACCCGCTCGAGGGGCTGGGGCGACTTTCCGGTTTGTCGAGAGCCGGCGCCGGGGGGCCCAGCAAGTCGTGATGAACGGCAACGAAGCCTTGGCCTACGGGGTGCTCGCCGCCGGCGTCCGCTTCGGTGCGGCCTACCCGATCACTCCGTGGTCGGACGTGATGGAGATTCTGCGGCGTGAGATGCCCAAATACGGCGGCATGTTCGTGCAGTGCGAGGACGAAATCGCGGCGATCTCCATGGCCATTGGCGGGAGCTTCGCCGGGCGCGTGGCGGTCACCGGTTCGAGCGGTCCGGGCATCTCCCTCAAGATGGAGTCGCTGGGTTGGGCGGTGATGGCGGAGGTGCCGCTGGTGGTGATCAATGTCCAGCGCGGCGGCCCTTCCACGGGCCTGCCGACGCAGGTCGAGCAATCCGATCTGAATCTGGCCTGCTACGGCAGCCATGGCGACGCCCCGCGCGTGGTCCTGGCCCCGGCGAATGTCGAGGAATGCTTTTACAGTGCCATCGAGGCCGTCAACATTGCCCGCCACTACAACGTGCCGGTCTTCGTGCTGAGCGACCAGTCTATTGCCACTCGCATCGAGGCCTTCCCCGAACCGCCCCTCGAGAAGATTTGCCAGGACATCAGCCCCGACCTCTCGCCCGTGGCCGACTACAAACCCTACGATCTTTCATCCCCCAACGGCGTCACGCCCCGCGTTGTCCCCGGCACCCCCATCCTGAGCGGCCGCTACCCGATTGCCGGCGGCTTGGAGCACGACGAGTTTGGCCACCCCAGCGCCTCGCCCAAGGTGCATCAGGAGATGACCGCCAAGCGCCGCAAGAAGCTCCAGGCCCTGGCCGCCACCCTGCCGGCTCCCAAGGTCTATGGCCCGCCGGAAGGCAACTTGCTGCTGGTGGGCTGGGGCTCCACCGAGGGCCCCATCCGCGAGGCGGTCGACCGCGCCCGCGCCGCCGGCGACAGCATCTCCGCGCTGCATATCAAGTATCTCAATCCCCTGCCGCAAGGCCTCGAAAACACTTTCTCGGGCTTCAACCTCATCCGCGTCGTCGAGATGAACGACCAGGGCCTCTACGGCTACGGCCAACTGGCCGGCCTGCTGCGCGCCCGCTACTGCGACCCCAAAATCCGCGGCATCAACAAAACCGATGGTTTGACCTGGAAAGTGCGGGAAATTCTCGAACGCGCCCGGGCCGAGCTGGCCGGCGGGTTGGCCAAAGTGTAAGGCCTTTAACCAACATTATGATTTCCACCACTCAAGCCCCTGCCCTCAGCGGCCACGACAACCCGACGCCGCCCGCTCCGCCCGCCGCCGAGCGCAAACCCCTCACCAGAAAGGAAATTGCCGCCGACCATCCCACCTGGTGCCCAGGCTGCGGGGACTTTTCGGTCCTGGCGCTCTATTTCAAACTGATCGAGAAGCGCAAGCTGTGGCAGGAGAAAATCACCACCGTTTCCGGCATCGGCTGCTCGAGCCGGTTCCCCTATTTCGTGCAGGCCTATGGCGCCCATTATATCCATGGCCGTTCCCTGGCCTTTGCCAGCGGCGTTTCCCTCTCCCGGCCTGACTTGCACGTCTTCGTCTTCGGCGGCGATGGCGACCTCTTTTCCATCGGCGGAAACCATTTTACCCACACTGCCCGCAAGAACATCAAACTGACCTGCGTGGCGATGGACAACTGGGTCTATGGCTTGACCAAGAAACAGACCTCGCCCACTTCGCCCTTGGGCTTCAAGAGCAAGACCGATATCTGGGGGGCTATAGACCCGCCTGTCAACCCCGTCAAGCAGGCCCTGGCCGCAGGCGCGACCTTCGTCGCCCGCACCACTCATGCCAACCCCAATCACGTGCTGCAGATGATGGAGGCCGCCATGGACCATGACGGCTTCAGCTTCATCGAGTGCCTGAGCGAATGCGTCGAGTTTAACGAAGGCGCCTTTGACGCCTCCAGCCCGCGCAAGGGCGGCGTCTTCAACCCCGTGCCCGCCGGCCATGACGTTTCCGACGAAGCCGCCGCTTACAAACTGGCCGACGCCCCTTTCCCCGGTTGCTTCGGCCTCTTCTACCGGGCCGGCAAGCCGACCAAGAACGCCAAAGAAGCCGGCCTGTGCGTGGCCGCGCGGAAAAAGCTCAAGGGCCTTAAAGACTGGCAAATCCTCCAGCAGACCTTTGCCGGGATGAAATAGCGCGGCGAGCTGCAACCCTATGCGCCGGGTTGGCCCCATGCAGACACTCGTCCAGGTTGCCATCCATTCCAGCCAGTTTCCCGAGAATGTCGCCCGCGATTTGCGAGAGTCTTTGCGCTCCCGGCAGGTCAACCACAAGTTCCACTACGACAGCCTCAAGCAAACCCGGAAATGGCTCGCGCTGCATCAGGCCTACTCTCCCTCCCGCACCGATGCCGATTGCGCCCGCGCCTACGATTTGAGCTTTGAGGCGCTGGCTCAGCGCCTCCGCGCGCCCCGTGTTCATGTGGTCGGATTGGGTTGCGGCGGGGGCCGGAAGGACTCCCGGCTGCTGGCCTTGCTGCGCCGCTCAGGCAAGGAGGTGTTCTACACCCCTTCCGATGTGAGCACCGCGATGGTCCTGGTGGCCCGGCAGACCGCCTTGGGCGTCATTGCCCAGGCCAACTGCTTTCCCCTGGTCTGCGACCTGGCCTCGGCCGGCGATCTGCCTGCGGCCCTCGAGGAACAGGCCGTTGCCGGCGCCGCGCGGCTGTTCACTTTCTTCGGCATGCTCCCCAATTTCGAGCCCTCCGTCATTCTGCCCCGGCTGGCGGACCTGGTGCGGCCGGCAGATTGGCTGCTCTTGAGCGCGAACCTTGCCCCCGGCCCCGACTACGCTGCCGGCGTTCGAGCCATCTTGCCGCTCTATGACAATGCCCTGACCCGCGATTGGTTGCTGACCTTCCTGTTGGATCTGGGCGTGGATCCCGAAGATGGCCGCGTGCGGTTTGACGTGGAAGAGGAGCCGGTTGGCAGCGGGCTCAAACGCCTCGCCGCCTCCTTCCGCTTCGACCGCCCCCGAGGCGTCCAGGTGGATTCCGAGCGGTTCGAGTTTCGGGCGGGCGACTCCGTCCGCCTGTTCTTCTCCTACCGCCACACCCCAGCCCTCGTTCGCGCCCTGCTCGCTCCGCACGGCCTCGAGGCCGCCGGCCAATGGGTCGCGCCCTCCGGCCAGGAAGGCGTCTTCCTGGTGCGGCGTCCGGAGCGTGAGGCGTGAGAGCGTGGCAAGTGCCAGCCCAGATATTTCATGCCCCGGCGTGAAGTTTCATTAACACCGTGGCTTCAGCCCGGTGTAAAACGACACTTGGGGCGCTGCAACCGTTTCAACGGTTTGGCTGGGAGCGCGGAAAGCCGTTATCACGGCTGGGACGGCTCGCCGCACATGTACACCGCGCTGAAGCGGCGGTCACCCGGGTCATCCGTGGTTAATTCGTTTCCTCGGTTGCGGCTTTGACCCGCTGGGAAATGTCCGGGCTAAGGTGCCCTCACGCTCCGACGCTCCGACGCTCTACGGCCTGGGCGCCAAAGGCGCCCAGGGTCTCGAGCACGGCCCGAGTGCGGGGCACTTCATGGGTGCGGAACAAGTCCGTTCTGCCCAGCGCTGCCAGCACGGCAAAGAACGGCTCGGCGCAGCGAACTTCATCGCCGAAATACTCGAAGGCATGGGGCAGGGCATGGCAGAGCGGGAAACCCAGCGCGCGCAGGCGGAACGTATTGAGGAAAACCGTCATCTGGTGCCGCACCCGCGCCGCGCTGTCCTGCAGGTTGCGATAGTAAAACCCCAGCCCCGGATCCAGGAAAATCTTCTCCACGCCTTGGCGCAGGGCGAGCTCGATCCGGCGGGCGAAGTAATCGTGCATCATCGCCACCGGGTCTGAGCTCAAATCAAAGTCGGCCACCTCCCGCACGTTCTTGCCTTGCACATAGCAGAGGATGAGCGCGGCCTGGTGGTCGGCCACGCTGCGGAACAACTCCTCGCTGTGCTCGGTGCCGGTGAGATTGAGAACATCCGCCCCGGCGTCCAGACAAGCCCGGGTGACCGCCGGCTGGTAGGTCTCGACAGAAATCGCAACCCCGGCCGCGTGGAGGGCCTCGATGACCGGCAGCAGTTTGCCCTGTTGGGCGGCGGCATCCAACCGGGCGGCGTGCGCCAGGCTCGATTCTGCGCCCACATCAATGATGTCGGCCCCCTGGGCCTGCAAGACCTTGCCCCGCCGGAGGGCGCTCCCGGTTGTCAGACAGACGCTCTCCCGGTACCATGAATCAGGGGAGAGATTGATCACCCCCATGATCGCCGGCCGGCTGAATTGAAAGCCAGATGCCTGCCTCCGATGGCGAATTCCTTCACCCGCGCTTGCGCCGCCGCGCGGTTCTTCTCGAAGAGTTCCGCCAGGTATTCAAGTGTGAGCATGGAAGTTAATGTAGCGTCGGGCTCCCCAAAGAGCCATCCATTTGCGGTCACGACATCCTGTCCCAAAAGCTCCGATTCCAGACCTTTGTCGCGACCTTTGTCGCAGCCTTTGTCGAAAAACGGCCAATTCGACAAAGGTGGCGACAAAGGTCGCGACAAAGTCTTGCTTTGGCCGGGCTTTTGAGACAGTCTCTAAATAGTCATGCCCGACAACACAGTGCAGTCATCGCACGTGAGCAAAGGCTCCAAACTCCGGTTAGTTCTTACTTGCGCGGGAACGCTCTGCCTTGGGTTCGGCTTGGTCCTCCTTGGTTCGCGGACCCTGGCGTACTGGTCCTACTCGGCCGTGATTGTGGAGCCCTTCACCAACGCAGTATTCAGTCGCCCTTTCGAGGAGCGAACTATTCAATCAATTCCAGCAGTCCGCCAGTTAAGGGTGGCTCCTGGGTTTACCAACCTCGCAGCGGCGAAGGCATGGTCCACCAACAAGGCGGTTTTGGGCGCAGGATCTCCAGCGAGCGCCCACATACGAATTATGGCCCTTGGATCGGGTCCCCAAGAAGCTCAGAATGCTGCCAACGCCGCCGCCACCGAGCTCTGCGCTCTCGTCCAGCGCCAGTATGGCGGGAGGGCGTTTGTCGCACAGCAGGCGAAGATCACAGGCCGCTGGCTGCTTATTTACGAGTTGAAGCTGCGAGTGGCGCGCTTCTTGAACATTGACGTCTGAGGTCTATCGTGCGATCGGGCGGGCATTACGACCGGGGCCTGCGGTGGACGCCTGAACGGTGCCCTGTTCACTCATCGGGCGTCAGCGTGGTCCTGTCCAAAGCCAATCACGAATCGCCTCATCCCGAGCTCGAGGCTGGACATGCCGTAGCGCCTGGCCTCCTCCAAGGCCGCCTGGCTGGACCATCGGTCGTGCTCGATGCGATAGCAGGCAATGATGGTCCCCGTCCGGTCGCGGCCATACTGGCAATGGATGAAGACGGGCGGGGGCAAGCTCCCAATCAACCCGAGTATCTTTCTGACCTGTGCCTCTGTTGGCCGCCAAATGCCGCTCAACGGCACGTTCGTGTAAGCAATTCCGTTCGCCCGGGCCTCGGCTGCCTCCGCTTTCCATACGTCATTTGTCATCCGCAAATTGATGATCGAGCCGATGCCCAGGCGCTTGAGGTCCCGCAACCCGGCGGCATCCGGTTGAGCACCCCGATAGAGCCGCTCGTTCACGACGCCGAAATTGGCGATGCTGTTCGTGGGCGCCACGCCGCCCTGGCGGGCAGCGCACGCGCACAGCCCCACGGTCAATCCGACAACGAACAACAAAAACCGGCTGAGCTTTCCCGGAATCATCGAGCACCTGGCATCGGCGGACCGTCCACTATCGCATGAGCCTTGATCTCAGACCTTCCATCCCGCCCGATACTGGTGCTGGATGAACTTGGCGGCCTGGGGGCAGTTGGCCGCGCGCAACCTTTTTGAATCCCAATCGAGCTTGCTGCCGGCGCGGTAGGCGACGTTGCCGAGCAGCACAGTCTCGGTCAGCGCGCCCGAGTAATCGAAGTTGCAGGTCGTCGCCTCGCCGGTCTTGCAGGCGCGAATCCACTCGGCATGATGTCCGATCGAGCCGGCAATCAACGGAGCAGGCGGAACGAAGCCCGCAAACTCCTTTTCCGGCAGCAGCAGCCGCCGGCCATAATCGGCCAGCAACATCCCTTTGCGCCCGACAAACAGCACCCCGCTTCTCCATCGGCTCAGCAGTTCCGCCGGGAGCACCGTCGCGGGCGGCCGCTTGCCGCCGTGATACCAGGTCAGCTTGACCGGCGGCTGGGACTGGCGGGCCGGGTACTCATATTTGAGGATGAGCCACGGCGGCACCGACTCCGGATGGACGGGCGGCCCGTCAAGGATCTCGGCGGTCAACGGCGTTTGCAGGCCCAGCGCCCAATGCGGCAAATCCAGGTAGTGACAGCCAAAGTCACCCAGCGCGCCGCCGCCGAAGGCCCACCAATGCCGCCAGCTCACGGGCAGATACTCGGGGCTGTAGGGCCGCTCCGGGACCGGGCCCAGCCAAAGGTCGTAGTGCAACTGGGCGGGCACGGGCGGCGTCGCTTTGGGCCGCTCTTTGCCGCCATAGGTCACATCCACCCACACGTGCGCCTCCTCCACCGTCCCAATGGCCCCGCTCCGGACCAACTCCACTACCCGCCGGTAGTTGGCGCCCGCGTGAATCTGCGTGCCAATCTGGGTCGCCCGTTTGGCCTGCCGCGCCGCTTCCATCACCGCGCGGCATTCCGAAATCGTTCGCGTGAGTGGTTTCTCGCAATACACGTGCCGTCCGCTCCTCAACGCCGCCACCGTTGCCACGGCATGGGTGTGGTCGGGGGTCGCAACGACCACCGCTTCAATGTCTTTCTGGTCCAGCAGCCGGCGGAAATCATTGTAGGTCTTCGCCGCGGGATGCCTTCGCGATGCGGCCGCCAGAAAAGTATCGTCCACGTCGCACAGTGCCACAATGTTTTCGCTCAAGACGTTGTCCAGGTCATACGCCGCCTGGTGTGCCGCGCCGATCATTCCGATGTTCAGCTTTTCATTGGGCGAGCCCTTCCCGGCTCGCGCCAGCGAAAGCCCCCCCAACCATAAACCTGCGGCGTTGAACGTGCTTTGCTCCAGAAACCTCCGGCGGCTGATCTCACGGCTCTGTGTCTTCATAGGCTGGCACCTACTCTAACCCAAGGCCCCCCAATTACCATACAAAATCGCGTTTGACCCCTCCCGCCGCGCGGGTCTATTGCTTAGTCATGCGTAATTCTGCCGGCACACCCCGGGCGTGGCGATGGTTGCCCTGCCCTGTTTTTTCCCTGTTCGCCATCGCACTTGCTGGCGCCCAGGATACGGGCCGGCTCCGGCCCTGGGACGAGTACCACACCATCATGTGGGTCGGCGATACCGCCTACCAGCAGCCAGGCAAGCTGCCGCTGTTTTTTCAACGCCTGCGCGAGATGGGCATTAACACGGCCATGGTCCACGGCCAGGGCGAGGCGCAGCCGCTCCTCGAGAACCGGTTCGCTTATTATGTCGAGAACATGATCAATCGGGGGCTCTGCCTCAAGTTCAACTCGAAGGTGCGCGACTGGGACCAGTTTGTCACCGGCTGGGCCCAGTCCGGGCGGCCGGAGGCCGCGCTGGTGCGCGATTATTGCCTGGATGATCCCCAATGGCGGCAGTGGGCCCGGCAGCAAATGCAGAACCTGGTCCGCACCCATCGCGGCCACGAGCCGCTCGCCTACAATATCCGCGATGAACTCTCGACCACCATCTCGGCCAATCCCTTCGACTACGACTTCAATCCCATCGCCCTGGGCAAATTCCGGGAGTGGCTCAAGACCCAATATTCCAGCCTGGCGGCCCTCAACGCCCAATGGCAAACCGGCTTCAACTCGTGGGAGGAGGTCAAGCCCTTCACCACCGACCAGATCAAGAACCGGATGGCCAGTGGAGAAGCCCTGCCGCGCGGCACACCGGATTGGCAGCAGCTCCAGGCGCTCAAGTTCGACCCGCCCGCCGCCCGCCAATCTCGCACCCGATGGAACTTCGCGCCCTGGGCCGATTTTCGCACTTACATGGATCTGTCCTTGGCCCGCGCGCTGGCGGAACTCCGCCAGGCCGCCCGCGAACTGGACCCGCGCACCCCGGTCGGCATCGAAGGCACTCAGATGCCCCATGCCTTCGGCGGCTACGATTTGTGGCGCCTCTCCCAAGCCCTGGATTGGGTCGAACCTTACGACATCGGCAACGCCCGCGAAATATTCGGCTCCTTCATGCCCGGCAAACCGCTCCTGACTACCATCTTCGAATCCGATACCGCCCACGCGCGCCGCCGCCTCTGGCATTTGCTGCTCGAGGGCGACCGCGGCTGCATCGTCTGGTGGAGCGAAGACAGCCTCGACTGGAAGAATCCCGATTACCCGCTTACCTCCAAGGCCAAGGCCCTGGCCCCCGCCCTCAAGGAAATGACCTCTCCGCTGGCGCGCCTCTTCCTTCGCGCCCGGCGCGAGCGCGACCCGATCTTTGTCCACTACTCCCAGCCCAGCATCCAGGTGGACTGGCTGCTTGAATCAACCGTGGACGGCTCGACCTGGCTGCGGCGGTTCTCGAGCTTCGAGGCCAATTACAACCGCCAGGCCCTGGTCCGCGACAGTTGGCTCAAGGCCTTCCAGGATGCCGGCTACAGCCCCCAGTTCATCTCCTCCGAGCAAATCGAGAATGGCCTTCTCAGAAACCCCGGCAACGCCGTGCTCGTGTTCCCCTCTTCCTGGGCGCTCTCAGACAAGGAGGCCGTTGAAGTCCGGGCCTTCCTCGACAACCCTCCGGCCCAGCCCGCCTGGCGCGCCGCCTTTTGCGACGGCACCCCCGCGCTGTTCGACGCTCACGGCACACTTCGCGACCGCAGTCCGCTCGAAGCCCTGTTTCCGCTCGCGCCCGCCCCTTCGGCCAAGTGCGTTGCCCCAAAGAGCGGCGGGGGGAAAACTCCGGCGCCCGCCGATATTGCCCGCTATGCCGTAGAGCGGCTCAAAACCGAGCCCGCCGCCGCCTGGGCGGATTGGCTCGGGACCTGCCTGAGAGGAATGCCTCCCGAAATCCGGCTGCCCGTGGCGGCGCGGGTGCGCATCCACCGTTTTGCCGTTGGACGCGGGCGGTTGGTCGCCTTCGAGCGCAACATCAATTACCACATGAGCGAGGAATTGAAACAAGCCGGCGGCAACGAAGCCCTCGAAAAGCCCATTGAACTCGAGGCCGCCCTGGCTCAACCCGCCCACGTCTATGACCTCCGGGCGCTGAAATATCTCGGCCACACCGACCGCATTCGCTTTCAGCTCAATCCGTGGCAGCCGGCCCTTTTCGCGCTGACGCAGGAGAAGCTGCCCGCCGAGTCTATCGTGGCATCCCTGTCCGCCGATTGAGCCGCCATGGGCCGCGTCAAAATAGGGGCCCATCTTGTCAGTACCACCATGCGAGCCACGAGGTCAGGGAGAGTGCCCGCCGCCCAGGAATTCATCCCGGAGGGATGACAGATGGTAGCCGGGGGTCGAAGCGTCGCGAGACCCCCGGTTCAGCGGCGGTGTGGGTCGGCATCCTATAGGGATGCCAGAAGGCGGCCTGCTCCCTTTGTGCAGCCTTCTGGCACCCCGTTCCGGGGTGCAGGCCCCCTCTGGCCGCAAACCGGGGGTCGCGGCGATGCCGTGACCCCCGGCTACCATCTGGCAACCCTGCGGGTTGGCCCGAGCCGCCGCTCCTGGCTGGAGGTGGTGGTACTGACAAGATGCGCCCCAAAATAGTTCGGAAAGATGTTGGCATTCCTCCCGGATCTGCTATAACCGTAGAATACTGAATTGTATGGATAGCAGAAAATGAAAAAGAGAACTTGTCTCTTGCCAGGCTCTCTGATCGTGGCAGCCGTCCTGCTGGCCGGCCCGCCCGCACCAGCCCAATACACACGCCTGAGCGACAGTCCGTTCAGCGGCAATCCCCTCGGGATGCGTTCGACCATCCCCAACACCTTTGTCACGCCTGCCCGCCTCAGCGGCTATGTGCCCGATGACAAATACAAGCTGCGCATCGGCGACAAAGTCAGCCTCCAGATCCTCGAGGACCGCGAGCCGCCGTGCACCCGTGTGGTCACCGATTCGGGCGAGTTGGATATCCCCTATATCGGCCGTGTCGCCGCGGTGGACAAGACCAGCAAAGAACTCGTCGCCGAATTGAAGGTCAAGCTGGAAAAAGAATTGTATCATCGCGCCACGGTGGTCCTGGGCGTCGATGAGGCCAACAAGCTCTGGGGGCGCATCTATGTTTATGGCCAGGTCAAGACCCAGGGCCGGATCGAGATCATGATGCACGAAAACATCACGGCGGGCAAAGCCATCCTGCTCGCCGGCGGTTTTGGTGATTTCGCCAAGAAGACCAAAGTTAAGGTCATTCGCGGAGGCACCAACAGCGCCGCCAAACAGACCATCGAACTCAACATGGAGGATATCCTCGAAAAAGGGATGGTCGAGAAGGACCTGCCTTTGCAGCCCGAGGACTGCGTGGTGGTCCCGTCACGCTCGATTAGCATGTGATGTCGGCGCCGCTGCGCTCCCCTTTGCACTCTCACACGGCATTATATGGCAACCAATCTCACTGAACGCGGCGCGCACAATCGCTCGAAGGAAAAGGCGCACTTCCTGGCCAGCTTTCACCGCTACAAGAGCCTTCTGGCCAGGAAATGGTGGATTCCGGCCCTCTGCGTGGTTACGGGCGTCGTCAGTGTTTGGTCGCTCTCCTGGTATGGGCCGCCGACGTTTCGCTCCGTTGGGCGCATGATCGTCAGCACCAAGCTGGCCACCCAGGAAACCTCGGCTTACACCGAGGAGATGAACAACTTCCTGGGCACTCAGGCCAATCTCATGCAAAGCGACGCCGTCATCCGGCCGGCGCTCGCCCGGGTGGCGAAGCTCTACCCTTCGGCGGCGTCCCTGACTCGCCGGGCGGAGGTCCCGGTCAAACTCAGGGTCACGATCACCCCCAAGACCAGCATCTTTGTCCTCACCGGCACCGGCCACGACCCGCAGGTGACCCAGGCCTTCATCAAGTACTGCATGGAGGAATTCACCAGGGTGAAGGGCGAACTGCGCGAGCTCTCCTCGAATAAGGTCTTGGGCAACATGGGCGACCAAGTGCGGCAGTTGGAAAGGAAGCTGGCCGAGTTGGACCAGGCGCAAATGGATTTTGAAACCACCAACAGCATGGCCCTGTTCGAAGAGCAGGGCAACCGCATCGGCAATTACCTGGCCGCCTTGAACCAGCGCCTGGCCGCCCTCACCTCCGAGCTGGATCTGTTGCAGTCCCTGAGTCTGGACCAGAGCCTGGAGCGCTGGCAGGAGATGGGCACCGCCTTGCCGATTGTTGACGACCTCAGTCGCAATGGCAACCCTGCCCAGGTCGGCTCGAGCAGCGTCAGCGAGTTGGCCACCGACTATCTGCGCGCCAAGCAGCAGATGCTCCTGCTCAAGGCCGACAAGAAGGAACTGGGCCGATACCTGCAGGATCAGCACCCCAAGATGACTGCCATGGACGAAGAGATTGCCCGCCACCAGATTCTGCTGGAGATCTATCGCGACCAGGGAATCGAGCAGTTGGAGAGCCGCACCAACTCCCTGGCCCTGCAAATCAAGAACCTGGACCGGGAGATCAAGGAATGGAACATCAAGGCCCTGGACATCAGCAAGAAACTGGCTGAATACCACCGCCTCAAGGCCGCCTCCCAGCGCTTCGAGAGCATCTACGACCACATGTTCATCACGACGGAGAGTCTGAGCATGGCTAGCGACACCACTCCCGAGAGCGTGGCGACTATGGAGAAGGCCTCGCCGCCGGTGGAGACCCGGCCTTCAATGAGCCGGTTGATGGGCGGCGGGGGTTTGGTCGGCCTCATCCTGGGTATTGGCCTGCTCATGCTCATGGACCGGATGGATGATCGCATGGTCTCGGCCACCGAACTCCAGGAGGTGTTCGACGAAGAAATCCTGGCCCAGATCCCTCGTGAGCGCTCAGTGAACAAGCGCGAGATCCAGCTCCTGACCGCTGATGATACCCGCCATTCCTACGTCGAGTCCTACCGCAACCTGCGCTCTTCCCTCCTGTATATGACCGGAGCCGAGAAACGGCCCAAGACCCTGCTGCTCACCAGCTCGGTGCCCAACGACGGCAAGTCCGTCACCGCTTCCAACCTCGCTATCACTGTGGCCAGCTCCGGCTCTCGCGTTCTGCTGGTGGATGCCGACCTCCGCAAAGGCGTGCTCCATCACCGCTTCGACCTCGAATCCGGGCCCGGTCTCTGTGAAGTCCTTTCCAAGAAGCAGAACTGGAAGGACGCCGTTATCGCGACCCGTTACCCCGGTCTCTGGTTGATGCGCCGTGGCGCAGCCTCCCACCAGTCCAGTGAATTGTTTCTCTGCCCGGCCATGGACAAATTCATCCAGGAGGTTGCCGCCGCCTACGATTTCGTCATCTTCGACACCGCCCCGGTCATGGCCGCCGATGACGTGACCAGCCTGGCGCCCCAGGTCGATGGCGTCGTCTTCGTCGTCCGCGCCGAGCACACCTCGGCCCGCGTGGCCCAGGCGGCCCTGCAACTGCTCTACCAGCGCCAGGTGCGCGTGCTCGGCATGGTCTTCAACGCCGTCCGCCCGCGCAGTGGAGATTACTACTACTACTACAAATACAAGGATTACTACAAAAGCTACCCCGATTCCGGCGACGGCAAGGGCCACAAGCGGGACCACGAGGAAGTCAAGGCCTGAGGCCCGCCATCCCCGCCGGGCGGTGACCCGCCCGGTGGACGACCGATTCCGGGAGCTTTTTGAGCGGGCCTGTCAGCCCGCCCGAGCCTGATGAGCGATTCCATGAGAATCCTGATTACCGGCGGTGCGGGCTTTGTCGGCTCGAACCTGGCGGTAGCGTTTCGGCAAGAGTTCCCGGAGGCGGAGATTGTCTGCATGGACAATCTTTATCGGCGCGGCTCCGAACTCAACGTGGCGCGGCTGGGCCAAAAAACGTGGCTTTTTCCTGGGGCGACGTCCGGGACGAGGGGAGCTTTCCGGAGGGGCCGTTTGATTTCCTGGTCGAGTGTTCGGCGGAGCCTTCGGTGCTGGCGGGGCTGGAGGGCGGAGGCGGCGGGCTTGCTGCAAACCAACCTGGTCGGGGCTTGCCATTGCCTGGAAAAGGCCCGGCTTTGGGGGAGCCGGTTGCTGTTCCTGTCCAGCAGCCGCGTGTATCCCCTGGCGCGGTTGGAGCGGCATCCCTGGCGTGAAGAGGCGACGCGCTTTGTGTGGGCGGAGAACGGCGCCCCTGGAATTGGCCCGCAAGGGGTGCAGGAGAGCCTGGACATGAACGGGGCGCGCTCCCTTTACGGCTACACCAAGTATGCGGCCGAGCTCCTGATCGAGGAATACCGCGCGGCCTGGCACCTCAAGGCCGTGGTGGACCGATGCGGCGTGGTCGCCGGGCCCTGGCAATTCGGCAAGGTGGACCAGGGCGTCGCCTCCCTCTGGGTGCTGGCGCATCATTTGGGCCGTCCGCTCAACTACATTGGCTACGGCGGCCAAGGCAAGCAGGTGCGTGATTTCCTCCACATCGATGATTTATGCGAGCTCCTGGCCGAGCAAATTAGGGACTTTGATCGCTGGGAAGGCTGGGTCGGCAACGTGGCCGGCGGCTCGGCCAACACCGCCTCGCTCTGTGAATTGACCGCCCTTTGCCAGGAGATCACCGGGCGCCGCGTGCCCGTCCACTCGGTTCCCGCCAACCGGCCTTGGGATCTCAGGGTGTTCCTGGCGGATTGCGCCGGCTCTTTGAACGGACTGCCTGGCGGCCGCGGCGCGGCGTGCGCCAAATCGTGTCCGACCTCTCGGAATGGGTCGCTCAAAACGAGGCGCAACTCAGGAACTTATAGGCCATTTCCGCTCATGCCACCCAATGTGACACCCTCCGAACTCCAGGCCCTATACCGGGAGCCGCTTCGGGAGCGGGACCGGCTACCGGCAGGCGGTTTGGCGGGTGCTCATTTCGGATTTCTTTGCCACTTACGCGCGGGACGCCCAGGCGGTGCTGGACCTTGGCTGCGGCTACGGCGAGTTCATCAACCAGGTTTCTGCCCCGGTGCGCTACGCCATGGACTTGAACCCTGACGCCGCCCGGCGCCTCGACCCGCAGGTCCGGCTGCTCGACCAGGATTGTTCCAGCCGCTGGGCTTTGGCCGACGAGGTCCTGGACCTGGTGTTTACGAGCAATTTCTTCGAGCATCTGCCCGACAAAGCGAGCCTGGCCAGGACCCTGGCTGAAATCCGGCGCTGCCTCAAACCCGGTGGGACGCCTGGTGGCCGTGGGCCCCAATATCAGGCTCCTGCCCGGCCAATATTGGGATTTCTGGGACCATCACGTGCCTTTGACAGAACGGAGTCTGGCCGAAGGGCTGGCCAGCGGCAGGCTTTTGTCTCGAACGCGTGGTGGGGCGTTTCCTGCCCTACACGATGAGTTCCGGACCACACTATCCGCTGGTCTTGCTGCGCCTTTACCTCCGGCTGCCGCTCCTGTGGAGAGTTTTTGGCCGGCAGTTTCTGGTCATTGCTGTCAAAGCCGACTGAATCCCCATGCGGCTGCGCTCAGAACCGGTAGTCCAGATTCAAGCTGGCCACGTCGGCGGTGTATTGATTCCGGCCAGCGTGGACCCGCGCCAGTAGTAGCGGTAGCCCAGTTCGGCGGTTAGCTTGCGCGTGATGGGACGCTGAATCAGCAATCTCGGACTGAACCAGTCGTAGGTTTCGACGCCATACGCCGCTTGCGTTCCGCGTTGATAGACGAAGGAGGTCAGGAAGGTGATCTTGCGCAGAATATGCCAGTTCCCCCACCCACGCCACGCTATAGGCATCCGAGGGACCGCCGAAAGAGCTGAAGCGAGATGTCCCGCCCGCCGCTCACGGTGTATTCGAAGTACTCGGTAAGGCGGTGGCTGAACGCGACTCGGGCGTAAGGGCCCTCCTGCGTCTGCTGGCCGCCGATTGAGGGTCCGGATTCGGGCTTCAACACAGTGTATCCCACCCCCACCCGAACGGCCAGGTTCTGGCTCAACCGGGCCTCGACAAAGCGGCCCCGCGCTCCACTGCGTTCCGTCGCTTTGGAACGTTGTGGCTGACGAGGAGTTTGATAGCCAGGAGTAAGAGGTCAATCCATAGCTCAATTCCAGCCCCGACCGGATATTGGGCCTGAGGGCATAGCTGCCGGACAGCGTGAAAAGCTCCGACTGTTCGTCCCGGACGAGCAGGTTGTCCGTCAGAGCGTTATAGTTCACGTGGTCGTAGCCGGCTTTAAAGACCAGCTTGCTTCATGTCCCAGGTCACGGCCACTCCGGCTGTGTTCTCCAGGCGCTGGTAATCTCCCGTGCCCGCGTAGGTTGCGTCCTGGAAGGCATTGTCCGTAATCGCGAAGCGGTCGTGCAGATTGATCCAAAAGTCCCCGCTGTATATGTCGAAGGATGTTTCGGTGCCCGGCGCCAGAAAAAACCGGTCCAGATCACTGCGCCGGACGTAGGCCGAGTAGCCCGCGCCCAGGCTCAGTGTCAGATTGTTGAAGGTGGAGACGGGCCATAGGAAGTGCGTCAGAAACTCCGGCCGAAAAACCAGATCCGCCTCCGCACCCGTGCGGCTAAAGCTCACGTTGTCCGTGAAGATGGTCGTCTCGTCGGCCTCGAAATTCCACTTGGTCGGCCCCAGCTTCAAGTTGTAATAGTCCAGAGTGGAAGCCGCCTTTTTGCGCGCCTCGGCGGCTTGCGCGCTGGCAACCGACATTTGCAGGGCCTCTTGCCCCTGAGCCAGCGGCTCAGCCAGTGCCAGCACCAGGCCCACGGAGCAGAAAAACCAACCGTCTAACTCCTGCATCCCGGCTCCCATACGATGCTTCGCCGACCAGGCCGCCAAAGACGACCAGACCCGCAGTGCAAATTTGTGCGCGCTTAGCATGTTCTCAAGGCTCAACTAAAGTCCAAAGGCCTGCCTTCAGATTCGATTCCAGTTTGACCAACGGCCTCGATGTTGGGAAGAAAAATCATCGGCCTCTCAATTGTTGGCAGGGCCAATTCCTGAAAGGGGCGGGGACGGCTCGTCCCTGTTCCGCTTGGTACCTGCCAGCAAGAAGTCCCGATTCCGAATCGGGATCCCCGCCCCTGGCTTTGCGGTTTCATGAGTCGGCCCTGAATTGCCAGGCCCCCGCCACGGCAGTCTGGCGGCTCGGTCCCGGCTTCCAAGGGGCTGCTTTAGCGCTCGCCGCAGGCGGCGCGGGCCAGCAGCACTTTGCGCGTGGGCACGAAGCTGGCCGCGAACTGCCGCCGATATTCGGCGAAGGTTCCGGCCGCAATGGCGGTCCGCACCTCCGCCATGACTTTCAGGAAAAGCCCCGTGTTATGGAGGCTCAGCATGCGCAGGCCCAGGATTTCCCCCACATTGAGGAGGTGGCGCAAATAGGCCCGAGTGAAGTGGCGGCAGGCGAAGCATTCACAGCCTTGTTCGATGGGCCCAAAGTCGGCCTTGCAGGCGGCGGCTTTGATGCTGACGCTGCCTTTGCGGGTGAAGGCCGTGCCGTTGCGAGCGACGCGCGTCGGCAGGACGCAATCGAACATGTCCACGCCGCGCGCGACCAGCTCGACCAATTGGGCCGGCGTGCCCAGGCCCATGGCATAACGCGGCTGGCCGGGCGGAAGGAACGCCTCGGTCATCTCGACGGCGCGCATCATCTCGGGCTCCGGCTCGCCCACGCTCACGCCGCCGATGGCGTAGCCGTCGAACCGGAGGGCGGCCAGCGCCTGGGCGCACTCTTCGCGGAGCGGGGCGCTGCTTCCGCCCTGGACGATGCCGAAGACCAGTTGGCCGGGGGCGCGCGGCTGGGCGCGGCATTCGGCGGCCCAGCGCAGGGTGCGCTCGACGGCGGCGCGCAACTCGCGCGGAGTGCTGGTGTGGGGCGGGCAGTCGTCGAAGACCATGGCAATGTCTGAGCCGAGGGCGTTCTGGATGGCCATGGCTTCCTGCGGCCCCAGAAACAACAGCGAGCCGTCCAGGTGCGAGCGAAACTCGACGCCATGAGCGTGAATCTTGCGAATCGTGGCCAGGCTGAACACCTGGAAACCGCCGCTGTCGGTGAGCAGCGGCCCGGACCAACCGATAAACCGGTGCAGGCCGCCGGCGGCGCGGATAATGTCCAGCCCGGGGCGGAGGTTGAGGTGATAGGTGTTGCCCAGGAGGATCTGGGTGCCCATCTCCATCAACTCACGCGGGTCAAGGGTCTTGACGCTGCCTTGCGTGCCGACCGGCATGAAGACCGGCGTTTCCACGACGCCATGAGCGGTGGTCAAACGGCCCCGCCGCGCCTTGGAAGACCGGTCTGTCGCCAGCAGTTCAAACATGGCCGTGAGCCCCCTAAGCCAGCCCCGCCTTCGCCTCGGGGGCGGACGGTTGGGCGCCGGCGCCATGGCGGCCAAAAATGTCCTCGTATGCATAGGCCAGGGCGCCGAGGACAACGGCGTGTGCAATGAAGACGCCAACGAGACAAACCGCCAGGCCGAGCAGCATCACCAGGAAGTTGAGGAGCACGAACGCAAAGAAAAACCACCAGTGCCGGGTGACCACTTTGCGGCTCAGCTCCATCGCAGGCCAGAAATCGAGGTTCCGGTCAATGACCAGCGGCAGGGCAAAAATCCAGGCCACGCCCAGGTAGATGCCGGGCAGCACACAGAACACAAACCCGGCGGAGGTCAGGATGCCGGAAACCAGCCCCGCCAGGAAAAGTTGCAGAAAGGCCAGGTTGAAGCCCGCGAAGGCGTCGCCAAACTGAGCGGTCTCGCGGCGAATCAGTTTCAAGAGCAGGAAATAGAGGCCGCCCGTGCACACCCCCGCCAGGAGACAGACGGCGTCCTGGATGAGCCCCAGCACAAAGCAAGCCCCGACCATCAGCCAAAAATGCCGGGTCAGCAGGTCCCAGCTTCGCGAGAGGCACCTCCCGATGTCCACCTCGTAATCGCGCGCCAGGATTTCGGCCGCCAGCGCCTCGGCATCCGGCTGGGGAGGTGAACCGGCCAGCGGCCGCGCCGGCGGCGAGGTTGTCTTGAGCGCATCGGCGAACTCCGCAAAACTGCCCAGCGCCTTCCATTCCTGAGAGCCTTCAGCCTGGACCAGGGACCGGGCGTCCAAGCGGTTTTCGGCTATCCAGCGCCGCAACTGCTCTGCGCCGATGGGCCCATATTGTTGGCCGTCTGTTCCGATAACCCTATACATAACGCGTCTGGGGCGGTCTATGCCCGTATAGCCAAGCCTGCCAAGCCCTTTGTCTCCGGTCCACTACATTCAACGCGGCCGCTTGTAATTGGCTGCCATCACTTTTGGCCCTTGAGCGTGGCCAGGAATTCCCTGATCGCGGGCGAGAGCACCTTGCTCTTTTTGTGGATGGCCGCCAGCGGGCGATGGTACTGGCCATCCTCGAGCGTGACTTGGGCCAGGCTTTGCTTGGACACCTCCTCGAGCACGGTGCCCAGCGGGACAACAGCCACCCCGGCATCAATCTCCACCGCCCGTTTGACCGTTTCGATATTGTCGAATTCCATCACGTGCCGCACCTGGACCGAGTGTTCCTTGAGGATCTTGTCCAGGGCCTTGCGGGTCGGGATGTCCGGCTCGAAACCGATGAATTTCTGCCCGGACAGCGCCTTGAGCCGAATGTTCTTGCACTTGGCCAGGGGATGCTGGGGGTGGCAGATGAGGACCAGCGGGTCCTGGCGCAGGGGGCGTATTTCCAGTTTGGCGTCCCGGGCAGGATAGGCGACCAGGCCCAGGTCAACCACGTTGCCGATCACATCCTCATAAACCTGGTTGGCCCGGCGGTACTCGACGTGAACGTTCACGTGGGGATAGGCCTTGAGGAAAGTCTTCAGATAGGGCGGCAGATCGTGCAGACCGATGCTGTAGATGGTGGCCAGGCGGATGGTGCCGGAGACGATCTCCTTGATTTCCTGCAGCTTGTTCTGCAGCCCGTCGTAGGTCCGGATAATCTCCCTGCTGCAATCGTAGAGCACCTGGCCCTCGCGCGTGAGACGGAATCCCTTCTTGCTGCGCTCGATCAGCAGCGTCTTTGAAATTCCGTTCCAGCGTGCTGATCTGCTGGCTCACGGCCGACTGCGTCACCTCGTTGATTTGGGCGGCCTTGGTGAAACTCTCCGTCTCCACCAGATCACAGAAAACTTTAAGGCTCTCGATTTGCATAAGCCCAAGAAATAACGCATGGCCAGCAATCAGTCAACTAATGTTTTGAAGAAGTTTTGAAGGTAGGGCCAGTGACCAAGCCTGTCGCGCCGTCCCGGCCAGGCCCCTTTGGAGTGCGGCGGTAAGCGAAGCGCGACGCCGCTTTGGCTCGGGTAGCCCCTGGCGTTCCTGGACGCCCCGGGCGGCCGAATGCGCCGTCGCCGCTTCGCCCTGCCCTGCACCTCACACGGATTTTTGGCATCCGGCGCCTCAGGCTGCCTCTATCCCCAACGCAGGTGAGATTTGTTGTCCCGGAGGGACTGCCCGACAGTAGCCCGGCGCTTGAGCGCCGGGAGGGGCGGTTTGATGCTCCGCCCGTTCCGGAAGGAACGGTTGAATGAGCCGCTCGTCCAGTTCGTAATGGCTGCCGGGGCGAACACAAAGGCTTGTCACACATGAAGCGACGGCTCGCCGGGGTTCGTCCGCGGTTGACTGATCGCGCTATGGCGCCGCCAGCCGATAGAACATAGGCCCTGGCGGCGCCGGAATGGCGACCTGGTCCCGCAAGGTCGAGTAATCCAGCGTCGGCGTGCCCGGCACGTCCGTCCAGTTTCCCGTTGCCAGGTCAGGGTTCCGCTGTAAGGCAAAATTCACCGAAGGGACGGTCCAGGAGAGGACGGCGTTGCCGCTTGAGCGGCCAATCGCCAGCACCGGCGACGGCGTGAATTGCAGGGTGAAAATGCCGCCAGGAGAAGGACTGACACTGTAGGAGGAGAAGGCAGTCACCGCGCCAACTAATTTGCAGCCATCCGCCAACATGGCAATCCGGCTCCAGTCCATCGCGGGGAAGGCCAGGCCCGAAGTTGGAGCCTGCACCCAGGACGCTCCCGAATCGCTGGAGACGAAAATAAAACCCTGAGGGTACCCTCCAGCAGGGATTGCGCCAATCTCCTCCGCCACAAGTTTGCTGCCGTCCGCAGAATAGCCGACCACTATCCAAATCGGGGAATCGCCGGGCGCGGCATTTGATGTCCAAGTCGCGCCCGAGTCCGTCGAGGTGAAAACCGTGCCGACATCGCTCCCCGCTGCCATCCTGGTTGCATCCGCCGAACACGCGAGCCCCCAATTCGCGCCAACGTTGCTCAAGGCCAACTGCCAAGTTGCGCCGGAATTGGTCGAGGTCCAGACGTTAGCCACCTCTAACGCTACCAACCTTGTTCCATCAGCCGACGAGGCAACCGAATGCCAGTTCCCCGGCGGGGCACCGGTTGCTGTCCATGTTGTTCCCGAATCGCTGGAGGCATAGATGTCGGCCCCGGACTCAATTCCCTGCGAGCCGTGCAGCGCCGCCGCGAATAAAATGCCTCCGTCGGCTGAGCACGCCACGGAGTACCACGCCTCATTGGGCACATTGTTCGGCCTCCAGCTCGCTCCCGAGTCATCGGAAGTATAGACGAGACCGTTCAAATAGTCCGCCGCCACCAACCTGGCGCCATCGGCCGAGGACGCCACGGAGAGCCATTGTCCAACGGGCACGTCGGCCGCCGTCCACGTTGCTCCGGAGTCATGTGAAACGTAAATCACGCCGGAGACGTTCAAGCCAGCCGTGGTCTGACCGACCCCCGCGAACCAGATTGCTCCCGTCGGCTGAGCAGGCAACTGACCCCCAATTGGTGCTCGGCGCCGCTGTCGCGATCCAGCTCTGGGCGGGCAACGGGCTCGCGGCCGCGCACAGGCCGCCAAGGGCCATGGCGGCAATCAACAGATGGTTCAAGGTTGACCCCATGACCCCATAATTGAATCCCGTTCCCCATGGTAGACAATAGCAGGGCGGCGTCAATAGTTATTTTCTGCTCTCGTCATCCTGCCCGAATCCTTAGCCAAGGCCGCGGCACGTCGTACGGCTGACGAGAGTCCCGGGACCGCTGGCTAATCTCGGAGCGGAACACGCCGGGGTCGCGCCTCTTTGTCCCTCCCGAAGGCAGTTTTGGTCGTGGAATGACGCGATCAGCCGGTCCGCCCGCTTGCTGGGCAATGCGCGGGCACACCCCTACCTTCCCCGTCAGCCGGACGAGTTGCAGCAGTTGGACTGAAGGTTTTCCGCTAGCCCGAGTCCACCACCTCCAGTACCGGCCGACCGACCTTGCGCTTGGGCAGCCACTTGTCCACAAAGAGCCTCCACCACCGCAGCCAACCCGCCGGCACGCAGATGCGCGCCACTTCATAGCGGGCGTGCCGACTCACACTGACCGGCACGGTCAACAGATGCCGAATGATGGTGGGGACCCGCCAACCCTGCGCCTCATCAGGCAGGTCCAGCACTTTGAGGCTCACCAACAGGTTGTGGGCCAGCATCCCAACGGCGTAAAAGGCCTGATTGGCGATGAGGTCCAGGCAAGGGGGATGGTGCAAATCCAGGCCACTGAGCACGTCGCTGAAGCCCTGCTCCTTGGCCCCCTTGAGGCGATGCCGCTCAAAGACCGCTTGCGGCGTGTCCTTTTCCCCGGCTCGGCAGGCCACGTAAGCGTAGCGCCACATCAAGTCGCCGTCCTTCTTCCAGCGTACCGTGGCAAACTTCTGCACCTGCGCGCACTCTCCGGGCTGATGCTTGACCCAGGTATATTGTTCCTGCGCTTGGCCCGCCGGCGGCATGGGGCTCCATTGGCTCTCGGGCAACTCGGCCGCCAACTTGTCCAGCTTATCGGTCCACTTGTTGTAACTGACACTCCAACGGCTAAACTGCCCCTGTTCAATCCGGTTGAGGAACTTGCCCGCGCTCGAACCACTGTCGGCGTAGAAGTAGTTTGGCCGCTCGGCCCAACGGTGTTGATGCTCGTCCAGAAGCACCTTCATGTGCTCGCTCACGTCGGTCGCCCCGTCCAGGATGCCATCCAGCAGCCAGGGGCCAAACCAGAGGGTCTGCCAACTCAGGGCCCAGTCGCCGTTGTAGTTGATGCGCGCCGCCTCGAACTTGTGTCCTTCCAACTCGATTTCCGTGTCGTCGAAAAAGTTCTCCACCTCTCCGCCGTGCAACCAACGCCCCGGCTTGGCCTGCTGGCTGGACCAGTCCACAAACTCGGCATTGATGCGATGCAGAGCCCGGACGCTCTCCGGGGTCTGGGCCCGCAACCACTCCCCCAGCGTGGTCTCGTCGGCTCCCTTCTCCAGGCCCACCAGACTCGTCAGCACCCGGTCCTTGCCCATGCGCTCGGCGTCGGCCAGAGAAGCCCCGCCGCTGGTCAGAGTAAAGATGATCTGGGCGATGTTGGCCACGGGGGAGAAACCGGCGCCGGTGCGTTTGCGCACCTCCAGCGAGGGTCGTTGTGGATGCGCTCCCAAAGGCCGGCGCGGCGGCAGAGGGCGTTGACGAGGACTTGGCCTCCGTGGGCCGTGGCCTGGTCGGAGTTGGTCAACTGGATGTGCAGCTTGGTTTTTCGCTTTGTAAAGAGCGGCATGGCACAATATCACCATATAGATGATATTCTGTCAAGCCCTTTTTCACCTAAAATTGCATTTTTCTTCACCAGGCTAATGATTCGGGCATCCTGGGGCGCATCTTGTCAGTACCACCATGCGAGCCACGAGGTCAGGGAGAGTGCCCGCCGCCAAGGAATTCATCCCGGAGGGATGACAGATGGTAGCCGGGGGTCGAAGCGTCGCGAGACCCCCGGTTCAGCGGCGGTGTGGGTCGGCATCCTATAGGGATGCCAGAAGGCGGCCTGCTCCCTTTGTGCAGCCTTCTGGCACCCCGTTCCGGGGTGCAGGCCCTCTCTGGCCGCAAACCGGGGGTCGCGGCGATGCCGTGACCCCCGGCTACCATCTGGCAACCCTCCGAAGGTGTGAAAAAATCGAAAACCGCCGAAATTCGCTGTCGTAAGTCATTGATTCCCAAGGGGCGCCACCTGCGTTTTGGCCGGCTTTTTCAATTTCTTCACACCTTCTCCGGGTTGGCCCGAGCCGCCGCTCCTGGCTGGAGGCGGTGGTACTGACAAGATGCGCCCGTCATCCTGTCATCCTGCGGGTTTCTGCGCTTGTGGTTCGGCGCCGACGTTGGGCCGGACGACGGCGAGGCGGCCTGGCGTCCCCCCAGTTGCCGGCCCTGTCGCGATGTCAGGCGATAAAACATCGGCCCCGGCGGCGCTGGAATGGTGACTTGGTCCCGCAAGGTCAAGTAGTCCAGCGCCGCTGTGCCGGGCACGTCCGTCCAGTTTGTTGTCGCCAGGTCAGGGTGCTCTGCCGTAAGGCGAGATTCACGGAAGGGATGGTCCAGGAGAGCACGGCCTTGCCGCTTGAGCTGGCAATCGCCAGCACCGGCGTTGGCCTGAATTGCAGGGTGAAAATGCCGCCCTGCTGAGGGGGCAAATAGGACGCGCCGCCGCTCGCCGCGCCGACCAACTTGCAGCCATCGGCCGATATGGCGACCCCGCTCCAATACGGATAATATGTGGAATTGACGATTGGAGCTGGGGTCTGCACCCAGGTAGCCCCCGAATCGCTGGAGATGAAAATGAACCCCAAGGGCATCATCGGGTCCGCGAGGATCCCCAGCGCCGCCAGTTTGCTCCCATCCGCGGACCAGGAAACCGAAGCACAGATGAGGCCGAGCGAGGCCCAAATGAGCTCGTTGTTGGTTATAGCGGTTGATGTTCAGGTCACCCCCGAATTGGTTGAGGTGAAAACCGTGCCGGAGCCCCATCCACTCGCCGCCGCCAACTTGGTTCCGTCCGCCGAACTGGCGACGCAACGCCAATTCTGGGCATTCGTCAAGGCCACCTGAAAGGTCGCTCCGCAGTCCGTCGAAATCCAGATAGTTGACGTTAAGGCGGCCCCGTCGTAACCATTCTCCGCCGCTACCAACCTGGCACCATCGGCCGACGAGGCAACCGACCGCCAATACCTTGGAGGCGCGCCGGTCGGGGCCCAGGTTTTTCCGGAATCACTCGAACCGTAGATCCCACCCGGCGCTCCATTCAGCGTGACGTAGGCCGCGACCAACCGGCTTCCATCCGCTGAGCAAGCCACGGACGTCCAGTACTCATTGGGGACATTGTTCGTTCGCCAACTTGATCCCGAGTCATCTGAAGGTGTAAATGAGGCCGTTCCCCGCGTCCGTCGCCACCAGTCTGGCGCCATCTGCCGAGGAGGCAACCGAGGTCCATGTCCGTTGGGCATGCCCGCCGTTGTCCACGTTGCCCCGGAGTCGCGCGAAAAGTAAAAAGGGCCATAATCAGTCCCCGCCACGGTCACGCTGCCGTCGGCCGAGCAGGCAACGCATGACCAGTTCGTGTTGGGTGCGGCCGCCGCGGTCCAGCTCTGGGCCGGCGACGGACTGACCGCGGCGAGGCCGCCAAGGGCCACCGCGGCGATCGACAGACGGTTCATACCGGGAAGTTTTCAGAGGTTGATCCTATAATTGAGTCCCGTTGAGTCCCGTTGTGCCCCATGGTACACAATAGCAGGGCTATGTCAATAGTCATTTTTCTGCTGCCGTCATCGGACGGGTTTCTGGGTTTGTGGTTCTGCGCCGACCCTGGGCCAGACGACGGCCAGGCGGCCTGCTCGTCCCCGCCAAATTGCCGGCGCTATCGCGATATCAGCCGATAGAACATGGTGCCCGGCGGCGCCGGCATGGTGACTTGGTCCCGCAAGGTCGAGTAATCCAGCGTTGGCGTGCCCGGCACGTCCGTCCAGTTTCCCGTTGCCAGGTCAGGGTTCCGCTGTAAGGCAAAATTCACCGAAGGGACGGTCCAGGAGAGGACGGCGTTGCCGCTTGAGCGGCCAATCGCCAGCACCGGCGACAGCGTGAATTGCAGGGTGAAAATGCCGCCAGGAGAAGGACTGACACTGTAGGAGGAGAAGGCAGTCACCGCGCCGACTAATTTGCAGCCATCCGCCGACATGGCAATCCGGCTCCAGTCCATCGCGGGGAAGGCCAGGCCCGAAGTTGGAGCCTGCACCCAGGACGCTCCCGAATCGCTGGAGACGAAAATAAAACCCTGAGGGTACTCCTCCAGCAGGGATTGCGCCAATCTCCTCCGCCACAAGTTTGCTGCCGTCCGCAGAATAGCCGACCACTATCCAAATCGGGGAATCGCCGGGCGCGGCATTTGATGTCCAAGTCGCGCCCGAGTCCGTCGAGGTGAAAACCGTGCCGACATCGCTCCCCGCTGCCATCCTGGTTGCATCCGCCGAACACGCGAGCCCCCAATTCGCGCCGACGTTGCTCAAGGCCAACTGCCAAGTTGCGCCGGAATTGGTTGAGGTCCAGACGTTAGCCACCTCTAACGCTACCAACCTTGTTCCATCAGCCGACGAGGCAACCGAATGCCAGTTCCCCGGCGGGGCACCGGTTGCTGTCCATGTTGTTCCCGAATCGCTGGAGGCATAGATGTCGGCCCCGGACTCAATTCCCTGCGAGCCGTGCAGCGCCGCCGCCAGGAAACCCACCGCGCCCAGGGCATTGGCGGCCTCCGCCGCGGAACTGTAGTTTCCTCCAACCCAGGGGAACAACCCGGCGGCCAATAGCACCGCAATCATCTTGGATTTTGCCGAAGGTTCCTTCATCCCAGTATCGTTAGCGATTTTCATCCACGGGCGAGTTGTCCGCGATGAGCGCACCAATGAACCTGTGCGTGCCGGCGGTCTTCGCCGGTTCCCCGTTCATGGCCGGCTCTTTACCAAGCGGGTCAAGTATCCAGGACGCGCGAGGGAAGGGTAAGCGCAGAGATTCCCTAAAAGGGCACGGAAAGTTCCGTAGGGAGAACACCCTAATGGGTGACGGGTGACGGGTGACGCGGGGCCCCGTCACTCGTCGCTCATCGCTCGTTTTCGTTCAATGGAGTTCAGCGTTTTGGTTGGCCCGCCGATGATGTGATTGAGGGTGGCAGCTCGCCAGTGCCACCAGTCGCCAGGATGCTCGCGTTGGTAGCGCAGGTTTCCAAACCTGCTGTATCGCCGACTTCCAAGTCGGCAGGCTGTAACTGCTCGGCCGCATCTGCGGATTGGAAATCCGCGATACAGCAGACTGGAAGTCTGCGCTACGGTGGTACTGGCAAGATGCGCCCCTGTCCCCGGGGAACAATAGCACGCACCGTGGTGCCTTGCCCGCCGGACTCGATCTCCAGCCGTCCGCCGAGCAGCCGCAACCGCTCCCGCATCCCCGCAATGCCGACGCCCGGCGAACAGTTCCCCGCCTGGATGGCCTGGAGTGTTTCGGCGGACATGCCGCGGCCCCGGTCGCTCACCTCCAGCGTCGCCTGTTCCGCGTCGCAGGCGAGGCGGATGCGCGCGCTCGGGGCGCCGGCGTGCCGGTAGATGTTGCTGAGGCTTTCCTGCACCACCCGGAACAGCACGATCTCAACCTCGCCGGCCAACCGCTCGAGAGTGGATGGCGGGTCGAAAGAGACGCGCGTGCCGCTGCGTTTGGTGAAACCCTCGACGTAGTTCCTGATCGCGGCAGCCAGCCCCAGTTCATCCAGCAAGGGCGGATGCAGCAAGTGGGAGAGTGTCCGGGTTTCCTGCGCGCATTGCTCGATTAGCGCGAGGCAGTTGGCGAACCTGCTGTCCGCCTTGCCCCCGGGGGCGTTAGGGGCGTCCTGGAGCGAGCCGACGGACATGCTCAACGCGGCGAGCTTCTGGCCGAGGGAATCGTGCAAATCGCGGGCGATGCGCCGGCGCTCCTCGTCCTCGGCCCGGCTCAGCCGCAACGACAGCGCGCGCAACGCCTCCTCCGCCCGCTTGCGCTCGGTGATGTCTCTCAGAAATGCAACTACGTACCCTCCTTGCGCGGGCTTGTGCTGGACGCTGATTTCTACGGCAAAACTGCTGCCGTCCTTGCGGCGGTGCCGGCTTTCAAAGCGGTCCTCGCCTTGCGCCAGGAGTCTTTGCATGTGGGCCGCGGTGTTGGCGGGCGTCTCCACGGCCTCCAGGTCGGCAATGCTCATGGCCAGTAGTTCCCGTTCGCTATAGCCGGTCATTTGGCAATAGGCCTCATTGACTTCCAGCAAGCGGCCTTGCAGGTCCGCCCGCCAGAATCCGCTCAAGGCCGTCCGCAGGATTGTCCTATGCCGCTCCTCGCTCTCCCGCAGCGCCTCCTCCGCCCGTTTGCGCGCGGTGACGTCCCAGAAGATGCCCTGAAGGCCGATGATCTCACCTTGGGCGTCCCGCAAAGGTGTCTTGACGACTTGCACGAACAATTCCTGGCCCTTGGTGCCAATGTTTTTCTCTACCTGTTCCAGTAGCTGACCCGTTTGCATGACCCGGAGATCGTCCTTGCGGTAGGCCTGCGCCAATTCCGGCGGATAAAAATCAGCGTCCGTCTTGCCAATGATGTCCTCCAGGCAGCGGCCCAGGTCCTGGCAGAACCGTTCGTTAGCGAACTGGAAACGCCCGGCGCGGTCCTTGCGGAAGACGCTTTGCGGCAGATTCTCCACTAGGGAACGATACAGCACCTGGGAGCTTCGCAGCGCCTCCTCCGCCTTTTTATATTTATCAATATTCTGAAATGTCCCCGCAAGTTTTACTATTTTGCCGCCGCTGTAAACAGCGCTTCCAAGCGACCGCACCCAGATTTTGTCTTTGCTGCCTGAAGGAATGAAAAGGGATTCAAGATCATAAGGTTCGCCCGTTTCCGCGGCTTTCTTCAATGCCGCTTCTAAAGCCGGCCTGGATTCGGGCGCATAGAAATTCAGGGCTTCTTCCAGCTTCGGCTGATATCCTGGCTCGACTCCGTGGACCCGACAGACCTCTTCCGTCCATAGGACCTCCTTGGTCGAGAGGTCAAGCTCCCAACCTCCGACTTTGGCCATTTCCCCGGTATCCCTCAAAAGTTGAGCGTTTTTCTTCAGTTCTTCCTCCGCCCGCTTGCGTTCGGTGATGTCCAGGTTGAGGCCCGCAAAGCGCACGGCTCGGCCGGAGGAGTCGCGCTCGACCCGGCCAATCCCCGCCATCCATCGCTCGCCTTTGACGGGGTGCAGGGCGCGGAACTCCTCGTTCCAGGCATCGCCCGAGCCGGGTTCCAGCAGCGCCCCGATGCGTGCCTGGAGCCGCCGGCGATCCTCGGGATGCACGCGCGCCAGCCACGTCTCGGGGGTGGCTGGTTCTCCCGCCTGGAACCCATGCATGGCCTGGTAGCGCTCATCCCACGTCGAGACGTTGCTGGCCACGTCCCAGGACCACGCGCCGGCGTTGGACGCCTCGAGCGCCAGCCGCAGCCGCGCTTCGCTCTTGCGCAACGCTTCCTCCGCCCGTTTGCGCTCGGTGATGACGTTGAAGACGGCGACGAAGTGCTCTTTGTCCGGGGAATAAACGGAGACGGAGAACCAATGGTTCAGTGCTGCCACGAACATCTCGAATTGTT
Source organism: uncultured bacterium (assembly GCA_963713735.1). GTDB lineage: Bacteria > Verrucomicrobiota > Verrucomicrobiia > Limisphaerales > UBA8199 > CAVQND01. The sequence goes on from CAVQND010000026.1 coordinate 110,745, forward strand.
CTGGTCGGCCGCTGAGGGTCACCCGGCCGTAAGTCTCGAACAGCCCGGGGTCGGATTCGCGAATGCCCGGAATGAGTTCGCTGACCTTCTTGCCGACAACGTTACGCAGTCCGGTCAGTTTCTCGAAAGCGGGGTTGACCGCGAGATAGATGAAATCTCGCGGTTGGCCATTATCGAAGACCATTTGGCAACGCGCGAATCCCTCGGCCATGTTGTCGAACAGCGAGAAATACCTCTCCTGGCTGTGCCGCAAGGCGCCATCCTCAAGGTAGAGCGCCCGGTAGTGGGCCTTGTCGTTCCTCTGCCAAAGGAATCCGAACCCGGTTACGGCGAGGAGCATGAAACCGAAGATCAACCCGAGGATCATGGTGGACTGGAAGCGCCAGGGCGCAAACGCTTCCGCCGCGTCCACCTTCGCCACGATAAACCATCCGGAATCGGGGACAGCTCTGAGCACCGACAGGACCTCGACGCCGCGATAGTCCTTACCCAGGAAGATTCCTTTCTGGCCGAGCACCGCCATGACCGCGGGGTTATTCGTCTGACTGAGAGGGACGCGCAGTTTGAGCGCCGTGTCGTGTTGATGGCGCCACTCATTGAGATACAGCACCGAACTGCCCTCCCGGCGGACAAGCTGGATTTCCGCGCTGGCGCTGGGCCTCGGCCAGGATTGGATGAGCGGGTAGAAAAGCTGCCGGGCATCTGCCCAAAGGATGACGGCGCCCAGCGGAGTGGAGGCTGGCCCGCCTCGGGTGAAGAGCGGCGCGACCACGCCTAAATGGGACGGGGGGTTGTCGCGGCCGGAGTGCAAGAAGATGAACGCGGCCCGCTGGTCGCGGAAAGAGGCCGCCAGGGCTTCCGCCGCTTCGGCGTGCAGCGGGCCAAGCTCGCCGCTGAGACCCAAGCGGGCCTTGCCGCCCGCGTCCACCAGCACGACATCGCTGTATTGGTAGTGCGTTTGCAAAGACCGGAAATGCGTGCGCAACGAGTCGGCAATCGCGGCCTGCGGGTCTGCCATCCAGCGGGCGACTGCTTCGCCAAAGAACGGGTCTTCAATGAGCACGGAAGCATCGCCCAGCCGCTCGGCCCGCCATTGGACGATCTCGTCCACCTTCAACAGGGCGATGGCCTGTAGGTCGTCCTCAGCGTCCTGCCGCAGGTACTGGCGCTGGGTGTAATAGAACCAACCGCCCCCGCCCAAAGTGGCGAGCATGCCTAAACCGGTGGCCAACAGCAGCCAGCGCGGCAGCGTGTTGACGGCGAGTCCTTTTCCGGGCTCGGCCAACTTTCCCCTGATTACAGACATGTCGGGCATACACTCTATAAGTGTCGCCCGCTTCCGCTATAGGTAATGGGTAGATAGACAATTCCGAGGCTGGATGTTTGAGGAATCTTTGTCAAGCTGAGTTTTCTTGAAAGAGGCGCCCGAGGGACTCCTGACCCGGATTTTCACAGCCTAAGAGCGGTACTGGGCCGCCGAAGCTACGTAGCGCAGACTTCCAGTCTGCTGTATCGCCGACTTCGAGTCGGCAGGCTGTGCCTGCTTGGGAGCCTCTGCGGATTGGAAATCCGCGATACAGCAGGCTAGAAGCCTGCGCTACGCCTTTCAGTTGGCGAAACCAGTGGAATATCCGGGCTTAGGCCGAACAGATCCCGAGAAGTTGTCAAGGAAGTTTGTTCCGGTTTCAATGCGGGACGTCGGCTTCGTGGCCGCCGCCGGTTGCGGCTCCGAGTCCATACGCTTCGCGGCATGCGGACGGGCCCTCGGACTGGCGAGGCCTTTCGAGTGCGCGGCATTCCCGCGCTTTGCTTTGGAGGGTTGCGGCGGAGTTCGGCGCGGCCGGTCGGTCGCCCGAACTCCCTGGCAGCGGGGTGTTGCGCCGAGCGACTACTTGCTGGCGGCAGCTCGTGGGAGAGCCCTCTGCCTCAAGGTCCACTCAAAACTGAGCTTCACTGGGTCGCCGGTTTTGATGCCGACGCCCAGGAGGGCCAGTTCTACGGGCCCGACCTTGTAATCAGACATTTTGATAACGGGCGAGCCGGTGATCTTGAGTTTCTTGCCTTCGAGCGGCAGGATGTTGACCGGCATGGAGATGGTGTTGGTGATGCCGGCGATGGCCAGTTGGCCCTTGGAGTCGAAGACGTAGGGGGCGTCCTTGGACTTGGGCGCTTCCTTGAGCGTCAGCTCGGTGAGGCGGTAACGGATGGCAGGGTATTTGTCCACCTTGAGGTGCTCGTACATCACCTCGTCCATGTGGTCGCTGTAGAGCCTGCCGTCCTTCTCGACGCTCTTGAGCGAGCGGACCTGGATAAAGACATTGGTGGCTTGGGCCAGCACTTTGCCGGGCGTGACGGCCTGGCCGGGTTCGGTGGGAAACCCGGGGCCGACTTCGATCATGCCGGCGATGAACTCGCCTTTGACCCACCAGGTCGTGTGAATCAGATTGGCGGTGCCTTCGATCCACACCTTGTTGGTGCTGCCGGGAGCGGAAGAGTAGATGACGTTCTGGCCGGCCGCCTGGACGGGAAGGAGGGCGGCCATTAACAGGGCGAAACTGCCCGCGATGAGGGTTCGTATCTTCATGGTTGTTCGTGGTTGTTTAGTTCCAATTCTCGTGCATCAGACTTGACGTTGGGTGAGTCAAGCTAATTCATATAACTCGGGTTTGATGGCTACGCGCCGGCCGGTGAGGATGGCCTCGTTGGCCTTGATCACGGCCACGGTTGCCTGGAAGCCCTCGAGGCAGCCGGCGGCCGGCCGGAGCGAGACCTTCTTGGAGAGGTGCTCGTTGAGCCCCTCGACCTCGGCGTCGCCGTAGGCCTCGAGGTACAGCTTTTTGGCCTCGATCAGATCAAGGGCATTACGGGCGAAGTTATTGAGGGCGATGAAGAGGGGAGTGGTGGTAAGCGGGTCGGGGGCCTGGCCGCCCGCGGGCTTGGGTTTGCTGGCATCGGCCAGGAGAACGATGCCGCTTTCTTTGTAGAACTGCTCTTTGCCGGCATAGATTTCCCAGCCCAGGAGCGGGGAGTCGACCTCTTTGAACATCCAGGTCCGGCCATCGCGGAACATGACGGCGGCATTAGTGCCGTAAAGCATTTCGTAGGCGGCGTCGAACGAGTTGCCGAGGGTGGCGTCGTAAATGAGCGGGACGCCGCCCGGGAACTCGAAGCTGGCCTGGATGGTGTCAGGCACGTCGCGGCCATCGTCGGTCCAGACCAGGAGCGAGCCGGAGCCGGTGACGGCGGCCGGTCTGGCATTGAGGAACCAGGCGGTCTGGTCGATAGCGTGGCAGCCGACCTCGCCTATCAGGCCAAGGGAAATGGACTTGTCCAGCCGCCAGTTCAACTCCTTTTCGCGGTCGGGATTGGAGGACTGGGCGTGCCAGCTTGTTTTCTTGTGCCACTGAGCGCGGGCCAGGACCGTCTGGCCGACGGCGCCGGAACGGATGAACTTGAGGATGAAATGCTGCTGCGGATCCGAGCGCCCTTGGAGGCCCGCCTGGAAAAGGGACTGTTTGGCGGCCTTGCCGGCCAGGGCGATGGCGCGGGCGTCTTCGATGGTGTTTGCCAGCGGCGCCTCGCAATAGACATGCTTGCCGGCCTTGAGGGCGTCCAGGACGATGTCTTTGTGCTTGTGAGTGGGGGTGGCAATGACGACGGCGGGGATGTCCTGGTTGGCGAGGAGCGTCTTGTAATCTTCGCTCGTGGCCACCTTCGGGAAGTCCCGGGCGCAGCGTTTGATGGCGGAGGGATAGTTGTCGCAAATGGCGGCCACTTCCGCCTGGGGCACGCGCGCCAGGGTGTTGAGAAGCTCTCGTCCCCACGGGCCGAGGCCGATCACGGCGACCTTGAGTTTGGGTCCCGCGACCTCCGCGCCGGGGGCGGGTTCGGCGGCGGTTTGGGCAAACAGTTCCACTCCCCCCAACAGGGTCATCAAGCTGGCGGCCGACCCGCCCTTCAGAAAATCACGCCGCTTAAAATCCTGAGATTGGGTCTCGTTCTCGTTCATATCGGTCAGTTCTTTGGTCCGGGCCTCCGGGGAGGCGTTGGCTTATCAGTTCAGTGTGCCCACGACGCTCGACTCACTCGAGGGGGCGTTTTTGGGGCCGGACGTCGAAGTTCTCAAGGCCCACGGCCCACTTGATTCCATTCAGAATGAGGTTCTGGTAGGCCTCGGCCACTTCCTTGGAATTCTTGCGGTCGGGATCGTTCGGGTCCCAGACGTCTTTGCGGTGGCCCAGGGAGGTGTAGAAGACGCGGCCTTTGCCGTACATTTTGCACCAGGAAATGGGGAAGTGGCCCGGGGTCTTGTCGTTGGGATGCTTGTCCAGGGTCAGCAATTCATGCACCTTGGCCGGATCGTAGTCGTGCATCAGGTAAATCTCGTCGTACACCTTCCAGGTCGCGCCCAATTCACGGCAGACAGGGCAGTCCCGATCCTGGTTCCGGGCCTCGACTTCCACTTGCGCGTGATGGGCCTGGAATTCAGCGCCCAGCATCTCGACATACGGATCCCAGCGGTTCTGCTGATCGAAGGTGTCGGCGGCCGCGTGCATGCCGACAAAGCCTTTGCCGGACTTGATCCAGTCGATGAAGGCCTGTTTGTCGGGCAGCGGGAGGGCGCCGGTAGTGTTGGCGAAGACGACCGCATCGTAATGCTTGAGCGCCTCGGGCGTCATTTTCTCCGCCATCTCCTGGTCGTTGCGGACGTAGTCCACGGTGAAAGCGCCGCTTTTCCGGGCCAATTCGCCCAGCACTTTTTCGGCGGTGGGGATGGAATCGTGCCGGAAACCTTTGGTGACCGTTACGACCAGGACATTTTTGGGCGCGGCTTGGGTCGGCAGGGCCAGCCCCAAGGCGCACAAAAGGGTGGCCAGGAAGGATTTGCTCGAGAGGATCATATTCATAGTTTTCATAGGCTTAAGCCGGCGATCAAACATCCGTCTAATAACCGTAAGACTTGTTCGGGGAGGATGTAATTCACTTTTTCTGCCATAGTCAAGCCTCGGTTGGCGCAAGGTCCGGCTTGACTCCGGCCGAGTGGAGTGCTGTAAATAGGCAGTGACGGCGCCAAGGCTCTGGGCCTGCAAGCGCGGGCCAGAACCGAAGCGGCGTACAAGAAAGAAAGACTATGGCTGACATAAAGTTCACCTGTCCGCATTGCCAACAGGGCATTCAATGCGACCAACTTTGGTCCGGGCATGAGATCAACTGCCCCACTTGCCAGGGGGGGATCGTGGTCCCGCATTTGGAGACGCCCCCGACCAGCGGCAACGCCCCGGCGTTCAGACCGCCATCCAGTCCGGTGCCCCGGCTGTCGGCCGGCAAGACGCAAGTGGCGCGTTCAACCACGCCCACGGGCGTGCCGCAAAGGCCATTTCAGCCGCCCGTCGAGAAGAAGCAGAACCCCCTGCTCAAGTATGCGCTCATCGGCCTGGGGGTCGTGGCGCTCGGTGTGGGCGGCTACTATGGGTATCCCCTGATCGGCCAGGCGCGGGACAAGTTCAACGCCACCTCGGCGGCCGCCGCCAAGCGTCCGGTGGTCGGTGGAGATGTTGGGGCGGCGATGGACGTGAACGACGCCCTCAACCGGACCGACCCAAGCGGTCCTGCGCCCTCATTGAAAGCCAGCGTGAAAAAGAGGCTCGGCGGGCGGCGCGTCCCGGGAGTGCCCTCTGCGGGGGACAGCGCGATGGCGGCGGCAGACAATGGAGGGCCTGATGGCAGCGGCGCCGCCTCAGCCGACAAGGATTTGCCGGTGGTGGCCCCGGTGCATACGATGGATGTCAGCCGCGTCACCATCCCCGTCAGCAAGGTTAACGGCGTCATCTCCGGCGGCAGTTTCGTGGCCGATAAGGCGCGTATTAACAAAATCGCCACTGCTTACGCCTTGACCTTGCGGCAGGGCGCCGGCCTTACCCCGGATCGCGCCGTCCGCGTTTTCCTCCATCTCCAAGGGGACCGAAGGTCCGACGAACCAAACCTTTACGGTTTCTGCGGACAATAAGGACCCCGCCGTGTCGCAGGTGGTTAAGCTTTGGAAGGCCAGCGCGGGGTTCGCACCCACCGAGCAGAGCTTTTTCTCCAACTATGCTCTGAAGCTCGAGCTGGGCCAGATGGTTAATGGGCTCATTCCCGGCAAGATCTTCCTGGCGCTGGCCGACGCGGACAAGACGGTGGTGGCAGGACAATTCACGGCCACGCTTGTCATCCCCGACCCCGCAGCTCAAGTTGCCGCCGCCAGGTACGCGCCGCCGCCGACCAACTCGGGGTCGGCATACCGACAGAGGTACAGCCGGCCCAAATAACGATGGGACTATTTGGACCATGTTAAGTTTCCTTGGTGGCACGGAACGCGGTCGGGGCTGCCAGCGGGGCGAAGCCGTTGGAGTGCCTCCGGCTTGCCGGCGCTTTTGGACGGTTCGAGGCGCGCGAAAGCGGGAGCAAGCTCCCGCACTCCAAACGCTTCACGGGCGCGGGTGCCGTTCTGAGGAAACCTGACATTGTCGAACTGCTATGGCGGGGAATCCGAGTTTTTTGGACAAGGTGCTGGGGCGGATTGGGCGGTTGGATGCACAGGGGTTCCAGACGGTCATCCAGCGGTTGGCGCGTGAGCGGAGTTTCCTGGAGACGCTTTTCAATACGATCGAGGACGGCGTCCTGGTGGTCGATGAGGCGGGCCGGATTCTTTATTTCAACCAGGCGGTGACGCGGTTGCTGGGGTTGCAGGCCAACGTCGCGGGCCAGCCGGTGGCTCATCATATACCCGGGCTGGACTGGGAGAAGATCGTCCGTTTCGAGCTGGGGGGGGGCCAGGGCGGCGTGCGCCATGAATTCGAGGTGGCCTATCCGCGCCCGCGTTTTCTGCGCCTCTATGCGGCTCCGCTGGATGGAGAGGGCGCCGGCAGCGCGGGGGTGGCGCTCATTCTGCACGATGCCACCGAGGCGCGGCAGCAGACGTTCGAGGCGATCGAGAGCGAGCGCATCCAGGCGCTCACGCTCCTGGCTGCCAGTGTGGCCCATGAGATTGGCAATCCCCTCAACGCCTTGCACATCCATCTCCAGCTCATGGAGCGCGAGGTCAAGAAACTCAAGAGCACCCTCGGGGGCGGGCCGGTCTCGGCCGCCGGCGCCGGCGCAGCTCCCCGCGCCAGGTCCGGGCCGCGGGCCCGGCCGAGGGCCGAAAGAGAGGCGGCTGAGATCATCGGCCGCCTCGAGCAGTTTCAAGCGGTGGCCAAAGGCGAAATCAACCGGCTGGATTGCATCGTGACCCAGTTCTTGCAGGCCCTTCGCCCGACGGTCCCCCAATTGAGGCCGGCCGGGCTCAACGAAGTAGTCCATAAGACCCTCAAGCTCCTCGAGCCGGAGCTGGACAACCGGGGCTTGAGTGTCAAGACCAACCTGGCCCGGCAACTGCCTGCTACACCGATCGATTCCAATCAGATGCAGCAGGTCCTGGTCAACCTCGCACGCAATGCCATGCAGGCCATGACCCGGGGCGGCACGCTGACTCTGCAAACCTGGGAAGGCGCCGACGGCGTCTGGGTGAGCGTGGCGGATACCGGGGGCGGCATTCCCCAGGAACAGCTCAAACGCATCTTCGAGCCGTTTTACACCACCAAAAAGAGAGGCTCCGGCTTGGGTTTGATGATTGTCCAGCGCATCGTCCGGGCTCATGGGGGGCGCATCGAAGTGGAAAGCCAGGTCGGTCGAGGCACGACTTTTCGCATCGGGTTGCCCTTGCACGAGCGCAAGCCCCGCTTGCTGGAGGCGCCGGCGCCGGATTAGGATTACGATTAGGAGCGCCTGCCGCGTGAATGCGGCGATCAGCCCGGGAAACTCACACCTCGGGACGTGTGTGACAGCTCCGTTAGGAGCGGCATATTTATAGGAACGCGGCCCCACAAGGACCCTCTTAAGCTCCGTCAGGAGCGGCATGTCAGCGATCTTGACTGGACATGCCGCTCCTGACGGAGCTAGGCCCGGATATTTCACAGCCTAAGAGCGGCACTGGGCTGCCGAGGCTGCGTAGCGCAGGTTTCCAACCTGCTGTATCGCCGACTTCCAGTCGGCAGGCTGTACCTGCTTGGGAGCATCTGCGGATTGGAAATCCGCGATACAGCAGGCTGGAAGCCTGCGCTACGCGTTCCAGTTGGCGAAACCCGTGAAATATCCGGGCTAATCGCTTCGGGCCGTGAAGTGTCCAGGTTGGCGCCACAAATTTGCGGATTGTTTAGCGGGGGGCGGCTCTTTATTCTTCATTCTGGAGCCGGTTGCTTGCCGACCGGCTGGAAATGACACCGACGCTATTAATAGTTGATGACGAGAAGACGCAGCGGGAAGGGCTCCGCACGGCGTTGGAGGGTCGTTACGATGTCTATCTGGCCGAGAACGCCCGGATGGCGATGGAGATGCTCGAGCGCCAGCATGTGGATGTGCTGTTGACCGATTTCCGTTTGCCCAGCGAGGACGGGATGAACCTGATCATCCGGGCCAAGTCCCTTTCCAAGCCGCCGGTTTGCATTCTGATGACCGCCTACGGATCGGAGGAGCTGGCGGTGGAGGCCATGAAACGCGGGGCCGACGATTACATTGCCAAGGGCCGGTTGCAGATCGACGAGCTGGAGATGCGGATCGCCCGGGCGCTGCGCCAGCAGAGCCTGGAAGTGGAGAATGTGTCGCTTCGTCAGCAACTGGAGCCGAAGTTTGGCCTCGAGAACATCATCGGTGAATCGCGCGCGATGCGGGAGGTGCTGGATATGGTGCGGCAAGTCGCCCCGTCTCGGGCGACGGTGCTCCTGCAGGGGGAGAGCGGCACGGGCAAGGAGCGCATCGCCCAGGCCCTCCATCAGCTCAGTCCGCGCGCGCAGCAGCCGATGGTGACGGTCCATTGCGCGGGCCTGGCGCCGACCTTGCTCGAGAGCGAGTTGTTCGGCCACGAGAAGGGCGCCTTCACCGGCGCCCATGAGCGCCGGATTGGCCGTTTCGAGAAGGCCCAAGGCGGGACCTTGTTTCTGGACGAGATTGGCGAAATCGATGCCTCGACCCAAGTCAAGCTCTTGCGCTTCCTGGGCGAGCGGACCTTCGAGCGGGTTGGTTCCAACACGACCCTCACCGCCGACGTCCGCCTGGTGGCGGCCACGAACAAGAACCTGGCCGAAATGGCCAAGAGCGGGGCGTTTCGCGAGGACCTGTTTTTCCGGTTGCGCGTGGTGGAGATCTGGCTGCCGCCCTTGCGGGAGCGGCTCGAGGACATTCCGTTGCTGGCCCAGGCCTTTTTGCGCCAGTTCGCCCGCGAGAATGAAAAGCCCGTAAACGGCTTCACCGCCGAGGCCCTCGAGTCGCTGCTGCGTTACCCCTGGCCCGGCAACGTGCGCGAGTTGCGCACCGCCATCGAGCGCGGCGTCGTTCTGTGCCGGGGGGACCGCGTCACGGCGCGGGACCTGCCGCCGGCGCTTGCGCCAAGCCGGGGCGGGTGGGCCTGCGCAGACGCAACCCTTGCCGGCGCGGACTGATTTGACGGTGAAAGAGGCGGAAAAAGAACTGATTGTCCGCGCGCTCAAGGAGGCCAATGGGCAACCGAACCCTGGCTGCCGCCAAACTGGGGATGAGCCGGCGGACGCTGCACCGCAAACTTCACGCCTACCACCTCGAGGGCTTTTGATTGGACTTCAGATTTGGCATTTTCACATGCGCATTCCACTCCCCCAGGACCTGATACATCATTTGAACGTCGCCACCGGCCCCCGTTTCTTTCGCATTGGTTTGGCCGTGCTGGCCGTGGCGGCGCTCACCTTTCTTTACGACTGGCACGCCTTCCGGAACATGAGCAGCCCAGGAAGCGATGGACTGCGCGCAGGTGGGCCGGAACCTGGCCCAGGGCAAAGGGTTCAGCACCTGCTTTATCCGTCCTTTGAGCATTTTCCTGGTCAAGCGACACAACCAACAATCCGCTGGCGGCGCCGGCCAGTGGCCTCCGACCCTGCCCGGCTCAAAGGCCCGCACCCGGATCTGGCCAACGCGCCCCTCTATCCGGTCGTCCTGGCCGGCCTGATGAAAATTTTGCCCTTCCATTACCCGGTTTCGCATGGGGTCTTTTGGACCAGCGCCGGCGCGTTCTGGCGCTATCAACCCGATTTTCTCATTGCCTTGTTCAACCAACTGTTGTTCCTGGGGCTGGTGGTGTCGGTCTTTTTTCTGGCCCGGCGCCTGTTCGATGGGCCGGTGGCCTGGCTGTCCGGCGGTGCTTGTTGCTGGGCGGCGAGTTGTATTGGCGCTTCACCGTGTCAGGACTCCCGACCATCCTGTTGCTCCACATCTTCACGGGGTTGGCCTGGTGCCTGGCGCTGCTCGAGGAGGAATCGCGCCAGCCCAAGCGGGGGCCCAACGGCTCCGTCCTGCTGGCGGGGGCCATTGGCGCGCTGGTTGGCCTTGGCGGGCTGACCCGCTACGGTTTTGGCTGGCTGATTCTGCCGGTGGTGGCTTTCCTCATTCTCTTTTCCAACCCGCAACAGCGGGTCATTGTGGTATTGACTGTGCTGGGCGTGTTTGCCGCGGTGATGGCGCCCTGGATCGCCCGCAATGTTTGGGTCAGCGGCACCCCCTTCGGCACCGCCGGTTACGCCGTCATGGAAGGCACGAGCTCTTTTCCGCGGAGAGCCGCCTCCCGCGCTCTTTGGAACCTGATTTCGCCAGGCTCTCCTTGGCGCCTTTCTTGTTCAAGCTGACGGCCAACGCGCGCGAAATCCTCCAAAACGCCCTGCCCAAGCTTGGCGGCACGTGGGTCAGCGCGTTTTTCCTCGTGGGCCTGCTGGTGAGTTTTCGCAACCCGTCCACGCGACGGCTGCGCTACTTTCTGTTGATGTGCCTGCCCGTCCTGGGTGTGGTGCAGGCCCTGGGCCGCACCCACCTTTCGGAGGCCTCGCCGGAAATCAACTCGGAGAATTTCCTGGTCTTGCTTGCCCCGTTGGTCCTGGTCTATGGCATCGGCCTGTTTCTTTTTATTGCTCGACCAGGTCGAGGTCCCCGTGCTGCAAATGCGCTATGTCGTCATTGGCCTGTTCGGTGCCCTGGCCTGCCTGCCCCTGCTCCTGGCTTTCCTGCCGCGCCCGCAGCCCCTGGCCTACACTACCTATGTGCCGCCGATCATCCAGGAGTTGTCCGGTTACATGAACGAAAACGAACTCATGATGAGCGACATTCCCTGGGCCGTCGCCTGGTATGGGCAGCGCCAGTGCGCCTGGCTCACCCTCCAGGCGATACCCAGCGCCAAAGACAGCACCCGGCACGAGGACTTCTTTGCCATTAACGATTTCCTCAAGCCGGTCCAGGCCCTCTATCTCACCGCCGAAACCATGGACAGCAAGTTCGTTTCCCAATGGGTCCAGGGCGGCGAACAAAGCTGGGGCACGTTCGTCGCCCAAACCGTTCTGCTCCGAGAAGAACCCCCGGCCTTCCCCCTGAAAAAGGCCCGGGCTGATTGGTTCCCCTATCAGCTCTTTCTGACGGATTGGGAGCGGTGGAAAAGATGATTCACGAACCCCTTGCCCACCAAAGCCAGGTCGTGATTGGTGATGGCGCCGGCCACGGGGAAGGAAAGGTCAAACTATGACTTCTCCCGTTGGCAGTTGTCGGAGCATGGCCCTGTTCCGAAGCAAAGAAGAGTTATGGCTGACCCCCGGCAACAGCAGCGTCAGCAATGTGTTTTATCCCAACGGTGATCCAGGCACGGGAAAATGAGGAACCGAGGAATCGAGGTCTGCGGGGCAGTAACCCCGACACTTGACCCGCCCTTTGCTCCGGGGTAAGGTCGGGGCATGGCAGATGTGATTGCGCCGATGCTCACAAAGGAAGACTACCGGTTGCTGCCCGACAGCGGACCCCGGTATCAGCTCGTCGAGGGAGAACTCTACATCTCACCGGCCCCGAACCGTTACCACCAGGTCATTTCGAGAAATATCGAGTTCATGCTGCTGAAATACCTGGAAGGGCACCCGCTTGGGGAGCTTTACGACGCCCCATTCAACGTCTATCTGAGCGAACACGACGTTTTCCAACCGGACCTGGTCTTCGTCAAGAAGGAGAACTTTGGCGTGCTCACGGACGCCGGGGTCGAGGGCACGCCCGATTTCGTCGTGGAAATTCTTTCCCCCAGCAATGCCTATCTCGACAAGAAGGCAAAGTTGCGGGTCTATGCCCGCACCGGGGTGAGCGAACTCTGGCTGGTGGACCCGGAGACGCGCGTCGTCCATGTCTATTATCTGCAGGCCGACGCGCAGAAACCGGCAGCCACTTATGCCGAGGGCGACGCGCTCAGCTCCCCCCACTTCCCCGGATTGGCCATCCGCGTAATCGAGATTTTCAAGAGATAGTCACTGAGAAGAGTGGGTTTTTCAGCCGCATCCATGCTACGGGCTGACATTGGACTCAGACAACCTGACCCGGTGGAAAATGAGTGAGCCGCCCGGTGAGGGCACCGGGCCTACAATCCCGATGCCGCATCGGGACTCGTGTAGGCCCGGTGCCCTCACCGGGCGAGCCAAGCTACCTCAGAGGCAGCTTCACGCTGAAAGTGCTGCCGGCGCCGGGTTGGCTGGAGACTTCAATAGTGCCGCTGTGGGCGTCAACAATGGCTTTGGAAATGGCCAGGCCAAGACCGGTTCCGCCCTGGCCGGCGGAGCGGGACTGATCGACGCGGTAGAATCGTTCGAAGATATGGGAGAGGTCCTGGGCAGGGATGCCCTGGCCGGTATCAGCCACGGTGAGCACGGCCAGGCCGTTTTCGGCGCGGGTGGAGACGCGGACTTCGCCGCCGGGGCGATTGAAGCGGATGGCATTGCTCAGGAGGTTCGTGGCGACCTGGCTGATGCGCTCGGCGTCCCCGGGGCAGAGCACGGCCGGCAGCTCGCACCGGAGCTCGATGCCGCGTTCAGCCGCCAGCGGGCGCACCATTTCGACGCATTCTCGCGTCACCCGGGCCAAGTCCAACGGTTCGCGGCGCATCGGGTCCTGGCCGGCATCCAGGCGCGCCAGGGCGAGCAGGGATTGGGTCAGGTTGCGCATGCGCTGAGCGGCGCGTTGGCAGGCCTCGAGCGCCTCGCGGTACTCGGGGGCGCTGCGCTCGCGTGCCAGGGCAGTCTGGGTTTGGGTCAGGACCACCGAAACCGGCGTGCGCAGTTCATGGGAGGCATCGGAGGTGAACCGGGCCTGGTGGGCGAATGCGGCTTCAAGGCGGCTAAAGGTGGAATTGAGCACACTGGCCAGCCGCCCCAACTCGCTGTCGGTGTCCGCCACATTGATGCGTTGGGAGAGGTCCCCGGCGGCGATCTTGAGGGCCGTGGCGCCGATGTCTTCGATCGGACGGATGGCGCGCGTAGCCAGCCACCAGCCCCCGGCCAGCCCGAAGAGCAGCACCCCGGCCCCTGCGACCACCAGGCGGAGCGCCAGGCGCTGCATGTCTTTGAGGTCCCCAGAGATCGAGCGGCCGACCAGGAGGACCTCGCCCCCCGGCATCGCGCGGGAGACCTCCCGGTACTCGCCCCGCGTGCGCCCGCTCGGGGGCATCGGCGGACCAAGCCCGGGGCGCATGGGGCCGCCCGCCGCATCGTTTCCGGGCGGGGCCGCCGGCTCGGGGGCAGCGGTGTGCTCCGGCATGGACACGTTTTTTGGCGAACCCGACGATTGCGCCAGCAGGGTGCCGTCCGCCTGCCAAAGCACGTAATAAAAACGATTGGTCTGGCTGCTGTCCAGGGCGCCGGCCTTCTCAACAGCCTCGCGCATTCTCTCACGGAATTCCGACGGATCAAACCGCCGGCGGCCCTCGCGCGGGGGTTCCCCCCGCGGCCCCCCTGGTCCCCGCTCAGGCGGGGGGCCGGGCGGTCCCGGACGAGACATCGGGATCATCATACGGGGCGTAAGCTCCTCCTGATCGATGCGGCGCAACTGGTTGTCGCGGGCGGCGTGATAGGCGGTGAAACCAAAGCCGACCAGCACGGTCACGAGAATGAGCCCATGCCAGGCCTGCAGGCGCCAGCGGATGGAATTGAAGATCATGCCGGAGGCTCGATGCAGTAGCCGTATCCGCGCCGGGTAGTGATGAAGTCGTGCCCGAGCTTCTTGCGGATATTGGAGACATGGACGTCGAGCAGGTTGGATAGGGTGGAGTCGTTCTCGTCAAAGAGATGATCGTAGAGCATGGTGCGGGTGACCAGTTTTCCACGGTGCACCGCCAGGTACTCGACCAGGGCATACTCGCGGGCCGTAAGCACCACCGGCTGGCCTTGCCGGAGGACCGTGCGCGCGGCGGTGTCAATGACCACGTGGCCGATCTCGATGCAGGAGTCGGCCTGGCTGGCCGAGCGCCGAATCAGCGCCCGGAGCCGCGCCAGCAGTTCGGACAGGTCGAAGGGCTTGACCAGATAATCATCGGCCCCCGTATCCAGGCCCCGCACTCGGTCTCGCACGGCATCCCGGGCCGTGAGCATGAGGACGGGTGTCTTCTTGGTCTTGCGCAGGCCGCGCAGCAGTTCCCAGCCGTCAATCCGCGGCAGCATGATGTCCAGGACCACCGCGTCATATTCGTAGTTCTGCGCCTTGTACAGGCCATCCTCGCCATCGGCCGCCCCATCGGCCGCATAACCATCTTCCCTCAGGGCCTTGAGCAGGCTGTCCAGCAGGTCCGGCTCATCCTCAACCACCAGCACTCTCATAAATCATAACAATTGCAGGTTCCCGTCCATGCGTCACAGACTGCCAGAACTCACCTTAAGGCAAGATTAAGGGCCTGCCCTTTTTAGTAGCCTTGAGCTTCACTCTTCTTTAATCTGCCAGGGTTCAGTTCAGCTATGACAGATAGAATACTCGCTCAAGGGAGATGTCAATGGTTCAGAGGGTCCCCGGTCGCCTTGCCGGGCCTGCGCGTGCTCCTTCATCCTTCATCCTTCATCCTTCGTCCTTTTCTGGGGTCCCCGGCTGCCTGGGCAGGCGTTTGCCTGCTCTTGCTCCCGGCGCCCTGGGCCCGGGCAGAGAAACAGGTCTTGCGCGGCCATGTCCCGGCCGCAGTAGGCCGGGTGCAGCCGCTGGGTCGCCTCCAGGCGGTCCAACGTCTGAACCTGGCGATCGGGCTGCCGTTGCGCAACCGCGAGGCGCTGACCAATCTCCTCGAGGCGGTCTGCAACCCGGCCAGCCCGCGATTCCGCCAATACCTCACGCCGGAGCAATTTGCCTCGAATTTCGGCCCTTCCGAACAGGATTACGAAGCCGTGGCGGCTTTCACGAGGCCCACGGCCTCACGGTGACCGCCCGGCATCCCAATCGCGTCTTGCTCGATGTAAGCGGGACAGTGGCGGACATTGAGAAAATGCTCCATATCAGCCTAAGGCAGTATCCGCATCCTGAGGAGGTCCGCACCTTTTATGCGCCGGATACTGAACCGGTGCTGGACCTGGCCGTGCTCGTGTTGCACATCAGCGGTCTGGATAACTACCGCCTGCCGCGCCCAGCCATCACCAGGCCCGTCGCCCGCCCGCCCGGGCCGACCCCCAATGTTGGCTCCGGACCAGGCGGTTCCTATATGGGCAATGACTTCCGGGCGGCATACGTGCCGGGCGTCCCGCTCACCGGCTCAGGCGAGGCGGTTGGCCTTTTGGAATTCGATGGCTTTCATGCCAACGACATCACCGCCTATGAAAATCAGGCGGGTCTGCCCAAGGTGCCGCTGCAAACGGTGCTGCTGGATAACTTCAACGGCGCCCCCGGCAGCGGCAATGACGAAGTGGCCCTGGATATCGAGATGGCAATCTCGATGGCGCCCGGCCTATCGAAGGTCGTCCTCTATGAGGCCGGCCCGCTGGGCAACGGCAACAGTATTCTCAGCCGGATGGCCACCGACAACCTCGCCAGGCAACTCAGTTCATCTTGGACCTTCCCCACCGATGCCACCACGCCCCAGTTCTTCCAGGAGTTGGCCATGCAGGGACAGTCCTTCTTCAATGCTTCCGGCGATGCCGATGCTTACGCCGGGGTGATCGATCAGCCGGCCGACAGCCCGTACGTCACCGTTGTGGGCGGGACTACCCTGACGACCAGCGGCCCGAGCGGCGCCTGGGTTTCCGAGACCGTTTGGAATTGGGGCGGCGGCCAGGGCAGCGGCGGGGGCATCAGCACTATCTACGGCCTGCCTTCCTGGCAGGCGGGCATCAGCATGGTTGCCAACCAGGGCTCCACCCACCAGCGGAACATCCCCGATGTCGCCATGGTGGCGGACAACGTCTTCGAAATAGACAACAATGGGAGGAGTGTTACCGGCGTTGGCGGCACCAGTTGCGCGACGCCAATGTGGGCGAGTTTTACCGCCCTGGTCAACCAGCAGGCAGCCGCCAGCGGCAAACCGCCCGTCGGTTTCCTTAACCCGACCCTCTATGCCATTGGCCAAGGCGCCAGCTATGCTTCCGCTTTTCATGACATTACCACCGGCGACAATACGAGCGGCTTGAGCCCGAATAAATTCTTTGCCGTTGCCGGCTACGACCTTTGCACCGGCTGGGGCACTCCCACCGGGAGCAACCTCATCAACGCCTTGGTATCGCCGGTGTTCCGGCCCCTCATCTCCGGGGCCGGCTCGGCGCTCCTGGCCGAGAGTTGCCAGCCCACCAACGGCGCCATCAATCCCGGTGAACTGGTGACGGTGGGCTTTGCATTGCAGAATAGCGGGCTGGCCGCTACGACGAACCTGATCGCCACGTTGCTGGCCACCAACGGCGTGTTTTCGCCCGGCGCCCCTCAAAGCTATGGCTTGCTCTCGGCGGGGGGCCCGCTGTCAGTCGCCCCTTCAGCTTCATCCCCGTTGGGACCTGCGGCTCGGCCATCACGGTCGTCCTCCAACTCCAGGACGGTCCCGCCAACCTCGGCACCGCCAGTTTCCCCCTGCCGCTGGGCAGCTTCGCCCCATTAACCAGTTTCACCCAGAATTTCGACGGCGTCACTGCGCCTGGCCTGCCGTCGGGTTGGACCACCAGCGCCACCGGCGGCGCCTCTAACTGGGTCAGCACTACCGCCTCCTACGACACCCCCCCCAACTCCGCCTTTGCGGCTGAACCGCCCTTTCCCGGCCTGAGCGAGCTGGTTTCCCCCGCCATATCCATCATCTCATCCTCCGCCCAGCTCTCTTTTAGAAACCAATACAATTTTGAGACCAGCCCCTTCGATCCGACGCTCGGCTACGATGGCGGCAATCTGGAAATCCAGATCGGCAACGGCTCCTTCGCCGAAATCCTGACCGCCGGCGGCACCTTCGTTGTCGGCGGTTATACGGGAACTATTGACGCTACGGACGTGGACAACCCACTCGCCGGCCAGGCCACCTGGACCGGCCAGACGACCGGCTTCATGACCACCACCGTTGCCCTCCGCCCGCGGCAGCCGGCCAGACCGTACGGTTCCAATGGCAGTTGGGCACCGACACCGGCAACTATTACGGCGGCACCGGCTGGTACATTGACAGTGTGTCAATAACCGACGGCTACTATTCCTGCTGTGTCCCAATCCTGGCCGTGCCCGCGCTCGTCAATCCCCAAAGCAGCAGCGGCAGTTTCAGCTTCTCCCTCCAAACCGCCCCCGGCCAAGGCTATACAATCCAATACACCGACAACCTCGCCAACCCCTCCTGGACCACCCTCTATTCCTTCGTCGGCGACGGCTCGCTCCAATCCGTCACTGATTCCCCGGGCGTCGCCCAGCGGTTTTACCGGGCTGTGTCGCCTCAGTAGTCCACTCCCTCTGGAACTCAGCCCTCGAAGTATGGAAGTTGGGCGTCAGGACGAGAACGTCTCTCCATGAACCGTGCCCTCGTAGCGGCGTCTCGGCAGAGCGCCGCCATTCCTGGAACAATCTCCAGCGGCGCCCTGCCGGGACGCCGCTACGCCGAGGTTCATAGTCCCAATGCGTGCGGCTCAATCATCGGCGTACCGCGCCTTCAACATGGCCGAGAAACGGGCCGCCTTCTCTTTTCGGCGTTTCCTGGCGCTGGGCTTCTCGAAGCGCCAACGCAGCCGAAACTGTTGCAGCGTTTGCTCGCGGTCCAGTTTCTTCTTAAGCCGGCGGATGGCCCTTTCGACCGGTTCGCCCTTTTTTAATTTGACCTCAGACATAATTAGAGCTTCCGAATTACAGCTTCCGAAGGTAGCCGCCCGGCGGGAAGAGGCAAGAAGCAATTGTCCGCCGGCGGCCGGATTGGAACCGGAACTGGCTCAGGCCCACGCCCAGGCCGTCGTGATTCCACAAAAAAAGGAGGCGCGGGACTCGGGGAGTCCCACGCCTGCGGGCGGACATGCCGCCTAATAATGCCGGCCAGAGCCTGAGCGCGGGCCGCGATCATGTCCGCCACGCGGGCCGCTTCTGGGGCGATCTGCCTGGGGGCGCGCCTCGTTGACCGTCAGGTTGCGGCCGTCCAGGGTTGAGCCGTTGAGGGAGTTGATGGCCTTCTGCGCTTCCTCGGGGGTGCTCATGGTGACGAAGGCGAAGCCGCGCGGGCGGCCGCTGGCGCGATCCATCATCAGGTTGGCCTCGACCACCGTGCCGTGGGCGGCAAAGGCGTCGTGCAGATCATTTTCCGTCGTGTTGAACGAAAGGTTCCCTACGAATAACTTGGTGTTCACGTAACAATTCACTGTCCCTAGAGTCATCCTGCTTCCTTCAAACTGTTCCCGACCATCGGGTTTCAAATCGTCACTGAACGGAGGTTCACCTGAGGATTCACCATGTGCTGGGAGCGACAGACGATCTATTGACGTATCTATTGACGAGCCAAATATGCCCTATGGCCCCCAAAGATCAAGCTTTAATTGGAGGTTTTGCCTGCGGCGGCGGCTTGGATTCGGTAGAGGTGGGTTTTGGTCCTGAGAAACAAGGAGTTCCGGGCCACGGCGGGTGACGCCATAAAACCGCTGGCCAGGGTATTGGTGGCCAGGGGTTCGAAGCTCCGGCCGGGTTTGACGACGGTGGTTTTTCCCTGTTGGTTAAAGAAGTAGAGCCGCCCATCGGCGCAAATCGGCGAGGCGGCATAGTTGCCCGGGAGGCGGGCCCGCCAAACCTGTTTCCCGGTCGCCGTTTCCAGGCACGTGACCAAGCCCTCGTCGTTCACCATATAGAGCAGGCCCTGGACGACCACCGGCGAGGCGGTCTTGGTCACCATCGAGTCTGTCCTCCAGGCCACATGCGTATCGGTAATGTCGCCCTGCCCGTCGGTGCGGACAGCCAGCAGTTCGGTCTTGCCGCCAAAGCCCGAGACGATCAAGGCCAGCCCCTGGTCATAAACCGGGACGGGCGCTGCCGACCAGGCATCATAGCGGACTCGCCAAAGCTCGCGTCCGGTTCGCGGGTCGTAGGCGTAAGCGGCTTTGGCGCCGGCGCTGAGCATTTGAAGGGCGCCCGCGCTGCTGACTATCAAGGGGGTGCTGTGCGCCTTGCGCCGGTCCCCTTCCCGGGCCATCTGCTCGGCAATGTTCTCGTCGTTCCAGGCGACCGACCGATTGGTCTTCCAAAGGGTTTGCCCGCTCTGCTTGTCGAGCGCGGCCAGGTACTGAACGTCGACCCCATCCATCGTGAGAATCAAGAGGTTCTCGAAAAGAACCAGGGATGAGGCCGGGCCGCGGTAATGACGGCACGGCAGATCCTGCCGCTTCCAAAGCACCTTGAAATCACTCGTGTCCAGGCAGGCTGTCCCGTAACTGCCGAAATGCACATAGATCCGTCCAGGCTCAATCGCCGACGTAGGCGTGGCGTAGGAGTTCACGCTGTTTCCCAGCGGTTCGGGCTTCTCGCTATGAAAGAGTTTCAAGTTGAAACGGACCTGGCCGGTCTCGGAATCCACGCAGATGGCAAAAAAATCGTGGCCCTCGGGCGTGGCTGTCGTCAGCCAGACCTGGCCGCCCAGCACGACCGGCGTGGACCAGCCGCGATAGGGGATTTCGGTCTTCCATCTGACGTTTTCGGTCTCGCCCCAGTTCAGCGGCAGCCCCAGGACTGTCGTGTCGCCCGGGCCCGTGGCATGCCCATCGCCCCACGGGCCGCGAAACTGCGGCCAGTCGGCTCGCGCCGTTTCCAGGCCGCCGCCCCACAGGACCGACAGCAGGACTGAAAGGCGCCCCAGCCGCACAGACCGGGCCGCCAGACGAGCAAGGAGCGCAACGCAACCTGCGCGGCCGGCGCCACCTTGAGCGGAGGACACCAGGCCGGCCCTGCCCGGAGAACCGCACGGATTCGAACATTCGATCTCAAGTCTCATGCCGCCAACATAGCCCGGTGCGCATGGAAAAGACAACTGTGAGCTTGCGCAAAAAGCAAAGTCCGGCTCGGGGCGCAATTCCAACATTCTGAAACCATGGGTGCTGCTCGTGCCAGAGGCTGGCCCTTCACGAGAGCGGAACGCGCAGGGCCAGGACCGGATGATCTCGCGCCAGCGTTTGGAGTGCGTGGGGAAAATCAGCATTCATTTTTGCAGGGCTCCTTGGGGGCGCATCTTGTCAGTACCACCATGCAAGCCACGAGGTCAGGGAGAGTGCCCGCCGCCTAGGAATTCATCCCGGAGGGATGACAGATGGTAGCCGGGGGTCGAAGCGTCGCGAGACCCCCGCTTCAGCGGCGGTGTGGGTCGGCATCCTATAGGGATGCCAGCAGGCGGCCTGCTCCCTTTGTGCAGCCTTCTGGCACCCCGTTCCGGGGTGCAGGCCCCCTCTGGCCGCAAACCGGGGGTTGCGGCGATGCCGTGACCCCCGGCTACCTTCTGGCAACCCTCCGGGTTGGCCCGAGCCGCCGCTCCTGGCTGGAGGTGGTGGTACTGACAAGATGCGCCCGCTCCTTGGCCTTTGGATTTGGCAAGCTGGCAGGATTTGATTATTTGATGTGTCATGACAACCTCAGCGCGGTTTTGGGCCTGGCTCATCGTCATCGTCATTGGCATTGCCGTGGGCGCGGCGTCTGGTGCCGTGGCCGGCGCCCAGGCAGCCCGTGAAGCCACCGGAGCCGCTCGGCAACTGTTGCGGCGCATCCTGCCGGCCCAAGCTGACTCATTCATCTTGCAGACGATTCCCGCCGACCAAGGCCGCGACGTGTTTGAGATTCAAAGCCGGGACGGGAAAGTGGTTCTGCGCGGCAACAACGGTATTGCCCTGGCCTCGGCGCTGAATTGGTATTTGAAATACTATTGTCACTGCCATTTCTCGCTCAAGGCCCGCCAGCTGGCCCTCCCGGACCCGCTTCCGGCCGTTGAGCCGGGCCTCCGGCGTGTCAGCCAGGATCGATGGCGTTATTTCCTCAATTACTGCTGCTTCGGCTACTCGCTCCCCTGGTATGACTGGGCGCAATGGGAACAGCTCATCGACTGGATGGCGCTCAACGGCGTCAATGCGCCCCTGTCGGTCACCGGCCAGGAGGCGGTATGGCGCGCGGCGGGCAAACGCCTGGGCTTCACCGAATCGGACCTGCGCGAGTTCCTGCCAGGGCCGCCCTACCTGCCCTTCGGCTGGATGGGCTGCCTGGACGGCTGGGGCGGACCGCTGCCAGAGTCATGGATTGACAGCCATGCCGCCCTCGAAAAGAAGATCCTGGCGCGGGAGCGGGCGCTGGGCATGACCCCAGTCCTGCAAGGATTCACCGGCCACGTGCCGCCCGCCGCCCGCAAACGATTCCCTGCGGCGCGCCTCCACACGGTCCACTGGGCCGAATGGGACACCCTGTTGCTCGACCCCCTCGACCCCCTGTTCAGCCGGTTCGCAACTGCCTTCCTCGACGAGCAGCGGCGCCTCTTCGGCACCGACCACCTTTACGCGGCAGACACGTTCATCGAAATGACCCCGCCCAGCGGTGACACCAATTTCCTGGCGGCCACAGGCCGGGCTATCTACCAGGGCCTGGCCAAAGCCGACCCGCAGGCCGTATGGGTTTTGCAGGGCTGGACCTTCTTCAACCAGGCCCAATTCTGGACCCAGCCGCGCATCGCCGCCTTCCTGGATGCCGTGCCCGACGACCGCCTGCTGGTGCTCGACCTGTTCTGCGACGTCACCCCGGTCTGGAACCGAACCCGCGCCTTCTGCGGCAAACCCTGGGTCTGGTGCGCCTTGCAGAACTTCGGCGACTGTGTCTATCTGGGCGGCGCCCTCAACCGGATGCAGTCCGAGCTGCCCGCCGCGCGCCGCGACCCTCTGGGTGCCCGGCTGAGCGGCATCGGCTTTGTCAACGAGGGTCTGGACTATAACCCCGTAGTCTTCGACTTTCTCTTCGAGCAGGCCTGGCGCCCGGAGGCGGCTCAACTCGAACCCTGGCTGCGCGACTACTGCGGCCGGGCGCACGGCATCAACAACGCTGGCTCCCAAAGCGGCTTGGGCCATTCTCAAAGACACTGTCTTTACCGGCCAGCACCAGGTCACGCCGGCCTGCACTCTGGCGCCCTCCCTTCGAGCCGCCGATGGCCCGCCTTACAGCAATGAGCGGCTGGCCCAGGCCTGGGGGCTTCTGCTCGAGGCGGCTCCGGCAGCGGGCCCCTCCGACGCTTACCGTTTCGACCTGGTCAGCGTGACGCGTCAAGTGCTGGGCAATTACTCGGCCACTTTGCAGCGCAAGGTCATCCAGGCCTGGCGCGCAAAGGACCGCCCGGCCCTCGAGTTGGCTTCGCAAGGTTTCCTGGAACTGATTTGCGACCTGGATGAACTGTTGGCCACACGCAGCGAATACCTCCTGGGCCGCTGGCTGGAGGACGCCAAACGCTGGGGGACAAATCCCCAGGAACGGGACTGGCTCGAGTGGAATGCGCGCCGCCTCATCACGATGTGGGGCCGCCAGCCCCTCATCCGCGATTACTCCCGGCGCCTGTGGTCCGGCATGCTGACCGGGTTCTACCTGAAACGCTGGGAACAGTTCTTCAACGCCTTGAACTCTGCCCTTGCCGCCGGGGCGGACTTTGATGAACAGGTCTTTGACCAGGCCATGCAGGAGTGGGAGCGCCGTTGGGCGGAGCAACACGACCTCTGCCCTGCCACCCCGCGAGGTGATTCGCTGGCAGTCTCCAGGCGGCTCTTCGAGAAGTATCAACCCCAACTGGCGCGATGATCCGTCCATACCCGCGCAAGATAACTTGATCGAGAACGCCACAGGACTGGTTCTGCGGACGCGCCCGTTCACCGAGACGAGCCTCATCGTGCACTGGCTCACTCCGACGCTGGGGCGCCTGGCCACGCTGGCCAAAGGCGCGCGCCGGCCCACCTCTCCGTTTCGGGGCAAACTCGATTTGTTCTACCTCGCAGATTTCAGTCTCAGCCGGAGCCGGCGCTCGGAGTTGCACACCTTGAGAGAAGTCGGCCTGCTCGATACTCACCGCGCCTTGCGCCAGGAGCTTGGCTGGCTCGAGCAGGCCTCTTACTGTGCCGAACTAATCGAGCAAACGACAGAAACCGAAACACCGTTGCCTGAGATTTTCGAGCTGCTGCGCGGTTTGCTCGATGCCCTCGGGCGCCAGGCGCCTCAGCCGCGCACAGTGCTGGCCTTCGAGGTCAAGCTTCTGGGTCTGTTGGGACTGGCGCCGGACCTGGCCCAGACCCGGCTTAGCGCCGGCGCCAGGGCCGTCCTCAAGGCGTTAACGGAGGAGGACTGGCCCGCCATTGCGCGTTTGAAGGCCACCGCCGCCCAGGCCCTGGAAGTGCGCGAGTTCCTGCACGGATTCCTGACCTTCCATCTCGGCAGAGTCCCCCACGCCCGCAACGCGGCGTTGCAGGGGGCGCAGCCGGGCAGCATCCTTGAGCGACGGAAATAAAACGGGCGGCCCTCCACCAGAAGGCCGCCCGACCTAAACTGACCATCTTTACGACGGGACTATTCCACCAGAAAAAAGCGCCGATGGGAATAGGGTGTTCACCCCAGGCACCTTTCTTATTGGTGCCCCTCAGCGGGTCAATTCTCTGTCGACAGGTCCGCCTTTGGAAAGCATCATGCGAGGGTGCGATTCTCGATTGTCACTCCGAGCTACCGCAGTTCCGCCTGGCTAAAGCTGTGCATTGCTTCAGTGGCCGACCAGCAGGTCGAGGTCGAGCATATTGTTCAGGATGCGGGTTCGGATGATGGCACGCTGGGTTGGCTGCTCCAAGACCGGCGGGTCAGGGTGTTTGTCGAAAAGGACGAGGGCATGTATGACGCCATCAATCGGGGTTTGGGCCGCGCGCGAGGGGAGGTTCTGGCCTGGCTGAACTGCGACGAGCAGTATATGCCCGGCGCGCTGGCAACGGTGGCGGCCTTTTTCGAGCAGCATCGGGAAATTGAGGCGGCCTTCGGGGACGTTGTCCTGGTAAACGCCCAAGGCGAGTACCTTTGCCATCGGAAGATGCAGACGCCGCTCAAGTATCACACCTGGACCTGCCACCTCTCGACCCTGAGTTGCGCCACTTTTTTCCGCCGGCGCCTCATCGATGAGGAGCATCTGCTCTTCGATCCGCATCTGCGGGACGCCGGGGACGGCAAATGGATGGTCAACCTGCTGGAGCGTCGCATCCGGATGGCGGCGTTGGGGCGGTTCACCTCGGTTTTTAGCTTTACGGGCGCCAACATGAGCGTAGGACCGAATGCCCAACGCGAAAACCGGGCGCTTTATCTGAGCGCCCCGGCCTGGGCGCGCCGGCTCCGGCCCCTGTTTATTGCGCACCACCGGCTGCGCCGGCTTTTGGGGGGCCTTTATTTCCAGGCGCCTTTCGACTATGAGATTTTCACGCTGGCCCATCCGGAACGGCGGCAACATTTCCAGGTGGCCCGGCCCGCCTGTCGGCTGCCGCGATGAAACCGCAACTGCTGGTCGTCCAACTCTGGGGCTTGGGAGACCTGGCGATTGCGACGCCGTTCCTGCGGGCGGCCAGCGAGCACTACGCCGTGACGTTGCTGGCCAAGCCCTACGCGCAGGACTTGCAGGTCCGCTTTTGGAGCGAGGTCAGGGTCGTCCCATTCACCGCCCCCTGGACGGCCTTCACGCACAAGTATCTCTTGTGGTCCTGGCCGTGGTGGGAGATTTTTCGCCTGAGAAGGACCTTGGCGGCGGAGCGCTTCGAGTTCGGGCTATCCGCGCGCTGGGATCCGCGAGACCACCTCTTGTTGCGCATTGTGCGCGCCAGGGCGCGCCTGGGTTTTCCGCGCCTGGGCAGCCATCTGCTCTTGAACCGGCCCCTGGCCCGGCCGGAGCCGGGGACCCATCAATATGAGAACTGGCGCGTCCTGGCCCGGGCCTTGGGCTTCGAGTTGCCGCCGCGCGAAAAGCTCGCCCTGCCCCACCCCCGTCCCCAGGGAGAGATCCTCGTGCATACGGGGGCGGGCCAACCGGTGCGGGTCTGGCCTCTTGAGCGCTATCGAGGGCCTGGTGACCTCGCTGCGCCAGGCAGGTCATCGCGTCCAGGTCGCCTGCGACCCTGACCAGCACGACTGGTGGCTAAAGGCCGGCGAGAAGTCCGTCGCCATGCCGCGTTCGGTTGCCGAGTTGTTGGCCCTGGCGGACCGGGCTGGGGCGTTCATCGGAAACGATTCCGGGCCAGGCCACCTGGCCGCGTTCTGCGGGGTGCCTACCTTCACGATTTTCGGCCCTCAATTGCCCGAGTGGTTCGCCCCGCTTCATCCGGCCTCCGACTGGCTCGAAGGCAAGGCCTGTCCGTACAAGCCGTGCTCGGACTACTGCCGCTTTGCCTCGCCGTGCTGCATGCTCAATTCGGGTGAAGAAGAGGTGCGGCGACGCGTGGAGGCCTTCTTGAGCCGCATAATGTAGAGCTGGTCTCAAAAATTCCGATTCCAAACCTTTGTCGCATCCTTCGTCGCCAACTTTGTCGAAATCCCGATTCGGAATCGGGACAACAAAGGTTGCGACAAAGGTTTCATTTCGGCGAGTTTTTCGGACAGGTTCTTAGCCTAGAAATTTCACGGGTTTTGCAAACCGGAGGGCGTAGCGCAGGCTTCTAGCCTGCTGTATCGCGGATTTCCAATCCGCAGGTGCTCGCAAGCAGGTGCAGCCTGCCGACTGGAAGTCGGCGATACGGCAGGTTGGAAACCTGCGCTACGCAACGCCGGCAGCCCAGTACCGCTCTTAGGCCGTGAAATATCCGGGTTAGGTCCTTTGTGTGTGCTCTGCCCGGTAACGGGCGACCGTTTCCTGGTAGCACTGGTTCATCTGCTCCCCTTTGATGTCCCAATCGTAGTCGCGCAGGATGACCTGGCGCGCGGCCCTGCCGTGCTGCGCCAGGGCGGAGCGGTTCTGCGCATACCAGCGGATGCCTTGGGCCAAGCCGGCGACGACCTTGGGACGCGGCCCGAGCGGCACTTTGATGCCGCAGTCCTGGCGCACGGCCACAGCGGGTCCGCCACAGTCCAGGCACAGGACGGCCAGCTCATTGCACATGGCCTCAATCACGGCGAAGCCGCCCGGATCATGCAGGCTGGGGAAGAAAAAGAGGTCGTAATCCGCGTAGAGTCTCAGGACTTGCTCGCGCGGCAGCCGCCCTTTGAAAGTCACACGGCTTCCCAAACCCAGCGCCTCGACTTTCCTCTTCACAGCCGGAAGATAATTGCCGGCGCCGACCAGGGTCAGCGTGGCCTGGACCGCAGCCGCCCTTAGGGCCTCCAGTGCCAGGTCCAGGCCCTTGAGAGCAATAATGTTGCCGACAAAGAGCATCCTCAACGGCCCTTCGCTTGGCGAGTGAGGCCGATACGGCAGTTGGGCAGGGTTCAATCCGATCGGGGGCATCAGCCGGCTTTGCAGCCCCAGGCGGGCAAAAGTCTGCTGCATCCGGGGAGTTGAGGCCAAAAGCAAGGTCGTTGCCCGCGCTCGCCTCGGCAGCAGGGATAGGGGCGCAGCCTGGAGGAGATTGCTGGCGTTGCGGAGCACCTCACGGATGAGAGAGGCCGGGTGGCGCCACGGCAGCAGCCCTGCGGGGATGGACTCGATTCCCCCTACCGGCCCCCAGATGCACGGCACATGTGGCCCCAAAC
This sequence comes from uncultured bacterium, assembly GCA_963713735.1. Lineage (GTDB taxonomy): Bacteria > Verrucomicrobiota > Verrucomicrobiia > Limisphaerales > UBA8199 > CAVQND01. Next base: position 137,745 of record CAVQND010000026.1, read on the forward strand.
CGCCACCGGGTAACGAAAGCCGGCAAACGTGACATGGTGCATCAAGTCATACTGATGAGCCTGGTGCAGCCGCTCGATGACCCCCCGAGCCGATTTCTGCCACAGCAGGTAATACAACTGGATGGTCTTCCAGCGCCGTTTCATGGCCATCAGAAACGGGTGCCGATCATGATACACGAAGCGCGGCCGCGGCTGCCGGTCACCCAGGGATGCCAGCCCGGCCTCGATCCCGGCGCGATTGTTGGCCCGCGTCAGCACCGTCACCTCGTGGAACCGCGCCATTTGCAGCGCCCATTGCCAGCCCACCTCCGGCTCGGAACCCTGGTTGGGCTCGCAAGCGTAGGCGGACATCAGTACCTTGAGCCTTTGCGCCATGCGATCAAACAGACTAACGAAGCGGAGCCTCAGACCACGTCTGTGATTGAATTTGCCGGAAGGGGTTCATTGAGAATTGAGCATTGGTCATTGGTTATTCAGGCGTCATCCGGGGGCATTCTTCAATGACCAGTGACCATTTTTCAATCCTCAATTTTCAATTCACCTGAAAGTATCGCTGACTCAGCCCGTTGCTGCAATCGCAGCGAAACTTGACTCGATTACAACGAGTCTTGGAACTCAAGGATTCCAGCGCCGCATCTCCGACTTGTTAAACAGTTGCCAATTGACTTGTTTAATCCGCTGAACCTGGGTACTTGGTTGGAGTGACATGTCAAAGGCCTCGCTATCGGCCATTGTCGGTTATTGCGACCGCTTGCTGCACACCGCCGCAGTGCAGGACTACGAGCGCGCAGCCAACGGTCTGCAAGTCGAAAACGACGGCAAGGTGAGCCGTGTGGCGGCGGCGGTGGATGCCAGCCTCTCGACAGTGAGGCTGGCCGTGGCGGCCAAGGCTGACCTGTTGCTGGTCCATCACGGACTGTTTTGGGGGCCGGCGCACCCGTGGACCGGGAAGCGTTACCAGTTATTGCGGTGCCTGCTGGACCACAACCTGGCCCTCTATAGCTCGCACCTGCCGCTGGACGCCCATCCCAAGCTCGGCAATAACGCCCAACTCGGCCGCGCATTGGGTTTGAAAAACCTGCGCCCGTTTTTCCTCGATCACGGCCAGTATATCGGTTTCCAGGCCCGCGCCCGGATTGCGCGCATGGACCTGGCCGCCCGCTTGCAGGGCGCCATCGGAGTGGAACCGCTGGTGATCCCGGGCGGCCCCGAGATCTGCCGGCGCATTGGGGTGGTCAGCGGCGGGGCGGGAGACGAAATCCAACGGGCAGCCGGGGAGGGCGTTGACACCTTCATTAGCGGAGAGGGGCCGCATTGGACTTATGCCCTGGCTCAGGACCTGGGCCTGAATGTCCTTTACGGCGGCCATTATGCGACCGAAACCTTCGGCGTCAAAGCCCTGGCCGCCGCCCTCTGCCGCCGCTTCAACCTCCCTTGGACCTTTCTGGATTATCCAACCGGGTTGTGACTCGGACTTACTCATCAGTAAATAGCATAAGACACACTTGGAGCCATAAAAAAAGACCGGACCAGGCTCCGATCCTGCTTGATCTCAGCTAAGTCTTGCTCGACGCGCTGTCGAAGCGCTTCATTCTTGCGCAAGGGCTTCTTACTCGTGCCGTTCTGCTTTAAATGGCTCCAGGCGAATTCGTCAGGGTTCAAATCTGGAGCATAGGGTGGTAGGAAATGCAGCTCTAAGCGGCCTTTGGTGGACTGTACATATTTGGCAACCGACTTAGCCTTGTGCGCGGGCAATCCGTCCACGACCAACATTACCGGCTTCTTGCGCCCTTTCATAAGGTCTTTGAGCATCACAATGAACAATACGGCCCTCAACGTGCCGCCGTAGACCTTGTACCAGAAGGCTCCCTTGGCATTCACCGCACTGATCGCGTTAATCTGCTGGCGCTGCCCAGAGGTTTTCACCACCGGTGTTTTGCCTTTCAGTCCGTAACTCCGCCCCAGCGGGCTATCAGATCGCACGCCCACTTCATCGAGAAAGAAGATGTCCGCACCCCTCTGTTTAGCCCGTTTCCTCAACTCCGGATACTTCTCCTGCTTCCACTGGCTGATCTCCGCTTCATTTCGTTCGTAGGCTCGGCGCAGTGGCTTCTGGGGCGTTATGTCCAGCGAAGTCAGCAGACGACCTATCGAGGGAAGAGTCAGCGAGACTTTAAACCTATCCTGGATCATCGTGGCGACAATGCTTCGGGTCCATAATCCGAAATCAAATCCGTATTGGCGTGGGTCCTTGCCGACGATCCAACGCCTAACCCGCCGCTTTTGGCCTTCCGTTAGCTTGGGCGCCGGCCCTTTAGCAGTCGTGCTCCGCAAAGCTTCGCGTCCACGCTTCCTACGCGCGCGCAGCCACTTATAGATGGAAGTCCAATAGATTCCGAACGACTTCGCCACAACACTGGGCCTCTCGCCAGCCAAGACTCGGTCGGTGGCGAGCATCCGCATGTGCTCCAAGACCTTGTGGTCTAAGGAACGATTATCGATCTTTGCCATGACGGAGTGAGCATAGCACGGCTCCATCTAGTGTGTCAAATCCTATTTACTGGTCAGTAGACCGCAGTTCAACGGTCTCCAGACGCAGGTGTCGAGGGTCGAGAATCGAGGGTCGAGTGTCGGGTGTCGAGGGAACGGAGTGCCGCCTCTCGACACTCGACACTCGCCCCTTGACCCTTGCCTTTCGGATTGGTTGTGACTCAGGGCCTAATGCCTGAAATGGCGGGTGCCGGTGAAGGCCATCGCCATGTTCCGCTGGTCGGCGGCAGCAATGACTTCCGCGTCGCGCACCGAGCCGCCGGGCTGGATGGCCGCCGTGGCGCCCGCCTCCGCTGCCGCAATCAGTCCGTCGGCAAAGGGGAAAAACGCGTCGCTGCAAACAACGCTGCCCCGGAGCGAGAGACCCGCCTGGCCCGCCTTCCACACCGCCAGGCGGCTGGCGTCCACCCGGCTCATCTGGCCTGCGCCGATGCCCAGGGTCCGATCGGCGGCCACATAGACGATGGCATTGGATTTGACATGCTTGACCACGCGCCAGCCGAAGAGCATCGCTTCCAGTTCCGCTTCGCTGGGGCGGCGCCGGGTCACAAAATTCAAGTCCTCGACCCGCGTCGGCTTCAGGTCGCGTTCCTGCAGCAGAAAGGAATCCGCGCCCACGCTCCGCAGCTCCCAGGGCTGGGCGGAGAGCGGGTTCTTGAGGAGCTTGAGCAGGCGCAGGTTCTTCTTCTTCTGCAAAAGGTCCAGGGCTGGGGGCGCGAAATCGGGGGCGACAATGACTTCGCTGAAGATTTCCGCGATGGCCTCCGCACAGGGCAGGTCCAGAGGTTGGTTGACGGCGATGATGCCGCCGAAGGGCGCCTGGGGGTCGGTGGCAAAGGCCTTGTCCCAGGCCTCGCGCAAAAGGCTGCCCTGGCCCACCCCGCAAGGGTTGGTGTGTTTGAGAATGGCCAGCGTGGGCTTGTCGCCGGCAAACTCAGCCACCAGGTTCGCCGCGGCGGTCAGGTCCAGAATGTTGTTGTAGGAAAGCTCCTTGCCGTGCAGTTGCCGGAAATAGTCCGGGAACCGTCCATAGAGCGCGGCGGCCTGGTGTGGATTTTCCCCATAACGCAGGGCCTGAGTTCGAGGGACCTGGAGGCAGAGCGTCTGAGGCAAGGCTGCCGCCTGGCCGCGTCGCGAAGGCCCTCTCGAGGTGCGCCGCTATCGCGGTATCGTAAGCGGCACGTGCGGGCGAAGACCTTGGCCGCCAGCCGGCGCCGCAATTCCAGGGTGGTGTTGCCACTGGCCTCAACCTGCTCCGCCACGATGGCGTAGTCCGCCGGGTCCACGACCACCGTGACGCTCTCATGGTTCTTGGCCGCGCTGCGCAGCATGGAAGGACCCCCAATATCGATATTCTCGATCGCCTCGTGCAAGGTGACGTTCGGCCGCGACACGGTCTGCTCGAACGGATAAAGATTCACCACCACCAGGTCAATCGGCTCGATCCCGTGGGAGCGGACGGCCGCCTCATGCGCGGGGTTGCCCCGCAGATAGAGCAACCCCCCGTGCACTTTGGGGTGCAGCGTCTTGACCCGGCCATCCAACATCTCCGGAAAGCCCGTATAGGCGCTCAGGTCGGTGACCTTGAGCCCGGCTTCACGAAGCGCTTTGGCCGTGCCGCCGGTCGAAATCAACTCCACGCCCGCCTTGGCCAACGCCTGCGCCAGCGCCACCAAACCGGTCTTGTCGGAGACAGAAAGCAATGCCCGTCGAATTGTCGCCATTGGCGACTTACCTACCTCAAACCCGCCACGGGAGTCAAGCAGGGGATTGCAGCGAGGGTCGTGGGTCGTGGGTCGAGTGACGAGTGTCGAGCGTCGAGTGCCGAGTGTCGAGGGAACGGGCTGCCTCCCCTCGACACTCGCCCCTCGACACTTTCCCCCTGAATGTCGGATTGCCCATGAGTCGGGGTCAACAAACGGAAAGGCCGGGCTCATCACCCGGCCTGGCCGACACATCTACATACGAGAACTTTAAATCGTCACCCAATGCGGCGCCGCAGATTTGCGCCTACCAGCCACACACGGCTTGGTTACTGCGTTTTTGCATCGTCAACAACTCCACCATACGAGAAACCCTGTCCCCCGCCAGTCACCAGTTCTGGGGACAAGCCTGGCCAGAGCCCGTCTCAAAAGCCGGGCGAGCGGAAGACTTTGTCGCGACCTTTGTCGCAACCTTTGTCGAACTGGCCGGTTTTCGACAAAGGCGGCGACAAAGGTCCGGAATTCGACCCTTGGGGACAGGCTCTAGCCAGGCTCCATCGCCTTCACCAAGGGCACCGCATGGCCGGCCCGCTATAGCCGCCCATTCTGAATTTGCAGGGCCTGTCTGCAACGCTCGCAGAACTTTGCCCCCTGTTCCTGTTTGGCGCCGCAGCCTGGGCAGACCGGTTCGGCGCTCCGCGCGGCCGGCGCCACCGAACCGCACACACCACAAAACCTGCCCCCGGCGGCCAGCGAGCCGCCGCACTGCGGGCAGACCGCTACGGCAACAACGCTGAGCGGTAAAAACGCATCGTGTTGTTGGTTGAGTGGTCCAGCCACGAGGGATTCGCACCAATGGAGAAAACGTTACCGAGGTTGAGCCAGGAGGACGTCGAGAGATTCGTCGTGGCTTGGATCGCATAAAACCGCGGGGCCGGGCCGTTGATTGAAAGGGCGGAACCGACGTTCGCTAAGAGCTGAATGTTCAACTGAGGCGGCGTATGGATTATGTCCGGGAGAGCCGCCATCTGGGCGGAAAGCGACGCATACGTGGTATCGCTCACCGGGAAATTGAGGGCCTGGAACTCACTGCGCAAATCCGCTTCAAAGGCATACGACAAAGCCGCCACCCAGAGAGTTGCCCTGAAAGAGTCCGCGGCCGGAGTGTCCCACCGGGTCAAAAGCGGTGAGCCAATCGCTGTTGAACAACTCCAACGCCTGCATCAGCCGCTTCAAGGGCAGGCGATAACCTTGCCCATTCTGCTCCGCGAGTTCGAAGAACTTGTAGGAGATGGTCGAAAAGGTGTCAACAGTGACGTTGGGCGACGTGCTTCCGTTGTTCCAGGAGTGGAATACGCTTCCCGTGTTCGTGTAATCGGCGTAGTTCGCCCGGACAATGGAGATGGCCGTCAGAGCGCTGTTGCGAATGTCCGACGCTAATTCCGGGCTCAGGCCGAGCTCGGTGGCGTGGTTTATCAACTCGTACGCGGTAGCGATTTCAAAAATGCCGCCCAGGGACTCGCTGATAATTGCGTTGGCATCTCCATCGATCCTGCCCCCGTAACAGAATGACGCTGGCGAATTCAGGGTGAAGTTCTTCCCCATTTCGTTGAAATAGGGCGCCCAAGGGATGCTGCCCGCAAAGGCGTTGGTGTTCCCGCCCGAGAAAGCGACCGGCGCCGCGTACCAGAGGGATAGTACCCAGCGACGCTCGGGTCGCACAGGACAACCTGCTGGAACTGGCCGTTAACGGGGGTATAGTCCCCATTGACGAAGTCCCGTTCCATCGCGGCGGCGGCCGTCAATACGTATTCGATGGTTGCCTGTGGGACTATCCCAAAACTCGCCGCGGTAAAGTTGGTCAGCGAAGCTCGGAACGTGTAGCCGTTCCGGCTCACCAGCGTTTCAGGAGAGGTTGGAATCGTAACGGCCGTGTCCGGCGGCAGCAAAACAGGCTGAAGGCTTGGAGGTTTGAACCACACGATGGTCTGAGCTGTTCCAGTCGAACCGCCGCTGTAAAAGGCTGTGACCGTCACCACATAGTTGGACGCCATGCTGGCATAGGTGTGCGACTGCGGAAAAAAGCCGTCCGTTGTCGAACCATCACCCCACCGCCATGAAAACGGCGTCCCCGGCTGGCGCGTATCACCTCCGTTGATATTGACCAGTCCGCTCGCCGGATTCAGGCTGACCACATTCAAAGTCAGACTTTGAGGCGGCCCAAAAAGCGAGGGTTGGAAGTTGAAGGTGTTCGTTGGAAGGGCCGGTGGGGGCATCGACGCGTTGGACAGAACCACGATCGAGAAGGCCACCACGTTGTTGTTTGTGTTCACATCGGGTACGACGTGGGTGTCGTCGGCGAACAACTGGTAGGCCGCTTCTCCTGCCGGCTGAGTTCCCGCTGGCAAATCGAGCGCCACCTGGGCCAATTGCCCGGGGTCCAAGGCAGGTACGGAGGCGGTTGCAAGGGGCGTGCCCGCTTGCCCGTTCAGTCGAATAGCCAGGATCGAATTGGTTGCCGCCGGCGCGCCCAGATTTTGCACTTGGGCGATAACGCGCGCCGATCGGTTCGTTTGCACGGTGTAGGAGACGAGTGACACTGCCAGATCCGTTCCGCCAATGCTAACAGACTGCACGTTGTTGGTCGAATTGAACTCGTCAACGGCATTGGTCGGGGTGGCGACCGCATAAAGAACATGGTTGGTGGCAGGAAACGGCACCACCCAGGAAGCGACCGCCAGCCCGTTTGTAGCGCCGCCAACCAGCCAGCCTGGGACCATCACGTTCGAGATCAGGATGCCGCCGGAGGCCGGGTCTCCGTCATAGAAATTGACCACGACGTTGGTTATTCCAAGGTCCCCCGGATTGCGCGGATTGGCCGTAAGAGTGACCGTGTCGCCCGGGAGGTAACTACTGCCGTTTACGATAAAGTCACCTGGCAGCATAGCGATGCTCCCTGATCAACGCCCGTTTGGTTACGGCGATGTCCACCTGTCCCGGTTGCGGCACGTTCGTAACGGTAACAACCACACCATTCGTCAATGTTACGGTAAGATTGGTAGTAAACTGCCTCACGACATCGTAAGCGACCGTGAGATTGCCCATGTTGTCCCAAACGGGCGCAAACGACCTCTCCAGGGGGGGATCCGTGTGCAACAGTTGGTCTTGGCTCCAACTGGCAGACACCGGGTCGTACACTATGTAGTGCGGATGCGACCCGTTGGTGGTCATCTCATGCCATACGAGCAAAAGATTGTCGGCCGGGCCGAACGTCAGCGCAAAATCGGAAAACCCTGCCGTCCGCGAGTCTGCTCGCGCTACAAGCTGGCTCGCTGAAAAGTTCGTGCTCATCATCAGGTTGTCTCCTTGCTGCCATACCCAGTTCACCTTCCCTGTCGGGGAAACCGCGACACGAGCATTCCGGTTGCCCGACGGACTGCCGGCGAAGGAGGAAGCCGCACCCCACACGCCGTTGCTCCAGAGGCAGTAGAAGACCTGGTCATCCGGCGGGTTAGTCAATGTGCCCACCGTGTCCTGCGACCAGGCATAGACGGCGAGATTGCTGGCTCCCGACAACGATTGAGACAACTGGTAGGGCAGATCGGTGATGAGCGTTTGCGCAGTCGCCCAGCTTTGGCTCGCGGGACTCCACTGTGACCAAAGCACTTGGCTGTCAGCCCCATTTGTGCCCGTGAGCAGGTCCGAGGTATTGACGACCCAGGTAAGCAGCAGGCTTCCATTGGACATGGGGCCGCAGAGCAGGGGAGCATGATCGAGGTAATCGTTTGTGGTCAACGCCACAGGAGTGGACCATGCGCCGCTTTCCCGGCTCCATTGCGACCAGACAATCTCCATGTCCGCGCACATTGCGGTGAGATTGGTCTCGTTGAAACTCGGGTTATTCACCTGGGACCAGACAGCGATAGCGTTGCCGCGGCCGTCATACTTCACCTTCGGCTCGAACGCAGCCGGCCCGTTTGCCCGAATCGCGAGCGGCGCACTCCAATTCGTGCCGTCAAAGCGGGTCCACCTGATCTCCGTAAAATTCAGGTTGCTCGTGTTGCCGTTATCGGCAACGTAGAGCATCATCAATTCCTGGCCGAAAGAGTCCAGCGCCGGTTCGTTGTTTGGAAACGCATTGGTGACAATTGTCAGGTCCGCCTGTACCAGCGATCCCGGATCAGGCCAGTCCCCAAGGGGCCGAGCACCGCCCCCCGAGTTCTTCAGCGGGGCAGCCCGGATCTCGCTGTGCCCCATTGCACGGAATGCCTCCAATCCAGACATTTGACGAGCCTTGAGCGGCTTGAGCTGAGCACGAGTCTCGTAGGCCGCAAATCCCTCTGCACCTCCTAGCACATTTGGCCGCGCAACGACGCGCGGGAGGCGGAAGCCGTGGCTAGGGACCTCCACCCAACGCCCCGCTTTGGGCGGCACCATTACGAAGTTCGGACCATTGGTTGGGTAAGTCCAATTCAGGAAGATGTACTCGCCGGAATACGAAAAAATCCATATATCAACTTCCAGGCCGGCATAGGCCGAGAACCCTGCCTGCTTGAGGAAACCTCCCGGGGGTTCGCTCGGCACCTGGAGCCTGACGCTGGGGGTGCCTCCGACGTATGCTTTGAGCTTTCCCGCGCCGTAGAGGTCGGGCTGGTACTTTGCCGTTATGGCGACACTGCCGTCGAACTCGAGGTCCTGGAACCGGAAGGTTGGGAAGCTGAGACTCAGGTCCCCGCCGATCTCGGGCGCGGCGGTTATCTGGATCGAAACATCGTCGAGCACATTTCCTATGACCGGAACGTCCAACAAAATGTCGGTCAGCCCGGGACCAAGCAAGTCCAGGAGGCCGAACTCCCCCAGCTTGAACTCGTCGGTCAATGAGAGCCCCACGCTAATCACATTGCTAGTGAACCCGCTGACAGGCGAAATATGTCCGCTTCCTTCCATCCTCACCGTTCCTTCAACCATGCTTCGGCCGAGCTGGAGACTCAGAACCGGGTCGCTCACCCCCAGTTTCCAGTCGCATTCATCGAAGTCGTATTCAAAGTGCGGGTTCAGTTGAAAATTCAGCGCGAAGGTCCCGAACGGACCCAGATCAAACGGCCCGGCGGAGATCGGATTGCTAGGCCAGGTGGCATCAAGCGAAACTGATGATGAGCCCACTTGAAAAGATGCCTCCGGAAACACGTTGGACAGCGCGCCCGGGTATGGAACATCGAAAACGGGCACTGAAGAGGTTGCTGATGTAACTCCTTGACTATTTCGGGCGACGACCGACAAGGTGTTTGCCCCAGGGATCAGGGAGGGATTGAAATTCGCTGAGTCGAGAGTCACTGTGTAACTCGGGCCGGGACCGGTCAAGGACTGGACGAGGTTCCTGTCGGCATAGAACTCCACTGCTCCGGGTGTGCCGCCGTTCCAATTGACGGTAGCGGTGAAATCGTCGGTTATTGGCAATCCCGATATAAGGACCGGCGTGAGAGCTGTGTTGAGCGATGTCACCACCGGCTGGCTAGCGGCCACGGTGGCCTGCAGGAGGACGTTGGGCACCGCCAGAGCCGTCGCTCCCACCGGTGGAGTAATCGTCACAAGGGCAGTCGTGTAGTTAGGCAAGGTCACGGTTAGAGTGTTGGCGGCTGACCACGGCACGTTGGAGAAAGAGTAGGTGCCGTCGGGCAACGTTGTCGTGTCCTGATCGGTCAGGCTAACGCTTGCACCGCTGAGCGGTCGCTGTGAAGAGCTGTCGAGGACCCGCCCCTTCACCACCAAGACGCCGCTCGATTGCGTTGCAGTGATCGCGAGGGACCCCGATGCGCTGGAGCCGTCGCTGTACCGTGCAGTTACCTCGAGCATGTATGGCCCGGGCGTAATGTAAGTGTGGCCCTGCGGAAAGGGTCCGGTACTCTGCCCTCCGTCCCCCCAGCTCCAGGTGATGTTGGTAACCGACGAGGACGGCGTCGCGGTGCCACCTATTTGCACCTGCAGACCGCTCACGCTCGCCGCGTAGAGGGTGACGGCGCGTACAGGCGGCGGTGGCCCGCCCCCGGCCACGACAACCGTCGCGAGGATGCCCGCAAGGCCGCGCTGCACCGACGGTGGGCTGCCCTGGAATTGGTTGACGGACCCGTCGGCGTTTGCTGTCAAGTAAGCCTGAAACCACAACTGGTACGTGCCGGCACCCGACGGCACGGCCAGGTTCGACCACGAGGCCGTGCCCGCGCTTCCTGCCGGCGCAGGCACGCCATTGTAAAGGACCTGCGGCACGCCTCCCACCCACTGATTGGCGCTGCTGACCAGTCCGACAACGGTTATCATGTTCTGACCCGCGCTGCCGCCGTCCGCAGCCAGGTACGGGAAGCTGCCCGAGAGGTCGGCGCCAGCCGAGAGCGTAATGCTGTTCTCCGCCGTCCCGTTTAGCGTGGCCATTCCCGTGGGCGTAAAAGTCGGCGGCGCACCGACTGTGACGCGCTTTCCCTTCTTAGGAATTGAGGTTTAGGGCCGCCAGCATGGGTTAGGATGTGGTTTTTATACTTCAAATGTAGCCATACATTATTATGTAACATGCTTGACAAGTACGGTCAACATGTGATATATGTGGCCATCTATTAGATTTTGGCCATGTCAACCCCTGCCAACCTCCATCTGGAAATCCAGACCCACCGCAAGAATCACTACGGCCTCATCCGCTCCTCCTTCCGCCTCGACGGCAAGGTTCACCACACCAATCACGGCCGCATCTCCGGCCTGGCCCTCGACAAACTCAAACTGCTGCAGGCTGCCTTCCGCGGCCAGGTCATCCCTATAGATTCCCCCAATGCCTTCCAAATCCTCTCCTCGCGCGAATACGGCGCCAGCCATGCCCTGCTCCAACTGGCCAAGGAACTGGAGCTGCCCAAAGTGCTTTATTCGCGCAATGAATCCTGGGTTGGACCAGCCCTGGCGATGATTGTCGGTCGCATTGTCTATGCGGGCAGCAAGCTGGCCCTTTCCCACCAAAGCAAGAACACCGCGCTCTGGGAGCTGTGCGGGGTCGAAGGCAAAATCGATGTTGATAAACATTGTTATGAGGTCATGGACCGGCTGCTAGAGCGCCAGCCGGCCATTCAGCGGACCCTGGCCAAAAAGCATCTCCAAAACGGCCACCTGGTTCTCTACGACATCACCAGCAGTTATTTTGAAGGCGAATATCCCGACAGCGAGATCGTGACTTTTGGCTACAACCGCGACGGCAAACGCGGCCACGAGCAAATGGTCATTGCTCTGCTCTGCAATGAAAATGGCTGCCCCGTGGGGGCGGAGGTCTTCCCGGGCAACACCCAGGATGCCAAAACCGTGCCCGACAAGATCGCCCAGATTCAGCAAGCCTACGGCATCAGCCAACTGATCTTCGTCGGCGATCGGGGAATGATCACCCAGGCCAACAGCCGCAAGCTGCAGGGAACCGAAGGATTGCAGACCATCAGCGCCCTGACCCATCGCCAGATCGTGGATTTGTTGGAACGTAAGGTCATCACGCCAGAACTCTTCGACGAGAAAGCCATCGCCGAAGTCCTGGACCCGGACAACCTCAAGCGGCGCTATTGCCTGTGCCGTAATCCGGAGACGGCCAAACGGGAAACCCGGACGCGTAAGGAACTCTTGGAAGTGACCCGGCTCAAATTGGAGGCGATCGCCGCCCCGAGAAAAAAGGGCGGCCACCAAGAGCCCGATCCCAAGCAGGCCCGCAAGCCGACCAAGAATAAGATCGCTCCGGCCGAAAAGATTGGCGCACGGGTGGGCCGGGTGCTGCAACGTTACAAAATGGGCAAATTCATCCACTGGTCGGTCAAAGAAGGCAAACTGGAGTGGCAGTTCGATCAGGAGAAGATCGCCGCCGAAGAACGTTTCGACGGCTGTTATGTGGTGTCATCCGATGTGCCACCCGAGCAGATGGCCAAGGCCCAGGTGGTGGCCTCCTACAAAAGGCTCAGCTTTGTCGAGCAAGCCTTCCGCAATTTGAAGACCGTGCAGTTAGAAGTCCGACCCGTGTATCATAAAAAGGACGAGCGGATCCGAGCCCATGTGTTCATCTGCCTGCTGGCGTATTATCTCCAGTGGCACGCCCGACAGCGGCTCCAGCCCCTCTTCGACAAAGATGGGCAAGGCAAAGAGCGGCAGTGGACCTTCCGCAATGTGATCGAACATCTGGCCACCCTCCGCAGCAACAGAGTGAAAAACTCCGGCGTGGAATTCGACCTCAAAACCAGCGCCAACCACGAGCATCAGACCATTCTGGACTTGCTAGCCGGTAAGAAACCGTAGCCATGAACCTGAAATAAAAAAACGCAACAAAACCCCTCGTAGGCTGAGGGATTGTTCATTTCAGACGAAGGGAAAGCGCGCTGTGACCGTCGCGACCACGCCCGCCAACGTGCCCTGCACCGTCGGGGGGCTGCCCTCAAACTGGTTGATAGACCCATTCGCGTTCGCCGTCATGTAGCCCTGGAACCACAACTGATAGGTGCCCGCACCCTGCGGCACGACCAGGTTTGACCAGTTGGCCGTCCCGCTGGTGCCGCTCTGCAAGGGGACACCGTTATAAACGACCTGGGGACTACCGCCAACCCACTGGTTGGCGCCGTTGACCAAGCCCACCGCCACCACCATGTTCGCACCAGCACTCCCCCCGTCGGAGGCCAGGTACGGAAAACTCCCGGTCAGGCTGGCGCCGGGGGTTAGCGTAATGCTGTTCTCCGCCGTCCCGTTCAGCGTGGCCATCCCCGTGGGCGTAAAGGTCGGCGGCGCGCCGACTGTAACGGCCGCCACCACGCCCGCCAACGTGCCCTGCACCGTCGGGGGGCTGCCCTCAAACTGGTTGATGGACCCATTCGCATTCGCCGTCATGTAGCCCTGGAACCACAACTGATAGGTGCCCGCACCCTGCGGCACGACCAGGTTTGACCAGTTGGCCGTCCCGCTGGTGCCGCTCTGCAAGGGGACACCGTTATAAACGACCTGGGGACTACCGCCAACCCACTGGTTGGCGCCGTTGACCAGGCCCACCGCCACCACCATGTTCGCACCAGCACTCCCCCCGTCGGAGGCCAGGTACGGAAAACTCCCGGTCAGGCTGGCGCCGGGGGTTAGCGTAATGCTGTTCTCCGCCGTCCCGTTCAGCGTGGCCATCCCCGTGGGCGTAAAGGTCGGCGGCGCGCCAACTGTGACGGCCGCCACCACGCCCGCCAACGTGCCCTGCACCGTCGGGGGGCTGCCCTCAAACTGGTTGATAGACCCATTCGCGTTCGCCGTCATGTAGCCCTGGAACCACAACTGATAGGTGCCCGCACCCTGCGGCACGACCAGGTTTGACCAGTTGGCCGTCCCGCTGGTGCCGCTCTGCAAGGGGACACCGTTATAAACGACCTGGGGACTACCGCCAACCCACTGGTTGGCGCCGTTGACCAAGCCCACCGCCACCACCATGTTCGCACCAGCACTCCCCCCGTCGGAGGCCAGGTACGGAAAACTCCCGGTCAGGCTGGCGCCGGGGGTTAGCGTAATGCTGTTCTCCGCCGTCCCGTTCAGCGTGGCCATCCCCGTGGGCGTAAAGGTCGGCGGCGCGCCAACTGTGACGGCCGCCACCACGCCCGCCAACGTGCCCTGCACCGCCGGGGGGCTGCCCTCAAACTGGTTGATGGACCCATTCGCATTCGCCGTCATGTAGCCCTGGAACCACAACTGATAGGTGCCCGCACCCTGCGGCACGACCAGGTTTGACCAGTTGGCAGTCCCGCTGGTGCCGCTCTGCAAGGGGACACCGTTATAAACGACCTGGGGACTACCGCCAACCCACTGGTTGGCGCCGTTGACCAAGCCCACTGCCACCACCATGTTCGCACCAGCACTCCCCCCGTCGGAGGCCAGGTACGGAAAACTCCCGGTCAGGCTGGCGCCGGGGGTTAGCGTAATGCTGTTCTCCGCCGTCCCGTTCAGCGTGGCTATCCCCGTGGGCGTAAAGGTCGGCGGCGCGCCAACTGTGACCGTCGCCACCACGCCCGCCAACGTGCCCTGCACCGTCGGGGGGCTGCCCTCAAACTGGTTGATGGACCCATTCGCGTTCGCCGTCATGTAGCCCTGGAACCACAACTGATAGGTGCCCGCACCCTGCGGCACGACCAGGTTTGACCAGTTGGCAGTCCCGCTGGTGCCGCTCTGCGAGGGGACACCGTTATAGACGACCTGCGGACTACCGCCAACCCACTGGTTGGCGCCGTTGACCAAGCCCACCGCCACCACCATGTTCGCACCAGCACTCCCCCCGTCGGAGGCCAGGTACGGAAAACTCCCGGTTAGGCTGGCGCCGGGGGTTAGCGTAATGCTGTTCTCCGCCGTCCCGTTCAGCGTGGCCATCCCCGTGGGCGTAAAAGTCGGCGGCGCACCGACCGTGACCGTCGCCACCACGCCCGCCAACGTGCCCTGCACCGTCGGGGGGCTGCCCTCAAACTGGTTGACGGACCCATTCGCATTCGCCGTCATGTAGCCCTGGAACCACAACTGATAGGTGCCCGCACCCTGCGGCACGACCAGGTTTGACCAGTTGGCAGTCCCGCTGGTGCCGCTCTGCGAGGGGACACCGTTATAGACGACCTGCGGACTGCCGCCAACCCACTGGTTGGCGCTGTTGACCAAGCCCACCACAACCACCATGTTCGCACCAGCACTCCCCCCGTCGGAGGCCAGGTACGGAAAACTCCCGGTCAGGCTGGCGCCGGGGGTTAGCGTAATGCTGTTCTCCGCCGTCCCGTTCAGCGTGGCCATCCCCGTGGGCGTAAAAGTCGGCGGCGCACCGACCGTGACCGTCGCCACCACGCCCGCCAACGTGCCCTGCACCGTCGGGGGGCTGCCCTCAAACTGGTTGACGGACCCGTTCGCATTCGCCGTCATGTAGCCCTGGAACCACAACTGATAGGTGCCTGCACCCTGCGGCACGACCAGGTTTGACCAGTTGGCAGTCCCGCTGGTGCCGCTCTGCGAGGGGACACCGTTATAGACGACCTGCGGACTGCCGCCAACCCATTGGTTGGCGCTGTTGACCAGGCCCACCACCACCACCATGTTCGCGCCGGCATGAGGCCCATCAAAGGCCAGGTACGGGAAACTCCCGGTAAGATTTGCCCCCGCTGTGAGCGTGATGCTGTTCTCAGTCGTGCCGTTCAAAGTGGCCGGTCCGGCCGGGGTATAGCTCTGTGCACTTGTGTGCCACACGCCAGCAAGCAACGAGCAGGCCGTGAAGAGTTTAGCTACCCCGATAGTTCGGGTCCATCGCATGTTGTTAATGGTAGTGGTTTTCATAACTCGTGACTTTTCAGAAGCGTCCGTTTTGCCCAGTCAAGCCGGCCAGACATTCGTGAATGGCGGCTGCACTTGATTCATGAACTTGTGTTTCCTCATCTTATAATACTTGCCGTTACCTTCTTCAACGAGAGTTCCGCGAAGGCGTTACAAGATTTTTCAGCATTTCTCGCTTTTGGGATTCAGGCGGTTCCGGGGGCTCCATCCTCCGTTGGGCCGCCGCGATGCGCCGGAGAAGCGGCGGGTTGCCAGCGGCCAGTTGCTCCACTTCGAGAAGGGCTTCGTCAGTGGGCGCTTCGAGGAGACGGTTGAAGTACTCAGGAAGCGTCATTTTCGAGAATGGAGAAATGGTGCGCTCGGAAGGGTCGGCCAGGAACCAGCGGCCCCAGGTGGCCCAGGGATCGCCGGCCGGCTCCCGGGCGAGCCTCTGCTGGATGGCTTTGACAGTCCCGGCCCGGTCGAGTTTGGTTTCTTCCAGGACGTTTCTTCCGGCTAACACGCGGCCAGAGACGGCTTCCGCCAGCGGGAGGAGCCAATCGGGCGGCTTGGCGGGCGCGGGAGCGAGGTCCCAGACCCAGGCGCCGTTGGTCGAGACGGTGAGGAGCCGCGTGCCATCGGGGCTGAACAGCGCGGCGACCAGGCCGGCGGGGTGTTGCAGAGGCTCGGTCAGCGGTTGGCCGGTTTCGGCGTCCCAGACCCGGGCCGTTTTATCCAGGGAGGCAGTTGCAACCAGCTTCCCATCCGGGCTGAATTGGGCGGAGACGACCTGATCGGCATGCCTTAGCGGACCGGTCAGCGGGCGGCCGCTCGCGGCATCCCAAACGCGGGCCGTCCTGTCCCACGAGGCGGTGACGATGCGCTTGCCGTCCGGGCTAAAGTGCGCCGCGTTCACGCGGTCCCCGTGTTGCAATCGGGGGGCCGCGGGCTGGCCGCTCCGCGCATCCAACACATCGGCGCCCTTGTCCGACGCAGCCACAACGACGCGCCTGCCATCCGGGCTGAATTGGGCAGATACGACCGGCCCCTTGTATGTCACAGCGGGGGCGAGGGGCTGGCCGCTGTGCGCATCCCACAGCCGAACAATTCCGTTCGACGAGACCGTGACAACGCGGTTCCCATCCGGGCTGAAGCCGGCCGAGCAGGGCGGACCGCCATGTTCGAGCGGCTGGGCCAGAGGCTGGCCGGCCCGCACGTTCCAAAGCCGGGCCGTGCCGTCCGCCGAGGCCGTGACGAGGCGCGCGCCGTCAGGGCTGAATTTGGCGGAAAAGACGCTGCCGCCGTGGGGCAGAGGCCGGGCCACTGGCTGGCCGGTCTGAGCATCCCAGATGCGCGCGGTGTGGTCGGCCGAGGCGGTGGCAATCAGCTTCCCATCCGGGCTGAATTGGACTGAGACCACCTCGCCGTCGTGCTGCAAAGACAGCGGCAGCAGCCGGCCAGTTTGCGCATCCCACGCCCGGGCAGCGTTGCCGCCCAGGGCGGCGAGAATCCGCGTCCCGTCGGGACTGACCTCCGCGATGGCCTCGAGATTCCCTCCGGTGGACAGCAGCTCGGCAGCAGCGGGCTGAGGGGCCGGTTGGTTGCCGGCGCTGGGCGAGCTCACGTTCCGTTCCAAGGGCGCCGGCAAGGTCTGGACGCTCAAAGCCGGCTGAAGCCGGCGCTCCGGAGAACTCTGTTCCAAGGGCATTGGCAGGGCCCGGGCACCCAGGGGGCGCCAAAGCCGGGCGGTGAAGTCGGCGGATGCGGTGACAATGCGTTTGCCGTCGGGGCTGAACTCCGCCGACCAGACCTTCCCGTCGTGCTCCATCGGTTCGCAAAGCGGCTCGCCGGTCTGGGCGTCCCAGAGCCGGGCGGTGTTGTCCCAGGAGCCGGTGAGGATGCGACGGCCATCCGGGCTGAATTCAGCGGACATCACGCCATCGCCATGTTTCAGAGGCCCCGCCAACGCGCGGCCAGTCCACGCATCCCAGACCCGGGCCGTTCCGTCCGCCGAGGCGGTGACGACCCGCTCGCCGTCCGGGCTGAACCGTGCGGACATGACCCAGCCGCCATGCCTCAGCGGCTGCGTGATCGGCTCGCCGTTTTGCGCATCCCAGACCCGCGCCGTGCAGTCGTACGAGGCCGTCGCGATGAGGCCGCCGTCGGGACTGAATACCGCTTGCTGCACATCGCGGAAGTGCTTCATCGGGCCGGCCACCAAGCCGCCTGTGAGCGCGTTCCAGATCCGTGTCCCGCCGTCCGAGCAGCCCGTCAGGACCCACTTCCCGTCAGGGCTGAACTGGGCCGAGCGGAGGCCGTTGCTGTGGTTCATGGGCGGCGTCAGCGGCTCGCCGGTCTGCGCGTCCCAGACCCGGGCCGAGCGGTCCCGCGAGCCGGTCACAATTTGCCCTCCGTCCGGGCTGAATTGTGCGGTGGTCACCCAGTCGGCGTGGTTCGTCAGACAGCGCAGCAGCCGACTATCATTCGCATCCCAGAGCCCCGCGGTTTTGTCGTAAGAAGCGGTGAGGATCCGTTGCCCATCCGGGCTGAACCGGGCCGACACGACGAAGCCGCTGTGGCTCAACGGTCCGGTCCAGGGCCGGCCCGTCTCGGCATCCCAAACGCGGGCGGTGTCATCCCAGGAAGCGGTGACCACCCGTTTGCCCTCCGGGCTGAAACGCGCGCTCGCGACCAGGTTTGTGTGCCTCAGGATCGCGGTCGGCAGCATCCACGAGCGGTAGGCGAGGAGCGTCGTCAGCCTGGTCAGCGCGGCGACGTTTGAGGGGTCAGAAGAAAGGCTTCGGGCCAAATAGGCCAGCGCCTCATTCGCGCGATCTTCGGCAGTCAGCAGAACCGCCTGGGAGAGGTCGGCGGCCGAGAGGGTTCGCTTACCCTCGAAGGTCGCGGCTACGGCCTGCCGGCGGGCTTGCCTCTCGCGGAAGTAGAAGCACGCGGAGAGGCCCAGGCCAACGACGAGCGCGGCAACCACGGCGCTGCCGGCGGCGAAAGTCACCTGGTTGCGGCGGACGAGTTTTTGAAACCGGTAGAGCGAACTCGGCGGACGGGCCGTGACCGGCTCATTGTTAAGGTGGCGCTGGAGGTCCAGCGCGAGATCGTTAGCCGTGGCGTACCGGCGCTCGCGGTCCTTCTCCAGACACTTCATCACGATCCAGTCCAGATCGCCCCGCAACAAACGGATGAGCGCCTGAAGTTGCTCGTAGCGGCGTCTCGGCAGAGCGCCGCCATCTCGGGCAGGGGAATCAGCGGCGCTCTGCCGAGACGCCGCTACGGCGGACAATTCTTGCGTCAGCCGTGTGCTCGGTTTAACGGGCTCCTTCTCCTGAATCGTCCGGCGCATTTCGTCCGGGCCGGCGGCGAGCAGTTCCTTCGTGTCGAAGGGCGGCTTGCCGGCGAGCAGTTCGTAGAGCAGGACGCCGAGGGAGTAGATGTCGGTGCGGGTGTCAATGTCATGGCTGTTGGCCGCCTGCTCGGGGCTCATATAGGCCGGGGTGCCGAGGAATTGGCGAAAGTCGGTGTGGAGCGTCAGGTCGCTCAGGCGCCCGCCGGTTGCCTTGGCGATGCCAAAGTCAATCACCTTGGGCACTCTCGGCTCGCCGGGATCGCCCTCTTGGACGAGGATGTTGGACGCTTTGAGGTCTCGGTGAATAATGCCTTTCTGGTGCGCGTGCTGGACGGCGTGGCAGACCTTGATGAACAGCTCTAGCCGGGCGCGTGTGGAAAGCGCGTGCCGGTCGCAGAAGCTGGTAATACTGAGGCCGCGCACCAATTCCATGACGAAGTATGGCCGGCCGGTCTCGGTTGCGCCGGCATCCAGGACCTTGGCAATGTTCGGGTGGTCCATGAGCGCCAGCGCCTGCCGCTCGCCGGCGAAGCGGGCGATGACCTGCTCGGTGTCCATGCCCAGCTTGATGACTTTGAGCGCGACGGTGCGGCGGACCGGCTCTTCCTGCTCGGCGACATAGACGACGCCGCAGCCGCCCTCCCCGATTCGTTCGCCCAGCCGGTAACGGCCAATCCTGCCGCCGGGGGCTTCGCCGGCAGCAGCGGCTGTGACAGGCTCCTCGTTCAAGCCCTCAAGGTCCGGCGCGTCCAGCGCGTACCGCATCACGCAGCGGATGCAGTGGCCGCCCGGGGCATCCGGAGGCACTTGGGCGCCGCAAGTTGAACATAATTTCGGCTCAGTCATGAAACAGGACGCTTGCCACGTCGTTCAACGCAAAAAAGGGGCTGCGGTTACAGAACCTTTTGGTCTGACCGGCCCCACACGCCAAACACGTGCCTGATCTCGTCCTCGAGGTCCTCCGGCTCCGCGACGGTGTGCGCGACCTCGCGGCGCACCAGCTTGCCGAACCGGCGACGGAACCGGGAGAGCTCCGTCTTGACGGCACCCGGGGTCATTCCCAATCGTGGGGCGGCTTGCTCGTAAAACCCCACGGGGACCTCCTCCGTCAGCAAGGGCTCCAGGGCTTGAAAGATCCCGGCTTTGCCCTTGGTTTCATATTCCTGGCGCAGGATGAGCAGGGCTTGACGGATGACCTGGCAGGCATAGCGGCGGTCGAACTCCTCTTCCGGTGTTGGGCAGGTGGCCGGCTCATTCGCATACCGGCCTTCGGCGGCGGCCATTTCGTCCAGCGAAATGTGGGTGGCGCCTCCGCCACGCCTCTCGGCTCGCTTACGGCGCTCGTCATCCTCAACAAAGTGGACCAGGGCCGAAAGCAGAAAAGTCCGGAACTTGCCCTTTGGTTCGTGCGCCTGTCTGAGCCTGTGACGGTCATCTTCGAGCAGGCTGGCGATGAATCCCTGCACCAGATCCTGGGCATCATGATGGCCGCGGCCGCTTCTCCTGAGAAAACAATAAAGGGGATACCAATACCGCCGGCATAGGGTCTCCAGCGACGCTCTGGCGGCTTCCGAATCGGTCTGCTGGGCCGCGCGCACGATGCTCCAGTGCGTCGTGGTGAACTGAGCTGCAACTCCGGCGGTTTCCACAGTTTTTCGGGCGCTCGGCACAGGAAAAGCCATGCTGCCTTCGCATGGTTTGTGTGGCTGATCGGCAGTGCTTATACCAAAGCGCGGCCAACGGAGTCAAGTGAATTTCGACGCCTGCGGCGGTTCCGAATATGCCCCTCGCTCCGGCCGGCCGGGCAGAGCGGCGGAAAAATCGGCCGGGGCGGGGTGGGAGCGGCGCGCTTGGGGCGAGCGGCCCCGGTATCGACCAGCACCTCGGTCTCCACCGAGCGCGGTTTGCCTTTGAGCAGCTTGAGCTTTTTCAACTGCTCTTCCACGTAGTTGGTCAGCTTGACCTTCACGACCACTTTGCCCATGCGGGCGAGGCTAAACGCGCAGGCAAGGCGTGTCAAATGCCCAATTCGGCGTTTCAATCCCCCAATCGTTAGCCCAGATTGGATTTGCCTCCGGGCGCGCGCCCTGCAATCCTCGAACCTGTGTCCGCGCATCAGCATTCGTCCAAATGCAATGCAGCCCGAATCGGCGCCTGGCTGCCTCTGGCCGCCGTGGTGATGTTCTGCGCCTGGCCCGGCGGGGGGTGCCGCTCTCTCAAAGGCCCGGGCCACGAGAGCCTGGCCGCTGTGGTCATTAGCGGGCCGACGCCTTTGGAAACCGCGCGCGCCGTCTCCGAGGTCTTTCAAAAGGCCGGCTACACGCCCGTGCCCATTCCCGCTAACGACAATTTGCGCCTGGTGTTTGAAAAGCCGGCGGGCGCCATGGCCACCGTGCTCTATGGTGACTGGGACCCCCACAAGGTTTGGTTTCGCGTCAAGGTCCGCATCGCCGGACTGGACGAAGGCAGGCAACTGGTCACCTGCGACCTCTACCGGGTCACCGACCACGGCGACGTCCACTTCGAGGTCGAGCGCAAGATCTCTCCTGTCAAAAAGGGCCCCTACCGCGAGCTGCTCAACCGGGTTAAAGCCCGGGCCCTCCACGGAGCGCCGTGATCGGGGCTGGCCTCGAGGGTGTTGACCTCTGCTGCTGCAACGGCGCGGGCATCCGCTTTCTGGTGAAATTCTGCGGCGTGGCCTCGATGCGCGGCGTCAATGCCACCGCCAAGGTGGTCGAGCGCGGCTGGCAGCGCTGCCAGGCCCTGGGGATGGCTGAAAAAATCAGGTTCACCCTTGCAGACAAAGAAAAAGCCACGCGGATGCGTGGCTGATCGGTTTCAAGTTGAGATGAAAGTCCTCTTAGGCCGCTTCCCCGGACACCCATTCGCCTAGCTGGAGGTAGCCGCGAACCTTCCTGCGCTCATAACGATGCTTCAGGGGCTTCTTAGGCTGGTTGTCCACCTTGCGGAAGGGGTGCTTGGGATTGCGGATAGCTTCACTGATGACTTCCAACGTTTTGGTCATAGCTTGATGTCCTTTGTTCAAGTTTAGCCTGGCCAGAGAATTGCAGCCAGGCGGGAAGGATGCGACCGGGGTCATCCCCTGAGCCCTTCCCCAGTGCTTTGGCTTTGGCATCGGCTGCTTCAAGCATCTCAACTATACGACAGTTTTCCAGCAAATCAATTCAAAAAGAAAAGGCCCCGGAACGCCATGGTCCTGCCAGCGCCGCTCCCCGCCAGTTTGAGACCCGCGGTTTCGAAGGCTTGCCGGACGTTCGGGAACTCGGTCTTCAGAATGCCCGCCAGGACCAGGACGCCGCCCGGTTCAAGTTGGGCCATGAGGCGTTGCCGATGGGCCAGGAGCAGGTTGGCGGCCAGGTTGGCACAAACCAGCAAGTATTTCCGGGCGGGGCGGCGCGGCAAGCTGGCGAGGTCCTGCAGCCGAAACCGGATGGCGGCGGCAACGCGGTTTCGACGGGCATTGGCACGGGCGACGCCCATGGCCTCGGGGTCCAAATCCAAGGCGTCGATCGGGCGATAGCCGAGTTTGGCGGCGGCGATGGCAAGAATGCCCGACCCAAAGCCGACATCGAGGCAGGATTGCCGCTGGCGCCCTCGCCGCCGCGCCACCAGTTGCTCGAGGCAAAATGCGGTCGTGGGATGATGACCGGTGCCAAAACTCAAGCCCGGATCGAGCACGACCATCGCCTGACCCTTCCGCGGCCGGCGCCGGCTCCAGCTCGGCTTGAGGAGCAGCGTCGAACCAATCGTCATCGGCAGGAAATGCCGCTTCCAGGATTTAGCCCAGTTCTGGCGGGGCACTTTGGCCAGACTGAGGCGGCCAGGCCCGAGGTTCAGGCCGCAGGCCCGGATTTGCCTCAAGCCGCCGGCCAGTTCCAGGCGGCGGGGGCGCGACCAATCCGGCCGTTGCCCCAGCCAGACCGTCACGGTGGTCACCCGGCTTTCCACCTCCGTATAAGCACAAGCCGGCTGGGCGAAAGTGCGCTCAAGCCACGCCGTGATGGCGTCCTCGGCCTCGATCGAGGTGGCGACCGACACCTGCCAAAGCGGGCGCGGGGTCATTAGGCCGCGTCTTTCATAGGGTTTCGGCAACCGGAAGGCGTAGCGCAGACTTCCAGTCTGCTGTATCGCGGATTTCCAATCCGCAGATGCGACCGGGCAGGTACAGCCTGCCGACTGGAAGTCGGCGATACAGCAGGTTGGAAATCTGCGCTACGTAGCCTCGGGTGCCGGGTACCGCTCTTAGCCTATGAAACATCTGGGTTAACAACCGACCAGGGCCTGCTGTTGTGCGCGCAGGAGTTGCTCAATACCGGCCTTGCCCAAGGCGAGCATGGCCTCGAGCTGGCTTTGCGTAAAAGTCGCTTCTTCACCCGAGCCCTGCAATTCGATAAACTGCCCGGCGGCATTCATCACCAGGTTCATATCCACCGCCGCCTCCGCATCTTCGCTGTAGCAAAGGTCCAGCAGCGGGCGGTCCTGGAGGATGCCGACGCTGACGGCGGCGACGGGCTCGAGGAGTGGGTTTTCTGTCAACTTGCCTTCGGCAAGCATCTTGCGGATGGCCAGCGTCAGGGCCACAAAGCCGCCGGTGATGGCGGCCGTGCGGGTCCCGCCGTCGGCCTGCAGCACGTCGCAATCCACCCAGAGGGTGCGAGGGCCGAGTTTGGCCAAATCGATGGCAGCGCGCATGGCGCGGCCGATGAGGCGCTGGATTTCCTGGGAGCGGCCCTCAATCCTGCCCCGGGTAATGTCGCGCTGTTTTCGCTGCAAGGTCGAGTAGGGCAGCATCGAGTATTCGGCGGTGACCCAGCCGCCGATGAGGTTCTGTTCTTTGAGCCAGCGCGGCACCGACTCTTCGGCAGTCACACCGCAGATGACGCGCGTTTGGCCACAGGCGATCAAGGTCGAGCCGGTGGCGTAAGGGGCAACGTGGTTCTGAAATTGCACGGGGCGAAGCTGGCCGGGCAGGCGGCCGTCGGCGCGCAAGGCGGGGTGGATAGGGGCTGATTCCGTCTGAGCCATAAACGCGATGGATCTTAGGCCCCGCTTGACCCGATGGCAATGAGGAATCGGACGGCCAGTTACGGCCTGGCACAATTAGGAGCAGGATTAGGATTACGATTAGGAGCGGCTCTCAAAAAGGTGAAATGCCCCTCGCCTCGCCCCTCGACACTCGCCCCTCGCCCCTCGACACTCGACACTTGACGGGCCGCCTGGAGAACGCCAGAATGCGCGGCATGAAATCGGACGCAGCGCCATGTTCCAAGCGATGGCGCGGAGTGTCCGACAGACTGACAATGTAAAACCCGTCACATCAAACAGACCTTTATGAAACGACGCCAATTCCTCAAAACCGCTGCTTTCAGCGGAGCCGCCGGGCTCATTCTGCCGCGCCTGCACCTGTTCGGCGCGGAGGCCCCGAGCAACAAATTGAACGTGGCCCTCATCGGCACCTGGGGCCGGGGCGAGGCCCATTTCGGCGCTCTGTCCAGAGAAAACGTCGTCGCCTTGTGCGACGTGAACGAGGAGCATTTGGCCTACGGGGCCAGGAGACTCAACGCCCCCAACGCCAAGCAGTATGTGGACTGGCGCAAGTGTCTGGACCAAAAAGATATTGATGCGGTAGTGTGCTGCACGGCCGACCACACGCATGCATTCGTGGCCAACTGGTCGCTAAACCGCGGCAAACATATCTACTGTGAGAAGCCCCTGGGGATCAGCGTCGAGGAAGTCCGGGTGGTGCGCGCCAACTATCTCAAGAACCGGGACAAGCTGGCCACCCAGATCGGCACCCAGCGGCATGAGTACGAGAATTTCAACCGCGTCCGCGAACTAATCCTCGACGGCGCGGTTGGCGAGTTGACCGAGGTGAGCGCCTGGGGCGATCGGCAGATTCGCCGGCCCGGCTACCTGCCCGCCAAGGGCGAGCCACCCGCGAATTTCCACTTTGATCTGTGGTTGGGGCCCTCCCCTGAACATCCCTACAATCCGGGGTATTTTTCCGGTGGCCCGGGGGCGAACTGTCTGCAATGGAACATGTACCTGGGACTTCGGCACCGGGCAGATTGGCGACATGGGCAGCCACACGATGGATTTGGCGTGGAACGCGCTGGATGCCGACCTGCCGACCTCAGCCCAGGCCAAGGGCGATCCGTTCAACCCCGAAGTCACGCCCGTTAGACTGCAGGAGGATTTTGAGATTCCCGCCAACGACTGGCGGCGCGCCATCCGCGTTTCATGGTACCAGGGCGGCGCGATGCCGGACTCCCCGGTGGGCTATGTGGATTTGCATAAGATCGACCACGGCGCGCTCTTCGAGGGCACCAAAGGCGCCCTGGTGGCGGGCTTCGAGTTCCGCGCGCTCATCCCCGGCCGCAACCGGGCCGATCTGACCTACTACAAGTCGCGCCCCAAGGAGAAGCTCATCCCGCCGCTGGGCAACTTCCAGATGCAGTGGATCAACGCCTGCAAGGGCAACCTTAAGACCTCGTGCAATTTCGACTACGGCGGCAAGATGATCGAGATGATGGTGTTGGGCCTGGTCGCCTATCGCGTCGGCAAAAAGATCTCGTATGACGGCGCGGCTGGACTCACGGACAGCCCGGAGGCCAACGCCTTGCTCCATCGCGAGTATCGTCCTGGCTGGACCCTCAACGGGTAAGGCGGCGGGGCGCCTCGAGCGCGTCCGAGCGTGGAGCGTGGGGCGCGTGGAGCGTATCCGAGCGTGGAGCGTGGGGCGGGTCGGAGCCGCAACCAACGTAGCGCAGGTTTCCAACCTGCTGTATCGCGGATTTCCAATCCGCAGCCGTGCCTCCATTCTGGCGGCCTGGGTGTTTCCGCCGCCCTGCCGGCTGGAAGCCGGCGATACAGCAGGTTGGAAATCTGCGCTACGATGCCGCCAGAGCAGTACAAGAATGAAACCAGTTTGGGACCGCATGAGCGATGTTTTCCCGCGGTTGTTCCGCGTCGATCAGGTCATCGAGGCGCAGAGCCTGCCCGACCCGGCCGGAGCCACGCGAGCGGCGCTGGCAGCGTTGCCGGCGGCCAGGTTCATCCGCCGCGGGATGACGGCAGCGGTGTGCGCGGGCAGCCGCGGCATCGCCAATTACGATGTCATCGTGCGGGCGGTCTGCCAGGAGTTGAAAGACCTCGGGGCGCAGGTGTTTATTGTCCCGGCGATGGGCAGCCATGGCGGGGGCACCGACGCCGGGCAACTCAAGGTGCTGGCCCATTATGGCATCACTCCCAGTGCGATGGGGGTGCCGGTCAGGAGCAGCATGGAGGTCGTAGAGCTGGGCCGCGCAGGCCAGTCCATCCTTTATCAGGACCGCCATGCGGCGGGGGCCGATGCCATCGTGCCGGTCAACCGCATCAAGCCCCATACGGATTTCCACGGCGCTATCGAGAGCGGGCTCATCAAAATGGCCGTGGTCGGGCTGGGCAAGCAGAAGGGGGCTTCCCAATTCCACCAGGCTACCGTTCGGCTCGGTCATGCCCAGGCGCTGCTCGAGGCGGGCCGTGAAGTCCTGCAGCGGAGCCGGATTGCCTTTGGGGTCGGCATTCTTGAGAACCCGCTTCACCAGACGGCGCGCATTGCCGCCGTGCCGGCGGGGACCATGGAGCAACAGGAAAAGGAGCTGCTCGAGGAGGCGCGGACCCTCATGCCGCGGTTGCCCTTTGAGGAGGTGGACCTGCTCATCGTGGACGAGATGGGCAAGAACCTGAGCGGCTCGGGCCTGGACACCAATGTCATACGGCGCAACACGGCGGGCAGTTTTGTCACGCCCGGAGCAAGTCCGGTCCTCCGCATCTATGTCCGCTCCCTCCACCCGGACAGCCACGGCAACGCCACCGGCATCGGCCTCGCCGATTTTGTCCACGACCGCCTTTTGAACGCCATGGACCCGCAGGCCACCTGGCTCAACGTGATGACCGCTTTGATGCCGGCAAACGCGCGCGTGCCGATGCACTTTCCGACCGACCGGCAGGCCCTGGCCGCGGCCTTGCAAGTCATCGGGCGGGCCGACCCGCGGCAGGCCAAGCTCTTGTGGATTAAGAACACCTTGAACTGCCAGGCCCTCGCAGCCTCGGAAGCTTACCTCGCCGAAGCCCGCCGGCGCCCCGACTTGAGGCTCCAAAGCCAGCCGGCGCTGCCCCGGTTTGATGAAATGGGAAATCTGCTGCCAGTGTTTATGCGCGGCGAAGAATGAACTTCAGCAACCTATGAATGCCACAAGGCCAGTGACAAGGTCGCCGAAACGGGCCCCGTTCTCTGATTGTAGGAGACGACGTAAGGAGTCTCTGATCAGTGGCCCCCGAGGGGGGCAGGCTTTCGCTGTGCCCCAAACTGGATCAGAGACTCCTTACGTCGTCTCCTACAATGGTTTGGGGAGAACCTTGTCACTCGCGCTGAAGAATGCCACGCCGTTGCTCTGCTCGATGGTGCTGTTGAGCAGCCAGGTCCTTAGCCTGGCCGGCGAAGTCGTTACTGTGCGCCCCAAGGAGATTGACGACGTGCTCGTCAATCCGGGCATCGGTTTCACCACCTTCCAGCGGTTCAACGGGGACGCCCTGAATGAGGGGCTCAAGTGGACGGAAGGCTTTCCCATCGAGTATCAGCCGTTTTCCGGGAGCCTGACCAACCGGGACCACCCGATGACCAGCATTGCCTACTTCCGCGTTTACTGGAAGTTTCTTGAGCCTGAGCTCGGGGTGTATCGCTGGGAGATGCTCGATAAGGCGCTTGCCGTGGCCCGGGAGCGCGGCCAGTCGCTCATGCTCAGGGTCGCCCCCTACGGCACGGGGGCGGACAACGACGTGCCGGGGTGGTATCGGGCCTGGTCACGGGACAGGAGCTCGAGAAGAAGCTGCCCTCGAGAAATGGCGCGTGCATCCGGAGAACCCTTTGTATGTGCAGCATTTCGGCGGTCTGATTCGCGCCCTCGGGGCGCGCTATGACGGGCATCCGGACCTCGAGTTGGTCGATGTGTCCATCGTGGGCGCCTGGGGCGAGGGCGCGGGTTCCGAACAACTGACCGATGCCACCCGAAGGGCGCTGCTGGACTGCTACCTGGATACCTTTCACACCACCCCGCTCGTGCTCCAGCTTCAGGACCCCAAAGCCACTCTCTACGCCCTGCTTAAAAGGCCGGTCGGCTGGCGCGTCAATTGCCTGGGCGACCTCGGCGGTTTCAGCAAGACCTGGTGCCACATGGAGGATTATTATCCGCAGACGCTCATCCAAACCGGGATGCAGGAGGCCTGGCGCCGCGCGCCGGTGACCATGGAGGCCTGCTGGGTGATGCAGTTTTGGAAAAACCAAGGCTGGGACCTCGACCACATCATTGATGAGTCCCTCAAGTGGCACATCTCCTCGTTCAACGGCAAGTCCTCGCCAGTGCCTGCCCAATGGCGGCCGCAAGTGGATCGCTGGCTCAAGCGAATGGGCTACCGTTTCGTCCTGCGCAAGTTCACCTATCCGGCGGTGGTCCGCGCCGAGGGCAGCCTGGCCTTGACCTCCTGGTGGGAGAACAAGGGCGTGGCGCCGTGCTACAAACGCTTTCTATTGGCCCTTCGCTTCAAGGGCGCCCGCCAAACCGAAACCTTGATCACGGGCGCAGATATCACCGCCTGGCTGCCCGGGGACAACCTGTTTGACAGCGCGCTCAAGGTCCCGGGCAATCTGCCCCCAGGCCAATACGAACTGGGCCTGGCCTTGGTGAACCCGCAGTCCCAGCAGCCCAGAATCAAACTGGCCATCGCCGGGCGCGATGATGAAGGCTGGTATGCGATGGGAAAAATCAGGGTCGAGGCACCCCCGCGATAAAACTGCATGACTCACCGCTTGCCTCTCCGGCCCCGGTTCCGCCTATGGCGACGGGGTGACGGTGAGTTTGAAAGTAGTGCTTTCAGTCGCGTCACCCGCCGGCCCGCTATATTGCCGAACCAGCGTCGAGCCTGCCCCGCCCTGCCATCCCGCGATCATGTACCGGCCCACGTACGGTGAACTCAAATCCTGAATCAATTGACCGATGTGGGCCATGGCCCACAGATCAAGGAACCAGGAGTAGGTGACAGGATAGGAGACCCCCCCGGGCGCCACCACCAGCACATTTTCCTGCGGCTTGCCGATATCGACCATGACCTGCAAAGTGCTCGCGTCGGTGTCCGGTTGCAGCGGAATCGCAGCCTTAAATTGTCCGCCTACCAGGCTCGTGACCTCGATTCCCGGATTGTCTCCCTCCAGGCGCAATGAAAATAGGCGTAGGTCTCCTGGGTCTGGCCCTGGTAGGTGTAATTGGTCGTCCCGTTCTGCACCGTCTGGACGAGTTGCAGCGCAACCCCCGTGGCGAGAATTCGGCTGTCGAGATCCGCGTCCGAATTAGAGAGTTCCGAGTCCATCTCAAGGGTTAATTGCGGCCATTTGTAATAAAAGACCGTTAGCCACGCATTACCAGCGGCGGCGGCGGGATTGCCAACCCGCACCACCGCCAGCAGGTTCGGCCATTTCGGCAGGATGCTCGTCAGCCTCACATACACACACCCAATGGCCGCTGTGGGCGACCCCACTGACCGCAATACCTGGGGCACCGGTTCATCAATTGCCTTGTAAGTGGCCCGGGCCTTGCCGCCCATCCAGGTCTGCAGGTCGGACTGGACCAGCGACCCATGCTGCGGCAACTCGTCGGTAATCTCCCATTCGACGGGCACGTTATCCTGAGGCCCGTTCATGGGTAGATCGCACCCGGATAGCCAAAGCCCAATCTGCTTGGGCAGACTATCCACGTCCTGGCGGAAATTGAAGTTCACCGTCGCCGTGATTTGACTTTGGTAGGGGTTGTTCGGCGAATCGGTCCGTTGCCAGATCTCGGCCGGGTCGGCCGTCACCTGGACATCGTAACTGTAAATCACCACCGACGCGCCGATGACCGCCTGCAGGCTGCTCAACGGGCCAAGGGGATAACCCACCATGCTGCCAATATACCCGATGATTATCCCAGGGATCTGACCGATTGCCCAACCACCCAGGGTCGGCACCCAGGGGACGCCGTCTTCTGGCCGGTGAGCTTTTGACGGCCTTTGTCCAGCCATGAGGTGCTGCGGATGGGGGACTGACGCCTCCATGAAACTGTAAAGCAGAAGATTAAACTGTATCGGGTCCAGCAGCCCGTCCCCCCAGACTGCATCAGGATTGCTCACGGGAATCCGCCTCGCCCGCTCACGACCCAAGGCCAGAACCAGTGCCGGCAGCACCTCCCTGGGTTGGTAGGAGTCCTGGGTCACCAGCGGCGCCAATCCGGAGGTCAGATAGGCGCGCGTCAGCGGTTGGCCGGTGCGGTCGACCACCCCCCTGGCCGCCATCTCCGCGATGAATGAGTCCAGGGACAAATAAACGCCCTGGCCGAGTTTGGTGGCGATGGCTTGCACCTGAAAATCCATCATGAACGGCTGCTGCGAAGCGACCACTGCCTGGAAGGCGCTGTCGTTCGTGGACCCGACGGTTGGAATGCCAAACACCGAAAACAGGAAGGACACGTCCGCCGGGTCGAAGGGCGGTCCTTGTTGTATCTGGTCGTAGATGCCGCGGGCAACGAGCTGCACCTCGGACGCCGGCACGACGAGGCTGCCACACACGACGCGATAGAACCGGGCTTGGACGATTCCATCCGGGTCGGTGAAGGTCACCGGGCTGTTGGACCCCACGAATGCAGAGGCGGCGGTCCAGTTCGGCGGCGCCAACGAGGTGGCATACTCCACGGTGTAAACGGTGTTGCTTTGGGCGTTGAACACAAAACTGAATTTCTGATTCCGCACGCCGGGCGATTCCAGCGACAGGTTGTCCGCCCAAACCGCGCCGCCTCCCGTCAGCAGCCACAACCCACATGCGGCTCGGAGGATGTTCTCGGCCATAAACGGCCTGCTCTTCATATTCATAGTTTGTCAGTTTTCAAGCGGTCAGCAGAACGTCCTGCCTCCCCTGCCACCTGGCCGGGCCGGTCGCGCTCTGGCAGAAAAGCCGCCAGAGCAACTAAGCCCAAGCCGGCTATAACAGCTTGACCACCCATAATGCCGCGAATTTAGGAGGTGGGACGTGGTTTGCAAGCAGAAATGGCGGCTTCCGTTTCAGCCAGAAAGATGGTCCCCAGGCGGGTGGATTTCGATGGTCGGCATGAGCTTGAGATTTGCCTTCATGGACCAGACTGTGGCAGAGGGGTCTTTGGGAACCGTGACGCCTGCGACACTGCCCGGTCAAAGCTCCTGTGACATCCAATAAACGAGGCCCGCGTGAAGCCCATGTCGAACGATTACAAGCGGGCGGTGTCAAAGCTCATACGACATCCAATCAACGAGGCCCGATGAAACTCTATTCTCTGTGTGTGCTGGTGGCTGCCGCCGCCCTCTCGGCCCCGGCCGAAGACTTTCCTTTGGAATTCAAGACCTTGAAACCTGAGGAGGTCAAAACTTTTCCAGGGGCGTTCTCTGCTCCTGCCCGGCTCAAAAGTGTGAAACCCAAGGGGCTGAAAAGCGAACCCAAAACCGCCTGCCGCCAGCCCTTCTATGGCGTGCTCCATGAGGGCAGCAGCAACTCTTTTATCTTTCGCGTCGAGGAAAGCAAAGAGGGCGCCGGCTACGACCGCCTGCTCATTGACCTGAACCAAAACGGCGATCTGACTGACGACCCGGTTGTGCAGGGCACATTCAAGTCCGTCACCAACCTGTCCCTCCCGAAATCCCAATTCACAACCTTCTGGCCGATTCCAGTGGCGCCTGAAAGAATGCTCGGGGCCTGGCGCCCGGTGTACTTGGGCGAATTGCGGGTGGACACCCGCGATGCCGGGAAGGGCGAGGATGTCTATCTCGGGCTCCTGAGGGTTTATGCGGCCTGGTACGTGGAAACCACCGTCCAACTCGACGGGTTCAAACGCAGGGTCGCGGTGTTCGATTCGGCCGCACAAATGCGCCTCGGAAACGAGTGGAAACCCATGGTCGCCAACGGCTGGTACTTCGACCCGGGCGACAGCTTCCTCCAGGACCTCGACGGCTCGGGCCGTTTTAAGCGGCGCCCGGAGGGCGGCGGTGTCTGCGCCTTTAGCCCGCTCCAGTACTTCGGCGCCCGGCCATACAAGGTCAGCCTGGCTCCCGACCGTCGCTCTCTCCGCGTCGAACGGTGGACCGGCCCCCTGGCGGAGGTGGCCATCCAACCTCATGGCGACCAGGTCCGCAATCTGGGGTTGGCATGGGAAAAGACCAGGGGCCAATGGCAGTTGCTCGACCCGCCGGTGTTGAACGGCAGGTTTACAGTGCCGCCGGGCGACTACCGCTTATGCGAGTGCAACCTGGTTGCCACACCCGCCCAGGGCGAGCCCGTCATGGCCAGCGCCGTCCAGCAGGACGCCCGCAAACCCGTCCGGTTCACAGCCGGCAGGCTCAACACCTTCCGTTGCGGCCCGCCGTTGCAGGTGGACGTCTCCGCTGAAAAACGAAAGCCCCAGGACTGGGAGCTGCAGCGGGAACTGGTAACGCCCGCCGACCCAAATGTGGATTCGGAATTCGTTCTGGCCATTCACGGCCAAATCCTGGGCGCCAACCAAGAAACCTATCTTGCCTTCCGCAAGGGCAAAGATCTCAAAGAGCAACCCCCAAAACCCGCCTTCGCCATTCTCGACGCCAACGGCAAACTCGTGGGCAGCGGCAACCTCGAGTACGGCTGAGGCGGCACCTGCTCGGTACTCATGGCGAGTACCCAAACGCCTCCTCGGCGCCAAAACCACCGTCCGCATCAACCTCCACCTCGAGCCCCTCGAAGTGGTCGCCAAACCCCTGCGCGTCCAACTCTGAACCTGAAAACGGCGGCTGTGGCTGGCCAAGCAAATGGACGCGCTGGCCAGCACACAAAAGCTTACACTCGCTCTGGCGGCATGAAAAAATCATCGCCAAATGAGACGATTTACACAGATACTGATAGACTGGAAGTCTGCGCTGCGCAGCCTCGGGAGTTCGGTCCCGCTCTTCGGTTATGAAACATCCGGGCTAGCCGATCCTTAACCAGACGGTTTTCAAGTGGGCCGGTTCGGAGCGGGAGACGGGAAAATCCGGGGGTTGGGGAGCGTAGTGGCGCCCGAGGATCGGCCTGCGCGCCGCCTCGATGGGCCGGGCCACGGCGGCGAGGAATTGTTCCGGGGGCCAATCGGCGGCGTTGGTCGAGGCAAAAAGGACACCGCCACCCGCAAGAGCGGCAGTGCCGCGCTGATGAGCGCGCCGTAGTCCTTTTGGGCCCTGAACACCCCGGATTCCTTGGATTGGGAGAACGTCGGAGGGTCCAGGAGGATGAGATCGAACCGCCGCTCTTTTCGACCCAGGCGGCGCAGCCAATCAAAGGCGTCGCCGTGGAGAAAATCGTGCCGGTCGGCGTCGAGTTGGTTGAGGGTGAAGTTGCGCCGGCCCCAATCGAGATAGCTTTTGGAGAGATCGAGGCTGGTCGTGCGCGCCCCCGCTTTGGCCGCGCACACAGAAAAGCCGCAGGTGTAGGCGAAGGCATTGAGGACCTCGCAGGGGGAAGGATGAAGGACGAAGGATGAACGGAGGTCGAACCCTGCGGCGATGTGCCCGCTCAAGAGCCGCCGCCGATTGTCCCGCTGGTCCAGGAACAATCCGACAGAACAGCCCTCGCTGAAACTGACCTCGAACCGGAGGCCGTTTTCACGAATGGCAAACCGCTCGGGCGGCGCTTCTCCCAGGACCGCCTCCGGCGAAGCCGAGCCCGGCGCCGCCCGGCAGACCTGCCGTCTCAGGATTTTATGACAAGCCCCGCGCGCGGAAAGCAGTTTGACCAGGCGGGCCAATTCTGCCCGCTGCGGAGCTGTGGGCGGCTGTTGGCTTTGGGAGAGCAGGTAATCTCCAAACCGCTCGACATACCAGCCGGGCCGGCCATCGGCAGCGCCATGAAGGATGCGATAGGCGTTGGTGGCCTCAGGCTCGATGAGCCCTGCGCGCAAGGAAGACCGCGCGTCGTCCAAGTCGTCGAACGCGCCGGCCGCGCGAAAGACGATGCGCTGTCCGGTTGCGGGGTGCGCAAGGGCCAGTTCGGCGGCGTGCAAGCAAAGGCGTGGCGCCGGGGTGCCGCCGTAGAGTGTGTCCCCTAAAACCGGGAAGCCTTGCTCGGCGGCGTGAACGCGAATCTGGTGCGTGCGGCCCGTTAGCGGCTCCGCCTCGACCACCTGGCAAGTGCCCAGCCCGGCCCTCGCCGGCCCAAGGCAGCGCCCGGCCTCACCCAGGAAACGAAAACGGGTTTCGGCCACGGCCGCCCCCTGATGCGCAGGCCGGCTCACATATCTCTGGCCCGCCCGAATCAGCGCGCTCCTGGCAATCACCTCCCGCTTGGGTAACGGCCGGTCGGTGAGAAAGAGGTACTTCTTCCCGACCGCGTGTTCTGTGAATTGGGCGGTGAGGGATCGATTCGCCAAGGGGGTCTTGGAAAAAACAATGAGGCCGGAGGTTTCTTTATCGAGCCGATGGATAATGGCCAGCGCGGCCCAGCGCGGCTCGCGCCCCCGGAGCCAGTCATACAGGCCCTCCCCGGCGTACAAACCAGGCGCGTGCGTATTCAGGCCGGCGGGTTTGTTGACCACCAGCAGCTCTTCATCTTCATGGACCAGGCACGGCAGCACGGTTTATCACCAATAGTGCCACTCGCCTCTCCATACAATCCAGATGCCGAGCAGGCAATTGGTGATGGCATGGGCCGTGATGGCGTCGCCCAGGCGGTTCTTGCGCAGCACCAGGCCCTGATAGGCCAGGCCGCAGAGAATGGCCGCCACCCACCGCTCGGGGTGCGCCAGGCCAAAGACCAGGGCAGTCACGACAAACGACAGGGCATGGAACTGGTTAAAGGGCATCGCCTGGAACCGCGTCTTGACCAGGTAGCGATAGAGAAATGAGCGATAAAAGACCTCCTCGATCGGAGGCACGACCAGCGTCGAGCCGGCTATCCGCATGACAATGTATAGCCAGGCGGTGGCGGACCCTTGGCCGAACTGCTGGCGCGGGTTCCACCCCGCCCCCGCTGGCAGCCGGGTGAGCCTCGGGTAGTGCCCGTCCAGACCGACCCAAAGGGCGAAGACCGCCACGCCGACCGCCACCGCCTCCCAACTGACCTTCCAGCGCATCTCCTCGAGGCACGGGCGCATCTCCCAGATCATCCACGCCCCCACCACGGTCTTGAGCAGATAGCCCCAGTATTCTGAGCCATTGCCGAGATGTCCCTGGAGGCCGGTCAGCCCGGCCAGCACCATCATCGGCACCACGCGGGCATATTCGGGCGAGCCTTGGAGCCTCTTGCAAAGGATGCTCATCGGTTCCGTCTTCCCTCGCCGGCGAGTCGTCATCCGTCGCCGAGCAACTTCTTCAAAGTATCGCGCGCCTTCTTCTCGCGGCCGTTCCCGGCCTTTGGGGGCGCGAACTCCCGCCGGATAAAATCGAAGTACTCGCAATAGTTCGCCAGGTGCTTCTCCGCCACCGGATCGGCGCGATCGTCCCGGCATTGCAGCGCCAGGCGGGGATCGTAGCTCGCGCAATTCAGACATGCCTTGAGGTCCGACCCGCAGCGAGGGCAGCTCTCCGAGCGCCCCGGGGCCCCGGGCAGCTTGTATTCAAGGCCGCACTTCCAACAATGTCGTGTCATTGCCATGCCGGCCAGTGTAGCTGAGGCCGGCGCGTATTTCCAGAGCTGAAAATGGGGGCGCGCATCCATGTTTGGGAAGTGGTTTTGTTCGGCAGCCAATCTCCCCTCACCCCGGCCCTCTCCCCAGAGGAGAGGGAGAATTACCCGCAGTCAGTTGGCGTAGCGAAAGTGGTTGAAAGTCTCGAAGGCCGTCCCCTGCTGCTTTTCCCTTGAGATCCTGGAGTGCATCCTCAGGAACTGCTCCTTACACGGATCTTTTTGCGAGCCGGCGCCTCGCCCGACCTCCGGCCCGCGACGCAGGTCGGATTTGTTGTCCCGGAGGGGCGGGCCGACATTAGCGGGCGCTCAGGCCAAAGGCCTGGTCCATACCAGCCCAGAGCAACGCCCTGGGTTTCCATGCGGTTTTGTTCTGCAGGCCAACGGCCTGTGCAGTGTGTGTGCGGATGGGCATAACGCACAGGTCAGCGGCGGGAGCCAGCCGGCTCAGGCAGCCGATTTGTTCCAGTGGCAGGAAGGCTGGCTCCCGTCCGCTGCGCCGTCGGGTTCGGCGCGCGGAGCCAATCGCCTGTGTATTTGGTCGGGACCTTGCGATCCTTGCGATGCGGGTCCACGCCATACCAAACACAGCCCCGCCACAGGCTGTTGGTGTTTCCGGGCACAATCATGTCGGTTTCGAGGCGCTGACCTGGAGCCAGCCAGCCCTCGGGCCAATGAAAGGATCCACTGGCTATACTGAACTCCCTGTCGCTGTCTCCCTTTACCTTGACGCCGGCGCTCCACCAGACCTGCGCCAGTGCCTCATTGGTAACCGCAAACCTCCAAACAGGCTGGTCGCGCCATGCAGTGTCCGTGGGGCCGACAACGGTAATCCGTATTGAGGAGGATGGCTCGCAACCGATAGCGACCAAGCCAACGACCATCGCAACGTAGAAACTCTTCATAAAGCTTTGGACGCCCAACGATGAGCGCAGCCACGCCGGGCCCCTAACCCGGATATTTCACGGGTTTCGCCAACTGGAAGGCGTAGCGCAGGCTTCCAGCCTGCTGTATCGCGGATTTCCAATCCGCAGATGCTCCCAAGCAGTTACAGCCTGCCGACTGGAAGCCGGCGATACAGCAGGTTGGAAACCTGCGCTACATAGCTTCGGCAGCCCAGCGCCGCTCTTAGGCTGTGAAATATCCGGGCTAACGCCTGGCCTGCCGCGAGACGAACTCCCGGCGTTGGCTGCCGCGTCTGGTTGGGCGGCAAAGTCATTTCACTCACGTTGGCTGGTCTTCGCGCTAACCCATCTTCCGAGCCATATCCTCAGCCGCTTTAGCAAGGCGCTCATGCGCCTGCATTGCGCGCCAACCGACATACATCCAGAAAATGGCCGTTCCAATTACGAAAAGCACTGCAAATCCGGTGGGGTTATCTGTTGTTATGTTCATGTTTGAATGCTCTCAAAATGCCAACATGATCCAAACCAAGAAGAGCACGCCGACGATACTCATCGCGGTTGCTCGAAAACTCTCCGCGCCTGTTCGAGGAACGACGGTCATGACAGCGAACCCGAAGACTGCGGCCAAACTGAGAAGAGCCGAAATCAACGACATGGCAAACAGAGCTTTCATTTCGAACGACCAGCTCACCGATGCGGCGGAGCCGCATTCGGTGGAGCACTAGGTTCGGCGCTCGCGGTTCTGTTTCCTTTGGACGCCGCGTGTTCGAAGAAGGCGAACTGTGCCATAATAATGGGAAAGAGGCACATGACCCAGTACGACTGACGCGGCGAGGTCATGAACCGTGAGTCGATTATCGGAAGGACGAGAAAATGATCGGCTACAAAAAGCGCAAGCAGGGTAAACACTCCGATGGCTGCGACCAGACATTGAATGGCCAGGTATGGCGCGAGTCTGTATCGTTTCATCCAAAGAATACAGCCGAGGATGTTGGCTGCGACGGCGCAAAGTGCCAGCCATGTGGCAGCGGCTGCCGACTTTGGAACCGTCTCGTAAGCGAGGATGAACAGCCAGGCCGTCGAGCCCAGTTGTGAGCCAAACCAGCCCCCTGCGTTCCATTGAAAACAACCAGTGCCTTGTTTCGGTTTCATACTTGCGCCGAACTTTTATTCTACAATGGCTGGTTCGGTTAACTGCGCCGGAGAAGTCCCCTCGGTCTTTTTCATAAATCGTTCATTCCCAACGGCTGTTTTCCCACTTATACAGCGGCTGGTCAGTCTAACGCAACTCCAAATTGTCTCTTTTTGACCATTGGACAGCTTTTGTCCACCCAGCGCGCTAAACTGGCCCCAGTTGACAATGAACACGGCACAAGTAATCCAAGGGCTGCGCAAAGGGTGGCGACAAAGGCGGCGGCAAAGACCCGGAGTCGGACTTTTTCGGACGCGCTCTCAGCTCCCGCACTTCAAGGCATCTTCGACGGCACGAAAGACCTCCTCCACCGGGACGGAGGCCATGCACCGGGCCAATTCCTGAGGGGTGCCCGCGGATGCCGCGGCCATCGTAGCGGTAATACTCGAGGTTGCGGCCCGTCTATGGGGTCAACCCATAGATTAGTTCACTTCGTGCTGCGTGGGTTGCCTTTTGTGGGAGGCGGCGCTTGGCCTGTAGCGGGTGGCGAGCCGTGCCCCATGTGGTTGTGCAGGTTGCGATTTGCTCCCTTCGAGGTGCCCAAGTGCATCCGCGCAGCGATGTCCTTGACGGAGAGGGTCGTTTCGCGCCGCAACCGTGCGGCGATCTCCAGCTTGTCAGGATCGTTCTTCCGGCGCTCCTCCAAGTCCCCTTCCCTCCAACCAAGCCGGCGTAACTCCGCCGCAACGATCCGCTCCGCCCTCGCCTCGGCTGCCTGGCGGTGCAGTTCACCGGAGTGGTGTTCCCCCAGGCCCCCTTCCATGCGCAGGAGCATCTGCCGCCTAAAACCCTCGCTGCCCAGACACGAGCCACGCTGCATCGCACCCAAAACCGCGGGATCAGTCTCTTCTGCGCGCCGTCGCTCCATCCATGCCTCGAACCGTTGCCGCCCGGCCGCACTGTCCTCTTGAATCCCGTGCTCGCCCAACAACCGGTCCGCCCGGACCCACTGCGGCCGATGCTCGGGTGCCGCCAGATAGGCGCCAAAACTGCTCCACGGGTACGACAAGAGCCGCTCCCCGGCCTGGATCAGCCTGGCGCGCACCGGGTTCAGATGCACGTAATCGCAGGCAGTCCGCAAATACCCACTGCCGCTGCCCTCGACGAGCTGTGATTTGTACCTCCCGCTCAACACGTGGCCGAGGAGCTTATGTCGGTGGTTGAGCCGGATGGTGTAGGTGCTCTGGAGCCAGGCCATCCCGGCCACCAGGTTCGGTTCAGGAGTTTCGACCACCAGGTGATAGTGGTTGGGCATCAGGCAGTACCGCATGCACCTGCCAGCCCGTCTTCTGGCAGGCCTCGGCCAGGGTCTTGATGAAATCATGCCGATCCACATCATCCAGGAAGATCTTATCCCGCCGGTTGCCACGGCTCATGAAATGATACATGGCCCCAGGGTATTCAAGACGGAGTTTGCGAGGCACGCGGGGAGGTTATGCCGCAAGAAGGCAGGCTGTCAACTTAGAAATGCACTTATCTATGGGTTGACCCCTTTTCCTTTTCAAGGGTGGCGACAAAGGCGGCGGCAAAGACCCGGAGTCGGACTTTTTCGGACGCGCTCTCAGCTCCCGCACTTCAAGGCATCTTCGACGGCACGAAAGACCTCCTCCACCGGGACGGAGGCCATGCACCGGGCCAATTCCTGAGGGGTGCCGCGGATGCCGCGGCCATCGTAGCGGTAATACTCGAGGTTGCGGCCCGCCACCACGGGGTTCCTGACCAGGACAAACGGGTTTCGATAGGGCTGTATCGGCTTGTTCCAGGTGGGGGTCTCGATGACGATCTGGCCTGGGACCTTAACGGCGGCTGCCAGGTGCATGAGGACGGTATCCACGCTCAGGAACGCATGGCAATGGCGCAGCAATGCCGCGGCCTGGCGCAGGTTCCGGGTGGGGGGATGCCGCAAGCGCCCGCCCTCGGCCGCAGCCAGCAACCTGGCATGGTCTGCCTGCTCATCAGGTCCGCCGAA
This sequence comes from uncultured bacterium, assembly GCA_963713735.1. Classification (GTDB taxonomy): domain Bacteria; phylum Verrucomicrobiota; class Verrucomicrobiia; order Limisphaerales; family UBA8199; genus CAVQND01. The sequence continues at coordinate 177,473 of CAVQND010000026.1, forward strand.
GAGCAGGACGGTCAGGTCGGGCCAGGGGCGCTCCAGGCGCCGGAGCAGTTCCAGGTAATGGTCCAGGGGCCACCGCCGGAGCGTGAGGTTCTTGGTGCCGCCGGAACCGACGTGCAGGCCCAGAAGCCGCCGCCCGGAGAGGCTCTCTGTGGCGATGAACTCGTCAGCCCAGGCCAACTCTGCCGGCGAGAGATAGATCTCGTAATCGTGCTCGGGCAGGACTGGCCTGGCCCCCAGGCACGCCAGGCAGGCGAGGTTGTTCTCGATGCTATGCCGCTCATAATCCTGCGGCAGCGTGCGGTTCACCAGCATCCGATCCAGCAGCGAGACGTTGTCATACTGATGGCTGATGCGCACCCGGGCATGGATGAAACGGGCCGTAAGCCGATAGGCGATGCGGCTCTGCGGGTGGGTGTTGATCGAGACATCGTAATGCCGGCGGCGCAACTGCCAGAGAAACCTGAGCCCCTCCAATTTTGCTCTCCGCCATCAGGTTTTTCTGGCAGACGGCATCCAGGTACGGGTTTCCCTTGAGCAGACCCTTGGCCGCCGGCCACATGACCAAAGCATCGATACAGGCCTCCGGAAAGCTCGCCCGCAACTCATGGATGAGCGGCGTCGCAAACAGGGTGTCGCCATTGCCTGCCAAGGAAATCACTAGTATCTTCATCTGGCTAACTCGGCCCCGGTTCGCCCTGCGTCGAGTGTCGAGTGTCGAGGGTCGAGGGTTGAGGGTCGTGTGTCGAGGGTCGAGGGTCGAGGGTCGTGTGTCGAGGGTCGAGGGTTGAGGGTCGAGGGTCGAGGGTCGAGGGTCGGGCATCGGGTAATGAGTGCCGGCATCGGGTTCTTCGGGTCCTATAACCGGGCGATCTTGTTCAGCAAGGCGGTCGTCGATTTTCCCGGCACAAAAGGGATGAGCACGATCTTTCCCCCTCCTGCCTCGACCGCCCGCCGCTCGTCCGCGTCGAGAGTTTCCAGCGTGTAGTCCCCGCCCTTAACGTAGATGTCCGGCTGCGCGGCGGTCAGGAAACGCGTCGCCGTCCGCTCGGCGAAAATGCAAACGCCGCTCACGCTCTCCAAGGCGGCGAGCACGGCAGCGCGGTCCTCCTCTCCATTGACCGGCCGGTCCGGGCCTTTGAGTTGCCGGACCGAATCATCTCCCATTGCAGCCCTACCAACAAGGCCTCCCCTTGAGCGCGGGCCGTCTCGAGGTAGGCAACGTGGCCCGCATGGAGCAGATCGAAACAGCCGTTGGTGACGACCAACCGCTGGCCGCCGGCGCGCATGGCGGCCCGCCATTGCGGCAGCTTCTCCCAGGCAACCAGTTTCTCTCGAAAACTCACCCCCTCACTTTGCTGAACCCTCCGCGCTTTGGCAAGGAGAACAGAACCGCCACGGAGGAAAAATAGGGGTCGGATTTAAACTTTTCGACAATTGCTGCGTCAATTTGCGTCCATTCGCGGTTGGGCTGCTCGGGTCTTTCAACAGGCCGTGACGCGCGGCTTGCCAAACCCTCCCGCATAGGTTCAACTAGGGGGCGAAAAATCGGCAAACACAACCATTAAGCCACCGTGCAAAAACGAATTCCGAGTTGCTCCAACCCGAAGGGTTGGCAGATGGTAGCCGGTGGTCGTTCGGGGCAGAGGGGAACGACCACCGGGCAGGGCGTCCCCTGCTGGTCGCACCCCGGAGGGGTGCCAAAGCATAATGTTAGAACTATGCCTCGCCTTCGGAACTCATTCTTGCACCAACCCTAAGAAAGCCATGCCAACGAAGGAAACCATGACGGCGCGCCAGCGCGTTCTCCGGACGCTGGATCATGAAATCCCGGATCGCGTTCCCATTGACCTTGGGGGGAACCAAACGGGCATTCACAAGCGGGCCTACCGGTCGCTCATCGGGCACCTGGGGATAGCGGATGAAATCCGGATCATGGATGCGGTGCAGCAACTGGCCCGGCCGTGCGAAGCGGTGCTCGAGCGCTTTCACGTTGATACGCGCTACGTCGCGGCCGGAGCGGCGGACAGTTGGAAAGGGGGCATTGTCAGCGCCTGGCGGGACGGGCGGCAGTGGGAGGACTTGACCGACGAATTCGGCATCCGCTGGTCAATGCCGGAGGATGCGCCGAATTACATGGACATTACGTTGCACCCTCTGGCCCAGGCCACGCTGGCCGGGCTCAAGGATTATCCCTGGCCCAAAGGGGACGACCCGAGCCGGTTTGCAGGGCTGCGCGAGCGCGCTCTGGCCCTGCGGAGAGACACCCCTTATGCCGTGGTCAGCGGCATCTCAGGGGTAGTGTATGAGATCTGCTGGTATTTGCGCGGGCTCGAGCAGTGGTTTTGCGACCTGATGACCGACCTGCCGTTTTGCGAGGCGCTGCTGGACCAAACCCTCAAGTTCTGGCTCGACTGGTTTAAGCTGTTCCTCAAGGAAGCCGGCGACGTGGTGGATGTCATCATGATTGGGGATGACCTGGCGGGACAGAAAGGGCCGCTGTTCAATCCCGAGCTCTACCGGCGCCTGGTCAAGCCGCGCCACAAGCAGTTGGTCCAATTCATCCGCTCCGGCACCCGGGCCCGGATTTGGTATCACACCTGCGGCGCCTGCCAGGAGTTCATCCCGGACCTCCTCGATAACGGGGTCCATATTCTCAACCCGGTGCAGGTGGGCGCGCGGGCCATGGACCCGGCGGAACTCAAGCGGCGGTATGGGCGCCAAATCGTCTTCTGGGGTGGTGGCATTGATGCCCAGCACGTTCTGCCCAGGGGCACGCCGGGGGAGGTGGCGGAGGAGGTCTGCCGGAATCTCCGGGCCTTCATGCCCGGAGGCGGCTACATCTTCAACAACGTCCACAACATCCAGGGCGACGTCCCGCCGGAGAACATCGTGGCGCTGTTTGACACGGCCTACGAGCATGGGTTTTACCACTGATTGACAAACCCCCGTTGTTGATCGTCATTTGGCGGCATGAAAGCATGGCTCCTCGACGACGTGACGGGCCTCCGGAACCTGCGCCTGGCCGACGTGCTGCCCCCGGTCCCGAGGACCGGCGACGCGGTTTTGGAAGTCCATTATGCCGCATTGAATCCGGCAGACCGGTACCTGGCCGAGGGCCAGTACCCGGCCTTGCCTTCACTGCCTCATATCCTGGGGCGCGACGGGCTCGGCACGGTCCTCGAGGCGGGCGATGCGACAGGCCCGCTTCGTCCCGGGGACCGCCGCATCATCCTGCGCAGCGACATCGGCGGCGAGCGTCCGGGAACGTTCGCTCAACAGGTGGCCGTGCCGGCGGAAAGCCTGGTCGAAGTCCCGCCCGGCTGGAGCGAGGCGGAGGCTGCCGGGGCCGCGCTGGTTTATCTGACGGCTTGGCAGGCCCTCACGATGTGGGGGCCGCTGCTGGAGTCCTCGGTGGTCCTGGTGACCGGCGCCTCGGGCGGAGTGGGGGTGGCGGTGGTCCAGCTCGCCTCGGCCCTCGGGCACAGGGTAATGGCTCTCTCGCGCAGTGCCGAGAAAAGCAAACGCCTTCGGGAACTGGGCGCGGCAGCCACATACAATCCGGCAGGACCCCCAGTGGCGCGCGGCCCTCAAGGCGGCCCTGGCTCCGCGCCGGGTCAATTTGGCCATCAACAATGTCGGCGGCAAGCTGTTGGCCGAGGTCATCAACACGCTGGGCAACCTGGGCAAGGCAAGCCTGGTGGGCCGCCTGGCGGGTCCGGTCCCCAGTTTCAATACCGCCGCCTTGTTCTTCCGCCGCATTCGCCTGGGCGGCGTGGCCGTGGGCGCTTATACCAGCGCGGAGACCCTTGCCGCCTGGCACGAAGTCGTGCGCCTGCTTTCCCGAACCGGAGCCCGTCCCCAGGTGGACAGTGTCTGGCCTTTTGACCAACTCCCAAAGGCCTTCGAACGGCTGGCCCAAGGGCCGATGGGCAAAGTCGTCCTGCAAGTCAAGGGGTAAGGGTCGAGGGTCGAGGGTCGAGTGTCGAGGGGCGGCGCTTCGTTCCCTCGACACTCGACCCTCGCCCCTCGACCCTCGACCCCTGCGTCCGGATGTTCTCGAACTGCGGTCTATGGGATATATTTCTCGATATATTCCATGTAACCCTGGCGGCCGTTTTCTGCGGTCCACAGGTCCACCGATTTACGGAGCCGGCGCAGGCAGGCGACCATGTCTTCGGGCGGGACCGGTGCAAGTTGGGGCCGGTCGGCGTATTTCACGAGCCCGAGCCGCCAATCGCAGACATCCCTGACGGCCTCGAAGAGGGTGGCATCCAGGCCGGTCAGGTTGACGGGTTTGGGGGTCTGTTGGCGGGCGATGGCGACATAATGAGCGATGGCCGCATCGTAAGCGCGCATCACCGCATAGTTGGTCATGGCGGGGTGCTTGCGCCAGATGCCGACCACAGCCGTTTCAATGCGCTCCAGAACGTCCTCGTAGTCTTTGATGGGATTCATAATCTTGGCAGTGAAGGGGCTACCAACTCACCGGCACCGTGAGCTTCTTGCCGAAGCGATTGCGGTAATGGAGTTGACGGTGCCGGGCGCCGTATTCATGGACCAGGCGGGTGAGCTTCACGTCGTAACAGCAGTACTCGGCTATCTCGAGCAGTCTGCCCTCGCGGAACCAACGGATGGCCTGCAGGCCTTCGGCGGTCTTTTCGAGACCGAAGGTAGCCGTGGCAATGGCCTCGAGCGAGAGCCGATGCTGCAATTTGTTTTGCAACTCGACCATCAGGTCCAGCGTGGGAAGCTGGCGCAGGTCCAACGCCGTGTAGCCGTGGAGCACCTCGTAGTCAAAGCGCAGGTTGTTGAATCCAACGACCAGATCGGCCCGCTGCAATTCCTGGATCAAGTCATTGACCTGTTTCTCGCCGTAAATCCTGTAATCCCCGCGCGCCGTGCTGTAGGTCACGCCGATGCTCATGCCCATCGAGCTGATCTTGTCCCAGCCGCCGACCTCATCGGCGGAACGCTGGGTCTCGAGGTCGAAATAGACAACGTTCTTCATCACCTGGCGGGCATCTGCTGGCCGTTGCCCTGGTCGAGGTAGAGCGCCCCCTCGACGGTGGAGCAATCGAGGTACTGGCGCCAGAGGAAGGTGCTGGCGCGGTAGGTGGCTTCAAAGTGGAGCGGCTGGCGGGAGGGTGCGGGGGCCGGGGGTTCGACCAGGGCCTCGGTCAGGAGGCGGCCGGAGAGCTTTTGGCGCGCCAACTTGAAAAGCGTGGGAGCGTCTTCCTCGGTCACAAAATCCGGCCGCAGGCCGTCCCAGACCAGCACGACCACATGCGGGGCCTTGCCTGCGGCAAAGAGGTTTGCGGCGGCCAAAACCGAGACGAGGGCGGTGAATAACTTGCCTGCAAATCGCATGGGAATACCTTGGAGAGCGCCGCCAGGAATGCAAGCCAAACAGATGGGAGACGCGGTAAATATCCGGTGAATAGAATGTTACCAAAATGTTTCCGAGCAGTTGATTCAAGATTCTGTAGGAGCCGACGTGAGGAGGCTCTGATCGCTCCTCTTTTTTAAAGTGAGCCTCCTCACGTCGGCTCCTACGTTCTGGAGGGCATCTTGAATCCGCCGTGGATGTTTCAAAGCGGCTCCTAAAAGGCATTGACATCGCCTGCGGTTCCAGTACTCTGGCCGGCACTATGAGATTCGGAATCAACACCTTTCTTTTCACTTCTCCCTTCACTAACGAGAGCACCAAGTTATTCAAGCAGTTCAAGCAATGGGGCTTCGACACGGTCGAGATCCCGGTTGAAGAGCTGTCGCATATTGACCCGGCGCGGGTCAAAAGCGAGCTGGACAAGCACGGGCTGGCCTGCGGGTCAGTCTGCGCGTGTTTGGGTCCGGACCGGGACTTGCGCGGCACGCCCAAGCAGCAGGCAGACTGCCTGGCCTATATGGAGGGGCTGCTGGACCAGATGGTGGCGCTGGGCTGCCCGTCGGTCATCGGGCCGGTTTATTCCTCGGTGGGCCGCGCCGAGGCCGTGCCCCCGGCTGAGTATAAGCGGCAGTGGAAGACGGTGGTCAGGAATCTCAAGCAGCTCTGCAAGCTGGCGGAGAAGCGAGGCAAACAGATCTGCATGGAACCGCTCAACCGGTTCGAGACCGATTTCATCAACACCTGCGACCAGGCGCTGAAAATGATCGAAGATGTCGGCAGCCCCGCCCTCAAGCTCCATTTGGACACGTTCCACATGAACATCGAGGAGAAATTCCAGGCCGCGGCCATTCGCAAGGCGGGCAACCTCCTGGGCCATTTTCATGCCTGCGGCAGCGACCGGGGGACGCCGGGGGGCGACCACACCGATTGGCCCTCGATTGCCAAGGCCCTGAAGCACATCCACTACCAGGGGGACGTGGTCATCGAGTCGTTTACGACGGACGTGAAAGTCATTGCGCGGGCGGCGGCCATCTGGCGTAAAATCGAGCCCACGCGCGATGAGATCGCCGTCAAGGGCCTGGCGTTCCTGCGCAAGACCCTGGCGGCGGCTTGAACCTGGAAAAGACCTCGTAGCGAGATAAGACCATGAAACACACCTGTTTACTCCTCACCCTGGGCCTTTTTGGGTTCGCAATGACGCTGTCTGCGGCCGATGAGAAAAAGATCGTTTTCCTGGCCGGGCCGCCCAGCCACGGTCCGGGGGAGCACGAGCATCGCGCCGGTTGCCTGCTGCTCAAGGCCTGTCTTGACCAGGTCCCCGGCATCACCTCCGAAGTCTATAGCAACGGCTGGCCCAAGGACCCGGAGGCCGCTTTTGCGGGCGCCGCCGCGATCATTGTCTATAGCGATGGCGGCGGCGGCCATCCGCTGCTGCAAGGGGAAAGACTCAAGCTCATCGGCAACCTGATGAACCAGGGCGTGGGCCTGGGGCTGCATTCATTATGCGGTCGAGGCCACGAAAGAACGGGGCGAAAAGGAATTCATCGAGTGGACCGGCGGTTGTTTTGAAACCGACTGGTCGGTCAATCCGACCTGGAAGGCCGACTTCAAGGAGTTGCCCTCCCGCCCGATCCTGCGGGGCGTCAAGCCGTTCCAAATCACCGATGAATGGTATTTCCACATGCGTTTTGCGGACGACCCGCAAGCGATGAGGCCGATCCTGGCAGCCGTGGCGCCGCAGAGCACGATGGACCGGGCCGATGGTCCCCACGAGGGCAACCCAGCCGTCCGCGAATCGGTCAAGCGGGGAGACGCTCAAGTCTGCGCCTGGAGCCGCCGCCGGTCCGATGGCGGCCGCGGGTTCGGCTTCACTGGCGGCCACTACCATAAGAACTGGGGCAACGACGACTTCCGCAAGGTCGTCCTCAATGCCATCCTCTGGGCCGCCAAAGCCGAGGTTCCCGCACAGGGCGTCGAGTCCAAGGTGACCGAAGAAGACCTCAAGAAGAACCTGGACAGGAAGGGGCGCTGAGCAGGGCCTGCGTCAAACGCAGCCGCGGGCACCAGCTCAGCCGGCGCCATTTCTGGACATGGACGCTTGCGCGCGCAACAGGTCGTGCAGGGTTATCAGCCCCAGCACCTGACCACCGGGTCGGTCGACCAGCACGACGATCAGAGAACTCGATTCAATCAGCCGGCCCTGCAAATCCGCTATCGTTTGGTTCGGCAGACAGGTGACCGCCGGCTCCCATTTGGGCCGGCGCCCGGCCGCCAGCGCCGCCTCCGCTTCCTTGCGCGTGAGGATGCCCGTCAGCATTCCGTTGAGCACCACGGGAAAGCGTTGATACGGATGCGCCTGCAAAAGTTTGCGGAGTTCAGCGGGCGTGGCCTCCTTGACCAGGGCCGGATGAAAATTGGCGATGGCCGAGACGGGTAATTGCTGCCAGCTCTGCAGGTCGCGCGGCGGAATGACGTGTTCCAGCCGGTGGCCATCCTGGACGAGGAGTTCCTCGTAAAAACTGTGCCGGTTGAGCTTGCGGCTGATGGCTTGGCTGACGAGCGCCCCGAGCATCAGGGCCGGAACCAGCGAGAACTCATGGGTCATTTCAAAAACAATCAGAATGCCTGTGACTGGCGCCCGGACCACGGCCCCGAGGCAGGCGCTCATGCCCACGACTGCGAGGGTCAACTGATCGGGCGCATTGAGCGGCAGGATCATGGTTCCCAGGCCGGCCAGAGAGACCCCGCACATGCCTCCGAAAAAGAGGGTGGGTGAAAAAATCCCGCCGCAGCCGCCGAGCCCATAGCACGCCACCGTGGCGATTAGTTTTGCGCCGAGCAAAACGGCGGCCACCTGCCAGGTCAAACGGTGGCTCAAGCCCGCCGAAAGGTCATCATAGCCGAGGCTGAAAACTCCCAGGCGTCCCGTCTTGAGAAACATCACCGAGCCCAACGCCCAAGTGATGACCGCCGCCCAGCGAGGGGCGCGCCCAAGGCCGCAGGCGCCGGAAATGCTTTCGGGCCTTTCGCAAGCTCATGGTCCATTTCTGGAACACCACACCAAATAAGGCCGCCGCCGCCGCAACCAATGGCGTCAGGACATACACCAACCAGCTTGGAGAATCAACCCCCGTGACCGTGAAGGCCGGTTGTTTGCCCACCAGGCCATGGACCACGAAAGCGCCTATGACCGACGCCAACAGCACGCTGCCGAGCAGTGCGCTGTTCAGATCGGCGATGATTTCTTCAAGCACGAAAGTGACCGCCGCCAGGGGCGTGTTAAAGGCGGCGGCCAGTCCCGCGGCGGCCCCTGCCGCCGCCGCCATGCGGCGGTGCTGTTTGGCTTCCCCAAGCACGCCGGCCAAATTCGAGGCAAAACCGCCTGCCAGTTGGACGCTCGGTCCCTCCCGCCCGAGGCTGCACCCTCCGCCGATGCTCAACACCCCCGCGAAATACTTGACCCACACGACGCGCCAGGGCACGTATCCAAAATCCTTCCAAAATGCCAGCTTGAGCTGCGGGATGCCGCTGCCGGAGGCTTGGGGGGAAAAGGAGTTCAGGAGGTATCCCACCACGAGCGAGGTGGCCACGATGACCAGCAGGCTGCCCATGACGAAGACCGTGGCGGATTCGCGCGACAACCGGACCAGCGTAAGCCGGTACAATGCGTTCATCCCCTGTTGAAATGCGACCGCTGCCAACCCGGCGCCCAACCCATAAACACAGGTCAGAAAAACCGGCCGGCCTTGGCCGGGGAGTTTCTGCACAAAGCGCGCCAATCCATTCACATTCACAAATGACCCTGTAACTTAACCGACCTGCAGGTTTCTGCCGTCAACCCAAGACCCCAATATCCTTTCGAGTCTCGGAATCCATGGAGACACTCGAATTCATCTTAACAATGTGGTTCAACAAAACCTCCGCCTCAAGTGGGCACTTTAACAGATGGTCGAATATGGAAAGCTCCGCGCGATTATCGCGCGGCTTCAACCCACAACACCGCATGGCGCGTGAGTTCCGGACCTGTCTTGAGCTTGAGTTTCCGCTTAATCGAACCCCGGTGGGCTTCAACGGTCTTGGAGTCTCATGTTGAGTCGCTGTGCGATTTCCTTTGTCTCTTTGGCTTGCCCGATTAGGGTGAACACCTCCAGTTCCCGATCGGTCAGTTTTTCTACCGGGGACGGGACCCGCCCGGGATGCTCGCCGGAAAGGCCGTCCAGCAAACGCGTGGATACGGTTTCGCTCACATAAATCTGGCCGCTCAGGGCCTGCCGGATGGCCGCGGCAAGCTTGTCCGCACCGGCTTGCTTGGACACGTAGCCGCGCCCGCCCGCCCGCAGCACTCGTTCGGCGAAAACCGCTTCGTCGTGCATCGAGAGCACGAGCACTGGGAGCCGCGGAAAAATTGCGCGGACATCCCGGATGAGTTCCAGCCCGCTGCGGCCCGGCAGATTGATGTCTGCCAGGACGAGGTCTGGTTTAAGCCGCTCGACGGCTTCAAGCGCCTGCGAGGCGGTGCCGGCCTCGGCGCACACCTCCAGGTCCGCTTCCCGGTTGATTTGTTGAACCAACCCCTCTCTCACGACCGGATGGTCGTCCACGATAAGGATTCGCCTGCGATCTGGATTTGGTCTTTTCGGTTTGGAAACAGCCGTCGTCAGAAAGGTCATAATGAAACTCGAGTGCTTCTGCCTTCGGCTCACAGGACCCTGGCTGGGGCGATACAGCAAACTTCCGTGCCGCCATCAGGCCGGGGCCGCACCGAAACCGTTCCCTGTAATAATCCCGCGCGGTATTGCATGATGCGCAGTCCCAGCCCTTTTCTTCGCGGCGACAAGGTCCCGATCCCCTTGCCGTTGTCCGCGATCCTCAACCTGATACGCGCCTGTATTCCCGTGAGGCTAATGGTGATCTGCTTTGCCTCCCCATGCCTGAATGCGTTGTGTACCGCCTCCTGCGCGATGCGATACAGGTGCGTCGCCTCCTGGCTGTCGCCAACCAGCACTGGCCTTGGACAGCGAAAGCAGCACTCGATTCCAAAAACCTCACTGCTCTGAGCCGCCAGCTCCTTGAGCGCGGCAGATAAACCCTCCGGCTCGGGTCGAACCGGTGACAGGCCTCGAGCCACCGCCCGGGCTTGTTCGATGGCCTGCTTGAGCAGGTTGGAAATGCGTTTGGCTCCCGCCGCCTCGGGTGAGCCAGCGTCGCGGAGACGGTCGCGGAGCACATTGGTTAGATAGGTGATGCCGCTCAGTTGCTGGCCCAGGCCGTCATGCAGTTCCCTCGAAAACACGCTCCGCTCGCGCTCGCTGATGGCCAGCACCTCGCGTTCGAGCTGTTTGCGGCGCGTCATGTCCCGCACAAACCAGCGCAGGTGGACAATCTTCCCCTCCTCCCAAAACGCGCTCGCATCGATCAACACCTCCCGCACCTGGCCGGTTTGCGTGCGCAAGGTCGCCTGGAGGTTGCGCACCGTCTCCCTGCTGGCCAATCGATTCAACAAGGCTGCCAGCCCGGCGCGCTCGGTGTGAAATCTCGCCAGCGGCAGGCCGATACACTCTTCCGCCGCGCACTCCAGGATGTCGAGCACGGCCTGGTTGGCCCGCAATACAAGGCCTTTGCGCGTGGTCCATAACAACCCCACGGAGGCCTGCTCGAACAAGTCGGCCAAGGCGCGTTCGCTCCGCCGCAAGGCCTCCCGCGCCTGCCGCTGCTCCGTGGTGTCGCGCGCAATAGTGGAAAAGCCAATCAACCGGCCGCTCGCATCGCGGACAGGTGACAAGGTCAGTGAGACGAAAATCCGCCGCCCATCCTTGCGGAGGCGCTCAGTCTCGAATTGTTCCACCACTTCACCCCGGCGGATCCTCTTCAAAAGACCGCGAAATTCATCCCGGTGCCCTCGCGGAAGAATCAGCCCGCTTCCTCGGCCGATTGCCTCCTTGGCGCTGAAGCCAAAGATCCGCTTTGCGGCAACGTTCCAGGTTGCGATAGTCCCGTCTAATCCGCGGCTGAAAACGGCGTCGTTCGAATACTCTACAATCGCCGCCAGCTCCCTGGCCCTTTCCGGCCATACCCACCCCCCGGGCGGGATTTCAGCCGAGGGTCCAGCCGCCGTGGTGTCACCCCTCCCAACCCTCAACCGACGCGGGCTTTTCAAAGTGGCTTGTGCTGCTTCCGCCATCGCAGCAAAGTTAGCGAAAAGACACCTGGACCGCTAAGAATAATTTTGAGTTTACCGAACAACTCGCTGCATTGACAGGCGCGGCCAATATTGACGCGGGCGCGGCGTTGCGGGCGGCGGTGTAGAGCCGGGCTTTTCGAAGGTGATTTCCATGACGGTGCCAGAATTGTCCACCTTGACCTTCGCGGTCTTTTCGTTGATTTCCAGGACCCCAATGGACCCGTCTCGCTGGCCTTCAGTCAGAATACAGGATTGCTCCTTGGCCGGCCGGGTGGCTGGGCAGGAAACTGGACCTTCAACAACGCACGTTTGTCCCCAAGAACAGTCGTGATGCCCTTAAGCATAATTTTCGGCAGAGGAGCAGGCGGCTGTTCCAGATGTGCTGGCTGCGTCGGTCTCAGTCCAAAGAGATTTCTTTCGGAAATGTCGTGGTATGGATTGACCGAAAGGGTGGGGCCGGCAGCGATTGCCGTTGACCACAGCACCAGGCTGCTCAGAACCCAAGCAGAGACCATTCGAGGGACGGTCATGGGAACGTTAAATACTGCCTTTGCCCCTCACCACTTGCTCAAACGAGCAACCCCGGCGCGGGGTGCAGGAGTTGAGCGAACAGCGAAAAGGGCGACCCGACGATTAAGCCGGGTCGCTCCACCGTGAGGCACTACGAAAAGGAGAGCAGGCCTCGTTTTTTCAACCGCGTTGACAACGCGGTAATTGAATTGGCACGAAGATTCGACGACTGGCCTTTTGGCTGTATTCAACATCACCACGCTCCACCTCCTGACTCCTGTCTTAATGTCTCCGATAGGGTTTGCGCAGGACGATTTTCGAGCGTTGTGGCCTGGATTTGCAATTGATGCGGCGTCCCAGCGGGAGCAGGGAGGCACGGATTGCCAGAGCCTAAGTCGTGTCATCGCTTCAACATCATGCTGGCGTGCCATCGGAATCTATTGGCGTGCTCCCCAAAAGGGTCTAAGCGTTTCGCTGAGGCACATGCGGGGAGTTGTCTAATAGCGAACCGACAGAGGCGACCGGCATGTTGGGAAACCAGATGATGAAACAAAGGACCAAAGAGAATCGAGCCTGGCCTCAGGGCAGGAGCGAGTATGCTGCTGCCCCGCCGACGATTGGCTTCCCTGAGACGCTCGGTTTATTTCACGCTCTGGCTGGGCTGTGCGTCGGTTGGGTGTGGGGCGCGCTCCACGGCGTTCTTGCGGGAATCAGCGCCTCGCTGGGAGGGTGCATCCTCGGATTCATCGTCGGCTTTCTGATAACCTACCTGCCACGGGAGGTAAATGTGGCGGCGGCAAGAATAGGCCGGAAGAATAGAAGGCTGGCGGGCGCGCTCTTTGCAGTTTCTGGCCATCTGATCTGGCTCGGTCTGGGGGTTGCATTCTGGTGGTTTTGGGTCAGCCTCTTGGGTCGTTGATTTCATGAATCCGAACCTTCAAGGAAATTGAGGACGGGCTGAAAGCGCGTTTAAACTCAATCCTTTTCGGAATCGAGCGGTCGGTCCCGGCGCACGACAATGAACCACGACTGATCCTGTCCTTTGTCTCCGCCGGAGATGTAGAAGGCGCCCTCAGCGGGCTGGTTACGGCTGCGAGTGAGCCGGCCATTAAAATAGATGCGAGCGGTCATTCTCCGCAAGTCCCTTAACTCGATTTCGACCTCTCGTTCGGCAGACATCCGCTTGCGGACTTTTTGGCCGGGTTTCACGACGACCGAGTCGCGTTTGAGTTCCCAATAGTGTTTCCACCTCCACACGGAGCGCAGTCTTTCGTTCAGCCTCGGCCCGATGGGCTTGGCGTCCAGGGTGGGCGGCGTATCGTTGTCGTTGCCGTGAATCATTTGAAGATAAAACGTAAGGCCTGGTTCGTCCCTGGCGGGCTGACAGCCTGGGCCAGGCAGGAGGAGCGCAAGTAACACCAGCAGTCGTTTCATAAGCAGACAGAACTGCGGCCGCGTGCTTTAGACGCACCGCGAACAACCCGGTATTCAGCTAAGTGGAGAGTTCGAGTTCATAAATTCACTTCCGTCTTATTCACCGGCCGCAAGGGCCGCGCCGCCCGGGCACCCGGTGGTCAAAAGACGCTACGAGTCCGACTCTACGCTCGCGCCCTGGATTGGCCAATCCGAATTCTCTCGCCCGCGCAGCGTCATTCAACCGGCGGCCCGTCAACGAGCAAATCGCTATCGGGCTGGACATGCGGGCGAGATCCGTATAAAAACATGGGCACCGGTATGAAGAGCCGTCATGATTATTCCATCCAGGAGTTGGGCCTTAATGGCCGCGACCCGATTTTCGCCGCAATTCATACTTCATACTTCATACTTCATACTTTGGCCTTGGGGCTGGTCCTGTGCCTGGCGGTGGCGCAAGGCGTCGGGGCGGCCACGCTCAGGCTGGACCGGAGTGAAGAGGCCACCGCTTGGAGCCTCCTTTACGGAGAGCAGAAGGTGTTCGTTTATTCGTTCGCCCCGCAGAAATTCAAGCCGTACGTGAAGGAACTCAGCCCGCTGGGCGGCGAGAACATTCTCCGGGATGCGCCTTTCGATCATTTGCACCATCATGCGCTGATGTATGGCATCCGGGTGAACGGGATTAATTTCTGGGAGGAGGTCTCCGGCAACGGCGTGCAGAAGGTGATTTGGACCTCGCGGCCTGTCTGCAGCGAGGCGGGCACGGAGGGCCAGGCGCAGGCGAAATTCGAGCAGGTGCTGCACTGGGTCGCGCCGCAGGATGCTTTCCTGCCGGACACGGCCCCGGCGGCCTTGCTGGTCGAGCGGCGGGCGCTGGTGTTGACGGTAAACCCCGCGCGGCAGGAGGTGGCCCTGGAATGGAAATCGAAGTTCGAGGTTGGCGGCAAGACGAACACCGTGACGCTGAGCGGCGCCAATTATCACGGCCTGGGCCTGCGTTTTCGACAGGACCTCGATGCGCTGGCCGCGCATCGGTTGGCGGGCACACCAAATTCGCCGGCGGGCCCGGGCTTGGACCTGGCCAACAACCGGCAGGACCTTTCGCAGGCGCCCTGGGCGGCAGTTTCTTTCGACGCCCCGGGCCATCCGGCCACGATCGCGCTCGCGGGCCATCCCGCCAACGCGCGCGGGGACGCCGTTTATTTCAGCATGCTCACACCCTTTGCCTACCTCTCAGCCACCCAAGGGCTGGACAAGGAACCGCTCATTTATCACCGGGGCGACGCCTTCGCGTTGAACTACCTCGTGCTGGTTTACCCGGAGGCCAAACCCTCCGAAACGCTTCGCCGGCGCGTGGAAGCCTGGCGCCAAAGCAAACCTTAGGCGCAGCATCTTCAACCACCATACAACTATGGCCAAAATTGGCTTGGGCGTTAATCTCGAGTACATCCGGCACCACGACAAACCCTTCGAGTGGGGCGTCCAAAAGGCCGCCGAACTGGGCTACCAGTACGTTGAACCAATGGTGCATTGGGGGCGCGAGCTCTTGAGCGAAGCCGGTTATTTTCACAGCGTTTCCATGCTCGACGATCCGTTGCGCATCAAGCGGGCGTGCGAAAAGGCCGGGGTGAAACCCTCGGGGCTTTCGGCCCACACGCCCCTGTGCAAGCCGGAGATCGGCGTCGAGTACCTCAAGCAGGCGGTTCGCTTCGCGGCCGAGTGCGGCGCGCCGGTGGTCAATACCGACGAGGGACCCAAGCCGGACTGGAGCACCGAGGCGGAGGACCATACGCTCATGCGCTACACCTTGATGGAGGCCTCGAGGCTGGCCGAGCCTCGGCGCATCCTCATCGGCCTCGAGCCGCATCAGCAATACAGCCGGCATCCCGACGGCCTGGACCGCATTTACAAGCTGGTGAAAAGCCCGGCTATCGGCATCAACTTCGACACCGGCAACAGCTATCTCTGCGGCCATGATCCCTACCAGTGGCTCGAGCGGGTCCTTGACCGCCTCGTCCACCTCCATGCCAAGGACATCTCCGTCGCGCAATCCTCGGCCGAACGCGGCAAAGTCACCGGCACCGCCGTAGGCTGCGCCTGCGGGGACGGCGTCATTGATTGGGCGCGCGTCATCGGCATCTGCCGCAAGGCGAAACGGGACCTCGTCTTTTCCGTCGAGTGCGGCACCGTCGAGCAGGCCGAACGCTCGGCGGCTCATCTCAAACCCCTGCTCTCCGCTCAGAAATAGCCCGCCGGGGGCCGTACTACGCGGAAGAAAACCACGGATGCACCCAGCGCGGCAGAGCCGCAGCCAACGTAGCGCAGGTTTCCAACCTGCTGTATCGCGGATTTCCAATCCGCAGCCGCGGGTCCATTCTGGGGGCGCGGGCGTCTCCGCCTTGCCGGCTGGAAGCCGGCGATACGGCAGGTTGGAAACCTGCGCTACGAGGCCGCCATCCTCCCCAAGCCCGAGTCAGGGGCGATTGGCCCGAATGCGATAGAAGGCCCTGCCGCTTGGCGGAACGAGGTCCGACAAGACCAGGGAACCGCCGGCGCCGCTCGTGGCCGGCGAGAAGTCGGTCCAGGACTGGAAATCCGCTGTGCGTTGGAGCGTGTAAATCCAGTTGCTGCGCCCATCGAACTGGACCTGCCAAAGGCCGTTGCTGAAGCAGCCGGTGAGGTTTTGAACGGGGGGCGGGGGCACGACCACCACCAGATTATCCACCACGCCATGAGCCAGGACCGAACCGGCATAATCGGGAACCTGCCCGGCATCGCTGTAACTGCTGACGCTGAAGGCGTCCAGGCGGAAATCGCCAAAACTCGCGCTAAGCGGTTGAGTGATGAGCAGGCCGGAGGTCTGTTGGGAGTTGGTGATCGTGGCGGTCGCGCTTTGGTTTGAAGCGGTGTAGGCCATCACGATGTGGTAGGTCACGCCATTCGTCAGCGTGAAAATGGCATAGTCACTGGAACTGTTCCAATTGAAACTGCTGCTGGTGTCCACCAACGTGGGATAGGCCGTGGCGCCGTAACCGGAATCCCAGAAGTAAGCGAATTCGGCCAGATCGGGCGAATTCGTGGCAGTGCCGCGCAAGAAATTGGCTTGGGCCGCCTGGTCCAGGTTCAGGAAACCGAGGGCAATCTCGAAGTTGTAGATTATGTTGGTGTTCAGACCGGGGCCGATGTCAGCCAGTTGCAAGTCAAAGGCCAGGCTGAAATCATCGTCGCGGGCGAGAATGGTCCCGAGAGGGTGATAAAAATAGCTGTTCGGCCGCGACGAATCCCACGTCACCCGCAGGTCCTGGTTGGTGGAATCCCACTGGAAG
Organism: uncultured bacterium; assembly: GCA_963713735.1. Taxonomy (GTDB): domain Bacteria; phylum Verrucomicrobiota; class Verrucomicrobiia; order Limisphaerales; family UBA8199; genus CAVQND01. Next base: position 194,289 of record CAVQND010000026.1, read on the forward strand.
AGGTTGGTATCGCCGAAGACTTTCCATCCGTTGCGGAGGGGGTCCGCCGAAAAGTTTTCAGTAATGATGGTGTCACCACCAGCGGTTGGAGTGGAGGCGCCGGCCAGGGCGAGCGCCAGCAGAAGGGCCGCCTGAAGGCGGCGTTCCGCAACACCAAAGGCAAGGGACGCGCCGGCCAGGGCGAGCGTCAACGGACGGGGCTTGGGCATAGGCTGATCTTTCATTGACTCCGCAGGTTCGCGGAGGGGGTTGATGCTTGAGAGACCAGCTCACCGAACAGGCTGGCCTCATCCTTCTCTTGACGGAGAAGTCGATCCCGCAAGCGGGACCATGACGAGCACAGTCAAATCGATATCCTGACTTCGGGCTTTAACCTCGCTCCCGCCTTCCCGGCTTGTGGCCAGTGGCCCTGGGAGTTTGCAACCCGTTACAGTGGCGCAACCGTCCCCGATTCTCACGGGGTTCCCTGATATTTGACTGTCATAAGGCGATGGACAACCGGTCCATCCATGTCAAAGAACGCGCCATTGTCGGTTTGAGGACCAGAAAAGTCAAATCAAATTCCCCAGGCCCTTTTTCCATTGCGGCGGGTCAAAGATTTTGCACGCCAACGGCGCGCGGGCACATCAGCCCAGGGCAACCGCCCTGGGAAAACCGTCGCGTAATCCGAACCCGCCCTGCAGGGGCGGGAGCAGTTGCTTCAGTCCCAAAAGGAACGCTCATCGAATGCCATCTTTGAGACACGTAGCGAGGGTGACCTGCGCCCTTGCAGGGCGCAGGACTGGAGTTTGGACATTATTTAACCGGTCATATCAGTTCCCCTTCTGGGCGCACGACAGGATTCCCCGACCACCAGCACCCGGGAGACACTGCGAGCCTGTTTGAGACGCCAACGGCGTCACTCATACCAGCCCAGGGCGTTGCCCTGGGCTGGTATGCTGCGCGCTTTCAGCGCGGGCTCCATGGACAGTCGGCGCGCAGCAGGAATGTCCCAAACCCCAGTTCTCGGCAGGACTTGACCCCAATCGTGTATCCAGATGGACACAATCGTGCAGCAAGAGAACCGCCGCCCCGCTGGTCTCTCCACAACGCGGTTACTTTTTTGTGTCACTCCCGGCATTGTCGCTCTGCCGTAAGTGGTCTTACCATTCCGGGATGAAGACGCTGGCGGTCAAACTGCTCGTGTCACCTGGAAATCCTCGTCACAAACCGGGTCGCCTCGCTGGCGGCTGGTAATCGCGATGCCACTCGAGTTGCCACAAGCCTTCCAATTGGACGAGCGCCACGTGGCCGTCGTAAAATGAGACGTTGATGCCGCCGGGCAGCTTGTCTTGCGGCCTCTGATTCGTCGGGACGCTGCTTGGCCGCGAGCCATGACGCGGAACCGTTAACATGCTCATGCCCAGACGAAAGGCGCCGCCAACCTGGCCGGTTTGCAGGTTGGAAGCCGGCCAATCGTTCTCCGTGGGCCAGGCCCACCAAGACGTGACCCCGTCGGCAAAGGCCGGCGTTTGGGAGGCGTGTGCGATCTGCTGTTCCTGGGCGAAGAGCCACTCTGGTCTTCCCAAAGGCCCCCAGCCCCACCCCCACCACCAACCTCCGCTGCTCAATAAGCATAGGGGCCGCCGCCCAGAGGGCCATATCCGGCCAGTTGCCCCGAGTCATCATCCACCGCCGCCTTGAAGCCGAGAGTGATCTGGCGCAGGTTGCTGAGGCACTGGAGAGCCTGGGCTTTGGCTTTGGCCCGCGATAACGCCGGCAACAGCAGACTGGCCAGGATCGCAATGATGGCAATCACCACCAACAGTTCAATCAGTGTAAAACTGCGGCGGCCTTGGGCGCTCGGAAACTTCGCCGGGCGCCCCAGGGGCGGCAACCAAACAGTGCATTTCATTTGCGCCTCCTCGGGGGGTTGTTCAGTTCCTAATCTGTTCGTCAGTTTGCTCCCATCCGCTCTTGGCCGCCGGGTGAATCAGGCCGGACGGCCTCAAGCGTCGCCATCATACCGCGAATGTGATTTTTGCCAAGGGGGCGTTTCGGCAGACAGCCCAGTCCGCCCGGCCGCACGCAGCCAGGGTGCGCTCGCTGCCCTGTGTTCCAGTGTCGGTTCACGCAAAGGAAACGAAGGCTCGAAGACCCAAGCCTCTCCTCAAGCTCGGGAGCCGGACTTTCCGGGAGGAATTTGTCTGACGCCCACGTTCTTGTCTCACGCCCCCGGGGCCTTGACGCCGCGGTCTGTGCCTGCGAGAATTGGGTTGCTTGGCGCAGGATTCGGCAATCGTAGCGACAAGCGAAATATTCGCTCGGGTCTCGGCTGCTCCCGCTGTGCAATTGCTCTCACAGCGTTTGGCGCAAGGGGGGGTGTTGTCGCGCGGGGGCGTAGCCGTGGCGGCCCAACCGTTCCTGGCCGCCATGCTGCATCGACTCTTTCCGCGCCGCCCGCTGGTGATTATCACCGCCAGCCTTAGGGCGCAGGAGGTTTTTCACCAGGACTTGACGACGTGGATGGCGGTTGAGCCCGAATCAGCGTCGCCGCAGCCGTGGTTTTACCCCGGATGGGAGATTCTGCCGCACGAGGACAGGCTTCCGCACGCGGACGTGATCAGCGAGCGGCTGGAAACGCTCGTTGCGTTGTGCCGTCCTGGGCTGCCCGGGACGAGCCGCGTGCCGGTGGTTGTCACCAGTGTCATTGCGCTGCTTCAACGCACTTTCGCGCCCGCGGCCCTGGCAGGGGGCACTCGAGCGGTAGCGCGCGGCGACCGGTGCGACCCGCTCGGCCTGGTGGAGTGGTTGGAGGAGCAGGGTTACGAGCCGGAAGCCCAGGCAACGGAGAAAGGGGAGATAGCCCTGCGCGGGGGCATCCTCGATGTGTATCCGCTGACCAGTCCCTGGCCCGTGCGCCTGGAGTTTTTCGGCGACGAATTGGAATCCCTGCGCCATTTCGATCCGCTTACGCAAATCTCCCGCGAGGAGGTCACGGCGATCACCCTTCCTCCGGCGGGTGAACTGGGAATCCTTAGGCGAGCGCGGAGCGGGAGTTTGGGGACTTTGCTGGATTATCTGCCGGCAGAGACGATTCTGCTGCTGTGCGAGCCGGAGCAATTGGATGAGCAGGCTCAAGAATATGGCTGCCAGGTTCCGCAAGGCGATGCCTTCTTCGTGTCCTGGCAAGAGTTCCAGGGCCAGGCCGAGGCGAAGGGAATGACTGTTCTCAACGTGGCCGAGGCTGGAAGTCCGAAGTTTGGAGACCAACGTTGGGGAGTTTAGGGGTGAAGGACGGGTGGGGGAAAATGGCACCCAGCCCACCGGTTTTGGACTCAGCCCTTCCCCCCCGTGGCCAATGCCCGGCGCCGGCCCGCACTTTTTGGGGCTGGATGCATATCGCCCGCTGCTGGAGCGGGCGCCGGAGCCACGGGTGGCCGAGGAACAGCGGCGCGAGTTTTTTGCCCAGTTGCATCGGTGGCTGTGCCAGGGCTACGGCGTTCAGGTCTTTTGCAACAACGACGGCGAGCGGCAGCGCTTTGCCGAGATTTGGAAGGAATACGGGCTGAAAGTCCACAGTCCACAGTCCACAGTCCAGAGTCCACGGTGCAGGGTCCACAGTCCGAAGTCCGAAGTCCGGACCCTGGAGGCCACAGCCCAAGTTCCGAAGGGCTTCCCCGGACTGTGGACTGTGGACTGTGGACTGAGGACTCACCTGGGCGCTCTGTCGAGCGGGTTTCTCTACGATGAAGCCAGGCTGGTGGTGGTGACGGATGCGGAGATTTTCGGCCGTTACAAAGTCCAGCGGCCGCGCCGTCTCAAGTCGCCGCATGCGCAGGCGACGCGTTCAGCGCTGGACATTGACTTTACGGAATTGGGAGAGGGGGATTACGTAGTTCATTTGCAGCACGGGATAGGGCGGTATATAGGGCTGCAGGTGCTGCCGCTGGGGGCGGGAGCCAAGGCGACCGAAGGGACCGCCGCCTCGGCCAATGCCGGGCAGGAATGCCTGGTCATCGAATATGCGCCCGGCGACCCGGCGCAGCCGCCGCCCAAGCTCTATGTGCCGGTGACCGAGGCGCACCTGGTGAGCAAGTATGTCGGGGCCGGCAAGGCGCGCCCGCCGCTCAATACGCTGGGCGGGACTCGCTGGCTCAAGACCCGGATGCAGGCCGAGCGGGCCGTGCGGGATGTCGCCAGCGAGTTGCTCGCCATCCAGGCCGCGCGCGAATCCCAGCCGGGGCATGCTTTTCTCCCCGACACTTCATGGCAGCGCGAGTTCGAGAGCGCGTTCGTCTTTGAAGAGACGCCCGACCAGATGCGGGCCATTGTCGAGACCAAGGCCGACATGGAGCGCGCCAAGCCGATGGACCGGCTGATCTGCGGGGATGTCGGCTTTGGCAAGACGGAGGTGGCCATTCGCGCTGCCTTCAAGGCGATATCTGGACGGCAAGCAGGTGGCCGTGCTGGTGCCGACCACCGTGCTGGCGCAGCAGCATTTCAACACCTTCCGCGAGCGGATGGCTGATTACCCGGTGCGGCTGGAGCTGCTCTCGCGCTTTCGGGGGCGCCGCGCGCAGCAGGAGGTGGTCCGGGGCCTGGCTGCCGGGGCGGTGGACATCGTGATCGGGACGCATCGGTTGTTGCAGGAGGACGTGGTGTTCAAAGACCTGGGCCTGGTGGTGATCGACGAAGAGCAGCGGTTCGGCGTGATGCACAAGGAGAGATTCAAGATGCTGCGCAAGCTGGTGGATGTGCTGACGCTGAGCGCCACGCCGATTCCCCGGACGCTCTACCTGGCTCTGTCCGGGGCGCGGGACATGAGCACCATCCAAACCCCGCCACACGACCGGCTGCCGGTCGAGACCCTGGTCATGCAATACGACGAGCGTCTGATTCGAGATGCAATCCAGCGCGAGCTGAACCGGGGCGGGCAGGTCTTTTTTCTGCACAACCGGGTGATGACGATTCAAACGATGGCCCGGAAGCTCGAGGCACTGCTGCCGCAGGCGCGCATTGTCGTGGGCCACGGCCAGATGCATAGCGACGAATTGGAGGAGGTCATGACCCGGTTCATCAACGGGGCGGCCGACGTGCTGCTCTCAACCACGATCATCGAGAGCGGCCTGGATATCCCCAACGCCAATACCATTATCATCGACCGCGCCGACCGCTTCGGCCTGAGCGACCTCTACCAACTGCGCGGCCGGGTGGGCCGTTACAAGCACCAGGCCTACGCCTACCTGCTCCTGCCGCGCCACGCGCGCCTGCTGACCGACGTGCGCAAGCGCATGAGCGCCCTCAAACAATACTCGACCCTGGGCAGCGGCTTCAAAATCGCCATGCGCGACCTGGAAATCCGCGGCGCCGGAAATCTCCTTGGCGCCGAGCAAAGCGGCCATATCACCGCCGTGGGCTTCGAGCTTTACTGCCAGCTCCTCAAACAGAGCATCGCCAGCGTGAAAGGCGAAAAGGTCAAGCCGCGCGTCGAGGTTCAGGTCCATCTCGATTTCCTGGCCCTCACGCATGACGCTTCACGCCTCACGGCCCCCGCCGCTTGTGCCTGCATCCCGTTCAGCTACATCTCCGATGCCCGGCAGCGGATCGAGATCTATCGCAAGCTGGCGCAGGCGACCGAACCTGCCGCCTTGGCCGAGCTTGAAAAAGAAGCGCGGGATCGATTCGGCCCGCCGCCCCCGCCGGTCGAGCGATTGCTGCAACTCGCCCAGTTGAAGGTCCTGGCCGCCGAGCGGGGCATCAGCCTCATAGAAGTCAAAGACGACAAGCTGATGCTCACTCGCAACCACGATTACATCATGGTCGGCAGCAGGTTCCCACGCCTGGCCCGGACCGGCGCCTCCGCCCGCCTCAAAGAGATTAAGAAGTTCCTGCTGGCGTTGTAAGGGAGTTGCTGCTGGCGCTGTGAGGGCGATGCCATGAAAACCTATCACGCATTAGGATGGAATGATGGCCTGCAGTCCCTCGGCTTGGGCCGGAGCGAATTGGTCCTTAAGGGCAACCAGGCACGAGGTGTCGAAATAGGTTTTCACCGGCGTAACCGCTCGAGTACCTCGGATGCCCCGGGGATCGGCTTTGACGAGATGCGATTGAGGCCGGCTTTAAAGGCAGCAACGGACTTGCCGGGTTTCGCACGGAGGGCCGGCACAAGTTTGATCCACGGTTTGCCATCATGGGTGACCACGACCGTTTCGCCGGCGTGCGCCAAACCGGCGATCATGTCGAATCCGTCCACCGCCTCTTGTTTCGTAACCGTTCTCATGCGAGGATACTGCCCTTGGCTTGAGCCTTCGGCAACCGCGAATTCCCCCGAGCCGGAAAGGAGCAACCGTCGAACTTTCCTCCCTGAGGCGCAACTCCAGAGGACCGCCAGCGCAAAACCAAGACGCAAGACGAATAAAGCGCAGATCCCACGCGCTAAAACAATGGGATCACCGCCATCAACCAGCGCTTGGTTTTATGGGTCTCCGTCAGTTGTGCTCTGGACCGTGATTTCACTTTGCTTGCCGTTCCATCGCTCCTAACCTGCACGCACAGCTAGGAAAACCAGTTTCCAAAGGCGGCGACAATTCTTATGGGAATCTTGTGACGGCATGCCTGCTGCACAATTCCCAGCGCAATGCTCAACCGATAATGGATTACTTAGCCCGTACACAAAGCGCGCCGGAGCACAGCGACGTTGTTTGATGTCGTTTTCAAGGAACGCCGCGTGCAGCTTTGTGCTTCAACGACGCAATGGTTTCGCCGGAAGCGTGTCCGAACCTTTCACCGCCATTGTCCTTTCGGGCGTCGCTGGCCGAGCCAGTTGCTTATGCGCTCTCAAGGTTCCGCCGTCGCGCAGGGCTATGGCGGGACGCGCCGCACGGCCCCATCGCGATCGATTGCCCCAGAGACGGCCCCCAGTCAATCGCCTTTTCCCGCCGCACGCAGGAGGCCGTCCAAGTGGCCTTTTCGGCGCTTGTTGTCTGGGGAGCGATGCAGTATTTTAGAACCGTGAAACGCGAAGACATCATCCGGGATATTCATGGGCTGGATGCGGAATTGGCGGCGTTGGAGGAGCAGTATGGCCTGCTTTCCCCGGACTTTTACTATTTTTATCGCGCCGGGGAATTGGAGCAGACGCGCGATTTCATCCGCTGGGCGGGCCTCTATGGGGCGAAACAGGAGCGTGAGGCCTCCTATCGCGAACTCGTTTATGAGCATTTGCGCGAGTTGAGGCGGCGCTCGGGCCTCGGCGCTTTGGCCCTCGATCCAGCGGGCGCATGAGTGCCCCGCTGGACGACATCGCCAGCTATAGCGCCTTCGTTTATGCCCTGGCGGCGCGGCACCCGTTCCTCACGAGTTCCGCGCTGACGCTCGCGCCAATCGGCGCGACACTCGCCAAACTGGAGGGACGCATCGAATGCCAGCATGGGATTCACTTGGAGGTTTGGGAGTTAATTGATTTTGCGGCGCGACGGATTCGGACTTACAGCTACGAGGTGTACCGAGGAAACGAGAAAATCTGCTGGTATGACTCATGGGAGCATCCCGAAATCCCGGCGTTGGCCCCCACATTTCCGCACTACAAGCACATCCCGCCAAACCTGCGCGACCATCGTGTGCCCGCGCCGGGAATCAGCTTTGTATCGGCGAATTTGGATGTGGTTTTGAACGATGTTCGTCGGGACTGGCTTCAATCGTAATTTGGTACTGGCATTCGAATTTCCGGCCTCCGGCCTAAAACCGGTATTTCAGCCCTGCCTGGGCATACGGCGCCGGATCAAATGACACGGTCTGGTTGATGCGTTTGTAGTTGATTTGGCGTCCCACGGAGTAGCCGCCCTCAACGCTCAGTGAGAGTGCGCGCACGATCTGGTACTCGACCCCGGCGCCCAGATGGAAATCCCGGTACGTTCCCAGGGCGTTGTTGTAGCGGGGTTGGCCGATTCTGTCCCCCAGGTCCTCGGCGGTTCGGAACACGGCGAACTTGATATCGGCGCCCGCAAAGAGGCTGAGTTTAGGCGCCGCCCGGTAAATGAGCACTGGGCGGGGGAACATGAGGTTGAGGATGAGATTGGTCTGGATGTTCCAGCGCAGGCCCGCGGCAGGCAGCACCGGGACATCGCTGTCGGGAAGGAAGCCGATGCCAAAGGCCAGGGTCAGGTCGGGGCGCATGCGCCAGATGGCGTGAATCATGCCTCCGAGCCCCAACGTGCCCGTATCCAGGTCGCTGAGCCGGTAGAGTACCGGGCCCAGGCCGGCGGAGATTGACCACTGGTCATTGAGCTGATAGCCCAGCCCGGCAAAAAGCCGGAGGCTGTGGATTTCTTCCGGAACGGGCGACCCTCCGGGCGAGTCCAGGAAAAAGTTGGCCGAACTGATGCCCAGCGGGACGAACCACTTTTCATTGAGCGCCACGGCCCCGGCAAGCGAGGCGTTGACCGACTGCGCCTCCGAATTGCCCAGGTTGACCCCTTGGAATTTCGCTTGTCCGGGGCCGACGTAAGAGTAATCGCTTGAGAAGGTGACTCGCGACCTCCCTTGGCCCGGCGTGAACGCAGTGGGGGCGGCGAACTCCTCTTGCGAGCCGCCTGCGGGCGTGGGCGGCGGGTTCTCGGCGGGCGGAGTTTCCTGGGCCGTCAGGGGGCAATTCAGCAATAACAGCAGGGGCAGGAGGGTTCCTGCGGCTCGTTGTCCGGACTTGAATGAAGCGTGAGCCGCCGACCAGCACGTGCGACAAGTAGTTTGCATATAACGATTGACGGAGGTTGCAAAGAAAACGCCCGCCGCGCAAGCGCTATCGAGAGCGCCCTCGCCCAGGGGGGGCGCATCTTGCCAGCACCACCGTAGCGCAGACTTCCAGTCTGCTGTATCGCGGATTTCAAATCCGCAGATGCGGCCAAGCAGTTACAGCCTGCCGACTTGGAAGTCGGCGATACAGCAGGTTTGGAAACCTGCGCTACCAACGCGAGCATCCTGGCGACTGGTGGTACTGGCAAGATGCGCCCCGCCCAGGGCGCCGTCGCTGCTGTCTTGACACTTTCCAAGGCTTGTGCACTATCTGGGCGGCGTGATAACATTTTTGCAGCGCGGTGGGAAGCGACCTTTGTGACGGTCCATGATTTATAAGAATTATGTCCAGGTCCACGTTGAATGAGCCGTCCGCCTCGTCGTGCCGGGAGAGCGGGAGTGGTTACCCATCTGCCGCCTCTTCCTCGGGCGAGGAGGAGGCAGAAGAAGGTGATACGGAAAAGCGGGTCTCTCAGGGGCGGTCTGCGGATTTGCCGGGGTGTTTGCGCTTTTTCTGGGCGGGCCTGGCAAAGAACCTGCAAACCGGCGGGATTGTGCCGTCGCAGCGGTTCCTGATTTCGAGGATGATTGGGCCGGTGCCGCCCGGATACCAGGGCCGGATCATCGAGTTGGGATGCGGGACCGGCGCGCTGACGTTGCGGTTGGCGGCGCGGTGCCCGGCTGCGCGCATCGTGGCCTGTGAACTGAATCCAGCCCTGGCGGAGCATAGCCGGCGGCGCATTGCCCTGGCGGGCCTGCAGCGCCGAGTGGCCGTTATCTTTGATTCAGCGGAGCACCTCCTGGAAACGGCGATTCAGAGGGGCTGGAGCAAGCCGGATTACATTATCTCGGGTATTCCGTTGGCGAACATTCGCGCCGAGCAGGTGGTGGCGCTCCTGACCGCCGTTCGCCAGGCCCTGGCCCAGGGGGGCATGTATATCCAGTTCCAGCATTCGCTTCTGGACCGCAAGAAGATTCGGGCCTGTTTTCAGAGCCTGCAAACGGTCCCGGTCTTTCTGAATTTCCCGCCGGCGGTTGTTTATTATGCAAGGTGCTGAACCGGATGATGGAGCCTTTGGCGTTGAGCATTGACGCCGCCACGCGCTATTGCGCGGTGTTCGGCTGCCCGGTTCGGCATTCGGCATCGCCCGCCATGCAGAATGCCGGCCTGGCCGCCCTGGGGTTGAACTGGCGTTACCTGGCTTTCGAGGTGCGCGCGGATGATTTGGCTGCGGCCCTGGGAGGAGCCAAGGCCATGGGCTTGATCGGGCTGAACCTGACCGTCCCGCACAAGTTGCCGGCGGTCGGGATGATGGATGTGCTGGATGAATCGGCGCGCGAGTGGGGCGCGGTCAACACCGTTCGGTTCGAGGGGCGGGAGGGCGGCGGCGCCTGGCGCCCGCTGGGAGAATGGACCGACAGACCGCGCGAGGTCCGGGCTCACGGGTTCAATACGGATGCCGGGGCGATTGGCCGGGCGTTGCGGGAAGAGTTGGGGCTGAGCCTGGCCGGGGCGAGCGTTCTCCTGCTCGGGGCGGGGGGGGCAGGGCGGACGGCGGCCCTCAAGCTGGCTTCCGAAAGGGCGGCTCGGCTTTTCCTGGTCAATCGCACGCGCAGCAAGGCGGAGGCCCTGGCCCGGGAAATCCAGGCGCGGTATCCCGAGGCGCAGGCGGCCATCGGCTATCCCTCCGGGCCGGTGGACTTGGTCCTCAACGCCACTTCGCTGGGGTTGAAGCCGGGCGAACCGTCGCCGCTGGATGAGCAGCAGTTTTGCCTGCGCCGGGCGGCTGCCGTGTATGATATGGTTTACCGCCCGGCGGAGACCGAGTTGCTCAGGTCGGCGCGGGCGGCCGGGTGCCGCGCCGCCAACGGCCTGGGCATGTTGCTCTATCAAGGCGCCAAGGCCCTGGAGCTATGGACCGGCAGGCCCGCCCCGACGGCCATCATGCGAGAGGCGCTCGAAGAAACCGTGTATGGCGCACGTCGCGCCAGGTGTGGACCTGCGATGCGGGACGGAGCCCAGGCCGGTTCTCGGGAATGAATCGCGCTCAACTGCTCTGAAGATCGTGCATCGAAACACTGCCCTTCGCGGACCATCGCCCGTTAGAGATACGCGCGCCCTTCATCGCTTCCCGCTCGGTTTCGGAAATCCTCAGCGTTCTTTTCATTTCTCGTTATCGCATAAAATGCGCCGAAGTTGCCGGCTATCCTCCTTGGGCAAATCCGCCCGTCTGACCAGGTGCCACCGCGATCAGCGGTTGGTCTCATGCATGATCTTTTGAAAGGCCTCCGCCGTCCTGCGCCAGGTCCGCTCGGCGAGGTCCTTGGCTGCCTGTTGGCCAAGAGCGCGCAGCTTGCCGCGATTCTGGTAGGCCCATTCGAGTTTGTTCGACCGCATCGTCCAAGTCCGGTTCCGGCCACCGGGCCACGGGAATGCCGTCCTTGTCGTGGATGGTGGTTTCGCCCCTGACGCCGATGATCAGCGCATTGGAGGAATTGACAATGTCCGCATGGCCGGTGGTTTCAACGGCCACGACCGGTTTGCCGCAGGCCATGTATTCCATGAGCACGAGGTTGGTGCCGCCTTCGCAACGATTGGGGAACAGGCCGACATCGGTGTTCCGATAGACCTTGGCCATAGCGAGGTTCAGTTGCTGGGGGCAGGTGATCACCCGTTCCAGGTCAATGCGATTGTCGGCCAGGACTTGATTGATCATTTCCACAAAGGACCCTTTGCCTGGGGCGAATCGAATGAGCGGCGAGTCGCGCATCGTCTGGAAGATAGCCGGCCAGGGATTGAACCAGGCGTTGACGAGCAACACGTCGGCGTGGCGGTCCTGGAGGACCTTGTACGCGCGGATTACGATGTCCTGGCCCTTGCGCAGTTCAAACTTGCCGCCGGAAAAAACCACGGAGCTTTCGGTGCAGAATTGACGGCCGTGGTCCTTGTCCGGGGGCGGATGGAAGATTGCGGGGTCGATGCCATGCGGCACAGGCTCAACACCCGGCAGCCCCGCTTCAGTCAGCACTTTGGCGCACCAACTGGAGCCGGCGACGACCTTTGTGAAGAAACGACGCCCGTTCTCGATCCATGCCGGGCGGAGCAGGTTGTTCTCGAAGACGCTATAGCCGAACACCGCTTCGGCGCGCAGGTGCGTGCAATTGGTCGTGCAGCCAAAGTGCAGTCTCTTGCCAAGCTGCCGGGCGCGGCACTTGCCGTAAGGGACGATCTTCCGGATCAGGTCGAAACGGAGCAGCGGCTCCCCCCCCCATGAAGTTGACCTTGAGCTCGCCGGTGAAATCCCCGCTCGCCTCCAGCAGCCAGTCCAGGGCGTTCTTGGCCCTCGCCTCGTTGATATGGACCGGTTTCTTCTGCCACTTGAAGCAATAGACGCAGGCGAGGTTGCACGCCTCAGTCACGTCCAGGTCCAGGCTGTGGACGTTGCGCACCGCCGGCAGGCTTTCATACGCCTGCGACCAGCCGAGCTTGGGACACGGGGCGGGCGGCGCGGCGGCGGTTTCGGGAGGAGGAGCGAGCGAAGCACTCATGGGTGGGTAAGGGGGTTAGGGGCAAAGCTGAAATTGGGAAAGCTGAAAGCTGAAATACATGGAAAAGTTGAGCCACAGATTGCACAGATTGCACAGAACCGAATTCCCATCCGTGCAATCTGTGCAATCTGTGGCTCAAAAATCATGGCCCACGTGCTTGGCTGCCGCTCCCTTTCCAGCCGCCGCCATCCCTTCCCCCACGCTCCACGCTCTGCACGCTCCACGCTCCGCCCGCTCCTCATCTGGTCTCTGCGTTTTAAAATGCGCGCTCTCATAGGGCCCTCACGCATGGTTGACCGGCGCAAAGTTCGATGCCGTCCTCGCGCAGTTCGATTCGCTCGCGCGGGCCGGGGTCGTGGCCCAACGCGGCGCGCTCGGCCCAGTCCCAGACCATTTCGTCGAACAGGCGCTTCCTCGGGGCGCAGTATAGCTCGAAGCGGCTCCGCCTGGCCGTTTGCGGGGCCCCGGCGTCCGCCCGAGAGCGGCAGCGAGGCCCCCGGGCCTCCGCAGCGGTACCTCCAGTCGCATCGTTGGCACTCCTCGGGTTGCATCGCGTTCGAGGAGGCCTCGGCCATTGCATCCAGCCGCTCCCACCGAATGCCGCCCGGCTCATTCAGGACGTTTCCCAGCCGCCACCGCTCGGCGCCCACGCCGAACTCCCCGGCGTAAAGCTCGCCGTCCGGCAACACCGCCAGCTCCGCGCCCGCCGAGGCGGCTGAACCGATCAGCGCGCCCTGCGAATTCACCCGGGCCAGAACCCACGAGAGGGGCGAAACCAACTTCAGCGGGACCTCCGGCCTGCGGTAAATCGCCCCCACTGCCTCGACGTACTCCTCCACGGACGGCCCGGTCTCGCCGCCGCCGACCGGCTCCTGCGCCGGCCCAGGCCCCGCCGGCGCAAGCTCGATGCTTCCGCCGCGTGAGGCTTCCAGCAGCCCTTGCACCAGCTCAGGCAACCCCTTGACGTTGCGCCGGGTTACGGGCAGCACCACGTGCGGCCACAGGCCGGCGCTGCCGAGCTGCTCGAGGTTCTCCAGCGCCGCACTCCCTCGCCGGATGGCCTCCAACCCGGCCCCGTCCCGGCACGCCGCCAGTTCCTCCGCCCGCCAGGCCACGCGCACCCGCGGCCGTTCATAGACAAACTGCCACAGGCCGTCCGGGATTTGCCGCAGCTCCGACCACACCAGCACGTTCGAGCCGCGCCCCCGGGTCTCATAGAGGTAACCGCATACATCGCAGATGGACTCTCGGCCAGCCGCCCAATCGGCCAGCGCATCCCAGCCCTTGAATTGGACATCAACCGTTCCGCCCCGCCGCGCGCGCCCGCAAGCCGCCTCGAGCGCGGCCAGCGCCGCCGCCCTCGGCACTGCTCCGATGAAGATCACCGAGAGCCGATCCTGCCGGAAGGCCTCGCGCCCCCGCACCTGCCAGGGCGGCGACGCAAAACCGAGCCGAGCCGGGCGGAATGCCCCGCCCATCTCCCCAGCCAGCCTCCGCAGAAAGCGCGCCCTCGTCCCCGGCGCCGCCAGCGACGCCGCCGTCAAGCCCTCCAGCCCCAGCCGCGCCGCCGCCCCGCCAACCTCCGGCCAATAGACCGCCTGAAAGGGGGGCGCCACGGAGGCCGCCACGCACCGCTCCCCCCGCGTCCTCACAGCCACGTTGTCGAAAGGTCCGTCGGTAGCCGCGTTGTCGCTAAATGCTTCTATCTCGTTCATCCAGTATCCTGTATGACGTTAGCATTCTCTCTAATATCAGCGGCGCTCTGCCGAGACGCCGCTACGGGGGCCACCGGAGGAAGCGGCGCTTCGGCAGACCGCGCCACTCTGAAAGTCGAGCGCCGAGGCGGTTTCCGGTTGCTATTGCAGTCCCCGTCATTTCCGGCTGAAACAACACGCTCCAACAGGCCGCCAAGCCTTGTGCGTTGCCCTCCCGGCGCCGGGCGGGGCAGACGCCTGCCGTTTGCCCTCCGGTGCGCTTGCGCCCGGCCCGTGCCCATGTGCGGCGTGGTGCCGCCGCGCTGCTTCACGCCGCCGGCCTAGTTGTCCCCCCCCCGGGTGGCAGGTGTGGTAGCCATTGCAGTGGTTGTAGGAGCCGCATGTGTTCGTGTTGCACTCGTCCATTGTCTGGCAAACGTTGTTGAAGGTGCATACATCGGCGTTGCATGTGTGCTCATTCTCACAATAGTTCGAGCCGCTTGCGCACTGCTCGTAGCTCTGGCAGCCGTCTGATTTACAGCACGTGTTTCCATCACAACTGTCGCTGGCCGTGCATGTGTTGGTGCCGGGGTAGTTGCCGAATCCACACTGGTCGTTGGAACATGCGTCCGACACGCACGTGTTGGTGCCGCTGTACCCGCTCGTCACACACGAGTCCCCGTTGGTGCATGCGTCCGACGTGCACGTGTTGGTGCCATACGCGCCATTGGAGCAATAGTCGCCGCTGGTGCATGTATTCGGATTTGGCCCGCACGTATTCGAGGTTGGGCACCTCTGGCCCGCCATCGCCCGCACTGGGGCCACCAGAGCGCCGACGAGTATGCCGCCTCCTATCACCGCCCTGGTCGCCCGTTGGACAAAGTCGCGGCGGGTTACCCCCTGCGCCGGGGCCGCTCCGGTTTGTTTATCCACTTTATGTTCGTTCGTCATAAATGTGCCTTATCAGCTTTCGTTTTGCCCCCGGGCCTTTGCGGGGCAGCGCCTGCCGGCCCGCCGGGCCCGGATTCTTTGTTCGGGAACATTTTTAGCACGCCTGCGGGCGTGCTGCCAAGGGAAGCAAAAGCTTTTTCTAATTGGCACGGGGTATGCTTCGGCAGGTGCAGGCGGCCACCGCGTCCGGGAAGACGCTGCGGCGTGGTTTCAGCTTCCGCCACCCGTCAGTGGCCCGGGGCGGGACCTCCACACGGGCAGGCGGGCGCCCGGCCTGGGGCAGTCGCCTGCGCGCCATACTTCGGCGCCTCACCGCAGAACCGACCGGAAGATTGAGGTCAGTTTGTCCGTGTCGTGGGGTTGGTGGTCCGCATACCACCTGCGCAGGACGGCATCCGAGCGGGGGTCAAGGAACCCCTTGGTGGTGAACCCCTCGACGTGGCCGTCGCAGAAGACCACGTTCCACCGGTCGCCGTGTCGCTGCCTCTGGAACCGGAGCGCGAAGCCAAGGTCAGGGGGGAGGCACGCCGCGCCGAGGTCTGTCAGCCACACCGGAAAAGCGTCGCCGCAGGGCCACAAATTGGGCAGTCCGGCCACCGGGTCCTTTCCAACAGCGGAGGATCCCGCCGGGTACACGGGAGCATCGGCCATGGCGATCATGTCGCTCGGGCATGCCACGTCGCCCTCGAGGACGGGCAACAAGTTGGTCCCCGTCCAAGGGAGGCGGAGGCCAAGGCCCATCCCCCCGAACTGGCCCTGCGCATCTTTTGAGCCGTCATAACCCAAACCGTTGTATCCATAACTGCCGGCGGAGAGCCCAGCAGCGCCGTTGGGGAACGGGCTGACCAGGAACTGCCCCCCAAGCCGGCCATAGTCGGGGCAAATCTGAATGCCCGGCGGCTCCGGCTGCCCCTGGCTCACCGTGGTCCAGTTGTCCTTGGTATATGGCTGCAACTGGCGGAACCACGGCGGGTAGAAGTCGGGCGCCGGCAGGCCTGGGCTGGGTTGAAGCGGATAGGCCTTGAAATCGTCCACGTACATGCGCAGCCCCAGGCCGTATTGGCGGAGGTTGCCCTTGCAGTAGGCGATTCGCGCCTTGACCTTGGCCCGGTTGAGCGCGGGCAGCAACAGGCTGGCCAGGATCGCTATCACCGCGATCACCACCAGCAGTTCGATCAGCGTAAAGGCCCGCCGCAGGTGCGCCCCTCCCGCCGCTTTCACCCCAAGCGCGGCGCCATAGCGTCCGCCATCTCTCCTGATTCTCATATCCCTTCCTCTTTCCGATTGCCGCCTTATTTTGACCATAATTCGGCACCGCTGTCAAGCCATTTTTACCTCACGCCACCCAGCCACCCAGCCGGGCGCGGGTCAGAATAGCAACCATCAGACCTGTTCATTTCCGCGTATTCCGCGTGTTCCGCGGTTCGTTCTTCTTCGGAGCTTTGCTAGCCTGGCCAGCCATGAAAACCAATCTCATTTACGAAACAGAATCCTACCAGATTATCGGCGCGTGCTTCGAGGTTTACCGCGAGAAGGGTTGGGGCTTCGTGGAGCCGGTTTATCAGGAGTGCATGGAGATTGAGTTGCGCCTGCGGGGAGTCCCGTTCGTCCCGCAGAAGCCCTTGGCGCTGGAATACAAAGGCTGCCCACTTCGGGCCAAGTACGAGCCGGACTTCATCTGCCATGAAAAGATCATTCTGGAACTCAAGGCGGTGAGCCAGTTGGCGGACGAGCATCGGGCGCAGGTGCAAAACTACCTCAAGGCGACCACGTTCAAGCTCGGGCTGTTGGTGAACTTTGGCCATTATCCCAAGCCCCAAATTGAGCGCATCGTGGCGGAGCATGGCCGATGCGGCTCTGGCAGCTAAGGGCAACCGCGGAATACGCGGAATACGCGGAAAACAAAGCCACTCAGCGATCCCGGGTGGGGACTGGCGGGCCAGGGGCAGCCCCATTTCATTGCGGTTGCATCCGTATAGATACAATCACAGAACGGAAGAAACGACGCCCGCCATCGCCCGTGTCGGCGCCGCCAGAGCGCCGACGAGTATGCCGCCTCCTATGACCGCCCTCGTCGCCCGCTGGAGAAAATCCCGGCGTGTTACCCCCTGCCCCGGGGTCGCTCCCGATTGCTGGCCCGCTTTGTGTTCGTTCATCATAAATGTGCCTTATCAGCTTTCGTTTCGCGCCCGGGCCTTTGCGAACCGGCGCCCGCCGGCCCGAGTGGCCCGGATCTTTGTTCGGGAACGTTTTTAGCACGCCAGCGGGGATGCGGTCTAGGGAAGCAAGAGCTCCCCTCTGCTTGGCACGGGATGTGCTAGCGCAGGTGCTGGCGGCCCGTGCGTCCGGGAAGACGCCGTGGTGGGGTTTTACCCTGCGCCGCCCGCCAGCGGCCCGGGGGCGGGCCGGCCGTGCGGGCAGTGGGGCGTCCAGACCGCTGCAGTCGCCCGTGCGCCACACTTCGGCGCGCCTCACGGAAGAAGCTTCCGTAACCACGAGGTCCATGCGTCCGTGTTGTAGGGTTGGTGGTCCGCATACCACCTGCGCAGGACGGCATCCGAGCGGGGGTCGAGGAACTGCTTGGTGGTCAAACCCTCGACGTGGCCGTCGCAGAAGACCACGTTCCACCGGTCGCCGTGGCGCTGCCTCTGGAACCGCAGCGCAGCGGCCGAAGAGTTGATAGAGAAGCCCCAGGGCAGGCCGAGGTCGGTCGCCCACGCCAACATATAGTCACCACCCGTTGGGAGCAGATTGGCCGATCCGAACGGCAGCCACGGCGGACCGTGCAGCGAGGCAGCCGGGCCCCTCCCCATCAAAGTCGCGTCCGCTATGGCAATCATGTCGCTCGGGCACGCGATGTCGCCCTCGCGGACCGCGGGCCATCCGTTGGTCCCCGTCCAGGACAAGCGGAAGCCAATACGGAAGCCAAGACCCATCCCCCCGAACTCGTCTTGCGCGCCATCGGCGTCATAGCCGCAGCCGTTGTACCCGTAACTGCCGGCGATGGGGAGCAGGCCGGCCAGGAACTGCCCCCCAAGCCGGCCATAGTCGGGGCAAATCTGAATGCCCGGCGGCTCCGGCTGCCCCTGGCTCGCCGTGGTCCAGTTGTCTTTCGTGTACGGTTGCAACTGGCAGAACCATGGCGTCCTGGGGGGGGCGCAGAACATCCCTGGCGGGGTGATATCAATCGGATAGGCCTTGAAATCGTCCACGTACATGCGCAGCCCCAGGCCGTATTGGCGGAGGTTGCCCTTGCAGTAGGTGATTCGCGCCTTGACCTTCGCCCGGTTGAGCGCGGGCAGCAACAGGCTGGCCAGGATCGCTATCACCGCGATCACCACCAGCAGTTCGATAAGCGTAAAGGCCCGCCGCAAGTGGGCCGCTCCCGCCGCTTTCGCCCCAAGCGCGGCGCCATAGTGTCCGCCATCTCTCCTAATTCTCACAATCATCCTTTCCCGCCTCAGGGTAAACGTAACCGCCAATATGAGATGTTCGAGCGCGTGCTGTAGGGAGGAAAGTCGAGGTTACAGCGGCGCGGGACAGCACCGGAGCGAGGATCCCACCCCCCGCCCGGGGCGCGGGGCGATAATGCCCGCAAGTGGTCTGAGCCTCATAACCCATCCTGTTTCCGATCTTCGCTTCATTTAGCCATAGTTCAGCGCCGCTGTCAAGCGCCTTTCGCCTCACGCCAATTTGGCTACTTGCCCTCGCGCCACGCGGCCACCGCTTCAACGGCTTTGTGTTTCCCGAGCTTCTCGTAAGCCTTGTGCTGAGGATTCTTTAGCCTCGCCACGCTAAACCCGAGGCGGTCCGCCGTCTCCTTATACAACATGCCATGCGCCAGCCAGGCCATCACCTGATCCTCCTCCCAAGTCAGTGGCACGGCCAGCCGTTGTCCGGTCTCCTTACTGGCCAGCCCTTCTGCCAGCGGGGAGAGGTTTTGCTCCTTCCGCTCCGTGGGTCCGGCAGCCGGGTGCTGCGGCATGGAGCGCGCCGCGATGGAGCGAAGCAGCGGGAGAAACCACTCTGGCTCGAGCGGCTTGGGGCAGCAAAGATCAACGCCGGCCGCGAGGGCGCGGCGGACCATCTCCTCATTAAGCGGGCGGCTGCTGGCAAGGATGATTCCCAGGCCCGGCCGGCGGGCAAGCCAGCCGCCGGACGCACTGGATGCCGCAACCGTGTGGAAGCACGGCACCAACCACGACAATGCGGGCCTCGAGCCTCGGAATCGCCTCCAGCGCCTCCGCCGCCGTCCGAAAAGCAGCCGCGGCAATGGAATTCAGCCGAGCCGCTGAGCATAGCGCGGACTGCCTTCCAGACGCCCTTGTCACCGTCCACCACAGCGACGGCCACCGGTTGACGGCTGGCCGCCTTTTGAGCAGCGGGGCCTTGGTCCGAACCGGCGGCCGCCTGGTGCCTCATCGGGCCGCCCCGCATCCTGGGGCAAGGGACCGCACTCGCGGCAGCGGCGCGCGGCGCACAGAGCGAGCGTGAGGGCCTCGTGTGGCGAAGCCTCCGAAGCTCCGCGGCCAGGCTCGCCGCGTACCTCCTGCCGCTTGCTCATGCCACCGTAGGCTGCATGGATCGTGCCAAATCTCTCGCCCGCCAAGTGCCACCGCCCTCCGAGCTGCTCGGAGGAACATCACCCAGAGCCGATCCTGCCGGAAGGCCTCGCGCCCCCGCACCTGCCAGGGCGGCGACCCAAAACCGAGCCGAGCCGGGCGGAATGCCCCGCCCATCTCCCCAGCCAGCCTCCGCAGAAAGCGCGCCCTCGCCTCGGGCGCCGCCAGCGACGCCGCCGTCAAGCCCTCCAGCCCCAGCCGCGCCGCCGCCTCGCCAACCGCCGGCCGATAGACCGCCTGAAAGGGGGGCGCCACGGAGGCCGCCACGCACCGCTACCGCCGCGTCCTCACAGCCACGTTGTCGAAAAGTCCGTCGGTGGCCGCTTCGTCACTAAATGGTTCTATCTCGTTCATCCAGTGTCCTGTATGACGTTAACATTCTGTTATTCGAGCACCCAGGCGGCGTCCGCCTGCCTCCGCAGTTCATGTCATTTCCGGCTGAAACAACGTGCTGCAACAGGCCGCCGAGCCTGGCGCGGTGCTTGCCCGGCGCCGGGCGGGGCACGGGCCAGCCGCCTGGCGCCAAGCGAGACGCCCTTCATTCAGCCTTTGGCCGTTGGCCTTCGCCGCGAAGTTAGCCCGCGCCGCCCGAAGCGAACGGAACTCCCTCGCCCGGCTTGATCCCTTCGTTACGCGAAGGGCGAGGATCCGCCGCGGACGCACGGGGCACCGGTCTGCCCTCAGGCTGCGTATACCCTGCCGGTATCCACGCACGGCACCTTGCGAGCCCGGGCCGCTGCGACCCGCCCACTATAACGTGTTGCTTAATGAGCAGTGAGGGTTGGTGCTGGAGTCCGCGGTGCACGTGTTCACGTTGCAATCGTCAATGAGTGAGCAAGTGTTGCCTTCACTGCAAAAATCGGTGCCGCAGGTGTGGTTATTGACACACACGTTGCTGCCGCCTTCGCACTCGTTGTAGCTTTGGCAGCCGTCTGAGTGATAGCAATAGTTGCCTACACAGCCGTCGCTGGCCGTGCATGTGTTGTCGCCGCTGGTTTGGGCACAATAGTTCGCCTTGGTGCATGCGTTCGAGACGCACGTGTCGCCGGTGGGACAGGCGTCTTCGCTGCATGTATTGGATGAGCCTGTGCAGGCCATCGCCCGCATTGGCGCCGCCAGGGCACCGACGAGTATGCCGCCTCCTATGACCGCCCTGGTCGCCCGCTGGAGAAAATCCCGGCGCGTTACCCCCTGCGCCGGGGCCGCTCCGGATTGTTTATCCGCTTTATGTTCGTTCATCATAACTATGCCTTATCAGCTTTCGTGTTGCGCGCGGACCCTTGCGAGCCGGCACCCGCCGGCCTACCGGGTCCGGATTTTTGTTCGGAAACGTTTTTAGCACGCCTGCGGGGGTGCTGTCCAAGAAGCAAAAGCTTTTTCTAATTGGCACGGGGTATGCTTCCGCAGGTGCAGGAAGTCTGCAGGTCCGCGAAGAGACTATGGCGGGGTTTCACCTTCCGCCGCCCGCCTGCCGCCTGGCACGGCCCGGGCTAGGCGTGCAGCCGGGTGCCCGCCTGGCGGCAGTCGCCTGGGCGCGATACTCCGGCGCGCTTCACGGCAGAACCGACCGTAAGTATAAAGTCTCTACGTCGGTGCTGTAGGGCTGGTGGTCCGCATACCACCTGCGGAGGACGGCATCCGAGCGGGGGTCAAGGAACTGCTTGGTGGTCAAACCCTCGACGTGCCCGTCGCAGAAGACCACGTTCCACCGGTCGCCATGGCGCTGCCTCTGGAACCGCAGCGCAGCGACCACCAGGTCAGGGAGGCCGCCGTGCCAGTTCCAGGAGGCCCCGAGGTCGAGCGACCACACGAGCCGAGGCTCGCCCGTTGGCCACAAACCGGCTGGCCCGAACGGCAGCCACGGCGGCCCGAGCGGCGGGAGACCCGCGCCCATCACCGGACCCCTCGCCACCAAAGGCGCGTCCGCTATGGCAATCATGCCGCTCGGGCACGCGATGTCCCCGTCATGGACGGGGAACCAATTGGTCTGCGTCACCAGGAGGCAGACGCCAAGACCCATGCCCCCGAACCCTCCTAACGTACTCACGGAGTCATAGCCCACCCCGTTGTACCCATAACTGCCGACGAAGACCCAGTTTGGGGCCGAGCTGGCCACGAACTCCCCCCCAAGCCGGCCATAGTCGGGGCAAATCTGAATGCCCGGCGGCTCCGGTTGCCCCTGGCTCACCGTGGTCCAGTTGTCCTTCGTGTACGGCTGCAACTGGCGGAACCATGGGGGTCGGGCGGGGGGGAAAACTAGCTGCGGTGGCCCGCAGTTGGGATCAATCGGATATGCCTTGAAATCGTCCACGTACATGCGCAGCCCCAGGCCGTATTGGCGGAGGTTGTTCTTGCAGTAGGTCATCCGGGCCGCGACTTTGGCCCGGCTCAGAGCCGGCAGCAGCAGGCTGGCCAGGATCGCGATGACCGCGATGACCACCAGCAGCTCGATCAAGGTAAACGCCGCTCCTCGAAGAGGCGCCAGCGCCGCGCCGGCCCCGAGCGGAGCACCATGTTGTCCGCCGATTCTCCTGCACCTCATAAGCTTTCCCTAGTTCGGGATTCATGAAACCAGAACTCGCCGCCCCTGTCAAGAGAATTCTGCGTTTCGAAATAATCCCTCAGTCGTGGCGGAGGCTGGGCAGGTGGCAGGGCGTTGGGGCCAGGAAGCGAGGCGTAGCGGCGTCTCGGTCCCGATTCGGAATCGGGACTGTAGACAGTTTCCGGGTATGGCGGCGCTCTGCCGAGACGCCGCTACGAAAGGGCGGCTCAGCCGCTTTCACTGAGGCATTGCATTTCGAACGGCGGCCAACGGGGCCAGCCCGGGAACATCACAGTCTATCCAACCCACAGGCAGCCGCCAAGGGACCAAAAGGCCCGCCGTTTGCGGGCACAGGTTCTGCCAAGCGCCCGTGCAAGAATTAACTGCCGCTGTCCTGTGGGCTGACGCAGCCAGAGCGCGGGAATGCCGCGCACTCCAAACGCTTCGCGACATCGGCCGCGCATCCCTGCTTCGCGAGGCGTTTGGGGTGCGGCGCATCCCGCCACTCTCGGCGCCAAGAGGTGCTTTTCGCCCCTGCCAGAAGGATGTCCCTCCGGGACAAGCTTGGCCGGGGCGCGCCTCTGACTTCGGCCTCGAATCCTGGTGACGTTGGACGAGCCGTCCCCGCCCCTTGCATGAATTGGCCCTGGGCGCCTCGTTTCCTCGACCCTCGACCCTCGACCCTCGACACACGACACTCGACGCTCGACACTCGACGCTCGACACTCGGCCCTCGGGTCTGGATACTTCCGAACTGTGACCTAAGTTGGCAATCTATGTTCTCGCGCCTGTTCGATCCTGCAGTATGGTCCGCCGTGCCGTTCGGCTTCTGGTGCGTCGTTTTTTTCGTCTTCGGCACGGTGGTCGGCAGCTTTCTCAATGTCTGCATCCACCGTCTGCCGTTGGGACAGAGCATCATTCACCCGCCCTCGCATTGTCCGCACTGTCACTACTCGATTCCCTGGTATCTGAATATCCCGCTGGTAACCTGGATTTACCTGCGCGGCAGGTGCCGGAACTGCGGGGCGCGGATCTCGGCCCGCTATTTCATAGTCGAGTTGCTGACGGGCGTTCTGTTCCTGGGCTGCTGGGTTGGCCCGGGCCGGCAATCGGTGGTGCTGGCGCTCATCTACGCGGGTTTCCTGGCGGGCCTGGTGGCCGCCGCGTTCATCGATTTGGAGCATTTAATCGTGCCCGATGAGATTACCCAGGGCGGGATGGCCGCCGGCTTCATCTGCTCGGGGTTGGCGCCGCGCCTCCAAGAGGCCCACTCGTTGAGCGGGGCGCTGAAACAGAGCCTGGTGGGCATGGTCGCCGGCGCCGCCATCATCTATTGCATCGTGCGCGTCGGCAAATGGGTTTTCGGGCGCCACAAGATAGCGTTGCCGGCCGACACGTTGATTGTCTTCACTGAGACCGGGGTGCAGTGGGAGGGCCAACAAATCCCGTACGAGGAATTGTTTAATCGCCCGTCCGATGTGATCGCGCTGCAGGCGCACAGAGTGGAAATGGTGGACCGTTGCTACCAGGACGTGCCGGTGCGGCTGGGTGTGTCCCGGCTTTGGGTGGGCAACGACGAGTTCACCCCGGAAACGGTGCCGCACCTCGAGGCCGTCAGCTCGGAGATCGTGCTGCCGCGCGAAGCCATGGGCTTGGGCGATGTCAAGTTCATGGGCGCCATTGGGGCCTTTCTCGGCTGGAAAGCGGTCCTGTTCTCCTTGATGCTCAGTTCGATGATTGGCTCGGTGGTCGGGGTCGCGCTCATCGCCCTGAAAAAGCAATCCTCGACCCGCCTGCCCTACGTTCCCTTTCTCGCCCTGGCGGCCGCGCTTTGGATCTTCTGCGGCCATCGCCTCGTCGCTCTGGGCCTGGCGGCGGTCAATTGGCTCTTCGGCGGCCATCGCCTCCTCGCCCTGTGGTGGCCAATGGGATGATCAGAGACACTGCGCCTGGTGGCGCAGGGCGTGGTCGATGAGCACCAGGGCGGTCATCGCCTCGACAATGGGGACGGCGCGGGGCAGCACGCAGGGGTCGTGGCGGCCGCGTCCTTTGAGGGTGGTGTTCTTGAAGTTGGCATCAACCGTGTCCTGCGCCTGCATGAGGGTGGCGACCGGTTTGAAGGCGACACGGAAATAAACGGTTTGGCCGTTGGAAATGCCTCCCTGAATGCCGCCCGAACGATTGGTGGTGGTATAGACCTTGCCGCCTTTGGCCCGGAATGGGTCGTTGTGCTGGGCGCCGGTGAGCAGAATGCCGCCGAAGCCGGAGCCTAAGTCGAAGCCTTTGGAGGCCGGCAAACTGAGCATTGCCTTGGCCAGGTCCGCCTCGAGGCGGTCAAAGACCGGTTCGCCCCAGCCGGGGGGACGCCGCGGGCAACGCCTTCAACGATGCCGCCGACGGTGTCGCCTGCCCGGCGCATTTTTTCGATCAGGCGAATCATCTTTTCCGCCGCCGCCGGGTCAGGGCAGCGCACGATGTTCGATTCAACGGCGGCGGCCTTGACTCTCTCCGGATCAACCGAGGCGGCGATGTGCCGGACCTGCTTGACATAGGCGAGGATTTCGACGCCGTAGCGCTGGCGAAGGAGTTTTTTTGCAATCGCCCCGGCGGCGACCCGTCCGACGGTTTCACGGGCGCTGCTGCGTCCGCCCCCGGGCCAACAGCGAATGCCGTACTTCGCTTGGTAGGTGTAATCGGCGTGTGAGGGCCGAAACTTCACCGCCATCTCGCTATAGGCCTCGGGGCGGGCGTCTTCGTTCTTGACCCACAGAGAGATCGGCGTGCCGAGGGTCTTGCCATCGAACGTGCCGGAGAGGATTTGGACGGTATCGGATTCCTTGCGGGGTGTAACGAGCCTGGACTGGCCGGGCCGGCGGCGAGCCAGCTCGGGTTGGATGTCGGCCTCGGTCAATTCGAGCTTGGGCGGGCATCCATCTACCACTACCCCCACGCCAGGGCCGTGGGATTCACCCCAGGTAGTGATGCGGAAGAGATGGCCAAACGTGTTTGCCATGCCCTCAAAATGGGGGAAAAGGTCCCGCCGGTCAAACCCTACCTGGCTTCAAAAACGGATGTTTTTGGGTTTCTTTCGGATTTCGGATGTGGCAGAATGGGCTTGATTCATGGAAAAGCCGCTGCGGATTTTGCATCTGGAAGATGATCTGGATTATCCGGACCTGGTGCGGTCTTTGCTTGAGGCAGAGGGTGTGCCAGCGGTGCTGGTGCCGGTGGCGAATGGGCCTGAATTTGAAGCGGCCCTGGAGCGCGAGCCCTTTGACGTGATCCTGGCGGATTACTCGCTGACGGAGGGGTATGACGGGATTCAAGCCCTCCGGCGGGCACAGGACAAATGCCGAGACACGCCTTTTCTGATCGTCTCGGGAACGATTGGCGAACAGGCTGCGATCGAGAGCCTTAAGTCCGGGGCTACCGATTACGTGCTCAAGCAGTGGCCGGAGCGGCTGGTGCCGGCAGTGCGCCGAGCGGTGCAGGAGGCCGAAGAGCGGCGCCGCCGCCGGCAGGCGGAAACGGGTTTGCGGCAGAGCGAGGAGCAATACCGGCTGATCTTCGACAACAACCCCGTCCCCATGTGGGTGTTTGACCACGAGAGCCTGGCCTTTCTCGAGGTCAACGACGCGGCCGTGCAGCATTATGGCTATTCGCGCGAGGAATTCTCGAGCATGACCCTCAAGGACCTCGGCGGCTCGGATGAGACGCCGGCGCTCATGGAGTACCTCCGTGAGCTTGCGGCCGCAGAGCACCCGGGCCGGCTTGCTTTGGAGGGAGTCTGGTCCCACCGCAAGAAGGATGGAACGTTGATCGAGGTTGAGGTCAAGTTGAGCCCGATTTGCTTTAAAGGCCGGGCGGCCTCCCTGACGATGGCCAACGACATCACCACGCAGAAGCGGCTGGAAGGCCAGTTGCGCCAGGCCCAGAAAATGGAGGCCATCGGCCAGCTCGCCGGCGGCGTGGCCCATGATTTCAACAATATCCTGACGGTCATCCACGGCCACGCGGAGTTGCTGCTGATCGAGGGCCGGCTCAGTGAGAGGGCATCGCATTCGGCCCGGCAGATCAGCCAGGCTGCCGAGCGCGGGGCGGCCCTGACTCGCCAGTTGCTGGCCTTTGGCCGCCGGCAGGTGATGCAGCCCCGGCTGCTGGACATGAATGAAGTGGTCGGCAACATGACCAAAATGCTCAGCCGTATTGTGGGCGAAGACGTTGCGCTGCAACTGCATTACTGCCCCCAACCGGCGCCGGTCCAGGCGGACGCCGGCATGATCGAACAAGTGCTCCTGAACCTGGTGGTCAACTCCCGCGACGCCATGCCTCAGGGGGGCCGCGTGGTCATCCGGGTCACGGTGATGGAGGTGGACGCCGCGCACCTGGACCGGCACCCGGAGGGACGCCCCGGCCGATTCGTTTGTCTGAGCGTGCTGGACACCGGCTGCGGCATTGCGCCGGACAATCTTCGCCGTATCTTCGAGCCGTTTTTTACCACCAAGGAAGTCGGCAAGGGGACCGGGTTGGGCCTGGCCACCGTCTATGGCATCGTCAACCAGCACCAGGGGTGGGTCGAGGTGGAAAGCGAGCTTGGCAAGGGCGCCGTCTTCCGGGTTTTTTTACCCTGGAGTGAGGCTGTCGCGGCCGGGCCCGCCGAAGACCCATCCAGCGGGTCGCTGCCGCGCGGCGGCAGCGAGGTAATCCTGGTGGTGGAAGATGAAGCTCCCCTGCGCGACCTGGTCTGCCAGTACCTGGCCCGCTGCGGCTACCGCATCCTCCAAGCCGAGACCGGAGCCAAGGCGCTGGAACTCTGGGCTGCCCGCCGGAACGAAATCAATTTGGTGCTGACTGACCTGGTCATGCCCGACCGCATGAACGGGCGCCAACTGGCCGAGCGGCTCCAGGCCGATCGGCCCGAGGTCAAGGTCCTCTTCACCAGCGGCTACAGCGCCGAGATTGTCGGAAAGGACTTCGTTTTGCGCCCCGGCCTGAATTACTTGCAAAAGCCCTTCCAGCCCCAACAACTCGCCGCCATCGTGCGCGCCTGCCTGGATGCGAAATTGCCCCGGGGTTGAGTAGTATCGGTCTCGGCGGCCTGGGTGGCAAGCAAGAAAAATCGCCCGAGAGCCAAATTCGTGCCAAGATCTGCTTGTGTTGGAGGAATAGACGATTAGAATAGAGGCATGGCTCAAGGCTTGCAACTGTCACAGCGCCTGACGCAATCGCTGGTGCTCGCACCGCAATTGCAGCAGTCGCTGGCGCTGCTGCAGGCGCCGACGCTTGAACTGAAGGCCCTGGTCGAGCAGGAACTGCAGCAGAACCCGGTGCTGGAAGAGGCCCCGGCGGGGGAAGCGGAGTTGGCGGAACGGGAGGACCGGGAGACCCCAAAGGGGGCCGAAGCCGTGGACCTGAGCGAACCGCCGGCGGACTTGAACACGGAGCTGGGCTCGGAAAAGATCGCCAAGGAACCGGTGGACGATTTTCAGGCGGAGTTCGAGCGCCTGGTGCAGCTCGACCAGGAATGGCGCGAGCATTTTGCCCAAACCAACCTGCCCTCCCGCGCCTCGGCCGAGGACGAAGAAAAGCGGCAATTCATGTTCGATTCCCTGGTGGCGGGCACCTCGCTCCAGGAAGTCCTGCTCGAGCAAGTCCGGGAGTCGGCGTTGCCGGCGGAGAAGTGGCCCGTGGCCGAGTTCATCATCGGCAACATAGACGAGAATGGCCGCCTGGCCGCCACGGATGAGGAACTCACCCAGGGCAGCGGGTTGCCGCTCGAAGGGGCCCTCGAGGTGCTCAAGGTCATCCAGGGGTTCGATCCGCCTGGCGTCGGGGCGCGCAACCTTCGGGAATGCCTGCTGCTGCAGCTCGAGCGAATCGGGCAACAGAACACCCTCGATTACCGCATCATCAATGAGTTTATGGAGGCCCTGGGCAAACGGCGCATCCCGGAAATCGCGCGCGGCACGGGCGCCTCGATCGATGAAGTCCAGGAAGCCCTCAAGCGCATTGCCCGCCTGGAACCCCACCCGGGCCGCGCCTTTCTTCCCGACAATGACCAGTACATCCTGCCTGAGGTCTTCATCCTCAGGAGCGGCGGCGATTTCGTTGTCACCACCAACAACGAGCATATCCCTCACTTGCGCATCAGCAACACCTACAAGGACCTGATGGCCCGGGGCAACAACTCCCCGGAGGTCCGCAACTATATCCGCGAGAAGATCCGCGCCGGCAAGTTTCTCATCAAGAGCCTGCACCAGCGCCAGCAGACCATCCTGAACATCGCCAAGGAAATCGCCCATCGCCAGCGCGAGTTCATGGAAAAGGGGGTCGCCTGCCTCAAACCCCTCACCATGGTCCAAGTGGCCCAGGTTGTCGGCGTCCATGAAACGACCGTCAGCCGCGCCGTCTCCGGCAAATACATGCAGACGCCCCAGGGCATCTTCGAGATGAAGTATTTCTTCACCGCCGGCATTCAAACTGCCGCTGGCGACGGCCTGTCCAACACCAGCGTCAAGGACATGATTGCCGAGATCTTCAAGAAGGAAGATCCGTCCAAACCCCTCTCGGATCAGGAAGTGGTCGGCCTGCTCCAGGCCAAGGGCATTGCCATCGCCCGCCGCACCGTCGCCAAATACCGCACCGAGCTCAACATCCTGCCGTCAAACTTGCGGAAGGTGTACTGAACCGATTACGCTGTGACCGGCGATGGAAATAAAAGCCACGAGCGTTGCAGTCCGGCGGTTCGGCAGCGTGGAGGTGACGCCAGCGCCTGCGCGCTGGAGGCAGCCTTGTGCCAACACAGAGTGGTCGCTTCACCAGTTGTCGCCCTACATCGGCAAGATCAAGAGTAGCATCGCCGGCGAGCTGATCGAACGGTTCTCCAAACCCGGGGATTTAGTCGTTGACCCGTTCGCGGGCGCCGGGACGATTCCGTTTGAGGCCGCTTTGCGCGGACGGCGGGCTTTGGCCGCGGACATCAGCCCGTACGCCGGAATTCTATCGAGGGCGAAATTATCCCCCCCGCCGTCGCTGGACGCTGCCTTGGGTCTCGCCGAGTTGGTCTTACAGGAAGCGGCTCAGCTTTCCACACCCGATTTGCGGGTGGTTCCCGCCTGGGTTCGGCGGTTCTACCATCCCGACACGCTCCGCGAGACGTTGAATTTCGCGTCAATTTGCCGTCAGCCGGGCAGAGAATTCCTGATGGCTTGCCTGCTCGGCATCCTGCATCACCAGCGGCCCGGTTTCCTGTCTTACCCCAGCAGCCATTTGGTGCCTTACCTGCGTGACCGGAAATATCCCCGGCACCAATTCCCACAGATGTATGCGTATCGGGAGTTGAGGCCGCGGGTCCTAGCAAAGGTTCGCCGGAGCTACAAGCGCTTCGTGGCCCCTCCTCGCTGGTCTGTTCTCCGTTTCAAACAGGCGTCCGTGCAAAACGTGGTCATGCCCCCTAGCTTTGGCGCCCTGATCACGAGTCCACCGTACATGAACGCCCTGGACTACGGCCGGGACAACCGCCTGCGCCTATGGTTCATTGACCCGAGCCTCGTCAACCGGGCTGACAGCGACGTGACACAGCGGCGGCAGGCGTTTGTTGAAGCCATCACCAGTCTGGCGTCAAAGGTCGAAAAGGGGCTCAGACCCAGCGGCTATTGCGTTTTCGTCGTGGGGGAGGAGTTCAAGCGCAGTTTTGACGCCCACCCCTCGGAAGCCGTCGTTCGCATCATGCGTGAGCAGGCCCCGTCACTTCGGCTCAAGACGGTTATGGCCGACGAAATCCCCAACGTCCGGCGGACACGCCGAGAATGCAAAGGCGTCAAGACGGAGCATGTCCTTGTTTTCCAGCGGAATTGAGATGCGCGCGAATCTGCCGAACAAGAACCTGTTCCTCCGCAAACGAATTCCCGGTCGGCCAGAAATCGAGGTTGTGGAATTCATCGCCAGCGGAAACGATGGGCATGTATTCCGGGCGCGAAACCACGAGGTGCAGCGTGACTTCGCGTGCAAGATCATCCCGTGGGCGAATTTGGAGGGCATCGCTGAAGGGAAGGACACTTGGCGAGCTGAGATTGAGCGCGCGAATGCCGTCGGTGGCTCGGTCGTTGTTCGCTTCAATGACAAACTGGAGTGGGTCGTTGATGCAGAGCCGGGCTTGAAATGTGTTGTTCTGCTCTCGGAGTTCATCCGTGGTCTGAGCTTGAAGGACTTCATCGAAAAGAACAGACGTGAAATCACGATCCCTTTCGTGGTTCAGTTCCTGGAGACTATGCTCGACTTTCTCCACGAGTTGGAGAAAGTCGGTCTTCCTCATGGGGACCTTCACGCCGGGAATATTTTGGTCGAAGACAGGTCTGGGTCTCTGCGAGGACCGCGCTATGAATTCCGTGTCACCGATTTCGGCGTGGCCGCCGTTACGAGTGAAGCGACGCGATTCAAGGACGACTACTTCCAGCTTGCAGATGTCCTTTGGAAACTCCTGGAGCAAGTTGACTACCAGGCCGCCGAACCGAGAGACCAGTTCATTTTCAACGCTCTGAACAATGAGTTTGCCAAGACCCTCGTGGAGCGAGACAAGACACTCGATCCTCTCGCTCGAAGGCCAGACAGGCTGTTCGAGCGCCTCCACCATCTTGACGATGACTACGAACATTTTGCCGTCGGCGAAGCCACTCGCTTGGTAACACCGTTCGATTTCCTGAGCTGTGAACAAATGCCCGACGACCCTGGCATCCTCAAGGCCCTCTATTCCAACCTGTTCCTCGGCCTCGACACTATCGAAGACCGGAACAACGTTGTTGTAACCGGCCCCCGCGGATGCGGCAAGAGCACCGTCTTCAGAAACCTGAGCCTTCGTCATCGCCTGCGGGTTGATGAAGCATTACCCGACAACACACCGTACCTCGGTGTTTACTACTTTTGCAACGACCTTTATTTCAATTTCCCGCGTTACCGCTTGCCACGGCGGCAGGAAGCATGGGACATTCCCGTGCAGTTCGCGACAGCCACGGTCCTGAGCGAATTGCTGGAGCATGTGGAACGTTGGGCAGAACGCCACTATGGTGATGAGTTTCGGCGCTCTGAGCAACGCGTGTCTCGCAAGATCTGGGAAGCGTTGGAGATCGACCCGCCAAGAGAACCGGGCGCCGAAAGCTTCAAAGTCCTGCAAACGGCGCTTCAGAAGCAGAGGCGGCGAGCGGCCTTCGCCCAGCGGAATGCGCACAAAGCGGACTATGAATTCTCTCGCTTTATGGGAGTGAACAAGCTGCACGAGGCTTGTGGGGTTTTGCATGGTGGCTTCGCTTTCCTGCGCGACCGTCCAATCTACTTTTTTATCGATGATTACTCAGCGCCGAAAGTCACCAAAGATCTCCAGGCGAACCTGAACCGTGTTTTCATGCAGCGATCTTCGTGCTGCTTCTTCAAGCTCGCGACAGAGAGCCCGGTTTCCTTCTCGGCACGCGACATCGATGGAAAGGAATATGTCGAGACACGAGAATTCAACCTGCTGAATCTTGGCCAGGTGTACCTTCGTGACGAGTCAGATCGCAAGCTCGCGTTCATCGAGGACGTTTTCAGGCGGCGGCTATCTGCGGCAGACAACTTTCCCGTGAAGGACTTGGAAACACTGGTGGGGACCAATCCCAACCTTAACGCAAACGAGGAAGCGCGCCAGATTAGACGCGTCCACCACCTGAAGCACTGGAGCAAAGAAACGCTTGCGAATCTCTGTAGTGGAGACATTCACTACCTGATTAACCTTGTTCGCACGATGGCAACGACGCCCGATGGGGTGGAGAGGGTCAAGAAGTCGTCCGACATACCCAGGATTCCGGTTGATCTCCAAGACAAATCAATACGTGACGAAGCCGGCAAGTTTTTGAAGAATCTCAGGGGAAGTTGTGACAAAGGGGACAAACTTGTCTCCATTGTTACAGCTTTCGGGAAGGTTGCCAACTCGTACCTAAAGTTTAGGGATTCCCAGAACGAGCGAGGCAATCCACCGTACCAAGCCACCAGAGTCGAACCCTACGAGCCCTTGTCGCTTGACCTGGAGGCGAAGACGCTGTACGACGAATTGCTTCGGTATTCCGTATTTATCGAAGATTATCGCGGGAAGAGCCGGCGTGGCGATGTAGTCCCACGCTTGTTCCTAAGGCGCTTTTTAGTCCCTCATTTCAATTTGACCTTTAGTACACGCGACTCGATTCAACTCGAACCCGCCGATTTTCAGCAAATGCTGCTCGATCCAGGTCGCTTCGAGGAGCGCTTTCGCATCCGACTACCTGAGGAGGTTCGAGGCGGAGAACTTCCGTTAGACTGGGGAAAGAGAGGTTCTTAGATGCAACGCGTACTTCGAACGGATCAACAGTTGTCTGCGCTGGTCAAGCCCTCTTTGGAAACCATTCCAGACCTTAGTCTCCGCCCAGATGATTGTCTGGTTGTCTGTGCCGGTTTCGAGGATCGTGCTTTTGGGCTTATCCAGCGCGCGCGCGCCAGCCAGCAGGTCTTCAAAGTCATCGTTGTGGAGTACCTGCCATTCATGGCCGAGAACAGGGTCGGCGAACTGATCGATTTGTGCGAACAGGGTGGGATTCATCCACTGCGATTGACCTACGATCGCCAAAACCCGGCGGGCTTTGGTGGAGAGTTGGCGGAGCAAGCTAGCGCATCTCAGGGACGCATATACATTGACGTTTCAGCAATGTCACGGTTGCTGATCGTGCAGACGCTGGTAGCCCTGCGCCAAGCTGGAGGGGGTTTTAGCAGGAGCATTCTTGCATATACCGAAGCGAAAACCTATCCCCCGGACCGTCAAGAGGTCGAATCGGCGACTCGACAGAGCGACATGGACCCACTCTTTGTCGTTTTATTTCTGTCATCGGGTGTTTTTGAGGTGACGATCGTTCCCGAACTCTCCGCACTCCCCTTCGGTGCAAACCAAAGCAGATTGGTTGTTTTTCCATCGTTCAATGCGCATCAGCTTACCGCGCTGCGAGCCGAATTACAGCCTTCGCGTTTCAGCCTGATTCACGGAGTTCCTCCCAGTCGCGAGAACCAATGGCGGCCAGATGCGATAGCCCGCTTGAACCGACTCGATAGCCTCCCGAATGCGGAACCTGTTAGCACTTCCACGCTCGACTATCGTGATACACTCGACTATCTGCTCAGCCTTTATGACCGTACGGCCGTTCGTGAACGGTTGCTGATCTCACCTACGGGAAGCAAGATGCAGACAGTAGCGGTCGGACTTTTCCGTGCCTTTGTTCAGGACGTTCAGGTGGTGTACCCGACGCCTCGGGAGTTTAACACGCCCAAGAGATACACGCATGGAGTTGGAGAGTTGCGCCTTTTGCCGCTGGACGCATTTGCGGGCGTCGAGTAATTCAAGACGCGCGTTTGCCGCTTGGCGGGTGTGGATTTTCGGCAGGGGCGTTCAATGAGGCTGGCCGTACGCAGCTATGCTCAGGAGCCGCCATGCCGCGCCCGATTAGGCAACCATTTGTCGTGGTTTCCACGTCCCCGTAGTCTCACCCGAGGGCCGGAATTGCTAGACGTGCTCTCCTGACATGCTGCGGACGATGCGCAGAGCGAGGGCCAAGCGCCTCCTGGCCTTCAGACGGGCAAAGCACGGCTTGGTCCTGAGTCCGTGCAACCACAACGGGGCATTCGCAAGCTGAGCCTGTTCGGATCGATATTGCGTGACGATTTCGATCCGCGGCGCAGCGATGTGGATGTGCTGGTCGAGTTTTTGCCGGGCCGCACGCCCGGGTGGGAGTATTTCGGCTGTGCGGGAGCGCGTTCCGGGTCTGCTCGCGACCGTCGAGCAGATGTTGCGGGATTTGGACCAGAGTTCCGGGAACCCAGGAAGTTGATCCCTCAACGCTCGCCGTCAGATCCGAGTCGTTATTGATCTTCGCGGCATGGTTTGTATTATCCTGACTCAACATGAAGAACCCCAACTCCATTTGCGCCAACCTGCTGAGTTCCTCGATTTTGGTTGCCCTCGCTGCGGTTCGAGCGTGGGCCCAGGAGAGCCTGCTCCCGGCGAATGCGGCTTTGCCGCAGTGGCCGAAGGCGGTCGCGCACTCGCTGCCTCCGGGCGCTCCGTCGGTCCGCTCGGGAGACTTGGAACTGCTCCAGGCGCCGGATGGCTTGGGGGCTTTCGTGGTCCGTGTGGCCGGCAGGCCGATGGCGCTTGGCCTGGATCGGCCCATGATCGGTTACGTGAGCGGAGGTGAGGTGCGGTGGTTTGACCTGGCGAACGGGGCGAATAAGCGGCTTGAGGTTGCCCGGCAGGGGGAGGCGCTGGTGGTGGCGTTCGCCGCCGAAGATGCGGAGGGCGGTCGTTGGGAATTCGAGCAGCAGTTCAAGCCCGCGTCCATCCCCGGCGCTGTCGAGCTGGCCGGCACAATCAAAGTCAATCGCGACCGGATGGTCGCATTTCTGCCGGTTTTTACTGTGTTTCCCGGCGCGGGGAGTTTTGGGAAAACCAAGGGCCAAGGGCTGTTTGCCGGCTTGGAATACCTGGACAACGAGCCGAGCAGCTCCGAGGCGGACCTCGTGGGACCGGCCTCGAAACGACAGGTGCCGGACAGTCTGAAGATCACCTTTCCGCTTATGGCCGTTCAAAGCGGCCAACGTTACGTCGCCCTGGCCTGGGAGCCTCAGCCCCAGTTGAGCGCGCTGTTCGATTCTCCCGACCGGCTCTTCGGCTCGGGCGGTCATGTCATGGGCCTGCTGTTTCCCGGGTCCGAGGGAAAGCAGCGCCAGGAAGGGAGCCTGCTGCCCCGCCTGGCGGAACGGTTAGCGGCCAACGAGCCGCTAACGGTGCGGGCCACGCTCATGGGCGGGCTGGGGAAGAGCGTCGTGCCCGCAGTCGAGCAGCACGTCGCCTTGCGGGGCTTGCCGCCGCTGCCGGAGGCGGGCATGGACCTGCAAGGTTACGCGGCGCTGGCCGCGGGGGGGTGGCTGAACTCGACCATCCGCGAAGGCAACCTTTTCCGCCACGCAGTCGCCGGCGGGAACTTCCAGCCGGGCCAGGCTGCCGACGCGGGGCTCTGGATGGACTGGCTGGCGGCCCAGACCGTGCAATCGGACCTGGCGGCGCGCCTGCAGGACACCGCCAAGAGCGTCCTGGCGCAGATCGCCCCGCCGAACCTGAACTTTGCCGGCGTCGGGCACGTGCGTTACCCGGCGGTGTCGCTGGTTTATGGCGCCGTGGCTGAGAGCGCATCGGCGGCCGCGCGGGCCGGGCGTGATTTGCTTGGCCGTTTCCAGGCGGATGGTTCGGTGCGCTACAGTCCGCAGCCGGGCGGGCCCGACTACGCTCGGACGCACTTCGCCAACGAGGCCAGCGGCCTGGCCTCGGGAGTGGTTATGGATCTGCTCGAGGCGGCGGCGTTCTCTGGCGAGCGCGAATTGTTGGACGCAGGGGTGAACCGTCTGCGGGCGCTGGACAGGTTCCGCCAGGGCGTGCCGCGCGGGGCGCAGACTTGGGAATGCCCGCTGCATACGCCTGACATCCTCGCCTCGGCGCACCTGGTGCGGGCCTACACGCTGGGCTATGAGTTGACCGGCGATGCGGAGTTCCTGGGCCAGGCCCGGTATTGGGCCTGGACCGGCGTCCCATTTGTGTATCTGGTGAATCCGACCTCCGGGCCGGTCGGGCCTTATGCCACGATTGCGGTTTTTGGGGCGACGCAATGGCAAGCGCCGGTGTGGATGGGGCTGCCGGTGCAGTGGTGCGGGCTGGTCTATGCTGACGCCCTCTATCGACTCGTCCGCCATGACTCCACGGGACCCTGGAGGAAGGTGGCCGACGGCATCACTGTTTCCGGCATTCAGCAGAGCTGGCCCTCGAGCGATGCGGCCTTGCAAGGGTTGCTCCCCGACTCGTTTGTGCTTCGGGCACAGCGCCGCAACGGCCCGGCTATCAACCCCGCTACCGTCCTGGCCTGCGCCTCACACCTGTTCGACCAACCCACTTATGACTTCTGGTCCTTCCGCCAGAATGACCTGCGCCTCCATGCGCCAGGCGAGATCAAGAACGCCCGGGAAAAACCCGGCCAGGTGAGTTTTGAAATCCGGACGTGGCTCAAACGCCCTTACTTTGTGCTCCTCAACGGCCTGACCCGGCAACCGCAGGCGACCATTGACGGCAGCAGGGCCGAATTGTCCAGCCCACATCAGTTCCTGGAAAAGGATGGCCGGCTCATCCTCCGACTGGAAGGGGCCGCTCGCGTCGAGCTGGAGCTGTAGTGGTCTGTTTAGAAGCTGCCCCACACCTGAGTAGCTACCATCCGAGGCACTCAGGGTGAGCCCTCGGAGCGAGAACCGCTCTCCGTCTCCTCGGCCGCGAGCCGGACGGGTCCGAGCAGGCCGGAAGGCAGGAGAGGGGAGTCTTTCTTGAACGGGTTCCAGTTGGTCCAGGCGACGCGCTGGTCCGGGGGCAAGGCGGCGTCGCCGATCAGGCGGTTGGGCCAGAGGTTGGCCACGCGGATTTCCAGGAGATTGGGGCCGGGCTTGAGCGCCCCGGTGACCTCGACGCGGAAGGGAGCGGTCCAGACCGGGCCAAGGTCGCGGCCGTTGAGTGTCACTCCGGCCATCACCTCCACTTGTCCAAGCTCCAGGAAGGGTCTCGAGTGACGCGGCTGCCAGTCGAATTGGGTCCGATAGGTGGCAATGCCCGAGAAGTACTTCACGCCCGGGTTCGATTCCTTCGACCAGTCTCTCAGGGTGTCGAATCTCACCCGCTCGGGCGCCCCGCGCTTGGGCTCAAAGGCCACTTCCCAAGGGCCGTTGACTTCCTGCACCGGGCGCGACTCTGCAAAATTCCGCCCTGGCGCGGGCCGGCTCCCGGCTGAGGCGACGCAGAACTGGTCCCACTTCCACGCTATTTCCAGCCGCCACCACCCCTCAGCCGCCGCCGCACTCCAACACCTCTGGGCTGGGCCAAAACCGTCAAAAAAAGCCGGCAAAACGGAGCTGCGGTGTTGGGCTTCCGAGCCTCAGCTCGCGTCGCCGCCGGCCGCCAATGAGCAGCGGACTCGACTGCCTGCCCCTAAGGTGCGCCATTGTGACCCACTGATTCTGCCGTAAGGCCGAGATTTGGATCTTGAATTCCAAAGAGTTGCTGCTATTTTCGGGTCAGTCGGGCAATAGAGCCGAACCGATAATGCGGCGACCGTTCCACAATGTTGAAACCGAGCGTAGCAACATCTGCATCGTGCTTTGTTCTTTGCAGGATGTGACGTGTCATCACGCCTGGATACCCGTCCAAGGGGCAGGAAAAAACAGGGCTTCCATTTCGCCTCTGTCCGACGTAGCATGTAACCTCATGATTTCTGGCTTTATTGTTGGCGTGCGTTTGAT
Organism: uncultured bacterium; assembly: GCA_963713735.1. Classification (GTDB taxonomy): domain Bacteria; phylum Verrucomicrobiota; class Verrucomicrobiia; order Limisphaerales; family UBA8199; genus CAVQND01. Next base: position 231,794 of record CAVQND010000026.1, read on the forward strand.
CCATAATTTGCACTAACTGAGAGTTGTATGCCATCGCCCCTGTTTTCGCACGATACGGCCTCGATCGAGGCGCTCCGACGCGTCAGCGGAGACCCTGCTCACAGAAACCAGCGATTCACGGCGCGGAACTTCTTGCTGGACGAGCATGTCTCCGCTGACCGGACGGCGAGCTATCACCGTTTCGTACCAGACTTGAATCCGCTCGACTTCCCGAATTGGCAGAACCTGCACAGAGGTTATTTGAAGGGCAAGGTCCACCGGGGGCAGGGTGAGGCGTATAGGACAGGCGCGCCATTCGATCCGAAGGACATCGAATGCCCCGAAACGTTCCGTGATCCCGCTGGTTTCTCTGACGTTGGTGGTGCCGATGAGCAGCTTCGGCTGCTGCGGTGTGAGAAGGCCGCCGACATCGCCAACGTCATCGCCGCGGGCAGTGGCGACCAAGCAATGATCGAGGGACAGATCCTTGACCTTGCCAGACGCGCAGCCCCTCACGGCAAACGCGATTCGGCAGCCGCGAGGGAACTCAACGTTCTGTTCGCGGACTGGCACCGGGGCCAAGACCGGCGTCCGGCGTTCGTCACTTTCCTCGCGCACGTCAATGGTCTTTTTGGCCCCACCCCCGTCAATGACGTTGCCGGATGGGCCGACAAACTTTGCGACTGGCTTGGTCTCGCCGGTTTTGAGCCAGGCGACAACTTTTTGGTTTTCGATTATTCAGTGGGCGAGTTACCTCTCGTGGCGGGGCGTTCGGAGGAACATCCCCTTGTAGTGCCGTCGGTTTTGGATCACGCCTTGTCCTATGCATTTTGCCCGGCGCCAGGGACTTCAGATCATGGCTTTGCGGTGGATCTGACTGAACAAGGCCGACTGACCCCGGAACTGGTGCATCCCGGCTTGCGTCTGGCCGCAAGCCACCTCTTCCGAGTGGGAACCGTCACACGCCCGGTTCCTGTTGACCACGACAATGCGCGGCGAGCGCACCTCGCATCCGTGCGCGCCCAGACGCGCTGGATCAATTACGCTCGAAGAACTGACCCGATCTGATTCATGCTTGCTACGATTTGGAAAGACAAGCTGGACGCCTCGCCGCTTCACGGCTGGTTTGAGGCGTTCGAGGCAGAGGCTCCAAAGGCCCTGCATGACCTGTTGGCAGGCCGTTTTGACTTGGCGAATCTGTCAGAGGCCGAGCCGCGCGCGCTCCTGAGCGGCTGGGTGCTGAAGATCCGAGAGGCTGGGGACTTTGCCAAACGAGTGGAGGAGACTCTGACTGGCTGGATCGCCGAGCATTGGGGAAAGGACAAACTTGGCTCCCGCTCTCTGCTGCTTGCGACATGGGAAACAGTGGGGGCAACCGTTTCGGCCACCTATCAGTCGGGAGCATCGCCCGCGCTTTTGGAAGCGTCTGCCTTGGCGTTAAGGGATCGGCTGGCCGACGCAACCGGTTTTGCAGCTCATCTCTTCTCACCCCGTGGCACCGATGCCTTTTTCGCGTGCTTGAACGCTGTTGCGCTGCATCAACGTGACAGCTCGCTTCGTTCCTTCTGGTGGCGTCTCGCTGAATTGCCGGCAGGTTTCCCCGTCCGCTATGCTGGACTGGCGCTCACAGGAATCCGTCGTCTGCCCTCGTCCGGCGGATTTCGCTACGACTTGGCCAGTGCGCTCTTCGTTGTCGCAAAGGCGCTGAGTCGTTTGGAACGCGAGGGGGTGCTCGATGCCAAGCAAGCACTCGAAGAAATTGAATACCTCTTTCACCGCAGCCGACGCCAATACCCCACGTTCGAAAACGAGTGGGCGGAAGTGGCAAGGCGCGAGGTCCACGACGATTTGCAGCAGGAGTACGTGGACTCCATCTGGCAGTTTCTCAAGAGCATCAAGGCCCGATCCTCGCACACTCAACGTTTCCAGGCGCGTTTCGAACCCCGAGATGACCCCGGCTCCGATGTGCCGTCGTTGGCCGGCCATGGTTTGACGCCGACTGGGACACCCAAAGCGACCCCGACCACGTCGCTCAATTGATTGAAAATCGGCGCCCAGACGCAACTGCGTCTGCCGAAGCGCTTCTTCAAAAGCAGCGCGATTATGCTCTTCGCACGGGAAGTAGATCCTTTGTGGTCAAGTCGCTCCACCGTTTTGCTACAGGCATCAGGGATTGGAAGACAAGACAGGCCGAGCAATGGACACGAGAGCAGGTGCGCTGGGAGCCCAGTGATGCGAGAGGATGGAACTTGTTGGTTGATGTAATCAAGCGCGATGATCCAGCACGCTGCTGGCAGTTGGCGTGGGCGATGACCGACCGGTTTCCGTTCAATTCTTACTCGCGCAATGGCCTGGCAGAAGTGCTCAAGGCACAGGGGCGTTGGAGCGAGACCGAGGAGGTCTATCGGCAAGCCGTGGAGGATTTCGCCGACGATGTTGTGGCTCGCACGGGCTTGGCGGAGGTGCTCAAGGCACAGGGGCGGTTGACCGAGGGCGAGGAAATCTATCGCCGGGCCGTGGAGGATTTCCCCGAAAACCTCTATGCGCTCAGCGGCTTGGCGTATCTCCGAACCATGCAGGGGTTGCGAGGGCTTGTCGATCAATCGGTGGCTTTTCGGGAAGCCGTTGCCCTGTATCGCGGCGTTTCCAACGCATCTCATGCTGACACTGGCGACAAGGCGACTGCGTTGTGCGGCTTGGGATGGATTGAAAGGCGGCTCGGGCACCTAGCGGAGGCAGAGAGGCTCTATGAGCAAGCCAGAATGCTTCAACCGCAGAATGCCTACGCGCTGGAAGGCTTGAACCGCATTCGGCGCGCACTAACGCCGGGAGGTGAGGAGGATTCATCTATGGACGACACTCCACCGGAATTCCTTGCGGCCTCGGACACGCCGTCCGCAGTCCCAAGCCAAACGTGGCAACAGACACTTGATGAAGAGGCATTCAAGGCCGGGAGCGGAATCCAAACGGCTCAAGAATATGCCACCACAGCCACCGCACCTGCTACGCTGCCTCGCTGGAATGCCACGGGCTATCACCTGCGCATGGCTCGCGCTGCCTTTCTGCGGCGGTCGGCAAAGCGTCAAGCCAACCTGCCAGTCGAACGACGAGCGATTGACCCACGGCGGTTAAGGGATGGCGCCCGCAAACTCCTGGATAAGGTGCTCGCCCTGCGTCCGAGCGACCCACGTGCCCACGCCGAACTTGCAGCTCTTGCTCTCGACGAAGGAGTTGATCCACCCGTGCCGGCGGGTGATGCAGTTGCGCTCCTAGCTGTCGCAGCACAGGCGGCTCGAATAAAAGCGCAGAGAGAAGGGTACAAGCTGAAAGAAGCTGCCCAGAAAGAGGCTGTCCTTCGTCCCGTACTGCAACTGCGTGGAGCTTACCCTTCGGCCGCCCCGCTGGCCTACCTCCAAGAAGGGCTTGCCCACTTCGCTCTGCAGGACGGAGCCGAACGGCTCGACCTTGCCGCAAGAGCGTTCACCCGCGTTCGCAACTACGCGCGTCGCGGTGAAGCTGAAGCACAAGCGGCCATTCTTGAAGCGAAGCGAAGGGCCGTGGCGCCCGCCTTTTCGCCTCGTGCTTGGTGCAGCCACATGGTTGCCAAGGAAATCCTGGAACCGGCGGGTATCGATCCCGCGGGCCAGAGTCCGCTTTTCCAAAGGGATGCTGAGAATCTCGATTCGCGCATCAGGGCCATCGCATCGCGAATCACCGACATCGAATTTGCCTTCGCCCGTCAGATTGCTGGGCCGGTCGAAGACCTCCTAGACCTGGCGGGCTAGGCGTCCGCGTTGCTCGCGGCGGGCCCAGTCAGCATTCAAATCAGATGGAATCCGAGGCATTCAGGGTGGGCCCTTGGCTCGAAGACCCGCTCTCCGTCTCCTCGGCTGCGAGCCGGACGGGGCCGAGCAGGCCGGAAGGCAGCAGCGGGGAGTCTTTCTTGAACGGGTTCCAGGTGGTCCAGGCAACGCGGCTATCCGGGGGCAAGGCGGCGTCGCCAATCAGGCGGTTGGGCCAGAGGTTGGCGACGCGGATTTCCAGGAGATTGGGGCCGGGTTTGAGCGCCCCGGTGACCTCGACGCGGAAGGGAGCGGTCCAGACCGGGCCAAGGTCGCGGCCGTTCGAGTGTCACTCCGGCCATCACTTGCACTTGTCCAAGCTCCAGGAAGAGTCTCGAGTGACGCGGCTGCCAGTCGAATTGGGTCCGATAGGTGGCAATGCCCGAGAAGTACTTCACGCCCGGGTTCGATTCCTTCGACCAGTCTCTCAGGGTGTCGAATCTCACCCGCTCGGGCGCCCCGCGCTTGGGCTCAAAGGCCACTTCCCAAGGGCCGTTGACTTCCTGCACGGGGCGTGACTCTGCAAAATTGCGCCCTGGCGCCGGCCGGCTCCCGGCTGCCTTGCGGAAGACGACGAAAAACGACTGATGCGCATCGAAGCGCAAGGGCACACGAGTGCAGCCGGCGCGCTCTGCAAACTCGGGCAGCGCCCGCTGTTCGCCGGTGACGGGGTCCCACAATTCGGGCCGGCGGCCGCTGACCCGAAAAGTGGCGTTGGCCTCGAGGGGCTGCCCCTCGGGATTGGCGACGAAGTAAATGTCGGCATCGCCGTCGTGTCAATGGGTGTAGCGGAGAAAAGGCTCTGCCTGGAAATCCGGCGACACATTCATACCGGCCAGCAGCCGCGCGATAGCGGCATAATCCGGGTAAATCGCAGGGTTGCCTTGGGAATGCCAGGACCAGCGCGCCTGGGCCAGGGCGCTGGGCCCGACCGGGCCGGCACTCCCGGCTTGCATGGCATCAGTGTCCCATACGATTTTGCCTTTGCCTGCGCGGCTTTCCGAAACTCGAGGCTCGTCCCACAACTCGGCCGCCAGGCGCTTCACCTCGAGGTCGCACTCGGGATAATTGGACAGGCTCGGAGACTTGCGCGGCGGCGCGCCGACGAGCGTGGCGCCGGCCTGGACGAGCCTCTTAATCTTGCGCAAGAGGGCGGGGGTCATCGTCTCGAAGCGCGGCAACACCAGCACGCGGTAGCTCATGCCACCGGGAAACACCAATCGGCCACCTCTCACGCTGGCGCCGTTCATCAGCGCCTCGGGGGCGCAGCCGTCGAAATTGTAACCGAGCCGGTCGGGCGGGTCGCCGCGCGTGGCGGACGTGGGCGGACGGAAGACGTGCGGGGCGCCTTCTGGCGCCAGGTAGCAGATGTCGGCTACGGGCAGGCCGCGCCGCAGGAGGAACTGGCAGCGGGCCAGGTATTGGTGGTAACCGCCAACCATCGCCCACCAGGTCTGAGTCCGCTCCCAATGCACGCCAATATCCCCCATGGTCATGCCCGGCGACCGATCCAGCCAGGGCTGGTGCTGGTAGCGATGAAAGACAATCCGGTTGACGCCGGCGCACAAGGCCCAATCTCCCTGGCCCTTGAGCGCGCCGGGATAGAGCTGCCACCGCTCGCTGTCGCCGGAGGTAAAGGACTCCGCCGCCACAATCGGCCGCCCGAGCGTGTGCCCAATCGAGACCGCCTCGAAAACGCTGAACTCGGTGGCGAACCCGTGGCCTTTGGCCCAGAACTCGCACATGGGCACGGAAGCGGCGCCGCCCAGGGTCAGGTCGGCGCACGGATTGAGGTCGTAAGGCTCGATGGAGAGCCCGAACCCGTCGCGGCGGCCCAGCTCTCTGAGATGCAAGGCGTGGTTCTGGACGACCAACTCCTGCGCCGTCTGGCGCAGGTCCCAGAGGAACCGTTCCGAGACTTCGAGGCTCCCGACCACGCGGCCCGTCAAGACCGGCAGGTAGCTTGAGCAAGTCATAGCCGCGCCGGCGCTGAAATTCCTCGCGAAAGCGCCCGGTCCAATTCTGGGAACTCATTTCCCAGCTATCGATGTGCAGCATCCTCCAGCCGCCTTGGCCGGGCTGGCGCGGGCCCAGCCCCCGCAGGAGCGTCCGGATGAACGCGGTATAGTGGGCGTCCAGCGCGGCAGGGTCGAACTTGTCGCACTCGAAACCGAGGCCCGGCAGGGGCGCCGGGCGGGTGGTTTGGCCGGTGGTCCGGCGACCGAACCGGAGCACAGTCCAGTTGCCTTCCGGCACATCCCATTCGAGCCGTCCGTCAGCCGAGAGCTTGCGGGTCAGGTCCACGATGCGGTTGGAGGCGATGCATTGATCGGCCGGCAGCGCCGCGTGCTCCGCCGGCGCCGGCAGGAACGGCTTGACACCGGGCTGGGAAGAGTAAGGCGCCCGATAATAAAGCGCCTTTTCATCGATATCGGCAATGCGGGCCTGGCCGGCCGGCGCCGGAAATGCCAGCACCGCGACGTCGCGGTAGAAGTCGTCCCTGGCCTTTTTGAGTTCCGGGGTGAGGGTTGCCTCGCCGAAGAAGGGCTGGCGCGGGGCCGGCTTGGCGAGCAGTCCCTCGAAATGCGAGGGGCCGGTGATATTTGTCTCGCTGGCAACCAGGTGTTGCATCGATTGCTCCGGGCGGACCCACGGCCCGCCGCTGCCGGTCCAGCCTGGGCCGGCGTTGAGGGTCAGGCTCGAGGCCGAGACGTTGGGCCTCTTTGACCGCGTAGCGGAAGAGCTCTTGCCAGCGGGGGCTCATGAACTGGACCGGCCCTCGCGGAATCCCGACATCAACTTCCATGAAGATCCCGCCGCCAAGGCCCGCCTTGGCCATCGCCTCGAGGTCGGCCGTGATGCCCTCGCGGGTCATGTTGCCGTCCATGAAAAACCAATACGCCCACGGCCGCGCTTCCGGCGGAGGATTGCGGAACCCCGAGTCGAGCGAACCGGCAGGGCAGGCGAGCGGCAGCCCGATGGACAGGGCGAGCAGGGCGAGGGCCAGCGTTGGAGCGTGGAACAACGGGCGCCAGGGGTTGGACAGGCGGGCATCCGAGGGGCGAGGGGCGAGGGGCGAGGGAGTGTCGAGGGTGCGCATTTCAGATTTTTCGAGGAGGGTCCTTTTCGGAAGGTTCTGATTGAAAATCGATTATTGAGAATTGGTTATTGGTAAATGTCATCGGGCACCCTCGTGAAAGCGACTTTTCCCTCTCGATCGGCCTTGACCAGCCTCATGAGCTGGTTGTCTTTCTGAAGCTCCATCGTTTCCAGGATGCTCTCCATCACCTCGCGCGAGACCAGAAACGCAACCGCTCTCCCATTGCGCGTGATGCCCCGGACGCCAAGTTTTTCTGTTTCGCGGAGAGCTTTCGGCACTGAGGCGGCCAGCTCAGTAATTGTTATACACGGCGACATAATTCTCTGCGGATCGAAAGAATGAACAGAAGGAAACAAAGGAAACAAAGAACCGAATCTCCGTTCTCTTTGTTTGCTTCTGTTAGACTTCATGCGCAATGAATTGTGACGTTCAGTATAGACCGGCATTTTTCACTCAGAAAATGCTAATCCTGGCTGACCCGAATCATTAGCCTGGTGAAGAAAAATGCAATTTTAGGTGAAAAAGGGCTTGACAGAATATCACCTATATGGTGATATTGTGCCATGCCGCTCTTTACAAAGCGAAAAACCAAGCTGCACATCCAGTTGACCAACTCCGACCAGGCCACGGCCCACGGAGGCCAAGTCCTCGTCAACGCCCTCTGCCGCCGCGCCGGCCTTTGGGAGCGCATCCACAACGAGCCTCGCTGGAGGTGCGCAAACGCACCGGCGCCGGTTTCTCCCCCGTGGCCAACATCGCCCAGATCATCTTTACTCTGACCAGCGGCGGGGCTTCTCTGGCCGACGCCGAGCGCATGGGCAAGGACCGGGTGCTGACGAGTCTGGTGGGCCTGGAGAAGGGAGCCGACGAGACCACGCTGGGGGAGTGGTTGCGGGCCCAGACCCCGGAGAGCGTCCGGGCTCTGCATCGCATCAATGCCGAGTTTGTGGACTGGTCCAGCCAGCAGGCCAAGCCGGGGCGTTGGTTGCACGGCGGAGAGGTGGAGAACTTTTTCGACGACACGGAAATCGAGTTGGAAGGACACAAGTTCGAGGCGGCGCGCATCAACTACAACGGCGACTGGGCCCTGAGTTGGCAGACCCTCTGGTTTGGCCCCTGGCTGCTGGATGGCATCCTGGACGGGGCGACCGACGTGAGCGAGCACATGAAGGTGCTTCTGGACGAGCATCAACACCGTTGGGCCGAGCGGCCAAACTACTTCTACGCCGACAGTGGTTCGAGCGCGGGCAAGTTCCTCAACCGGATTGAACAGGGGCAGTTTAGCCGTTGGAGTGTCAGTTACAACAAGTGGACCGATAAGCTGGACAAGTTGGCGGCCGAGTTGCCCGAGAGCCAATGGAGCCCCATGCCGCCGGCGGGCCAAGCGCAGGAACAATATACCTGGGTCAAGCATCAGCCCGGAGAGTGCGCGCAGGTGCAGAAGTTTGCCACGGTACGCTGGAAGAAGGACGGCGACTTGATGTGGCGCTACGCTTACGTGGCCTGCCGAGCCGGGGAAAAGGACACGCCGCAAGCGGTCTTTGAGCGGCATCGCCTCAAGGGGGCCAAGGAGCAGGGCTTCAGCGACGTGCTCAGTGGCCTGGATTTGCACCATCCCCCTTGCCTGGACCTCATCGCCAATCAGGCCTTTTACGCCGTTGGGATGCTGGCCCACAACCTGTTGGTGAGCCTCAAAGTGCTGGACCTGCCTGATGAGGCGCAGGGTTGGCGGGTCCCCACCATCATTCGGCATCTGTTGACCGTGCCGGTCAGTGTGAGTCGGCACGCCCGCTATGAAGTGGCGCGCATTTGCGTGCCGGCGGGTTGGCTGCGGTGGTGGAGGCTCTTTGTGGACAAGTGGCTGCCCAAGCGCAAGGTCGGTCGGCCGGGTACCTGGAGGTGGTGGACTCGGGCTAGCGGAAAACCTTCAGTCCAACTGCTGCAACTCGTCCGGCTGACGGGGAAGGTAGGGGTGTGCCCGCGCATTGCCCAGCAAGCGGGCGGACCGGCTGATCGCGTCATTCCACGACCAAAACTGCCTTCGGGAGGGACAAAGAGGCGCGACCCCGGCGTGTTCCGCTCCGAGATTAGCCAGCGGTCCCGGGACTCTCGTCAGCCGTACGACGTGCCGCGGCCTTGGCTAAGGATTCGGGTGGCTGAACGCACGGTCAATCAGGGCTTGACAGAAATAAGCAAAGCGGTAGCCTTATGCGCGGATAAAAAGGCCCGTTCATTTGTCCTTGATCAAAGCACGCCGCAAGGCGTCACGAGTGATAAGGGCCGCTTTTTTAATGCACTCGAAATACGCGATACTCCTGGTTTGACCGATCAGAACCTTAGCGTAGCCGTCTGAGCGGCTTGTATTGTCACAGGCCCCAACAGACCCGATTCGACCAGGGGATCGTTCTTCTTCCACAAACGCCAACTGGTAAAGGTAAACCGCCCGGTCGGGCTGGGCTTGCCCTGGGCGAGCCACTCGGGCCATGACTTCAAGGTGCCGTTTGGGTTGCGGTCACTGTCCTCGGGCAACTGTTCATCGCCGATCTGCCGGTTGATCCAGAGATTGACGACCTTGATTTCCAGCGCGTTTTCCCCCGGCCTGGCAGCACCGGTAATGTCCGTCCGGAACGGCGGTTTCCACAGGATGCCAAGCTCTTGTCCGTTCAACTTCACTTCCGCCATCACTGCGACCTTGCCCAAGTCCAGGCACAAGCGGCGCTCTCCCCCAAGCAGGTTGGCCGGAATATCGAATCTCTTGAGATAGGTCGCCGTGCCTGAGAAATACTTCACGCCCGTATCGCTGTGTTCGCTCCAGGAGATCAAATGGTCGAGCGTCACGCGCTCGGGCGCGCCCCAATTCGGGGCAAAACGCAATTCCCAGGGACCTTGTATCTCGATGGGAGAGGGCAGGGCAGGGACTTCAAAGCCCCGGGTCTTGCCGCTGGCGCTCTTGAGCGCGTAGGCGCCGGGGGTGGAGACCAGCGCCTCGATTGCCCCATTGCGATTCCGCGTCAGCCGGATGGTTTCCGCCGGCTGGCGCGTCGCGCTCTTGCCGGCCTCGGGGCCGGAAACGGCAGCCGTGTCGAGCACTGTCTGGCCGTTGCGCGTTACCGAGGCAACCCGGTCGGTCTCCTCCCGCGCGCCCTTGCGGAAGACGACGAAGACCGAGCCGTAAGGGTCCAGGGCAACGGGAACGCGGGTGACTCCGCCCGCCTCGGTGTATGCAGCCATCCGCTCGATGCGGCCCGTATCAGGCCACCAGAATTCCGGGCGCCGGCCGCTCACGCGGAACGAGCAGAGGGCCTCCTCGGGCCGAAGATTCTTGTTGGCCACGAAATAGACCTCGGCCCCCTTGATGGTCCGATGAGTATAACGCAGGCTGTCGGGGGCATTGCGGGTCCGGCAACTGAAATCCGGCGGCACGCCGCGCTCCTCGAGCATCCGGCAGAGAATGCCGGCATCCGGAATAGGATCAGCGCCCTCAACCGCCGCGGTGACGTTGCCCCAAGGCGCCATGCCGAGCGGACCCAGTTCCATCGCCGCGGCCCAGCCGTTTGCCGTCCCCGCTTCAGTGCGCCAATTGGCCGCCACTGTCTCAGCCGCCTCCCAACGGGCGTCGGAAGGCACATCCACGACGTGGCCGGCGCCGTAATCGATGCGCAAGCGGGCAATCAGGCCGGCAGGATTGGGAGCGTCGCCTCCATTGACCGCCTCGACGGAGATGACGTTCGTCCCCGGCTTGAGCAGGGAAGTGATATTCATCTGGTAAACGTGGGTGAAGTCGTCCCCGGTCCCGGCGGGCCGGCCATTGACCCAGCACTCGAAAGAATTGTCCACGGTCATGGCCAGCGTCGCCGAGGCCACGCGGCTGCCGTCGTTGAAGGTCAGCAGGCGGCGGAAGTAGCGTTTGCCGGGCGGCGCCGCCGAGGCAGGGTTGCCCTCTTTGCGCCAAATCCACTGCGACGAGCCCAATTGCCGACCCTGATCCTCCACCGAAAGGGATTTAGGCCGGAACTCCCCGCCCCATAGCACCTTGCCTTTGCCGAATGGACGCTCGGTGATTTGCTCGGGGGCGTCGCCGGCGCCCCACAATTCGGCCGCCAGGGCCTTGACCTCCTGGTCGCATTTGGGGTACCCGCTCAAGCTGGGTGATTTGATGGGCGGCGCGCCAACGACGGTGGCGCCGGCGGCAACCAACTCCTTGATCTTGCCCAGCAGGCGCGGGGTCATGGCGCCCGCCTGCGGCAGCACCAACCACCGGTAGCTCATTCCGTCGGGCAACACCAAACGCCCATTCCGCACGCTCATCCGCGTCAGCACCACTTCCGGCGGGCAGCCGTCAAAATCATAGCCCGGCCGGTCATAGCCGGATTTGACGGGGGACTTGAAGCGTTGCGGAGAGGCCTCCGGCTCCAGGAAACAAAGGTCCGCCACAAAGAGCCCCTGCTGGAGAAGGAACTGGCAGCGGGCCAGGTAATCATGCCAGGGGCGCGACTGTTCCCACCAGGTCTGGGTGCGTTCGTAATGCAGTCCCCACGGCCCCATCGACATGCCGGGCCGCGCGTCAGTCCAGGGCTGGAGGGCGTAACGGTGGAAGACGAAACGGTTGATGCCCTCGCAAAAAGCCCAATCGCCCAGGTCCTTGATATAAGCCGGGTGCCCTTGCCACTTCTCGGCGTCGGTGGCCGTAAAGGCCTCCGCGCCAAGAATGCGCTTGCCATAGACATGCGCCACTGACGACATCTCCGTGCAACTGTAAGCGGCCATGAACTTGCTCCAGGACCAAAACTCCGCCATCGGCTCGTCCGCTCGCCCCCCATAGGTCATGTCGTCCGCCGGTTCACCATCGTAGGCCTCAATCGAGAGCCGGATGCCGTTGCGGCGGGCCATCTCGCGGAAATGACCGGCGTAATTCTCCACCAGCAAATCATTGACTGTCATGCGCACGTCCCAAAGGAACCGTTCCGAGATCTCGAGACTCTCAACGACGTGGCCCGCCATGACCGGCAGGAAGGCAAAGGGGTCGTAACCTCGCAGCCGCTGAAACTCCTGGCGAAATTTCGGCGTCCAGTTTTGCGAACCGACCTCCCAACTGTCAATGTGGGTCGAAACCAGGGTCTTGCCTATCCCGACCAGCGGCAGGGAATCCTCGATCACCTTTTTCATGAGCCCGGCAAACGCGGCTTCGGCAGCCTCCTTGCTCAGCTTGTCGCACTCCAAGCCCCGGCCCGCAATCGGCGCCGGATGGTTGTCTTTGCCGGTCGTCGTATGCCCCAGGCGCAGGAGGGTCCAGTTGCCCGCCGGCGCCTCCCAGACCAGGCGCCCGCTCGCGTCGCACTGGCCGGTCAGGTCCACGATGCGCTGGCGCGGCACGATCGCCTGCGCCGGCAGGGCCGGGTAGGCCGTCTGCAACGGAATTGGCTCCGGGACACTGGCCGATTTGCCTGCCAACCTCGGGATGACGTAATTGCTCGGCGGCGTGGGAAACGCGAACACGGCGATGTCGCGGTAATAGTCTCTTAAAGCTTGCGGCTGCGGCAGGACCGCGTCGAATCGTTTAGGCCCGCTGACGTTCGTCTCGGTCCAGACGATGCGCTGCATGGAAAGCTCCGGCGTAATCCAGGGCCCGCCGCTGCCGCACCAGCCCGCGTCGTTGTTCATATTGACCTGGAGCCCAAGCCGGCGCGCCTCGGCGCAGATGTGTTTGAACAAATCACGCCAGAGCGGGCCGCCAAAGGCCGCCGGACCGCGCGGCGCCCTCTGGTCTGTCTCCATGTAGAGCACACCCCCAATGCCGGCGCGGGCCATGGCCTCGAGGTCCAGCGTGATCCCGTTGCTGCTGATGTTGCCGTCCAGCGGAAACCAATAGACCCAGGGCCGCGCTGAGGCCGGCGGATGGCTAAAGCCGCGCTCGAGCCTGTCGGCGGCCAAGCCGGTTGCGACCGTTACCAGGGTTACAAGCACTACTTGGGTCAAATAAGTCAAACCGCCGGGAGGAGAGCCAGTTGGGCGGGCTGAGGGAAGGGGTGACGCATTCATGGTTGGGCTGGGAATAGGGTTTGAGTGGCGGTTAGGAGCCGATGTAAAATAACTTGGACAATATGACGCCGGGATTTTGGCGGCTGGCAAGGCGCACGTGAGGAGCATATCCCCCCGGATCTGTGACGAGCGAGCAACGCCGCCAGCCGCCAAAAGAACCAGTCAGATTGTCCAAGTTATTTTGCATTGGCGACTTAGTCGCTTTTCATCCGCCGAGTCTTACCCAGGGCCGTTCCGTTTGGCCAGCGAATTCCGGGACCGTCGGGCGCATTATGCCGGTTTTCAGCCGGACGCTCATTGGGGCGGGCGTCTCGCCTGCCCGCCCGGGTGCCTCACCCGTGTTGGGCTCTCGCCACCCGATTGAAAAGCGGTGATGTAACTGCCGGCCAAAGCCTGGGGAAAGCCAGGTCCCACTCCGCCGCCTCACCGCCCTGGAGCGCCTGGAGATTCGGAGGATTCATCGCGGGATTTAACCACAAAGAACGCAGAGAACACAAAGGGGGGGGCCGGAGCGCCTGGAGATTCGCGGGATTCATTGCGGGGGCCACAGAACTGACATTGGAGAAAGGCTCCCAATGCGCCAATCACGCAGCAATTGCCTCTGGCCCACGGGCAGATTTTCGTCCAGCACCGACATGGAACCCTCGGAATGGTTCGTGTTTTACCACCAGGTCCGAAATGGCAATGGCCTCGGCAATCGCCTGTTTGGAAACCCTGCCACCCCACTCCCAAACGACCTCGTCCCAGGTCATGCCATCCTCGATCTGTTCGAGAGCAATCCACACCATAATGCGCGTGCCCTTGAACGTGGGCTGCCCGCCGCAAATCCCCGGGTCGGCCACAATGTGCCGGCCCAGTTGGATCCGCTTGCGAGGTCTGTCGCTTTTCGCCTTCATGCCGATGCGCTACATTATCCGCCCAGTGGCGCGTGACTGCAAGCCAATATCGCCGCCTCGGCCCGCTTCCGCAGGGCCGTTGACAAAGTGTTCTTTTGGAGTGCGCCGGCAGAGCGAAGCGGCGACGGCGCTTTGGGCCACCCGGGACGTCCAAGATCGCCAGAGGCTGCCGGAGCCAAAGCGGTGTCGCGCTCCGCTTGCCACCGCACTCCAAAGTGGCCTGCCCAAGACGGCTCGACAGACTTTGTCACTGGCCCTGCCCGCATCCGCACATACCCGTAATCAGCGGTCCAAGAAAGTTGTAAGAAACCCGCCGCGGTTTGCGGTGAAGGGGGTGAAGGCTGTTCCACCGAGCAAATCTGAAAACGGCGGCGGGCGCCGCCGGCACCGGCGGACCAGCCTCCAGAAGTGAAAAACAGAAAACTTGCTTCCCGGGGCTATATGCAGATACTCATAACCGCGAATGAGTTCCGGAAGAAACCGCTCCCCGGCGAATGACGTGGTTGCTTTTGTCCGCGACGTCTCCGAACAACTGACGTCTTCCGCCCCGGCCTACCTACGCCCCTCGGCGCAGCTCAAACTTCTCCTCACCGCCGCCGATTGTCTGGCGGGCCTTGAACTGGCGGTGAATTGGGAAGCCGAAAAGCTGTACGGTGTTGAGGGCCTGGGGCCATTTGATGAGTTTTAAGTAGTGTTCACTGTCCATTTCTTCGCTAAATTGCTGGCGGCAGAAATGCATTTGGTTCAAATTGGTGCACATGCGGGTTAATAGAGTCATCATCGAGAATTTCAAGCGGTTCGAGTCCGTTCAAGTGGACCTGCGTGACTTTGACTGTCTGGTTGGCGCCAACAACTCCGGCAAGACGACCTTGCTGCAGGCCCTGGCGCTCTTTGACTTTTGCACGCACCATTCTTTGCAGCGGCGCAATGGTGAGACCGAGCGCCCCAATGGCGGCATTGAAGGCCGTGGCCGCATCGAGTTACGCAACCGGACGATCGCCCCGGAGGATTTCTACGTCCTTCCCGTTTCCAATCCGATGGACATTTGGACCGACCGGAAGACTATGCAGGGTGGCAAACAACGCCGCATCCGGGTCACCGTTGCCTTCGACACCGGTTTGAAGGTAACGGCGACGGTGAAGCTCGACTTCAACCGCTTCGGTGTTTCCATCGAGCCTTCCGACGGCTCCCAGGAGGCCCTGGTACAACTCCTGGAGTTCCGCATGGCTTACTTGCCGGTATTCTCGATGTTCCTGCCCCGGGAGGAACGCAGACTCTCGGCGGCCATTGAAGACGAGCTGGGGCGCGGCCGCGTCCACACCGTAATCAGGAACCTGCTGCTGGAAATCAAGAACCACGGCCATCTCGACAGCCTGACTGAGATCCTGCGGCGCAGCTTTCCCGCCTTGAAGGACATGGAAATCCGCTGGGACGAGGTCACGGATCGTTATATCACGGTCACCTATCACGAACAGGACCGCCCCAAGGATTTCGACATCTTTTCAGCCGGGAGTGGATTCCAGCAGTTCCTTTATCTTTTCGGTTTCGTGCTCCTTAAACGCCCCAGCGTCATTCTGCTGGATGAACCAGATGTGCATCTTCACGGTTCCCTGCAGGGGGTCCTGTTGAGCGAGCTCCGGCGTTTGGTCGAGCAGGGCAAACAGGTCCTCATGGCCACCCATTCCCGCGAAATGATCACGCGTCTCAGCCCGGAAAACATCCTGGCGCTGGATCGCGGAGAGCCCGCGCGGCTCGCCGTGGCATTCGACGTCTATGACACGTTGGACCGGCTCGGCTCGCTCGATCCATCCCAGTTGACGATGATTCAGGCGTACCGTCGCGTGGTAGTCGTGGAAGATCGCGCCGACCGAGATATTGTCTCGCTGTTTTGCGCCAAGTGCGTCGGCCAGAACGTGTGGCAACAGATCGAGCGGCGGGTGGCCTTCTGCTTCGCCAAGGGCAACCCGTGGAAGCAGCACGACATGGCTCGACTCCGCGGGCTGCTGCAGCAAATGATTGCCGTCACAGGCCCGACGCTCGAAATGTTCGCAATCGCTGACCGCGATTATCATCCCGATCCGGAGAGGTTGGAAGCTTCGCTGCCGGCAGATCATATCCGGTGGCATATATGGCGTCGTACAGAGATCGAGAATTACCTGCTCCATCTGCCCACCATAGCGCGGCTGATAGGTGGCGCGGGCCAGCAAACGACATTCGATGAGAGGCTGCTCAGTGCCGAGTTCGAACGGCTGCTGGAGGCATCGCGCAATTCGGCAAACGACCACATGGTACAGGCCCTCGACGAAATCCGCCGCCGCGACAAGGAGCCTTGGGACGCCGCGACGATGGCGCGGATGGCGCGCGAATTCCTTGACCAGCACTGGTCCTCGGAAAAACTTGCCCTGGCCGACGCCAAGGATATCGTGCTGCCGGGCGTAAAGCGGTGGCTTCAGGATAAGGGCTGGGGCCAGTTCTCTGACCTAAAACTGGCGGAGATGCTAAAGCCGGAGGACTTGCCGCAAGAGATTCACGAGTTGGCTAAGGCTCTGGCTGGCTTCGCCGGGCTCCGTTCCGGCTGATGACGGAGTTCATCCGGCGGTGGCGCTCAGGCCAACCGCGCGTGCAGGCCTGGCGTGGAGTTCAGCTCGCGCTCCTGCATTCGGGAGATTTCTCGAATCCCTATTTCTGGGCCACGTTCACGCTGACGGGACCGTGGAGGTGAGTTCCACGCCCGATCCCCTTCGTTCGGTCCTCCCTGAAAAGCCTCTTGCGCAGCGCGAGAGTTAAGTTGATTTGGCGCTGAAACCAGCCCAGGCTTGCGAATATGAGCCGGGCCACGGTAGAAGAATTCCAAAAAAGCGCGGCCACGCTGCTGGCGGCGGTTGAGCGGGGCGAGCAGTTCGTCATTGCACGCGGCCAAAAGGTGGTCGCTCGTTTGCTGCCGGCCGAGGACGACGCGGCGCCGGATGCCGAACATGAGGAGTGGGCTGGCGCGGCGATGGCAAATCTGGCGCGGCATTTGGCGCCGTAGCTTTCATTACATGGACATTAAGTCCGGCAGATCGCAGTGCCCCGCGTCCAAGCGGAGGGTTCGCGCATTGAAGCTGAACGGGGGTTTTGCTGATTCTGCCTTCAGCGACAACAAACAGCGGCCCATTCACCGTTGGGTTCCCTGGATAGCCGGCTTTTCGGCGGAGTTTGTGCGGGATGCATTCGCCCGCTACTTGCCGGCGAACCCCGCCAGCATGGCCGTGGTGCTCGACCCGTTTTGCGGGGTGGGAACGACCCTGATCGAGGCCATGCGTTGCGGGCACGATGCGGTCGGTTTTGAAGTCAATCCCTATCCCGCGCTGGCCGCCAGGGCCAAATGCGAAGCCGCGGCGCTCTCGCCATCGCAGGTCAATACTTACATTCGCAAATTCGAGCAGCACATGCGGCGGCCGCTGGGTGACGCCGGCTCCGCCGCCGCGCCGGAGCATTTCCGCAGCCGTATCCCATTTTTTGGTCCCCAGGCTCACGCAAAAGTCCTCAGGGCACTGGGCTTCATTCGGCCCTTGCCCGTTCCGCCAATCCAGGACCTTTTCTCGATCGCATTTGGGTCGGTGATGGTCAACCTCTCGAACTACTCATACGAACCGAGCCTCTCATCCCGTCCCGCTGCGGGAAAGCCGACTCAAGACGACGCCCCCGTCGCCGAATCCATCGTGACAAAGCTGCTGGCCATGAAATCGGATGTTGCCTGGTTTCGCGAGGAGTTGGGCCGTTTTGCCCGGAGGCCGCAGGGGCGCGTGGTTCCAGACAACTTTCTGAATGCGCTGCGGTATATGCAGCCCGCATCGGTCGATCTGCTCGTCACGTCGCCGCCGTACCTGAATAACTATCACTACGTCCGCAACACCCGGCCGCAGCTTTTTTGGCTCGGGTTCGTGAGCCAGCCGGGCGAACTTAAGCGCCTGGAAGACCAAAACTTTGGCAAGTACTGGCAAACCGTGCGCGCGCTCGAGGGAGTGCCGCTGGATTTCGACCACCCTGGTCTGGAGGGCCTGCTGGCCGAAATCCGGCGTGTGGGCGTCGAGCGCGGGTCCGATGGCGGGCGCGGTTGGGCGAATTACGCTGCCAGTTATTTCAATGACACAAATCGCTTTTGCCATGTTGCCAGCCAACTCCTCAAGCCGCAGGCCCGCGCGATTGTCGTGGTCGGCAACTCCATCTTGCAGGGCGTCGAGATTCCGATAGACAACATTTTGGCGGACCTGGCATCGCGCCACGGTTTCATTGTCGAGAGCATCCACATCGTCCGCCAGAAGCGCGTCGGCGCCAGCATCGTGGCCTCCTCTGTAAGACAGGGGGCCAGGACCACTGCGAGGCTTTACGAAAGCGCCGTGGTCCTCCGGCGAAGCTGAGCCCAGCACGTTTGATCTTTTCGGCTTTGATCTGAGTGGCGCCGCGACGCCGTTCAGAAAACGGGCGCCCGCGAACCACCATGCCGCTTTCAGACTCATTCGCCCTTCCGGCTCTCGGAAAGCTGTGAAAGAGGAGGGCAGGCCGTTTCCAGCCTGCCCCTGGTTCAAGCCGCTCAATTGGAGCGGAAGCTCTCGGCCAGTTGCCAGATGCCGATGTGGATCGCCACGTAGGTTTGGCGGCCATCAGGATGCCGTAATACGATGTGCGAGCCCGATTGTCGCCGAACCGCAAATCCGCCGCGTTGCAGTCGGGCCAACACCTCACGTGCTTTGCAGGGCATCGTCGGGCACCTCTACGGTCGAGACGAAAAACTCGCTCGGCGACGGGACCGATTCGTGATGAGCGCGCTTTTCGGCGATCCACTGCTGCAATAACTCGCCCGCCGCCTGGCGCGCCCCCCCAATCCCTAATCCGTGAGTTGTCAGCCCCAATGAGGGAATGTGCGCGTAGTAATATCCCGGAGGGAATTCCTCATCCTCGACGCGCTCCAGCACAATGGCGTAGTTCATACGCAGGGACACTACAGCCTGGCGTTCGCCGAATCAAGTTCCGCGCCCCGTTCCCATGATCGGAGCTGGGAGGTTAGCCCGGTCTTCGAACGGGCTACGCACCTTGCCTCAGGTCCACAACTGCCGATCCAGGGAGCGGTACTGGATGGCCTTGGAGATGTGGTTGCTGAGGAGGTTCTCCGACCCGGCTAGGTCGGCGATGGTGCGGCCGAAAGTGAAATTGAAGCCGGAGTTGATGAGGGCGGTCATGACCCGGTCGCGGGATTCTTTGACGGCGGCATCGGGCAGCCCGACAATCACAATGATCGTGTCACCGTACCCGGCGTTGACCTCCACTTCGACCGGATATGCTTCGATGCTATTCACCGCTGCTGAACAGACTTTGGCCAACATGCGAATGCTACGACGCAGGCCGGAGCAGAGGGCAATGCCGAATTCCGGCTCTTGCGCCAAGCTCGGCCCGGCACTACCAACCGCGGACGCGGTAAAACCGCTGGGCGCCTGCGGCGGTGGTATCGCTCAAGAGCTGTGTGCGGCCGTTGCCAGCGATCAATGGAAACGGCGTCCAGGCCGCGTCGCTCAGCGCGTTCTTGTACTCGAGCCGATAGGCCCGTCCACTCCGGGTCGGCACCGAGACAGTGAAACCGCCGCTGGCAACGGACGCGTTCAGGAGCGTGAACTCGGGCGGCGGCCCATTGCCGAAAAGCGCCAGGTCATGGTCCGATCCGGCGGCGGCGGCAACCACATTGGTCAGGCCAGGAAGCGCCGCCGCCGAAAAGAAGACCGGAGAGTTAATCAGCCGGTCGTCGGCGTAGGCACCCCAGACCGCTACGGTTCCGTCGGCCCTGAGCGCAAGGCTGTGATAATCTCCGGCGGCGATGGCCACGGCGTTGGTCAGGCCGGGGGGCACGTTAATCTGGCCCTTCGAGTTGTCGCCCCAGCCCGAGATCGTCCCGTCGGCCCGGAGCGCCAAGTTGTGCAGGCCACCGGCGGCAATGGCCACGATATTGCTCAGCCCGGCTGGGAGGCTTGTTCCGGCGGCGGCCACGGTCCCCTCGTCAAGCAGAAACAGGTTGGCGCTGTCGCCCGGCGGCGATGGCGACGATGTTGCTCAGCCCGGCCGGGACCGTTGGAACGTAGCCCCAGGCAACGGCGGTGCCGTCCGCCCTCAGGACCAGGCATTGGTAGCCGCCCGCGGCAATGGCCACGACATTGCTCAACCCCGCTGGCACGTTGGTCTGGCCATGCGAATTGTCACCCCAAACCACGACCCTCCCGTCCGCCCGCAAGGCCATGATGTGGTCTCCGCTGCGGGAAGAGATGGCCACGGCATTGGTCAGATTGGACGGCACATTGGTCTGGCCCGCGTTATTGTCGCCCCAAGCGACAACCGTCCCGTCCGCCTTAACGGCCGCGCTATGGTGCCAGCCGCCCGCGATGGCAATCACGTTGGTTAGGTTGGGCGGGACATTGGTCTGGCCGAAGCTATCCACGCCCCAAGCCAGAACCTCGGTCAGCGTGAGCGTCGCATCGGCGCTGAGGGCCGTTCCCACTTGGTTCGCGGCTAGCACGCTGTAAGTCCCGAAGCTCGATGCCTGGACATTCGAAATGACCAGAGTGGCGTTGGTCGCGCCATCAATGTTCTGTCCGTTGAACCGCCATTGGTAGCTCAGCGGCGGAGTGCCGGCGGCGGTTAGCGAAAACGCCGCCGTCAGGCCGGGGGCTACCGCGAGGCTGGCGGGCTGCGCGATGATCAGGGGAGCTGCCGGTCCCGGCGTATAGCTGACCTGGTCGAGCCAGCCAGCGTCCCAGCCGGCGTTCCCGCTGGCGCCCTTTGAATACGTCCACTCGAGGAGCTGCGTCCCCGAGCCGAGATAGACTGTCTGTGGCTGCCAATCCACGTCGCCGGAGATCGAAGCGTTGGTGGCGCCGTTGATTACCAAGGAAAGAAAGTCGTGATTCGCCGCTGAGGAAACCTCCCACCAGAAAGTCAACACTCCGGGGCCAATGAACGTGGTCTGAAGTGCGGAGGTCTCATCGTTCGTAATCGCGCCGCTTTGGACCGCGGCCAGACCGTCATGGGTCACAGCGGTCTCGACGAACCAAGAGGCCTCGCCGCTGGTCATCCACGTGATGTTCGTTGCGCCCAAGGCTCGCGTAAAATCATTCGTTGTCAAGACACTCACCGTGAACGCGCAACTGTCGACATTGGTGCCCTCAGCAGCCGTGACCGCCACGGTGGTGTCGCCCACGGGAAAGGCCGAACCGGAGGTTGGCGAGGTGGTGAGTGTTGCTCCTGGCGTGGCGAGCGGCGCGGCGTAGTTGACCGTGGCGGAGGCCTGGCCCGGGGCCGCCATCACGGCGATGTCGGGCGGACAAAACACGCTGAGCGGGCCGGCCCGACCGGTGTACGCCACTTGGGCGAGCCAACCAGCGTCCGGGCCCGGCTCCCCACGCGGATCCATGGCGAATGTCCATTCAACCAGGTGCGTTCCCGGGCCGAGGTCAACTTGCTGTGATTGCCAAAAGGGATGGAGTCCAGGGGACGTGGCTGCGTTGGTTACGCCGTTGACTTTCACCGAGAGAAAACTGCGATCCCACCAGGACGCCGCGGCCCACCAAAAGCTCAATTCCCCCGGACCAAGGAGGACCGTATAGAGGGTGGATGCTTGACCGGCCGAAACTCCGCCGCTTTGGGCTGCCGCGATGCCTCCATAGGTCTCTGCCGTCTCCACGAACCAGGGCACATCGCCCCCGGTACCCCAGGCCAAGTTTGTCGTGCCCAGGGCTCGGGCAAAATCATCCCACGCTAGGACTGTAACTGTAAAGGCACAACTGTCCGTGTTGGTCCCGTCAGAAGCCACGACGGAGACGGTCGTGTCGCCCACGGGAAATGCCGACCCGGAAGTGTGCGACGTGGCGACCGTCACACTTGAGGCGGTGGCGATTGGGCCAATATAATTGACCGTCGCCGACGGTTGGCCAGGAGGTGCGACAACCGTGAGGTTCGATGGGCAATAGAGACCCCACGAGCCTGCCGGGCCGTTGTAGGAGACTTCGTCCAGCCAACCCACATCCTGCCACCAAACACCGCTGCCCGTCACGGTTACAGTCCACTCCGCCACATGTATTCCTGGACCGATCTCAACCGTCTGTCTCTGCCAGTCTGAAGTACAGCTGATGCTTTCCTGCGTTACGCCGTCGATGGTCAACGCCAGTCCATATAGGCAGTCCGGCTCATACCAATAAAAGTCCAGAGTGCCCGGACCAAGGAGGGCCGTGTAAAGCGAGGACGACTGGCCTTGGGACACAAGTCCACTTTGGGCCGCTGCAACACCGTCATGCGTTTCGGCAGTCTCCACGGACCAAAGGCTGTCTCCCGTCGTGCTCCAGCTCAGGTTGGTGGCGTTAAGAGCGCGGCCAAAATCGTTCGTCGTCAGGATCATGACCGTGAACGCGCAACTGTCAACATTGGTACCCTCGGAAGCTGTTACGGCCACGCTGGTCTCGCCCAAGGGGAAGGCCGAACCAGAAGCGGGCGAAGTGGTGACTGTTGCTCCCGGCGTGGCGAGAGGCGCGGGGTATTCGACTGGCACGGAGAGCTGGCCGGGTGGGACCGTGACGGCGATGTTTGACGGGCAATACACGCGGAGCGGGCCCGCACCGCCGGTGTAGGCGACCTGGTCGAGCCAGCCTGCGTCGCTCCCCACGCTAGGGCTCGCGTCTTTACTGTAGATCCACTCGACCAAGTGAGTTCCCGGGCCGAGATCAACGTTCTGTTGCTCCCAGCCCACGCTCCCGGAGATGGCCGCGCTGGTCAGCCCGTCGGCTACCAGCGAGAGAACACCGTGACCCGGGTTGGAGGACACGCTCCACCAGAAGCTCAACGTCCCCGGCCCCTCGAGAACCGTGTAGAGAATCGATGCCTGAGCGTTGGAGATTGCGCCGCTTTGGGCCGCTGCAATGCCGTCATGCGTTTCGGCAGTCTCCACCAGCCAAGGGCTATCCCCCGTAGTCGCCAAACCCACGTTGGTAGCGTTGAGGGCGACGCCAAAATCGCTCGCGGTCAGGACGGTGATGGTGAAGCCGCAATTCAGGACGTTGGTGCCAAAGGCTGCGGAGACGGCCACGGTGTTGTTGCCAGCGTCAAAGACCGATCCGGAAGGAGGTGTGTTGCTAACAACCGCCCCTGGCGTGGCAAAGGGGGCGGCATACTTGACCACGGCCGAAGCCTGACCTGCGGGGGCCACTACCACCATGTTCGACGGGCAAAACAAGAACGGGCAGGGGCTCGGGGCGGAGGAGCCACCGAACGCGAAGGCGCCGAGATCAACCGCGACCGCGCCGTTCGTTTGGCCGGTACCAATGCGCGGGTTCCCGTCGAAGTCGGTTGCCGGCAGGAGCGGGCCGACGTTGGTGCCGGCACCGATGCAGGGCGAGCCCGCGGCAATGTGGAAGTCCTGGCTTGGTTCGCAGACAAAGTACGGGTCGGCCGAAATGTTGCCGTTGGTCCCGGTCTGATCAATGATGGGCCAGACGTATGCCTCGCCATTCCTGGAAAAGACGTCGTTGCAGACCAAAGTCGGGAAACTCCCGGCATAGCCGTCGCACCCAATCCCATACGCCCCCACCACGATATTATTGAGGATTCTGGCGTTCGCGGGGTAGCCCGTCAGCGCAATCCCCTCGCCGCTTGCGAGGCCGTTGCCGACAATCGTGTTGTTGAGGATCCAAGGGCCTGGTGCGTCGTAGCCTACAAAAGCTGCGATCCCGTTGCCGGCGCTATTGAAGATCTGGTTTTGAACGATGTAAGCGTTCCACGGGCCGTTCATATTGATGGCATCCCCGCCGGTGTCGCGGATTGTGTTATTACGGATGGTCGCCAGGCAGACGAAGGATAGGCTAATTGCCTCCTGGTTGCCCTGGAAGAAGTTCCCCTCGATGAGCGGGGCGCCCTCCGCCGACACAGCGATCCCTTGCGACGTGCATGAGAGAATGCGGTTGCTGAGGATGGTCGGCGAGTTCTCGCCCGAGTTAATCAGCACTCCGGCGCTGCAATTGACGATGACGTTTGATACGATCAGGGGCGTGCCCTGGAGAGATGAAAACCAGATGCCGGTATTGCTGTTAGTGAGCGTGAAGCCGCACAAAAGCGCGTTGGTTGTGACCGAGCCAAAGCTAACCAGGGCGAACGATGCTGCGGGACCCTCAATGGACGTCACCGAGGGCCCGGCGGCGCTGACCAAGCGAACATCCTTGTTCCCGAAGCTGACGGGCTCGTTATAGACCCCCGGATTGACGAGCACTGTGTCTATCGAGCTGGTGCTGGCATTGTCCAAGGCAGCCTGGATCGTGGGGAAATCGGCGAGCACCCGAATTATTCTAGATTGCGCCCGGCAGGCCGCCGAACCCGAAAGGAGGGTGATAATCACGGGAAGCGACAGGCGCTGGGAAATCAGCGCCAGACCAGCGCTGAAATCGCGCATTCTATAGCTCATACGGATTTGAGGGTATCTCCCCGGCGAGGCGATGCAATCCAAAACCCCGGCAAAAAATGCGAACGGCCCGCCTCAGGGCCTCGCCACCGTGCGCCGGGTCAAACCATAGTTTGGAACGGTGTCGAGAGCCAAGCAACGGTGTGTCTGAGGCATTTGCCCGCGGCGAATTGGACTTGCTGAAATCCTGGGGCTTCACATCGGAAAAGTGGAAAACCGAGCAGGCTGGCAGCCTCTCGCAGGCGTTTGTCCATGCGCATTTCGTGCAATTCGGGTCTGGTGGTGACGATGACCCCCGCGTCCGAAGTGTCAGAACTCAACGGTCAAGCGCGCCCTGGAGATCGCCGCCAGCGGCGGCCCCAGCCCGCTTGTGGTGCTTCTTTCCGCTTCGGGCGACTGGGCATGCAGATCGCGAGTGTCCTGGTTAGGCAACGGCACGGACAACCGGCGATTTGGGGTCGTCCATGTTGTCGAGCTTTCGTTCGAGCGTGGCCAAGCTGAGTCCATGCTTGGCGGCCAGGGCGATCAAGTAGGCATCGTTCCACTGTTTGAATCCGCTCAGAGAACGCATCGAGACTTTCTCGAAAGGAAGATCGTCGGGTAAGAAGCGATGCGCGGACAAGGCAAGAATTGACTTCAAGTGACTCAGCGCCTCGCCGGTGCTCATGCGTGGCGGGCGCCGATTGCCGACGGTGTCTGTCCAGGGTCGCGTAAAGAAACGCAAGAACGCACCCTGAGTCTGCGGCGACGTATAAAACTCGCTCAGGCCCGAGACGAACCGATGCGCGCGCCGGTGGTCCGCGTGACTCCCATCGAAAGCCGCTATCAGGGTGTTGGCGTCGAGCAGCGAATTATTCATCATCCAGGGCCTCCTCGACTTCCTTGGAAGTGTAAGTCCCCCCCTCGGAATGGAATACGGCCGAGGGCGCGGTTTTGGGGGAGGTTCTCCTCAAGCCTTGCAGGATGAGCTCCGAGACCGCTTTGCCTAAAGACATGTTCTCATGGGCCGCTTTGGCCTTGGCCGCTTGGAACGCATCGTTATCCAACGTCAGGGTCGTTCTCATGTGCGGCATCATATCATCAAAGCACCATAACGTCAATCGCCCACGCGCACCCAGGTCCGCGCGGAAGAAGGCTGGTTCTCACGCGGATGATCGGGCGTTGTAACTCTCCTTGCGATTGGCCTGGTGTGAAAGGGACACACGGGAGCTCGATGCCGAACTGGGGCCAGTCGGGCGGGATGGGCAGGGCGCATCGCTCCACCAGGGCGAAGCGCGCCTGCCGCATGTCCTCCTGGCGAGCCCGGACGAACCACGCGGGGGCCAGCCCGATGAAGACCACGTTGTCGGCGACCTGCATGGCCTTCTGGAGAAACGAGCGCAACCGGGATCAGCTCCCGCATCATCAATAAAATGGTTGTCCGCAGTCATTCTGCATAATCTGTTTGACGTGGAGGGCGGTGTTATGGTGGTTCGCAGAATCGGCAATTGGAACGATGTTTATGAATAAAACCGCGCAACAAGTCGTCGTCCGCTCCCTTGCCCGGAAGCGCGAGCAAATCGCCCTTGGGCCGCCGCGGCAAGTCGCGCTCCCCCCAGTTTGTCCAGTTCGGCCCATGATGGGCGTTGACAAACGGGAGCGGTTGTCGTACTGAGAATCGGAATGAATTCTACTGTAAGTATCAGTGAGCTTCAGGACCAGGCGCCCCAGGTGGTCAAGCGTGCCGAACGAAACGGGAGCGTCGCCGTTTGCCGCCACGGCCGCACGGTGGCGTTTGTGGTCTCCAGAGAGCGGATGGAGGCGATTCTGGAGACCCTGGAGATCATGGGGGACAAAGGCGCAATGAGGTCAATCCGGGACTATGAATCCGGCAGGATCGAACCCAAGCCGTTCGAACCGGATGAAATATAAAACGCTCTGGATGCCTCAAGCCGAGGCGTTCATAAAGTCGCTGGCGCCCGAGCCACGCCAGGCGCTCCGGCAGGCGATCAAAAAGCTGGCTCAGGGCAAAACCGCCGGCTTGGACCTGCGGACGCTGGAAGGCCAACTCCACGGCTACTGTCGGTTGCGGGTTCGCATTTACCGGGTGATCTACAGCGTCAGCGGCACGACCCAGGGTCCCGCGCTAACCTTGGTGGCCGCAGGACCGCGATCCACGATCTATGAGGTGTTCGAAAAGATTCTTGCCGAACAGACGCTGAAATAGGCGGCGTCCTCCGGGGGCACCAAAACCCCAACCTTGCCTTCCGCCCGCGCGCGCAAGGCGATGGGCAAGTCGAAGCTCGGCCCCTCTTTTTTCACGTCGGCCGGGGCCAGGTTGATGGTGGTGCGGCCGAAAGTGAAATTGAAGCCGGAGTTGATGAGGGCGGTCATGACCCGGTCGCGGGATTCTTTGACGGCGGCATCGGGCAGCCCGACAATCACAATGATCGTGTCGCCATACCCGGCGTTCACCTCCACCTCAACCGGGTACGCCTCGATGCCATTGACGGGAGCCGAACAGACCTTGGCCAACATGCAAAAGTTATGTCCGAGCCGGGACTGTCCACAAAACCTGAGGTAGCTCTGCCCTTGTTCAAATAAGTGAGGATAGACACTTGATCTTGCTCTTTCTTGCTTTTGCTTTTGCTTCAATCAAAGGTCCTCAACCGCATTCCAATTCACAATGAACTCGATGACGAAGGCGGCAGTCCATCCGTATTGGTGGATGCCTTCGCCCTTCCCGGACTTGGAATCATCGTACTCCCAGAGGTGGTCCCGGTTCTGGTGGCACCAAGCCAGCAATTGCTCTCGACAGGCCTGCGCGGTCTGGTCGAACCCATACCGTTGCAAACCCTTCAAGGCGAAGTAGTTGATATTTAGCCACGTTGGACCGCGCCAATAGGCCTGGCTTCGGTACTTGGGATTGTCATAAGCGACACAGGGGAATCCTGGGAAAAACTTTTTCGGGTCGCGGGCCAATTCATGCATCGCCTTGGCCCGGTCCGGCGTGGCGATGGCGACATAGAGCGGCATGAACGAGGCGGGGGTCAAAACCGGGCTGAACCATTTGGTGGCGCGATTGCGGTCCACGTAGGCCTTGGCACTTTCGTCCCAGAGTTCCTCGTTGATGCGGCTACCCAGGGCATCGGCTTTGGCCAGCCATTCCCGCTCCGCCTCGGACAAGGACTGGCGCCCGGCCATGTAGGCCAGTGCGCGATAGGCCATAACCATGTAGCAGTTGAGATCAATGGTCCAAAGATTATCGCAGCCCTCGTCCCAACGGACCGAGTCGTCCCAGCCCGCCTCGCAATTGGGAGTGCTGCCGCCGTAATGAAAGAGACCCTCGCCGGTTCCCCCGCGCTCGCGCTCCCAAAAACGGGCGTTGGCGACGAATTTCCGATAGACCTGTTTGAGGTACTCGAGGTCTGGGCGCCGGCGGTCCATGACGGCGCAAACCCAAGGCAGCACCGGCGGTTTGCCGAAGGCGTCCACCACCCCCTCTTTTTCCCAAATCACGTCAATGAATCCGCCCGTGGGCAATTGGTGGTCCAGGAAGATGCGGACCTGCTCGCGGGCCAATTGGGTGTCCCACCGGCACAGCGCCAGGGCGTGAAAGGCTGCGTCCCAGTTCCAAACGCCACAATATCGGAACGGCGACGGGCTGATGCCGCGGAGAGGACGCCATTGCCCGTCGAGGATGTTCGCATAGAGGGTCTCCTGGGCCCGGCGCAACAGGTCCGCGTCACGGGGGGACACCTTGCCTTCTTGTTGACCAAGCCAGCGCACGGCCTCGGCCGGGGGGTTCCGCGGACCCAGGGCAGGCTCGGCTGCCCCACCCGTGCCAGCGCTGCCAGACAGATCCCATACCAGCCACGCCAAGAAGCAGAACCGCAACTCAGGTTTCATGGCCGCATCATGGCGGAAACCACGCGGGTTTCAAGCTCCCGAGCAGTGTGGACGGGCTGCCGGATGTCTGCTCCGGGGCCTCGGTTCCAGATTTGATGCCGCACTGGCAGAGGGCAAGCCGCGGAAGGCCCGATAGATTGTCTGGCCGTTTGGCCAATAGGCGATAGAGTGGATAGCGCCGCGGTTGCAGATGGGCGGTTAGAGGCATGTCTCCAACCACCGGCGAAGATATTATTCTCGACACCCCCTTGGTTTTGTGATTAAATCGGAACGGAGACGATCGAGGGGCCATCGGGGTTTGCTGGTTTCAAGGCGAGCCTGTCGGGTAGCCAGTCTGTTATGGAATGGGCAGTGGAAATTGGGAGATCCGCTTTGGGCGAGCATGCACTGACGGCTCGCTAATCCAGATTTTATACCCACGTTCGGCGCCCGACCCCGTCTGCAGCAAACTCACGAGTCCTATGAAGACAATCTCTCTAGCCTGCTGCATCGGCCTGATGTTGGCCGTGAGCCGATCTCCGGCAGTCGCCGCGCCCGGGGACCTGGATTTGTCGTTCGACCCCGGGTCGGGCATCAACCTGGCGGGAGGGAACGCGGGTATCCGCGCGGCGGCAGTTCAAGCCGATGGCAAGGTGCTGATTGGCGGGTGGTTTACGACCGTTCACGGTGAGGCGCGCGGCGGTTTGGCGCGGCTCAATGCGGACGGCTCGGTGGATGACTCGTTTCTGGCGGACCTGACGGCGGCCGATGCTTCGGGGCCTATGTTTCGTCCCTGGCGGTGCAAACCGACGGGAAGCTCCTGGTTGCGGGCGGGTTTATCTCGGTCGGCGGCGTAGTCCAAACCAACTTGGCACGCCTCAATGCCGATGGCACAGTGGACGCTACGTTCCACCCCGCTCTAGCCGGACCGAATGGGCCGCCAGTTTGGAGCGTGTGCCAACTGCAAAGCGACGGGAAGATCCTGATCGCAGGTGGTTTTACCTCAGTCAACGGAGCGGCCCAAACGAACCTGGCCCGGCTCAATCCCGACGGGACACTGGATGGTTCGTTCCAGGCGAGTCTAGTGAGCCCGTCGAACGCAGATCGGCCTGTTGAGTGCCTATCCGTGCAGAGGGACGGCAAGATTCTGCTCTGCGGATCGTTCTCGTTCGTCAACGGGGTAGCGCGCACGAATCCGGCGCGGCTCAACGCCAACGGCACGCTGGATGACTCCTTCCTTCACGGGCTGGCAGGGCCGCTGATTGACAATCCGCCGGGCGTGCCGAGTGAGGTCACCGGCTTGGCACTCCAGGACAACGGCAAGGTGGTCATTGGCGGGCACTTCAACTCGGTCAATGGCGTGGCGCGAAAGACCCTGGCCCGGTTGAATGGCGATGGCACGCTGGATGATTCCTTCCTGGTCAACTTCGCCCTTGCATGGGGCGCCTGGCCGATCGTGGCACTGCAGGCGGACGGCAAAATCCTGGTGGGAGCGACCTACGAGGCCCTCGGCGACACGCTCCGCACCTGGCTGGCCCGGCTCAACGCCGATGGAAGCCTGAACGCGTCTTTCGCCGTTGACGTGGAGGCACGCGGGGACCTGGGCGTCTGGTGCCTGCTCCCGCGGCCCGATGGCAAGATGTTCGTCGGCGGAGGCTTTCAGTACACCAGCAGCGCCGCCATCGTTGACTACTTCTGCCGGCTCAACGCCAACGGTTCGCTCGACGGCACCTTCAACACTGGTCCAACCGGGCCTTTGGACCAGATCCTGCGCGTGGCGGCCCAACCCGACGGACGGGTCCTGATCGGCGGACAGTTTGTCTCCGTCAGCGGGGTGCCGCGCGGCTGCGTGGCGCGGCTCCTGCCGGATGGCTCGCTGGACAATAGCTTCCTGGGGGGCCTGGCGGGAGCGGACCGGGCCGTTTTGTCCCTGGTCGTCCAGGATGACGGCCGCATCCTCATTGGGGGGGAATTCAGCACCGTCAACGGGGTGCCGCGCCTGGGCGTAGCCCGGCTCAACGCGGACGGGACCCTGGACACCTCGTTCACCAATGACCTGGGCGGCTCTGTCCATGCCCTGGCGCTGCAAGGGGACGGGAAGATCCTGGCCGGAGGATATGGCCGGGCCAATAACCTGGCCCGGCTCAATGCCGACGGCTCGGTGGACACCACGTTTGCCAGCAGCATGACCGGCTGGACGGGGGTAATGTGCCTGGCCCTCCAAAGCGATGGAAAAGTGCTCCTCGGGGGCCAGTTCACCACCGTCAATGGCGTAGCCTGCAATCATCTCGCGCGCCTCAACGCCAACGGCTCGCTGGACAGCTCCTTCAACGGCGGTTCCGGGACCGATCGAGAAGTTGATTCGATCGCAGTCCAGGGCGACGGCAAGATCCTCATCGGGGGAGGGTTTTCGTCAGTCAACGGAGTGGCGCGGAACGGCCTCGCCCGGCTTAATACGGATGGTTCGCTGGACACTGCTTTCATAGCGATCGGCGGACCGAACACCGGCGTGGACTCCCTGGCGGTCCAAAGCGACGGTAAAATCCTGGTCGGCGGCGGGTTCTCGAGCTTGAACGGGGTTTCCCAAACCAACCTGGCCAGACTCAAGCCCGACGGCTCGCTGGACAACTCGTTCCTGGCCGCGGCCGATGGCACGGTGTGGTCCGTTGGCCGGCAGGCCGATGGCCGGATACTGGTGGGCGGCGCTTTCACGACCATCAACGGCACTCCGCGCAGTTATGTCGCCCGGCTCCAGGGCGACTTTGCCCTGCCAAACCTGGTGACTCCGCCGCAAAGCCAAACCGCCGAACAAGGCTCCACGATTCTATTCTACGCGGAAGCGGAAGGCATGCAACCGACCACGTACCAGTGGTGGTTCAACGGCACGAACGCTCTGACCAGCGCTACCACCAACTCCTTTTTAACACTCGCCAATGTGCAGTCCGGCCGCTGCGGCGCTTACACCGTCGTCGTCAGCAATCCATGCGGGGCCGTGACCAGCGCACCGGCAGCGCTGAGTGTCATCTCTCCAGTCCAGAGAAGGGTCGCTCCCGCCCTCCGTTTGACGGGCGGCACTGGCAGCTTTCTGCACCTCGAGCAGGCCGACAGCCTGGCCGGGGCTGCTTCGCGGTGGCTCTCCTTTTCGAACCTGACCCTCAGCAGCGGGCCGCAATTGTGCTTCGAGCTCCCACCACTGCTGGCGGCGCAACGGTTTTTCCGCGCCTGGCAGACCAACGCGCCTGAGCCGGCCCTGGACCTCGCCCGGGTCACGTTGATTCCTCTGACCGGGGCGACCGGCAGCTCTGTGCGCATCAATTGTATCAACGCCATCGGCCCCACCAACGCCTGGGTGACGCTGGACACGCTGCGCCTGACGAACACGACGGAACTTTACTTCGATTTCAGCGCCCTTGGGAAGCCTCCCCGGCTCTATCGCCTGGCAGGGCCGTGACGCCCTGCCTGAATTTGTTTCACAGAACCACGAAATTGAGCCACTCATTTTTCAAATTGAAAATTGCAGACCCCCCCGGAAGGGAATAGATTCGGCCTGCATGTTTGAAGATCTTCCAGACGAATGGCAGGAGTGGATTGCCCTCGCGCCGCTGGAACGCTGGCGTGAAAGCCAAAAGCTCTTCGCCTACTACATGGCGCAAGGAGGCACCCTTGATCCCGACCCCGATCCTGACAGTCCTTTCTACTTTCCGGAAGAATGGCGTCCAGACGCTGCTCATGGGCGGGCAGGCCTGCGTCTTCTACGGCGCGGCGCAAGTTAGCAAGGATGTCGATCTGGCCCTGCTGGCCGAACCGGCAAACATCCAGCGTTTGCGCTGCGCGCTCCGAGACCTGGCCGCGGAGCGCATCGCCGTGCCGCCATTTGAGCCTGCGTTGTTCGACCGGGGCCACGCCATCCACTTCCGGTGCCGGGCGCCAGGCGTGGAGGGCTTGCGCGTGGACCTGATGTCGAAGCTGCGGTTGCTCGACCGTTTCGAGATGCTCTGGGAGCGCCGGACGACGTTCGTGGATGAGGAGGGCAACGACTTCAACCTGTTGAGCGTGCCCGACCTGGTGCGGTCAAAGAAAACCGCGCGCAATAAGGACTGGCCGGTCATTGAATTGCTGGTGAACATCCACGTTCATGAGAACCTCGCCGCGCCGCGGCCGGATTGGACCCGCTTCTGGCTCAGCGAATGCCGCACTCCGGTTCAACTGGTGGCGCTCGCCCGGCGTTTCAGGGCCGAGTGCCGCGCGCTGGCCCCAGCTCGCCCACTGCTGGAGCACGCGCTCAACGGCGACGAGGCTGCCTTGATTCCGGCGCTCGACACCGGAGATGCGAGCGGAGCAAGCCGTGGATCGCGCCTATTGGGAGCCAGTGCGCCGTGAGCTCGAAGCCATGCGGCTCGACGAAGCACGCCAGCACCGAAGCTCCAAGACCACGCCGGGTGATTCGGTGTGATCCGCGACAGGTCGCCCAGGCCGTGCCTCTTGCCGGCGCTCGCCTGACCCCCTGGCTTACTGGCTGGTCTTCCATTCCTTCCAGTCTTGGGTTGTGGCTTTGGCCATCGCCTCCGTGGCCTTGCGCAGCCACCTTGCCGGCTGGTTCGCCAGGTCCTGCCTGATTTTTCCCAAGGCCGCCCGCGTCCCAAGGTGCACGTTTGCCGTTTCCCAACCCATCGCACGCAGCAGCTTGAGCTCATCCTGCACCTTAAGCAGAGATTCCAACTCCACCCGGCTGCAGTCCGGGGCCAAACGCCGAATGAGCCAGTGCCCGTGAAGTCCCAGGAACGGGTCCGCCACCCGCACGGCCTTGCCAATAACCTCCGCATAGTGCAGTCCATCCTCGATCCTCGAGCCTCGGTCCTGCTTCGCTGCTTCATCGGCCTTCGTCGTCCTTCTCTGCGCCTTTGGCGCAGAGGCGTCCGGGGTGAGGCGGCGCGCGCCTTCAAACTCCCAATGCCACGCTGAAACCCTCAACTCCTTGGCCTCCCGCGCGATCATCCCGCCGTGCCATTCGGCCAGCGCCGCGAACCGCCTCCGTCCCAAGCTGCCCAGCCCCGCCTGCCGATGCACTATCCGAAACGCCAGGTTCCGGTCCGGCAAGGCCTGCCGCAAGGCCGCCCGAATGTCAGGCGGCACATCCGACGTGAGCGTGCGCAACTGCCCCAGCCTCGCCCAGTACCGTATGGGATCGCGCAACTCACTCGTGGCGAGTTGACGCAACCATTCATGACGTTCCGCCAGCACGAACGCCCGGCCACCCTCCCGCAGCGATTGTTGGTATCCCTCCAATATCGCATCGCACAGCGCGCCCAGGCCGCATGACAAACGATTCTTTCTCACCGCCAGTTGCGCGCTCACGGCCAGCCGCACCAGGTCGTTCGCATACGGCAGCAGGCAGGCCTCGTCGAAATCGTTCACTCCCCATATCAGCCGCCCTTCCGAATCACGCCACGTCCCGAAGTTCTCCACATGCAAGTCCCCGACCCCAAGAACCGCCGGCGCCCGAACCAGTTCCGGACACACGCGCGGCCAAAGTTGCGCCCAGCGGTAGAATGTCGCCCGCAAAAAACCGAGGGCGCTCTCCGCCATTCGCTGGTGCTTGAGCCTCAGGTCCACCGCAACCAGCGGCAGCCGCCTGCTCAACCACAACTCATAAGCCCTCGTCGCCTGCTGGATGTTCATGTTTGGGGTGCCGCGACAATTCCGGGACGTTCGGACCTCCGCCACGCCACAAACAGGACCTTGTAGAGGCGCAAGTGAGCGCGTCCCACCATCGGGCCGGCCGACTGGAGATAGCGTCCGGAGCCGCGCTCGTAAGCGAACAAGGCAATCTTGGCGATGGAGTCGGAGACCTTCTTGCTATACAAACCGATCTCGGGGGTTGGCACCGGGCCCGCCATCGGAACGGGCAACGTCATGGCGGGAAGCCCGACGAGCGTTTCGGAGGTGTCGATGCTCAACGCCCCGCTGCGAATCTCCACGATCACATCCGCCTTGTCGTCGGTCTTGACCAGCAACGCGCCGCTGGCGGAAAACCGCTGCCGCATCAGCCCCATCACATAGCCCTTGTCATAGCTTTCAAAGTACTTCTCCTCCACGAAAACCCTCTTCCCTTCCAGCCAGGAAAACTGGGTGTTCTCCAGCGCGCTGTCCGCGGCGGTGCTCAGGAGGAGTTCCTCAGTAGCGGTGCGCGGCGGCGTGGACTCCCTAACGGTTTGGCATCCGGAGACCCCCGCCATCAGCGCCAGCCCAAAGAGGCTCTTTTCCACTCGTACCCTCCATCGGCCCTTGCTCGAGGCTGCTATGCGGTCCATGTGAATTCTCTTCATGCTGATTCTCATAGCGAACAACGCGGAAAAAGCAATCAAATATGAAACCTCCCGGCCAGGCGTCATGGCCTGGGCGCGATGACGAGCGTCTTTTCCGCCATGACTGCCGCGGGCGCCGGTTCCACGCTCGGGACGTTGGCCCCCCACCAGTTGGCGGCGTCTGGCGAGGTCCAGGCGCGCGCTGATCGGCATTGGCCCAGGGCCTCATCGAGGGCATCGGCGCTGGCCGGGCGTTGGGCCGGCGCCTTCGACAGGCAGCGCATAATCAACTCTTCCAGGTCTGTCGAAATGTCCCGGCCCAGCCGCTTGGAGGGCGCCAGGGGCATTCGCTTGACTTGCTCGTCGAGCAACTGCTCGACCTGGTCTGTCTCGAAGAGCGTCTTAGCCCGTCAGCAGCCAGTAAGCGACTGCGCCGACCGAGTAGAGATCGCTGCGCGCGTCCAGGACGTCCGGGGTCTGGATGGCCTCGGGAGACATAAAATGCGGCGTCCCGACCACGGCGCCCTCGGCGGGCCCTTTGGGCGCGGCGTGCGCCGCTTTGACCAGCCCGAAGTCGAGCACCTTTACCGTGTCGCAGACCCCGCCCCGGCGCGTGAGCAGGATGTTGGCGGGCTTGATGTCGCGGTGGATGAGTCCCACCCGGTGGGCCTCGGCCAAAGAACCGCAGACCTGCCGCAGAATATGGATGACCCGTCCCTCGGGCTGGGGACCGAATTGCCGCACCAGGTGGTCCAGGTTGATTCCGCTCAAGTACTCCATGGCGTAGTAGAACAGTCCTTCGGGCGTGCGCCCGTAGTCATAGATTGCGACCGTGTTCGGGTGGGTGAGTTGGCTGGTCATCTGCGCCTCTTGCTCGAACCGCTCCACCGTCGCCTCGTTGGTCAAGTCGGGGCTCAGCACCTTGATCGCCACCGGGCGGCGCAGCAGGGTGTGCCGCGCCCGATATACCATCCCGTTGGACCCTCGCCCGATTTCCTGCACCAGCACATATTGTCCGAGGCGCCGCGCCGCCACTGCGCTCTTGCGCAACGAGGCCTGCAACCGCTCGAGCAGCAGCGAAAACGCAAAAATGGCCACGCCCCCCAGGATCAGCAGCAGGAACAGCGTCAAAAACACCCGCCGCACCACAAATAACGTCTCGAAGGCCTCGTCGGCCCCCACCTCCATCGTCACCCCCAGGTTGTAATCCGGCAGCCACGTCCAGGCCCCAATGACTTTCACCCCGCGGTAGTTCCGGTAGCCATCCACGTCGCAGCCTTGCCATTGCCGCGTAGCCGAAGCCGCCATCCGCGTCAGGTGCATTCGCTCGCGGGGCAGGGTGGGATGGTCGCCGCGCTCCAGGTCAACCTCCGGGTCCAGCAATCGCAGGTTCAGAATCACCGTGGCTTCCGGCGTGTCGGGAATTAATCCCAGGTATCTGAGCTCCGCGTCAAACCGTGACGCCGTCAGCATCACCCCGTGCCGGTCGAAGGCATAAGCCTCCCCGCTCTCGCCCATGCGCGCCGCCAGAAAAATCCGGCTGAACTCCTCCTCCGG
Source organism: uncultured bacterium (assembly GCA_963713735.1). GTDB lineage: Bacteria > Verrucomicrobiota > Verrucomicrobiia > Limisphaerales > UBA8199 > CAVQND01. The sequence goes on from CAVQND010000026.1 coordinate 267,847, forward strand.
CTTCATCCGCCAACCCAGCACCGCCGCCACCGTCCCATCGGCCGCCCTCACCGGCGCCGCCACAAACATCGTGGCCCCTTGAGCCGGCTGCCCCGGCGGAGCCTCGCGGGCAAAGGGCCGCGACACAGTCGCCTGCCCCTCCAGGGCCCGCCGCACAAAGAGCGAATAGCTCGCCGGCGCGCGATGATTGACCAGGAAAGCCAGCGGGGAGGCCAGCACCCGCTCATCCGCCCCGATTACCACGTAATCCAGGTAGCGGTGTGATTCCAGCAGCGGCTTGAGGGTCTGCTCCAGCGTCCGGGCTGCGTCCGAGTCCGCCAGACCCGCCTGGGTCACGCCCCGCCGCTTTGCCTGCCGGACCAAGGCGAGAACCGCCTCCCGAATGCGCGGGTCAGCCGCAAACAAACCCGCGTCCGACTCCTGGTCGGAAAACCAAAGCCGCAACCCGGCCACGTTCGCGCTGAGCAAGGTCTGCAGACGCCCCGTCAGTTCCGTCTTCATCGTCCCTTCTACCAGGTCTCGAGTCCAGAAACCGACCAGGCCGATGAGCAACGCTCCTGCCAACGGCCAAATCCATTGGTGCTTCGAAAGCACCAGCGGCGCTCGGGCGAGCACCCGAGCCAGTTTGCTCCGGCTGCCGGGACCTGTAGAATCCGCACTCACCACCTTACACTGGGCAGCCCCGCTGCGATTGTCAATCGGGACGATTATGGTGCGCCCAAAACCAATAAAAATGTCGCTATTCCCCCGTCGCCGCGCTACGCTGCGACGCATGAGCAAGAGCAGTCATCAGAGGTGTCTGAGCGGCGCGACCTCAAGAACGCGGCCTCAAATAGACCTTAATTGGCTTTCGGGCCTGGTCATCCTGGCGTGGTTCATGGCTTTATGCCCCGCTCGGGCCGAGGACCCGGCTGACCTGTATCAGCACATGTACATTCTCATCCAGCAGGCCGATGCGTTGGACGCCAGCGGTCAGAGCGGCCCGGCCCTGGCCAAATACCGGGAAGCGATGACCGTTTTGCAGAACCTCAAGAAGGAGGACCCGAGTTGGAATTCCCAGGCGGTTTCCTATCGGTTCAATTACCTGGCCGGGAAAATTGCCGCCCTCAGCGAGAAAGCCGCCAAGCCTGCCACGGGCAGCCCAACCCCGGGTTCGCAGGAGGCGCAACCCGAGGCCCAGCCCGCCTCCGCCGCCTCTGCGCCCCAGGCAAAGTTCCTCGAGGCCGGGGCGGAACCCCGCAAGGTCTTGCGCCTGCATCCCGCGCCCGGGGACAAGCAAACCCTGAGCCTGACAATGAAGATTGCGATGGACATCCAAGCCGGCCAAACGCCCAGCCAATCGATGAAAATGCCCACCATCCGCATGACCATGGACGCGACGGTCAAGAGCGTCTCCCCCGAGGGCGACATCCTCTATGATATGACGATGGGCAACGTCGACGTAGCCGGGGAAGCCGATGCCAATCCTCAGATCGTTCAGCTCATGAAGTCCGCTTTCTCGGGCTTCAAGGGACTCTCAGGCTCCGCCACCATGTCCGACCGCGGTTTCGTCAAGGGGACGGAGATGAAAACGCCGGCCGGCTCCGACCCCCAACTCCGCCAGGTCGTCGATCAGATGAGAGAATCCTTTGCCAGGTTGTCAGTGCCGCTGCCCGAGGAGGCCGTCGGCCCAGGCGCCAAGTGGGAGGTCAAAATGCCCCTCAAATCGCAAGGCGTGACCATAGACCAAACGGACGCCATCCAACTGGTCTCCGTCGAGGGCGACCGGGTGACCGTCAAAGAAACCATCGAGCAACGCGCTTCCAATCAGAAGATTCAAAATCCGGCCCTGCCCGGCTCGACACTCGACCTCACCAAGATGGTCGGCAAAGGCAACAGCGAGGTGGTGTTCGATCTGACCGGGCTGCTGCCTCGCGAGGGGACCTCGGCCTTGGTCTCGGAACTGGTCATGGGAATGAATGTTGGCGGCCAGAAGAACACCATGACCATGAAGCAAGCCGTGGACTTGCGTTTCGAAGGAAAATGAGCCGGATGAACCCGAATCATTAGCCTGGTGAAGAAAAATGCAATTTTAGGTGAAAAAGGGCTTGACAGAATATCATCTATATGGTGATATTGTGCCATGCCGCTCTTTACAAAGCGAAAAACCAAGCTGCACATCCAGTTGACCAACTCCGACCAGGCCACGGCCCACGGAGGCCAAGTCCTCGTCAACGCCCTCTGCCGCCGCGCCGGCCTTTGGGAGCGCATCCACAACGAGCCCTCGCTGGAGGTGCGCAAACGCACCGGCGCCGGTTTCTCCCCCGTGGCCAACATCGCCCAGATCATCTTTACTCTGACCAGCGGCGGGGCTTCTCTGGCCGACGCCGAGCGCATGGGCAAGGACCGGGTGCTGACGAGTCTGGTGGGCCTGGAGAAGGGAGCCGACGAGACCACGCTGGGGGAGTGGTTGCGGGCCCAGACCCCGGAGAGCGTCCGGGCTCTGCATCGCATCAATGCCGAGTTTGTGGACTGGTCCAGCCAGCAGGCCAAGCCGGGGCGTTGGTTGCACGGCGGAGAGGTGGAGAACTTTTTCGACAACACGGAAATCGAGTTGGAAGGACACAAGTTCGAGGCGGCGCGCATCAACTACAACGGCGACTGGGCCCTGAGTTGGCAGACCCTCTGGTTTGGCCCCTGGCTGCTGGATGGCATCCTGGACGGGGCGACCGACGTGAGCGAGCACATGAAGGTGCTTCTGGACGAGCATCAACACCGTTGGGCCGAGCGGCCAAACTACTTCTACGCCGACAGTGGTTCGAGCGCGGGCAAGTTCCTCAACCGGATTGAACAGGGGCAGTTTAGCCGTTGGAGTGTCAGTTACAACAAGTGGACCGATAAGCTGGACAAGTTGGCGGCCGAGTTGCCCGAGAGCCAATGGAGCCCCCATGCCGCCGGCGGGCCAAGCGCAGGAACAATATACCTGGGTCAAGCATCAGCCCGGAGAGTGCGCGCAGGTGCAGAAGTTTGCCACGGTACGCTGGAAGAAGGACGGCGACTTGATGTGGCGCTACGCTTACGTGGCCTGCCGAGCCGGGGAAAAGGACACGCCGCAAGCGGTCTTTGAGCGGCATCGCCTCAAGGGGGCCAAGGAGCAGGGCTTCAGCGACGTGCTCAGTGGCCTGGATTTGCACCATCCCCCTTGCCTGGACCTCATCGCCAATCAGGCCTTTTACGCCGTTGGGATGCTGGCCCACAACCTGTTGGTGAGCCTCAAAGTGCTGGACCTGCCTGATGAGGCGCAGGGTTGGCGGGTCCCCACCATCATTCGGCATCTGTTGACCGTGCCGGTCAGTGTGAGTCGGCACGCCCGCTATGAAGTGGCGCGCATCTGCGTGCCGGCGGGTTGGCTGCGGTGGTGGAGGCTCTTTGTGGACAAGTGGCTGCCCAAGCGCAAGGTCGGTCGGCCGGTACTGGAGGTGGTGGACTCGGGCTAGCGGAAAACCTTCAGTCCAACTGCTGCAACTCGTCCGGCTGACGGGGAAGGTAGGGGTGTGCCCGCGCATTGCCCAGCAAGCGGGCGGACCGGCTGATCGCGTCATTCCACGACCAAAACTGCCTTCGGGAGGGACAAAGAGGCGCGACCCCGGCGTGTTCCGCTCCGAGATTAGCCAGCGGTCCCGGGACTCTCGTCAGCCGTACGACGTGCCGCGGCCTTGGCTAAGGATTCGGGGATGAAGCACTTGCTAAAATACTGCTTGATTCCCGCGCGAGCGGAACCTATATTGCGCGCTCTTTTAAGAGAAAGCTGATTGTTTTTTATGCAACGTCCAAAAGGCATCAAGACCAAGAAATCGGTAGCCAAGCGTTTCAAGGTTACGGCCAATGGGAAAGTGCTGGCGTCCAGCGCCGGGAGGCGGCACTTGCTCCAGACCAAGAGTCCCAAACGCCGTCGCAGCCTGCGCGGCATGCATACCGTCGATCCGACCGACAAGTACCGCATCCTGCAAAACTTGCCCTTCAGCCACTAAGAGCCGCTCCCGACCCTCCACTCTCCACTCTCAACCAGCCGCCAGCCCATGCGAGTTACAAACGCTGCCGCCTCCCGCAAACGCCGCACCCGGATGATTCGAGCCGCCAAAGGGTTTCGGATGCGCCGCTCCAAACTCTACCGCTATGCCTCCGATGCCGTGGATCATGGCCGCTACTATGCCTACCGCGATCGGAAGGCCAAGAAGCGCACCTTCCGCAGCCTGTGGCAAGTCCGCATCAACGCCGCCGCCCGCGCCGCCGGCACGACCTACAGCCGCTTCATGGAGGGCCTCAAGGCCGCCAAGGTTGCCCTCAACCGCAAGATCCTGGCCGACCTCGCCGCCACGGACGCTGCGGCTTTTAGCGACCTGGTCAGGGTCGCCCAGGACGCGTTGAAGGCCAAAGCCGCCAAGGCTTGACCTTTCCAACTGCCGGTGGCCAATCCTATTGGTCAGGGGCGACAGCCAAAACCAGGGCCGTTGGCAAAGGTCTCCGCGAACCATCGTAGGAGACGACGTAAGGAGTCTCTGATTGATGTTGGGCACAGCGAAAGCCAGCTCCCCTCGGAGGCCATTGATCAGAGACTCCTTACGTCGTCTCCTACAGCCAGGGAATGGGGGCCTGTTTCGGCGACCTTGCCACTGGCTCGAATTTAAGACCGTTTATGGGTGAATTCATTGACCGAATCGAACCGTTGAAACAAGCGGCGCTGGCCGAGTTGCGCGCGGCCCGCAACCTGGCGGCACTCGAGCAGGCGCGCGTGAATTTCCTGGGCTCCCACGGCCAATTCACCGCCCTGATGAAGCAACTGGGCGGTTTGGCCAAAGAACAGAAGCCCGCCGCCGGCAAGGCCGTCAACGCCGCCAAAGTCGAGCTCGAAACCGCCCTGGACCAGCGCCGCAGAGAATTGGAGCTTGGGGCCGCCCTGCCCAAAGAACCCGCCGATTTCACCCTCCCCGGTCGCCGGCGCCCGCTGGGCAAGCTCCACCCGCTGACCCAGGTAACCGAGGACATTGTCCGCAGTTTTCGCAAAATCGGCTTTGTCGTGGCTGACGGCCCCGAGGCCGAGGACGAGTATCATTGCTTCGACGCGCTGAACACCCCGGCGGATCACCCGCCCGCGATACGCAGGACACTTTCTACCTGGCCGCCCCGGCTCCGGCCAGCCCCGCTCCGGGCCTCGAGGACCGCTGCGCGGCTTTTGCTGCGCACCCATACCTCCTCGGTGAAATCCGGGTCATGAAAAAGCAGGCCCCCCCGGTGCGCATCATTGTGCCCGGACGGGTTTATAAACGCGACAATGCCGATGCCACC
>CAVQND010000027.1:0-145366 GCA_963713735.1 uncultured bacterium
CTCATCTTCCCCCATCGAGAGAGGGTTTGTGAATGAAATCTCCCGGTCCAGCGCGGTTTTCTTGCACCAAAAGTGTTGTCTCTAATAGTGCAATATTTATCTTGCACCCTCTGCGGTCCGCTCGTATGCTCCAACCATCGTGTTCATTAAACGCAACCACACCGTCCTGGCCGGCAAAGACTACCGGTCCGTCCTCTTGGTGCAGGGCAAGCGCGTGCTGGCCAAGCGCCCGCCGGGGCGCCCCGCCGCTGGCGCTCCCGCCCCCAAATCGGTGGTGATCCACCAAACGCTGGCCAATCTTTCCAAGCTCCCGCCCGAGCTCATCGAGTTGATCGAGCGACACTGCAAGCACCAACCGCCCCCACCCGAGGGCCCCGTCGGGCCAGCCGGCGGCGGGGAGGCGTCGAGCGCCATTCACCAAGGGCCGTGTTATGGTGTGCTGGCCGCCTTGGATGGCCTGGCTCGGGAGATAGGGTTGGTGCAGGCGGTGGGAGAGCAAAGCCGCTCCCAGCGCCTGGCCCTGTTCTTAACCTACGCTCGGGTGGCCCACCAGGGCAGCCGCTTGTCGGCGGCGCGCTGGAGTGAAGACCACGCGGTCAAGGAAATCCTGCAGGTGGGCAGTTTCGATGAGGACGATCTCTACGCCGCGCTGGAGGACCTGGAAGGCCGGCAGGCCAGTATCGAAACGGCGCTAGCCCCCAAGGTGGCAGCGCCCAAAGCGCGAGCCATTTATCTGTATGACGTGACCAGCGTGTATTTTGAGGGCCTGGAAAATGAGTTGGCCGATTTTGGATATAATCGCGAGGGCAAGAAGGGCAAGAAACAGTTGGTGGCCGGGCTGTTGACCGACAGCCATGGGGAACCGATTTCGATTCAACTCTACCGGGGCAACACCGGAGATCCGCCGACATTCTTGGACGCGGTGCAGAAGCTCAAGGTGCGCTTTGGGGCGGAGGAAATAGCCTTGGTGGGAGACCGGGGCATGATCAAGCGCCTGGGCAAGGCGGCGCTGGGCGAAGCCAGGTTCTGCTATGTGACGGCCTTGACCGATCCGCAAATCCGAGCGTTGCTGGCCAAGAAACGGCTGCAACTGGAGCTCTTTGAGGACAAGCCTGCGGAGGTGGAATTGGAGGGCAAGCGTTATGTGCTCCGGTGCAATCCTCAGACCCAGGCCCGGGAACGGGCCCGCCGCGCCAACCAGTGGGCTCGCGTGCAAGCCAAGATCACGGCGCGCAATCAACAGGTGGAGCAGAAGCCCCGCAGTGAGCCTGAGAGTTCGCTCAAGCAAGCCCAGGCGCTGCTCACCAAGTATCGGCTCCGGGGATGGGTGAAAGTGGAATTAGCCGGGCGCAAAGTGGTTTGGACCGAAGATACGGCGGTGCGGCAGAAGCAGGCTGAACTGGATGGGTGCTATGTGATCGAAAGCGATCTGCCCAAGGAGGTGGCCGACACCCAGCAGGTGCATGACCGCTATCTGGATCTGACGCAGGTTGAGCGGGACTTTCGCACGCTCAAAACCGGGCTCTTGGAACTGCGGCCGATTTTCTTGCGCAAGGAAGGTCGCACGCGCGGGCACGCCGTGGTGTGTCTGCTGGCACTCAAGCTGGCGCGGGAGTTGGATCGGCGGCTGGCGCCGCTGGGTTTGACCGTCGAGGACGGACTGGAGCGGCTCAAGGGCGTACGGTTGGTGCGGCTGGGCGACAGCGAACCGGAGCTGTGGAGATTGCCCGCCAGCTATCCTCCGGCGCAGACCGAGGTGTTGGCAGCGTTGCCGAAGCTGAAGCCGCCAATGTTGTCTCTAGGAAAAGCCAACAGGCGGCGGCTGACCAACCCGCGCAAGGGACGCACCTAGAAGGACTTGTGCAGACAAGTCACGGCCGACCGTCCCTTCATCGATGGGGGAAGGTCAGCCAGACTTGCTTGGGTTGGCCGTGCTTCTCGTAGAAATCGACCGCGCTGCGCTTCCAGCCGCTGGTGGGCCCAACTGGCTCCAGCCACTGACTTTGTAAGCGGTGCCGCGATACTGCTCGGGATCCACAAAGCTCTCGGCCAGCGCCAGCGGGTGACCCCAGGTATTTTCCCAATCCGAACTCAGGCGCGCCAACATCAGCTTCATGAACCGACTGACCAGGTTGGGATAATGGCACTCGGGCAGGACATACAAACGGGAGTTGTTGACCACCAGGGGCAGCCGTTGGCGCCGTTGCTCCTCGCTCCATCCAATAAACCGATCTCGCGGCTTGATGTGCAAGGCGGCGGCACTCCAAGTGGCTACGGCCAACCATTGGCCTTTCCAAGTGACCGCGTAGCGCAACTGCTCCCCCACCAGTTTTGCGCTGTGCAAGTAATGCTGCTCGATTAGAATCTGATCACATTTCTGGACGTCCTGGGGCCGGAGGAGCAACTTCACGGTCATGCCCAACAAGACGGTTTGTTCGTCGGCGGTGGGCCGACGAAAACGAACTTTGCCTTTTTGCATTCCCGGAAGGTAAAAAACTTGTTGCGGGTTGTCCCGCAAAAAGTGCTAACCTTTCAATGGGCAAATAGTTAGCGAGGAGCGCAGACGCGCCCTAGACCCTCGCCCCTCCGAGCGACAGACGATTTGCAATTTGCCGCCGGCCAACTATGCTCGGCGCAGGCGGCTGGTGGGAGATTGGAAAATGGAAGTTGGAAACTGGCAATTGGCAATGCGCATACTGGTGGTCGAAGATGACAAGAAGATAGCCTCCTTCATCGTCAACGGGCTGAAGCAGAGCGGCTACGCGGCGGACCGCGCGGCGGACGGCGAGGAGGGGCTGATCCTGGCCCAGACCATCGCATACGATGCTGCGGTGGTGGACGTGATGCTGCCCAAGCTGGACGGGTTGAGCCTGGTTGAGCAATTGCGCGCCCGGGGGGGCGCGCCCCGGTGCTGATTCTCAGCGCCAAGGCCTCGGTCGATGACCGGGTGCGGGGCCTCCAAGCCGGAGGGGATGATTACTTGACCAAGCCGTTTGCGTTTTCCGAGTTGCTGGCGCGCATCCAGGCGCTGATTCGGCGCTCGACCCAGGCCCCGGAGCCGACCCGGCTGGCGGTGGCCGACCTGACGCTGGACCTGATCACGCGCGAGGTGCGGCGGGGCGGGGCGGAAATCGAGTTGCAGCCGCGCGAGTTTGCGCTGCTCGAGTATCTCATGCGCCAGGCCAATCGTCCCGTCACCAAGACGATGATCCTGGAGCATATTTTCGACTACAGTTTCGATCCGCAGACCAACGTGGTGGACGTGCTGGTACACCGGCTGCGGAGCAAGGTGGACAAAGACAAGGCGATGATCCACACCATCCGAGGAGTCGGTTATGTCCTCCGGCCTGCTTGAGAGGTTGCGGCGGAACGTCGCGGTGCGGCTGAGCCTGTGGTATGCCTTCATCTTCACCCTGAGCAGCCTGGCCTTGTTTGGGTTCGCCTATTACCTGTTGGCGGCGGCGGTCGGCAGTAAAGACCGGGAGGTGCTCGAGGCGCGGTGGAGAGAGCTTGCGGCGGTGTATGACGCCGGGGGACCCGGGGCGTTGGGCGCATGGGTGCAAGGCCAGCCGCAGGGGGTGCGGCAGGGGCTCTTCATCCGGGTCGTCAACCCCTTCGGGATGATTCCCTACCTCAACGCGCCGCCTGACTGGGTGGCCTTCAAAGATGTGCCCGGTTGGGCGGGCTACCTCAAGCAGCCCATCCTCCGCATCCCTCAAAACGAGGAACGGGACTTCACCCTGGCCCATGGACAACTGGCCGACGGCTCGCAGTTGCAGGTCGGCCGCATCGCTAACAGCCGGGAGGCCCTGTTGAACCCGGTGCGGCGGAGCTTCCTGGCGGCCGGCACCGTGACCGTGCTGCTCGGATTCCTGGCGGGGGCTTTCTTCGCGCAACGGGCCATGCAGCCCATTCGGCAGATTGTCGCCACCGCCCGCTCGATCATTGCGACTGGGCGGTTCAGCGCCCGCGTGCCGGTCCGCCGGGCTTACGAAGACGAACTGGACGAATTGGTGCGCCTGTTCAACAGGCTGCTGGATAAGAACGAGGCCCTCATCGGGGCGATGCGCGAAGCCCTGGACAACGTCGCCCACGACCTGCGCACCCCCCTGGCCCGCCTGCGCGCCACGGCCGAGGTGGCGCTGGCCCCGGGCGCCGGCCCCGCCGCCGCCCGCGAGGCCCTGGCCGATTGCGTCGAGGAATCCGAGCGCCTGCTCAACATGCTCAATACCCTCATGGACATTACCGAGGCCGAGGCGGGCATGATGAAACTGCGGCGCGAACCGGTGGACCTCTGCCAACTCGCGCGCGAGGTCGTCGAGCTCTACGAGGTACGTGGCCGAGGAAAAGAAAATCGCCCTTCGCCTGGATTTCCCCCAGGCGCCGGCGCTGCCCTCCGGGCAAGCGTCCCCGGTCCTGGCCCAGGTGGATCGAGTCCGGATGCGTCAGGTCTTTGCGAACCTGCTGGACAACGCGATCAAATACACGCCCGAGGGCGGCAGCGTGACCCTCGCGGTGCGCAACCAGTCAGACGCCGCGACGGCCAGCTTCCGCGACACCGGTATTGGGATTCCCGCTCGAGGAGCAGGACAAGATCTGGCAGCGGCTTTACCGCGGCGACAAGAGCCGCTCCCAACGGGGCCTTGGGCTGGGGCTGAGCCTGGTCAAGGCCGTAGTCGAGGCGCACGGAGGCAAAGTGACCGTTTCGAGCAAGGTAAACGAAGGGGCCGGAATTTACGGTGCGCCTGCCCAGGAAGTTTGGGCATTCCTGGTTCGAGCCGATTCTCCCGGGAGCACGCGCTGAAAGCGCGCAGCATACCAGCCCAGGGTAACACCCTGGGAAACCTGCTCCAATGGCACGGCGCGCCCTGCAAGGACGGGGGTAGCTTCGGTGACCTGCGCCCCTTTCAGGGCGCCGGAGGGTGGTGAGGGGCTGGCTTTCCCAGGGTGTTACCCTGGGCTGATGTGCCCGCACGCCGTTGGCGTGCAAGATGTCCAAACCCCGGCGGCGGGCTGAAAAGCTTGCCCTGGGGCGGGTCGCCGGACACGTTAAACAAAAAATGGCGGCTTTGCCGGCAGGCGGCGGGACTTCTGCCGCTCCGCAGAGCGGTCCCTGGTTGGAAAGTTATGGACGCAATTTATCAGATCGAATTCAAAGTGCCGGATAGCGCCGTGGACGCGAACCGCCACGTCAACAACGTCGCCTACGTACAATGGATGCAGGAGGCGGCCATGGGGCACTCCGAGGCGGCCGGCTGCACGAGGATGACGCAGGCGTGCGGCGCAACCTGGGTCGTGCGCACGCATCGCATCGAGTATCTGAGCCCGGCGTTTGCCGCAGACATGCTCAGGGTGCAAACCTGGGTTGCCGACCTGCGCAAGGTCCGTTCTCTGCGCCGCTACAAGTTCATCCGCGTTGCCGATGGCACGGTGCTGGCCCAAGGCGAAACCGATTGGGTATTTGTTGATGCCCTTACCGGCCGCCCCCGGGCGATCCCGGCCGAGATCCGGCAGGCCTTTCAAGTGGCGCCGGATCTGAAATGAGTCTTGAATCACTGGTCGAGTGGAGCGGAGGCGCGACCGGTTCAGGCCGATGTACGGTTGGAAGCCAGCCTGGGCGCTCCGCGCCCTTCCGCAGCCGTCCCCGGCTGCGTTCCTTCCTACTGCGTCAAGACGCGGTAGGTACACGCTGGTTGGGTGTTTCGCGCCCGGGTTGTCGAAATCGTAAGTTCCCCCCTCGCCGGGCCCGGCCGTACCAATGGCGGCCCAGTTCTTGAGGTCCGTTGAGGCCTGGATGACGTAGGTCCGCATTGGATCGGCAGAGAATTCCAGGTGCGGCACACCCTGGTTGTTGGTGATGCTCAGGTCGGCAACGGGCGCGGCTGGGTGCCCGTAAAGGTCGGGCACGCGGTGACTGCGATAGACTCCATAGCCCCTATAATGCGAGCTGAGATCGTTGGGGTCGAAAATCGAGAGATCGAACACGACCTCAGGATTGGCCTCGTGGGTCACTTCCTGGATGCGCACCATTAGGGCGGCGGGCGCGTTGGTGCTCGGGGGAAGGTGATTCACGTAACTGACGAAGCCGAAGTTCACGAGGACATTGCCGGTATTGGTCAGCCAATCCGCGCTGCCCAAGGCGCCGGTGTACAGCGGATCCGGGACATTGCCGCCGTACTCCCAGACCTGGCTCACTTGCATGGCCTGCTCGTCGATGCGGTATTCCACGGCGCGGCTGTAGTTGGCGGAGTCGGGCAGGGGAGCGTCGAACGGGCAGGCCCGGAAATTGCCGTCATCATAAAGGAGCAGGGTGCCCTGCGGTGTGAGTGTGGGTGCGTGTTGCCCGTAATTCCACTCGAAGGGCGTCCCCACGGGCGTCAGCAGGTAGGGCTGAAATTGGGGGCCCCAGTTTTCAGGAGGGCCGAGGATCCATTTGAGCTGCCCGGTGGCGCGCGAGCACTTGACGACCGCGTTTTGGTTGCGCATGGAGACGATGAGGGAGTCATCGCGCGGGTCCTGAGAGACCGCATTGGCGTGCTCGCAATCCACCCCGAAGTTGTTGGACATCGTGAAAGTCAGGTAAGTGATTCGCAAGGGATCGAGCATGTCCAGGAGCGACCAATTGTTGAGCACCGCGCCGTTGGTGGAGGACATCTCGATGACGCGTTGGTACTCGAGCAGGGTCGTTTGCGTCGGCGCGCCGGGATCCGTCGCGCTGGTCGGAAATCCGGGGACCACCTGGCTTTGGTCGCTGAGATAGAGAATGCTGTCGTGATCGCTGGGGAGGCCGTCGTGAGGGTCAATGCCCAGGCCGGCGGGCACCGGCCAGGTCTGGACCGTCTGCCCAAGCAGGTTGACCTCGGTGAAACTGCTGTAAAGCGGGATGAACAAGTTCCCGTTATCCAATAACCGCACATCAAGGGCGTTGGCGACCTGGGCGCCGCTGCTGTACCACACGACCTGGCCGCTATTGTCCATCAGCACGAGATACGTTGCCCCCGTCTCGAAATCGGCGACGCGGAACAAGGTATAGCCCGGCTCCATTTTCTGCGGTTTGCAGGCCAGCACATTGAACACCGGAAAATCCGCAGGAAGCGGGTCGGTGACAAAGACCACCGGCGTCGCTGCCGTAAACGCGTTCCGGAACCGGTCCCACACGGTCACGGTGATGTTGTTGGTTCTGCCGGGCTTGAACCCGAACAACGGCACGGAGTGGCTCGTCCCATAATCGTAAAAATCGCGCTTCCAGGTTCCCACCCCGTCACTGACGCTCACACTAACCCGCGAGGCGGCGTCGGTAGTCAATTGGAGAGTCCCTGCCAGGGGAGCGGGCGCTGCCTGCATGAACGCCGGACCGGAGGAGATGGTAATCGCTTGAGAACCCGTGGACGCGGCGAGCCCCAGGGCGAGGAGCGCGATGAGCTTTGATTCCTTCAAATCATTCATATTATAATTAGCAGTCGGTTGAATACGCGTCGTGACGTCCCGCTGGACTGTGGCCGCAATTGGCATGTCCACTGCAGGGAAAATCCTGGTGCTTGAGCGGGCTTAGAGGTTATAATTCATGGCCGGCGCATTGATTTCGTCAGTGATGGGTCAGGACCTCCATCAACGGGCGCTCCGACCAATCCACCAACTGCGCCAGCGTGATCTCGTGGTGGAGATACGCGGCAATCTTGTCGGCGACGGTCTGTTTTGTGATCGTCATGGTCTCATCCTACACCTTCTGGCGTCCTTTATCCACCGGATATTTCTCGTGCGTCTCGCTCATTCTGTCCCCGTGCTGCCGGACGAGCACGAGGGTTTCGAGCCGCAAATTTCGCCGGTTTCTCGCCGGAGGGCGCAGCCAAAGCGTCCCGAGGCGTCGGGACGCACTCCAAAGGCTTCGCCAGTTCGAGGGCCGGTTCGCATGCCGCGAAGCGTCTGGAGTGCGCGGCCTTCCCGCGCTTTGTGCCTCCCATCCTGTACCACCACAGCATGGCGTTAGAATGTTAGAATTGCGCCCCAAACTCGGCCTTGGTTTTTGCGCAAGCCCTTAGCCCGGATAGTCTGCACCCTGGCGAGATCTCTCATTAACACCGCGGCTTCAGCCCGGTGGAAAGAGGCGCCTGAGGGGCTGCAACCGTTTCAACGGTTTGCCGGGGCAGGCCCCAAGCCGTTAAAAACGGCTGGAACGGCTTGCCGCCCAGGTGCACCGGGCTGAAGCCACGGTGTTAATGAAACGGTGGCGGCTGGCCTGTGCCATTGTTGAAACCCGGCTCGCTCTTAGCCGAACAAGGCTTCAAGGTCCCGCGCGCCGTGATAGACGTGGAGCACCTCAATCCCCTCTGGAATGGGACGGTAAAAGATCAGATAATTGTCGAAACCGGCCACATGCCACGAACGGATGCCTTTCAGTCGAGGATTGCGGAATTTGCGCGGTCTGCCGAGCGCGGGGTTGAGGGCAAGAGTCTTGAACGTCTCGTAGGCCGATTCCACAACGCGCGTCGCAGCGTCGGGATTGTCTTTTGCGATGAATTCCCATATCCCCCAAAGCTCATGCTCAACGCACGGTGCCGGAATGAATCTAGGCACGGGCCTCCTTGATCCGCTTGCGAAGCCGGCGAAACACCTCCTCGCCATCCACACCCTTGCCAGCGTCCAATGATTCGACCGCCTGAACCAGTTGGGCTTCCAGCTCTTCCAGCGTGGCCGGCAACCGCATTAGCCGCGCTTCCCGTTCTTCCTTGAGACGGCGCAAACCTGCCCGGACGACTTCGCTGGCGGTCTGATAGAGGCCGCTGCCCACTTCCTCCGCCACAAACTCTTCCAATTCCGGCGTCAGTGAAACATTCATGCCTGAGACCCCGTTAATTTCATCGTTACTGGCATCCTACCACGAATAACAGCAATGAGTCAAATCCCGTTATCGGTGGCAGCATGGCGCGAAGCGTCCGCCGTGCGCGGCATTCCCGCGCTTTGTGCCCCTCGTCCTGTGCCGCCGCAGCCGTGATTTGGAGGCACAGAGGGCATGCTGGCGTAAAAAAAGCGCGAAGAACGAAAAAAACAGCCAATAGAGCCAATAGAGCCAATAGAACATTTGGCGCGAGGCGGAAAGTGTGCGAAAACAGTCGCGCGTGAATGCAATGCTACACAAATTGGGATTGGCCGGCGCGGGGCCCGGCCGCCGCGCGGGAGGCCCGGCGGCGAAGGGGCAGTTCGGAGGTCCGGGGCCCGAGGTCCGCAGCGCCGGAGTGCCGGAGTGGCGGCAGCGGGCGCCGGCGGGGGTCAGTTTGGCGGCAGCCAGGATGGGCGAGGGGGCCGGCCAGAGTCCGGTTGCAGGACGCGGGCAGCGTGGGGTTTCCGTGCTGCCGGAGGGGTTGAGCCGGAGTCTTGGGAAGGTGCTTCGGCCGCAGGCGGCGTATCGGTGGTTGTTGCCGCAGTTGGCGGCGATTACCCCGCAATACATCGAGATGGTGCTGCGCGGGGCGATGGCGGGCAGCCATGTGCAGGCCTGGGAGCTGTTCGACCTGATGGAGGATACGTCGCCGCGGCTGCTCAAGAACTTGAACGAGTTGAAGCGGGCCGTCGTGGCCATGGACTGGGCGTTGGCGCCGTGGCAGGAGGAAGACCAACCGCCGACCGACCGCGCGAAAGACAAGGCGCGGCTGGTGAGCAGCGCTTTCAGGCGGATGAGGCCGGCGGCGGCGGCGGATGAGAATGGTTTGAGCGGGACGATCTACGACGTGCTGGATGCCTGGGGCAAGGGCCAGACGGTGCTGGAGGTGGATTGGGAGGTGAGGTCGCGGGGCGAGTTGGGGGACATCGTGGCGCCGCGCGCGACCTACTGGGTGCATCCCACTTGTGTAGCGTGGACGCATGGATGGCATTCTGGGGCTCAGGGTCGAGTTGACGGACCGGCGGGCATAGAAGGCAAGGCTCGACAAATACACCCTGACGCCGGGCGTCTGGCAGAACGACCTCGATGCAGCCAATGCCCTCGAGCGTCGCCGAGTTTCCCGACCACAAGTTCGTGATCTCGATTTGCAAGGCCAAGAGCGGGACGGCGCTGGGGGGCGCATTGCTCAGGCCATTGGCCTGGTGGTGGTGCGCGTCGAATTTTTCGGCGGATTGGTTGTTGAACCTCGGGCAGGTGTTCGGGCTTCCGTTTCGATGGGTCAATTATGACCCCGCCGCCCCGCAGGCGACGGTCGACGCCATCTGTTCCATGCTCGAGCGGATGGGAAGCAACGCCTGGGCGGCGTTTCCGGCGGGCACGACCCTCGAGTTGAAAGAGGCCGCGCAGGCGGGGGACAATTCGCCGCAGGGCGACATGCTGGACCGCGCGGAAAAGCAGATGGATCTGCTCATCCTGGGGCAGACCTTAACGACGGATGTTTCCAAGCATGGGGGCAGCCGGGCGCTGGGGGAGGTGCATGCCGACGTAAGAGCCGAGGTAATCCAGGCCGCCGCGAATTTCGCCGCCGGCGTGCTCAATGCCCAATTGGTGCGGAGCATTTTGCTGCTCAATTACGGGGAGGACACCGAGGCGCCCGAGTTTCGGCCAGTGCCGAATAAGGAGCAGGATACGCTGGCCAACGCGCAACGGGACTCGACCCTGCTGGCGGCCGGCGTGTCCATGCCCAGGGCCTGGTTCTATAAGCGTCATGGGATACCACTGCCGCAAGAGGGAGAGCAGACGGTGGGGGCAGCGGTCGGAGGACGGAGGGCTGAGGGCAGGGGCGACGACGATGGAAGTCCGAAGGACGAAGTTCGAGGTTCGACGGGGGAGGAAGAAATTGCACAGAACGCAACGGGGCGAAGCCGCAACCGAGGCGTGGAGCGAGTGGGTCCACAGTCCACAGAGCGTGGGGGAGGGGACGCTCGTGACTGAGTGGGGGAGCGGCAGGCGGGTTCGGAGAGGCAATGAAAACGCAGAGACGCGAAGAACGCGGAGAAAGGCGATGGGTCAATGAGCGAGAAATGCGAACATATAAATGAGGACGGAACCTTCAAGGGCGGATTCGACGGGTGCGTGCTGCACATGACGGCTTGCGAGGGGCACTCGGAGGAGAGCGCGAAGAAGATTTGCGGCGCCATCGCCGCCGAGAAAGCGGCGGACGCAAGAGCCCGCCCTCGACCCTCGGTCCTCGGCCCTCGGCCCTCGACCCTCCCCTCATGGCCCGGCTGGCGGTGGCGGCGCCGGACGGCTCGCAGGGGTTGAAGGCGGGGAGCGTGGTGGAATTCATGGTGATGCCCGGCGGGATGCACACTTGCTGGTTTATGCAGGGGGACAAGCCGGTGCAGCGGACGGTGGAGGTGGACCGGGCGGCAGCGGTGGCGCTGGAAGAGCAGTTGAAGGCGGTCAATGCGCGGGGGCGGCAGCGGGCGTTTTTCGATTTCGATCACAAGGATGAGGCGGCGAGCGCGTGGCCGCTGGGATTTGTGTGGCGCGATGCGCCGGCGCCGGGGGTGTATTGCCGGGCCGAGATGAGCCAGGCGGGGGCCGACGCCATCAAGGGGAGGAATTACCGGGCCTTTTCGCCGGTGTTTTTCGTGACCAAGAGCGACCCGGCCAAAGTGATTTGCAAGGCGGATGCCGGGCTCAACTTCGGGAGCCTGGTCAATGACCCGGCCTTTCACGAGATCGCCCCGCTATGGGGGAAGCAGGCAGAAGCGATTTCCGCGCGGGCAGCGGCCGGCGCGGGCAATGCAGAGAACCCAGTGGACACCCCGACGGGTGGCCACGCAACAAAGGACAACATGAAAGAGAAGCTGGCCGAATTGACGGCCAAACTCCAAAAGCTGGACACCGAACTCCAGGGATTGCGGGCCGCCAATGCGGCCGGCAACGCCGAAGCGGCACCGCAACTCACGGCCAAACTGGCCGAACGAAAGAATCTCGAGCAGGGCATTCGCATCGCCGAGCTCGAGGAAGAGAACGCGCGCAAGGACGAGGCCCTCAAGGCGCAACGCGGGCGCGCGGCACAGGAGGCGGTCGCCGCCGCCGTGAAGCGCGGGGCGATTCCCGCCCAGGATGAAGGGCTGCAGGCCAAGTGGGTGCAGTTATGCGCCAACAATGCGGAGATGCTCGACACCTTGCAGGCGATGCCGGGCAACGCGGCGCTGGGGGCCGGGAGCATCACGCGAGAGGCGACGGCGGCGGCCGGCGCGACGCGGCTCGAGGCCAAGGAGGGGACGGCGCGCATCCTCCAGGCCTACGGGGCGCTGGCAGCGAAGAATTCCGGCATTCGCGATTTGTCGTTCGCCGGATTCCAGCAGAAGGGCGAGCACGCCAAGCAGATGGGCGCTCTCTATGCGCGCGAGATCGCGCCGCGGTGGACTGAGTTCCGCGACATGCCGCTGATGGCGGCGGATGTGACCGACGCGAACCTCGGCACGCTGAGCGGGACGCTGGTGGCCCAGCGGACCCTGCAATTGTTCAAGCTGGCGTTCCCGGTGATCTCGCGCATCTTCACGGATTTCAGCGACACGCCGGCGCAGTTCAAACAGACGGAGGCCACGCGCATCGTGGTGGTGCCGGCGGTGCAAAGCTACAATACCACTTTGGACTCGACCGGCCGGCCCCAGGGATGGAGCACGGTGTCCACGGCCCAGACCAGGGATGTCCTGATCACCCTCGATGAGCACGTCGGGGTGCCGATTGTCTTCGACGCCAACACGCTGGCGAGCACGATGCGGCGATTGTTCGATGAGCAGGCGCCGGCGGCGGCCTACGCCCTGGCCAAGTATTTCGTCGAGAAGATCTACAAGCTCTTCACGCTTGGCCAATTACAACGCTTACGCCGCAACCAACGGGGCGAAGGTCCCGGTGGCTTATGCCAATTACGCGGTCGGGATCTCGGACTTCGCGCGGTCCACGCTGACGAAGATCGCGGCGATCTTCAATCCAAACGAGGTGCCGATCAATGACCGGGTGGCGCTGTTGACGAGCAATTACTTCGAGCAGCTCGCCACCGATCCGAGCCTGGTGACCTTCTTCGCCGGACAGCAATCGCCGGAGATTGTGACCGAGAACCGGCTGCCGAAACTGGCAGGATTCGAGCCGATCGAGGCCCCGAACCTGACGGCGCCAGGGGTGACGCCCAACCTGGTGGGGATGGCCCTGCACAAGGCGGCCGTGGTGGCCAAGACGCGGCTCAGCAACGACTACACCCAGGCCCTGCCCGGCTCCAGCTATGGCTCGGTGACCACCGTCACGGACCCCGACATCGGGATCTCGGTGGTGCTGGTGCAGTATGTGAATCACACGGGCGGTTATGCCGAGTGGCGCATCCAGGTCATGCTGGGCGCGGCAGTGGGGGACAACCGGGGCGGGCTCTGCCTGACTTCCCAATAACCAATCATCAATTCTCAATTCTCAATTCTCAATCGCAACCAAAGGAACAGTGAATATGAAGACCTTTCTCAAAACTCTCGCCGCCTCGGCCATCGGCCTTGGCCTCGCCTTGCTCGCTCTCACCGCGCCGGCCGCCCACGCGCAGTCCTTCAACGTCACCAACGTCATCAGCGCCACCAACCAGATCGCCGGATTCCCGACCAATGTCGCTCCCAGCAGCGTCCTGGGCCAGGGCACTGGCGGCCCGGTGCGTGTCGACAACAACGAGTTCGCGCTGTTGAGCTGCCAGATGTTTGTCTGCACGAACGTTGGCGGCGGCTCCCCCACGACCAACAACCTGGTTCTCACCATCCTGCGCAGCGGCTCCTCGAGCCCGCCCGGCGTCTTTACCGGCACGAACCTCTTCACGACGAACGTGACCAACATCCTAACTACCGGCTGGGAAACGTGGAGCAATACGACCGCGTATGGCTCCCAGATAACCATCCCGCTGAGCACGACCTTCGGCTTCATCAACTGGTCCACCAACCTGCCACAGCAGTTCGTCTCCGGCGCAAACTGGCTCGGCATCGGCTCCATCATGCCCAATGCCACCAACTTTTTTGCCACGAACTTCGTTGTGAGCCTCAACAAGAAAATCATTCCGATTCGCTACCCGTAGTGGCGAGGGGAAGGGGAACAGCCCCGGCGGCGGGTTTTCGCTGGTTTGCCGTCGCCGGGGGCATTTGAGTGCGGAGTGCATAATGAAGAGTGCGGAGTGCGGAGTGCGGAGTGCGCTCTGTGGGCAAGAGAGTGACTGTTGGAAACCCAAGTTGGCGACGACGAACCATCAACCATCATCTAACTATGGCCTGGAAAACGGTGACAGTGCAGGACGTGCTCGGAGAGCTTACAGCGCAGGAGCAGGCGGCCCTAAAGGGCATCGAAGGCGCCGGCGATCAATTGCCCCTTATCTTGGGGCGGGTCGTCAGGGCGGCGCGCGGCGCCATTCGGGCCGGAGCCTATCGGCTCGGGAAGGAGGGAACGACGCCGGATGCGCTTGAGCTGGACATTATCGCCATGGCGCGGTGGCGGTGGTTGATCGCGTTCCCCCAGTTGCAGCGCCTGCAGACTCGAGACCGGCGAGACGCCCACGATGAGGCGCTGGCCAGGCTGGACAGGATTGCACGGCAGAAAATTGCGATTGAGCCGCCGGACAAGGACGGTTGTGCCGGGACCAAGGTCATCAGTCCAAAAACCGGCCAATGGAACAGTGAGAACAAGCTGCTTAACCGAACGCACCCGGTGCCGACGCCCCAGGCTCAGTGGCCGGTCCCGGAGGAGACCATGCCGCCCTGGGCCAACCCGGAGATGCCGGAGTGATTAAATGCGCCACTATGAATGATTTTGTCGAGTTACAGGAGGATTTGACCCAGGGGCTCCTGGCGGAGCCGGGGCTGCGATTCATCAATGTCGTGCAGTACCGGAAGCTGCGGCTGCAAAGCGAGATTGATTGGTCGACGGTTTATACAACCCCGCGGAACGGCCGGGCCGGGTGCGGCATCCTTGTCGAGATGCCGGCCTTCGAGGTCCTCCACCCGAATGTCTCGGGCCCGGTGGGCAACCTGGTCTTGTCGTGCGTGGCGCTGGAGGAGCCGAACCTCAACTTCGGCCCGGCCACGGGCACGCAGATGAGCGCGGAGGCCGTTTCCAGATTCATCCTGGACAGTTCGCACCAGTGGGAGATTGGCGGGGCGGGGGTAATGTCGGCGGTGCGGGAGGCCATCCGGGGGCTTTGGCGGACGGAGGATCTGCGCGGGGTCATGGGCCCGGGGACGTTGCGCGATGCCATTTGGGATGCGCAACGATTCGAGGGATTGGTGGCTTACCGGGTCAAGCTCCAGATGCAGGCGGAGGCTACACCCGTAGCGCGAGTGAGCCGGCCTGCGGCGCAGGCGCAGCGACTCCGGCGTGAGCCTTTCATGTGCCACCGAGGGGGCTGGGATCTATTACACCTTGGATGGGAGTTTTCCTGGGCCGGGCAATGCCTTGGCGCTCCCATACACCGCACCGTTCGCGGCCCCGCCGGCCGGCACAGTTTTGAGGGCCGCGGCCTACGCGCCCGGCATGTTCCGGAAGTTCAGTGATTCAACACCAGTTCTAACATAAATTATGAGCACATTATACGCGGGACCTGGCAAGGTCTATATGAGCGCCAAGGCGCTCTGGCCGGAGGGCGAAAACGGCGAAATCAAGGCCGAGGTGAAACAACAGGCCGTGGACCTCGCAAGCGGCTTCTTCGGCCGCGTCACGGCGCTGCAGGGAGATGCGCAGGCAATCATCAGCCTCACTCCGTTTGACAATTGGTCGGCACTGCCCCTGTTGTTTCCGGCTTATCTCGGCGTCAGCGTGGGCGCGACCACCGGCGCCCTGGTCATCGGCACGCGCCCCCACAACGTCGCCGGCGGCTCCGACGTGCCGGCGGAGATTTGGACCCCCGACGGGCGGAGCTATTCATTCCCGCGCGCCGCGGTGACCAAGCATCCGGACCTGCACCTCGCCATCAACAAGCCGCTGTTTGGCCCCGTCGAAATCGCCTGCCTCATCGCGACCGGCTCAAGCCTCGGCGGCTCCGGTTCGCTCTATACCATCGTCGAGAGCGCGGCCGCCGACCCAGGCGGACAGCAGAGCGGCACCGATTACCAGCGTGGCGCATGGTACCGGGGTGTGGGGCGCCAGACGCCGGCTTCGGCGGCGGCAGTGGAGACTCGCCCATCGAGGCACAAGACGAGTGGGCGATCACAACCGCCGCGAAGTATTCTCCGCTGCCGGTCCAGCAACTCGTGCGGGCTTACAAGCTCGACAGCGTCGCCTTCATGGCCAAGGTGCGGCCTTATGGGCCGACCCACACACAGATCGATGCCGCCATCGGCGTAAATGCCGGGCGCACCCTTGGCAGCCAGTTGGCCAACGCCACCACCGCGGCGGACCTGGTCCTCAGTGGGCCAAACTCCAAAACGATCACGTTGAAGAACGCGGACGTCGTCGGCGCCGGCTTCGAATTCGGCGGCACCAAACTCGGCACCGGCGAGATCGGGTTTGTCACCACCATGCAGTTCACCGCCGGCGCGCCGCAACCGCTCCTGGTATTCAGCGTGTAGAAAGGAAAGGCAAAAGGATAAAGGATAAAGGATGAAACCCGCACTCCCTGCTTTAGCCTTCAGCCTTCTGCCTTTTGCCTTCCGATGAAAATTGTCGCCACACCCATCCCCGGCGCGACCGCCGTCACCCTCGGCGACGACGACAGCGGCGACTACATCATCGATCCTCCGCCGACCCCGGTCGAGAAACGGCAGGTGCAGGTCGAGCAGCTCGCCCTGGCCCCGCGCGTCTTCGCCAATGGCCTCGGCAACCGCGAAACCAGTTTCTCCTGGACCGTAGCGCGCATTCACGCAGACCTGCCCGCCGCCGTCGCCTTTGTCTGGGACCACGCGGCGAGCGTGCCGCTGAACTGCTCGCTCGCGATCGACGACCCGGACACGACGCTGGTCGCAAGCTTTTCCAGCGCCGTCATCGTCGAGGTCGCCTGCCTCGAGCAGACCGGCATTAGCACGAAGTTCAGGTACAGCGTTCAAGGGGCGGTCCCCGCGTAGCGGGGCAAGGATGAAATATGAAAACAGAAAATAGAAAATAGAAAATAGAAATCCCAAACCCGCAAGGCCAAAAACCAGCCGCCAGACTCTTGACCCGCAAGCCTGCCCTCTCGGCATTGGGCATCGCTTTTCTCAATTTCTGCTTTCTGTCTTCTGCTTTTTGCCAGACCCCCGTCCAGTTCTGGTTCACCAACTACGCCAACCCAGACTGGGCCCCAAGGGTCAGCATCATCCCCAGCCCGGACACTGCCCTCCAGACCGATGGATTCCACGTCGTCACCAGCACCCCCGTGACCTGCCGGCCCACCAACGGCACCTTCGTCGTCTGGCTCTGGACCGGCAATTACACCGTCGAAATCGAGGGCCTGCCCGAGTCCTTCGCCCTGCCCGTCCCGAACACAAACGCCCTCCAGAATGCCGCCAACCTCTCGACCAACCTCCTCACTTATACCTACACCAATGCCCCAATCGCCGGCTTTGCCGCCCAGGCCGTCGCCGCCGGTCTCCTGTTCACCAACAGCCCGCTCGAGGTCACCAACCTCTCGACGGCCGGCGGCGCGGTCGGCTACGCCCTTCAGCTCTCAACCCTCAACTCTCAACTCTTCCCAGTCTGGGGACCGCTCAGCGCCGGCAACTTCCTCACCGGCACCAATGGCGCCAGCCTGCAAAGCGACGGCTATGGCGGCTTCCGCGTTTTCCCCGTTTTTGCCGGCTTCCCGAGCGAAGGCTTTCTTTTGCGGCCGGTGGGTTTGGACGACGGGCTGCCTTCGAGCTTCAATGACGTGGCCGGCACTACGCTGATCCAGGCCGGCACGAATGACGTGGTCATCATCGGGGGTTCGCAAGGCGATGCCCTGGCCATTTTCTCGAGGACCAACTCGGGGCATACGCCTGAGCTGCTCATAGCGCCAGGCGGGGGCATCGCACCGAGCAGCTTGACCAACGCCCTTCCCGATACCGCCTTCGCCCCCTCCGGCACTTTCGTGACCAACACCGCCGCAGGGATCAATGCCGCTCTCGGGGCGACTCCGGTTCAAAACGCAACCCTGGCGGCGACGGCTACCGGATTGTCAGGCGGCGCCTTGACCTCTGCAACCAACGCAGCCCTCGGCGTCCTCGCGCAGAGCAATCAATACCACGGCTCCTTTACCGGGGCCTTAACCGGCCCTGCTGGCGCGACAAACCTGTTCCAAATCAACGGCACAAACGGTCCGGCGGCCTGGGTGTCCCGTGACACTAACATGGTGGCCAGGGGCTTCATCGGCTCTAGCGTCGGCCTGACAAACCAATGGCAGTTGGGCGATCCTTCCAGGGTCTGGGTAATTCTCGATGGGGACTCGATCACGGCATCTGCCTGTAACTACAGCAGCTTCCTGAGCAACTGGCCGGCGTGGAACCAGGTTGCGCTGTGGACGAATTTTGCGCATCCGGGAGATGGCCAAATGGCCCTGACGAACAAGTTCTTCTCGACCGTTGCCCCATTCATTGCGAGTGCGCCGCCGGGCACTACGGTCCTCTACTGCCCTTGGATTGGGCCAAACGATTATGTGGGCAGCACCTGCGACCCGTTCGCATGGGGCACTAATCAGAACTGGTTCTATCAGCGAGTGAAGGCGGCAAATCCCAATGTGAGAATCTTTGTTGCGGGTTTCACCTTCACCGCGAGGCTCAGTTACTACGGACTGAACTCCTGGGAATTGACCAACCGGGCCGTCATGAACGCAGCCATCGTCGCCAGCACCAATTGGGATTGGCTCATTCCTGCCGCCAACATCCTGCCGAACTGCCTGGACACCAACACCGGAGGGGCCTTCAGTGCCGACGGCACCCACCCCACTGCCGCCGGCCACTTCAAAATCGCCCAGGCCTTTGATGCCATCCTCCGCAGCCCGGCCCGCACCCAAAGCCCGCTCGTCACTCCGCAGGCCGCATACCAGTTCAGTTGGACCGACCCGTCCGGCGCCTTGGCGCTGTCGGCCTCTGCCGCCCAAACCACCATCCCCGGCGCGGTGCGAGTGGGGGGGCCGCTGACCGTGGCCCCGGTTTCGCCCGCTTGGGTGCCTGATGGCTCATGGCCCATCCTTTCATGGTATGCCCCCTCCAACTCACTCTACGCCACAAATGCAAGCGCGGCGTCGCTGGCGAATCTCTCGTTCGGCCCAGCACTGACTAACATGCAGTTCTCCTACAGTTGGAGCGGGTCATCTGTGCCGGCGCGGGTCTCGGGCGCACTCAACGGCTACGACACCCTGGCGCACACTAACGGCCAATATCTCAATACGGTTCTCGGTTCGATTGTGCCAGCTTCCGAGATCGTCATGCTGATGCGCTTGGACAACGGTTCTGACCAGGGGGTGCATCAATTCTGGAGCACTCCGCTCAATAGCGGCAATCATTATCTCGCGGCGTGGGAATATCAAAATCAGATGACCTTTGGCGTGGCAAACTCAAGCGGTCCACCCGACAGCGCTCTGTCCCTTACCGTCCCCATCCCCATTAATCAGTGGGTCTTGTGGGAGTTCATCTACAATGGGGGCTTGTCATACATCAAGACCAATGGTGTTGTGGCAGTGAGCGGGGCCTTGAATGCAGTGCAGTCGTTCACTGGGTTGATCGTTGGCAACTATTACAACTGGACAGTGAAACGTTCATGCAGCGATGTCCAGATCAAAGGCGTCAAGATAGCCGCAGCGGGCTGGACTGATTTTAGTGGCAAGGAATTTCTTGAGGATGGCGTTTTGGGGTAAACCACAGAGAAAATCCGGCCAGGTGTGACGGAGGGCCTGCGAGACGACCCACTCGGAGGGCGGTTTTTGCGGGGATACGGTGCGGATGTAGGAGTGGAAATTGAACCAGGCCACGCGCCGGAAACTCAGCGCCAGATATTGGAGCAGTCCCTGGGCGATGAGGCCCAACTGAATGTGCCGTTCGTAGGCGGCGAGCTTGCGGCGGACGTGCTCCCGGTAAAGCTCGGACTTGCGCTGCACATATTGCTTGCCGCTGCCGCGGTGGAGGGGATTCATGTCCTGCATCCAGAAGTGATACGCGTAGGCCCCGACGGTGTGAATGGCCTGCTTGAAGCTGACCTCAATCTTGAAGCGCCAGCCGTAAAGGCGAATAATCTCCAGCGGGGCCAAGGTCAAGTCGGTGCAGAGGAGGATCAAGTTCCCGCGAGTCGGGTGGCTCACCCAAACAAAGCGCACCAACTGACCCAAAGGGCGCCACAGCAGGTCGTGGCTCAGATAGCGGAGGCTGACGCCGGATTCCCCATAGACCGGGCTGGGGGCTTTGAGGAATTGCGCGCGGTAGCGAAACCAATCCTGGAGGGGAGTCTTGTGGCCATAGGCACGGCGTCGCCCGCGGCGCGGCTTGCGGGAACGCCGTGGGGAAGGCGGGAAATAAGCGACGGCGTTGGAGCGCACGCGCGTGACCAGGTGGTGACCCTCGGCCAGTAGCGAGCGGGCGAATTTGGCGGCGGCGTAATAGGCGTCGGCCACGACGGTCAAAGGGCCGTTCCAATGCAATCCGAGCAGCAAGGCGCTGAGCTTGTCCAACAGCGTGCGCCGGTCACGGGCGCTCCAGACGATGCCTTCGTGGATGCGAGCCGCCACCGGCACGGCCAGACAAACCCCGGCCACCTGCACCAGCAAGGCGACGGCCTGCAAGGAGTGCCCCATGATGAAGGAAGCCTTGGCATTGCAGCGGGATTCCTGGTGCAGGCTTTTGACCCCCGGCATTTTGCGGCCTTCCTTGGGGCGCTTGAGGCCATCGGCCAGCACGACCGGGCGGCCGTTGACCCGCACCAGGCAGCGGCGGAACAAGTGCTGGAGGGTCTGCCGCCACAATTGGGTCAAACGGTCCAGGTCCAGCGCAGGAGAATGGAAGAAGTGCAGCAGGCAGTAATAACTGGCGTCGGAGAGGCCGAGGCTGCGGATCAGGCTGGTCACGCCGGCCAAGTCGGGGCGCAGGCACAAAGCCGCCAGGACGACCACCAGCCACAGGAAGGTGGTGGTGCGGGAGCAGGCTGGGCGGAGGGGGCGGAGGGCGCGCAGCCAGGCCAGCCACAGGAGGTGCGAGCGTTTGGGAAAGGCGGGGCGAAAACAGAGGTTGCGCATATCCGATAGTATATTTATGCTATCGGATATGAAGACTACTCAAACGGTTAAGAAACTGGAAGCTCAAATCGCCCAAATTAAAGCCCAACTCCAAAAGCACGGAGCGATGCGCCCGGGCAGCCTCTCCCGCCAATACAATGTCTGCGGCAAATCCGGCTGCCGGTGCAAGGACCCCAAACATCCCCGCCGACACGGCCCCTATTACCAGCTCAACTACGTCTATCGCGGAAAAAAGACCTCCCAGTTCATCCGCCGAGCAATCCTCCGCCAGGTGCGGACTGAGCTGGCCAATTACAAACAGTTTCGGCGGCTTACGGAACAGTGGATTGGATTAGCCCTCCAGGTGGCTCAAGCCAAAGATAAACAGACCGCCTGAACCGCTCTGGCGAGGCGAGAACGTTTCACTGTCCAGTTACAACTTCGCTCAATCATCAGGATTCACTTTCGATTGGCCCGAAATCTTCGTATTCAGTGGCGGCGTCTTGAGCGCGGCACAGGAAACCTCGATTGCCGGCTACTTCTTCTCGAAATACAATCTCTTTGGGACCAATTCAACCATGGCCCTCACGGTGGTTGGGCCTACCAATATCTCAGCAAACGCACTGTCCGTGGGCAGCGCCTCGGCCGGGTCGGTGGCAGCCACGAATTTTGCCGGCGGGTTTGCGAACCTGGCGGGCGGCTCGCTGAACCTCACTCAGAGCCTTACCCTCTCGCTCGGCTCGACGGTTCAGGGATACAATTCCAGCGGCGTCAATACCTGGAGCCTCGGCGACACTTGGAAGCCATCCTTGGTGTTCAACAGCAACATCGGGTACGTCCAGGCCCCCAATGGCTCTGTCTCCATGGTCATTAATCCCAACAGCGGGAGCTTCATCGTTGCCAGCTCCGTGAGCCCTTTTCCGCAATACCTCAACATCGGCGGGGCCGGCAGCAACGTGACCATCCTTGGCCCGCTCAGTTCTGACCTGGGCGCGCTGAATAGTGATGGCCTTGGGAATCTCACGGCCGCTTCATACCTGCTCAAATCTGGCGCGGTGACGGAATGGGCCGTCCAAAAGGCCACGGTGCAGGGCCTGGCCGAGTCCATCTATGAGAGCGCCCCGCGTGGGAACTGGGCGCTTGGCGCGTCGAACAGCGTGCTCTTCGCCTTTGGCTCGCCCGGCTTTTTCGAGGTCCAGGATTCGCTCAACTGGCACGACTGGCTCAAGGTCTCGACCAACGGTGTAGAGATTCCCTACGGCCATCTGAGCGGCGACATCGGCGGCGGCACGAATCTCCCAATAGCTGGCCTGCGGACCAACGGTTTCGCCCCGTCGCAGGTGCTCGGGATGGCCGCCGATGGCAGTGGATTTGCCGCGTTGACGCAGAACGGCGGCACAGCACAAACCAACATGACCGTCGTTACGGCGGACGGCAGTGTTTCTATATCCTCCGCCACCACAAACAATGGCGTCATCACCTTCAATGTGCATTCGAGCGCCGGCGGCGGCGACGTGCTCTCGAGCGGTAACAACGTCTTCACCGGCTCCAACTACGATACGGGCAGCCACACGTTTCATTTGCCCATTCTCGGCAGTTCGGATGGACAGACCAATGCTGCCGGCTCGAAGGTGGCCGGTTTGAACGACGTGACCGCCGCAACCAATAACACAGTCAAAGCTGCCGGGTCAGTCATCCTCGGTGGTACAAATATCAACATCGGCAACCCGACTTTCCACGGGCCGCTGGTCCTTGGAGACGGCGCAGACCTGACGCCAATCTCGTCCGGTTCCTCCATACCGGTTTTTGGCCTTGAGCCAAGCACGTACAAGGTGCGCGTTTTTCAAGGCATCGGGGTTAACGAGCCGAGTGGCGACCTCTTTATTCCTGGTATCCTGTCAGCGAACTACGGCGGCAGCATCAAGGGTCTCATTTTGGGAACGAATGCGGACGGGACGACGATGCAGCAGGCCGCAACCAATGCCGCGGCGGCGGCCACGAACAATTTCCCGGCCTCGAGCATTGCCTCCGGGGGAACCTTGCCGGCGCTGAATGGCTCGGCCTTGACCAGCTTGACCGGCGGCAATGTCTCGGGCACGGTCTCGGCGGCCACCACGGCCACCACGGCCAATGCCGTCGCCCTGGCCGTCACCAACCAGTGGAAGACGGATGCCACCAATGCCGCGGAGGCAGTCACAAACAACTTCCCGGCCTCGAGCATTGCCTCCGGGGGAACCTTGCCGGCGCTGAATGGCTCGGCCCTGACCAGCTTGACCGGCGGCAATGTCTCGGGCACGGTCTCGGCGGCCACCACGGCCACAACGGCCAATGCCGTCGCCTTGGCCGTCACCAACCAGTGGAAGACGGATGCCACCAATGCCGCGGCGGCGGTCACGAACAATTTCCCGGCCTCGAGCATTGCCTCCGGGGGAACCCTGCCGGCGCTCAACGGCTCCGCCCTGACCAGCTTGACGGGCGGCAATGTCTCGGGCACCGTCTCGGCGGCGACCACCGCAGCGACCATCACCGGGCTGGTTACCAATAACATCTACAGCCCCACAAACATCCAATCTCTTAGCAGCAGCAGCACCAACATGCTTCTGGACATGAGCCTGACGCGGAGCCTTTTCAAGACCTCCGGGAGCTTCTGTATCACAAATCTCACTAGTGTGAGCAACAACCTGTTTGCCGCCTGTCAATTGTGCACCAGCAATGCGAGCCCCACCAGCATCACGCAGTATTTCGGGGCTGCGGTCCATTGCAGTTTCATTAATACGACCAACGCTTACAACGTCATCGCCGCCGGCAAGATTGGCATTACCTGGCTCGAAGACCTATGGCCAGTCCCTCACCAATGTCGGCTTCGGCGTCACCACCTTCACCCAATGAAAATCAGAACCTTCAGCTTTCAGCTTTCAAGTTTCAGCTTTCAGGTCTCAGCTTTCAGGTCTCAGCTTTCAGCCCTCCTCCTTCTCCTTCCTGCTTTCTCCCAAGCGCAGCCCGTGATGGGGCCGGCGCAGACCTGGCAGGGCGGAACTTTGGGCGGCAGCTCGGGCGGAGGCGGCGGCACGACCTACACGGTTGGCCATACCAATTACCTGACGAGCACAGGCGCTCACACATGGACCGTGGACGCGGCTTGGAACAGTTCATCCAATTGGATCTACTGCATCGGCGGCGGGGGCAGTGGATACAGCAGCGGCTCCGGTGGCGGGGGCGGCGGGGGCGGCGCGTTCGCAGGCATTACGAACCTTACTTTGACGCCGAGCGGCTCGGCTAATTATTCAGTCGGGATTGGAGGAAGCGCGAATGGGGCCGGTGGCGATAGTTGGTTCAATGCTACCACACTTGCCGGTTCCTCAGTAGGTGCTAAAGGCGGCAGCCCTGGAACGGCTAGTGGCGGAGGTAATGGAGGCGTAGCAGCATCCGGAGTCAATAGTCAATACAGCGGTGGTGCCGGTGGTAGCACTACCGCCGGCCAATACACCG
Source organism: uncultured bacterium (assembly GCA_963713735.1). Taxonomy (GTDB): domain Bacteria; phylum Verrucomicrobiota; class Verrucomicrobiia; order Limisphaerales; family UBA8199; genus CAVQND01. Next base: position 24,555 of record CAVQND010000027.1, read on the forward strand.
GCGGCGGCGGCGGCGGGGCGGCTGGCCCCTTCGGGGTGGGGGCCAAAGGCGGAGCAGGTTGGAGTACCCCCGACCCTGGTGGTGGGGGAGGGGGAAACGGGGGTGGCAGTGCGGGGGCGGACGCTACTGGCAGTGTCGGAGGAAATGGTGGCAATAATCATTCAGGAAGCGGGCACGGAACGGGTGCCTCCGGTGCGACTGGCAGCAACCCCGGGTTCGGCTGGCGGTGGCGGAGGGGGGGAGACGATAACTCGGACACCAACGCAGTCGGTGGCACTGGCGGCGGTGGAACTGAATGGGATTCCACCCACGGGTCCGGCGGCGGCGGCGGCGGCTCCGGTGCGTCCGGGACGAATACCGTCGCTCCTGGAGGCAATTATGGCGGTGGTGGAGGCGGATCGGATTTCACTCAACCCGGCGGTTTAGGAGCGCAAGGCATTATCGTGATCATCTATTGGACGGCTTCGTGAAAAAGCAAAAAGCAGAAAGCAGAAATTAGGTGAAAAGTAGAAAGCAGAAAGTAGAAAACAGAAATCTCAGACCACCCGGTCTGGCCTCCGATGTCTGCAGTCTGCTTTCCCGATTTCTGCTTTTGCACGCGCTTTCTGCTTTCTGCTTTCTGCTTTCGGCGAACGCCGCCACCTACTACATCACCAACGCGCCAGCCGGGAGCGACAGCAACCCTGGCCCTGAATTCGACCTAAAAAGTGATCACTACATTAATCCTGCGCCCGGAGGAGCCGCTTGTTGATGGCCTTGAGGATGGTTTCCTGTTTCTTGGTTAGCGCCACGACGCGGGAAAGCCTGAAACCCCGCTTGGCGTCCCGAAGATAGACCTTATACATCGTGCCCAATTCCAGGAGTGCGGCTTCCGCGGTGAAGTCCGTACGGCGCAAGCGATAGCGCAGCAAAGACAAGAGCAGGTAGGCCAAATAGCAGACGAAGACGTGAGCATGCACGCGCTCGGCTAGCCAGTGGCGCACCGGCCGCAGGTGGGTGATACCCTTGAGACTGTGGAAGGCTTTTTCGACAATATCCTTGTCAAAATAGAGGGAAAGCATTTGGTCCTCGGATAAGGAGCGGGTACAGAAGATGCACGAGTAGCCGTCGAACTCTTCGGCCTCGGTCAAGACGGCGGGCAGCAAATGGCCGCGGGCATCGAAGAAACGTTCCAGGCCGGGTTTAATAGACTTGCCTTGGGCCAAGAGGTTTTGGGCGTAGAGGATCTCATCGCGGCGGGATTCGCGGGCGTCGCGTTGGTGACGCTCGTTCAAACACAGCGCCAAGCGTCCGCGCACCCCATCCAATTGGTAGGGGCGCAGGCAGGTGTAAAAGACGGTCGAACCCACTCGTTGCCGATAGGGCAGTTGCATCAATAGCTGGGGATCGGCATAAGGGCGCCAGAACTTTTTCAAGGCGTCGTTGAGGGGGACCCCGCAGAGCGTGTCCCAGTACAAGTGCTTGATGTCCTTGATGTTACGCCCGCTGGTGATACCCCGGTCGTAGATGAACAGCCCCGGTTCCAAGCCGTAGCTCGCAAAGAGGGTGACCAAGTCGTGCAAGGTGCGTGCATCATGGACGTTGCCGTCGAAGACCTTGTGAAACAAGGGAATGCCTTCGACCTGGGTCACGCCCAGACCCACCTGGATGAGGGGCCGCCCCTTGACCTCCTCCTTGTCGTGACCCGGTTTGCCCAGCGGGCAATGCCGGCCATAGAGGTAGGTGTTAGTCACGTCGTAGATGACACCGGAGGGCCGCAGGCGGTATTGGTGGCAAACCCCTTGGAAGAGCTGCCGCTGCCAGGCCTCCGCGTCGAGGCTTTCCAGGTGGTCCAACGCGCCCACCAGGCGCCTTTCGGTCAGGCCCTCCAGATCCAGAAGAAAGTTCAGGTCGGTACGTTCGAACCAACTGGGCATGTAGTTAAGGCTCCGATAGTCCAAGCAGTGGGCATAGACCAGGCTGAGGATTTCCTGGCTGTAGTCGCCCAGGAGTTCGGGCAGTTGGATTTCGGTGGCGAGGTGGTGCAGCACCAGCAGTGGACCGTAGAGTTTGACGGCTTCGACTTCGGCTTCCGAGAGGGAGGTTGATAGGATGGTGCGGCCGTCAGCCTCCTTGCCCACATAGCGAATAAAGCGCTGGACCACCTTGCCCTCGACGCGGCGGGTTTCGACCTCGGCGAGGTAAGTGCGGTCGCCTTTTCGGATCTTCCGAATGAAGCTCATGTAGTGACTATTATATACACTACCTCGGAGACGAGCAAGCGGTTTTTTGAGAAATCTGCATGTCATTGGGAGCCCTGTAAAATCAGGCCGAAACCCCGATCGCACTCACTTTCGCCCGACTGTAGTGAATAAAATCTAGGTCGAATTCAGGCCTGGCACCCTCGCAAGCCCCTGGTTGACTCAGCAGCATGCGCTCAACGTCATGGTGGCCGGCGACACGACGCTCGTTCAGCCGGGCATTTACCTCAACTCCTACCTGTTCAAGACCGTGAACGGCGGGGCGACAAACCTGCCGATCACGCTGCGGGCGAACGGACCGGTGACGAACAGCGTGGTGGGGTTCGAGATCGACAGCCCGTGGTTTGTCCTGGACGGCTTCACTTGGGATCAAATCAGCGCGGGGCGGAACAACACCGCCATTTACTTCACCACCAACGCGAGCTATGGCCAAGTCATCAACAACACCGTCCAGCACTGCGCGGCCGGCATTTCCGGGATTGGCCAGAATATGCAGGACGTGGACGCCAGCGGCATCCGGCCTGCAGGCGGGGCTTGCAACTGCCTGGTCAGCAACAACACGCTGGTTGACCTTAAAGGCGGGCAGGTGTTCAGCGCCCGCGGCACGAATAACCTTTTCACTAAGAACCTTTGTCGCGACATCCAGGCCTGCGACCTCTGTTACATCGACGGCGCCTGGATCACCTACCGCCTCAACCAATTCACCAACTGCATCAACACTGACGGCCTCGGCGTCCACCCCGATTGCATCCAGACCCACGGCGACCTCTTCTGGGAAGAGGCCCACAACGTCGTTATCGAACGCAACACCTTCGTCGACTGCCCCATCGCCCTCAGCCAATTGACCGCGGACGTGGTCGGCTGGGCCAACATCACCAATGGCGACCTCGGCGGCGGCAAAACAGTCAACCTCCACATCCCCGGCGAAGCCGTCACCGAAACCTTGACCGATCCCCTCTTTGTCGCCGTCGGCAACAACGGCGCCATCACCACCAACGGCACCGTCGTCACCATCCTCGGCGTCCCCTGGTCTAGCTCTTCCCTGAGCGTCAGCAATTCGGGCAACGTGGGAAGCTCAGGCTGGATTCAAGTCATCGGCGGCGTGCGCACCACCAACATCGTCAACCTCAACATCTCGAAGTTCCACATCCGCAACAACCGCTTTATCCGTTGCGGCAACGGCGGCCCCGGCCTCGGCGTCGCCAGCATCGACCTCCCGCAGTGTTACTGGTACAACAACCTCTTCTACCAATGCTGCACCAACGTCGGCGGCATCCTCAACTTCGCCTTCTACGGCACCAACCTCATGAGCCGCGGCATCTCCACCAACGGCGGCGCCTGGAACAACGCCTTCATCTCCTGCGGCGACACCCACTCAGACGGCTGGTACGACCTCATTGACGCCAGCAACGGCCAGGGCTACGACCCCGCCCTCTGGAACATGTTCACGGACTACAACCTGGTGGTGGACTGGAACGGCTCGGCTTGGGTGGCGAAGACGGGCTTCTCTGAAACCCACGGCCTCAACCTCGGCGCCGATCCCCTCATCGCCAATTACCGTCCCATCCTTCTCAGTCCTCTCATCGGCCACGGCACCAACTTCATGGGCGTCGCCACCAATGACTTCGAGGGCTGGCCCCGCCCCCCTCCGGCCCCTGCGACATCGCCCACCTCCAATTCGACACCAACCTTTTGCTTTACCTCGATTTTGATGCCGACCTGACCCAGCAGAAGATCCTGGACGTCACCGGCTACGCCCACGACGCCGTCAACCTCCAACTTACCAACTGGATCTCCGCCGGCCCAGGCGTCTTCTGGAACGCCGGCCAATGGACCGTCGTCGGCACCATCAACAACGACCCCCCAAACACCTATAACCTCTCCCAATACGCCGCCATCACCAACCTCGGCGCCCTCGCCTTCATCACCAACGGCACCATCTCCCTCTGGGTCCAGTGGGCCACCAACACCGAACGCTGGGACACCATCCTCGACGCCGGCTACCAGCGCCAGTATTCAGCGCAGCCGAGCCTCGCGACTAATTCCTGGGCCCTGCACTACGGCTCCGCCAACCTCAGCCAGGACCCGACAGGCCCCATCTTCAAACTCTATTCCGACGACCTCAACAACCCCTACACCCTCATCTCCTGGACCCAGCCCAGAGACGGCAGCAACTGGTGGCACCTCGCCCTCACCTGGACCGGCACCAACAATACCATCGTCGGCTACCAAAACGGCCAGCCCATCCAAACCAACACCCTCGCCGGCGCCCAATACCTCCGCGTCAGCGGCTCCCCCACTCCCCCCTGGATTTCCGTCGGCGCCATGCAGCACGACGGCACGCCCCAGTGGGGCGACGACAAATACCCCAACTCCGGCTTCTTCAAAGGCAAAATGGACAACCTCAGAATCTACAACCGCCCCCTCGCCGCCGGCGAAGTGCAAAACCTCTACACTGGCACCCTGGGCCTGAGAGGCCAGGCCGGCCCCCCGTCCGGGGCGCCAGCAGCCCTCGGGGTCATGTCTGGCGCTGGGGTCATCAGTGGAAGCGGAATGATCCAATGAAGTCACTACAAAGAACGCAGAGAACGCAAAGATATGAAAAGATTGAAAGGACTCAAATTGACTGGGGCGGCGCTGCTGGCGCTTTGCGCTTTGCGCTCTGCGCGGTGGCGGGGCCGCCGGGAATGCTCACGTTCACGTGGCCGGTACGCCCAAGCCGCGCCTTCCCAATTTCTGCTTTCTGCTTTCTGCTTTTAGCTCCTTGAGTATGCCTGACGAGAGCCTGGACATCCTGATTAAGACGACCGCGGACACCTCCGGAGGGAAGCACGTGTCGCCGGCGCTGAACCAGACGGGCGAGGCGGCGCAGAGGTTGCAGCGCATCTTTGAGAGCACCAAAGGTGATTCGGGCATTGCAGAGTCGGTCAAAGGGATGGCTCGGGGGGCCGAGGAAGCGGAGCGGGGTTTGAGAAGGCTGGAGCCGGCGCAGGCAAGCGCCAAAAAATCCGCCTCGGAATTGGGCGAGGCGCATAAGGAGTTGCATCGGATGATGCAGCTTGTGACGGAGCAATCCCCTTTGCTTGGGGTGGCGTTGGAGGGGGCGTTTAGTACGGTCAGCGCGGCAATCATGGCGGCGACAGTTGTTTTTCGGGAGCTGGCGCAGGCAGAGCCGGCATCGCCCGCGAAGGCCAGGGACACAGCCGCGAGTCTCGCGGAGGGCTTCGGGGGCATGGCCGGGCCTATAAGTGAAGCGGTCAATGCAGCCAATGAAGCGCAGACGGCATACAACCAGTGGAGTCAACATTCGCATGAGGATTTCATGCGGGCTGCAAAGGACCTGGATAGGAAACAGTTGGCGGCGGCTCCGGCAAAACAGCTCGGGGCTCCAGGCGCATTTGGGGACGTGGAGCGGGCGGCCGTCACGGTTGGAACCGGTGAGACGGCCAGGGCCAGGAACCGGGGAGGGCGGGCACTGACGCAACAGGAGCGGGATGCTATCTCTGCTGGGGACCAAATTGAGCCAGCGATGAAGGCGCTGCTGCAGGAAGTGGCTAAAATGCAGGACAAGCATGTAAATGGGCTAAAGCAGGCGGTGGAGGTGATTACGGGGACGTCGCAAACGGTGGACAGGCTGGTCGGGCTGATGAAAACGCTGGTGGCGCATCAAGAACAGTTGCGAGCGGATATGAATGCGCACGCCCAGCAACTCGCGGCGTGGGCTAGGACCACGCAGATACCGTAAGACTTCATACTTCATACTTCAGAGCATGTGGACCTTAGTTTATAGCGGGATGGAAAAGGCGCTGGGCGATTGGGGTTTGTGCGCGGATTTCGGCGTCGAGTTGGTCAACAAGGGCCGGGACTCGGTGACGATGCGCTCGACCGAGGGGTTCGATGCCGGGGCGCCGCAGTTCGCCTGGGGGGCGGCGGTGACGATCTGGCGGGACCGGGCGGCGGTCACGGGGGGCGGCTTCACGGGCGGGACGACGTTTTTCCAGGGCTACGTCGGCGACACCAAGCGGCTGAATGTCCAGGGGCGGCAGAATATCCAATACTCCCTTTACGGGCCATGGTGGCTGTTGGAGCGGCTGGAGTTCATGCAGGGCCGGAGCGTGTTCAACGGCTGGGCGACGCCCGGTTCGCCTGGCAGCGGGGCGACGCTCAAGACGGTCAACACGACCGAGGTCTATCTCGGCGAGAAGGCCGATGAGACCTGGCAGACCAATGGGCAGCAAATCGTCGAGATCCTCAACTGGGTCAACGAGTGCTACAATCCGACGAAGCGGGGCGCCACCAGCGGCCGGGACAATACCCGGGATGTAATCCAGATCGGGACGATTGACCCGGCGGTGAACATCCCCAAGACGCGCGCCAGCGGCATTTTCTGCGCGGAAGGGCTGGTCAATGTGCTGCGGTGGTCGCCGGATGTGGTGTGCTGGTTTGATTACACGTCGAGTCCGCCGACCTTCAACGCGAGGGCACAGGGGAATCTGGCGGCGGTTGCGGCCACGGTCACGGCCGAGCAGGAGCAGCAGGTCGAGCTGGCGCCCAGGTATGAGCGGCAGCTTGCCGGCGTGGTGATCGAATACAAGCAGACCAACGTGTTCGACGGCTTCGCCTGGCCGCAGTATTACTACGACATCTACCCGGCCGGGATCACGGATTACACGCCGAATTGCTCGAGGCATTTCGTCGAACTGGACGGCGCGCAAATCACCAAAACGGACGTAGCCGTCCAGGTCATCCCGGTGGCCCTGGCGGTGTCGGCCACGGCCTCGGACCGGCTGAGTTGGTGGCTGGCGGCTGATGACACCCTGGGCGACCCGAACATTGACCCGGCGAGCATCGCGGTGGAGGTCGCCACGGTGACCGACTCGACGGGCAATCAGGTGGATTTGACGGCGTATCCCAATACGCTGGTGAAGGGGCAATTATCGAGCTGGATGGGCGTGCAGTGGACGGACGTAACGGTCACGGCCAATGTGAGCTTCAGCCGCTACGCCGATTCGGCCCACAAGCAGCCCAATGCCACCGTCCAGCAGCGCCAGGTAAGCCAGCGAGTGACGTTGACCAACGCGACCAGCCGGACCTATCGGACCACGACATTCTACGACCCCGGCGAGTCCGTGCCCACGGGCGTCGCCCAGGCGGTCTATAACAGCCTCTCGACCCTCCAATACTCAGGGGCCGTGACCTTCGCGGCCTCCCAGGTCCGGAGCGGGATCGGGGTGGGGAATACGCTGACGCTCGTTGGGCCGACGAATACTTACTCCAATCTGCTGGTGCAGAGCGTCCGGGCCGTGCCGCACCTCGGATGGTTGACAGTCAGCTATGGCCCGAGCGCGCGTTTGGATGCCCCGGAGCTGATCGAGTTGGCGCGCTGCTCCCGCTGGCGCACGATCTATAATATGCCCAGTGGGCGCTCGACGGGGCAGGCGCCGGGGTGCGCCGACGTGGGCCTGGGGAGCGCGACGGCGAAGGAGAACACCCAGCATGGCCTGGGAAACTACACGTTCCAGGCCACGACTTTCGACCAGGGCAGCACGGGCGGCAATCCGAACGGCACGACTCAGCTCGCCAACGATGCGCAACAGGAGCTGATCCGCATCTGCCGCCTCGATGCGAATGGGAACATCCTTACGGCCGATGGCGCCGGCAAACCCATCGGTCAGATCGGCCTGAAATTGTCCGAATGCGGAAGGAGAAACCCTCAAGCTCGGCCGCGTGCATTACATGGACGCGCTGGACGGCGCGGCCAAGCGGTGCTGGATGCTGCGCGCGCCGGGCGTGGCCGATGGGGCGGACGGAAATGACGGGACCGATGATGTTTGGTTGGGCGGTGGCGCAGGCATCCTGCCTGCCGCCATGGTCCTCCAAAGCGTCCAGGGTGATTATGTGACGGGCTGGCCGGCCACGCCGCTGGCCGTGGCCTCGATCGCGTCCGCTTTGGCTACCGGCCAGACGACGACTCCGCACGGCATTGCCGTGGGACACACCGCCCAGGCCGTGATTGCGGGCGCGACGCCAGGCGGATACAACGGCCCCTTTACCATCACCTCCACGGGGGCCAATTCCTTCACCTATCCTCTCGCCGGCGCGTTGGCCGCAGCCACAGGGACCATCACCGCCACGATTGGCAGCGTGCCTTATCCGCTGTCTTCCCTTGCCTCGGCGCTCTCCACCACCGCTGCCGTAACGACCTCAGCGCCGCATGGGCTGCCGGTGGGAACCACGGTCAGCGCGGCGATTGCCGGGGCGACGCCCAGCGCCTATAACGGGACGTTTTCCGCGACCGTTACCGGCCCAACGACGTTCACTTACTCTTTTGCCGGGGGAACCAGCCCGGCCGCAGGGACCATCACTTATCAGGCGGACATCTATGCGGCAAAGCCCTGGAAGCTCCGCACCAGCCGCACCAGCGAGACCGGCGCGGACGGGACGGTTTACAGTCTGCTCTACAGCGGACAGAGCGGAGGCCCCGCGGCGGGCCCCGACGCCAACAATGTCCTGCGCCTCAAGACCGGCGCCAGCGGCCCGGGCAACGGCCTCTCCGAAACCGAGGCCGTCGCCCCTGAATGGCTCGTGGGGGATATTTTCTACGCCCTGCCTTGCCCCACAAGCGTCCTCGATGCCAACGGCAACCCCATCGCCCGGCTCGCCATCGGCGAATCCCGCAACTGGACCGCCGTCGCAAGCTAAAATGAGTCCACAGTCCACAGTCCACAGTCCACGGTCAGCCCGCAGCGAGCCGCCGCGCTCCATGTCAATTGCCGGCCGATTAACGGGCACCCTGTGCGGTTTGATGAATCAGTGTCGAGTGTCGCGTGTCGAGGGGGGAACGGCAAGCGGTAGCCGGCCCGCCGGGCCTTCCGCCCTCGACACTCGACCCTCGACACTCTCCTCATGAACACTCCCAGCCAAAGCCCCGCCAAAGAGATGGTCATGAGCCCCGCCCGCGAATGGTGGGCCGCTGCCGGCCCCAACGTCACCGAGGCGGGCAACTCGCTCAGCTATGGTTTGGGCGGAGTTGTGGGCGGCGGCGGCGATGGCGAAAACGCCTCCGGCGTCATCAGCGGAGTCAATGCGCTGAGCTGGGCTGCCGCGACCAATAAATCCGCGCCAAACTATGATTATGACCTATCGAGCGGTGCGCCCGGCAATCCCTGGGTCTATGGCACGGATTCGTGCGGCTCGCAGCCTGGCGGCGGCTGCAACTATTGGCCGGGCGGCGGCGCCGGCGGGGGTGTCGCCGGCACGCCCGGCGCCAACAGCATGATGTGGCTCTTCACTCAACCCGGCTGCGTTGGGAACTACCCCAACACCCCCGGCGATACGATTCATCCCGCGCAATACTTCTTCCGATTCTGCCAGGCCTCCTGGTGGGTCTATTTGAAGGGATGGCTCTCGCGCATCGAGGTTCCCAGCGGCACACCCTGGTCCATGACCTACGCCTACCGCGGGCGCTATAAACTGGACCATTACCGCAATGGATTCCGGGCCAACTGCGAGCTGTGGGCCTGCAACAGCCTCGGTGAGTTCGGCTGGGATGACTACGACCTCGGCGAGGCGGCGGGCGTTCCGGACTACTACATCGGCGTCATGCCCCGAAACGTCTCCCTCGTGGCCGCCATCTCCGTCGCCCCCGGCATCTATCGCGAAGTCCCCATCCCCACCGCCACGACCGGCAGCGGCTCCCTGGCGGACGGCTTTCTTGGCCTGGCCACATTCGAGATCTGGGGCATCACCTGGCCCGCCTGGCAAGCCGCCACGGGGCTGTGAAATTAACCCCATTTCAATGCGCCATTGACGCCCCGTTAGCGGAAATCAAAAGGATCTGCCGCCCGGAGCTTTTGGAGAGTTCCACTCCCCGACTCGCACCGGGCGGCTTTCGCTCTGTATTTGCCTGCGCGCATCACGCCGCGCAAGACGGGATGGCCGCCGGGTCAGCCAATGCGCCCTCCGGCGCGCCGGTTGAGCTGGGGTCAGGACAACCCGGAACCCGACGTTGTTGTTCCTGTTCGACGGGTTGTTGTTGTTGCGGTTCGCCGACCGGCAGTTCCTGGCGTTGTTGTTCCAACTGCCGCCGCGAATCACGCGGTTCGAGCCCGATGGCTGCCACCCCAAATCGCTCCAGCACGTGCCGCCGAAAGGCCGCACTGTCCGCCGGCATGACGAAGGCCAGCAGCGCCTGCACCCGCCGCTGCAGTTCCGCTTCGCCCCACTCTCCCTCAAGGAAAGCCCGCTCATAGCTCCTGAACTTGCGCGCGAACCGAACCTTGCTGCGGCGCGCCAGGCGCATCGTGCCCGGAAACAACCGGTAGCCGAGAAAGTCCATTCCCATGGCGGTGCGGTTGAGGCACGGCTCCGCCTTGAGCTCAAGCTTTAGTTCTTCCGCCAGAAACTCCCGCACACGCGCCCGGACACCGTTCAGTTCCTCCCGCCGGCTGCCCCACACCACGAAGTCGTCCATGTAGCGAACATAGGCGCGCCGGCGCAGCCCCTCTTTGATGAACCGATCCAGCGGGGCGAGGTAGTGGTTCGCGAAATGCTGCGAAGTCAGGTTCCCAATCGGCAGCCCACGCCCTGGCGCCGTTTCATAGCTGCCGATGATCTTTCCGAACAACGCCAGCACTGACCGGTCCTTGAACTTCCGCGCGAGCAATGCCTGCCAGCGTCCCGTGGTGAATCGAGTCGAAATACTTCCGCACATCCATCTTGAGGAACCACTCGTGGCGCCGGGCGTAGCCTCCGGCTCGTTCCACGGCCGCCAGTCGCCCCTTGCCCTTGCGGCAGGCGTAGCTGTCGAACACGGCCGCCCGCTCCAGCACCGGCTCGCACACCGCCATCACCGCGTGATGCAGCACCCGCTGCCCGAAGCTCGCCGCGCAAATCGTCCGCTCCTTGGGATCGAATATCGTGAACAGGTGGTAATCCCCCACCCGCACCTTGCCCGCCAGCAATTCCTCCCGCAACGTTCCCAGGTTTTCATCCAGCCGCGCCTGAAACGCGAGGCAGTCCGCCTTCCCGCGCTTGCCACTGGCCGCCTTCAGGAAGGCCCGCCGCAGGTTCTCCGGCTCCGCAACCAGTGCCATCAGTCCCCCAGCGCGCTTCATGAACTCGTCGGGGTTGCCGGCGGAGCCAGCACTTTCAGCACCGCCTCGCCGTACTTCTCGACCCGCGCCTCACCCACCCCCTCGATCTCCTTCAGCGCTGCCTTGCTGCTCACCTTCTTCTGCACGATCTGCGCCAGTTGCTCGTTCGTCAACACGGCATAGACCGGCACTCCCTCCTTTTCCGCCGCCGCCTTCCGCCATTCCCGCAACCGGCTGAAGACCTCGAACTCCGCCGGTTTCAAAACCTCCTTGTAGTCCACCTTCGGCCCCTTCCCCGCCCAAGCGACCGCCGCGCCGGCTGACTCCAGGTATTCCACGCAAAATGTCCAAAAGGAGTTCTCCCCGTCGGCAACGAATTCCTTCTTCACCGCCAAAACCCGGTGCGACCGCAAGAAGCCGTTCATCTCGCCCTCCGCCTCCGCGAGGCTCTTCACCGGCAGAATAAACACTTTCAGTTGCATCGGCGACCTTCCGTCTGTCCGCTGGAACTCAAAAAAATCGACCGCTGCGCGGGCCTTTCTTTTCACCATTCATAGCGCTTTTGCTTGTCCGCCGCTCCGCAGCCTCGATGAGGACCGGCTCCGCTCCGCTCCGCCTTTCCTCATCAGGCTGCTTCGCTCGCTTGCTATTCTGTCGTCATGGCTGGCCTGGGGCCAGGACAACCCGGAACCCGACGTTGTAGAACCTGCCCGACGGGTAGTTGATGTAGCGGGACGCCGACCGGCAGTACCAGGCGTAGAAGTTCCAACAGCCGCCGCGAATCACGCGGATCGAGCCCGAAGCCGGCCCGGTCGGGTCGGTCGCGCTACCCACCGGATAATCCCCATACCAGTCCCGACACCACTCCCACACATTCCCATCCATATCATACAGCCCCCACGCGTTGGGCTGATAGCTGCCCACCGCCGTCGTACATGCGAGACAAATCCCGTTCGGGTTGTAAATATCGCCCACAGACGCATCGTATTCGTAAAGGCCGTAAAAGTTCGCCATCCCCGACCGCAAAGCAGCTCCCGCAATAAAACGCGGTCGTCGTCCCGGCCCGGCAGGCATACTCCCACTCCGACTCCGTCGGCAACCGATACACCCAGCCCGCCGGCAGCCGCCCCGCCGCCTGCTCCCGAGTTGTCAGTCGCAGCACAGTAGGCCGTCGCGTCATACCAGCTCACCTGCTCTACTGGCCGGTTCAGGTCCGGGGGGATCGGGTTGCCATTGGCCAGTCCTGCGTGGTGAAGTAACTCGGGTTGTTCCCCATCACCGCCAGATAATCCGCCTGGGTCACCAGATACTTGCCCATGTAGAACCCCTGGGTCAACGTCACCGTATGCTGGGTTTCGTCTGAGTATCGCTCCGCCTCGCTGGCCGGGCTGCCCATGGTGAACGTGCCGCACGGAATCCAGGCCATGTTTGGAATGGTCTGCATCGGCGCGCCAACCGGCGTGGTATAACTCCAGTGGCCGCCGGGAATCGGTTGCCGCAGGTTGAACAACTCCCAGGAGGGCAAATTGCCCCAATTCTTGTTCCACAACCGCACATCCACCGCCAGGGTGCTGCTGAGTCCGTCATAGAGCCAGGCGTCCACACCCGCCTCTCCTGGCTGCACACAGGCGTGAACGTCCAGTTCAAGGTAGGGTTTCAGATCGGCCGTCGGCCCGGCCAGGCTTTCCAGATAGACGGTGAGTTTCGGTTCCACATAGCCCGTGACCTGCCCCGAACCTGTACCCTGCCACGACAAGGGGTAGGGCGTTGCGGTCACATTCTCGCTGGCGTAAGGAGTCCATTGTCCGTTGCGCAAACGCGTGCCGAAGGCAAGGCTCCACGAGGACGCGAAACCGGCGGTGACGCCGGCCTGCGCCGCCACTTGTCCCTCGACGCCAATGTTGAATTCCCAAACTGCCTCGGCCCAGACTGGAATGGGAATCGGCGTGGGAATCCAACCGAGCAGCTTGAACTGGTGAATCGGCGTGTCGATGCCCTGGCTGGCCGCAAAGGGCCAGGTATTCTGCCAACTGGCGTGGAGCGCGAGGTCGAACTCCATGGTAGCGTTGATGTCCAGGTCGAACGACGGCGCAGCGCCAAACTCCGCAGCAATCGACAAGTCCGGGCTAAAGGACAGTAGCCCCGAGGGCACGTCAATCTCGACCCCCCCGCCGGTATAAAGGGTCGTCGGGCCGAGCGACATCGTGGTGGTGAGGTCCTTGGGCCGCACGCCCGGGCCCGGCTCGGGCACAAAACTGTCGCCGAAGAATCGCACGGCGCCTTGCAGCAGGATGTCGGCGAGGGCGGCCTGGGTGGTCACCAGGCTGACCGTGTGGCCGGCAGGGTTGTCGGCCACCGAAAGGACGAGGCGTTTGTAGGCGAAGTTGGGGTCGGTGCTCACCAGGATGCTCCCATTGGTGAGGCCCGACGAAGCGTTTGTGTAACTGAAGACGAAAGTGTCCCCGTTGGTCGAGAGCAGCGTCAGCGGGGAGGACGGGCTTATGAGGACGACGCTGCCGGCCAGGACGGGGGCCGGCTCCAATTTGAAGCCCCAGGTGTTCGTGCCCCGATTCCCAAGCGTGTCCGCGGCGACCAGTCGGTTGGTGATGAACTGGCCGTTGGCGCCGAGGAACTGGTTGGTGGCCGGCGTGTACGTGAGCAGGCCATTCTCGAAAGAGAGGCGAGGGTCGGCCAGTGTCACGGCCGCGTTGGTGCCCACGGCCAGCGAGATGGAATTGGTGTCAATGCCCGTTTCATCCTGCAGCCAGACCATCAACTGGCCTTGCCGCTGGACCGCGACGGCGCCGTCGGAAGGCAACAGCCGCGCCACGGTTGGCGGGTCGGTGTCGCGCTTCACCACGCGGTAGAAACGGGCCACCGTGTCCGTTCGTGTGCCGAATCGCACGAGGTTGTTCGAGGCGATCAGCAGCGCGTTCGTCAGCGGCTGCCAGGGCTGGCCGAGCGCCGTCGTCGTGAGGACTTCGGTACTGCTTGGTTGGGGTCGCGTACCACGTCAGCAGAATCCGGTTGGTTGGGTTGCCGGCGTCCCACGCGATGGTCGCCTGGATGGGGGTGTTGTCGGCTGCGGCGGTGAGCGGCCAGAGCAATGCCAGGGCTGCCCTGCCGGCGGTGGACGTAAGCGGTTTCATTTTAAGCCTTTGTTGGCGTTTTGGCTGACTCTGGCGAACATGTTGGCACGTCTGCTGCCGCAACTCAAGCAGGAAAGGCGGTAGCGCACGCCATGGCCCGGATCGTCCAGGGGCAGCCTGCCCGGGTGATTCCGAATGAGGTTCTGCAAGCGGGACACCTTGGGCGGCATTCCCTTTGGCGACCGCGCCGGCGGGCGCTGCCTGTTCGGGCGAGGTTTATGGGGTGAGCGTTTGCGTGCTGGGCATGCGACTTGGCCTTGGTTGTTCGCAAGTCCCATGAGCAAGCCGGGAACGCGAACTCGATTACGAAGCACCGCAATGGCTCGGCTTCTGAGTTCCTCAAACGTTCAGGGCGCTCGGCAAATCAGTGCAGCGGCCAGCCTATGGCGGTGTGAGGCTGAACAGGCCCGTGTGGGACCCGAGTTGTGTCGGCTCAACCGCCACGGTTCCCTGTTGGCGAAGCAGCACGACGCCAGGCAAGCGCGCGCCGAGCAGGAGGGTGAGGTCGAGCGGTTTGGGCAGCGCGGTCTGTGCGGAGACCAGGACCTCGCCGAACTTGCGGCGGCTGGAAGAGAAGAGCTCGGGCGCGCTTGCCTCGACGAGCCAGAAGTCCTCGGGCAGGTGGTTCTGAAACTTCTGGATGTGGGCGGGCTCCAGCACGGGCCCCTGCCAGCAACGGAGGGCCTGGAGGTGCGCGACGTAGTCGGCCTTGCGCGCGAGTATCGTGCGCAGGACCAAGAGGCCGCAGTTGTGGTAAACGGCAAAGCGGTCATACCAATCCTGCCCGATGGCGGGGATCTTCTTAATGATTGCGCCGATGAAGGCAAGGCCAACAGCCTCGGCTTCGATGGCGCTAAAGGAAGTTGGAAAGCGTTTCAGGCCGTAAATAATCCGAAAGTTGTCTTTTTTGAGGAAGTGGCGGGGCAAGCAGTAGTATGGGCCGTAGTTGTCGTCGTGGATGACGTAGCTGCTGAGCCAGTTCTCGCTTGGGAAGTAGCTGAGTTTTGCGCCGAAGTAGTCGCGTTGGGCCTCCGGCACCCATGTATCCTCATTGAAGGTGTGGCCGATGACCGGGATCATGTGTCGCGAGGAACCTTGGGGCCCTGGGTTTGGGTCGTGGAGTTCGAAGCCAACGAGAGCGGGGTAGCCGGACTCGATAAGGCCGTAGAGGTCGCGCTGGAATTCCGTGGGAAGATCAAGCTGTTGCTGGGGCTCGTGAACAATCTTTTCGAACGGGATACCTAAGCTGTTTAGAATGGCTTCCATCTGCGGCGGACCGAGGCCGCGGCCTTCCCCGACTTTGGTAACTTGGTGGTCGATGCCTGCCAATGCGTTCAGGCGGGCGTAGGAAACGTCGCCGTCTGGCAGCACTGCGGCGAGGGCCGAACGCATGCTGACGTGGGCGCAGACAAAGGTGAAGTCGTTCTGTTGCGCGTATAGATTTCCGACTACCGAGAACTGTCCGGCGGTGGTCGTTACCAGATATTGGCGGGAGCAGTGGATGAAATTGTTTTGTTCGGCTTGTCGGAAGGCCGGTATGACGGCTTCAAAGACATGGTCCTTCGGCTTTGGGAGGTCGGTGAGCTCGTCGGTCTTGAAGACGGCGTAGCCGATGAAGTCCGCGGGCGCGGGTGCCTGGTCCTTAAGGCAGCGGAAGAACGATAGGCGATGGACGGTGGACCTTTGGAAATCGGGACGGCGCAATCGCAAGGCCGAGTTCTCCTCGGCGAGCAAAGGACAGTCTGCCTCTGCGATTTCTTCGACAAGCAGGGAGCGGAAACCATGCTTTCTCGCGAGCGAGAAAATGCGGCGGAGGATGTTATTGGACCTGTATTGGCGGTCGACGTAGAGAAAATTGGAGAAGCCCTGGTCGGTGCCAGTGTTTATCCAGTCGAGGCGCCTCCCGTCGGCCTGCCTGAAGCTCATCGTGGCTGGGGCACGGTGGGCTAATACGTGCCGATGTTGACGCTCTTGGTCTTGGCGGAGTAATCGCGGGTTTTCTCCAAGAAGGTGTCGACCTCTTTGGAAAGCGTGGCCTCGCCCTGGGTGATCGAGGCTGGCAGCGGCTCCTGACGCTTACAAAACTGCTGCCCGCTCCTGCTGGTCAACTCCTGCAGAGACGCCGTTAGCTCTTTGGTTGCGTAGTTCATAAAACTTCCCGGGCAACCTATCACGGAGCGCGGGGTATGGCGAGCCTAAGATGACCGATTTTATCGCCGGACGGAACCGGCACGGACAGATTGCGGCAGATGGAACGCGCGAGATGATGAGCGAGCAACGCCCGCCGTTTCATGCCAGCAAAAGTTCCGCCGTCTCCGCCTGGGGATCGAGCCGGAAGACTTCCTCACGCCCGGTGTCCATGCACATGAAAGAGTAAACTGGCGGGATCGAGATGATCTTGTGTTTCACAAGCTGCCAATTTCCTTCCACAGCGGTTCCAGGTCCGGGTCTTTGAGCGCCATCAGCTTGAGCTGCTGTGCGTCGCCGATCTCGAACGCGGCCCGGAGCCAGTGCCTGGTCTGCTTCAAGCGGCCCAGCCGGCACTCGTAGCAGGCGAGGTTGTAGAGGATGATGGCGTCCTCGGGAAACTTATCTACCACGCGCAGCAGATTGTCGCGGGCCTCGGCGGTGCGCTCCAATTCGTGAAGGCAGAAGGACCGGTGGACCCAGCCCAACGGGTGTTCGGGCACCACCTGGACCAGCGCCGAGGCAATTTCCAGGGCGGCGTCCCATTTCTTCGCCTTCGCGCAAATTTCCCAGCGCACTTCCAGCACGGCAGGATGCCCTTGGTGTTGGGGGGTGATCTTGTCCAGTTCCTCATTGGCCTCGGTGGGGTTGCCCAATTCGAGCCAACCTTGAGCGGCCTGCAAATGGAGACTGTCGGGTGGTTCAAGCGGCGGCATCATAATCTCGGCCTGAACAGTTGCGAATCGGGAGGTCAAACTTTTCGCCCGGGAGTGGTGGCCGGCCCGGTCTCGGCCGAGGGATGGTCAATTCTGCCGGTCAGGCCCTCGCCTTGACGCGGCCAGAACCTGAGGACATAGACCAGGCCGAAGAGGCACAACAGGGCGCCCCACCACACGTCAGCGTGAAGGTCCCAAAGGGCGACCTTTTTCTCGGGCGGATGCATCCAGCCGTAAACCCCGGCCCCGGTAATGATGACTCCATAGACGGTCAGGAGCGTGCCGATGAAGAACCAAATCGGGACTTGTTTTTCTTGAGTCTGCATAATTGACCTCACCAGAAAAGGAGGTTGATGGCGACCAGGACCGCGGCCACGACCCCGGCCCAGAAGAGCGGTTTTCGATGCCAGGGGCAGGGTCCCTGGTCCGGCAGTGTGGTCAGGCCCATCACCAGGTCTTTCAGCTCGGCCTCCGGCTTGGGTTTGGTAAACAGGCTGACCAGGAACGTGATGCTCACGCAGACCGCGAACGACCACCAGGCGCTGTACATATTGACGGCCATGGGCTTGGCCTTCTCGGAGCGCGCGATGAGTTTGGCGTGCTGCGGGTTGAACGCCGAGGGGGCAAACTTGGATGAAACGGTCGCGGCGTGGACCTCGACGCCCGGCTGCAGCACGACCGGCACGGCCTCGATGCCGAATTTGTCGCTCTGCCTCGAATCGGACAGCACCACCTCGGGCGCCAGCACCTGAACGGGCGTCTCGCCGGCGGTTTCCGTTATCCTGGCTGGAAGCGTCAAGGGCGCGCTCACGATCGGGGCCGAGGCGGACAGAGGCACGTTGACCAACTCGACTTTGCCACTCTGAACGACCAGGCGCCTGAGTTTGCCATCCGGCCCGTTTTCCTTGCTGACCACGGCGCCCGCGCCGAGGGTGATTTTAGGCTGCGGACGGTAGCCGTCGGGGAAGGAGTGGACATAGGCCCACATCCAGATGGAGACCAGAATGGCCGAGAGGAAGCCCCAGAATCCCCCGGCGGGGGTGGCGCCCTTCCAGAGCATGCCGAGGATGACGGCGCCGAAGAGCGGGACAATGAACAGGAAGACGAGCACCTGGAGGTATTCCAGGATGTTGGAGAAGGCGAACAGGAGGTAGGCGGTGCCGATGGAGATGCCGATGCCGATGAGCGAGCACCACCGGCCCATGCTCAAGTAGTGGGAATCGGGGGCGCTCTTTTTGATGAGGGGTTTATAGACATCGTAGGTCCAGACGGTGGCGAAGGCGCTGATGTTGCCGGCCATGCCCGACATGAAGCCGGCAATCATCGCCGTGACTCCCAGGCCCAGCAATCCCGGTCCCAGGTATTGTCCCATGAGCAGGGGCAGCACGTCGTTAAAGGTGCGATGGGTGATGCCGGCCCGGGGGTCGCTTTCGGGCACCAAGACCATCGGGGAGCCGTCCGGGTTCATCAGCACGGCCAGGCCCAGGAGGCCCGGAACCGTGACGATGAGCGGGACGAGCATCTTGAGGGCGGCGCCGATGATCGTGCCGTTCTGGGCGGAGCGCAGGTCTTTGGCGACGATGACGCGCTGGACCTGGAGGAAGTCGGTGCACCAGTAACCGAAGCTGACCGCCAGGCCCAGCCCGAAGACCATGCCGAACCAGTCAATGCCCATCGGGTTGGAGTCAAACGAGCCGAGGTTGCGCCACAAGCTGGTGAAGTCGGCATTCTGGACGGTGGGATGAATGACCTTCACGTGCTGCTGGATAGCGGCCATCATCTTGCCCCAGCCGCCGGCGTGGATGATGCCCAGGATGGGGATGAGGAGCGCCCCGGCCCAGATCAGGAAATATTGAAGCACCTCGTTGAACACGGCTGAAAGGAGGCCCCCCAGGGTCACATAAATGGCGACCGTGACCGAGGAGACCCAGATGCTGGCGTACATGTTCCAGCCCAGGAGCAGGTGCAGGATCTTGGCCATCGCGAACATGCTGGCGCCGCTGACCATGACTGTCAGGATGGCAAAGGACACGCCGGCTATCGAGCGGGGGCCCTCGCCGTAGCGCAGCTTGAGGTAGCCGGGCACAGAATGGGTTTTGCAGATATAATAGAAGGGCATCATGACCACTGCCAGGAACAGGATGGCCGGGATGGCGCCGATCAGGTAGGCGTGCGCGCCGAGCATCCCGTACTGGTAGGCCATGGCGCTCCAACCCATCGTCTCCAGCGAGCTGAGGTTGGCCGAGATGAAGCTCAGGCCGGCTATCCAGGCGGTCATTTTCCGCCCCGCCATGAAAAAATCGTCGCCCGTCCTGGCGAATTTTTTCAGATAAAACCCGATGCCAATGACGATGGCAAAGTAAAGGGCGATAATGACCAGATCGACGGGAGACAGGGAGAGGAGGCTCGAAGCGGCGGCGAGGAAAGGTGTTGATGGCATTGGGGCATCCCTCCTCAAGCCGGGCGTTTCCAGGGGCGCATCGCGGTTGTCACGGGCGGGATTGTGGGGCTTTGCCGGCGGAAACGCCACAAAGAAGTGCGGCATGCGGCATGCGGCATGCGGAGTGCGGAATGCGGAGTGCGGAATGCGGAATCCTTCGCAGAACAGAGGGCGGGGATCAGGGTTGAGGTGCTTGGCAGCGGCTTCGCCGCGCCGCACTCCGCACTCCGCACTCCGCACTCCGCATTCACTGAGGAAGGGGGACCACAAAGATTTGATTGAACCATTGGCCGGCGTCCGCAACGGGGCGCACAAAGGCGATTTTCTTTCCGTCGGGGGAGAAGACGCAGGCCTCCGGCCGGGGCGCGGCGGCATCCTCGGCGCGGGCAGTGAGGCGGGAGGTGGAGCCGTCGCGGATATCGGTCACGCAGAGGCTGTTGTCCATGGTGTGGGCGAGGTAGCGGCCATCCGGGCTCCAGGTGAAGGCGGAGCTGATGGGCCAGGGATTGTGGGTGAGTTGGGCGGGGACGCCGCCATTGGGCGAGAGGGTCCATAGCTGGACGAGGCCCTGATCGTCTTTCATAAGGCAGGCGATGCGCGAGCCGTCGGGGGCGCTGCGCAACCAGTGGCGAGGTCCTTGGAGGCCGGGGTATGGGCGGGCTGCGGTGTGGGTGAGCCGGCGCTGCGTGACGCCGCGCGGCGGGGATGGCCGGCGGGTTTCGGTGCCGGCCAGTGGACCGTCGCCAGGGATGGCCAGGTCGTCCGGCAAATCCACGATGAAGGCCTCCGTAATGATCAGGCCCCGGTCGGTGGCGACGAGTCCTTGAAAGGCCAAGGCATGGCGTTGCCATTGGCCATCCGGGCGCGCGTAACCGTTGGTGCCGACCCATCCTTCCTCACAGGCCCGGCTGATCTGGTCCGAGCCGGGTTTGGGGTTGGCCGTGGTACGAGTGACCAGGACGCTGTAGCAGGAGCCGTCCTGGTTGCGAGCGTGGGTGCGGGGCACCCGCACGGGCCGGTCGGGCAGACTGACACCGACGTTTCGGAGGTTGATGTCATGTTCGGCGTTTTCCTGGGTGAAGCGGGACAGGAGATGATCCTCGTAGGTGAAACTGACCCAATGGCCGGAGGCATCCCACACATGCAGGTGGGAGCCGCCGCGCAAAGCGCCCGCAGTGAATGGCGGAACCAGGTCGCGGGCGTCCAGAGGGACCCCTTTCCCCGGCTGCGAGACTTCCACGATGACACCCTGCCGGTGATACGCATTGTAACTCCAATCCGCAGAGGGGTTCTCAGGTCCGAGAATGAAGATGACCTTGTCCAGGCGCGGATGGAAGGTCGCAACGCCGCAATATGCCCCGTGAGCGGCCTCGAAGAGCGTCTTGACCTCGCCCGTCTCGATATTGACGATTTCGATGCGCCGGCCGTCGAACCGGGCGCCGGCGGCATCGGAGCGCGTATCATAGACAATCCATTGGCCGTCCGGGGACCAGACGCCGGTGTTCGTGAGGATATGACCCGCTCGGGAATGCGTGACCTGTTTTTGAGGGGTAATCATGGGGGGTGAGGCGGGGGAGCGCGTGGAGCGTGTGGAGTGTAGGAGCGTGTTGAGCGTGGCAGAGCCGAGGCCGGGGACTGGGCAGGAGCCGGCAGGCGAGTTCGGATGGCCCGCCATGACGCATAGAAGCCACAGGAAAGTTGAAGACCGGACAATCAGCGGTCCAATCCCATCGCGTTCGAGTTTGGCGTGGGGTCTAAGTGAACATTGAGAATTGAAAATTGAAAAATGCAAATGGAACATTGCCGGCCGAGCCCGAAGCAGGGGGCTCGCGCCGCGCCGGGCGCTTTGCCTTCGCCCTGGCGATGGAACGTCCCAAACTCCGGCTTCATAGCTCTTCGGGAATCTGCAATTTTCAATTTGCAATTGTCAATTTACAATTCAGAGACTCCTCACGTCGTCTCCTACAATGGTTTGCGGGGAACTTCGTCACTGGTCGCACCGGCGTTCCTGCGCCCGGCCACTTCCGGCTTTGCGCCGAGGGCTGTTTGGGTTAATATCCGCATCGAGATTTGTTTAGACCTATGCCGATTTATGAATATGCCTGCCCCAAGTGCAGGGTGATTTTCAGTTTTCTGTCCAAGCGGCTGAATCCTGAGCGGGAGCCGGTTTGCCCCAAGTGCGGCAATAAGGAGATGAGGAAGCAGGTCAGCGCCTTCGCCCTGCCGCGGGGCCTCAAAGAATCGGCCCCCAAGAGCGAAGGCGACGAAGGCCCGACGCCGGATTTCGATGACCCGCGCGTCGAACGGGCGATGCAGGACCTGGAGCGCGACATGGAGCACCTGGATGAAAACAATCCCCGGCACATGGCCCACATGATGCGCAAGATGAAAGACCTGATGCCGCCCGGGGCCGTGCCCAAGGAACTGGACGTGGCCATCAAACGCCTCGAGGCCGGGGAAGACCCGGAGAAAATCGAGGCCGACATGGGGGACGTGCTCGGCGACTTCATGGGCGGTGAGGAGGAGGGCGGCGGTCCCGGCGGCGGTTACACGCGCGACAGCGGGCTATATGATTACTGAAACCAGGGCTGCTTCCTCCCACGCTTCAACGCTCAAAGGCTTTCATGCCGCTGCGCAAACTCAAACCGGGCATCTTTCTGCTCGAGGGCCTCAACTCCTTTGCGGTCGTTTTTTATTTCTATTATTTCTATTTTTTCATGCAGACCCGGCATGGCTTCGACAACCGGGCCAATCTCGAACTGGCCGCACTGATCGGGGCGGTCTGCGCGGCGTGCTCGTGGGCCGGCGGGAAGTATGGCCAGCGGTTCGGCTATTTCAAGGCGCTCAAGCTTGGCTGGGGCCTGATGCTTGGGGCCATGGTGGCGGGATTGCAGGTGGAGTCGGCGCGCGGACACATTTTGGTCACGTTGGTTGCGGCCGGCGGGATGTGTGTCACGTGGCCGAATCTCGAGGGCATGGCCTGTGAAAGGGAGACACGCGCCGGTTTGCAGCAGATGGTGGGGATTTACAACGTGGTGTGGGCGGCGACTGGCGGCGGTGTCGAATTTCATCGGGGGCGCCCTGTTGACCCAGCTCGGGTTTAAGAGCCTGTTCTACATCCCGGCGGCCATCCATGTTGTCCAGCTCGGGCTGACGTTCCGGCTGGAGTCTCAAGCCGCCGGAGCGGCCTGGCGTTCTCCTTCCCCGGGCGTGGCCTCCTGCCTGGAATCCGGGGGCGGAGCATCGGTGGCGCCGGCCGCGGGAGCCTTGGCGCCCTCGACGGCCAGGAAGTTCCTGCGGATGGCCTGGCTGGCCAATCCCTTTGCCTATATCGCCATCAACACGCTGGTGGCGGTCATCCCCGGCCTGGCGGAGCGACTGAGGCTTTCGACGACGCTTGCCGGGTTCTGTTGCTCGGTCTGGTGTTTCGCGCGGTTCGGGACGTTCTTCACGTTGTGGCTTTGGGACGGCTGGCATTACCGTTTCCGCTGGCTCTTACTGGCCTACCTGGCACTCATCGGGGCGTTTACCGCCATCCTGACGGTGCCGAGTCTGGCCGTGCTGGTGCTGGCCCAGCTCGTGTTCGGCGCCGCCGTGGGGCTGATGTACTACTCCTCGCTCTTCTACTCGATGGATGTCGGTGATAACAAGGGGGAGCATGGCGGGCTGCACGAAGCGGCGATTGGGCTGGGCAACTTCGCCGGCCCGGCGGTCGGCGCCGCCTCCCTGTATTTCCTGCCTCAATATGCCAATGCAGGCGCCCTGGCGGTGAGCGGGCTGCTGACGTTGGGACTTGCGCCATTGACGGGGATTTGGGCGGCGGATGGCCGAAGTCCCGAAGCGCGAAGGTCGAAGGTCGAGGTCAGGAGGGGGCTCGGAAGTGTTGAAGCGGTAGAGTGCAGGGATGCTCTGAGAGCGCGTCCGAAAGACCCCGAAACCGAATCTTCGTCGCCGCCTTTGTCGCCCCGCTTGGTCGAAAAAGAGCCAATCCGACAAAGTTCACGACAAAGGATGCGGACAAGCTGAAAGTCCGACAAGCAAATCCATGCAGGCCTCGAACTCAGCAAAATCCCCAGGCTTCGCTAAAGGAGAATGCGTCTGGCATTGGCCTTGAGCGTCTAGGCGAGCTCTTACCCGTCTTCGGTTCGATTTTCTTTGCTGGCGGCTCTGGTGGTTGTGGGCGAGATTGTCAGGCGTCGCAAAGCCTCGGTGTCGGCGGGTGCCGGCGCCGGTTGGGCTACCGACGGCAAGCTCAGTGGAATCAGAGTGTCGTGAAAACGGATTTGCAGCACCCGGCCTCCGAGATGCGAACGCGTATCGCCGACCTTGGGCCATGGAAACACCAGCATGATTTTTGTGGCGGCTTCGCCCCTGCCGAGCGGAGTGCGCGGCGCGTCCTGGCGCTGACGGCGGTGATGATGACGGTGGAGATTATCGGGGGGATGAAGCTGCATTCCATGGCGCTTTTTGCCGATGGCTGCCACATGGGGACGCACGTGGCCGCCTTCTTCATCACCGTGGCGGCGTATGCGTTTGCCCGGCGGCACGCGGCGGACGCCCGCTACAGTTTCGGGACGGGCAAAGTGGCCGTTCTGGGGGCGTTTGCGAGCGCCATTGTCCTGGGGGCAATCGCGTTCTTTATGGCCGGCGAATCGATCCAGCGGCTTTTCCATCCAGTCGCCATTCGTTTCAACGAGGCGATTGCGGTGGCCGGGGCGGGGCTGGCGGTGAATGTAACCAGCGCCCTGATGCTCCGAGATCACCCCAACGCCGCCAATGGGCAAGGGCACAGCCATCATCATGACCTCAATCTGAAGGCCGCGTATATCCATGTCATCGCGGACGCCTTCACCTCGCTGCTGGCCATCGTTGCTTTGAGCGGAGGAAAATTCCTGGGATGGACCTGGCTGGATCCTTCCATGGGCCTGGTCGGCAGCGGAGTCATCGTGCAATGGGCCTACTGCCTCATGCGCGATACCAATGTGATCTTGTTGGACAAAGAGCCGGAGCACAGCGATTTGAACTCGGAAATCCGCAAGGCCATCGAGGGGGATGGGGACGCGCGGATTACGGACCTGCATATCTGGCAGGTCGGCATGAGGAAATTCGCCGCTATCATCTCGGTTGCAGCCCACGAACCCAAATCCCCGGCAGATTACAAGCACCCGCTGCTCGAGCACCGGGAGCTGGTCCATGTGACGGTGGAAGTGCACAAGGTCTGAACTTCAAAGCACGAAACTTTGGCCTGTGCTGGCGGCAGCGACAGGGTATATTAGTCGCCAAACGGGCCATGATACGACCTGGACATCTGCATATGCGCCTACGCGCTGAGCGCCGGCCTGGTTGCTGTCGCAGGGGGCACTGCCCCAAGTTCTCCGGAGCCGGCTCCGCCCACGACTCCACGCGAGTTCTACAATGCGGGCACTCGGAAGCTGCGGGAGGGCAAGCTCAGGGAGGCGGAGCCGTTGCTCGAGAGCGCCCTGGCCAGCCAGCAGGAATCCTTGCAGCCGGTTGCGCTTTACAACCTGGGCCATGTCCGGTTCGGCCAGGGCTTGGAGGAACTGAAAAAGGGGCCGCCGGGCCGGGCGACGCTTGCCGCCGGGCAGGCAGCCTCGCAGCAGACGGACCAGGCGATTCGGTCTGCCGCCGAGGCGCTGGCGGGGGATGACCTGCTAGAAGATGGTCGAGGCCTACCTGCGGGGCCGGGGCCAGCGCCGGGAACTTAAAGCGGCCATGGGGGCCGTCCGGCGCGCCCTGGAAGCCTATGGAGCCACGCTCAACAAATGGCAGCGCGCGGCCGGAGATTTCCGCAGCGCGCTCGAATTGAATCGGGGCGAGGCGGACGCCCGGCACAATGCCGAGGTGGTGGACCGGTGGATTGCCAAGCTGGTGGACATGCTGCGCGAGCTGCAGCGGCTCGCCAATGCCATGGCCAACCAGAAGCGCGACCTGGGCGACAAAATGAAACAGCTCAAGGGACGCATGCCCGCCCAGGACATGCCGCCCGGGGCAGCCGGGGATGACGAAGACGAGGAGGAGAGGATCAGCCTATGGGACCTCAGCCGGGCCAGAAGGAGGGCCCGACCAGGGAGGGAGAGGAACTCACGCTCTCCCCCGAGCAAGCCGGCTGGCTGCTCGAGGGTTTCAGGCTCGATGCCGAACGCCGCCTCCCGATGGGCCAACCCACAGGCTGAACCTCGAAACCGCAACCGGCCAACATGGTGAACCGTGGAAAGCATGAACCGCGGAATACGCGGAATACGCGGAAAGAAGGCCGGCCAGCTTCGGGATTCCGCGTATTCCGCGTATTCCGCGGTTGCTGCTGTTTTTCTTTTCCTGGCCGCCCCCGTCTTGTGTTTGGGGGCAAGCAGCCCGCCCCCTGATCCCTACATGTCCCTGCTGATGTCGCAGCCCAAGACGGAGATCGCATCGAACGTGGTTGCCGCGGCCTCCTTCGACCCGCCGTTTGTGCGGCCGGGCGAGGCGGCGGTGTACCGGGTGAGCTTCAATGCGCTGGAGGAGTCGGTTGTCTGGCCGGAGAAACTCAACGCGCCGGCGGAACTGGGTTTTCGCGCGGGCGGTCACGGGCAGATACTGTATTTCAACGGGACGAACTTCGTGCCGCGCACGATGTTCAACTATCATCTTCGGGCGCCGCGTTTGGGCAGGTTCACGGCGCCGGAGTTTACAGTGACCGTTTATGGCAAGCCCGTCACTGTGCCGGCCGCGCAACTCAACGTGGTGGCATCGCCGCCGGCCTCGATGCCGCCGGCGCAGGGGCTGGTCTTCGACGTGCCGGAAACCAACTTGTATGCGGGCCAGGCGGTGAAGGTGCGCGTGCTGCTGGGTCCTTCCCCGGCCGGGCAATTGCGGACGCTCAGCCAGGTGCAGATCAATGGAGAGGGGGTGCTGGTGGATCAAGGGGCTGCGCGCCAGCAGGTGGGGCCGGTGCGCCGCGGCGCGGGCACGGTGGTTGCCTACACCTACGACACGGTGCTTACGCCGCTGCAGACCGGCAAGCTCACTGTTTTTGCCCAAGGCTACTCTGCGGGCAATCGTTATTTCGGCCCGGTTATCGGCGCCAGAGGCCCGGGGCCGGTCCCCAACAACCTGTTCGAGTTCACGCTGCTCGACTCGGAGCCGGTTGAATTGCAAGTGCGGCCTTTGCCTCGGCAGGGCGAGTTGCCCGGCTTCACGGGCGCCATCGGCAGCTTCTCGCTCGAGCCTCCCCGGTTGGCGGCCGACCCTCTGCGCGCCGGGGAAACCGTCAAGTTGTCGGTCACTGTCCATGGCGACGGCAACGTGGGCCGGTTGGCGGCCCCGCCGCCGCCACAAGTCCGGGACTGGCAGGTCTTTGCGGCTACTCCCGAGCCGTTGCCGCCGCCTTCACCTTTGGCCGTGCTGCCGCGGCAACCGCCCGTCGCGCAGGGGTCAGCCACTTTCCTCTATACGCTGGTTCCGCTCACGACGGCGGCGCGGGCGACGCCGCGCCATCCCGTTCAGCTACTTCGATCCCAAACGCGCGGCTTATGTGGACCTGACCATCCCGGCGGTCCCGGTTACAGTCCTGCCCGGGGAGAAGGGCGGGGACTTGCGCGTCCTGGAGCAACCGGACCGGGAGCCGGCGGAATCTGAGAAGGAGCCGGGATTGAGCGGGCTGGCGCCCGGGCCCGGGCTTGCTGCCGCCACGCTGGCGCCGGTGCAGCGACGGCCCTGGTTTCCGCTGGTGCAACTGGCCCCGGCGGTGGCCTTTGTCGGCCTGTGGGGCTGGGATCGGCGCCGCCGATTTCTGGAACAGCATCCGGAGGTCGTGTTGCGGCGGCGGGCCAGGCGCGCCCTGCGCCGCCAATGGCGGGCGCTGCGGCGGGCGGCCCGAGCGGGGGATGCGCGCCGGTTTGCCGAGGCTGCCGTGGCCGCCATGCAGGCGGCCTGCGCGCCGCATTATCCGGCCGAACCTCGCGCGCTTGTCGGCGCCGACGTGCTCCCGCTGTTTCGCGCGCCGAGGCGCCGCGGGCACATGGACAGGCTATTAAAACGCGCGCGAGAGCGCGGAGCGAATTGCGGAGCGCGGCCGAGGTGGCGCGCCGGTTTTTTGTCCTGACCGATGCGGCGCGGTTCGGCCCTGGCGGCACGGACGCAAGGGAACTGCTGGCCCTCCAACCCGAGTTGGAAAAGGTGCTGCAGCATTTGGAGCGAAGATTGTAAACCGTGAACGTGTCCCTTCCATCGCCCTCGCATTGGTTTCCAAATCCTCCTGCTCTGGCTTGGGATAGTAGGGATGGCAGCTCCGTGCGCGGCTGCATCGGTGGATGCGTTGTTCCGGGAGGGCACAGGCGCTTATCGGGCGGGTGATTATTCGCGGGCGGCCCGGGCCTTCGGCCAGGCCGCCGGGCGGCAACCGGCCTCCGGCACGCTTCAGAATCTCGGCAATGCCGAGTGGCAGGGCGGGCAGACCGGGCGCGCGATTGTCGCCTGGGAGCAGGCCCTGTGGCTGAGTCCATTCAACCGGGCGGCCCGGAACAATCTGCGCTTTGCGCGCAAGGTGGCCCAAGTGGAGGCGCCGGAGCTGTCCTGGGACGAGGTGGTCTCGACGTGGCTGCCGATAGACTGGTGGGCCTGGATAACGGGGGCGAGCCTGTGGCTGGCGGTGGGCATGGTGCTGCTGCCGGGCATCCTGCGGCGCCGCAAAGCGGCCTGGCACCAGGCAGTGGCCGCCCTCGGCATCATGGTGTTCCTGCTCAGTGTGCCGGCGCACTTCGGCGTCCATACGCGCGCCCGCATCGGTTTTGTAGTGCAACAGGATGCTCCCTTGCGGCTGACGCCAACGCAGGAGGCCCAGGTGGTGACACGGCTCAGCGCCGGCGAGGCCGCCCGGTGGGTGCGCGCCCGCGGCCCCTACGCCCTCATCCGGACCAGCCGGGCCCTGGGCTGGATTGAAAGCGGACAGTTCAGGCTGGTGTGTCCTTAGATCGAGGGGCCGAGTGTCGAGTGTCGAGGCGTGGCACTTCGTTCCCTCGACCCTCGACCCTCGACCTTTGCGTCTGGATACTCTTGGACGGCGGTCTCGAATTTAGGAGTTGGCATCCTGGCTTTCCCGCGTATTGTTTCTGGCCAAAACTGGAGTTGAGATTGATTATGGCTAAGACCCAAAAGAAGCACGTTCGGGCGCGACCCGAGTTGTCCGAAATGCCGGAGTGGCTCAAGAAGAAGCAGTGTCCCAACCGCGAGAAATATCTGTCCGGCAAGCGGATACTGCCCAGGAACATCACCGGCAAGGAAAAGGCGCCCGACCTGATCGATGAGACGTTTTTGGCGTACAATGGGGCGCGGCTCAGAGAGGGGTGCCAGCTTTTCACCGGGAAGATGCTCGAGGCGGACGTGACGATAGGGATGAGTTTTGCCGGGGCGCTCACCCCGGCGGGGATGGGCTGCTCGAGCATCGTGCCGCTGATCAAGGCGGGTTTCGTGGACTGGCTGGCCGCCACCGGGGCCAACCTCTACCACGACATGCACTTCGCGCTGAACTACCCGGTGCGCGCCGGCAGCTTCAAATTCGACGACACCGACCTGCGCAACAACGACATCGTGCGGGTCTATGACGTGCTCCTGGGCTACAGCGATTGCCTGATGGCCACCGACGAGATCCTGCGGAGCATTCTCGTCCAGCCTGAATTCCAAAAGGAGATGGGCACCGCCGAACTCCACTATCTGCTGGGCAGGTATTGCGCGGAATGGGAACGCAAGGCCGGCCTCAAAGACGTCTCGGTCCTGGCGGCGGCCTACCGGGCGGGAGTGCCGTGCTACACATCCTCTCCGGGCGACTCGACCATCGGCATGAACGTGGCGGGGGTGGAATTGCGCGGCAACAAGCTGCGCCTCAACCCCTCCATTGACGTGAACGAGACCACCGCCTTCGTGCTGGCGGCCAAGCGGGCGGGCGGCAAGAGCGCCGTCGTGCTCTGGGGCGGGGGCAGTCCCAAGAATTTCATGCTCCAGACCGAGCCGCAGATCCAGGAAGTCCTGCGCATCAAGGAATTCGGCCAGGATTATTTCCTCCAGGTCACCGATGCCCGGCCCGACACCGGCGGGCTCTCCGGGGCGACGCCCAGCGAGGCGGTGAGCTGGGGCAAGGTTGACCCCGAACGGCTTCCCGGACGCGGTGGTCTGCTACACCGACACGACGATTGCCATGCCGCTGCTGACGCACTATGCGCTGGCCAGGCACAAGCCGCGCAAGCTCAAGCGCCTCTACGATCAGCGCCACAACAGCGTCAAGGCGCTCACCCGCGAATACTTCCTCCACAACAAAGTCAAGATGCTCGACGGCAGCGAGCCGGCGCTCTAACCTGGATATTTCACAGCCTAAGAGCGGCACTGGGCTGCCGAAGCTACGTAGCGCAGGTTTCCAACCTGCTGTATCGCCGGCTTCCAGTCGGCAGGCTGTGCCTGCTTGGGAGCATCTGCGGATTGGAAATCCGCGATACAGCAGGCTGGAAGCCTGCGCTACGCCTTCCGGTTGGCGAAACCCGTGAAATATCCGGGCTAAAGGCTAAAGTGACGGCATTTTCCACTTTAGCCTTTTTCCTTCATCCTTTAGCCTTTTTGACAAACAGGGCCAGGGAGGCGGTGAAGCCGTGGAGGAAGTTTTTGTTGCCGACGGGGCCGATTTCGCCATTGCAGAAGAAGCCGGCCAGGCCGATGGGCCCGAGCTGCTGCTGGATCATTTGGGCATCGTGATGGCGGCGGCCGAAGAGGTTTTGGCCGCGGCCGTTGCAAGAGCAGAGACAGCCGCCATAGAGGGTGGCGCCGCCCAACCGCTTTCTGATGCGCGCCAGCAGTTCGGTCATATCCTCGGTGGCGGCGGCGGCGGAGCGGCGCTGGAACTGGACGGTCTGCCCCGCGCGCGGCAGGGCCCAGACGGCGATGCAGCCTGAGCGCGGGTTGACGCCGATCAGGTTGCGAACCAGGAAGTCGCCGCGGTGGAATTCATCGCGGTATTCGTTGACCACCAGGCCGATGAAGAGATTGCCTCGGGCTTTGGATTGTTCCTCGGGCGTGAGCTGGTTGAAGGTTTCCGCCAGCACCTCGTAGGCGGGGCGGTTGCCGATTTCGTGAATGATGTTTTGCTCGACTTTGGTGAGGGTCCAGGTTTCGCCTATAGGGGTGCAGCCCTGGGAAATCATGCCGGCCAGCTCGACCTGGCCGCCGAAGGAGATGGCGACGCCGCCTTCCTCGAAGACCTCGCCGTTCAAATACAACTGGGTGAGTTGCTCGCTCGAAATCGCCGCTGGCCAGGCCGCCCATGACGGGCAGCGGCGCGTAGGCCTGGTTCCAGGTCCGCAGCCAGGACTCGCTGTCCAGATGGAACGGGTCGATAAAGACCAGCCAGCCGTTGGTCTGGCCGGGCTCAACGCCGGTCTGCCCGTGCCAATAACCGGGGTGGGAAGCTTCCTCGACCTGCTGTTCGGTGAAGTGACAGGCCTTGAGTTGCGCTCCGGGCAGCCAATAGAGCCCGAGGGCGACCCCCGCGTCTTCCTCGACCTCGAAGGCCCCGACAATGAGGCTCTGGCTCGAGCAACCGACCAGCAACGGGATGCGGGCGTGGACGCGGAGGATTTCCAGGACCTGCCTGGCGCAAGGGAAGAACCTCGGGGCCATGAAGACCAACCCAAGTGACACGGCGGGCGCGCGCAACTGCCGGCGCAGGTTCTCCGCCCACTGCTGGAAACCTGCCTCCTCGAAGTCGCCAGGCCAGTGCCCTGCGATGGAATAGTCATTCACCACGCCAAAAACGTAATCGCTCCCGGTTCGGTTGTAAACTTTTGCATTTGTATCCGGCCACGGATTGCGCTATTCCGATTCGAGCCGGTTTGCGGCCGAGCACCACTCGAACAACGAAATATGAACCTGCGTCGGAAGAAAATCGCTCCCGCGAGCTATCGCTCTATTCTTATGTCACTCCTGCTCTGCTGTGCCCTGGGCGGCGGGGCCGTTTGCTGCGCTGCTGCTGGGGGGCTGCGCGACGGCCCCGGCGCCGCGTTCCTTTCCCGAGCTGTCGTCACTGCCGCCCCAACCGGGGATGCCGGACCCGCTGGTGATGCTGGACGGGCGGCGGGTCTCGAGCCAGGCGCAGTGGTTCCATGAGCGCCGGCCGGAACTCAAGGCGCTGTTCGCGCATTACATGTATGGGGCCATTCCGCCCAAGCCGGCGCATCTCCGGGTCCAGGTCCAGGGCCAATACGGCGATTTTCTCGACGGCAAGGCGACACTCAAGGTTGTGACGCTGGAGGCCGACCCGGCGACCAATGCGCCGCGCATTGGTTTGATGCTGGTGGTGCCCAAGGAGCGGCGCGGGCCGGCGCCGGTATTCCTGGCGATGAATTTCTGCGGCAATCACGCCCTGACCACAGACCGGCGCATCCCGCTGCCGCGGACCTGGATGGCCGATGGGTGCGCGGGCTGCGCCAACCACGCCGCCACCGAGGCCGGGCGCGGCGCCCAGGCAGCCGACTGGCCGCTGGCCGAGATCGTGCGCCGCGGCTACGCCCTGGCGGCGTTTTATAGCGGCGATGTGGATTCGGACCGCGGGGACGTGAGCAGCGGGGTTTATGCCTGGCTGGCGGGGGGCGACCCGGCCCGGAACCCAGCCGCCAACCGCGGCACCATTGCGGCCTGGGCGTGGGGGTTCCGGCGTTGCGTCGATTACCTGGTCACCGACCGCGACATCGACTCGCGCCGCATCGCTGCCCTGGGCCATTCGCGCAACGGCAAGACCGCCCTGCTGGCGGCGGCATACGATGAGCGCATCGCCATGGCCTTTCCTCACCAGGCCGGCTGCGGCGGCTCCGCGCCGAGCCGCGGCAAGATTGGCGAATCGGTCAAGGCCATCAACGACCAGTTCCCTCATTGGTTCAACGCGCAGTTCAAGGAGTTTAACCTTGCCCCCGAGCGGCTGCCCATAGACCAGAATTGCCTGGTGGCCCTCTGCGCCCCGCGGCCGGTGCTCTTCTCAGCGGCCCAAGAGGACCAATGGGCCAATCCGCCGGGCCAGTTCGAGGTGCTCCGCGCTGCCGACCCGGTGTATCGTTTCCTGGGCGCGCCGGGCCTGCGAGGCCACGGAGATGCCGCCCCAAGGCCAGCTCGTGAACAGCCGCCTGGGCTATTACATCCGCGCCGGCAAACACTCGATGACGGCCGACGACTGGAAGGTGTTTATGGACTTTGCCGATGCGCAGTGGCGGCCCGGGCGGTAGAGCGTGTGGACTATGACAGAGATACTGGGTTCGATTGTTGCCCCCCGGGGTTTTCGGGCGTCGGGGGTGTTTTGTGATATTAAACGGCTGGGGACGGGCAAGGGGTCTGAAAAGGGCCACAAGCGGGACCTGGCGTTGATTGTGTCCGATGTGCCGGCGACCGCGGCGGGCATGTTCACCACCAACCAGACCTGTGCGGCCCCGGTGAAGGTTTGCCTCGAGCGCGTGGGCCGGGGCCGGGCCCAGGCCATCGTCGCCAACTCCGGCAATGCCAATGCCTGCACCGGCAAGCAGGGATTGAAGGATGCGTTGGAGATGGCGCGCTTTACCGAGCGGGCGCTGTCCTTGCCGGCGGGCCTGGCGCTCGTCGGCTCGACGGGCCGCATCGGCTTGACCTTGCCGATGGACAACGTCCGGTCGGGAATCATCGAGGCCGCAGTGGAATTGGGCGACACGCCGGGCCACGCCGACCAGGCGATGGAGGCCATCATGACCAGCGATACGCGGCCCAAACAAGTGGCGGTGCAATTCAAGCTCGGGGGCCAATCGGCGCGTCTGGGCGGGATATGCAAAGGGGCGGGCATGATTCAGCCGGGGATGAGCCTGACCGGCAAGCGTCCGGCAGCGGCGCCTCTTCATGCCACGATGCTCTGCTTCATCACCACGGACGCCGCCATCCAGGCCAAGGCCCTCCGGGCGGCCTTGGAGCAAGCTGTTGCCAACAGCTTCAATCGCATCAGCGTGGACGGTGATATGAGCACGAATGACACGGTCCTGATCCTGGCCAATGGCCTCTCAAGCTCCGAAGTTCGAAGGTCGAAGTCCGAAGTCGCGGGAGTTTGGGGTGTTTCAGGCGGCGTTGAGTCATGTGTGCCTGGAGTTGGCGAAGATGATCGTGCGCGACGGCGAGGGAGTCTCGCGCTTTGTGACGGTGCGCGTCAAGGGGGCCAAGTCGTTTGCACAGGCCGATGCGGCAGCGCGGGCGGTGGCCAACAGCGCGCTGGTCAAGACCAGTTGGCATGGAGGGGACCCGAACTGGGGCCGCATCATCGCCGCGCTGGGCTGCAGCCCTGCTGCCATCGTCGAACAGAAGGTGGACATCGGCTACAGTGCCCCCGGCAGCCGGCAAGTCCTCTGGAGTCTCAAGCGCGGCCAGCCCACCCGGGCGACCTTCCCGGAGCTTTGCGCCGCCGTAGCGCCGCAGGAATTCGATCTCCACATCCACCTCAACGTGGGCCGCGCCCAGGCGCTCTTCTATGCTGCTGATTTGACCGAGGCCTACGTCCGGTTCAACAAGGGCGATGTGAGCGACCCGGCGTCCCTGGGGGGGTGAGCTTGTCGAACGCGCGAAGCGTGGGGAGCGTCGGAATGATTTTGGTCCCTGAGGAAAAAGGGACAATTGGAGAGATCAACCGGCTATATGGAGCCTGTCCCCAAAGCCCGGCGAGGGGAAGACTTGGTCGCAGCCTTTATCGCAACCTTTGTCGTCCCGGTTCCGAATCGGGATCTCGACGAGGGTTACGACAAAGGTTGCGACGAAGGTCCGGAAAGTGAAACACGTCCTAACTACCGACCCCTCAACCCCTTTCATCAGGGTGGTCCCGGTTGCCGGAACGTTTCGTCAAAATCCTCCGGCCTGAGTCGCGTGCCGCGCCAAATGCTCCGATATAGATAAGCGGTGCGAATCGCCCTTCTTGCCGTCGCGCGGATTTTCTCGTCGTCGTCTTCCAGGAGCGACTTCAGCGTTTTGACTGATTCGTCCGTACGATTGGCCGCCAGCGCGTAGATGGCTCCGTCTCTGGCGTTGGCCTCCGGATCGGTGGCGATGGCAATCAGTCGGGAAGCAAAAACATCGTCGCCGTAATGTTGCGCCGCACGCGCGCCCTCGGCCCATGTCTGCGGGCTGTCAGGCGCGAGGGAGCGTTGAATCAACGGTTTGATTTCTTCGGGAGTCCAGCCGTATTCGGTAAGCAGGTAGTCCAAGCCCGGCGCGAGCCCTCGCTCCACGGCCGCCTGGAAAATGGCCCTTCGGGTTTCCTCGGAGCGGGGAACGTAATAGAGGAGCGCCTGGAGCTCCCAGAAGTGGTTGAGGCCGGGTTGAAACATGGTTTTAATCAGCAGCGGAACGGTTTTGGGGCTGCAAGTGTACATGAGGTTCTTCACGAGCCCGTCCAGGTCGGGAGAGGACGCCATCCGGCCGTAGTAATTCGTCATCGGAGCCAGTGCGGCAATTTGATTGGTCAGGCTGCTGATGTAATCATCCAGTTCCTTTTCTGTGCGCGGCAGGATGGCAATGGAGATGGGAGCCGATTCCATTCTCTCCTGACGCGCATTGCCGTACGGACGGCCTGAGTTGTAGCCAATCACCGTGTACTTTCCGGGGGCTTTAAGCAGAGACCAAAGATTCAAGGGTATAGTTCTGGTGAAAGATTGGCCGGGGAGCAAATGTCCAGTTACAAACAAGCCGCCGGCCATGCCCGCGTAACGCGAGCGCGGATCGGGCAGCCGGTCGCCCGATTCGGTCCAGGCCACCAGCGCATATTCCGGCATCCGGCCGCTACGGTCGTAATTGCGATCCGCGTATTCGTAATGGTTCGTGCCGTGATTGGTGATGATGAATTGGATGGGGATTTCATCGCCAACTTTCAAATCAGAATTGGTGCAGCCAATCGTCAGCGACAGCCTTGGCGGACTTGAGTTTGTCCGCGACGAGTCGGTCTCGGCGGCGGCGTGAAGGGCTTGACTTGGCGAGAACATCCCGACCCCGACGGCAACGGCGCACCATTTATTCATAAGCCGCTCGCCGCCGATGGAACTCAAATGCGGATTGATGGTCCTTGAAAAACTTTCGTTCTTTTTCCAGTGCCGCACCCATAATGTCTTTACGCCATAACGCCATACCTGGGGCATGGCCGTCAATGGCCGATTTCTGGACGCGCCAGGATCGAATTGACCGTGGGCTATGGGTGGTGATACAGGTGCAGCACGATGAAAGTCCTTCTGGCCATCTTGATCGCTCTGGGCTGCGCCGCACAGGGGCGTGCGGGCGCCCAACCTCAAATGAAAACAAACAGCCAACCAACGCCGGTGTTTTCAGCCGCCGGCGCGAATGAGTTTAGCTTTGACACCGGCGTGCTGCGGGGCAAGTTGCGCGCGGAGGGCCGCTCGAGAGGGCTTTCCTCGGTCATCTATGTGCCTACGGGGATGCGGCTGGACAGCAGCATGGGCTTGCTAAGCCATTACCGGGTGTTCAGCGCCGGCAAACGTTACGGCACGGCGGCTTGGGATTGGCCGGGCGAAGCCAGGCTGGGGTCTGATGGCGCCGTGGAGGCGCGCTGGGCGGCGGCCGGCGACCGCCCGTTCGAGTTGCGCGCGCGTTACCGCTGGGCGGCGCCAAACGTTCTTGACCTGGAAACAATTGTCCTGGCGAAAACGAACCTGCTGAGGTTCGAGTCTTTCCTGGCCTCTTACTTCACGGCGGATTTCACCAACGCGCTGGTCTGGGCAGTCGGTCCGGACGGCAGGCCACAGTTCATCGCGGCGGACAAGAGCTATGGCGCCTGGTTGGCCTTCCCGCGTGACGACGGGGCGGCGGCGGTCATTCGGGACGGGCGATGGAAATTCGAGCCCAACCCGGTGGACTGGGTCGTGATGCCGGCCCTGGCGAGGCCGCTGGCGGTTCGCCGCGCCCCGGCCACGGGCCTGACGGCGGTGCTGATGTCGCCGGCGAGTGATTGTTTTGCGGTTTGCACCCCGCAACAGAGCGACCCCCACGACTCGCTCTACCTCTCGTTGTTCGGCCGCGACCTCAAGGAGGGCGAAACCGCCCGCGCCCGCGCGCGTCTGCTGATTGCGCCGAAATTGTCCGAGGCGGAGATTTTGAAGCAATGGAGGGAGTTTCCCTGACTTCTTTGGTTGACCACGTCTGAAATTAAAAATGGGGTCACGTCTCCACTTTCCACACAGGAACAGGCGAATGTGGAAAGTGGAGACGTGACCCCATAATTCACCGCTCCTCGGCGAGGTCGAACTTAATCCAGGTGTGAGAGCCGGTCTTGCGGTTGCGCATTTCCATTTCCTCGAGCTGGCGCTGGCCGTTGACCTTTTTGAGGCCGGAGGGATCGAACTCCTTCATCAATTGGCCGCGGGCATCGTAGGCATCGGCGTGGAGGATGCCGCCGTTGTCGGTATCGA
This sequence comes from uncultured bacterium, assembly GCA_963713735.1. GTDB lineage: Bacteria > Verrucomicrobiota > Verrucomicrobiia > Limisphaerales > UBA8199 > CAVQND01. The sequence continues at coordinate 61,829 of CAVQND010000027.1, forward strand.
CCCAGGAGACGACGCGGGCGTAGCTCCCGGCGGCGGGGTGCGGGTTGACGCTCTCCAGGACGGCGCAGGGCTGGCCGTGGCGCATTTCCCTGCGCAGCACCCGCTGCTCGGGCCAATGGAGGAATTCCAGCCCGAGGTCTGCCACCCAGAAATCGGAGCCGGCAAATGAAACCATGAGTTGATCGGCGGTCAACCGGACCGGGGCGGCGGAAGCGTTTGGACCTGCGGCCCGGGTGAGAGAATATTCATTGGGCTGCTGGCCGGAGTGAATCACGGCCAACTCCTCTGCGGCAGCGCCGTTGGCCCGGAGAGTCTGGTAAATGCAGACCCAGTTGCTGGGCGCGGCATAGATCTCGAACTTGACGGGGACGCGGCGTTCCCGGTCGTTGGCATCCCGGATTCGCACCACCCCGGTGTTGGTGGAATTGGCCTCGGGTTTTTGGGCGAGCAGCTCGTCCACCAACCGGCGTCCCTCTCTGACGGACTCCTCAGGGCTGAGCGGCGGCGGGCGCGGGTCAACCGGGCGTTGGCCGCAGGCCAGCAGGGGAAAGAGCAGCGCCAGGAGGAGGAAGGAAGGCCGAAGGCCGAAGGGTGGAGGCGGAGGCAGAGAAAGGCGTCCCATCATTTTGTGTGGAGCACCAGGGGCAGGAGCTCGGAGATATGCTTGATGAAATGGACCTTGAGCTTGTGGCGCACCTCCTCGGGCACTTCGGTCCAGTCGGGCCGGTTTTGATCCGGAAGGACGACCTGTTTGATGCCGAAACGGGCGGCGGCCAGGACCTTTTCCTTGATGCCGCCGACGCGCATGACGCGGCCGCGGAGGCTGATTTCGCCGGTCATGGCGACATCGGAACGGACGCGGCGGCGGGAGAGGAGGGAGGCCAGGGCGGCCACGACGGTCACTCCGGCGCTGGGCCCGTCCTTGGGGGTGGCGCCGGCCGGGACGTGGATGTGAATGTCGAAGTTGCCCCAATCCGAGAGGTTGATGCCGAGGGTCTCGGCCTGGCTGCGCAAGTAGCTCAGGGCGGTTTGCGCGCTCTCCTTCATGACCTCTCCCAGCGAACCGGTCAGCAGCAGGCTGCCTTTGCCCGGCATCCGGGTCGCCTCGATGAAGAGGATCTCGCCTCCCACGGGCGTCCAGCCCAGGCCGGTGGCGATTCCATATTCCTTGATGGTTTCGGCGCTTTCGCTCACGAACCGGGCGGCGCCCAGGTAATCGGTGAGGATGTCCGGTTTGAGCACGAAGGTTTTGGGCTCGTGGCCGTTGGTGACGAGGCGGCGGTTGGCCTTGCGGGTGAGGGCGGCGATCTCCCGTTCCAATTGACGGACGCCGGCCTCGCGCGTGTAATCGTGGATGAGGCGGCGCAAGGTGGCGTCCGGGAACTTCACTTCCTGGCGGGAGAGCCCGTGCTCCTCCAACTGGCGCGGCACCAGGTAACGCTTGGCGATCTGGAGCTTTTCCGACTCGGTGTAACTGGGCAGTTCGATGACCTCCAGCCGGTCCCGCAGGGCGGGGTGAACCGGCTCCAGCCAGTTGGCGGTGGTGATAAAGAGCACGCGCGACAGGTCGAAAGGGCACATCCAGGTAATGATCGGTGAAGGTGTTGTTCTGGGCCGGGTCGAGCACCTCCAGCAGGGCGGCGGCAGGGTCGCCGCGGAAATCGGCGCCGACCTTGTCCAACTCGTCCAGCAGGATGACCGGGTTGCGGCTTTCAACGCGGCGCAGAGTTTGGATGATGCGACCGGGCAGGGCGCTGACATAAGTGCGGCGGTGGCCGCGAATCTCCGCCTCGTCGCGCATGCCGCCCAGGGAGATGCGCGCGAACTTGCGCCCCAGGGCGTCGGCCATGCTCCGGCCCAGGGAGGTCTTGCCGACCCCGGGCGGCCCTACCAGGCAAAGGATGGGGCCCTTGATCTGTTTTCGGCGCTTGATGATGGCCAGGAATTCCAGGAGGCGATCTTTGACCTTGCTCAGGCCGAAGTGTTGTTCGTTGAGAATTCGCTCCGCCTCGGCCAGGTCGAGTTTGTCCTCGGTCTCCGTTGCCCAGGGCAGGGCCAGGAGCCAGTCCAGGTAATGGCGGCTCACGGCGTATTCGGCTGCCGCCGGCATCATCTGCTGGAGGCGCTCCAGCTCCTGGGTGGCGACTTGCTTGGCCTCGGCCGGCATGGGGGTTTGCTCGATTTTCTCACGCAGCAGGCGCGTCTCGGCGGCGTTGGGGTCCGATTCCCCCAGTTCGCGCTGGATGGCGCGCATCTGTTCGCGGAGAAAGAAATCGCGTTGGGTTTTGGAGATGGAGGTGGCGACTTCGGTCTGGATTTTAGAGCTGAGGGTCAGCACTTCGTGCTCGCGGTTGAGCATCGGCAACAGGCGGGTCAGGCGCTCTTTGACCGAGATGGTCTCCAGCAACTTCTGCCGCTCGGCCAGCTCGAGGTTCAGGTTGGCGGCGACCAGGTCCGCAAAGTGCCCGGGCTCTTCGGTATTGAGCGCGGCGACCTTGATTTGCTCGGACAGGGCCGGGGAGAGCTTGATGATCTCCTGGAACTGGCGTCTGGGCGTTGCGCATCATCGCCGTCAGCTCGACGGAGTCCTCCTTCACATCGCGCAGCAGCTCGAACCGGGCGCAAAGGTAGGGCTCGATCTTGGTATAATCCCGGACGCGGATGCGCCAGAGGCCCTCGACGAGCACCCGGACGGTGTTGTCCGGGAACTTGAGCATCTTGAGCACCCGCGCCGCACACCCCACCTCGTACATCTCATGGGGCAAGGGGTTCTCGGCCTCGGCATTGCGCTGCAGCACCACTCCCAGCAAGCGGTCGCCTCCGACCACGTCGTCAATGAGCTTGGTGCTTTGGGCCGTCTCGACCAGCAGCGGGGCCGCCATCGTCGGAAAAATCACGATGTCCGACAGCCCGAGGATCGGCAGTGCCTCGGGCAGGGAACTGGTGGAAACGCGTGCGGGGGTTTCCTTGGCGCTGGGAGTTCCCAGAACACTAACGAACTCGGTGTCGGGCGAGGTCATGTTCGCTCCATCTGGCCAATTAGATTCCCGCCCGCCGGAAAGAGTTCAGATCATCGGGGTGTTTCCTTCCGCAACCGGCACTTTCGTGCCCTTGGACGGCTGTTGTGCCACGGGCACATCAATCCGCAAAAAGCCATTTACATAAGCTGCTTTGGCCTGGCCCAAATCGTAGCCCGCCGGCAATTCCAGGACGCTCTCAAAGGGTCCATAGTTGATCTCCATCACCAGAAAACTGCATTTCCCCGGACGGCACCCGTCGGGCCGGTTGCCGCTGATGCGCAGCCGGCTTCCCTCGGCGGTGATCTCCAAACAGTCGCTGCGCATTCCGGCCAGCTCCACTTTCACCACCAGGCCGCCCTCAGTCACATATACGTCGGTGTCAGGCACCCAATGTGCTCGCGCCGAACCTTCTCGCCCGCCCCGGGCGGAGCGAGTCATAAAATGCACCGATGAACTGACTTTGCACATGGCCATTAGATTAGTGGAGTGAGTCTATCTCACTGCTGAAACTGGGGCAAGCCTTCACTGCTTCATTCTTACAAGCACCTCGCGACGCTTTCCTTTGCGCGCGTGGAACACGATCGAACTTGCCGAGCCTTCCCGGCCCACTGCCCCGCACCCGCAGGGCGTGTCCCGTTCGAAGCTGAATTGACGGCGGCGCAACTTGCCGCGGGCCAGCAGGAGGCCGGCAGCCGCAACAATAAACAGCGAAACCATTTGCTGCCAATCCATGCTCATAAAATAGTCCGCAATTCCGCCCCGCGCAAGAAATGGTTCAAAATCAGCGGGCCGAGGGGTGAGGGGCGAGGGACGGCACGTCGGTCCCTCGACCCTCGACACTCGACACCCGCCCCTCGACACCTGCGTCCGGATGCCTCTGAACTGCCGCTTATTCGGCTGCTTGGGAGTATTCTTCCTCGAGCGCGGCATAAGCGACGGTATTGATCCATTGGCCATCGAAAAGCCTGCTTTTCACGAACTCCCCCTCGCGCCTCAGGCCGGCCTTCTCGCACAGCTTGCAGGCGGCGCCGTTTTGGCCGTGGCACACGGCAGTGACCCGGTGGAGGCGGATTCCCTCGAAACAAAAACCGAGCACGGCCTTGACGGCTTCCAGGGCGAAGCCTTGGCGCTGAAAGGCGCGGTTGAGCACGACCTGGAGTGCCGCCTGGAAGGGCTCGGAACAACTCAAGCTCACGTAGCCGATAAGCTTGCCGCTCTCCTGTGGCTGGATGCCGAGGTAAAAGGCCTGGTCGGGTGTGGTCAATTTGACCTGCCTTTCGCGCTCCATCCAGCGCAGCACGTCATCTTCCTCGAGCGGCCTGCCTTCGATGTGGCGGAAGGTCTCTTCATCCGAAAGGCACTCCAGCAAATCCTGCCAATCCGCCGGGGCGAACCGCCGCAACACCAGGCGTTGGGTCGTTAGGGGAAGCGGCAGCTTGCCTCCCTCGGGGCTGCCATCCTCCGGCACAATCACGCTCTCCGTGCATCCGGGGCAGGCCTGGGGATGTCCGGCGTTCTCCCGAGGAAATGAAATCGTCTCCCCGCAATAAGGGCACCTGAAATCGATGAAGCTCTCTTCCGTAATCATAGGTCGTCGCGCCTGCCAATGTAGCCGGCCCGTCTTCCGACCTCAAGCCTGCACTGCAGCGCAACTGCAACTCAGACAGTGGGGGAAGGAACTGGGGGGCCGAGTGCGGGGGAGGGATTTCCAGCAGGGGGACCTGGGGACGTGAGGCGGGGGACGCTGTGGGGCGGGTCGGGCGGGAGGCGGCGGTCTGGCAGTCGGGCGATGAAGGCCAACCTGCCAGCCCGCACAGCTTGAGCCAGCAGCGCTGCCCTACCACTGACCTCTGAGGGCGGGTCGAACGGGCCGGTGGATCAGGAAGTATCGTCCTGTGGGTTCAAGAGGCTTTGCTCCAGTTTGCGGATCTTGGCCAGCGCTCTTTCCCGCGCCGCGCCGTCCAGTTCCAAGACCAAGCGGGTGAAGCGCACTAGCGGTACTTGCGCGTAGGACCGTGCCAGGTAAATCACCACATACTGTTTGCGCAGGTTGAGCCGGCGGCGCATCAACTCCGGGGTTTCCTGGGCGGAGCCTCCCCGTGCAGACGCCACAACTGCCATTGGCGCAGGGTGTAGCTCAGCAGAATGAACACCACCTGGGCGACAATCACGTTCTGGGAGCGCGACTTAAAATCACTCAAATCGTGGAAGCACTTCAGTTGGCGATGCCGTTCCTCAATCTTGGTGCGGTGCTGATAATCGGTTCGGGCTTGGGGCGGCTGGGGGTAAGGGCGGGTGGTCATCAGCGCCCATTCCTGGCAGTGCCCATCGGCATAGCGCTCGCGGATCAAAAGCACGTTGATGGGTACCGGCAGGGCGCTCCAACTGGTAAAACCTTCCAGCCAACAGTACCTCGTGCTGCGTCAGTACCTCGGCGGGATCGGGGGCCGGCCGCCGCCGCGCCAGCGTGGCCTGGCGCTTGGCTTCCCGGCGAGCGATGAGCGGCGGCCGTCCCGGAGCCGGGGGTTGGGCCGGTGGCGCGGCTACCGCCACCTTCTGCCAGGGCTCCCGCTCGCCCAGGGCCCAGGCATCGGTCCAAATGTCCATGTTGCGCTTCATGGGGATGAGCACGTCCACGCCCCACTCTTGCTTGCACCGACCGAGGTTTTTGCCGTCAATGAAACCCCGGTCCATAATCAGCAACTTCATCACCCCTTTGCCTACGGCTTGAACGAATTGCTCCACCATGGGACCGAGCACCGTGTCTTCGTGGACCTTGCCCGACCCGACCCGGAGCCCCGCATAAACGTAATGCTCCCCGCGCAGGTGCAGTAGGCTGACCAGCTTGTAACAGCGTTCCCGATGCGCCCTTTTGCGGTCCTGGGCACCGAGCTTGTCGTAGTCCACCGGGTGGTTGTGCTCATCAAACCACATCACCACTGAACCCTCGTACTGCCGATTGTCCGGCACAAACAGATAGGTGGCGTCGGCCACGAAAATCCCGCGGGGATCGAAAAAGCCATATTCCTGGAAGGCCGCTTGCACCGGTCCGTTGAACCACTCTTGCCAGCGCCTCTGAGGCGACATCCTTGACCGCTTTGCGCAGGGTGTCGTCGTCGCAGGGCATCTTGCGGGGGTAGTGGTTCTTGTCGTTAAAGCCGCGGCATTGGATCCAAATTTGCTGGGTCTGCGCGTCCAGGTGCTTGCTGGCGAGGTCCGGTGGCATGGCGCTGAGCAGACCGCCACACTGCACGACCCGCTCGAAGGCGGAATAGGAGTTCTCCAAATGCAGCTTCAGACTGAGGTTGCCAGCCAGCTCAAACCAGAGCGGTACTTCCTCTTTCTTGCGCTCGGTGGGCATTGCCTCCGCCAGGCGCGCGAGGATCTTTTCCCGAAAGCACAACTCGAAGAACTCCTTTTCGTCGGCCTCGCCGATAATCTCGATCTGGTCGAACTCCCCCCGGCTAAAGGCCTCCAGGACCTGCTGCTGATGGTGTTCGATGATCTCCAGGTTCATGACGGTCCCGGCGGCCAGGGGACCAACCGGAGTTGGGCCAGTTGGCCGGCCAGGTCCAAGACCTGCGCGTGGCGTTTGGCCAGCAGGGCTCGGGCGCGATGGTAACGGCGGTATTCGGCGGTGAGTTGGCGCAAGCGGGCGCGGTCTTGGGCGGGGACCATGAAGGTGCGGGTGGCGCCGTCCTGGCTGCGGGTGATGACCCAGGCGGTGTGGAGTTGGCCGCGGGCGCAGCGGCAGTTGGGTTTGCCACAGCGGCGTTTCTGCAAATAGAACGAGCCCGGGGTCAGGGGTTGACCGCGGAGGAGGTGGCGGAGGATGCGGCCGGCGGCGTCATGGGCGCGTCGGAGTTGCTGGCGGAGTTTGCTGATGTCATCCGTCATCTGCACGTTATGTATTATATAGCGTGCAGATATGCAAGCAAAAAAACGCGAAAAAGTGAAAAAACCGAGAAAAGGGGTGTTGGGGTAGCGGCGACCTCAAAAAAGCCCGCCTGGAGGCATTTTTGAGAGCCCTTCCCCACTGTCTGAGTTGCAGATTAAAAAATCAAAATACTTGCGGCACCCCCTCCTCGAGGAATCTCAGCCTCCGGCTCAGGCCCTGCTCTTCGGCCAGTTGGCGCAACCAGCGCGGCGGTTCATCCATGTCCTCGAACGAGAGACGGAAGGCGCCGTAGTGCATGGGGACGAACCATTGGGCGCGGAGGTCTTTGAAGACCCGGATGGCCTCGTCCGGGCCCATGTGGACGCGGCGAAATGACGCGGGGTGATAGGCGCCGATAGGCAGGAGGGCGATCTCCGGGGCGCAGCCTTTGCCGATCTCCTTGAAGCCCTCGAAATAGGCGCTATCGCCGGCGTGGTAGATGCTGCGGCCCTGGTGTTCGAGCACGAACCCGCCATAGCCGCGGTGCAGGTCGCGCAAGACGCGGGCGCCCCAGTGCTTGCACGGAGTCAGCGTCACCGTCCAGTCGCGATGGGAGAAGCTCTCCCACCATTCCAGCTCGACGATGCGCCCGAAGCCCAGATTATAGGCCAGATCTCCCATGCCCCAAGGCATCACGCCGATCTTGGGATGCGGCAGCCGGCGCAGCGTCGGTTTGTGGAAATGGTCGAAATGGGCATGGGTCAGCAGGACCAGGTTGAATGGGGGGCAGGTCCTTGAGCCGGAGTCCGGAACGTTTGAGGCGCTTGAGCAGGAAGAGCCAGTTGGCAAAATTCGGATCGATGAGCACATTGAGGTCCGTGAACTGGACCAGGAACGAGGCATGGCCGATCCAGGTAATGGCCACCTGGCCGGAGCAGAGTTTGGGGAAGGCGGGGCGTCGCTGGGTGCCGGTGCGGCGGGTCAGCAAGGCCTTCCAAACCATCTCCCGGAAGAAGGTGCGAGGGTTGAAGTGCCTGGCCGGGGTCAAATCCTCAAACGAGCGGGGCAGAGGTTGGCGGATTTGCGCCGGCCGGTACGGCTTGGGCCTGCTCATACTCTATTGCCAATCATAACCTAAAAAGGCATCCTGAACCTAACCCAAAATGTGCGAACGGAAAAGCAGCGCAGTGGACAAATCGTTCTTCCGGGTATAAATAAGATTGAGTGCCAAGGCGCGCGGCATCGTCAAACCACCTGCGGGCACAAATGGGGAACACGGAAGCATGAGAAGACGCATACAAGATGAGTTTACGAATCTGCCGATCTCAAGGCAGCGGAAGTATCAATTGCGGATGCAGCGGGACAGCCGCTGCACCGAGTGTGGAGAGCCGGCGGTTCAAGGGTCGCGGTGTCTGAAGCACCTCGTCAAGGCCCGGGAGCGCCAACGCCGGAAACGTGGCCTCAAACGCCGCTATTACGGCACCCTCAGTTACAAGCTCCAGGCCGTTTCCTCCTCCTGAACCCGCGCCCGCTTTGATCGCGCTTTTGCAATGGGTCTATGTGGGAGGGGTTGTCGTGCTGCTTTTCGGCGCGGCTGTCTTTGTCCATGAGTTCGGCCATTTCCTGATGGCCCGCCGGCGCGGGCTCAAGGTGGAAGGCTTTTCCATCGGCTTTGGCCCGAAGCTCCTGGGCTGGCGGCGCAGCGGCGTTGATTATGCCCTGCGCTGGATTCCCGCCGGCGGTTTTGTCGCTCTGCCGCAAATGGCAACCTCGACTGCCCTCGAGGGCAAAACCCAGCCCGCAGATTCGCTCCCCCCGATTGGCCCCGCCTCGAAGATCCTCGTCGCCCTGGCCGGGCCGCTCATGAACGGCCTTTTCGCGTGCTTCATCGCCACCGCCATCTATTTCCTCGGTCTGCCCGTCCTGGTCAACCCCGCCATCATCGGCGGCGTTGAACCCGGCTCTCCCGAAGAGCAGCTCGGCATCCGCCCCGGCGACCGCATCGTCGCAGTCAATGGCAAGGCGGTCACATCCTGGGAAGACGCCCAGATGACGGTCATGATCGCCCGGACCAATGTGCTGCCGGTGACCACCGAACGCGACGGCGTTCGGAAAACCTGCCTCTTGACCGCGAAGGTCAATGAGCTTATCGGTCTCAAACTTCTGAACCTCGATCCCAAGGAGCGCCCGGTCATCGGCGAGGTTCAGCCCGGCACCGCTGCCGCTCAGGGCGGCCTGGAGCCTGGCGATGAAATCCAGTCCTTTGCGGGGGTGCCGATCCTGAGCGAGGAACAACTCAGGGACCTCATCCGAAAGCGCCCGCTCCAGCCCACCCCCATCTCCGCTTAGGCGCGGGAAGCAAGCCCTCACCCTTACCGTAACCCCCAAACTCGATCCGTCCACCAAAACCGGCCTTTTGGGGATTAAGTTCGCCCTCAGCCAAACCTCCGTCTATCAAGTGCAGAGGCCCGGTCCCCCGCCCTGGGAACTGCTCACGAGCGTCTGCCGGCAGACCTTCGACACCCTCGCCGCCCTGGTGCACTCCCGCCAAACCGGCGTCCACCTCAGCGACCTCAGCGGCCCGCCGGGCATCCTGGCAATGCTGGCGACCGAAGTCAGGGCCGATTTCCGGCTCGCCCTCCGGTTCATGGTCCTGCTCAACATCAGCCTCGCCATCCTCAACCTGCTGCCCATCCCCGTGCTCGATGGCGGCCACATCCTCATGGCTGTCATCGAAGCTATCCGCGGCCGCCCTCTGAGCCCCCGGTTCCAGGAATATGCCAACACCGCCTTCGCCGCCATCCTCATCTCCCTCATGCTCTATGTCTCCTTCAACGATGTTGTCAGGCGCCTTCCCCTCTTCCGCATCATGTTCAACCAGCAGGTCCAAATTCAGGACGAACGGAACATGAAATAGGCCGCCCCTCGAGCATTCCCACAGCGCCGGATTCGTCGACCGACTGACGAGGATTCTCCCTCTCCCCGAGGGAGAGGGCCGGGGTGAGGGGAAACGGGACGCTCGAAATCCAGCAGGTACTCAATTGCCGAATTGGTGAGGCAGCGGCGCCGGGTCAGATTCATTCCGACACCAAGTTCCTTGCCGAGGCTATCAAGGAGGCGCCACCTGGCCCCGAACCTGTTGCCAAGGTTGTCGCCGCCTGCAAGGCCGCGCGTCGCCAGATGCGCCGGGAAAAATGGCGTAAAAAATGACGGCGGCTGTCTTCGACAGCAGCATTACTGGTTTGCCGACAATAGTAGGAGACGACGTGAGGAGTCTCTGATTGATTCTTGGGCACAGCGAAGGCCTGCCCCCCTCGGACGCCATTGATCAGAGACTCCTCATGTCGTCTCCTACAGTCAGGGAATAGGGCCCGTTTCGGCCACTCTGTCACTGGCCGCGGTCTCCACAAGACTCCCCACGTTTGTTCTTGCCGGAGGGGGGAAAATCTGGCTGGCTTGCGGGCGTAGGGACGAACACTCGGATTTAGACTCGGCCGAGTTCGTCCTGCAACGAACCATGAAACATCTGAGCACCGGAACCGACGAGCGGTTCCCCAACCGGAGATCCAATATGCGCAAAAAAGGGCTAGAACTCACACGCCGGGGATTTTTGAAAACCGCGCTCCAGGCAGGCGCCATCCTGGCAGCCCCGCAAATCGTGCGCGGCGCCGTGCTGGGCAAGGACGGCGGCACGGCCCCCAGCGAGCGGATCATGCTCGGGGGCATCGGCATCGGCAACCGCGGCTCCTATGACCTGGGCTGTTTTCTGCAACAGCCGGACGTGCGGTTTATCGCGGTGTGCGACGTGAAGGTCGAGCGGCGCGAGGCGGTCAAGCGCCGGGCCGACGAGAAGTATGGCAACCACGATTGCGCCATGTACCGGGACCTGCGCGAGCTCCTGGCCCGCGACGACATCGATGCCGTGCTCATTGCCACGGGCCCCAACTGGCACGCCACCGCTTCCATCCTGGCCGCCAACGCCGGCAAAGATGTCTATTGCGAGAAACCGTGCACCAAGAACATTGTTCAAAGCCTGGCCCTGGCCGAGACCTTCCGCCGGACCGGGCGCGTCTTCCAGGCCGGCACCCAGCGCCGGAGCCTGCCCAATTTCGCCTTTTGCCATTGATTTGGCCCGGCGCGGCAAACTGGGCAAACTCCAGACCCTCCACGCCCAACCTATGGGCCTGAGCACCGCCGCCAGCGGCTGGGCCCCCGCCGAAACCCGAACCGGCCAAAGAGAAGCTCGACTGGGACCTCTACCTCGGTCCTGCCGCCTGGCGTCCATTCAACAAACACACCGCGGCGGATGGGTTCAACTTTGAAAAAGGCGGCGGGCTGGTCGGCGGCGGCTGCCTCGAATGGGGCTCCCACTGCGTGGACCTCTGCCAATGGGCCAACGATGCCGACAATACCGCCCCGGTCGAATACGAGCCGACAAGCAACCAACTTCACGCCCGCTATGCCAATGGCGTCAAGCTGGTCATGCGCGACGACGGCTGGCTGCCCCTGGGCTCCTGCCCCGTCCGTTTCGAGGGCGACACCGGCTGGGTGGAGACCGGCGATGACGGCGAGATTGTCTCCAGTTCCCCGGCCCTCCTCGCCGGCATGGGCGCTAAAATCTCCGGCTACCCCGCCGACTTCCATGTGCGCAATTTTCTCGATTGCGTGAAATCTCGAGGCCAGACCCGGGCCAACGCCGACGCGGCCTGCCACGCGCATATCGCCTGTCATGCCGCCAACATCGCCCTGTTCCTGCACCGCAAACTCCAATTCGACCCCCAAAAGAACGAGTTCATCGGCGACGAGGAGGCTAACCGGTTCCGCTCCGAGGCACTTGCGCGAACCCTGGAGAATCTAAAGCGCGCCCGCCAACATCATCTTCAACATCCCTTTTCCATGAAAGCCCATATTAAAAGTCCGAAGTCCGAAGGTCGAAGGTCGAAGTCTGAAACCCAAGCCTGCACCGAACACGCGGAGAAAGGCAGCCTAGCCCCACCAATTTATGACTTCCAGTCTGCTGTATCGCGGATTTCCAATCCGCAGATGCGACCAGGCAGGTGCGGCCTGCCGACTGGAAGTCGGCGATACAGCAGGTTGGAAACCTGCGCTACGCAGCCTCGGGAGCCCGCTACCGCTCTTAGGCCATGAATTATCCGGGCTGGCCCCTCTCCGGAGCGGCCGGCGCCAGGCGGCTCGTTATTTGCGGGCTGCGGGCTGTGGCCTCCTGGCGGGCGCCTGCCTCCTGGCGGGCCTCCGGGCCCCTGCGGCCGAGTCCCTTGCAGAAAGGGAACAGAAGCTCATCGGCGTGCTTGAATCCCAGGCGCCGCCGGGCGAAAAGGCGCTGGCCTGCAAAGGCCTGGCGGCCTGCGGCACCGGCAAGGCCGTGCCGGCGCTGGCTCCGTTGCTTGCCGACCCGGACCTTGCCTCCTGGGCGCGCATCGCCCTCGAGGCCATTCCCGGTCCAGTGGCCGAGGATGCCCTGTCGCAGGCCCTGGCCAAGGTGCAAGGCCGGCTGCTGGTCGGGACCATCAACTCGCTTGGTGTGCGGCGTGATCCGGCCCCCGTCCCGGAGCTTGTGGCCAAACTGGGCGATGCCGATGCCGAGGTGGCGTCGGCCGCGGCTGTGGCCCTGGGCTGCATCGGCGGGGAGCGCGCCGCCCAGGCCCTCGAGCAATCCCTGGCCCAGGCGCCCGACCCGGTTCGTCCGGCCGTGGCGGAGGGGTGCATTCGATGTGCCGAGAAGTTTCTCGAGGAAGGCAAGACCGCCGAAGCCGCCAGGCTCTATGACAACGTCCGTCAGGGCAAAGTTCCCAAGCAGAAAATGCTCGAGGCCACGCGCGGGGCTATCCTGGCCCGAAAGACCGCCGGCCTCCCATTGCTGCTCGAACAACTGCGCTCGCCCGACAAGGCGCGGTTCAATATCGGCCTGCGCACGGCCCGCGAACTGGCCGGACCCGAAGGTGACCCAGGCGCTGGCCGACGAAATGTGGCAGGCGAGCCCGGAGCGCCAGGGCTATCTGCTCCTGGCCCAGGCGGATCGCGGGGAGACCGAGGCCCTGGCCACGGTCCTGGCCGCCGCCAGGCGCGGCCACAAGAGCCTCCGCCTGGTGGCCATCGGCATCCTTGACCGCTATGGCAACCCTTCCAGCAGCCCCACCCTGCCTCGAGGCCGCCGCCGGCGACGATGCAGAAATCACCGCCGCCGCCCTGGCCGCCCTGGCGAGAATGCCCGGCAATGAACTCGATTCAGACTTGCTGGCGCGCCTGCCGCAAAGCACCGGGGACCATGCGCCAGGTCCTCATCGAACTGGCCGCCCGGCGCCAGGTCCAGCGCGCCTTGCCCGACATCGTCCGCTGCGCCGCGGATTCGGATGCGGCAATCCGCAGTGCCGCCGTCCGCGCTATGGGCGCCCTGGGCGAGGAGACTGTCGTGACTGACCTCGTCCAGTTGCTGGGCAAGACCCAAGGCCAGAAAGAACGCGCGGACATCGAAGCCGCCCTCCTGGCCATCAGCAGCCGCAAGGGAGCAAGCTGCGTCGAGCATCTCCTGCCCCTTGAGCGAAGCAGCGAGGGCGCCCTGCGAATCGTCGGCCTGCACGCCCTGGCCTCCGCCGGCGGTCCCAAGGCCCTGGCGACCGTCATAACCGCTCTCCAGGACAATGACCAGGCCGTCCAGGATGAGGCCGTGCGCACTTTGTCCACCTGGCCCAACACCTGGCCCGAAGACGAGCGCGTGGCCGAACCGTTGCTGGCCCTTGCCCGTTCCGGCAGCAACCCCACACACCAGGTCCTGGCTCTGCGCGGCTACCTCCAGTTCCTCCAAGGCGACAAGAAACTCAACAATGAGGAAAAGACCGCCAGGCTCAAAGAGTCGCTCCCGCTCATGACCCGGCCCGAGGAAAAACGCCAGGCCATCGCCGTCATCCATGGCATCTCCAGCGTCCAAGCCCTCGAGATGCTCACCGACTTCGCCCAGGACCCCGCCGCCACAGAAGACGCCTGCTCCGCCCTGGTCGATGCCGCCTCCAAGAACACCCCGGGCCTCGCCAAGGCCGAGCGCGAAAAAGCCCTCAATGCCGCCCTGGCCCACTCGAAAAACAGCACGACCAGGAGGAAGGCCGAAAGGGCGCTGGCCGCGCTCAAACCGTAGGAGACGACGTAAGGAGTCTCTGACCTGCCAGGGTCGAGGGTCGCGTGCCGAGCGGCGGCCCTTCGCTCCCTCGCCCCTCGCCCCTCGACACTCGACACTCGCCCCTCGACCCCCGATGATCGTTCTCATCAAAACCGGCGGCGTTGCCGCCACCAATTGCATTCTTGTCGCCGACGAGACGGCTGCGCAGGCCGTGCTCTTCGACGCGCCGGATCACACCACCGGACCCCTGCTCGCAGAAGCCGCCCAGCGCGGCTGGGAGCTGGCCGGGTTATGGCTCACACACGGTCATTTCGACCATTTCGCCGATCATGCCGTCGTTCGCCAGCGCTTCCCCAAAGCCAAGGTTCTCATCCACGAGCAGGACGCCTTCAAGGTCGAACATCCGCGAGTTGCAGACGCGGCTCTTTGGACTGCCCTTCACCATTCCGCCGTGCCGGCCCGGCCTCCGCTTGACCGGCGGCCAGCGGCTTCAGCTCGGCTCGCTCGAAGTGGTCGTCATCCACACCCCAGGCCACTCCCCAGGCCATGTCGTCTATCACTTCCCCAAGGAGAACCTGCTCATCGGCGGCGACCTCATCATCGGCGGTTCGATCGGCAGGACCGACCTGCCGGATTCCGACCCGGTCGAAATGCAGGCCTCCCTCCGCAAGGTCATGGCCCTGCCCGACCAGACACGCCTGCTGGGCGGCCACGGCCCCCCCACAACCCTCGGCGAAGAACGCCGCACCAACCCCTTCCTGCGGGATTCATCCCGGAGGGATGAAAGAAGGTAGCCGGGGGCCGAAGCGCAGCGAGACCCCCGGTCACCCTCTGACCGCCCTCCGGGTTGCGTCCCCTCTCCGCATCCAGGCTGGCGGAACTGTCACGCACGTTCTTTGCGTTCTTTGCGTTCTTTGCGGTTACGTGTTTGAAACATCCAGGCTGGCGGAGCTGTCATGCTCGTCCCGACGTATCGAAACCTTTCCCCTGCGGCCGAACTCTCAGGATGAGCGCCACACCCAAGGCGGTGAGGAGGGCCGAAGCAGTGAACGCGACCCCGAGGGAGATGCCATGGTCGCGCAGGGCGCCCAGGGCCCAGGTGACCCCCGCCCCAGTGCTGATGCTGACCAGGTTCATCACGCCGTAACCGGTGGCCCGATACCTGGGCGAGACAAGCTGGCAGAGGATCGGCATGCTGTTCGCATCGAACACCCCGAAGCCCAGGCCGAAGAGCACCATGCACACGAGGGCCACGCCAAGCGAGGGGGCGAAGCCCAGGCCCAGCAGGGCCGGCACACAGAGGGCTGTGCCCAGCGCGCTGGTGTAGATGCGCCCTCGAACGCTCGCCCGCACCCAGCGGTCGGCCGCCACCCCGCCCAGCAGGGCGCCCCCCAGCGAGGCCAGCGTCACATAGCCCGTCGCCGATAGGCCGGCCGGCCCTTGCTTCAAACCGAAGGCCGTCGCCAGGTGTGTCGGCAGCCAGTTTTTCACCGCCCATCCCGGCATCGCCGGCAGCGTGAAATAAGCCACCAGGATGAGAAAACCCGCCGCGCCGAACAGGCCCCGCAGCGTGTCGGGAAAGCTGAGCGCAGGGGCCTTTGTTCCGGCCCCGGCCGCCGGCCGGTCCGCGTCGCGCAGCGCCACCAACAGCACCACGGCATACAATATCCCCGTCCACCCGAACCAATAGAAGGCATTGCGCCAGGAGCTGGTGTCGGCGATGTAACCGCCCACCCCCCCGAGCGCCTGTCCCGCATAGATCCCGCTGGTGTGGAGGCCGATCGCGCGCGAGCGCGTGGGGCCGGGGTGGAAATCCGCAATGAGCGCCAGGGCGGCGGGAATGTAACAGGCCTCGCTGGCCCCCATCAGGGCGCGCGCCCAGGCCATCTGCTCGAAGCTCCGCGCATGGCCGGTGAGCCAGGTCGTTGCCGACCAGATAAACAGGCTTGCAATCACCGTCCAGCGCCGGTTGAAACGGTCGGCCACGTAACCGCCCACCGGGCTTAGCAACGCATACACCCACATGAACGCCGCCATCAGCACGCCGAACTGGGCGTCATTGGCAATCGTCGGGATGTCGGCGCGAATCAACGCGCGCATCGTCGCGACCATCATCCGGTCCAGGTAATTCAAAGTCGCCACCGGCCAGAGCATCAGCACCACGGCCCATGCGTAAGGCGCCAGGCGCCCGCCCCTGCCGGCCGGCTCAACGGGTCCTTCAATCATCAGATGTGATGTACGCAGGTTATGGCCCCCCTCGAAAAGGCGCAATCCCGGAAACCCCAGAAGGCCGCAGAAGGGCGCACCCCAGTTTTGTCGGCCTCCCCCCAAATCTCATTAACACCCTGCTTCAGCGCGGTGTTGCGTGCCGAACGAGCGAACGTCAACCGTTTTAACGGTTTTCGCGCTGCCGCATCTACGGCCCCCGACAAGGCCGGCATGCGCGCGTAGCGGCGTCTCGGCAGAGCGCCGCCAACCTTGCCGCATCTACCGCCCTCGACAAAGCCGGGATGCGCCCGGCGCAGAAGAGATTTCTTCCGGCCAACGCCTCCACCCCTCGTCCCCCAGAGACCCCTGACATGTCCCGGGCGGTTTACCTAAACGAATCCGCCGCCCGAAGGCGGCGTTCCGACCGGGAACCGGAACGCCGCGTTCACGCCGCAGCCCTCGTCCCGGAGGGACCCCTGAGAAGAGCACAGCGTTTCCTCGTCCCGGAGGGACACCTGAGAATAGCCCAACGTTTCAACGTTGGGTTTGGCCAAACCGAGGCGTGCGTCCCGAAGGGACGCCTGACATTTTCCCAGTGACCTACCTAAACGAATCTGCCCCCTGAAGGCGGCGTTCCAACCGGGAACCGCAACGCCGTGTTCACGCGGCAGTCCCCGTCCCGGAGGGACGCCCGAGAATAGCCCAACGTTTCAACGTTGGGTCTGGCCAAGCCCACGCATGAGTCCCGAAGGGACGCGCGTGGCACGGGCATCTTGCCCGTGGGTCGATGGGGTTTGGCCGAGCTGAGGCATGAGTCCCGAGCGGCTGAGAAGGCCATGTGCAGGTGTTTTCCGTGCCCAACAACCGCCCTATCCCTGCGTGTTGTCTCAACGTGACACCCCCCCGCAGGCCCTCGCCCGCTTCACCCCGCTTCCTGAACCTGCCCTGGCCACTTCCATTCGCCGAATAAACGATCTTTCATTCCCTGGCCCCTTGTGGCACACTTCGCCGGGAAATGCGGCACGGCATTATTAACCGTGGGTTACGCCTTGCTAACGCCGGTCGTGTAGTGAGAAATGGCTGAACCACCGAACAGGTTTCTCGATGGGCTTCAACTCCGGTCTATTGCCCTGCCGGTGGGCTGTCCATTCACAATTCTTGGCTTGGCCATCGGCAAGGGCGCGACGCCGTTGGAAGTGCTGGCGGCTGAATCCTCCGTCGAGCCGAATCTGCCGCAAGTCCGAGCGGTCTGGAAAGCCCGCCAGGGCGGACGGGCCGCGCCGCTCATTCTGGTGGTGTTGCATGACGGCAAAGCGACGCTCTGTGGCCCGTCTGGTGATGAGCCGGCGACCTACTCCGGCGTGGAACGCGGCCAGGCTGAACGCCTCTGCCGCGAGGCCCTCGAAAAACCCGACCGCCATGCCGCCTTGCGCTGGTTGCGCGATGCACTGCCCTCGATGGACTCCCGGCTGCCTGGGCTGCGCAACGAGGGATTTCTCGCCACGCACGCGCTTGAGGCAATCCGCCGAATCGAGCGGCATCGGGAACTCTGGTCCGAATCCACGGCCAGAGCCCGCCCCCTCCTCCAGGCTCAAGGCGATGCCCTGATCCGGTCTCTGGGCTTCAAAGCTGAGGCACTGAACCAAGTCACGTCCATCCTGCGTGCCGGCGCCAACGCGAAAAAAGTCGCTGTCGCCGTCTTGCTCCGGCAGGAGGAATCCCCGGAACTATCCACGCCGCGCTTCACCGACATGTCGCCGGTGTCCTACGCGCTGGCCGTTGCCGACCGCGAGAACATCCCTTACGTCCTCATTTCGCAAGGGTCCAAACTCCGTCTCTATCCCGCGAAAGTGGGTGTTGGCGTGGGCCGCCGCGGGCGAACGGAAACTTACGTTGAAGTCCACACCGGACTGCTGCGCGACTCTGACGCCGCATTTCTCTGGCTCTTGTTTTCTGCCGAGGCGTTGACCGAGGGCGGCTCGCTCAGCACGCTGATGGAGGAGTCCGACCGCTTCGCGGGGGACCTCGCCGAGAGATTGCGTGAGCGCATCTACGTTGAAGTCATCCCGCCCCTCGCCGAAGGGCTCGCTAAAGCGCGCGGTCTGCAAAAGCCAGCCGCCAAAGACCTGGCCGAGACCTACGAAATGGCGATGATGGTTCTGTTCCGCCTGCTGTTCATCGCTTACGCGGAAGACAAGGATTTGCTGCCCTTCAAATTCAACGACCGGTACAAAGCCCGTTCGCTCAAGGTCAAAGCTCAGGAACTTCTCAGGCTCCAACTCGACCAGACCCCGTTCGACAAGTCCACGTCCTATTGGGAAGAAGTCTCGCTCCTCTGCCGCGCCGTGGACGATGGCAAGGCCGAATGGAGCGTTCCCGCCTACGACGGGGGCCTGTTCTCCCGCGATAAAGACGTGTCGCCGCTCGGGGCGCTGCTGGACAAACTCACGCTGCCCAACACGATCTTTGGCCACGTCCTGCGCGATTTGCTCGTCATCCAATCTCCCGAAGGCTGGGGGCCGGTGGATTTCCGCACCCTGAACGTTGGCGAATTCGGCACCATCTATCAGGGCTTGCTCGAAAGCGAACTTGCGATTGCGGAAACCGACCTCACCGTTGACGAAAAGGGCTTTTATCGCCCATGCCGCGCCGGTGAGAAAGTCGAAGTCAAGGAATCGCGCATCTATCTTCACAACCGCTCCGGCGCGCGCAAGGCGACCGGCACTTACTTCACCAAAGACTTTGCCGTGGCGCACCTGCTCGACCAGGCCCTTGAACCGGCGCTCACCGATCACTGCCGCCGCCTTGACGCTTTCGACGACGAAACGGCCGCCGATGCCTTTTTCGATTTCCGTGTCGCGGACATTTCGATGGGTTCTGCTCATTTCCTCGTTGCCGCCGTGGATCGCATTGAGCGCGCCCTCACCGGCTACATCGCGAAACGTCCACTCCCCGGCGTGCGCGGTGAGTTGCTCAAACTGCGCGCGGCTGCCGAGCAGGGCCTTGGCCCGCTGGCCGAGGCGGTCGAAATCGAGGACACGCAACTGCTCCGCCGCCTCATCGCCCGCCGCTGCATCTACGGCGTGGACCTGAATCCCGTGGCCGTGGACCTCGCCCGGCTCTCGCTCTGGATTCACACTTTTGTCCCCGGCCTGCCGCTTTCGTTGCTTGACCGCAATCTTGTGGTTGGCAATTCGCTCGTTGGCATCGGCCAACTCAGCGAGATCAAAGACCAGGTTCGCCGCCAACTCGGTGACACTGGCAGCGATGGCAGCGAAGGTGAACTGAAGCTGTACGACGTGGATGCGGAGAGACTCCTTGGCGAAACAATCGAACCACTGAAACGGCTGGCCAAAATCGCCGATGCTTCCACTTCCGAAATCGCGAGCGCACGGCGCGCAGCCGAGGAGGCAAGAAACGCGGCCAAGCCTGCCGAGGCTCTCTGCGACATCGTGGCTGCCGTGCGCATGAGCGGCGCCAAGCTGGAGGTGGACTTGCCGCACTGGGAAACGGTCAAGAGGACCATCGTTGGCTCGCGCCCACACCGCGAGGCGGGGAAAACGCTCGCCAACCTCAACGTTTTCCATTTCCCCGTTGCATTTCCCGAAGTCTTCCTCCGCGCTCGCAAGGGATTCGATGTCATCGTGGGCAATCCGCCGTGGGAGGAAGCCACCCTGGAGGAGCACGCCTTTTGGGCGCGTCATTCGCCGGGACTGCGCGCGGTCACTCAACGTGAGCGAGAAGGGAGGATCGCGAAACTGCGCCGTTTGCGCCCAGACCTCACAGAGTTCTATGAAAAAGAACTGGCCGGCGCGGATGCAACGCGCAAAGCACTCGTCACTGGCCCCTATCCCGGCATGGGCACCGGCGACCCCGACCTTTACAAAGCCTTTTGTTGGCGGTTTCTAAATCTTGTCGGACGCGACGGCGGCTGCATTGGCGTCGTGTTGCCGCGCTCCGCCTTCAACGCCAAAGGCAGCACGGATTTTCGCAAAGTGGTGTTCGAGTCCTCAAACCCGCTCGATGTGACAATGCTCCTCAACAACTGCAAATGGGTTTTTCCCGAAGTGCATCCACAATACACCATCGGCCTTGTCGCGCTGCGTTGCGGCGTGCCGGAGGGCGAGTCAGTTCATTTGCGCGGGCCGTTCGCCAGCCTGGATAGATTCCGCGCCGGCGCTTCCAAGCCGCCCGCCAAGTTTGCCGCGAGTGAAGTTACGAGTTGGACAGACTCCGCATCACTGCCGCTGCTCCCTACGGAAGAATCGCTCGAAATCTTCACACAACTGCGCAAGTCACCGCGTCTCGGCCTCAACGACGGGGAATCCTGGCGCGCCCGTCCGCACCGGGAATTGGACGCCACGAACGACAAGGAACTGATGGACTTGAAATCGGCTGACAAGCCCCCTGGGTTCTGGCCTGTGTTCAAGGGCGAGTCGTTTGACATTTGGCAGCCAGACACGGGCCGCTACTACGCTTGGGCCGACCCGGAAATCGTCCTGCCCGAATTGCAGAGCACCCGGCTGCGTGGCGCTGGCAATCGCAAGTCACCGTTTTCTGAGTTTTCGCGCGACTTCCTCCGCAAAGCTGAAACCCTGCCGCCAAACTTCGCTCGCATCGCATTCCGCGATGTTTCCCGCGCAACAGACAGCAGAACGATCAGAGCCGCTCTCTTGCCGCCGAAAGTCTTCCTCACGAACAAAGGCCCATACCTGCTTTGGCCGCGAAGCGACGAACGTGACCAAGCCTACCTGCTCGGCGTGTTGTGTTCATTGCCTCTGGACTGGTATGCCCGGCGTTTCATCGAAAACGCAGTGAACTTTTTCATTTTCAACCCCCTACCCGTTCCCCGCCCGCCGCGCGACAGCAAACTGTGGCAGCGCGTCGTGTCGCTGGCGGGCCGGCTCGCCGCCGTGGACAACCGCTTCGGTAATTGGGCCAAGGCAGTGGGCGTGGACTGCGGCCCGTTGGAGGCCAACACCAAGGCGCATCACATTCACGAGCTTGACGCCGTGGTTGCGCATCTCTACGGCCTGACCGAGCCGCAGCTCGTCCACATCTTCGAGACCTTCCACGAAGGCTGGGCCTACGCCGACCGTCTCGAAGCCACGCTCAAACACTTCCACGCTTGGGCAAAGGAATTGACCTCACTCAAATGAACTCGCAGAACCAACCGCAGAAACCGCCAGGTCCAAAGCCCGCCCCCGCATCCGGCGCACCTCCACAGTCGGAAATCGTCCTCTACCAGACCGAAGACAAGCAGACGCGAATCCAGGTGAGGTTCGGGGGCGAAACGGCCTGGCTCACGCAGGCGGAGATGGCGGAGCTATTTCAGACCTCGATTCCCAACGTCAGCATCCACATTCGGAACCTCTTCAAGGAAGGCGAACTGCGCCCGGAGTCAGTTGTTAAAGAATTTTTAACAACTGCCGCCGACGGCAAAAACTACCAGACTCGTTTCTACAATCTCGACGTTATCATCTCCGTTGGCTACCGGGTCAAATCGCCGCGCGGCACGCAATTCCGCATCTGGGCGACGCAACGGTTGCGGGAATACGTCATCAAAGGCTTTACGATGGACGACGAGCGGCTCAAGCGGGCGGGCGGCGGAGATTACTTCGAGGAGTTGCTGGCTCGCATCCGGGACATCCGGTCGTCGGAGAAGGTATTCTGGCGCAAGGTGCTCGAGATTTACGCCACGAGCGCCGATTACGATCCCGCCGCCGAAGTCTCGCAACAGTTCTTCGCCACGGTGCAGAACAAGATGCACTGGGCCGCGCACGGCCACACGGCGGCGGAAGTCATCGCAGCCAGGGCGGACGCCAGCCAGCCACACATGGGCCTGACCAGTTGGACCGGCCCCCGCCCCCGCAAGGCGGACGTGGCGGTGGCCAAGAACTATCTCGGCAAAGACGAATTGGAAGCCCTCAACCTCATTGTCTCGCTGTATCTGGATTTCGCGGAATTGCAGGCGCGGAGCCGGAAGGCCATGACGATGAAGGCTTGGATTGCCAAGCTCGATGATTTCCTCCGGCTCAGCGAGCAACAGATTCTGACTCATGCCGGCAGGGTTTCGCGCGAGGCCGCTCTGGTGAAGGCCGAAACGGAATACGAGAAGTACCGCGCACTGGAAGCGGCGAAGCCCAACCCGGTGGAGACGGATTTCGAGGAAGCAGTCCAGAGGGCAAAGCAACTGGAAGCCGGACAGAAGCAACCCGAGAAGTAACCAGCCAGCCATGAGCACGCCAGCCGACCCTCGCCCTCACTTCGTTGACAACCGCAACGGGCTGACGCTGGACAAGGCCCTCTGCGACCATCTGCGCGTGCTGCGCGAGCGGGGTCTATTCGTTTTCTCCCTGGACATCGCCACGGCGTTTTTCAACGTGCCGGGTTTCGACCTGCTGGCCGATGAGTTTTGCCGAACGGCCAAAATTCGGCTCCTGCTGGGCGCTGAGCCGCGCCCCGAAGCGGAGCGGGTGTTCCCCCAGCCGGGCGATCCGCCCGAACCCCAGTTTACGGCCCGGCTCGTTGCCGAGGGCATCGCCCGTTTGAATGATGCGCTCGCCCGCAGTCGCGACCTACTGCCGTTCGACGAGGAAAGCGATGCCGCCGTGCGCCGGTTGCTGAGCGTGTTGCACTCAGGGCGCGTGGAAGTGCGCCGCTATACCAAGCGGTTTCTCCACGCGAAGGCGTTTTTGTTCCGCACGCCAGGCGGCGGACTCGTCACCGGCTCATCCAACCTCACGTATGCCGGGCTGCGAGCGAATCTCGAATTGAATCTCGGCCACTTTGACGTGCCCGCCGTGCCGCGCGTTGAAGTGTGGTTTGACGAATTGTGGGAAAACGCCGAACCGTTCGACCTCGCCGCGATTTACGACCGGCTTATGGCTGAGTTTCCGCCTTACCTGATTTATCTCCGCGTGCTCTTTGCGCTCTATGGCGAGGAACTGGCGGAGGAAAGGCAGGAAGCGGGCGACACCCCGCTTACGACCTTCCAACGGCACGGCGTCTGGCGGGCGCTGCGGATTTTGAAACGCTGCGGAGGGGTGCTTCTCGCGGATGGCGTCGGTTTGGGAAAGACATTTCTCGCGGGCGACATCATCCGGCTTTTCAAGGCGCGTCGGCAGCGGGTGCTGCTCATCTGTCCCGCCGCGCTGCGCGACAGCACATGGCGGGACTTTCTCGACCGTTACGACCTCAAAGTGGATTGCGTCTCTTACGAGCAACTGGCCAACGACCGCCAGCTTGGCGGCGAAGAACCACACTTGCGGAGCGCACTGGAGGATTATGCGCTGGTGGTGATCGACGAATCACACGCCTACCGCAACCCCGACGCCCCGGCCCGCGCCGGAGTCTTACGCCGTTTGCTGCTTGGCCCGCGCCGGGACCTGCTCCTGCTTACGGCCACGCCGGTCAACAATTCGCTTTGGGACCTGTATCACTTGCTGCGCTATTTCGTGAAGCAGGACGCCTTCTTTGCCGACCGTGGCGTTTTATCCATGCGCGAGCGGTTTCACGACGCGATGCGCGTTGACCCGTTCAACCTGAACCCGGACATGCTCTACCCGGTGATCAACGCCACGACGGTCAAACGCACGCGGCAATTCATCAAACGCCACTATGCGAACGATCTCGTCATGCTGCCAGACGGCAGCCGCGTCCCCATTCAGTTCCCCAAGCCGGTTGCCTCGTCCATCAAGTACGATCTTGAGACGGTCCTTCCGGGCTTCATGGCGGAATTGGAAACCGCGCTTGATCCCCCGGACGGCAGCTTGCCGCTGTTGACGCTCGCCAGATACCAGCCCGAGAACTACCCTGCCGGGCAACAGTCATCCAAGCTCGACACGGCGATTGTCGGCCTTATTCGCTCCGGGTTGCTCAAACGATTCGAGTCATCTGTCCACGCCTTTGCCTGCACGACACAGAAAATGGCGCGCGAACACGAGTTGTTCTTGAAGGCGCTGGACCAAGGCTTCGTGCTCCGCAAGACATTCTTCCAGGAACTCTCTGCCGCTGAGGGCGACGACGAGTTGATTGACGAGTTGATCGAGTCTGGCGACCACACCGAACCCGCAAGTGCATACGACGTGGCGGCGCTCCGGCGTGATGCGGAATCCGACCGCAAGCTGCTCGCTGAAATGCACCAGCGTACCGCGCGGGTGAAGCCGACCGAAGACCCCAAGCTGGCCGTCCTGATCGAGGAACTTGTCAAGGTGGTTAAGCAGGCCCACGAAGAGGCCGCCATGCCGGAGGACGAGCGCCGCAGCCGCAAAGTGCTCGTGTTCTCTTTTTACGAAGACACCGTGAACTGGATTGAGGATTTTCTGGATCGCGTGATTGACCGGGACAAACGGTTGGCCTGCTATCGCGGGCGGATGGCGTCCGTGGCTGGCAATGAAGTCCGCAACGGAGTCTCTCGGCGCGATGCGGTCTGGGGATTCGCCCCGGAATCCTCCGGCGCCCCTCGCGGCTGGGAAGACAAATTCGATTTGGTGGTCTGCACCGACGTTCTCGCGGAAGGCTTGAACCTTCAACAATGCCGCAATGTCATCAACTTTGATATGCCCTGGAATCCCATGCGCCTTGTGCAGCGGCACGGGCGTATTGACCGCATTGGCAGCCCACACAAGCGCGTCTTCCTCCGCACCTACTTCCCCGACGCGCAACTCGATGCCCTGCTGAACCTGGAGGCCCGCGTCCGTCGCAAGCTCGCCCAGGCCGCTGCATCGGTTGGCGTGGAAGTCGCGCCAATCGAGCGCGGTGCGGAAGGCCAACAGTCGTTCACCGAGACGCGAGAGGAAATCGAGCGCCTGCGTCAGAACGACGCCTCCATTTATGAACGCGGCGGCACAGTATCCTCCGCGCAAACCGGAGAGGAGTACCGGCAGGAGTTGCGCAAGGCCCTGATGAAGCGCGGTGACGAGATCCGCTCTCTGCCGTGGAAAGCTGGCAGCGGCATGGCCAAAGGCAAGCATCGCGGCCATTTCTTTTGCGCGGCTGTTGGCAAGCGGGTTTACTTGCGGTTCGTGCCCCTCGAGGGCGGCGATCTGGTCGGCGAGATTGGCACTTGTTTGAGAATGGTCGAGTGCGTCGAAGAGACGCCAATGGTGATGCCGCTGGATTTGAAGCAGACAGCATTCTCGGCGTGGCAAAAAGCCAGGCAGGACATTTTCGCGTCCTGGACCTACGAAACCGACCCGGCGAACCTGCAGCCGCGAGTCCCGGCACTCAATCGTGCCGTCGCCGATCACGTTCGCCAGTACCCACCGCCGGGAATTGACCAGCAGCGTTTCGCGCGCTGTCTGGAAGCGGTGGAGGCCCCGTGCTCGATCCGGGACCAGAAGCTACTCCGAACCGTGTTTGAAAACGATTTTCCCAGCGCCGATGCGAAGTCCCTGGCCTTGGTTGAGGAAATTGAGCGCATCGGCTTGGAACCATTTCATGCGCCCGAACCGCTCCCGCCGATTCAGCAGGGGGATGTCCATCTCATTTGCTGGATGGCGATTGAGAGACAGGAAAAAGAGAGCGTTACAGCCCCATGAAAGAGCCCAGCCATGAGCGGCAGTCGGAATTGAAACGGGCGATTCACGAACGCATCGGCGTGTTGGCTTCCCGGCGGCAGTATCGGCGGGCGCTGGAAGTGTTGGATCACGTGATTGAAGACCCCTTGCCGCTCTTTCAGGACAAGCCGTGGCTGCTCGAAGAGCGGCGTCTGGCGTGGCTGTACCGCATCGAATTGCTGCGCGAGTGGGGGCGGCTCGCGGAGGCGTTGGCCTGGGTGTGTCTGGAAGTCGGGATGAACCCCGACAATGTGACTGCGCTGGCTTTGAAGGAGCGGCTCAAGCGGGAAGCCGGGTTCATCCCGCGCAGGAAACGAAGTGGCTCGGAAATGGAGGCCAAGACAACCCGTTCCATTGGGGGCGGCGTTGCCGGCATGCGCGACCTCAAGGCCATGTTGGAGCGTGATGTCATCCTGCCCCTGCAAGAGCCTGAAATTTACGCCCGCTACCGCCTGAATCTGCCCAATGGGATATTGCTTTATGGCCCGCCGGGCTGCGGCAAGACGTTCATCGCCCGCAAGCTGGCGGAGATTGCCGGGTTCAACTTCATGGAAGTGACGCCGGGCGACTTGGCGAGCATCTATGTTCACGGAACTCAGGGCAAGATTGCAGAACTTTTCGCACAAGCGCAAAAGCAGACTCCCTGCATGATTTTTTTCGATGAACTTGACGCGATGGTGCCGATTCGCGGCGGCAGTGACGTGGGACACCACTATTCCAGCGAGGTCAACGAGTTTCTTGTGCGGTTAAACGAGTGCGGGCGGAATGGCATCCTCGTAATCGGGGCGACGAACCGGCCTGAGCACCTTGATCCCGCAGTGTTAAGACCCGGGCGACTGGACAAGAAGTTTTTCGTTGGGCCGCCGGATTACGAGGCCAGGATTGAACTGATTCGGCTGTACATGCCGAACAGGCCACAGGAGACCATTGATTGGCACAACTCCGCCGGGGAGTTGGAGAACTACACCAGCGCCGAAATCGAATTCATTGTCAACGAGGCGGCCAGAACTGCGCTGTCGCAGAACCGCCCGATCACTAACGGAGACATCCTCAATGCCGCAGGGAATAACCCACCCGCGCATTCGGCATCGGATGTAGAGAAAATCAGATGACCGCCCCGTTGCCCTCCTGATTCGTGAAGCAAATCCCCACGCGCAGAATCCTAAAGCCAAAGCCCCGGGAGCCGCCACTGCCTATGAGAGTCTTCCGCTACCTGCCACCCCAAAGAGTGGACTGCCTGGAAAGGGAGGAAGTCTGCTTTACCCCTCCCCTGCAATTCAACGATCCTTTCGACCAGAGGCCGGTTTTGTCACCCATCACCGATAGAGCCTTCTTGAAGCGCCAGGCAGAAGAGTTTTTTCACCCGGAACATGAACCGAGTCTGCTCCGTTTGCCACGGGCAGAGAGAAGCAGGCGCCTGAGAGACCTGCGAAAAAGTTTTGTGGAGAACTGGCTGCGCAATCCACACCCGTTCATGGAAAGGTTTCACGCAGACATGCTTCGGGTGCTCAACGACCGATACGGCATCCTCTGCTTCTCGACCACCAAAGACAGCCTTCTGATGTGGGCTCACTACTCGGACAGCCACAGAGGGTTCGTGCTGGAATTTGATTCCGAGGATAGAGACTTTAACCAGTTAGGCGAGCTTCGTGAAGTAACGTACGACCCAAGCCGTCCAGTTCTTGACCCGACCAAACCCCCAACCATTGCCCCTTTCCTTCGGAAAGGCCCGGAATGGAGCTACGAACGCGAGCTTCGAATTATGCGTCCCCTCCGAATGTGCGAAGGGCGCTCGATAGACGGGGTTGCGCGCTTTTTCGTGCCAGTGCCACGCTCCTGCATCAGGGCAGTGTACTTGGGCTGCCGGATGGACCAGGGCGTGGCCAGGAAGGTTGCCCACCTTATGGCCGGCGCACCCGCTCAGCTCCACCAGGCAGAACTCCATTCGCGAGAATTCAGGCTCGTGTTCAAGCCTCTAAAATGACCGGATGATCTGTCGCCGGGACGCCCATCACTTCAATGCGGCGACGTGCCTGGCGAACTTGGAGGACTTGGCCAGCGCCCCTTCCAGAGGTTCTGCGCCCTGAGGACGGCTATAGTGAGCCAGTACGGCAGATGAGGCCAAACTCCTCGCCGCCTCCGGCGGTTTTGACAAAAAACAGCCAATAGAGCCAATAGAGCCAATGGAGTATTTGCCCTCCGCCCCCAATTATGCGAAACCTCTTGCGTATGAACGCGACAGAACCCGTGGAAACTGAAAACTCAACGTCTGATGTTGAAAAGTATGCAGGCGCAGGTGTCCAGTGGCGCGTGTCGAGGGCACGAGACGCCACCCCTCGCCCCTCGCCCCTCGACACTCGACACTCGCCCCTTGCCCCTCGCCTGTCCGGTTGCTCATGAATGGAGCTTTAAGCCCATCTCACCAATTTTAAGCAGTTTTAAGTAATTACATCCACCCCCCCCCCCAGCCCCGTGCCCCGTCTCCCTCATCCGCCCCGGACATCCGCGCTCCCCGCGCCGCCCGCCCCTCCCCTCTCCATGAACGGCGCCCTCGTAGCGGCGTCTCGGCAGAGCGCCGCCATTCCCCGGAACGATCTCCAGCGGCGCTCTGCCGAGACGCCGCTACGGGCGCATCTTGTCGGTACCACCGTAGCGCAGACTTCCAGTCTGCTGTATCGCGGATTTCAAATCCGCAGATGCGGCCAAGCAGTTACAGCCTGCCGACTTGGAAGTCGGCGATGCAGCAGGTTTGGAAATCTGCGCTACCAACGCGAGCATCCTGGCGACTGGTGGTACTGGCAAGATGCGCCCCGCCGCTACGCCGAGGTTCATGGTCCCTCGACAAGTCCCAAGCTAAAGGGTAAGCCATCGCGCTGTTATGCTCGTCTTTTACACCAGTCCCTGGGTGCCGGCTGAATGGATCCGGGCGCATGGGCTGGAGCCGCGCGGCGTCTGGTTCGCCCAGGACTTTGCCCTCGAGTCGGCGCCGCTTGCGGCGGGTATCTGTGCTTTCGCCCAGGCTGTCGTGCGCCTGGCGGAGCGGCAGTCTCAATCCGCGGTCATTTTTACGACCCACTGCGATCAGTTGCGGCGCGGCTTCGATGCCGTCGCCGCCAGGGCCCCGGCGCGCCGCTTTCTGTTCAACCTGCCTGCGACCTGGCAGACGCCCGTGGCGGAGCGGCTCTTCTGCGGCGAACTCGAGCGGTTGAGCTGGTTCCTGGTCCGGCTCGGCGGGCAGGCGCCGTCGGCCGAAAACCTGCGGGCTGTTCTGGACCGCTATGCCTGCGCGCGCCGCCGGCTCTTGCAAGCGGCCGGCTCATGCCCGGGGCGCCAGTACGCGGAAGCCGTTGCGCATTTCCACTGGGATGGTTCAGTCTGCCTGCCGGAGAACGGCGCCGGGGCCGCCGGCGCCATTCCTCTTGCGCTGGTGGGCGGACCGTTGCCGCGCGCCCAGTGGCGATTGCTGGAGACGCTCGAGCGCGCCGGCGGACGGGTGGTTCTCGATGCCACGGAGGCGGGCGAACGCAGCTTGTGGGACACGCCGCCGGCCGGCGGCCTGCCGGAGGGGACGCCTCCGGCTTGTGATTGTGAACCGGCCCTCCAAGGTCTGGCGCGGCTCTATCTTGCCAATTGCGTGGATGTCTTCCAGCGTCCCAACACACGCCTCTATGCCTGGCTGCGGCGGCGATTGGAGGCCCGCGGCGCGCGCGGCCTCGTCCTGTGGGCCCATGTCGGGTGCGACCTTTGGCGCGCCGAGGCCCAGTCCCTCCGCGAGGCCTTTGGCCTGCCATTGTTGGTCCTGGACGCGGATGATGCGGCCGGCGCCTGGCCCCGAATCACCAGCCGCATCGAAGCCTTCCTGGAGGCCCTGCGATGAGCAAAGGGAAGGCAGAAGGCAAAAGGCAAAAGGCAGAAGGCAGAAGGCAGAAGGGCGAAGTGTGCCCTCCTGACTCGGCACTCGCCCCTCGCCCCTCGCCCCTCGCCCCTCGGCACCCGCCCCTCCGCAAGCTCACGCTCTCGGACTGGGACGCCCGTCACGCCGAGCTGGTCCAATCCGGATTGCGCGAGCCGGCCTACGGGGGGCCGCTGAGCCGGCACGTCGTCTCGGAAGGCGACTTGCGCCTGCGGCTGTTGCAATTCGATGATTCCGCCGCATCGCTTCGGCTTTGGAATTTTTTGCTCACGGAAAACCAGCGTCTCCGCCAGGCCCGCGCGGCTGGCGTCCGGATTGTGGGGGCCATGAAGGACCTTGGCACAGTGCCGGTGATGGCCTATTCGCTGCCCGGGGTGCGGGCCTTCTACCCGGACGGCGCCTGGTGGACGCCTTGCCTGATGGAGTGCAGCGACGGGTTGCTCCGGCAGGCCGAGGGCCTGGGCATCGATGCCTCGTTCTGTCCTGTCCGCGCCATGCTCGCCGCGTTTCAGAACGACGAACACTTTCCGCGGCCCGACCTCCTGATTTGCAGCACCGGGGCCGTCTGCGACGACTTTTCCGCCATCGCTCAACGGCTGGAGAAAACCGGCTTCCCGATTGTCTGGTGGGAGATGCCGCGCCGCCGCGCCCCGGAGGCGGGCGAGACCGCCGTGGTGCTTCCCGGCAACCTGAGCGCCCCGCAGATTCAAGTGGAATGCGTGCGCCAGGAATTGGCGCGGCTCTGTGGCATCCTGGCCGAACTGGGGGGCCGGCCCTTGGACGAAGCGGCCCTGGCCGGGGGTATCCGCGAAGCCAACAAGGTCCGCCGTCTCCTGGCGGCTTTGCGCCGGAAGGTCTATCATGCCCCCGGCGCCCCACTCCCCGCCCTGGAAATGCTCGTTGCCGAAATGCTCGCCATCCATTTCTGTTCTGACCGCGAAGAAACTGTCGCGGTTCTGGCCGGGCTGCTGGCCGAGGCCGAGGCCCGCCTCGACCAAGGCCGCTTCGCCGTTGCCCCCGAGGCTGTGCGGATCTTCTGGGTCAATCCCGTCGCCGACCTCCGGGCCATGAACCTGGTGGAAGATTGGGGCGGCCGGGTCTGCGGCTCCGATTATATGTTCACCCACGCCCTGGACCTGATCGCCGAGGACCTGCCGCCGCTGGAAGCCCTGGCCCGGACCGCCCTGGCCGACCCGATGGCCGGCTCGACCCTGGACCGCGCCGCCCGCATCGTGGCCGACTGCCGCGCCGCCCGGGCCCAGGCCGTCGTCGTGGCCCGCATTCCGGGCGCCAGCCATTGCGCCCGCGAAGGGGCGCTCATCCGCGAAGTCGTCCGCCGCGAACTGGGTCTTCCCACCCTCGAACTGGAAATCCCGCCCGTCTGCGACGCCCTGCTGCCCGCCCTCGGCTCCCGCCTCCAGGCGCTCATCGAGACGGGACGGCGAGGCCGGGGGTAGCCCGGCATCCGAGGGTCGAGGGTCGAGGGTCGAGGGTCGCGGGTCGAGGGGAAGCACTTCGTCCCCTCGCCCCTCGCCCCTCGACACTCGCCCCTCGCCCCTCGACACTCGACACTCGCCCCTCGACACTCGACACTCGCCCCTCGTGCTGCGCGCGCCGCTACACAGTTTCCGCGTCAGCCTCGAGCAGCATCGGGCGGCCGGCGTCGGAGCAGATGCCGCGTTTGGAGGCGGCGATGAAATCAAGCATGACTTTGGCCGGCGCGCCGGAGAACTGCTGGCGCGCCGTGACGAGGGCGTTTTGAACATTGAGTCCGGAGCGGAACAGGAGGTGATAGAGCTGTTTCAATTCGAGGCGGTCGGCGGGGCAAAAGCCGGCGCGGCGCAGGCCGATGGTGTTGAGGCCGCAGATGCCGTTGCCGCCGCGCGCGATGGTATAGGGGGGCAGGTCCTTGCTGATGGCCGAGCCGCCTTGCATGAGGGCCAGCGTGCCGATGCGCACGAACTGGTGGACCAGGCAATTGCCGGAGATGAACGCGAGGTCCCCTACGCTCACATGCCCGGCCACCAGCGCGCCGCCGGCCAGGATGACGTAATCCCCGAACACGACATTGTGGGCGACGTGGCTGTGCTGCATGAGAAAATTGTGGGAGCCGATGATCGTGGCCTCGCCCGTGCGGTTGGAGCGGTGCACGGTCACATGTTCACGGAAGACGTTATGGTCGCCTATCCGCAGCTCGGCAGGCTCGCCCTTGTATTTCAAATCCTGCGGGGCCTCGCCGATGACGCAGCCCGCAAAAAAGCGGTTGTGGGCGCCGATGCGGGTGAGGCCGGTCAGATACACGTGCGGACCGATGTCGCACTCGGGGCCGATCTCGACCCCTCCATCAATGACGGCGTAGGGCCCGACCCGGACGCTCGGGTCCAGCTTCGCGTTGGGATGCACAATGGCGCTGGCGTGAATCACGCTGGAAAGGTGCGGCATGCAGCGCCGTTGCCAAGTCAAAAAGAAGGCTCAGCCGGCTTGGTCGTTCACCCATTGGGCAAACCGCTCGAAGCTGCGGTCGTAAGTGCGCTCGACCTCCTCAGGGAAGCAGCAGCCCGGAAGCTGCCGCAGACCCAGGTGGTACTGCAGGCACTCGCAGCAGAGGCCATGTCTTGGGCAGCCCGGGTAGGTGCAAGCGCAGAACTTGGCATTCACGGTCTTGGCATTCGGACATACAGCTTTCATTTCAACGTAACTCCTGGTTCCGGGGCGTCCCACACCTTGATCGGTTCGTAGAAGGTATTTCGCTGCACCGGCGTGCAGCCGGCCTCGCGGATAGCTTTGATCATTTCGGCTTCGGTCTGCAACTGCGGCGTTTTCGCCCCGGCCATGTGGAAGATGAATTCCTCGAGGATCGTGCCGTGGAGGTCGTCGGCGCCGAAGCTCAGGGCCAGTTGGGCCAGTTTGAGGCCGAGGCCGATCCAGTAGGCGGTGATATGGCGGAAGTTGTCGAGGTAAATGCGGCTCACCGCCACGGTGCGCAGCATGTCGAGGCCGGTGGGCGGATGGTGGACCGGGAGGTCGTTGTTCTCCGGTTGGTAAGGCAGGGGCACGAAACCGACAAAGCCGCCCGTTTCGTCCTGGAGGGCGCGCAACCGGCACAGGTGGTCCACCCGGTCCGCGAGCGACTCGATGTGCCCGTAGAGCATCGTGCACGTGCTGCGTCCGCCCAGCCGATGCCAGGTCCGATGCACGTCCAGATACTCCTCGGCCGATTCCTTGCCTCGGGCAATGGCGGTGCGGATTTCCTTGCGGAAAATCTCGGCGCCGCCGCCGGTGAGCGAATCCAGGCCGGCGGCCTTAAGCGCGAGCAGCGTTTCGGCCACCGATTTTTTCGCCAGCCAGGCCAGGTGCAAAATCTCGATGGCCGTGAAGGCCTTCAACTGCAGCCGGCCATCCAGGGCCCGCAACGCCTGGAGCATCTCCGTGTAGTAGCCGAAGGGCAGCGTCGGATGCAATCCGCCGACAATGTGCAATTCGGTGATGCCCAGGTCCAGGGCCTGGCGGGCCTTCTCGACCATCTCCGGGACGCTCAACTGGAAACCATCCGCGTCCCGCTTCTTCCGCGCAAAGGAGCAGAACCGGCAGCTCAGGATGCAGTAGTTCGAGTAGTTGAGATAGCGGTTGATGATGTAGCTGGCCCGCCGGCCCACCTGGCGCTCTCGCGCCAGGTCGGCAATCGCCCCGAGGGCGTGCAAATCCCGGCTCTCGAAAAGCCGCAACGCATCGGCCTCGGAAATCCGTTGGCCGGCGGCGGCCTTGTCATACAGGTCCCGCAGCTCGCTGCGCTCGACGAAAAAGTGCATGGCCTACCATTACCAGAACCGGGGCGATTGGGCAATGCGTTGCGAAGTGGCCCTGAGCACGGGCAGGCAACCGCTACTGGGGCGCCGCCCGATAGAACCTCATGGACGATAATGCTGTTGGGTTAAACCGAATCAATCAGAGCCCGTCACTCAACGCGCACCCGGTAAAACCGCTGTTGGGTTGTGGCAGTTGGGTCGCTCAGGGTTTTCACTGAGCCGTCGCCGACCACAACCCCCAAGGCTCCGCCAATTGGCGCCGGACAACGAATCGGCAGACTCCAGGAGTGTAGCGCCGGCCCCTGACGCTCGGCACCGAGATGCGGAAAGTGCCCTTGGCCGCATCCCCTCCGCACGAGATCACCGGCCTCTCTCCCGCCACCATGACCTGCCCATCCGCACTGGCGAAGGCACGTGGGACAAGGTCCACGGTCGCCTCCCGCACCGTCGGCGAGTCCCCGAAGGCCACGCGGCGACACACTGCCTGCCGCGCCGATCACCTCAAAATAGGCCGTGAATAGCGCCGTGCCGTCGGCCACCGTCCAGCCCCGTGCCCGCCGGATCGTCCCACGAAAACGCAAGCTTGCCGCTGCCCGCAAAAGCAGTCCCAAAGTTATCCTCGCCCAGGCCGCGCACCCCAAATTCCCCGACGCCGGCATACCGCAACACCCTCGCATCCCAGCCCAGGGTAAACTGCGCGCTGGTGGCAGGGTGGAATCCACTCACACTGACCGGCACGGCCAGCTTCTGCCCCGGCTGAACCACCTGGCCGCTCGCCTCAAACCGCACGCCGGCGATGTCCGGCTTGGCCGTTGCCCCCGGCCCAGCTCCCTGGCCCAGTCTCAAATGCGGAGTCGCTGCGGGACTGACCCAGGAATTGTTCACGTCCCCCAGCTTGATCGCCACATAATCCTGCCCATCGCCGTCGGCCAGCAGGTTCGTGTACCACCGCTGGGCTGGCGCCGCCCACGGATTGGCGGGATCCGGGAAAACATAATCGGCCGGCACAAACCGCCACAAGCCCGCCGGGAACGTATTGGTCATAGCCAGAATCAACCGGCGAATCAGCGCGATATCGAGCGTCGTAATGGTTCCCGAGCCACTCACGTCCGCCGCCAGCAGCTTGTAGGGCGAATTCAGAAAGGCCAAAGCCAGGATGTGCCGCCGAATCAGGGCGATATCCAGCGTAGTCACGCCGTTGTCCGCCGGCGTATCATCGGACTTGGCCGGCGCTGACCTCGTAATCCAGCCCCGCTCCAACACTGCCGAAGCGGTAGCTGCCATCATTGGCGCTGAGCGCGCCCCAGTCCAGGCCACCGTTCAGCGTCAGGACCACTCCCGGCACCGTGTTGTCGCCAAAACCGCTGGGCGAAGGGTTGCTCGGGTAGTAGAAAACCCTGCCGCGAATCGCCAAGGTCTCCACCACGGACAACTGGCCCGCCACGGCTTGCGCCGGCATGATAACGAAATCGTTATTGGCCGCCTCCAAGGCCGTCGGCACGCCGTCCATGGTGATGGCAGTGGCAGCGCCGACACTGCCGGTTAGCGTGAAGCGCAGCGCAAACACCGTCGTCCCATCCGCCAGCGACTGGCCCGTCCCGAGCGGATCATCCCAGGACACCGTCAGCGTGCCGCCGCTGGCCAAGGCCGTGCCGAAGCTGCCGGCGGCCAAGCCAGGCAACCCGAACTGCTCCACATCAACAAAGGCGGCCACGTTCGTATCCCAGTGCAGCGAGCCTTGGAAGGAGACGATGTTCGTGAAGCCGCTGACCTGGACCGGGAGCAACACCTGGGAGAACTGCAGTCCGCTGTTCGTTCCGGGGGCGAAACAGAGGCCCTGTGCCAGGGGCGTCACAGTCAGGGTAGCGGTGGCGCTGGTGACCACGCCCACACTGTTGGAGACGATCACCTGATAAGCCCCGGCATTGGCGGCCGAGACGAAGCTAACATAGAGGTTCTCGAGGTCGTGCCGCTGAATTGGCCGCCGTCGGCCAGGTCCACGCCGCCGAACTGCCATTGGTAGCTGAACGGCGCGCTGCCCGTAACCTCGACGAGGAAGCCCACGCTGCCTCCCGCCGCCATGGTCAGGCTTTGCGGCTGCACGAGGACTTGGGGCGGTTGCGGGACCGCCAGCGGCACGCCCTTGCTGATGCGGTGGTTGTTGCAGTCCGCAACATAGACGTTGCCCGCACTGTCCACCGCCACGCCCGTCGGGGCACGAAACCGCGCGGCGCCCCCAGTGCCGTCCGCACTGCCGGGGTACCCGGCCAACCCCGCCAACGTCGTCGCCACGCCGGCCGGCGTAACCTTGCGAACCGTGATGTTGTTCCAGTCCGCCACATAAACGTTGCCGGAGCTGTCAACTGCCACCGCATAGGGCAGATTGAAGCGCGCCGCGCTCCCCGTACCGTCCGCGCTGCCACCAAGCCCGGGCGACCCCGCCAGCGTGGTCACCAGGCCCCCAGGCGTGATCTGGCGAATCGTATCGTTGGAGCTATCCGCCACGTATAGATAGCCCCCGCTGTCAACCGCGACGCCGAAGGGGTAGAGGAACCGCGCTGCGCTCCCGGTGCCGTCCGAGCTGCCGCGAATCCCGGGCAACCCCGCCAGTGTGCTCGCCACGCCCGCCGGCGTGATCTTGCGAATGGTGAAATTGAAGTCGTCCGCCACGTACACATTGCCCTGGCTGTCCACCGCCACGCCCGAGGGCTGGTTAAAGCGCGCGTCGCTCCCAGTGCCATCCGCGCCACCCCAACTCCCGGCGAAACCCGCCAGCGTCGTCACCACGCCCGCCGGCGTAACCTTACGGATCGTGAAGTTGTTGTAGTCCGCCACATAAACGTTGCCGGAGTTGTCAACTGCCACCCCCGTGGGCAGATTGAAGCGCGCCGCGCTCCCCATACCGTCCGCACTGCCCTGATTCCCGGCCAACCCCGCGAGCGTCGTCACCACGCCTGTCGGCGTGATCTGGCGAATCGTGTCATTGCCACTGTCCGCCACGTACACGTTTCCCGAACTGTCCACCGCCACCCCATAGGGGAATTCGAAGCGCGCCGCGCTCCCCGTCCCGTCCGCGCTGCCGGGCACGCCGGGCAGGCCCGCAAAATTGGTGAAGGCGTACACCAGGGAGCCCTCGGTTTGGTGGGCTGTCACCGTCAAGGCGCCGTTGTTCACCGTCACGGCGTAATTGACCAGGCGGTTGTTCGGGTCCGCCAGGCTGGGCACGATTGGGTAAGTGCCGGCCGGGCTGGCGGGCGTGGCGGCGCAACTGTAAGTCGCCGTAATGTTGTCGCCGTTGGTCAGGCCCGCAATGATCCCGGTCAAAGGTGGATTGGTGGCGCCGTAAGGCCGCGTCACATTGTTGGCGTAGACGCTGAGCGGGGCCGGCAGCACCACGAGCGCGACGGTTCCGCTCGCGGCGCTGAAGGTGACGGTATTCGACGGGGTGAAGATGACGGAGAGCAGGTTCGTGCCGGCGTTGAGAACGGCGCCGTTCGTCGGGCTGTAGGCAAAGCTGCCGGCCACGTTCGCCCAGGCGTTCAACTGGCCATAGGTGAGGGCGGCGCCGTAGGTAATGGGGGCCGGGCTGGCCCACTCTAGAACGGGCGTGAACTCCAGCACGGTCAACGTGGCGGCCGGCGCGCTGGTGATGGAGCCGAATGTGTTGCTCACCACCACGAAGTAATCCCCCGCCTGCGCCGGCTGGAGGTTGCTCAACACCAGCGTCGCATTCGTGGCCTCCGGCAGCAGGTTCGTGCCCTCGAGCCATTGGTAGCTCAGGGGCGGGCTGCCGGAGGCGGCCACGGAGAAGATCGCGTTTGTGCCCGGGGCCACCGATTGGCTTCGGGGTTGCACGAGGAACTGTGGCGGCCCCGTTGGCGCCAACGCCACGCCCTTGCTGATGCGGTGGTTGCCGGCGTCCGCCACATAGACATTGCCCACGCTGTCCACCACAACCCCCGTGGGATCTGCAAACTGAGCCGCGCCCCCCACGCCGTCCCCGCCACCCCAACTCCCGGCAATCCCCGCCAGCGTCGTCACCACGCCCCCCGGCGTTATTTGGCGGATCGTGGCGTTGTAGGTATCCGCAACATAGACGTTGCCCATGCCGTCCGGCGCAACACCCAGGGGGCCGTAGAACCGCGCCGCACTCCCCGTGCCGTCGGCGCTGCCAAAAGCTCCAGCCAGCCCCGCCAACGTCAACACCACGCCTGCCGGGGTAATCAGGCGAATCGTATAGTTGCCGCAATCCGCCACATAGAGGTTGCCCGTCATGTCCAGGCACAGGCCCCAGGGAGCGTGGAACCGCGCCGCGCTCCCCGTGCCGTCCGCGCTGCCAGGATTCCCTGCCAGCCCCGCCAGCGTCGTGACCAGCCCCTCCGGCGTGATCTTGCGAACCGTGCAGTTCCCCGAATCCGACACATAGACGTTGCCCACGCCGTCCACCGCAATGCCCGAGGGGCCGTCGAACCGCGCTGCACTCCCCGTGCCGTCCGCGCTAGCCCAATTGCCGGCCAACCCCGCCAGCGTCGTCACCACACCGGCCGGCGTGACCTTGCGAACCGTGGAGTTGTTCTCGTCCGCCACATAAACGTTGCCGGAGCTATCAACTGCCACCGCCGAGGGCCATTGAAGCGCGCCGCGCTCCCCGTACCGTCCGCGCTGCCCGAACTTCCGGCCAACCCGGCCAGCGTCGTCACCACGCCTGTCGGCGTGATCTGGCGAATCGTGTCATTGCCACTGTCCGCCACGTACACGTTTCCCGAACTGTCCACCGCCACCCCCTCGGGCCAGAAGAACCGCGCCGCGTTCCCCGTGCCGTCCGCGCTGCCTGACACGCCCGGCATGCCCGCAAAGTTGGTGAAGGCGTACGACTGGGGCCCACGGATTGGGCTCTCACCGTCAAGGTGCCGTTGGTCACCGTCAGGGCGTAATTGCCCAGGCGGTTGTTCGGGTCCACCAGGCTGGGCACGATTGGGTAGAAGCCGGCCGGGCTGGCGGGCGTGGCGGCGCAACTGTAGGTCGCCGTGATGTCGTCGCCGTTTGTCAGGCCCGTGATGATCCCGGTCAATGGTGGATTTGTGGCGCCGTAAGGCCGCGTCGCATCGTTGGCGGTGACGGCCAGCGGGGCCGGCAGCACCACCAACACGACACTTCCGGTGAGGACGTTGAAGCTGGCGCCGTCCGACGGGGTGAAGACGACGGAAAGCAGGTTCGTGCCGGCGTTGAGAACGGCGCCGCTCGCTGGGCTGTAGGCAAAGCTGCCGGGCACGTTCGCCGTGGCGTTCAATTGGCTGTAGGTGAGGGCGGCGCCGTAGATGAGGGGAGCCGGGTTGGTCCACGTAATGGCTTCCGTCGCCTGGCGCGAAGCCATGGTGCCCTGGATCTCGACCCCGAAGCCTGTGGCATATCCGGCGCTGTTGGTAAGGTACTGCCAACCACCGCCATCGTTCTGCCAATAACCGGTGTGGCTGCTGCCGACCGCCGGCTGCGAAAAGAGAGGGAGCCCCACCGAATCGTTGCCTTGCATCCCCTGGAACTGCACTGTCAAGGTGACGTCGCTGGCGTTCAAGAGCAGCCCGGTGGACGGAAGGTCGCCCCCCGCGGCGGAATAAAGCAGTGTGGCGGAACCGCGAATGGGCGGTAGAGGGCCCAGCCGGTTTGGTAGAGCAAAGTGCCGGGCGACAGGCGGTTATTGACGGGTGAGCCGTTGTTGCTATAGAGGCTCAACTGGACCTCCACGTTGCCCACGAAGGAGGGGTTAGTGCTGCACAATTCGCACGAGAGGCTCGTCATGTAAATCGGGCCGGTAAACAGGATCTCGTTACCCACCTCGAGCGGTCCAGGGTAGAAGTCCACCGGGTTGCCGTTGACCATAATCGGGATTCGGGTGTCATCGTAAATGATCGTGGGCCCGGACGCCAGCACGGTCAACGTGGCGGCCTGGCTGACGGCGCCGCAAAGGGCATTTGTGGCGGTTAGCCGGAACTCACACCCGGCCATGGCCACCGGGGTATTTGAAATCACCAGCGCCTCCGTGGCCGAACCTCTCAGGCCACTGCCATCCACCAGGTTGGTCCAGGTTGCTCCCCCGTCGGCAGAAAGCTGCCATCGCAGCGACGGGCCCGGCACCCCGCTGGCGGCGGCGCTGAAGCTCACGCTGGTTCCCGCCTGAACCGTCTGGCTCTGGGGCTGGCTGAGGATCCAGGCCCCCAGCATGTACATCTGCACGAAAGCGCGCTGGCTGGTCGTGGCGCCGGCGCTATTCGTGACCACGACAGTGTACATGCCGCCGTTGGACACCTGGCAGGTGGTCCCATTGGCGCCGGGAATGATGAAGTTCTCGAAAAGCCACTGGTAATGCAGAGGCGCCTCACCGATAGCCGCCACGGAGAGGACGGCGGTGCTTCCGGCACCCAGGTCCTGGCTCAGTGGCTGGGTGATAATCACTGGGACCACGGCCACCGTCAGGACGGCCACACCGCTGGTGGCGGCGCCGGCGCTATTCGTGACCACGACTGTGTAGTTGCCGCTGTTGGAAACCTGGCAGCTCGTCCACTTGGCCCCGGGAATGGCGGTGTTTTCGAGAAACCACTGGTAATCCAGGGGCGCCTCACCGATGGCCCCCACGGAGAAGATGGCGCTGCCTCCGGCAGCCACCAACTGGCTCTGTGGCTGGGTGAGGATCTGCGGCGGCCCCGGGGCCACGATCGGCACACCCTTGCTGATCCGGTGGTTGGCAGTGTCGGCCACGTAAATGTTGCCCGCGCCATCGAGGGCCACCCCGCAGGGGCCGAAGAACCGCGCCGCGCTCCCGATGCCGTCGGCGCTACCCGGATTCCCGGCCAACCCGGCCAGGGTCGTCACCACGCCCGCCGGCGTGACCTGACGAATCGTGTCGTTGAGGCTATCCGCCACGAAAACGTTGCCTGCGCTGTCTGCGGCTACGCCGGCAGGGTAGTCGAAGCGCGCCCCGCTGCCGGTGCCGTCGACGCTCCCACCTTGCCCAGGCAGCCCCGCCAGCGTCGTCACTACCCCCGCAGCCGTGACTTGGCGAATCGTGTGGTTCCACCAATCCGCCACATAGAGCACACCCGCACTGCCCACCGCCACGCCCGAGGGTTGGTCGAACCGCGCCCCACTGCCCATGCCGTCCGTGCTGCCCACGGTCCAGGCCAGTCCCGCCAAGGTCGTCACCATGTCCCCGGGCAGGATTTGGAGAATCGTCTGACTGCCTGTGTCCGCCACATAAACGTTGCCGCTTCCATCTACGGCGACGCCATAGGGCCAAAGGAAGCCCGCCGGGCTGCCGGTTCTGGCCCCGCTGCCGGGTGCCAGGTCAGTCCCGTCAGCGTCGTCACCACCCCCGCGGCAGTGATCTGACGAATCGCGGAGTTGGTCCGGTCGGCCACGTACACGTTCCCAGCTATCTACCGCCACCCCGACCGGGGCGCCGAACCGCGCGGCGCTACCTGTGCCGTCCGCGCTGCCCAACCGGCCCGCCGCCCCCGCCAGCGTGGTCACCTCGCCCGCCGGCGTGATCCGGCGAATCGTGCAGTTGAACTGGTCGGCCACATATACGTTGCCCGTCATGTCCACCGCCACGCCCAAGGGTTGGTTAAAGCGCGCGTCGCTCCCCGTGCCATCCGTGCTGCCCGGTTGCCCCGGCAGGCCCGCAAAAT
This sequence comes from uncultured bacterium, assembly GCA_963713735.1. Classification (GTDB taxonomy): domain Bacteria; phylum Verrucomicrobiota; class Verrucomicrobiia; order Limisphaerales; family UBA8199; genus CAVQND01. The sequence goes on from CAVQND010000027.1 coordinate 103,027, forward strand.
TAGTGAAAGCGTACCCCAGTGGGGCCGGCGGAGGCGGCAGCACAAAGACGTTGACCTGGTTAGAGGCACCGAACGCGCCCTGCGGCCCAATCGCGACGGCCCGAAGGATCAGGCCCGAGACATTCTCCAGGCGCAAAGTCCCGCCATTCACCCCGCCCTGGCTGCCGAGGCCGGGGGCGCCCGGTGGGAAGGTAACCGACATAGCGCTGGCCGGTGACGGCGCTGATAGGGTTGGTGATTTCCAGCAGCAGCCAGTTCCACTGGTTGCCCTGCAGGCCCAGTGGCGTTGGGCCGGCGTTGACGGCGAGGAGGTTGTCGCCCGCGCTCAGCAGCGTGCCTTCCAACCAAGTGGTGTTAATCGGGCTGCCATCCGCATTGTAGAGCGCCCCGTTGCCGAACACCTCAAGCAGGATGTCCAGGACCGGCGTGTTGGTCCAGGAGGCGAAGTTCGAGTCGGCAATATTCACGTAAGCGCCCCCCTGCTGATCGCCGGTCAATCCGCCAATGGTGACGCTCTGGAACCACTGGTCGCCCCCGCCGGCCTGCGTGATGGTGTTGTTCCAGCCGGGCGGCGTGTTGAGATTCTGGGTTGGATCGAAGATGCCATAGTCCACGGGGACGTTGGGATTGACCGACGGCGGCCAGTCGTTGGGACTGAACGGCCCGGCCTGCGCCCCCAACAGCCGGCCCAGCAGGGCGAGGCCCCAGGCCGTTGAGGTGGAAATGAGAAGGCTATGTTTGGTCTTCATAGATCTCCTCCTAAGGGTGTATCTCTCGGTCAGTCTTTGAATCCACTTGTGTCGCTCCGCCAACCGCTCCGTTCGGCTCACCCAACATGAAGCTCCGTTGGCAATCGCACGCCGCGCAAAACCGCAGAACGGGTCAAGTCCACCGACAGTGCCAACGATGATGACCTCTTATACAACCGGATTTGAACTGGGTCAATACAAAAACTGTTCCATGGCTTGCGGCGAACTTTGTCACTGGCCCTGTTTTTCTGCACTTCCGGCCGGCGTTGGAATTGACAGCAGGCGGCTTTCTTTGTAATAAGGCACACTTGATGAATTCATCGAAAGCGACAAAGAAAGAAGCATGAAAACGGCGGTCGTATGCGGAGCGGGCGGCTTCATTGCCAGCCATTTGGTCAAGCGCCTCAAGAGCGAAGGTTACTGGGTGCGGGGCGTCAATATCAAACTCCCCGAGTTCGCGCCCACGGCGGCGGATGAGTTCCGCGTGCTGGACCTGCGTGAGGAGAAGAACTGCCAGGAAGCACTGGCGCTGGCCGGCGGCAAACCGGACGAAGTCTATCAATTGGCGGCGGATATGGGGGGCATGGGCTTCATCCACTCCGCGGAGTGTGAGATCATGCACAATAGCGTGCTCATCAATCTGCACATGGTCCATACCGCAGCCAGGCTGGGCGTGGAACGCTATTTCTTCTCCTCTTCGGTGTGCGTCTATCGTGACATGAAACCCGGGGAGCCCGAGAATGCGCGAGTCTGAGGCCGTGCCGGCTCATCCGGACAACGAGTACCGGATGGGAAAAGCTTTATTCCGAGCGGATGGCCATGGCTTACGGGCGGCGTTATGGGATGAAGGTGCGCATCGCGCGGTTCCAGAATTGCTATGGCCCGGAGGGAACGTGGCGGGGTGGAAGGGAAAAGGCCCCGGCGGCCATCTGCCGGAAAGTCGCCGCGGCCCCGGAGGGCGGAGTCGTTGAGATGTGGGGTGATGGCAACGCCGTGCGGTCTTACACCTACGTGGACAACATGGTGGACGGCATCTTCCGCCTCATGCACTCGGATTTGGAAGGCGCAGCCAACATCGGTTGCCCGCAATATGTGACGGTGAGGGAGTTGGTGGAGATGGTTGCCGCCGTCGCCGGCAAGCGGATTGTGATCAAGCCCATCGAGGGTCCGGTGGGGGTCCAGTCCCGGAATTTCAGCAACGAGCGAATTTACTCGATCGGCTGGCGGTCCCGCTTTGACCTCCGCGCGGGAATCGAGCGCACCTATCCTTGGGTCGCACAGCAGGTCGCCGCGCACGGGCCTGGGTGAGCCGTGGCCAGATGAAGATATTGCTGGTGTATAACACCCAGATGGACTCGAAATCCGTTTCGGGTGTGATGCGCCTCTACGCGATGCTGGCCGGCTTCTGGATGGCCCAAGGGCACCAGACCGACTTCCTGCTGGCCCGGGCCTCCATTCCCCAATTCCGGGCGCTGGCCCCGGCGGCATCCCGGTTCATCGCCAGCGACCGGCTCTTTGATGCCACGAGCTACCTGGCCAAGACCTGGCTCTATTTCCCGGCCTATTTGTGGCGCATGCTCACCTGCCACTGGACGCGCCTGCCGGAGCGCTACGACCTGGTCTATGCAACGGGCCAGTTCGTGGTCGAGGTTTACACGGCGATGATCCTGGCGCGGCGGCAGCGGGCGAAATTGGCCGTGAAGGTGCATCATGTCCTGCAGTTTCAGCCGGGCCGGCGCAGCGCCTGGGACCGCCTGTTCCTGGTGGCCGAGCGGGTCAGCGCCCGGCTCATGAACCGCCACGCCGACGTGGTGTTCTGCTCGAATGCGGGCATCGCCGAGGAGCTGCGCCGCCTCGATGAGTTGTGCGGTTTGAAGCCAAGGCGCGTGATTCCCATCGGCGATGGCATCGATGTGGAAAGGTTGATCCAATTGCCTGAGGAAACCAAGGAATTCGACGCGGTGTTTCTGGGCCGCATGCACTTGCACAAGGGCGTGCTCGAACTGCCCAAGGTCTGGCAGCACGTCGTCCGGCAGCGGCCCGAGGCGCGCCTGGTGGTGGTCGGTGAGGGGCCGCACCGCCTCCAAAGCCAGCGGATGTTTGAGGACCTGGGTTTAAGCCAGTCGGTTCTTTTCACGGGGGGCATTGGCGAGGCCGAGAAGAACCGGTGTCTCAAACAGGCCCGGCTGGGACTGAGCCTGTCTTACGAGGAAGGCTGGGGGTTGTCCGTGACCGAGTTCCTGGCGGCCGGGCTGCCGGTGGTTTCCTACGATCTGCCGGTCTTCCGCGAGGTCTTCCCCGGTTGCTTCGAGTTGGTGGCCCTGGGCGACATCGCCGGGGCAGCCCGGGAAATCCTGCGCCTGCTGGCGGACCCGGTTTTGTTGCAGCGCCGCGGCCGCGAAGGGCAGGAATTCGTCCGGCGTTACGACTATCGTGTCTTTGCCGCGCAGGAATTGGAGGTGCTGCAGGGCGTTTCTCGAGCCGCGGGGCATGAAGGCGGGGGACGGTTCCGGCAACGCCAGGCCGGAGGCCCTTGTCGGTGGCACAGACTTCGCCTCCGCCTTTTTGGCAATTGAGGAATTGAGATTAAATGGCAACTTGATAGCCTTGTTCATCTTCGATAAAAAAGCATGAAACCGCCAGGTTCAAATGTTCGACCGGCGTTGCCGGACGCGGGAAGGGGCTCGGTCCTTCTTGAATTGGTTTTGATGGCCGTTCTTTTGTTTGGGTTTTTGTTGCTGTTCTTCTGGAAGGCGCTCGGTTCGGACTGCGCAATTTTCTCCAACGAAGCGCCGCTGGGCCAGGTTCGGGCGGAATGGGGCCAGCAGCCGAGCGGGAGGTTCGCCTGTTGGGATGACCTGAGTTGGCTGGGAGCGGCGACGCCCGGCGGTCTGTTTCCCATCGCGGCGGTGCTGTTCAAAGCGGTGGTCTATCTCATCTACTTGAAGACCTACGCCCCGTTCGCGATCATGTTTGTGGGCCTGAGCGCCTGGTTTTGCTTTCAGCAATGGAAGTTCGCGCGGTGGGTTTGCATGGTGGGCGGGCTGGGGGTGGCATTGAACTCGGACTTTTTCTCGACGGCCTGTTGGGGCGTGGCATCGCAGCCGATTGCGTTCGGGCTCGATTTCCTGGCATTGGGGGCGTTGGCGGATGAGACTGGTCCGAGGCGATGGGTGCGGGTGGTGCTGGCAGGGATGGCGGTCGGGATGGGGGTGACGGAGGCGGGCGACATCGGGGCGCTTTTCAGCCTGTACGTGGCGGCTTTTGTGGCTTTCCAGGCGCTCAGCCGGGAAGGCAGATTGGGCGCGAGGGTGGCCAGCGGCCTGGGCCGGCTCACGGTCGTGACCGTCTCTGCCCTGGTTCTGGCAGCCGGCTCCCTGGGCGACTTCTATGCCACGCAAGTCAAAGGCATCGTCGGGATGGGACAGGATGCAGCGTCGAAGGCCCGGCGGTGGAACGAAGCGACGCTCTGGAGCCTGCCCAAGACGGAGGCGCTTGGGTTGGCGGTTCCGGGGCTGTTCGGTTTCCGGATGGACACGCCCAAGGATATGGTGGCGCTCAAGGGATGGTTCGCCGGCGGGGAGTATTGGGGTGCGGTGGGGCAGGACCCGGCGTACGACCAGTATTTCGAGGCCAAAAAGGCGGGAAAAGAGGCGCCGCCGCCCGATCCTCTGCTGCAGGAGCGCTTCACCGGGGGCGGTTTCTACGCCGGGGTCTTGATCCTCGTGGTGGCAGCCTGGGGCATCCTCCAATCGTTCCTGAGGACAAAAGGGGTGTTTTCGCCCAGAGAGTGCCGGTTCATCTGGTTCTGGCTGGGGGCGGCCATGGTCTCGATGTTGCTGGCCTACGGACGGTTTGCGCCATTTTATCAACTGTTCTACGCACTGCCGGGCGCCTCGATCATGCGCAGCCCAGCCAAGTTCATCCACTTGGTCACCTGGGCCTTGTTGGTCCTGTTTGGATACGGATTGCAGGGCCTGAGCCGGCTTTGCCTGGAGCGGCCTGAGGAACCGCCTTGGAACCTGCGGTCGCATTGGATGGCCTGGTGGGCCAAGGCCGCAGCCTGGGACCGGGGCTGGGTGAAAGGCTCCGGGCTGGCCTTGGCGGGGAGCCTGCTGGCCTGGGTGATGTATGCCGGCAACCACCAGCGCGTGGTGGCCTATCTGCAAGAGGTCGGGTTTGACCCGGCCAAGGGGAACGTGCTGGCGAACTTCAGCCTGCGGCAGGCGGGTTGGTTCATCCTTTTTCTGGTGCTGGCCCTTGGGCTGGTGGCCGTGGTCCTGAGCGGCTATTTCAACGGACGCCGGTCGAGGCTGGGGATAGCGTTGATCGGGGCGGTGCTGGCGTTGGATTTGATGCCGGCCAACCTGCCGTGGGTCATCATTTACAATTGGAAACAGGCCTACGAGTCCAGTCCGGTGCTGGATTTGCTGCGCGAAAAGCCGTTCGAGCAACGGGTATCAGTCTTGCAGGCGGAGCTTTTTTTCCAACTCGACAAGTTTCCGGCCGAGGCAAGGCCGCTGCTCGACAATTATTTCACCATGGAGCAGCTCTATGCTACCGAATGGAAGCAGCATCTTTTCCAGTATTACAACATTCAATCGCTGGACTTCGACCCGCGGATGCACCGCTCGGCCGAGTGCCTGGCATTTGAGGGCGCTCTCGCCCCGACCCCGCTGCGGCATTGGGAACTGACGAACACCCGCTACTTGTTCGGCCTGGCGATCCCGGCCGACAAGCTTAACAGCGCCCTGGATCCGATCCGGAAACGGTTCAGAATCCTCAAGTATTTCAGAGTGGCGCTTAAGGCGGACACCAGCGGACCGTTGACCGGATATGACCAACTCACGGCCGACCCGACAACCGACGGTCCCTGCGCGCTGTACGAGTTCGCGGGCGGACTGCCGCGCGCCAGGCTCTACACCCATTGGCAAACCAGCACCAATGACCAGGAGACGCTCAAGCAGCTCGCCAGCCCCGGCTTCGACCCGGCGCAACAGGTCCTGTTGGCCGCACCGCTGCCGGCCCCGGCCGCCGCCGGGGCCAACCAGCCCGCCGGCACAGTGGAGTTCACCAGCTATGCCCCCAAGAAAATCGAGCTTCGGGCCAAAGCGCCTGCCCCTTCCGTGCTGCTCCTGAATGATCAGTTTCATCCGGGTTGGAACGTGACGGTGGATGGGAAGCCGGCCCAGTTGCTGCGCTGTAATTACCTCATGCGCGGCGTGCAGGTTCCGGCCGGCGACCACCAAGTCGAATTCCGCTTCACGGCGCCGATCACCGCGTTCTGCATCAGCCTGGCCGGCCTGGCGCTGGGAGTGGCGTTGCTTGGCTTCCTGGCCATTGCCAAGTCATCAGATCACTCGATAGGATGAGAAGATCGTGTAGAACTTATAAAGCTTGACGAGGTCGCGCACCCCTTCATCGAGAGTCCGAGTCGCCTTATAGCCGAGATCGCGGATTTTCTTGAAGGAAGTAAGAAAATTCCGCGTGTCCTGGTCGGGCAGAGACGAAAGGATGATCTCATAGTTGACATATTTATGGATGGCCTGGGCAATATCTTCTTTCGAGAAGTTCAGGCACTCGTCGCCGACGTTGAACACTTGGCCGCGCATCTGGCCGGCATGGTCGAGCGCGAAGAGATAGCCGTTGATGGCGTCCTCGATATGCACGAAGGTTCTCTTTGAGGCGGCAGCAAACAGCACCACCGAGCGCTCGTGGACGGCTTTGTAACAGAAGTCATTCACCAGCAGATCGTCACGCATTTTCGGGCTCACGCCAAACACCGTCGCGAACCGGAGCGCAATGGAGTTTTTCCGCTGCATGATGATCCGCTCCGCCTCGTATTTGGTGCGGCCATAGATGCTCACGGGCTGGACGGGCGTGTTCTCGTCGCATTCCGATCCCGAAGCTCCATAGAACGACGTGGTGGATGCATATATAAGCAGTTGCTCTTCCGACATCGCCGCAACCAGCCGGCGGGAGGCCTCGATATTGATCGTCTCCGCGGAGTTCGGATTGGCGGCACAGGCCGGCATCCCGCTGATTCCGGCCAGGTGGAAGACAGTATCATAGCCTTTGACCGCCTCACCGCTGATATTCCGGATATCCAGGGGCACGACTGAAAGATTCCGGTGCCCCACGATATGCAGGATGGGGTTGTAGCCGAACATGAAATTGTCAAGGATCGTAACGCGATGTCCGCGCTCAAGCAGTTTCGTCACCAGCACGATGCCCTTGTACCCCGCTCCGCCCGTGACCAATATGTTCTGTTGATTCATATAATGGCTCCTTTGGCTAAGGGACGCTCTTCTCAGCTAACAATGACGTACGAACCCCTCACGTAGTGCGGGTATCGTTTCACCGAAATCCGCCGGAGGCCCAGGGCTTCCTGGACAGCGAGGGTCTCTCCCGGAAACGCATGCTCATTCAATTCATCGAACCCTAACACGGTGCCGCAGGTTATCCTGTCCTGGATAGCGCGCAAGCACGAAAGAGTCGGCTCATATAGATCCATATCGAAGTATGCCAGGGCGATAATCGTTTCCGGATTCTCCTTGAAGTACTGTCCCACCGTTTCCCGAACATCTCCCTTCCGCAGTTCATGCTTCCTCGCCTGGGAGGGCGGGCTCTCCATCTCCTGTTTCTTCAGAATCTCCTCGAGGTAGGCTTCATATCCCGGCGTCACGCCGTAGTTGTGCGCGACAACACCCGGATGAGTTCCGTCCGCCTCGCTGGCGCCAAGGAACCCTTCAAACGAGTCGAACCCCACGACCTTGCGCAAGCGATTGTACGGTTCGTAGATCCCTCGCAGGGAGGACCACAACGCGAGGTTCTGTCCCCAGCGGCAGCCGAATTCCATAATGATGCCCTGTACCTCGATGCTTTTCCGATAAAGAAAATCCATGAACAGGATTCGCGAGAGGGTCTGCGGCGTGAGGAACAGGCCGAGATTGCCAAGCAATTCGTCCTCTGGCATTGGACACGCGCGAAAGAGAGAATGCAGCTCCCTCCGGTGCTCGAGCTCTTTCGGCCCGCCGAAAGTGATGATCGCATGCTGTGGGTGTGGTTCGGTGCTCATGTGACTTTTCCTAGAGAGGTTTCCAGACAACAAGTGAATGGCCTTCGATATAATACGAACCCGAAAAGATCCGCTGCTGCCGCAGGATCGAGATTGTCCCCTCGGCTTCGAGTTGCCGGAGACGGGTAAGAAAGCCGCGGAGATAATTCCGCTTGCGGAAGTAAAGGATCGACAGCGCATCAATCAGGGACCGCTCATCGAGAAGTTCCTCGAGCGGCTCGAAATGGATGCAAATGGCCGGTCTCTTTCTCAAGAGGTACTGGAGGAACGGCTCGTACTGATCGCCGACCTGTTCGAGCGCGGCAACGGTATAGACAGCGCTGGTGCCCGGAAGATCGAGCGAGTCGTCCGGTTCAAAAAAATTAAACCTGCGTCCTTCCAGGTTCGTTTCGATTTTCGCCTCTTTGATCTTCGCGATGATCTTCTGTGAGGCCGTCGCCCAGTCCAGGCCCACCAGGTGTGCGGCGGGATTGATGCGTCTGGACCGGAGCAAATGATACGCCGGGCCGCAGCCGAATTCGAATAGGCAGCCCGCATCAGACGCATAAGTTTCCAGGGCCCAATTGACCATGAAAGCAAGTATCGCGTAGTCGAAGGCCGAACTGACCGGGCGAATGATCTGCCGCCTCCAGCGTGAAAGCGGGTGCTTGCCATAGTATTTTGGAACGAGCGCGTTTTGGGCGTTTTCCAGGTTTAACAGGCGCAGATTCTCGCTCCACCCGTCTTCCCACTCCTCAAGCCGATGCTCGCCCGCAGCCACGATGCTCGTCTTCATCAGGGTTTGGACCACATCAAGCAAGTAGGCGTCCCGCTCTTCTTGAGTTATCGTATGGTACTCAAAAGGTCCAACCAGACAGCGATTCCTGAAATGGTCGTTCAGCGGCTGGCCGAGGATCTCTTCGATCTCTTCCGGTTGTATTCTTCGCGTGGCTGTCATGCGGATCGCAGCGTGGTGAGGAGTATGTGAGCGATTGATTACGTGTGGTTGCTTGATTAGCCTGCCTGGTCTCGATACAGTTCGCGCTGCCAGGCGATCGTCTTTTCCAGACCTTCGTCCAGGCTCACGTATTGGCGCTTGCCGAATTCACTTTCAATCCTGGACAAGTCCAACCGGACCTGCTCGGGGGCGCCGGCCAGTTGGGTTGCCACCGCCGGACACGATACGGTCGCACCGGTCTTCCCGGCAATGAGCCGCCCCAACTCCAGGATGCTGACGGTGGAGAGGCCGCCGACGTTGTAAACCCCCTCGCGGCCGAACAAGAGTATCCGCCAGAGCATCTCGACCGTGTCGCTGATATAGCAATAGGTGCGGATTGCCTGGCCGGCGTCCAACAACTCGATCCGTTTCTGGCAGAGCGCCCGCTCGATGAAAGAGTTCAAAACCCTCGTGTCGTGCTTCCGGGTGCCAGGCCCGTAGGCGAGCGCCACGCGGGCCGACCGGGCGAGCCCCCCTGCGCCCGGAAGGAGTTGCAGATCGCCTCGCCACACCGTTTGCCTTCAATGTAGCAGGCTCGGGGGTGCTCGGGAGTCGTGGTTCCGATGTCACCCTCGGCCACGAATTCCTTTTGCGATCCGCTGTACACCTCGCTGGTGCTGATGAAGAGGAACCTGCCATCGCGCCCGCGCAGGCGCTCAATCAGCGCCGCGGTGCTGCTCGTGTTGATGGCGATAGTCGCGCCTGGATTCGCCATGAACCGCCCCGGTTGTCCGTAGCCTGCCGCGTGAATCACCACGTCAACGGTTGGCAACTCCGGGTAGGTCCGGAAATCAGCCAGGTCCAGCCGCAAGACTTCAAAGGCGGCACTCTGGAGCATACGTTGCAGAATGCGCCGGCGGCTCTGACCGCATCTGGGCATAGACTCTCATTTTCAGCCCCCGTGCCCGCAAGTGTGCCAGGCAGGCAACCAGCCACGTCCCGATCAGCCCGGAGGCCCCTGTAATCAGGATTTCCCTGCCTTGGAGGCATTTCAAGTCAACGGTATCGCAAATCCTCGCCGCATCCTGCCCGATGATGTCGCTATTCATCGATTAACTCCTTGATCGCCTGGCGAACACACCCCGCCGTGAGGCCCATCGCCTGTTCCTGCTCCTCGAGGCCCCCGTAAGAGGTCAGGAATGAGCGGGGCACTCCTAGAGTCCTGATTCGAACCGCCTTGGGTTCAAGGGCCCTCGAGGCCTCCGACAGCAACACCCCCGCGTAATACGGCTCAACCAGCAGCAGCCTCCCACTCGCACAATTGTGCCTCAGCGTAGCTGAGTCGAACGGGGCGACCGTGGTATAGTAAAGCACCGTGACGTCCATATCCCGCGCGGCCTCCTGAACCCAGCGCAAGGCCGGCCCGACCGCGAGCACCGTGGCCTTGGCGCCTTGCTGCGCGACTTGCGCGCGGCCGGGCTCGACCGGGTGGCTTTGGGAATTGCCGCGCTCGCTGAGCCGGAAATAGGCCGGCTGGCTGGCGGCATAAGCTGCCCGGAACAACCGGTCAAATTCCACCGGCGTGCCGGGCAACAAGATCTTCATCCCCGGGAGCGCGTGCAACACGGCCACATCCCCGGGGCAGTGGTGAGTGCAGCCGAGCGCGGAATAGTCGTACGAGGCGCCCACGCTAACGATGCGGACCCGCACGTTCTGGTAGCACAGATCCACCTTGAGCTGCTCGTAGCAGCGCTCGACCACAAATGGCGCGATACTGTGGACCACGGGAATGAACCCTTCTTTGGCCAACCCGGCTGCCATCCCGATCATGGCCTGTTCGCAAATCCCAACATTGTAAGCGCGCTCCGGGTATTTGGCAAAGACGTTCCGAAACCCAAACACTCCAATATCCCCCAGCAGCAAGACCAACCGCTCGTCCTGCGACATCAATTGTTCCACCGTCTTGACAAATTGCCTTCTCATCGCAGTTCGTCCAGCATGGAGCTCAATTCCTCCGGCGATGGAGCCCGATGATGCCAGGCCGGATTGCCCTCCATCGCTTTGCATCCCCGGCCCTTGATCGTGTTCGCCACCAAGGCACGGGGCCGGTCTCCTGCCATTGCTCGCATGGCCTCATACAGGGCCGCATGGTCGTGCCCTTCAATCGCTGCGGCCTCCCAGTCAAAGGCCCGGAACTTCGCCACCAGGTCATCCATTCGCAAGGCCCGGTCCGTCGAATGGTTGTGGTTGACAATGCAAGTCAGGTTCGACAACTTGTGATGCGCCGCCAGCAGCACGGCCTCCCAAATTGACCCCTCGTTGCACTCGGCGTCTCCGACCAACACGAAAACCCGGCGCTGCATCCCTCGAATCCGCATCGCCAACGCCATCCCCACTCCCATCGGCAATCCGTGGCCAAGGGACCCGGTGGAGGCCTCGACGCCTGGAACCTTGTTACAGTCAGGATGTCCCCCCAGCACACTGTCGAAACGACCGAACTCTTGCAGCGATTCGGCCGGGAAAAACCCTTTCTCCGCCAGCACCGCGTATAGCGCGAGCGAAGCGTGTCCTTTGCTCAAGACGAACCGGTCGCGCTCGTCGCTTTGCGGATTCCCAGGCGAAAGGTTGAGGATGCGATCGTACAGCACCCACAGGATGTCCAGGATGGAAAAGGCACTGGCAATGTGCCCCTCACCTCTGCGCGCGGCCGCCTGCAGGATCTGCCGTTTGAGCCGTTTGACCGTTATGCCGGCCTCAATCACCTGATGCTCAGTCATATTCCCGCAGTGGTCCAGCGGCTCGGTCATTAGATCTTGCGCGCAACATTAGGCCCGGGCAATGAGCGAGACTATGAAGCATAATATGTATGCCTCCAAGCCGCACAGAACTGAAATCCAAAGACGCTTCACTGCCGGCATCCTTGGCCGCCAACGGTATAGGAAGAGGTAAGCCGCGCATATTACCGGACCGAACAAGAGCCAGTGCGAGGGTTGTGTAATCAACACTATCATCAACCACAACATGTGGCCCTGTCCGATCTCTTCCGAACCGAGCCAAGAGAGGTCTTGCCAGGTGCCCAGCCAAGGCTGGCCATCGGCATATTGCCAGTTGGAAACGGCTTCACCCAGCGGCCCGTCGTTGCTGAACAGCATGTTCCCCGGCCTGAGGAGCGGAGCAAAGGGCAGTAAGATCAGCAAAGTTATAATGCAGGCGCCAGAGACGGACGCTATGGTTGGATTCTTGCCGTTCATCTTGTTTCCATTCCCGGTTTCTTAACTGAGACCCGGCCGGCCGTTTTTCTTGCCGCAAAATGCGCCGAATAAGATGCGGGGAAAAAGGCACACCGAGCGGACACTTGCGAATTGTTTCAACCCGTATTTATACTTGCCGTAGGGATTCAAAAGCCAATAGCTGAATGGGCCGACTAACTTCCACACAATACAATGATACCACTTCATCCCTATGGAATCGAAGTAGTGCCATCTTTGCTTGTGTATTTCCGCTCTGCGACTCACCGAAAGCGACGTTGGATGGACAGTGTAGGTGGACAGAACTCTTTTCAGGTTGCCAATTCGATCTCCGGCGAGGACCATCCTGGCGAACAGGTCGCAGTCGACATGGTAGCCGAATTCACTGCGAAAGCGGGGAACGTGGCCCTGCTTCCAGAAGGTTGAGCCGATGACAAACAAAGAGGAGACCCTGTGCCTCAACGCCGTAACCCAGCAGATATTGGAGGGGGTAACCATTCCTCGCCAGGAGATCATGCCCTGGTGTTTCGGACTGCCATCGGGTTCGACATACATAGTATCTCCGGTAACCGCGCAATAGTCGGGATGGCGGTCGAGCCATTCGACCGCGCTTTGAACGGCGTCAGGAACGTAGCAGTCATCGGCGCAGCAGAAGCCGATCATCGAACCGCGGGCGGTTTCCACACCCCTATTGAAGGCGTCCGCCACGGAGCCGCAGTCGAGTAGAACTCTGAGCCGTGAATCTTTGATTTTGCTCAATATGTCGTGTGTGCCATCGGTCGAGCCTCCGTCCAGCACCAGCAGCTCGAGGTTGGTGTAGGTCTGGGAGAGCACACTATCAACCGAACGCTTGATGAAGTTGGCCCCGTTCAACACTGGCATCAGGATACTTACCAGAGTTCCGTTCATGTTATGGCCGGAGGATGGCAGAGGGGGACGAGGGTGTCAAGCGGCAACTTTTGCCGGTTTCTTGAGGTTCCGGTCCAACACCGATGGAGTTGGCGGGCGGCAGCTTCTTCTCGACCTTGCTCATCTCCAGGGCGACGTACTTGGGCAAGCCGGCCTCGGTGGGGACTTTGACTTCGCCCTCGATGAGGGGCCGGGCATACTCGACAAATTTTTCGTTTGGCAGGAAGCCATCCTCGGTAATCCAGTCACGCGGGACGAGGTGTTCGACGTTGGCAATGTCGGTCAGGGGCTGGAGGCCGGCGCCCCATTTGACCGAGCCGTCGGGCTGAATCTCGCGCAGGATCTTCACCATTTGGCCGCTCTGGCCGGCGACGGCCGCCTTGACGGCCGCTTCACCGCAGGCAAAGGCGTTATCGGCATCGGTGCGGCTGGCCCAGTGGGCGGCGGCCCGCTGGGCATAGCCGAGCATGACCGAGCGGGCTTTGATGCCGAGCTTGTTTTGCACGAGGTCTTTGAGTCTGTCGGCCGCGCCTGCGAGCACAGGGTGGCCGAAGGCATCCAGGCGCTTGCGGTCCACGCCCACCTCTTCGCCGGCGGCGTTTTTGAGACCCTCGCCGACGACGACAATGCAATATTTGAGCGCCGCGACCGTCTCTTTGACTTTGCTCAGGAACCTCTCCTCGTCGAACGCCACTTCCGGCAGCAGGACGATGTGGGGCGGATTGGCCGGTTGGCCCTGTTTGGCCAGCACGGTGCCGCCGGCGATCCAACCGGCCCTGCGGCCCATCACTTCCACCAGGCAGCAGGCCCCGTCGTCCGTAGCCATGGAGCCCACATCCAGGCCGATTTCGATGACGGTTGTGGCATTGAATTTGATGACCGAGCCGTAGCCGGGGCAATTGTCGGTGTGCGGCAGGTCGTTGTTGATGGTCTTGGGCAGGCCGATGACCCGCAGCTCGTAGGCGCGCTTGAGGGCTTCCTCGTGGGTCTTGAGGGAGGTGTCCTGGGAATCATTGCCACCGACGTAAATAAAGTATCGGATGTTGTGCGCCTGGAAGACCTCGAAGAGCCGGTCCATGTCCCGGGCGGCCTGCACGGGTTTGTTCTTGAAATCGATCTTGTAGCGGCACGTGCCCAGGGCGGCAGCCGGCGTGTGGCGGAGGCCCTGGATGGCGCGCGCCTTCTCCTCGTTGATATTGACCAGGTCCTCGGCCAGGATGCCCAGAATGCCGTTGGCACCGCCGTAAATCTCCTCGATGCCCTCGTGCCGCCCGGCTTCCTGAATCACCCCGCTCAGACTTGCGTTGATGACCGCCGTCGGCCCGCCCGACTGCGCCACTAACAGGTTTCCTGCCAATTCTGCCATAATCTCCAAATCGTTTGTTTCCGTTGAACTATCGCCCCTGATTCCGCAAAGTCACTCCCTAAAATGGGTCCGACACCATGCCAATCCGGGCCGGGACTGTCAAAGTGAAATCAGAGCCGGTACCCTCCGGCCGGATGCTGGCGGCGGAACTTGTAGCCGGTGAACCGCCGGTCCCGCAGCCACCGCCAAACGAGTTTCTCGGCCCAGGTGGGTTTCTTGCGGAGCGCACGGGCGAGGTTGGTGTAGGGCATGGAGGAGAGCCTACGCCGGCGGCGCGGAACTGCAAGAATGGACTACACGCTCGCCCTCACCCCGGCCCTCTCCCCCAGGAGAGGGGGAGGCGCTCGCGGCGCTTGAGGAACACGACGCCCCTGCGTGGGGGCGCGGGTTTTGAGCGAACGAGCAACAACGCGACAAATGCAGCCCGGGTGATCGAGCTTTCAAACCCCGCCCGGAAGTTCTCCCTCTCCCCGGGGGAGAGGGCCGGGGTGAGGGCGAGCCTCCCTCTGACTTTTCCCTGGGTCCACCACACCCTGAGCGCGAGCGCCCCGCTGACCTTTCGTGGCCCCAATCATCCCTGCGCGGTTTTCCGCTTTTAATGCGGGCAGCGTTTTGTTAAGGGTCTGCTTGGCATGGAAACCGAGCCTGCCACACCAACCGGTGCTCAGCCAGGGTTGCAGCCTCCTGGACACGGTAGCGGACTGGTCACGTTGCTCTTTTCGGACGTGGTGGGGTCCACTGCGCTCAAGCAAGCCCTGGGCGACCGCGCCGGCGTGGCCCTGCTCCAGGAGCACCATGAACAGGTGCGCCAGGTGCTGCGGAACTTCGCGGGCTCGGAGGTGATCAAGATGGCCGGCGATTCCTTTCTCATCCTGTTTCCCATGCCCTCCGAGGCCGTGAGGTGCGCGCTCCTGCTCCAGGCACGTCTGCGGCAATTCAACCAGGGCCTGACGGTTCCAGTCCAGGATCGTCTCGGGCTGCATATCGGCGAGGTGGTCATCGAGGAAATTTCTCCGGGCCGGCGTGACGTCCACGGCATCCAGGTGGACACCTGCTCGCGGGTCATGGGGCTGGCCCAGGGCGGACAAATCCTGATGACGCGGGGCGTTTTCGACAGCGCCCGGCAGATGCTCAAGGGCGAGGACATCGAAGGGGTTGGCGCGCTGAACTGGGTGAGCCACGGACGCTACCTGGTCAAGGGGGTGGAGGAGCCGGTGGAGATTTGCGAGGTGGCGGAGGCGGGCCGTAGTGCGCTGCGGCCGCCCGACACGACGGAGAAGGCCCGGCGCCACTCGACGCCGGACGAGGAGCCGGTGCTGGGCTGGCGGCCGGCGTTGGGCCAATTGGTTCCCAACACGCAGTGGGTGTTGGAAAAGAAGCTGGGCGAAGGCGGTTTTGGCGAAGTGTGGTTGGGCCGGCATCAGAAGCTCAAGGAACGGCGCGTCTTCAAGTTTTGTTTCCGGGCGGACCGGGTGCGTTCGCTCAAGCGCGAGATGACGCTCTTCCGGGTGCTCAAGGAGCGCGTGGGCGACCATCCGAACATCGTGCGCTTGCTGGACGTGTATTTCGAGGAGCCGCCGTTCTACGTGGAGATGGATCACGTGGAGGGGCAGGACTTGAGGGCGTGGTGCGAGCAACAAGGCGGCGTGGAACAAGTTCCGCTCGCCGCGCGTCTGGAAATTGTCGCGCAGATCGCCGATGCGTTGCAAGCTGCGCACGATGCGGGTGTCATCCACCGCGATGTGAAGCCGGGGAACATCCTGGTGAGTGGCGAGTGGCGAGTGGCGAGTGGCAGGCAAGCATCCGGCGCTAGCGCATCTCCGGACTCGTCACTCGTCACTCGTCACTCGTCACTCTCCGCCAAGCTCACCGATTTCGGCATCGGCCAGGTCGTCTCGGAGGAGGCGCTCAAGGGCGTCACCAAAGCGGGCTTTACCCAAACCATCGTCGCCGAGTCCTCCTCGCCGCAAACCGGTTCGCAGATGTACATGGCCCCCGAGCTGCTGGCGGGAAAGCCGGCCACGACGCGCTCGGACATTTACTCCCTGGGCGTGGTGCTCTACCAACTGCTGGCTGGGGATTTCGCGCGGCCGATCACCACCGACTGGCAGCAAGAGGTCAGCGATCCGCTGCTCCGTGACGATCTAAAGCATTGCTTCGCGGGCAACCCCCAGGACCGTTTTGCCGGCGCGGGCCAATTGGCGAAGAACCTGCGCGCGTTGCCCGAGCGCCGGGTGGCCTTGGAGCAACAGCACGTGGAGTTGGCCGCGCGGGAAAGGGCGGCGTACCGGCGCGGTATTGTCCGTACCGCGACTTTGGCAGTGGTCGTTGTCGCCCTGGTCAGCGGCCTTGCCGTGCTGGCATTCCGTCAATCGTGGCTCGCTAAGAATGAAGCGGCGCGCGCTGAAAAGGGGGAAGCCAGAGCTGAGAAGGAGGAAGCCGAAGCGCGCCGCCTCCTCTATGTGGCCAACCTGAACCTGGCCCAGCAAGCCTGGGAGCAAAACAATATTGATCGGCTGCGGCAATTGCTGGAAGAGACGCAGCCGTCTGTGGACCGCGGTTTTGAATGGTACTACTGGCAAAGGGAAACTCACCTGGCCTTGAAGACGCTCCGAGGCCACCTGTGGCCGGTGTACTCTGTGGCCTTTTCCCCGGACGGCCAGCGGATTGTCACCGGCAGTTTGGATAAGAGGGCCAAGGTGTGGGAGGCGGCCAGCGGCCGGGAGCTGCTCACGCTCAAGGGCCACAGCGATGGGATTAACTCAGTGGCCTTTTCCCCGGACGGCCAGCGGATTGTCACTGGCAGTAGGGATCACACGGCCAAGGTGTGGGAGCCGGCCAGTGGCCGGGAACTGCTCACGCTCAAGGGCCACGGCGCTGCGATTAGGTCTGTGGCCTTTTCCCCGGACAGCCAGCGGATTGTCACCGGCAGTTTTGATCAGACGGCCAAGGTGTGGGAGGCGGCCAGCGGCCGGGAACTGCTCACGCTCAAGGGCCACGCCGCTGCGATTTGGTCTGCGGCCTTTTCCCCGGACGGCCAGCGGATTGTCACCGGCAGTCAGGATACGACGGGCAAGGTGTGGGAGGCAGCCAGTGGCCGGGAACTGCTCACGCTCAAGGGGCACAGCGCTCCAATTGCGTCTGTTGCCTTTTCCCCGGACAGCCGGCGGATTATCACCGGCAGTTATGATCAGACGGCCAAGGTGTGGGAGGCGGCCAGTGGGCGCGAACTGCTCACGCTCAAGGGGCACGGCGCTCCGACGTGGTGCGTGGCCTTTTCCCCGGACGGCCGGCGGATTGTCACCGGCAGTTGGGACCAGACGGCCAGGGTGTGGGAGGCGGCCAGCGGGCGCGAGCTGCTCACGCTCAAGGGGCACACCGGATATATTTGGTCTGTGGCCTTTTCCCCGGACGGCCAGCGGATTGTCACCGGCAGTCACGATCAGACGGCCAAGGTGTGGGAGGCGGCCAGCGAGCGGGAACTGCTCGCGCTCAAGGGGCACGGCGCTCCGATTCTGTCTGTGGCCTTTTCCCCGGACGGCCAGCGGATTGTCACCAGCAGTGACGATCAGGCGGCCAAGGTGTGGGAGGCGGCCAGCGGGCGCGAACTGCTCACGCTCAAGGGGCACAGCGATGCGATTGGGTCAGTGGCGTTTTCCCCGGACGGCCAGCGGATTGTTAGCGGCAGCTCGGATCACACGGCCAAGGTGTGGGAGGCGGCCAGTGGCCGGGAACTGCTCACGCTCAAGGGGCACGGCGCTCCAATTGCGTCTGTGGCCTTTTCTCCGGACAGCCGGCGGATTGTCACCGGCAGCGGGGATCAGACGGCCAAGGTGTGGGAGGCGGCCAGCGAGCGGGAACTGCTCGCGCTCAAGGGGCACAGCGCTTCGATTCTGTCTGTGGCCTTTTCCCCGGACGGCCAGCGGATTGTCACCGGCAGTTCGGATCAGACGGCCAAGGTGTGGCAGGCGGCCAGTGGCCGGGAACTGCTCACGCTCAAGGGGCACGGCGCTCCAATTGCGTCTGTGGCCTTTTCTCCGGACAGCCGGCGGATTGTCACCGGCAGTGTGGATCAGACGGCCAGGGTGTGGGAGGCGGCCAGTGGCCGGGAACTGCTCACGCTCAAGGGCCACGGCGATGGGATTAGGTCTGTGGCCTTTTCCCCGGACGGCCAGCGGATTGTCACTGGCAGTGTTGATCAGACGGCCAGGGTGTGGCTGGCAGCGGGAGCGGAACAGGTTGCGGCGTGGCAGGCGGAAGAACGGGCGGCGGCGCAATCCCTGGCCGGCTTGCAGCGCGAGCGGACCGCCGAACAGGAGCGCCAACGGCTCGCGCGCGCCCGTGACGAGGGCGCCATCAAACGGTGGCTCATCCTGGCGCCGATCGCCTTAGCCACCAATCAAAGTGGGGCGCAGGGGTTGGATTTGGAGCAGGTTCAGGGCGAAGGCCGGCTTCGGCCCAAGGCGGGAGAAACGAGGTCCGTTGGGAATGGCGAATTGAAGTGGCGGGAGGTGGCCTTGGAGGACTACGTGATCAGCTTCACCGCGATCCTGGGGCGCATGACGGATTTGAGCGTGGCCTACGCGGTCTGCTACATCCGGTCGGAAGCCGAGCAGCGCGGGCTGCGGATGCTGGTGGGCAGCGACGATGAGGCGAAGGTGTACCTGAATGGGAAGCAGGTCCACAAATCTCCCTTTCCATGCACCTTTACTGCGGACCAGGATATTGTGCCAGACATCGCTCTGAAGGCGGGGCTGAACGTGCTGGTGTTCAAAGTGGTGAACGAATTCGGCGTCTCGCTGGGGTCCGTTCGGTTCACCGATGCCCAGGGCAACCCGGTCAAGGGGATCAACGTGACGCTGGACCCGGAAGCCAGGGAGTAAAAGACGCATCTATCCGCAGTTCCAGCCGTTCTCGGGACGCCGGCGTAAATGGGGAAAGGGCTGCCTCTCGGGGGCACCTTGGCCCCAAGGCTGAAGGGGCCGGCACGGTTTTCCGCTTTTAATGCCGCGAGGGTTCTGATAAGCCTTTCTTGGCATGGAAACCGAGCCTGCCACACCAACGCGTGCTCCGCCAGGTGTGCGGCCTCCTGGGCACGATAGCGGACTGGTCACGTTGCTCTTTTCGGACGTGGTGGCGTCCACTGCGCTCAAGCAAGCCCTGGGCGACCGCGCCGGCGTGGCCTTGCTCCAGGAGCACCATGAGCAGGTGCGCCAGGTGCTGCGGGACTTCGCGGGCTCGGAGGTGATCAAGACGGCCGGCGATTCCTTTCTGATCCTGTTTGCCATGCCCTCCGAGGCCGTGAGGTGCGCGCTCCTGCTCCAGGCACGTCTGCGGCAATTCAACCAGGGCCTGGCTGTGCCGGTCCAGGATCGCCTCGGGCTGCATATAGGCGAAGTGGTCATCGAAGAAATTTCTCCGGGCCGGCGTGATGTCCACGGCATCCAAGTGGACACCTGCTCGCGTGTCATGGGGCTGGCCCAGGGCGGACAAATCCTGATGACGCGGGGCGTCTTCGACAGCGCCCGGCAGATGCTCAAGGGCGAGGACATCGAAGGGGTCGGCGCGCTGAACTGGGTGAGCCACGGACGCTACCTGGTCAAGGGGGTGGAGGAGCCGGTGGAGATTTGCGAGGTGGCGGAGGCGGGCCGGAGTGCGCTGCGGCTGCCCGACACGACGGAGAAGGCGCAGCGCCACTCGACGCCGGAGGAGGAGCCGGTGCTGGGCTGGCGGCCCGCCGTGGGCACCGTGGTGCCCAATACCAAGTGGGTACTGGAACAGAAGCTCGGCGAGGGCGGTTTCGGCGAGGTGTGGCTGGGAAGGCACCAGGTGATGAAGGAGCGGCGGGTGTTCAAGTTCTGTTTCCGGGCCGACCGGGTGCGCAGCCTGAAACGGGAGATGACGTTGTTCCGGCTCATCAAGGAGCGCATTGGGGATCACCCCAATATCGTCTGTTTGCGGGAGGTCTATTTCGACCAGCCCCCTTACTACGTGGAGATGGACTACATCGAGGGCCGCGACCTGGCGCACTGGTGCGAGGCCCAGGGCGGGGTGAACGCGGTGCCGCTGGAGACACGGCTCGAGATCGTGGCGCAGGTGGCGGATGCGTTGCAGGCGGCGCACGAGGCGGGCGTGATTCACCGCGATGTGAAGCCGGGGAACATTCTTGTGGCTGCCGACAGGAGTCGGCGGCTGGAATCAAGCGCCTTAGCTCCGGCAGGAGGCGGCGTCGGCGAGTCAGCCGCGCTCTCACGAGCGCAGCTACGGGTTCAAGTGAAGTTGACCGACTTTGGCATCGGGCAAGTGGTGTCGGAGGAATATCTGGCCGGAGTGACGCGGGCCGGGTTCACGCAGACGCTGCTGTCCAGCAGTTCGTCGCACGCGGGCACGCAGCTTTACCTGGCGCCGGAGCTTCTCGCGGGTGAGCCGGCGACGACGCGCTCGGACATCTACTCGCTGGGCGTGGTGCTCTACCAGTTGATGGCAGGGGCGTTCAACCGGCCACTGACGAGCGACTGGACCGAGGAGATTGGTGACCCACTGCTGCGAGACGACCTGCGCCACTGCCTGGCGGGCAAGCCGGCAGACCGCTTTGTCGGCGCCGGGCAACTGGCGCAACGGTTGCGGTCATTGCCAGAACGGCAAGCGGAGCGGGCCGAGCGGGAGAGGCTGCGGGAACAGGCCGAGCGGCGTCGCAAGCTGCTGTTTGGCAGCGGGGCTGTGGCCTTGGTGCTGATCTCGTTGGCGGGGGCCTTGGGTTACGGGTTGCACAAGGCCGAAGTCAAGGAGGAGCAGCAGCGGATGCTGGCTTACGCGGCAGACATGGGTCTGGCCCAGCAGGCGCTGGCGATGAACGACCTGGGCCGTGCCAAGCGGCTGCTGAACGAACATCGCCCTCCGCCGGGCGAAGCCGACTTGCGCGGTTGGGAATGGCGCTATCTCTGGCGGCAGTGCCAGAGCGAAGCCCTGGGCGAAATGTGTCAATACACTAACTCGGTCTATTCGGTGGCTTACGCTCCCGACGGCAAAACCTTGGCCGTGGCCGGATATGTCGCCCCCCAGCCCTTCGTCGAAATCTGGGATGTTCCCGGCCGCAAGCGAATTGCCACGCTGCAGACGAACGAAGGCCACCTGGTAGCGTTCTCACCGCGAGGCGACCTGCTGGCTACGGACGCCGCTCAAGGGACAATCAATATCTGGCAGGCCAGCACTACCAACCTCGTCCACCGGATCATCCACCCAGATTGGGTCAGGGTTCTCAAGTTCTCGCCCGACGGGACCCGGTTGGCAAGCCTGAACGGCCAGGGAGAAGTGGTCCTGTGGGAGGTGGCCCACTGGGCCATCATTGGCCGAATTCCGGGGCCACAAGGTATTGGCAACGAACATGAAGGCGCTGTGGACTTTTCACCGGACGGCAAGTCCCTGGCTATCGGAGACGGGGAGGGCAGACTGCGAGTGATTGACCTGGACACGGGAAGCACAAATCTCAGCGTCATCGCTCACCAGGAAATGGTTTCGGCGGTGGCGTGGTCACCCAGGGACCGCATCCTTGCCAGCGGCAGCGCTTTTCAGGGCGGCCCGATTCGCCTCTGGGACGCCAACTCCGGGGCGCTCATGGGTGCCCTGGAGGGTCATACGGCCTGGATCGCCCGTGGGTTGACCTTCTCGGCGGATGGAAAGCTCTTGTATTCGGCCAGCGCCGACGAGACCATCCGGATCTGGGACGTGCGTGCGAAACGATGCCTCGCGATACTTCGCGGCAGCAACGACAAAGTTTGGGCCCTGGCGGTTTCACCCGATGGCACCACGCTGGCGAGCGGCAGCAGGGATGGTGTTGTCGCCTCTTGGAGTGCGCTACCCCAGTCGAAAGAGGAGCAACCGAGGTTGCTGCCAGTAGGGGATCCATACGGTCGAGCTGCGTTCGCGCCGGATGGTCCAGTGATCGCTGAGCCACATGAGGGGGTCGTCCACTTGTTCGAGTTGCCTTCGTTGAGGAAGATTGAGCCGATTCCCGCCCTGGGCACGAATGTCAACACCGTGGCCTATTCGCCCGACGGGAGGTTGATCGTCAGTGGGAGCACAGATGGCTGGTTGCGGGTCTGGTCTTGTGCCGAGCGCCGGCTGTTGCAGGAGTTGCAGTGTCCCAACCAACCTGGGCTGGGAGGAGTGCGGTTCTCGAGCGACGGCAAGCGACTGTTCTCTGGACTATTCACGTTTGAGGAGTCCACTGGAGGGGAGCTGGTTTGCTGGGATTCTCGGACGTGGAGGCGCCTCTGGTCGTTCGCGGCGGAAAACACAAGTTTCTTTGCATCCGTTTCGCCGGACGGCCGTCTTGCCATAAGCGGAAACAGATCGGGCCAACTAAGGTGGTGGAACACCGCCAGCAGGAATCTCCTGGCTGCCACACCCGGCCACCGGCTTCCAATAGCAGCGGCTGCCTTCTCGCCCGATGGCAAGCTGGCAGCCAGCGTCGCGTTCGACGGTACGGTGGCGGTGTGGGATGTGTCTTCCTTCAAGCCGGTCCGCACCTTCAAAGGGCACATGCAAGGAGTTCACGCTCTGGCATTCTCCCCCGATGGTCGCCGGCTTGCGACCGGCGGCGGCACTAGCCGCGAGGGGGTCAAGTTGTGGGATTTGGCCACTTACCGCGAGTTGGTGACGCTCACCGGGCAAGGGTTCATGTTCCAATATCTGATCTTTTCGCCCGACGGGAACTGGCTGGCGGCCCGGAGCCGGGAAGGTCAACTACACCTCTGGCACGCCCCGTCCCTGGTGGAAATCGAGGCGGTGGAGGCGAAGGAGAAAAAGGAGGCTGGGGCAGAATGAATCCGTCCCGTGGGGAACCGCTATTGGGGCTGGAAAAAGCAGTTCCCGAGCTCGGATACGAGTCAGTCAAAACTTTTGACACTTCCAGGGCTGTGAAACCATGGGAAGCTTCAGACGTTCGCCTTTTCCACTTCCGGAGGGGAAGCAGTAGCCGGGCCTGTGCCCTTAGCGACGCGGTATCGGCGCACAGATTTCTGCCTCGGCCCCTTTGAGATCGAGGATCGGGAATCGGCGGGCGAAGATTTCGCTGCTCTTCCTCTCCGGGTCTGTCGTTGAGCTGCTGCGGAGATCTGACTTCCAATGCAACGGAGGCCAGGGCACTATGCAGGCACAGTCAAAACGATGTTTGCGCCAAACCGCCTGGCTCTGATGGCCATTCTCGTCCTGCTGGGGTCCTCGGTACCGGCCCCGGCCCGGAACCAAGCCCCTGCCAAGCCGGAAACCGCGGAGGCTCCAGGCCGCCCGTTCGCCAGGCCCTGGCATATCAGCTTGCCTCGTCCGATCATGGTGGCCGCCTGGGAACGGCTCAAAAAACTCGACATCCCGGGCGTTCCGCTGGACCAACGCTTCAACATCGGCGGCCCGGCGTTCTATCTGAGTCCCGATGGCGACAACGCCGCCGAAGGCTCGAAGGAACACCCCTGGAGGACCCTGCAGTACGCCGTTACCAAGCTCAAGCCGGGCACGGTCATCTGCCTGATGGCGGGCATCTATTATGGCCCGGTCGAGATCGGGACCAGGGCTGGCGAGCAGTCGCCGGCAGCCCTGCGCGCCCTGGCAGGCCAGGAGGTCGTTGTCACCTACGACAATGCCTTCGTCCGGCAGCAGAAGGCCCGCATCGCCAGGCTCGGCAAGGAAGGGGCCGTGGGCGCCGACGGAAAGGAGCTGCACTACCCGTCCCTCATCACGATCGCAGGCTCCTACGTGGAGATTAGCGGCCTGCACCTGGTCGGCGTCCGCAACCGGCTGCCGATGAACCTTTACTCCGAAAGCGGCATCTCCATCGCCGGTGGCGGGGGGATGGGCTGCCGCGTGCTCGATAACGAGATCGAGAACACCGGCCACTGCGGCGTAAAAGAAATGGGCCATGGAGGCAGCGGTTTCCTGATCGAAGGCAACTACATCCACGACCTCGGCCAGACCGCCCACGATCACGCCATTTACCTGCCGGCCGACAACGTCACGGTCCGGAGGAACATTTTGCTCAACACCACCGGTTGGGGCGTCCACGCCTATACAGAGCCAAAGCGGCTTGGAATCTCCCACAACCTCATCGGCGGGAACGCGCAGGACGCGGTCATCCTGGGCGGTTCCGATTGCAAAGTGTTCAATAACATTTTCTACCGGAACAGGCAGGGCGGCGTGTTCTTGTTCCGTCGCGGCTGCCGCAACAACACCATTGTCAACAACATCATCCTGGCGCCGGCAGCTTTCCGCTTTGATGCTGCGGGCTCGGATGCGCCGGCCGACCAACCGCAAGGCAACGTGCTCGATTACAACTGCATCAACGGCGGGTCGGGCATAACCTCCATCTTCAACCCGATGGGCGCCCACAATATCATGGGTCAACCGGCGTTTGTGGATGCCGCCCGGCTGGATTTTCGCCTCCAGCCGGGCAGCCCCTGCATCCATGCGGGCGACTCAAAGGTCATGGACCATTTCTACGGCCAGCGCCCGGATATCGGGATCTACGGAACAATCCTGTGCGCGAATGCTCCGGCCGGGGATTGGCCGCAATGGGGCGGCTCCGACAGCAAGAACATGGCGTCTGCGGAGAAGGACCTGCCCGCCACATTCATCCCGGGAGAGAAAGACCCCGTGGCGGGTTCGGTCAAAATGGAAACGACGGAGAACGTGAAGTGGGCCGTGAAGCTCTGCCAGGCGATTTACTCGACCCCCGTGGTGGCCCATGGGAAGATTTTCGTCGGCGGCCGGCCAGCCGGGACTGGGGCTGCTGATGTGCCTGGACGAGAGACAGGGGCGCTTCTCTGGCAGTGGCAAGGGCCGGCCAGGAAGGTCCCCACCTACATCAATGGATGGCTCATCGGCATAGGCCCCAACCCGGAAATGCTGGGGACTTGTTCGTCTCCCATCGTGGATGGAGAGCATGTCTATTTCGTGACCCACAGCTTCAAGGTCGTATGCCTGGATGTCCAGGGCCAGCGGGCTGGGCCCGGACCCGGCCAGGCCCGCGTGATCTGGGAGTACGACCTATGGGACCAATTGGGAGTGTTCCCTTGCGACGCGGCCAACGGCTCCCCGGCCATCAATGGCGATTTCCTCTACGTGCAAACCTCCAACGGCGTGGATCGAAACATGGGGCCCGCCAAGGAAAAGGACCGCAAGGTGCCCGCCCCGGATGCGCCGAATCTCATTGTCCTGGAAAAGAAGACTGGCCGCCTGGCGGCCACCGATGCCGCACCCATCGCCGGCCATCTGCTGCACGGACAATGGTCTTCGGTTTCCCTCGGCACTGTGGCCGGCCGGAGGTTGGTCTTCTACGGCGGGGGCGACGGCCTTTGCTATGCGTTTGAGGCGGTAACGTCGGTCCCGGAGAAACCGGTTAAGCTCAAGACGGTGTGGTCCTATGACTGCATCCCGGCGGAATACAAGTCCTGCGGGGACTGGGACCCGGTGTCGTACTACTGCCTGGGCGACAAGCGGACTAAGGAGACTTTGAACAGGAATGACGGGACGTTCGTGGGCATGAGCGAAATCATCGGCACGCCGGTGCTCTACCAGAACCGCATTTACGTGGCCATTGGCCGCAACCCGGAACATGGCCGCGGCCGGGGAGCGCTGCACTGCATCGAACGCCACCCAAACGGGGGACGTCACCCGGACGGGCAGGCTCTGGACCTACCAGGGTCTGGATCGGACCCTTTCCACGGTCGCCATCGCCGACGGTCTGGTCTATATCTGC
Organism: uncultured bacterium; assembly: GCA_963713735.1. Taxonomy (GTDB): domain Bacteria; phylum Verrucomicrobiota; class Verrucomicrobiia; order Limisphaerales; family UBA8199; genus CAVQND01. Next base: position 129,042 of record CAVQND010000027.1, read on the forward strand.
GATGTTGGCGGCCGCCTCCACTGTCTGGATGCTGAGACGGGCCAGTGCTATTGGGTCTTCGAAACCAACTCCGCCGTCTGGGGCTCCGCGCTGGCAGCCGATGGCAAAGTCTATATGCCTACGCCCAGAGGATTGTATGTCCTGGCGGCGGGCAAGGAGAAGAACCTCCTTAGCCAGGTGAACGTGGGCCTCAACCATCTATGCCACCCCGGTGGCGGCCAATGGAACTCTCTACATCGCTTCCAAGAACGGTTGGCTCTGGGCGGTGAGCAAGAAGGCGGGACCGAACTCCTCCGCCGCGCGATCGCAGGAATTGTAACCTCATCCTGACGAGCCAGCCGGAACGCCGCATTTATGCGGCAGGCGCGGCGTCAGAAGAGATCTGCCGTGCGCCCTTGTCTTGATCCGGAAGTCGAAGGCGCTTGTCTCCTCCGCCGCTGTCTGGCAGGGTAACTCCATGCGCGCGTCGCTAGGCTCTCTTCGAGTGTGGCTCGCCTGGATTGGCCTGGGATTCCGGGCTGCGGCCTTGGGTTTGCCGGCGGTTTTGCCGCTCTGCGCCCTGGGCAGCGAGGAACTGCGGCTCGAGCGGCCCATGCAATACTCGGGGATGTGCGACGCCTCGGGGGCGGTGGCCATCAGCTCGAATCTCTTCGTTGTCGCCAGCGACGAGGACAACGTCCTGCGCCTGTACCGGGCCGACCAGGCCAGCATGCCGCTCAGGGAGTTCGACTGCAACGCGTTCCTGGAGCTGGAGCATAAGGGCAAGTCGCTGGAAGCGGATTTGGAGGCCGCCGCCCGGATTGGCGATCGCGCCTTCTGGATGGGCTCGCACGGGAGAAACCGCGCCGGCAAGCTGCGCCGCAACCGCCACCGGTTCTTTGCGACCAATATCAAGGTGGCGGACGGCCAGGTAACACTGACGCCGGTGGGCAAACCATGCAAGACGCTGCTGGAGGATTTGGAGGACAACCCAAGGTATGGACCGTTCCACCTCGAGGAGGCCTCGCTCCACGCGCCTAAGGAGAAGGGCGCGCTGAACATCGAGGGGCTCTCCGCAACGCCCGAAGGGCATCTGCTCGTCGGCTTCCGCAACCCGGTGCCCCGGGGAAAGGCGCTGCTGGCCCCGCTGCTCAACCCCAATGAGGTCATCGCAGGTCATCCCGCCAGGTTTGACGCGCCCATCCTGTTGGACCTGGGGGGGCTGGGTATCCGCGATATGGCCCTCTACGAAGGCACCTATCTCATCATCGCCGGCGCCTGGCACGGCGGCGGCCCATTCCGGTTTTACCGCTGGAAAGGACCCGGCACCCCGCCGGAACCGCTGACCGTGAGACACCTCCAAAATTACCAGCCCGAAGCGATTATCATCTATCCGCAAACCGGCCTGCGCGAAGTCCAAATCCTCAGCGACAATGGCACGCGCCTCATCAACAGCGTACCGGAAAGCTGGTGCCGGACCGGCGCCGGCAGGCCTTCCGCAGCTTCTGGGTGGTAGAGCCAGGTTCCGGGAGGTAGGTACTGGGGCGTGCGCGACAGCTCCGTCAGGAGTGGCTTGTCATCTTGAATCAAAGAATTACTTGATATCCGGCATGTCCTTCTTCGCGATGGCCCACGCGGCTTTTTCGTCGTCCGGCAACCGCTTGACCACGGTGTTGCGGAACATCACCACGCTTCCATCGTTGTGTTGCTGAAGGGCCAGATGGCCGGAGACGTAAGTGTTTTTCTGGTCGACGAAATCGGTCACGATCTTGTCGTTAATCTTGATGATAAAGCGATTGCCGATGGCGATGACATGCTGCGTCCACCAGGTGTCGTCCGGGACGAGTTGCTCGGTCACCTTATGAAAGTTGTAGAGGCTGCCGGTCCTCTGCGGGTCAGGGCTCAAGTTTTCGCACTGTGCCTCGTAGCCCTTGGGCCAGCCCTTGCCCAGCGCCGCGCGGATGTACATGCCGCTGTTGCCGCTGTGGTTGAGCCTTACCTCGGACTTGAACTCGAGATTGGTGTAAGTGCGCGGGCTGAATAAGTGGCTTGTCGGCCCCTGGCCGATGACCACGCCGTCCTTCATTTCCCACCGGCCGGGGTCCGGGGCGGTCCACCCGCTCAAGGTCTTGCCATCGAAGAGCCGGATCCAGCCCTGGCGGTCCGGTTTGTCGGGAAGCGGCTTGCCGGGCTCGGTTTGAGCACCCAGCCGCAGGACCGGAGTCGCCAAGGCAATCACCAGCCACAGACTGATATGTGTATTTTTCATAGCATTCAATGAATTTAGCGGTTGGCGGCAGCCTACCGGGCATGGCCGGGTTTGACAAGAAATGAAAATGCCGGGAGCACAACGGTGGCGTTGCGCCCGGAGTTGATCGATGCTAACAAGCTGGGTGCTGAACTATGAAAGCATTGGTCAAAAGAAAAGCGGAACCGGGGCTTTGGCTGGAAGAAGTGCCGGAGCCGAAGATTGGCTTGAACGACGTGCTCATCCGGATCGACCGCACGGGGATCTGCGGGACGGACGTGCACATTTACAAATGGGACGCGTGGGCGCAGAAGACAATTCCGGTGCCGATGGTCGTAGGGCACGAGTTCGTCGGGGAGGTTGTGGAGACGGGGTCGAACGTAAAGGACTTTTTCCCGGGCCAGGTGGTCAGCGGGGAAGGGCACGTGGTGTGCGGGCGGTGCCGGAACTGCCTGGCGGGGCGGCGGCACCTGTGCGCGGACACCAAGGGCATCGGAGTCAATCGCCCCGGGGCCTTTGCGGAGTACCTGGCCCTCCCGATGACCAACGTATGGGTGCACAGCAACGGCATCAACCGGGACGTGGCCTCGATCTTCGATCCCTTCGGCAACGCGGTGCATACGGCGCTCTCCTTCCCGGTGCTCGGGGAAGACGTGCTGATCACCGGGGCTGGGCCGATCGGGATCATGGCGGCGGCGGTGGTCCGGCATGCGGGGGCGCGCTACGTCGTCATTACGGACGTCAACGAAGACCGGCTGGAATTGGCGCGCCGGATGGGGGTGACCCTGGGGGTCAACCCGTTGAAACGCAACCTTAAGGAGGTGCAACAGGAACTCGGGATGCACGAGGGCTTCGACGTCGGCCTCGAGATGTCCGGCAACGCCTCGGCCTTCCGGGACATGCTGGCCAACATGAGCCACGGCGCCAAGATCGCGATGCTTGGAATCCCGGAAAAGGAAATCGCCATCGATTGGCAAACGGTGGTCTTCTCGATGCTCACCATCAAGGGCATTTACGGGCGCGAAATGTATGAGACGTGGTACAAAATGACCGTCATGCTCCAGAGCGGCCTAAATATCAAACCCGTCATCACCCACCGCTTTCACTACACGGAATTCCAAAGGGGATTCGAGGTCATGCTCTCCGGCAAATCCGGCAAGGTGGTCCTGAACTGGAAATAATTTGCTTAACACATTTAACCTGCGAAAAAAGATGACTGGCTCGATGCAGAAACACGTTTTGCGGCAGCTCGATGAAATCCGCGCCGCCGGCACTTACAAGCGCGAGCGTGTCATCACCACCCCGCAGGATGCGCATATTCGTGTCGCCGGCAGCAGTTCCCCGGTGCTCAACCTGTGCGCCAACAACTACCTGGGCCTGGCGGAGCACCCCGCCGTCATCCAGGCCGCCCATGAGGCGCTGGACCGCTGGGGCTACGGCCTCTCCTCCGTGCGGTTCATCTGCGGCACCCAGAGCCCGCACCACGAGCTGGAGCAGAAGCTCAGCCGGTTCCTCGGCACCGAAGACACGATTCTTTACAGTTCGTGTTTCGACGCCAACGGCGGGCTGTTCGAGACCTTGCTCGGGCCGGAAGATGCGATCATCTCCGACGAGCTGAACCATGCCAGCATCATTGACGGCATCCGGCTCTGCAAGGCCCAGCGCTGCCGCTATCAGAACAACAACATGGCCGACCTCGAGGCCAAGCTCAAGGAAGCCCAAAACGCCCGGTTCAGGATGGTGGCCACCGACGGCGTGTTCTCGATGGACGGCTACATTGCCAACCTGCGCGCCATCTGCGACCTGGCGGAGAAATATCACGCGCTGGTGATGGTGGACGACTCGCACGCGGTCGGGTTCATGGGCCCGACCGGGCGGGGCACTCCCGAGTACCACCAGGTCATGGGCCGGATCGACCTCCTGACGGGCACGCTGGGCAAGGCGTTGGGCGGCGCCAGCGGCGGCTACACCAGCGGCCGCAAGGAATTCATTGAACTGCTCCGCCAGCGTTCTCGCCCCTATCTCTTCTCAAACACGCTCGCCCCGCCCATCGTCGGCGCCGCCTTGAAAGTGCTTGACCTGCTCATGGCCTCGACCGCCCTGCGCGACAAACTGGAAGACAATGCCAAATTCTTCCGCGCGGAACTGGGGCAACGCGGATTCAATATCCTGCCCGGAACGCACCCGATTGTCCCGATCATGCTGGGCGAGGCGGCGCTGGCGACGCGTTTTGCCGACGCCATGCTGGCGCGCGGGGTCTATGTCATCGGCTTCTCCTACCCGGTCGTGCCCCAGGGCAAGGCCCGCATCCGCGCGCAGGTCTCCGCCGCCCATTCGCGCGACGATCTGGAATGCGCCGTCCGGGCGTTCGTGGAAGTGAAACGTGAACTGGGCGTCTGAGTCCCCCCGTTTAACGTCAATGCTCACTTGCGCCCAGGGCGCACAACCTGGCAACCCAGCGCCGAGGCGGCCTTGGCCTGAACATCGTCCAGTGTCATGAGCCTCTTCAGCTTCAGCTCCTCCATCGCGGCGAGATGAAGGCGGTCGAGCGAACGGCAATAGACCGCCTGGGGATGCCGATGTTGCCGCAACGCCGTCGAGAAAACCGCCGCCGGCAACTGCCGGAAGTGAAATGGATCGAAGCTGCGCATCGCCGCGAGCCTCGCCTGATACTGCCTCCACTGGCTGACGCGAATCTCGCCGCCGACCGCCGCCGCCTTCAACTGCACTTCCGCCTCCAGTTCGGTCAGGGATGAGACCACCACCACTTCCTCGCTGTCCACGGCGCTGCGCACGTCCGCGCTTTCCGGCTCTTCCCGCAGCAGCTTGAGCAGACAACTCGTGTCGAGATAGATCATTTGCGCCTGCTCGCGAAGGTCCGGTCGGCGCGGCTTGCCGCCAGGGCCGCGTCACTGCGCGACATCTTTCCACCGGAAACCCTTTTTTGCCAGCGCCCATGCTCGTCCACGTTCCAGCGCGGGCGCTTGCCGGCCTCCGCCGCGATGTGCACCAACTTGGCCACCGGTTTGGAGTCGCGTGTGATGAGGATTTCGTCCTCCACCTCCAAGGCCGCTTCCGCCTCGGGCCAGCGCTGTCGCAAATCTCGAATCGTGATCGTTTTCACCGCTAAAGAATAACATGTTTCACACTGCGCACAATCGCGAATTGGCGTCCCCGGAGGTTAGTGTTGTCCGGGCGCGCACGGTGAGTTAGTATGAAGCTGCAAGAAGCGAAGAGCTATGAAAATGGAACCCTGCATTTCCCCACCCGTCGCGTTGCTGCTCCTGGCGGCAGGCCTTTGGATTGGGTCTGAGGCCCCCGCGCGGGCGGCCGAGCCTCGGCTCTCGGATTACATCCGACCCATGGTGGGCACCCAAGGCGAAGGCAATACCTACCCCGGACCCTCGGCCCCTTTCGGCATGATTCAACTGGGCCCCGATACGGAGCGTGACCTCTGGGAAACGGCCTCGGGCTACGAGTATGCGGACACCTCGATCATGGGCTTCACCCTCACGCATCTCTCGGGCACGGGCATCCCCGACCTGGGCGACTTCCTGTTCATGCCCCAGGTCGGCCAGCCCAAACTGGACGCCGGCGCCAAGGAAAATCCCGACGCCGGCTATCGCGCCCGTTATTCTCACGACCAGGAGTCGGCCTCGGCCGGGTACTACAAGGTGAAACTGCTCAACAACGGCGTGACGGTCGAGTTGACCGCCGGTGAACGCGCCGGCATGATGCGCTTCACCTTCCCGGAGAGCGACCAGGCCTGCCTCATGACCGACCTGGAGCACTTTCTGAGCGGCAAGCGCTTTCGGCTCATCTGGTCCCATGTCCGGGTCGAAGACCGCGCCACGATCACCGGTTTCCACCTGGTCAACGGGTGGGCCAGGGAACGCTACTTGTATTTTGCCGCGCGTTATTCGAGGCCCTTCGAGCGCTGTCGCATTATGAGCAATGGCGCCGAGGTCCGCTATGACAGCTACGGCACCTATCGTTTCCGCAGCCGCAACGAGGCCGCCGGCACGAACCTCCAGTTCCTGGCAGAATACAGGACCCGGCCGGGCGACGCCATCCTCGTCAAGGTCGCCGTCTCGGCCATCAGCGCCGCCAACGCCCTGCAGAACCTGGATGCCGAAATCCCGCCCGGCGACTGGAATTTCGAGCGCGTCGTGGAGCGGACCCGCGCCCGGTGGGACCGCGAGCTGGCCGGCATCCAAATCGAGGGGTCTCAAGAGGACAAAGAGACGTTTTATACCGCGATGTATCATCTCTACCTCACCCCCAACCTTTACCAGGACGTTACCGGCGAATATCGCGGCCTGGATTCCAACATTCATCAGGCCAAAGGATTCAGAAACTACACCATCTTCTCGCTTTGGGACACTTAGGCGGCGTAAATAAATAAAGGTATCAACTTCTGAGAATCGTGGTATGATAGCTGCACATGAGTGCTATTGCCGCGCTGACGCAGAAGTTCAGGGCCATTTGGCCACTCCTAAATGAGCGGACCCGGCGCCTTACCGCCGCCAATGAAGCTATGCAGATGGGTTATGGCGGTGTCTGCGTGGTTCACCGGGCTTGTGGCTTGTCCCGCAAAGCCATCCTCAAGGGTATTGGCGAAATCGAGCGGGGCGACTCCTCGCTGGCGGAGCGCATCCGGCGCCCGGGCGCCGGACGCAAGAACCTCACGGTGTTGGATTCCGGGCTGGTGGCGGCGCTGGACGATTTGATTGAGGGCGGAACTCGCGGCGATCCGGAATCTCCCTTGCGCTGGGTCTGCAAGAGCACTTGGACCCTGGCCGAGGAGTTAAGCCAGCAAGCTCATCCGGTGAGCCACATGCGGGTGGCCCAACTGCTGCACGAGCAGGACTACAGTTTGCAGAGCAATCGGAAGCTGGAGGAAGGGGAGGACCACCCGGACCGCGACGCCCAATTTCGGCATATCAACCGGTGCGTGAAGCGGGCCTTGGCGGCGGGGGAGCCGGTCATTTCGGTGGACACCAAGAAGAAGGAACTGGTGGGCAACTACGCCAATAGCGGCCAACAATGGCGTGTGGCGAAACAACCGCAACGGGTCAAGGGGCACGACTTCCCGGGTCCCGAAGTGCCTCGCGCCTATCCCTACGGCATCTATGACTTGGGGCGCAACAGCGGATTCGTAAACGTGGGCACCGACCATGACACGGGGGCCTTTGCGGTGGCCTCGATTCGTGGGTGGTGGCGCTTTGAAGGGCGAAGACTTTATCCTGCGGTCCGGACGCTGTGGATCACCGCCGATGGCGGAGGCAGCAATGGGTGGCGGCTGCGACTCTGGAAACTCGAGTTGCAGGGCTTTGCCGACGAAAGTGGGCTGTGCCTTTCCATCTGCCACTTTCCGCCCGGCACCAGCAAGTGGAACAAGATCGAACACCGACTCTTTTCGTTCATTTCGTCCAACTGGCGCGGTGAACCGTTGCGAGATTACCAGACGGTCGTGAACCTGATTGCCAGCACAACGACGGCCAAAGGATTGACGGTGACCTGCCGGCTGGATTGTCGAAAGTATCCGACGGGTAGAAAAGTCTCACGCGAGCAGATGAAGCAAGTGAACCTAAAGCCTAACAAGTTCCATGGTGAGTGGAACTATACCATCGAGCCTCACGGGTGAACCAACTTGATACCTTTATTTATTTACGCCGCCTTACCGCGCGGTCCATCCGCTCTTTGCGCTCCTGCAGGCCCAACGGGATTCGGACATGATCCAGTCCTCCTGGCCCACTACGACCAGAGCGTGGACCACCTCCTGCCAGTCTGGTCTCTGCAAGGCAACGAAACCTGGTGCATGATCGGCTACCACGCCGCCTCCGTCATCGCCGACGCCTTCCTCAAGGGCGTCAAGGGCTTCGACCCGGAGCGAGCCTACGCCGCCGTCAAGCGGACCGCCATGAACCTCGATTATGACGGCCTGGCCGCCTATCGAAGACTGGGCTGGGTCCCCTTCGACCTCGAAAACGAGTCGCTTTCCAAAACCCTCGAATACGCCTACGACGATTACTGCATCGCGCAAATGGCCAAGGCCCTGGGCAAGAAAGCGGATTACACCCAATTCATGGCCCGGGCCATGAACTACACCAACCTCTATGACCCGTCCCTGGGCCTGATGCGCCCCAGGGACAGCAACGGCCAGTGGCGCACCCCCTTCAACCCTCATTTCTACGACGAGAACTCCCGCGCCAATGACGTGACCGAAGGCACCAGTTGGCAGTACTCCTGGTATGTGCCTCAGGATGTGCCCGGCTTAATCGCCCTCTTTGGCGGTCCGGACTCGATTCACCCGGAAACTCGACGCCCTCTTCACCTTCAAGGAGGCGGACGAAAGCAAAGGCGTGGACGACATCCAGGGCCGCATCGGCGAGTACCTGGCACGGCAACGAGCCGAGCCATCACATCGTCTATCTCTATTCCTGCGCCGGCCAGCCCGGCAAAGCGGCCCAGCGTCTCCATGAAATCCTGCGCACGCAATACGGCAACAAGCCCAATTCTTTAAGCGGCAACGACGATTGCGGACAGATGTCCGCCTGGTACCTCTTTACCGCCCTTGGTTTCTATCCGCTCTGCCCCGCCAGCGACTACTACGTCATCGGCAGCCCCGCCCTCAAAAAAGCCGTGCTGCACCTCTCCAACGGCAAAAGATTCAGCATGACCGCGCAGAACCTGTCCGCCCAGAACATCTACATTCAATCCGCCCGGCTCAACGGCAAGAACTGGGACCAGCCGTGGCTGCCCTCTCGGGAAGTGAGAAACGGCGGCCGTCTCGATTTCACCATGGGCCCGCAGCCAAACCCATCGTGGGGATGCCACTGCGGTTTGCCCATAAGTTCTACGGGAGAGGAATTCGGCGGCGGGGGCCGAAGGCCTCGATGATCGCCATGGTGTCAACCAGAACGCGCTCGCCCTTTTTCATCCTCGGTCACAGGTCGAACGGCGGCTCCATGCCGTGTTCGCGGAACAGAACCTCCAGGTCTTCAATCGTGCAGTTCAGCAACCCCGCCACGCGGCGCACGGAAATCAACCCCCGGTTCAATTCCCTGATGCAGGCACTCCACGAAGAGCCGCGCCTGAGATCCCCACCGGAGCGTCCACCATCAACACCAGCCAATTCAAGCGATCCTCCTCCGCCTGGGCCAAGGTGCGAGATGGCGTCTTCCCCAACTCCCACTTTTGGCCGTGCACGCGGATAAAACAATTCCAATCGATATTTGCACGAGCCTTAAGGACGGGCTCAGGCGCGGGCCTTCCGTGTCGCGAGTTTGACCAGTCCCCTCTTGTCGGCAACGAACCTCATTTTAGGTTTCCCAAGGTCTGTTCACGAGCGCGCTGGCGCCGGCGATCCTCTTCAAACTGCGCGAGCACTTCAGCGTCCTGGTTGGCCGGTTGTTTGCTCAGCATGGTTAGCGTCTTCATGTCTGACATGCTAAGCCTGACATGGGTCAAAAGCCGAGCTTCTTGAGGGCTTTTTGCTCCCGGCTTTTCTCGAAGCCGTACCAGGCGTCCAGGACCTTGCCTTCCCGGTTGATGACGTAAGTCATCGGGACGGCCATCATGCCCTCGAGCGTCTCGTATTGGCTCATGGCGCGCTGGGCCGCCTCGGAGGTGTCGAGCACGATGGGGAAGCTCACCCGGTTGGCTTTGAGGTAATCCAGCGCGATTTTCCGGTCAGCCACAGCGCCATTTGTTGAGCCAAACAACCCGGCCGTGGAAGTTCGACAGTTTGATCTTGCCGCCATCGGTTGACGTCAACTCGAAATCCGGCGCCGGCGTGCCGGGCTTCAACAGGCCCTCTTCGATTTCGGGCGCGCGCCATTCTTTCCACCCTTCCGGAACCGACCAGGCAAAGCGGTCGTTGGCCAGGGGGGCATTGACGGTGACCTCCACTCAGCCCATGGTTTTGACCTTGCTCACAATGGCGTTGGCATCGAGGCCGTATTTGGCGAGGAGTTCTTCGGGCTTGCCGGAACGGGGCAACTCGAAGACGGCCAGTTTATGGACTTTGACACCCTCGAGGCTGAGTTCACCGGCCACGGCGTCACCTAGGCCGCCTTGGGGATAATGGTCCTCGACGGTGAGAACGAGGTTGTTGGTCTTCCGGGCGGCGTCCCTGATAATGTCCCGGGCCAGGGGTTTGATGCTGTAGGCATCAATGACGGTGATGCCGAGGCCCTCGTTTTTGAGGAGATCGGCGGCCTTGAGGGCTTCAAACAAGGTGACCCCAGCGGCGACGACGGTGACACGGTCGCCGGGGGCCTGGCGGAGAACTTTCGCGCCGCCAATCGGGAAGGGCTCGTTGTTGTTGTAGATGACGGGGGTTTTGGGCCGGGAAGTGCGGAGGAAGCAAATGCCTTTGTGCATGGCCATCTGTTCGGTCAATCTCTCGGCAGCGACGGCATCGCTGGGGTAGAGGACGACGCTGCCGGCCACCGCCCGCATCATCGCCAGGTCTTCCAGACCCATTTGGGAGGGGCCGTCCTCGCCGATGCTGACGCCGACGTGAGAGCCGACCAGTTTGATGTTCGCGCCGGAAATGCCGGCGATGCGGATTTGGTCAAAGGCGCGGGTGAAGAAGGCGGCAAAGGTGGAAGCGAAGGGGACTTTGCCGCGGGTGCTGAAACCGGCGGCCACGCCGACCATGTTCTGTTCCGCAATGAAGCACTCGATGGAACGGTTGGGGAATTTCTTGAAAAACTTCTCGGAGTATGTGGAGTTCTTCGTATCGCCGTCCAGGGAGAGGATGCGCGGGTCCACCTCGCCCATGCGGACCAGGGCACTGCCGAAGGCTTCGCGCGAGGCAACTTTGTCGCCCAGCTTGTAGGCCGGGGCAGGATAGCCGCCGGGCGGGTCGTTTTTGGGCGGGGGCAAGAGGCTGGGAGGAGGGATTGGATGGCCGATGCCGGACTTGGCGGTGGGCCGCAGTTCGGCGATGGCGCGGGCGGCCTCTTCCTGGGAGAGGGCTTTGCCGTGCCAGCCTTCTTTGTCCTGGAGGAACGAGACGCCGGCCCCCTTAAGGGTCTTGGCGAGGATGACCAGGGGTTGGGAGCCCAGACCGACCGCGGCGAGCACCTCGAGCATTTCCTCGATGTCGTGTCCATCGATTTCCTCGGTGCGCCAGCCGAAGGCCTCGAAGCGTTTCTTGTAGGTGTGCAGGTCGTGGCCCAGGGCGGTGGCTTGGCTCTGGCCGAGACGGTTGACGTCCACGACGGCGATCAGGTTGTTGAGTTGATGATAGCCGGCCAGCGAGGCGGCCTCCCAGACGGAGCCTTCCGCGCATTCGCCATCGCCCAGCAGCACGTAGGTGCGGTAGTCCAGGCGGTCCAACCGGGCGCACAGGGCCATGCCGACCCCGACGCTTAGCCCCTGGCCGAGCGAGCCGGTCGCCACGTCCGCAAAGGGCAGGCGTGGCGTAGGATGACCCTCGAGGTCCGAGCCGAGTTGGCGGAGCTTGAGCAGGTCCTCGGCAGGGAAAAGACCGGTCTCGGCCCAAGCCGCGTAAAGCAGAGGCGCGGCATGGCCTTTCGAGAGAATGAAACGGTCGTTGTTATAGTAATGCGGATCTTTGGGGTTGTACCGCATGTGCCCGAAGAACAGCGTCGCGACCAGATCCGCCGCCGAGCAGCACGAGGTCGGATGCCCGCTGCCCGCCGCGGTCGTCGCCGCAATCGAGTGAATCCGCAACTGATTGGCGATGCCCTTCAAGATCTCAATATCAATATCATTCATGGATGGAGCAAACATTATGCAGGAATATCCAAAAGGAAAGCAGAAATCGGCCCTGGGGCGCTTTATTCATTGCCGAGCTCGCCCCCTGGACTCGACCCGTGCGGTGGCGTAGCATGCCTTGGACGATGCAAACGATCTATTTCGACTATAACGCCACGACGCCGCTCGACTCTGAGGTTCGAGGGGCGATGCTGCCTTTTTTAGGCGAAATCTGGGGCAATCCGTCGAGCATCCATCATGTAGGGCGGCGGGCCCGCTCGTTTTTGGATGACGCGCGTGAGAGGGCGGCCTGTGTTCTGGGCTGTAGAGCCAGCGAAGTAATCTTCACAGGCGGGGGCACCGAGAGTGCCAACCTTGCCATATTCGGCACTGCTCGTTTGCTCCGGCCCAAGGGCCGTCATATCGTTACCTCCACGATCGAGCACCGCGCGGTGTTGCGCTCATGCGATTACCTGGCGAGAAAAGAGGGTTTCGAAGTGAGTTATTTGCCTGTAAACACCCAGGGATTGGCCTCGCCTAACGCTCTCGAAAAGGCCTTGCGCCCTGACACTGTCCTGGTTTCCATTATGGCCGTGAACAACGAGATCGGCACGGTCCAACCGGTGAGTGAATTGGGGGCGATCTGCCGGGACCACGGCGTCAAATTTCACACTGACGCCGTTCAATGGCTAGGTAAGGAGCCTTTTAGAAGTATTCAGCAGTTTAACGCGGATCTGGTGTCAATCTGTGCGCACAAGATGCACGGCCCCAAGGGTGCGGGGCTCTTTTCGTCAAGTCGCCTTTACTGCCAGAGCCGCTTCAGTTTGGCGGTGGTCACGAGAACGAGCGCCGAGCTGGAACTGAGAATCTGGCCGGCATCATTGGCCTGGTGGAAGCCCTTGAACGGTTTGTCCGCGAGCCTGTTTTCCCGAGAGCTCCGCTCCTGGCCTTAACGGACCGTTTGGTGAGCCTCCTGGATCATCTGGAAGGCGTGCAAACGGTTGGATCGCGCCAGCAACGACTTGCGAACACAGTCTCTTTTGTCGTCGAGGGCACTGATAGTATTGCCTTGTTGGCGAGCCTGGATTTAGAGGGGGTCTGCGTCTCAAGCGGCTCCGCTTGCTCCACCGGGTCGCTAGAGCCCTCGCATGTCGTTCGCGCTCTAAGTCTTAATGAGCGCCTGGCTTATTCCCTGGTCCGTTTCTCTCTTGGCCGGGAGTCCACGGCTGCTGAGGTCGAGCGTGTAGAGGCCATTCTGCCGCAAGTTATCCGTCGTGCACGGTGCTCGTCGGTAGAGGTGCCATGACCAGTTTCAAGCCGATACCATGGGGATTTCCAGTGAATGAATTGTGAAAGGTGTGAACAACTCAGGGCCAGGGCCGGTTTTTCACCGGCATTCTCCACTTAACCTCGGATTTCTTTTTACGCAAAAGGTCCATGAAACCTTGACAGTCAGAGTTGTTTGCCTTATTCACAGCCCTTAATACGGATAGAGTTTTAGACTAGAACAGATAAATATTAAGCACCCATGAACCTGACGATCTCAAAGGAGCAAATCATCAATGGGCTGCAAGCAGTCCAGAACGTGGTCAGCACGCGGACCACGCTTCCAATTCTGTCGAATGTCTTGCTGCGCGCTGAGAATGACCGGCTGGCGCTCACTGCGACGGACCTGGATGTCACGATCTCCTGCACCGTCGAAGCCAAGGTGACGAAACCGGGCGCCTCAACGGTTCCGGTCAAGAAGCTCTTTGGCATTACGCGTGAGTTGACGAATCTGGAGATCGACCTGAACGTGGACGAGAAGAACAACTGCAGCATTTCTTCCGGGGCCTCGTTTTACAAGATCAACGGTTTAAGCGCCGAGGAATTTCCGCCAATGCCGCAGTTCAAAGACGACAAGAAGATTGTGCTGCCACAGGAAACGCTCAAAGGCATGATGAGAAAAACTTCATTTGCCATTTCTACAGATGAGTCGCGCTACGTACTCAATGGTATCTTTCTCAGCCTGAAAGACCATAAGATGACGATGGTCGCCACCGATGGCCGGCGGCTGGCGCTGGTAGATGAGGAAGCAGATATTTCCGAGCAAAGCCAAGGCGAGTTCATCGTTCCAGCCAAGACGGTAAATGAGCTAAACCGCCTCTTGCAAGAGAAAGGCGAGGTTGAAATCCGCTACGCGGAGAATCAGGCCTCGTTCTCTCTTAAAGACGAGAAGGGGGGCAATGTGCTTATTGTGACGAAGCTGATTGAGGGCAATTATCCGAACTACCGCCAGGTCATTCCCGGCGAGGCCAAGGAACGGATTGCACTGCCGCGAGAGGAATTTCTCCACGCCCTGCGCCGCGCTGAGATCATGACGAGCGAGAAGGCCAACTCGGTGCGGCTAACGTTCGACAAGAACAAGCTGGAGATCACGGCCAACTCGCCGGATATTGGCGAGGCCAAGGAAACGCTGACGCTGAATTATAAAGGGGCGCAACTGGCCATCGCGTTCAACCCGAGGTACGTCATTGATCCGCTGGTGGCCTTGACCGACGACGAAGTTTTCATGGAATTGATTGACGAACTAAGTCCCGGCGTCCTGAAAATCAACGGCCCGTTCCTTTACGTCGTTATGCCCATGCGGCTGGGGTGACCAGCGGCTGAGTTGTTGCCAGCGGCTGGCGCTCTGATAAGCTGTGGCGCATCATGGCTTTCGATTCCTTTGCCGCATTTGCAAGTAAGCTCGAAAAGACCGGGGAGCTGGCGCGCATCTCTCAGCCCGTGGCCACAGAGTTGGAGATTACCGAGCTGGCGGACTACGAGATGAAAAAGCCGGGTGGCGGCAGGGCATTGCTCATCGAAAAACCTCTGGTCAACGGCCAAATCTCGCCCTTTCCTGTTGCGATCAATACTCTTGGCTCGCATCGGCGGATGGCCTTGAGCCTCGGGGCTGAATCGGTTGAGGCGGTTGCGGCCGAGCTTGGCGCGCTCATGAAGGCCCAGCCCCCGGGCAGTCTTAGAGAGGCCATTCGCCTGCTTGGCACGGCACTGGATTTACGCCACGCCAAACCCAAGCTCGTCAAGGATGGTCCGTGCAAAGAGGTTGTCCACAGGTTCGACGCCCCGGCCAGGCGTGTCGAGCCCTGGCCGTCCGCGCCGGCTTTGGAGACGCTTCAGACCTCCAGGGACACAACCGTTCCCACTCTCCTCGACCTTCCGGTTCTCAAATGCTGGCCCTTGGATGCAGGCCGGTTTGTCACGTTGCCCGGCGTGGTTTCGCGCGACCCGGACACCGGGACACGCAACATCGGCATGTACCGGATGCAGATCTATGACGAGCGGACGACCGGGATGCACTGGCAATTGCAAAAGGTCGGGGCGCGCCATGGGCGGCGTTACTATGAAACCGGCGCGCGCATGCCCGTGGCGGTGTTCCTGGGCGGCGATCCGGTCTTGACCTTTTGCGCCACGGCCCCGGTGCCCGACGGGCTCGACGAGTTTGTGCTGGCCGGCTACCTCCGCAGGAAATCGGTTGAACTGGTGAAATGCGAGACCAACGACCTGGAAGTGCCCGCCAACGCCGATTTTGTCCTTGAAGGCTACGTGGATCCCCGGGAACCGTTGCGCGAGGAAGGGCCGTTTGGCGATCACACCGGCTATTATTCGCTGCCCGAGCCCTACCCGGTATTCCATCTCACCGCCCTCACCCGGCGGAAGGACGCCATCTATCCGGCGACAATTGTCGGGATGCCGCCGATGGAGGATTTCTACCTGGGCACGGCCTCGGTAAAGCTGTTCCTGCCGATCTTCAAGCTGAACTTTCCAGAGCTGGTTGACCTGGCGCTGCCGGCTGAAGGCGTGTTTCACAACCTGGTGTTCGTGAGCATCCGCAAGACCTTTCCGATGCAGGCCTACAAGGTCATGCACGGTCTTTGGGGCATGGGCCAGATGATGTTCACGAAATACATCGTTGTTGTGGACGAGGACGTTGACGTCCACAACACGAGCGAAGTGCTGTTCCGTCTGTGCGCCTGCACGGATCCGCAACGCGACACGATTTTGACCAGGGGCCCCGCCGACGTGCTCGATCACGCCGCCAGCGAGTTGGCCGTGGGGAGCAAAATGGGCATCGATGCGACGCGCAAGCTTCGGGGCGAAGGCTTCAAACGGCCCTGGCCGCCCCTGATCAAAATGGACCCCGGGGTGAAGGCGAAAATGGAGACGTTGTTCAACAGATCAGGCGGCGGACCGATTGGAGGTCTTCACGGGTAAGCGGAGAAAGGGCGGTCTGTTCGGCCTCAAGCACCTTCGGCTTCAGCCTGGGGTCGGAAGGCTTCGCGGCCTACGGGCGCGCAAAGCCGGCTGAAGCCGAATGGCGCTA
>CAVQND010000028.1:0-139223 GCA_963713735.1 uncultured bacterium
CTTCCGATTGCTCTGCAAACTGTAGTCCTGCTCGTGCAGCAGTTGGGCCACCCGCATGTGGCTCACCGGATGAGCTTGCTGGCTTAACTCCTCGGCCAGGGTCCGAGTGCTCTTGCAGACCCAGCGCAAGGGAGATTCCGGATCGCCGCGAGTTCCGCCCTCAATCAAATTGTCCAGCGCCGCCACCAGCCCGGAATCCAACACCGTGAGGTTCTTGCGTCCGGCGCCCGGGCGCCGGATGCGCTCCGCCAGCGAGGAGTCGCCCCGCTCGATTTCGCCAATACCCTTGAGGATGGCTTTGCGGGACAAGCCACAAGCCCGGTGAACCACGCAGACACCGCCATAACCCATCTGCATAGCTTCATTGGCGGCGGTAAGGCGCCGGGTCCGCTCATTTAGGAGTGGCCAAATGGCCCTGAACTTCTGCGTCAGCGCGGCAATAGCACTCATGTGCAGCTATCATACCACGATTCTCAGAAGTTGATACCTTTATTTATTTACGCCGCCTAACCGCGTGATTTGTACCTTCCCCTATGCCGCCGCTGCGAAGGAAAGTAATGGCTGCCACAGATCATTTGCCCCAGAAGGGGAGTCGTCTAATGCGCCTCAGACGGGCGACGGCTGTTGCACTTGCGCTGGCAATGACAGGTACTGGGTGTCAGCAGCGGCGACCAAACCCTGCGGCGGCGTACATTGTGCCGGCTTCAAGTGAGAGCGGGTCCAAGCAGGCCGACATCGTCAGGAGGCTGGCTCAAGCGCGCCTCTCTGAACACTACCTTTTGGCAATCAAGAATCCCCAGGCGGCTGCATCCACGGTAGATGAAGCTCTGAGGAAGCTATGCCGCTTGCCCGTCATGGAGCGGCCGGAGTTCTGGGTTGAAATCGTGAACGATCCGGCCTTCACCGTGGATCGTTGTCGCGAAGCCCTGGTGGCCCTGTTTCAGCGCCACTTTCCGCCTGGCACGAGGCTCACGCGCTTCCACGAGCTGCCGGGCACATCCGGCTGGTACCGCCAGAATACCTTGTTCAACTCGTCGATGGCAAGCAACCTGCCCTTCAATAACCGCGGAAAGTGCGTTTATATGTATCAGCCCGACTTAATGCGTTCGAGCGGCGCGAAAAGGTACGGCAACTACGGAGCCGTGTACTTCAGCTTGTCAAAGTACGTCTCGGAGGGCGACCTGGTTTCGATTCTGAATGGAGGCCGGAGCGATGGAGAAATCCGGATCGTGGACCTGGGCGCTTCGCCCGGACCGGTGCTTCGCCCTTGAAATTATTTTAATAAAGGCGTCAGTTAATGAGAATGTGATGGTCATGATGGGGTCAGTTCCGCATAACCGCATATTTTTGGCCCTCGGTCGTCGCGGCCGGAACTGTGCCGAGCGAGCGGCTGCCCTGCTCGAGGAACGCCGCTCGAATCCCGTTGACAAGCTCACCTGGCCTGGCTATCCGTCGGCCGTGGCTCGCAAGGTCCGCGAGCAGAATCCGGAGAAGGTCAAGATTGCCAAGCGCCTGCGGATGGAGACGGCCATGACCTGGGGCTGGATTGCCCGGCAATTGTGCATGGGTGCCCGCGGGTTCCGCTGCGAACCGCCTCAGGAGCACCGGCCTGTGAGAACATGTGATTATGCGGGACCGACCCCTTCACAAGGAGGCCAAGCTGGCGTGGAAGCGGGTGGTGCGGGGCCCGCCGAGGCCGAAACTGGAAGCTGACCACAGATGACACGGATTTCACGGATAGAGCGGGACGTTCTGGTGCCCGGGGGCAGATCCCGGGTTGGCGGCCCATCATCAACCCACGCTCTGGGCACGGAGGAATTGCTGAGCCCATCACCGCTGCGCCGCCGAGAAGGACACCCACGCCAGAACGGTTCATGCCTCGTCGGTCTGAGGCGGAGCCTCGCTAAGGGATGGCGAGGGGATTCTATCAGCCGGCGGGCAGGCCTGGCAGCGGCTTGCCCACCAAGTTGACAGAATCAGTTTCTGTGCGGGTGGGCCGACAGAGGGCCTTGACCTTGCCACCGGCTACGTCTAAGCCCGCCAGCAGCGAGAGGGTGCCATGGCGCTCATACTCAAACTCGCGCCGGAGGGGCTGGCAGACCTGGCAGAGGGCGCGGATTTTGTCTTCCTTTTGCGGATCGGGCTTGGCGTTGAGCCAGTAATGCCGGCGGTCAACGGTCATAAATCAGCGGGGAAAGGAGGGCTTGGGCAAACTGTTGGCTTCGTGGATAAATGAACTGTCTTTGGGATAAAAAACGCCGTTTGTGCAGGCGAACGAATCCAAAATAACGGCATTGGTGGTACCGATTATTGCGGACCTTGTCTTATTGGAGGAATCTAACCTATAAGTGAGAAAATAAGGTGCGCCCGGCAGTGAACCGATGATGGTTTCGGAGCCGTTATAGATATAGAGACCCATTTCTACTCCATTGTGATAAAAGGTCTGCGAGCGAGCCTGCACCACTCCATCCTTAGTTTGAGTGCGGCGAACCAGATTGGTCTGACCGCCTCGTGTAAATACATCAACCGTAGTCAAATAACTGGACAGTGAAACGTTCTCGCCTCGCCAGAGCGGTTCAGGCGGTCTGTTTATCTTTGGCTTGAGCCACCTGGAGGGCTAATCCAATCCACTGTTCCGTAAGCCGCCGAAACTGTTTGTAATTGGCCAGCTCAGTCCGCACCTGGCGGAGGATTGCTCGGCGGATGAACTGGGAGGTCTTTTTTCCGCGATAGACGTAGTTGAGCTGGTAATAGGGGCCGTGTCGGCGGGGATGTTTGGGGTCCTTGCACCGGCAGCCGGATTTGCCGCAGACATTGTATTGGCGGGAGAGGCTGCCCGGGCGCATCGCTCCGTGCTTTTGGAGTTGGGCTTTAATTTGGGCGATTTGAGCTTCCAGTTTCTTAACCGTTTGAGTAGTCTTCATATCCGATAGCATAAATATACTATCGGATATGCGCAACCTCTGTTTTCGCCCCGCCTTTCCCAAACGCTCGCACCTCCTGTGGCTGGCCTGGCTGCGCGCCCTCCGCCCCCTCCGCCCAGCCTGCTCCCGCACCACCACCTTCCTGTGGCTGGTGGTCGTCCTGGCGGCTTTGTGCCTGCGCCCCGACTTGGCCGGCGTGACCAGCCTGATCCGCAGCCTCGGCCTCTCCGACGCCAGTTATTACTGCCTGCTGCACTTCTTCCATTCTCCTGCGCTGGACCTGGACCGTTTGACCCAATTGTGGCGGCAGACCCTCCAGCACTTGTTCCGCCGCTGCCTGGTGCGGGTCAACGGCCGCCCGGTCGTGCTGGCCGATGGCCTCAAGCGCCCCAAGGAAGGCCGCAAAATGCCGGGGGTCAAAAGCCTGCACCAGGAATCCCGCTGCAATGCCAAGGCTTCCTTCATCATGGGGCACTCCTTGCAGGCCGTCGCCTTGCTGGTGCAGGTGGCCGGGGTTTGTCTGGCCGTGCCGGTGGCGGCTCGCATCCACGAAGGCATCGTCTGGAGCGCCCGTGACCGGCGCACGCTGTTGGACAAGCTCAGCGCCTTGCTGCTCGGATTGCATTGGAACGGCCCTTTGACCGTCGTGGCCGACGCCTATTACGCCGCCGCCAAATTCGCCCGCTCGCTACTGGCCGAGGGTCACCACCTGGTCACGCGCGTGCGCTCCAACGCCGTCGCTTATTTCCCGCCTTCCCCACGGCGTTCCCGCAAGCCGCGCCGCGGGCGACGCCGTGCCTATGGCCACAAGACTCCCCTCCAGGATTGGTTTCGCTACCGCGCGCAATTCCTCAAAGCCCCCAGCCCGGTCTATGGGGAATCCGGCGTCAGCCTCCGCTATCTGAGCCACGACCTGCTGTGGCGCCCTTTGGGTCAGTTGGTGCGCTTTGTTTGGGTGAGCCACCCGACTCGCGGGAACTTGATCCTCCTCTGCACCGACTTGACCTTGGCCCCGCTGGAGATTATTCGCCTTTACGGCTGGCGCTTCAAGATTGAGGTCAGCTTCAAGCAGGCCATTCACACCGTCGGGGCCTACGCGTATCACTTCTGGATGCAGGACATGAATCCCCTCCACCGCGGCAGCGGCAAGCAATATGTGCAGCGCAAGTCCGAGCTTTACCGGGAGCACGTCCGCCGCAAGCTCGCCGCCTACGAACGGCACATTCAGTTGGGCCTCATCGCCCAGGGACTGCTCCAATATCTGGCGCTGAGTTTCCGGCGCGTGGCCTGGTTCAATTTCCACTCCTACATCCGCACCGTATCCCCGCAAAAACCGCCCTCCGAGTGGGTCGTCTCGCAGGCCCTCCGTCACACCTGGCCGGATTTTCTCTGTGGTTTACCCCAAAACGCCATCCTCAAGAAATTCCTTGCCACTAAAATCAGTCCAGCCCGCTGCGGCTATCTTGACGCCTTTGATCTGGACATCGCTGCATGAACGTTTCACTGTCCAGTCAAATAACTTGGCTGGGTGTTTGTGGTTGTCGTGGTGGCGACTCGAATGTCGTTCGTGTCCGCAGCACAAACTGACAGACAAGATAGAATACAGACAATGCTGGCTTTCATAAATGTGCGAACATGGCCTAACTGTACTCCTGCCGCGACGGCTGGTTAGTTTTTCCAAGCCGCCAGTTCCCCCGTCCTCTTATGCGTGAGCCGTTCATAATCAGCCGCTCTTGGCCCGACTGTGCGGCGGCGGGTTCGTTCATTGCAAGCCTGAAAATGCTTGTCGGAATCCCGACTCGGCCTCGGGCAGCCGCCGCCGTGGGGAATGCCGTTCTCAATCGCCCAATCAAGGCCTGCTCTGTCGGTTCCCGTCTGGCCCCCGGTCACGATGGCGACAACGTCCGATTCAACACTACATGTGGAGGTGGAGGGGTCGGAGGTGGAGGTGGTGGGGTTGGCCGGAAGCTGCTCAAAGATACTCCCATCCGGTGGGCATGGCATGAGGGGCAAATACCGGCGCAGGCCCCAGCCGTGATGTCTGTAAACCGGTCCGCAGTCGGGAGCTGGCTCCCCTGCCACCACAGGCTCTAAGGGCCCTGTTCCTTTCCCTGCTTCCAGGCGCGCACCCGCTGCCCCTCTAAAAATCGCAAGCCGTGTCCCCCACGGCAACGCTCCCGTTCTGTCTGGAAATATTTATGAAAATTCTACTTGCACTTGGTCTGATACTCCGACCTTTCCACGGATCAGGCGGCGGACCGATTGAAGGTCTTCACGAGCAAGTGGAGAAAGGGCGGTCTGTTCGGCCTCAAGCACTTTCGGCTCCAGCCTGGGGTCGGAAGGCTTCGCGGCCTACGGGCGCGCAAAGCCGGCTGGAGCCGGCGTTCCGGAGCGCCGGCTTGAGCCGGCTTTGGGCAAAGGACGTGGACAGGTGCCGAATAGTTACGAAGATGTTGCTCCCACCGCAGCAAAAAGCCGTGCCGTGGTCGGAATGCTCTGCCTGGGGTTTTTGCGCGGCGCCTAGTGCTTGAAGAGTTCGGCCACGTCCACGGCGGCATCCGGGAAGGCAAGCGGGCGGGCCTTTTCGCCGGGGCGCAGGAGCGTGGTCGAGGCGTAGCCGGTCAAGTGGGATTCGCGGTAAACCTCGATGGTTTGGTCCTCGAGGTTGACAATCCAGACTTCCGAAATGCCTGCGCGTCCGTAGGCGGGGAGTTTCGTGCCGCGGTCGTAGGCGAGGGAGCTGGCGGCGACCTCGATCAACAAGAAAACAGCCTCGGGGCCAGGGTGCCGGGTGCCATAAAAATCCAGCGCAGGCCGGAGCAGCATCAGGTCGGGCTGCGGTTCGGAGTATTCGTCCAGGTGCACTGGGTTCTGAACTGCCACCAGCCAGCGGCCTTGGGCGCGCTGAGTGAAAAACTGGTTTAGACGATTGGTGACGCCCCCGT
Organism: uncultured bacterium; assembly: GCA_963713735.1. GTDB lineage: Bacteria > Verrucomicrobiota > Verrucomicrobiia > Limisphaerales > UBA8199 > CAVQND01. Next base: position 5,870 of record CAVQND010000028.1, read on the forward strand.
GGGGAGGACCGATGGGTGACATATCAATGATTTCTCCATCCAGGAGTTCGACTCGCGCATCAGGCCGAAGGACGCCCGTCTCGGCCATCCGGTAATAGGCCTCGACGCTGAACCGATGTTTAGTGGCAAGCTGCATATAACAGCGGGAAGGTATCAAATTACGGCGGGGCCTGCAACCCGGCTCTGGCGGCAACCTGGGTTACGTCCTTGTCGCCACGGCCCGAGAGGTTGACAATGACCAGGTGGTGCTTGGGCAGTTTGGGGGCGCGCTCGATGGCTTCGGCGACAGCATGGGCGGGTTCGAGCGCCGGGATGATGCCTTCGAGGCGGGCCAACCTCATAAAGGCGGCCAGCGCCCGGTCGTCGGTGGCGTAGGTGTACTGGACGCGCCCTTGGTCGCGCAGCCAGGCGTGCTCGGGGCCGACGGCGGCGTAGTCCAGACCCGCCGAGACGCTGTGGGTAAGCTGGATCTGGCCGAACTCATCCTGCAAGAGGTAGGAGCGGGTGCCCTGGAGGACACCCAGAGAGCCGCCCTGAAAACGCGCGGCGTGTCTGCCGGCGGCGAGGCCCTCGCCGCCCGCCTCGACCCCGACCATCTTCACCTGGGCGTCCTCGAGGAAAGGATAGAACAGGCCCAGGGCATTGGAGCCGCCGCCCACGCAGGCAATGAGCGTGTCGGGCAGGCGCCCTTCCTTTTCGAGGATCTGGCGGCGGGCTTCGTCTCCGATGACCCGCTGGAAGTTCCGCACGATGAGCGGATAGGGATGGGCGCCATAGACGGTGCCCAGGATGTAATGGGTGGTGCGCACGTTGGTGACCCAGTCGCGCATGGCCTCGTTGATGGCTTCCTTGAGGGTCTGTTGGCCGGCTGTAACGGGCACGACTTCCGCGCCGAGCATCTTCATCCGGAAGACATTCAGGGCCTGGCGCTCGCAGTCCACCGCCCCCATATAGACTACGCATTTGAGGCCGAACATGGCCGCCACGGTGGCGGTGGCGACGCCGTGCTGGCCGGCGCCGGTTTCGGCAATAATCCGGGTCTTGCCCATCCGGCGGGCGAGCAGGATCTGGCCCATGCAGTTGTTAATCTTGTGCGCCCCGGTGTGCAGCAGGTCTTCGCGCTTGAGATAAATCCTGGCCCCGCCCAGTTCCCGCGTGAGGCGCTCGGCAAGGTAAAGGGGCGTGGGCCGCCCGCAAAACTCCTTGAGGTAGTAGTCCAACTCGCGCTGGAAGGAGGCATCCTTCCGGGCGCGAAAATACTCTTCCTCCAATTCCTGCAACGGATGCATGAGGGTTTCGGGCACATAACGTCCGCCGTAGGGTCCAAAATGGCCCTGCGCATCCGGAGCGTTCTGCGGTTCGGTGGCTGGCAAGCTCATCGGCCGCACCATAGCCGCTGCCGGGCATTACGTCGAGGACGCGCTGTGCGGTGCAGGAAGGGCAAGGACCTCTGGAAACCGTTTCCAGGATAACACTCTGGGAAAGCCGGCTCTTGACCTACACTCCGGCGCCCTGAAAGGGCGCAGGCCGCGGAAGCTACCCCCGCCCTTGCAGGGCGGGCTTTGCCGTTGGAGGCTCGTTTCCCAGGGCGTTGCCCTGGGCTGATCTGCCCGCACGCTGTTGGCGTGCATCGATGGAGAGACGCCCCGATGGCAGGTGGGGCGTCACGGGAGCGGAACCAGGCGATAGAGCCGGGTGGGCTGCCGGAACATGGTGACATCGAAGTAAGCTTCCGTCGTGTTGGTCAGCGTCACGGTGTCCAGCGTCGCCCAGGCGTCGGTCGGGCCGAACCGGTTGATGTAATCAATGCGCACCGAGGTGCCGATCGCCCCGGTGAGCGGAATCTCTGTGGCCAGGCTCAGGTCCAGCGTGAGCGCCGGCCCGTTGGTCTGCCAGGCGCGGTAAAACCGTTGCGCCGGCAGCGGCTGGGAAAGATCGAAGCACAATTGCGGCCCGCCGCCCAGGGTCGCGTTGGTAAGGGAGAACCACTGCGAGGCAGCGGCGACCAGGCTGTCGGCATATTCAAGGTGCAGAAGGCTGCCGGAGCTGGCGGGCAAACCGACGGCGGGGACGATTCTCCTGTCGACCGGAGGGATGACACTCAACAGGGCCGGGTCGCTGGTCACCGCCCCGTAAATATCCGTCACGACCACCGTGTAGGCCCCCGCCAGGGCGGGTTGGACGTTGGCCAGGGCAACGTAAGAGTTGGTGGCGCCGGCCAGCGCGTTGGTGCCGTTAAAGTACCATTGGTAAGTTGTTCCCGGCACAGCATTCGTCACTCGCACCCAGAAGCCGGCAACTGACCCCATCTCAGCGGTCCGGGTCAGAGGCGGCGTTAGGATGCTCGGAGGTCCTGGCAGCGCGGTAAAGGCCAGCGTCCGGATACAGACCGCCCCGGCGGCGTTCGTCGCGTCCAGCCGGAAAATGTACAAATCCGCGACATCGGGCGTGAACGTCGGGTTGCGAGTATTGGCGGCAGAGATGACGGCCACCGAGTCGGCGGGCCGGCGGATGACGCGCCACTGCCAAGCGACGGCGGTTTGGGGGCTGGTGTCCAGTTGGCGCAAATGCCCGACCGGCCCGACAGCCAGGTCAATCGTGGGCGCATCCGGGCAGGCGACACGGCCGATCCGAATCGTGTTGTTGTAGGTATCTGCCACATAGACGTTGCCCGCGCTGTCCACCGCCACTCCCGCCGGATAGTAGAACTGCGCCGCGCTGCCTGTGCCGTCGGCGTAGTAGCCACCGGTTGGGTTACCCCACAGGTCATAAAGGAGCTGTCCGGCCATGCCCGCCAGCGTCGTCACCACCCCGTCCGGCGTCACCTTCCGAATCGCGTTGTTGCCCCGGTCTGCCACATAGACGTTGCCGGCGCTGTCCACCGCCAGGCCCCATGGGTTGAGGAACCGCGCCGCGCTTCCGGTGCCGTCGGCGCTGCCAGAGCTTCCCGCCTGGCCCGCCAGCGTCGTCACCCCCCCGCCCGGGGTCACCTTCCGTATCGTGTTATTGCCGGTGTCCGCCACATAGACGTTGCCGGCGCTGTCCGCCGCCACGCCAGAAGGAGCATAAAAGCCTCCCAGCGTCGTCGCCACGCCCGCCGGCGTCACTTCGCCGATGCTGTTGCCGCCAGTAACCGCTACATAGACGTTGCCCGCGCTGTCCACCGCCACGCCGTATGGCTGGTTGGACCGCGCCGCGCTGCCCGCCAGCGTCGTCACCAACCCGTCCGGCGTCACCTTCCGAATCGCGTTGTTGCCCTGGTCTGCCACATAGACGTTGCCTGCGCTGTCCACCGCCACGCCGAATGGAAAGCAGAACCCTGCGGCGCTGCCCGTGCCGTCGGCGCTGCCAGGGCTTCCCGCCAGGCCCGCCAGCGTCGTCACTACTCCGCCCGGCGTCACCTTCCGAATCGTGTGGTTGTAGGAGTCCGCCACATAGACGTTGCCCGCGCTGTCCACCGCCACGCCGAATGGCGAGTTGAACCGCGCCGCGCTGCCCGTGCCGTCGGCGCTGGCCTGACCTCCCGCCAGGCCCGCCAGCGTCGTCACCACCCCGCCCGGCGTGACCTTCCGGACCGTGTAGTTCCACGTGTCCGCCACATAGACGTTGCCCGCGCTGTCCACCGCCACGCCGGCGGGACCACCGACCCAGTTATGAGTGCCAAACCGCGCCGCGCTGCCCGTGCCGTCGGCGCTGCCAGGGCTTCCCGCCAGGCCCGCCAGCGTCGTGACCACCCCACTCGGCGTCACCTTCCGAATCGTGAAGTTGAGGAGGTCCGCCACAAATACGTTGCCAGCGCTGTCCACCGTCACGCCGTATGGCTCGTTGAACCGCGCCGCACTGCCCGTGCCGTCGGCGCTGCCCGAAGCCCCTGCCCGGCCCGCCAGCGTCGTCACCACCCCGCCCGGCGTCACCTTCCGAATCGTGTGGTTGCAGAGGTCCGCCACATAGACGTTGCCTGCGCTGTCGACCGCCACGCCAGTTACCTCGCCGAACCGCGCCGCGCTGCCCGTGCCGTCGTCGCCGCCCCAGCTTCCCGCCTGGCCCGCCAGGGTCGTCACCACACCGCCCGGCGTCACCTTCCGAATCGTGCAGTTCTTGTAGTCCGCCACATAGACGTTGCCCGCGCTGTCTGCCGCCACGCCGAGCGGACCGTTGAACCGCGCCGCGCTGCCCGTGCCATCGGCCCAGCCAGCGCTTCCCGCCAGGCCCGCCAGGGTCGTCACGACCCCGCCCGGCGTCACCTTCCGAATCGTGTTGCTGTCGGAGTCCGCCACATAGACGTTGCCCGCGCTGTCCACCGCCACTCCCTCCGGATAGTAGAACCGTGCCGCGCTGCCCGTGCCGTCGGCGCTGCCGGCATTTCCCGCCAGGCCCGCCAGCGTCGTCACCACCCCCCCCGGCGTGACCTTCCGGATCGTGTGGTTCCAGGTGTCCGCCACATAGACGTTGCCCGCGCTGTCCACCGCCACGCCGGTCGGGGTGTTGAACCGCGCCGCGCCGCCCGTGCCGTCAATGGCGCCAGGACTCTCGTCGGGTCCGGCCAGCGTGGTGAAGGTGTATTCCTGGGCCATGGCCTGAGTCACCGCCGCCGTGGCCAGGGCAGCCAGGAGCAGGCCCGCCAGCAGCTTAGTTGTGGTGCGTTTCATAATTGGGTTGAGAGTTGAGGGTTGGAGGGGCGAGGGGCGGAACGGAACGGTCCAAATTGAGGGAGGGGGTGCCGAAAAGTCGGGATCTTATTGCACGGGCTCCTGCCAGTCGGGGATGGGGGGGCGGGGGTCGCGCATCGCCGGAGGGCAAAGGAGAACGGGCGCAGAATTCCCTTACGTAGCGAGAGCCTGGTCAGTTTCCCAAACCCCGTTGTGGCCCCGTCCGCGCATTGGCAGCGCACGTTCATTTTCCGCCCAAGGGACGCCGCTGTCCGCCAACAAAAGCAAGGCCCGGGCGGCGTTTGGCTCAAGCCGCTTGCCTTGCAGTATAAGGAGAACAAGAAACGCGGGTTTTGTCAATGCTCAATCAGAGACTCCTCACGTCGTCTCCTACAATGGTTTGCGGAGAACTTTGTCGCCGGACCTGAGCAAATGTATCGCCATTTGGGGGCGGGGGCGCTAGACTGCCGCCCATGTTCAAAGCAGCCGATTTGTTTGATTTGAGCCAGACGGAGCACGCGGGGGTTTTTGACGGGTGCGAGTATGCGTGGGAGGCGCTGAACAAGATAGCGGATTATCTTCGGAAGCACCTGCGTCCCGGGCTGCACAACCGCTGCCAGGGAGTCGCCTATATCGGGGAACAGGTCTTCATCGGCGAGGGAACCGTCATCGAGGACGGGGTGATGATCAAGGGCCCGGCCATCATTGGCCGCAACTGCGAGATTCGGCACAATGCCTACATTCGGGAGCAGGTGATTATCGGGGACAACTGCACCCTGGGCAATTCGTGCGAGGTGAAGAATTCGCTCCTGTTCAACGAGGCGGTAGCGCCGCATTTCAATTATATCGGCGACTCGGTCCTGGGTTATAAGGCGCACCTGGGGGCGGGGGTGAAGATTTCCAATGTCAAACTGGTGCCGGGCAACATCACGGTCGAAATCGAGGGGCGGGCTTTCGACACGGGCCTGCGCAAGTTCGGCGCGTTGCTGGGCGACCAGAGCGAGGTGGGCTGCAACGCGGTGCTGAACCCGGGCAGCATCCTCGGGCGGGGCGCCGTCATCTACCCCAACACCAATTGGCGGGGTTTCCTTGGGGCGAACCTGATAGCAAAGAACCGGGCGGCGGTCGAGGTCGTGGCGCGGGGGCCTGCCGGCAGGCCCTAACCGGAATATTTCATGCCTCAGAACGGTACCGGGCTCCCGAGGCTACGTAGCGCAGGTTTCCAACCTGCTGTATCGCCGACTTCGAGTCGGCAGGCTGTACCCATTTGGTCGCATCTGCGGATTGGAAATCCGCGACACAGCAGACTGGAAGTCTGCGCTACGTCTTCCCTGGCAACCGATGATCAGCGTCATTGACCCCCAAAGTGCAGAGGCCGGCGGGGACCTGGTAAAACAGGTCGAGGAGGTGTTTTCGCCGTCCGGAGTCCTGTCGCGGTCGGCGAGTTTTGAGTTCCGTCCGCAACAGCAGGAGATGGCGGTGGCGGTGGCGCGGGCGCTCGAGCAAGGGGAGCACCTGGCGGTGGAGGCGGGCACAGGGGTGGGCAAGAGCCTGGCGTACCTGGCGCCGGCGATACTGTACGCCAAGGCCAAAAAGAAAAAGGCGGTCATTTGCACCCATACGATCAACCTCCAGGAACAGCTCATGGGCAAGGACCTGCCGATACTCGAGAAGGTCCTGCGGGTGGACTTCAGCTATGCGATGCTCAAGGGGCGGGCCAATTACCTGTGCACGCGGCGCCTGCACAAGGCGATGCAGCAGTCCGGCAATCTCTTTACGTCGTCCGAGGCGGAGGAATTGCAGCGGATTTACGAATGGTCCAAGAGCAGCACCGATGGCAGCTTGTCGGATTTCGAGGTGGAGCCCGACCCGAGGGTTTGGGCGCAGGTCTGCTCGGAGCGGGGGTTATGCTCGCCCAAGACGTGCGGTTACCCGTCCGAGTTCGCGCGGCAACACGAGGTCTGTTTCTTCCAGCGGATGCGGCAGCGGATTCTCTCGGCGGACGTGTTGGTGCTGAACCACACCTTGTTTTTCACGCTGCTGGGCGGCCTGGAGGAGGAAACCGAGGGGGGCATCCTGTTCCGCAATGATTTTATCATTTTCGACGAGGCCCACCAGATGGAGCGTGTGGCTTCCCGGCACATTGGGCTGAGTGTCTCGAGCGGGCAGGTGCGCTATGCCTTGCAGCGGCTCTGGAACCCGCGGACCGAGAAGGGCTTGCTGGCCACGATGCGCCAGGGCGGGGCGGTGAAACTGGTGGCGGCCCTCCTCAAAGAGTCCGAGCAGTTCTTTGGCAAGGTCGAGGAGGCCTGCGAGGAACTGCAGAGGTCAGCCAAAGAGCGGAGCTTTGGCGGCGGGGAAAGGGAATTGCGCCGGCGGGACTGGACCGAGTTGCGGATTCGCAAGCCCGAGTTCGTGGACGATAATGTCAGCTTGCCCATCCAGCGGCTGCGCGAGGCGGTAAGCGACCTGGTCAAGATGAGCGAGGACCGGGAGATTGGGCTCGAGCTGATGGAATGCAACCGGCGCCTGGGCGAGCTGCGCGAAGAGGTCGCGATGTTTCTCAGCCAAAGCGCCGAGGACCACGTGTATTGGGTCGAGCGCAGCGGACGGGCCCAGAAGAGCCTGACCCTGAACGCCGCCCCGGTCGATGTGGCCGAGTTTCTGCGCCGGCGGCTCTTCGGCAGCGAGACCTCGGTCATCATGACCAGCGCCACACTGGCGACCAAAGTCGAGCAGGCGCCGCGCCGGTCCGGCCCCCAAGCCGGCGCCGGCGCTCAAGCTGCCCCGAGGCCCAGGCCGGCCCCGGGCAACAAGGGTCCGGCCGGAGCGCCGGCCCTGCTCTATTTCGCCCGGCGCGTCGGCGCCGAGGCGGCCACGTTGCTGCAAGTGGGCACGCCCTTCGATTACGAGCGCCAAATGAAACTCTACGTGGCGCGCAAAATGCCCGACCCGCGCGAGGAAGGATACCGCGATGCGCTCATCCATTGGATCGAGCATTTTGTCAGGTTGACTCACGGGAAGGCCTTCGTGCTGTTCACCAACTTCAAGCTTATGCTCGAGGTGGGGAGTTGATGGAGCCGTTTTTCAACGAGCTGGGGGTGGCCTGTTTGATTCAGGGCACCGGCACGCCGCGCTCGCTGATGCTCGAGAAATTCAAGCAGGACATTGATTCGGTGCTCTTTGGCACCGACAGTTTCTGGCAGGGCGTGGACGTGCCAGGCGCGGCGTTGTCCAACGTCATCATCACGCGCCTGCCCTTTGCGGTGCCCGACCATCCGCTGATCGAGGCGCGCATCGAGGCCATCGAGGCGCGGGGCGGCGATTCCTTCCGCGAGTTTTCCCTGCCCGAGGCCATCCTCAAGTTCCGCCAGGGGGTTGGACGGCTCATTCGCACCCGGAGCGATACCGGGATCATCGTCGTCCTGGATAACCGTTTGCTGACCAAGCAATACGGCCAGGCCTTTGTGGAGGCCCTGCCCAAGTGCCCGATCGAGGTGGTGTGACGCCGTCCACAGTCCACAGTCCGGCAAGCGTGCGGGCGCTGGCGCATCCTGATCCTAGCCCGGGTATTTCACGGGTTTCGCCAACTGCAAGCCGTAGCGCAGACTTCCAGTCTGCTGTATCGCGGATTTCCAATCCGCAGATGCGACCAAGCAGGTACAGCCTGCCGACTGGAAGTCGGCGATACAGCAGGTTGGAAACCTGCGCTACGCAGCCTCGGGGGCCCGGTACCGCCCTTAGGCCATGAATTATCCGGGCTAAGCTTAATCCTAACACCCCAAAGAACGCAACGCCCCGACCACCTGGCCCAGGGCGATGCCGCCGTCGTTGGGCGGAATCCGCTGGTGCCAGTAAGGACGGAAGCCCTCGGATTGCAGCCGCCCGACTGCGCGTTCGGTGAGGTAGCGGTTTTGAAAACAACCGCCGGAAAGAACGACGCGTTCCCGGCCCATTCGCCGCGCCACTGCCACCATGACCTCCGCCAGCGTGTTATGGAACCGGGCTGAGATTGGGCCCGGAGGAATGCCGTCCTTCACCTCGGCGATTATTGCCGCGATCATGGGCGACCAGTCAACCAGAAGTGCGGAGTGCGGAGTGGGGAGTGCGGAGTGCGGAGAGGGCAATCCGGGGTCGGTGGCGGAGGGCGGAGGACTGTTGATCGAAAAGGGGTAGGTTTCATCGGTGTGTATGCCCTCGAGGGCGAACTCGAGTTCCATGGCGGCCTGGGCCTCGAAACGGACTTGCTGGCGCAGGCCGGTGAGCGAGGCGACGGCATCGAAGAGCCGGCCGGCGCTGGAGGTGAGCGGTGAATTGAGGCGGCGGGCCAGCATGGTCCGCAGCCCCGCCAGTTGGGCGCGCGAGAAGGCGCGCACGGGCGCCAGGTCCTCCTGTTCCAAGGCCGCTTGGCCCCACATCTCGAACAGCAGGCCCAGGGCCGCGCGGCGAGGCTCTTTGACAGCTCGCTCGCCGCCCGGCAACGGGAAGGAGCGGAGGTGGGCGACGCGCTCCCAGGCAGTCTCGGTGACGACAAAGAACTCCCCACCCCAGACCGTGCCGTCCAGGCCGTAACCGGTGCCATCCCACGAAACGCCCAGAACCGGGGGCGGCAGTTCGTTTTCCGCCATGCAAGAAAGGACATGCGCCAGGTGATGTTGCACGCGCGCCAAGCGCAGGCCGGCAGCCGGCGCCGCGCGGGAAACCCGTTCGAGGGCATATCTCGTCGAGAGATAATCCGGGTGCGCATCGGCCGCCAGCACGGCAGGCTCCGATTCGTACAATCTCTCGAAATCGCCGATCACCTGGCGGAAGGCCTCGTAAGCCGGCTCGGTCTCCAAATCCCCGATATGCTGGCTGATGAAGGCCTGCGAACCCACCGACAGCGCAACGGCGCTCTTCAAATGCGCACCCACACCCAGGACCGACTGCCCGCTCCATCCTCCGCCCTCCGTCCCTCCGAACCCATCTCCCCACCTCGAACTTCGACCTTTCGGACCTCGAACTTCCGCCCTCGACCCTCGGCCCTCCTCCCTCCGCCCTCAGTCGGACCGGGAGCGGGGCATAGCCTCGCGCGCGCCGCAAAATCAGCTCCCGCCCCATGATCACACGGACAATCGAATCGTCCACGTGCCGGACGATGGGGCGGTCGTGCACCAGGAACAGATCGGCGATGCCGCCCAGGCGTTCGAGTGCCTCTTGCTCGGCCGTGCAAATCGGTTCGTCGCTCAGGTTGCCGCTGGTAGCCACGATGGGAAAGGCCAGCAGCGACAGCAGCAGATGGTGCAGGGGAGTGTAGGGGAGCATCACGGCCAGGTTGGGATTGCCCGGGGCAATAGACGGGGCGAGGCCGTCGGGGGGAGACGCCAGAGGTGGCGCCTGAAGGCGGCGCAGCAGGACAATGGGGGCTTCCGGACAGCGCAGCAGCCGCTCTTCGGCCGCGGACACCTCGCACACTGTCCGGACGGCGGCCAGAGTTGGGAACATCAGGGCGAAGGGCTTTTCCTCACGGTGCTTTAGCTGGCGCAGCCGCCGCACGGCCGGCTCGTCGCGCGCCGCCACGACGAGGTGAAAACCGCCCAATCCCTTGACGGCCACAATCCTGCCGGCGCGAATGGTCTCCGCCGCCGCGGCCAGGACCGCCGGCGCCCCAGGGCCGCGCTCGGGCGAGCCTGCGCCCGCCGGGGCCGCGCCGCCGGCCAGCACCTTGCCTTGAGAGTCCCACAACTCGAGGCGCGGCCCGCACCGGGGACAGGCATTGGGCTGGGCGTGGAAGCGCCGGTCGCGTGGGTCGTCATATTCGGCCTGGCATTGCGGACATAGCACGAACTTCTTCATCGAGGTGTTGGCGCGATCGTAGGGCAGCGATTCGATAATGCTGAACCGCGGGCCGCAGTTGGTGCAGTTGGTGAAGGGATAGAACCAGCGGCGGTCGCGCGCATCGAAAATCTCCCTCAGGCAATCCGGGCAAGTCGCGATGTCCGGCAGGACCAGCGCCGTCTTGCTGCCGCCCCCCTGGCTGGCGCGAATCTCGAAGTTCCCGTAGCCGACAGGGTCGAGCCAGGCGGCTTCCAGGCTCTGGATAAAACTGCGCGGGGGTTTCTCCGCCTCGAGACGGAGCCGGAATTGCTCGAGGCGGGCCGGCCCGCCTTCGGCTTCGATAAATACCCCCTGGGCGGAATTGCCGACCCAGCCCTTCAAGCCCAGTTCACTCGCCAGGCGAAAGACAAAGGGGCGAAATCCGACACCCTGAACGGCGCCGCAAATCGCCAGTTTCAACCGCCTGGCTTGAGGTTGTGGAGGACTAGACACATCACTCCCGGCGGTCCATTTGGATCGTCGAGAGCCGGCCGCGGACGCAACCGACTTTGAGGACCACATTGGTCATTTCGTAGATGAGCCAGGACTGGCTGCCGGTGGCGGTGTCGTCACGGAAGCTCGGTGGGCCGAGGGCGCGCAGGCACTCCTCGGTCTTTGGGGTGACCGACAGGGACCGCTCGAGGGCCGGGAGGTCCTGCGTGAAAATGGATTTCACGGCCTTGCCCGAGGAATCGAAAAAGACGCTGACTTCCTTGTAGCAAAAGCGCGGGCCCTCGAAGCCTTTGGCCCACATCTCCGGCGGCTTGCCCCACAGGCGCACGACCTCGTCCATGGTCATGCCGGGGCGCACGCCGGCCAGCGCGGCGGTGGTCTTGAGCTTGGCCAGGTTGGTCAGGACGCTCGTCAGCTTGTAGCCCCGGTTGTTCGTGTCCACCAGCAGCGGCGTGCCAACCTCCCAGGTTTCCGGGTTGGAGGCGGTAAAGCTCAGGTACTGCTGATAGAACCGTTGCTCCGCGGCCAAGGAACTCAGGCAGCCGAGCAGGGCCAGACATAAGGCTGCTTTTTGCATCCCCGCATGAAAGCAGACCCCTGGGCGCTTGGCAAGGCGGGAGAGACAGGCGCACAGGGGTCGAGTGTCGAGTGTCGAGTGTCGAGTGTCGAGGGAGCGAGGCGCCACCCCTCGACACTCGACACTCTGGGCCATGCCTTCGGACCAAATAACCCACGTGGTCTTGGTGTAAGGCTGGAGCCGCTCGGGCCAGCAGATAGGAGAGTTTACGTTGGTCTCGTTCATCGACCATGGCGGGAAGTAATGAAAATCGCCAGTGTAATTATTCAGCGCCACGGCATACGGCCGCAGATTGCCCCTGCATGCCGTCGTGTAGGCCGAAATCATGGACCGGTTCAGGGCCGGCAGCAGCAAAGCCGCGAGGATCGCAATCACTGCGATGACCACCAGCAGTTCAATCAGGGTGAACCCTGGCTCTCCGTTGCCCTTAACGGCCGGTCCAGGCTCCCCTGCGATCCAACTTCCCCGCCAGGCTTTTCCATATTCCCAATTCGTTTGGACGGCCTTATGCCGTCAGGTCGTCGGTTTGAGGGTCCTGAGATTAGGAGAGCATAGAGCCTGCCAACGTCAGACAAGCACAAAAAGCCGGGTTCGGGTCTGTCCGAGTGCGTGAGGCTCACGCAAAATGCGTGATTTTCACGGCTCTAAACCGAGGGCGATCGGGCATTCCTGGCGGGCGCAGATCTGTCGCGGGCGGGCCGGCCCTAATCTTAATCTTAATCCTGCTCCGAATCTCCTTCGTGCAGCCGGAGGTTAAGATGAGGAGTGAGATTAGGATTAAGATTAGGATTAGGATTAGGAGCCGGGAACCGGCGACTACGGATGTGAAATGCGCCCGTCCCGCAAACGACGGAAGCGGCTTGTCATGGCGATTGAATTGCTTCATGGTTGTCAGCAACGTGGGTAGGGCGTTCAAAGTTGCGTTGGAGAAACCGGTGCGTGAAACGGTTCTTGCATAGCTGGGTGATCAACACCCTGGCGGTCCTGGTGGCGGTGTGTCTTCTCCGCCCCCGCATCAATTATGCGGGTCTGCTGGATTTGTTTGTGGCGTCGCTGTTGCTGGGGATTCTTAACGCGGTGCTGCGGCCGGTACTGATGCTCCTGACCCTTCCGATTCTCATTGTGACGCTGGGCTTGTTCAGGTTTGTCATCAACGCCCTGTTGCTGCTGCTGGTCGGTTGGTTGCTCGGCCCGCACTTCTCGGTCCACGGTTTTGGGGCTGCGTTTTTGGGCGCGCTCATCATCAGCCTGGTTTCGGGCCTCCTCAACGTCCTGACCGGCAGGAGCCGTATGCGCTTCCGGCGGCGCCGCCCGCCGGATGCTCGTGACGACGGCGACGGGCCGGTCATCGATGTTTAAGTTGCCGATGCAAAATAACTTGGACAATCTGACTGGTTCTTTCGCATCGGCTCCTGACGCATGAAGGGGTTGCAAGCCGTCATCTTCGACATGGACGGCGTGATTGTGGACAGCGAACCGCATCACGAGCGGGCCTTTCTGGAGGTCATGCGCGCCCTCGGTTATGCCGGCGCCCACGGGTTGCGGTTCTCGGAGTATGTGGGGCGGTCCGACCAGCAATTGTGGGTGGATTTCATTGCGAGAAACAAACCCGAGCAGGCCGCCGAGGAGTTGGCGGCGATGAAGCGGGCCTACCTGCTGGAGCTGATTCGGCGCGAGCAACCTCTGTTCGCCGGGGTGCCGGGGCTGCTTGAAAAGCTGGCGACGCGCTATGCCATGGCCCTGGCGTCCGGTTCGGAGCGCACGATTGTCGAGGAGGTCCTCCGGTTGGGGAACCTGGGCCGGTTCTTCGCCGCAGTCGTCACCGACACCGAGGTCCCGCGCGGCAAGCCGGCCCCTGACATTTTTCTGCGCGCGGCCCAACTGCTGGGCGTGGCCCCGGAGAACTGCTGCGTGATCGAGGATTCGATGCCCGGAGTGGCGGCGGGCCTGGCCGCCGGGATGCGGGTCATCGCCATTACCAACACCCATCCGGCCGAGCAACTGCGCGCTGCAACCCACGTCGCGCGGTCCTACGAGGAGATCGGGCGGCTGTTGATTGGCTGAGTTGAGGGCGGGGGAAGCCTGCGTGACCTGCGCCCTTTCAGGGCGCCAGAGTGTGGTGAGGTTTTCCCAGGGCGTTGCCCTGGGCTGATATGCTGCCGCGCTTTCAGCGCGCTTATTTTGCCCCGATCCGGTCATCCCAAATGTCCAAACTCCAGTGCGCACTTTCAGCGCACTCACGGGGCATTCTGCAGTTTCTGCACTCCCTGGGACACGGCGGCGACCATGCGGCGGGCTTGGCCGGGGGTGGTGCAATAGGGGGGCATGAGGACGATGACGTTGCCGACCGGGCGGGTGAGGACGCCTCGTTTGGCCATGGCTTCACAGACGCGGGGGCCGGCGCGCTGGCGCAGGTCGAAGGGTTGGCGCGTGCGCCAGTCTTTTACCAGCTCGATGCCTGCGATCAGGCCGACCTGGCGGATGTCGCCGATATTCGGCAGGTCCCAGAGGGCGGGCAATTCCTGGCGCAGGGTCTGCTCGAGTTGGCGGCGGGCGCGAAGGGATTGGGTCCCCTGGAGGAGTTTCAGGCTGGCCAGGGCTGCGGCGGCGCCGAGTTGGTTGCCGGTGAAACTGTGGCCATGGAAGAAGGTCTTGAATTCATCGGTACTCACCGAGGAAGGCGTCGAAGACGGCTTGGGTGGTGAGGGTGGCCGCCATAGGCAAATACCCTCCGGTGAGGCCCTTGGCCAGGGCCAGAAGATCGGGTTCGACGCCTTCGTGATGGCAGGCAAACAAGGCTGGGGCGCCGGCCGGAGGGCGAAGGCCAGCGGGCAAGTCCGAGGATAGGCCAGGGGACCCCGTGCGACCGAAGCCGGTCATGACTTCGTCGGCAATCAATAGCGCGCCGTGGCTGCGGGCGATTTGGGCGGCCTGGCGCAGCCAGCCTGAGGGCTGAGGTATCATGCCGGCCGCGCCCTGTATCAACGGCTCGAACACGAAAGCGGCATAAGGATTGCCCTTCTTCCTCTGGGCCTCGAATTTGCGCTCGAGCTGGTCCAGGCATTCCCAGCGGCACTTTCGGTATTCGCGCGCGTCGGCGCGTTGGGGCGGGGCGCGGTTGAACGAACATCGGTAGCAGTAGGGCGCCATGACCTGGTCGGTTTTGAACAGCAGGCCCGTGTATGCCTTGTGAAAGAGGTCAATATGACCCAGGGCCACCGCGCCAACGCTGTCGCCATGATAGGCGCCGCGGAGTGAGAGAAACCTGGGTTTTGCGCTGCGGCCGGTGCGGCGGGCGAACGCATAAGCGAGCTTGAGGGCAACCTCGATTGCGGTCGAACCGTCGTCGGAGAAAAACACCTTTCTTAGACCGGTTTTCAACCGGCGGTGTGGTGGGGCAGGCATCCTGCCTGCCGGCAGGCAGGATGCCTGCCCCACTGCCGGTCGGTGAGCCGCCCGAGCGGGATTGGCGGCCTTGACCAATTGTTCGGCCAGGCGGCTGGCGGGTTCGTTGGCCAAGCCGAGGGCCGAGCTGTGGGCGATTCTCTTCAACTGCCGGCCCAGGGCCGCATTGATGGCGGGATGATTATGGCCATGGAGATTGGTCCAGATGGAGGAGTTCGCATCCAGGTACTTGCGGCCTTGGGCATCGCGCAGCACCGCCCCGGCGGCCCTCACAATGACAAGGGGTTCGCGCCTGAGCCAATCCCGCATCTGCGTGAAGGGGTGCCAGAGGTAGAGGTAATCCAGCCGGGCCAGGGGGTGCATGGTGTTAAGGGCGAAGTCAGAAGGCAGAAGGCAGAAAACGGCCTTTCACGCCGTTTGGATGCGTGTGGCTGTCGCTCCGAAACTCTGGCCAAGCTCGCTGATTATGGCGTCTGCGCATTGGACCTGAAGAAACAGGAACCGCAACGGGAGAGGACGATCATTTCATCGCTTCCCAATCTCCCTCGGCCACAGGCGCGAGCGGTTGGTCATATTTCAATACAGACCCCTTGAGTGGTTGCTTTGTGACGGGCGTGGCGGATGAAACGAAGACATGCACCGCCTCTCCCTCGGAAAACGGCACGTGGTCCAAGTGAAGCTTGCCATCCTTTTCGACAACAATTTCTGTATGGAACATTCGCATGACCGATAAAGTGTAACCGGCATTCTCGGGTTCGACAAGGGCGGAAAGGTCTTTGCAAACGGCCACCAACCCGCGACGCTGGACGCGGCAAAGCGCAAACGAACGACCGGCCTTCAAATGGCGCGAGCAAGAGCGACTGCCCGGCCACCGCCGGAAGTTTCACCGGATGCGCCCCTCGTTCTCAAACATCTGAACGCGCACTTGACGGTTCTAAGTGACTGCGGCATCTTTTGCGGCGACGGTCGTTGGCGCATCGTTGACCAACGGCTAACGCCCTCTGGACTTTAGCCGTTCAGCGCAATGAAATTTGAACTCCAGCCAGACAACCGCGGGTTGAGCAATGATGACCTGTTGAAGGAATTACGCTCGGTCGCGCTGCGCCTGAACAAGAACTACGTGACCAAGGACGAATACGACCGCACGGGGCGGCTTTGCTCCTCCACGTTCCAGAAGCGGTTCGGTTCCTGGTGCAGGGCGCACGAACTTGCAGGGCTCAAGAGGATTCGTTATTACGACGCAACCTCGGATGACTGCCTGGCCGACATTAAGCGCGTTGCCGCACTGCTGGGGAGGGATTCCGTTACAGGGGCTGAATACGACGAGCACGGAAAGTACTGCGAGGCCTTGGTAGCTCGGCGCTTTGGCTCGTGGAGGACGGCACTCCAAAAAGCGGGATTGCGGGTGTCCGCCCGCTTCCACGCCATGATTACAGACGAGCAACTCTTGGAGAATCTCGAGCGCCTCTGGGAGTCTCGTGGCCGTCAGCCCACAGAATCGGACTTTGTGAAGCCCTTATCCCTGTACTCTTACGCTCCTTACACGCGGCGGTTTGGAACGTACAGGAAAGCTCTGGAGGCATTCGTCGCGGCTTTTGAGAGCCAAGAGCAGAACCGGCCAGACCACGAGGCTCCGCCGGCGGAGCAGCATGGATGCGTCAGTTCACCACCGCTCACCGCAACGCGTCATAAGACGCCTCGGAACATAGGCTGGCGAATGAGGTTTCTCGTGATGCGGCGAGACAATTTCAGGTGCAGAATGTGCGGTTGCAGCCCTGCACTTCCCTCAGGCACGATTCTGGTCGTGGATCATGTCATCCCTTGGGTTGACGGCGGGGAGACGGTTGTAGAGAACCTGCAAACCCTATGCGAACCCTGCAACGGAGGGAAAAGTGATCTCACGCTCAAAGAGGGCTAAAAGGTACGCTCTGGCGAACCACCGCCTGCGCAGGCGTTTCAGTCCGGAGCGATCAGGGCAAGGCGATGGAATGCTTGAGATCAGGCGCAAAGGTCTGAAAATGTCTCAGGTTCATGGTCAGAATACGATGGGCGCGGCAGCGACGCGCGGCCTGCAAATGAAGCATGTCGTAAACAGCGCCGCCCCGGGCCCCAGCATCCCGGCTGCTTTGCATGGCCCGGCGATAATCCGACAGCGTGAGATCCAGGACCTCAAGGCGTTCAAGCACGTTCGCTTCGATGATCTTCAGAGCATCATTCGGACTGAGCTGGATTTCCAGCCGGCCGCTAGTCAGGGTGGCAAAGGTTTCCGCCACAGCGTGGGTCGAAGTGATGCCGTCGGTTGCTTCCGCCAGGGCCTTTAGCGCGGCCGCATGATGTTCTTCTTCTTCAACCATCGCTGCCACCAGCGTCGACGAGTCAAAATAGGTCTTCATGACCGCTCTTCCCGCACGACTCTGACAGCCTCGGCCGCGTTGAATTTCTTGCCGCCAGTCGAGATCACCAGGAGCCCGCGTCTTTTCTTGACGACCCTCCCGCTTTCCGGCGTAATGACGGTGAGCTCGACCTTGTTTCCCATCACTTCGGCTTTGAAGGCAGCCGGTGACGATACCTGCAAGGCTTTGCGAATATGTCCCGGAATAACCAACCGCCCGAATCGATCCATCGTAATGATGTTTTCCATCGGCAGAAAGATGCCATGTGCCACACCAAATGGCAAGAGATGAGGGTCGCAAAATATAAACCGGCATTGGGGCCTTAGAGCTTTTTAAGGGGGTCGGAATCGGCGCGTTTTCCAAGTTGACATTGCGGTGCCAAAATGGCACCATATCCGTATGGAACATGTAATGGAAGAGCCTCGCAAGCGGATTACGGCGCGAGTTTCAGGAAACGTCCGGGCGACGTTGGAGCAGGCCGCGGAGCTTTTGGGCGCAACCGTCAATCAGTTCGTTGTGCAAACAGCATATCAGGAAGCCCAGCGCCTCTTGGAGCGCGAGTCCGTTATTCGGCTCTCCCAAAAGGACGCCCGCAAGGTGTTGTCTCTGCTCGACTCTCCACCGAAACCCGGCAAGGCCCTGAAAGATGCCGTAAAGGCGTTTAGAGGCTCCGTGCGTGCGTAAAATTGAGCCGCTGGCGAGGTTCCATGACCAGAACGCCTTCGATTGCGGAAGCGAGCCGCTGAACTTGTTTCTCAGGCAAACGGCGCGGCAACACGCGAGGCGGGGCATTTCCCGCACGTTCGTTCTGGTGGATGAATCTGCCTCCGAGTCCAAACCCATCCTCGGTTTTTTCTCGCTGAACCTTTGTCAGATAAGGTCGGAGTCGCTTTCTGCGGAGGAGGCAAGGAGATTGCCGCGTGAGGTTTCAGGGGTCCGCCTGGGGCGGTTGGCCGTTGCCAGGAATCTCCATGGAGAGGGCCTCGGAAGAATCTTGCTGGTCGCGGCGATGAAGAAGTTTATCGAAATCTTCAACACGGCGGGTGGCATCGGACTTTTCGTGGATGCCAAAGACCAGAGGGCAAGGACCTTTTACGAGCATTTTGGTTTTGTGTCCCTGCCATCTAATGAACTGGAGCTATTCCTTCCTGTGGCGACGATCCAGGAGGCTTTGGCTCAGGAGGTCTGAGAACTCACAGGTCAGAAATCCAGGGTGCGGAGGGCAGCCAGGAGTTGTTCGAGGTCGGCGGCGGTGTGGGCGGCGGTGAGGGTGAGGCGGAGGCGGGCCTGGCCGCGGGGGACGGTGGGGTAACGGATGGCGGGGACGAAAATGCCCTGGTTGCGCAAGGCGGCGGAGGCCCGCACCGCGCGGTCTTCGTCGCCGAGCATCAGCGGGATGATGGCGCACGGAGGAGATGAGGGACAGGGCCAGCGGTCCTGGTTGGCGAGGAAGGAGCGGAGCTGGGAGACACGCTGCCAGAGTAGGTTCCGGCGCTCGTGGCCGGCAGCGGATTGTATGAAACGGAGGCCTGCGGTGGCTGCGGCAACGGCGGCGGGCACGGGCGAAGTCGAGAAGATGAAGGAGCGGGCGCGGTTGACCAGGTACTCGATCAGCGTTTTTGAGCCGCAGATATAGCCGCCGGCTGCGCCCAGCGCCTTGCCCAGAGTGCCCATCTGGACTTCGATGCGATGGCTGACGCCGAGTTCCTCGGCCAGGCCGCGCCCATTCGGGCCGTAAAGGCCGGTGGCATGGGCCTCGTCCACCATCAGCCACGCCCCGTATTGCTCCTTGAGCGCCACCAGTTGGCGCAGGGGCGCCTGGTCGCCATCCATCGAAAAAATGCTCTCCGTCACAATGAGCACGGAGCTGCCGCCTGAAGGCGGCAGCGCGCTCTGGACTTCAAACTCCGGTCCCTCCTGCCTTCCAATCCGCTCTTCCGTCCACTCAAGAACTCTCTCGAGGTCCGCCGTATCGTTATGGCCGAAGATGCGGAGTTTGGCGCCGGAGAGACGAGCGGCATCGACGATGCAGGCATGAACGAGCTTATCGAGAATGACAATGTCGCCTTTGCCCACGAGGGCGCCGATGGTTCCCAGAGCGGCGGCGTAACCGGTGGAAAAGCTCAGCGCCGCCTGGGCGCCTTTGAAGGCGGCCAGCGCCTCGTCCAATTGGTGGTGGGGGGCCAGCGAACCGCAGATGAGCCTCGAGGCGCCCGCGCCGGCCCCGTACTGTTCGAGGGCCTGGCGAGCGGCCGCAATAAGGGCGGGCTCAGCGGCAAGGCCGAGGTAGTCGTTGGAAGAGAAGTTGAGCAAGGCCTGGCCGCCAACCTTGATGCGAGGGCCTTGCGGGGAATCGATGCGGCGCAAATGGCGATGCAGCCCCTGGTCCCGCAACTGTGCCAGACGCCGGACCAGTTCCTCATCAAAGGCGGTCGTCATGGATTTTCGGGCCCTGCCCCGGCTCAATCGCCCATTGGCCGCCGATCATGCTGGCGGCCACCGGCCCGCGATGTTCGAGGATGGCATCGTGAACCCGGGCCAGTTTTCCGGAAAACGGCAGGGCGATGAGATCGGCCAGGGCCTGGGCGGCAATCTCGCCGACCTGGCCTTCCAAGCCCAGGGCCCGGGCGCCGTTGAGCGTGGCCATCTGCAGAATCTGGCGGGGCTGCGGTGCGGGGTCCCTCTCCGCCAAAGCCCGCATCTCCTCGAACATATTCAACTCGACCGTCTGCCGTGGCGTTTTACAGACGCTGGCGAGGCTGTCCGTGCCGAGGCAAACATTGACGCGCGCCCGGCGCAAGGCGCGCAGCGGAAAGGGCTGGTGGCGAAAATAGAAATGGCTCCGCGGACAATGGGCTACGCTGACCCGCGCTCGGCCCAGCAACGCCGCGTCGCGGGGCTCCAGGTAGTTGGCGTGGACCGCCAGGAGGTTGGGATTGAGCATGCCGCACCGTTGGAGGTGCTGGACCGGGGAGCCGTGGCCGCAATCCGACATGTCGCGCGCGTTGCGGCGGAGCCAGTCGAACATCTCGCCCTGGCGGCGGGTGAACATCTCGAATTCGAGGGCGGACTCGGCGACGTGGATGGCGATGCGCCAGCGGCGGCGGCGGGCGGCGGCGGCGCTCAGGCGCAGCAGGTTGGGGATCGTCGAATAGGGGGCGTGCGGCGAAAGACCGGGGCGCCAGGGCGCGCCTCGCAATGAGACTATCCGGGCCATTGTTTCCCGGAGAATGGCTGGCGCAGGGCGGCGGCCGATGCCGATCATCTCGAGGAACGACAGGACGCGCAAGGGCGTGGTCTGCCAGGCGGCCGGGAGGAGATCGGGAACGGCTTCGATGTCGCCCACGGTGGTGGTGCCGGTGGCCAGGAGCATGCGCGCGCCGTGGCGCCAGGATTGGCTGTAGTCAGTTCGGGTCCATCCGGCCTTGGTGGCGTTGAGCAGTTTCAGCCAATCGGTGAACACCTTGGGAGGCAGAAACAGGCCCGCCATGTCGGTGTAATCCAGATGGCAGTGGGCATTGACCAGGCCCGGCAACAGGACCGCTTCGCCCAAGTCAATGACCGGGCGTCGGGCGGTGGAGAAGTCGCGCCAGGGGCCGACGGCGGCGATGCGATTGCGCCGGATGAGGACCGCCCCGTCCGGGATAGGGGCTTGGCGGACAGGCACGACAACGCGGGCGCGGAGGATCACACTCCCTCTTCCTGGCGGGTCAGTTTGCCGCGGGCAGCGGTCTTATGTTTTCGGGCCTTGTATCGGTTGCGGCGCTCGCGGATTTGCTGCTCGATCTTCTTGGCGACCAGGTCGATGGCGGCATAGAGATCGCTTTCGACGTCTTCGGCGAACAGATCGGGTCCCGGCAGGCAGAGCCGGATCGAGCAGGAAAACTCGCGCTCCGGGGCTTTGGCGGAGTCGTGTTCCAACGTCACTCGGGCGCTGGTGGCGCGGGCTTGCAGGTGTTCCAGTTTCGCCATCCGGCTCATAATGTGGTCTTCGATGGCCTTAGTCAGCGTCAGGTTGTGCGTCGAAAGGATCATATTCATGCCCTATGATGCTGCCGGAGAGGCGCAAAATCCAGTCGGAAAACTTGAATGTGCGCCCGCTTTTCATTACATCTGCAAGAGTGCCTGGCAAAATCATTGCGGTTGCCAATCAAAAGGGCGGAGTCGGCAAGACGACCACCGCCGTAAACCTCTCGGCCTGCCTCGCGGCCGTTGGCCGCCGCGTGCTCTTGTTCGATCTTGACCCGCAGGCCAATGCCACCAGCGGTCTGGGCCTGGAGAAGACCCAGGGCGCCAGCGCCTACCGGGTGCTGCTGGGCGAAGGCACTCTGCTGGAAAAAGTTCGGCCCACCGCCTTCGAGCGGCTCGAGGTGATTCCGAGCGAAGTGGACCTGTGCGGCGTTGACATCGAGTTGGCCCGCGCGGAAAACCATCTCCAACAGGTCGCCCGCTCCTTGCAGCCGGTGGTGCAATCCCAGAGGTTCGACGTGCTCCTCATCGATTGCCCGCCTTCCCTGGGCATCTTGACGCTCAACGCCTTTGTGGCGGCGGACAGCGTGCTGGTTCCCCTCCAGTGCGAGTATTATGCCCTGGAAGGCATCTCGATGCTCAACCGCGTGATGGCCCAGTTGCACGACAGCGGGGCCAATCCCAGGCTCGAACTCCTGGGCGTGGTCATGACTATGTTCGACGGACGCACCCGCCTGTCCCAGCAGGTCGTCGCCGAGGTGCGCCAGCATTTCGGCCAAAAGGTCTTCGAGACCGTCATTCCCCGGGCCACGCGCCTGGCCGAAGCCCCCAGTTTCGGGAAACCCATTATCCACTACGATAAATACAGCTCCGCCGCCGCCGCCTACGAACTCCTGGCCCAGGAAGTCCTGGCTCGATTGGATAGTCAGTACACATCCCGCAAATAGCGTTTTTCTGTCTTCATCAGAGTGACATTCACGTATTCTGCGGCGGCGGCCGGAGAGAGGCCGGCTTGTTCGCGGGCGATCTGGATGAGCGTTTGATGCACGTCTTTGGCCATGTGCCTGGCGTCGCCGCAGAGATAGAAATAAGCGCCGTTTTGGAGCCAGGCCCAGAGTTCGCCGGCCTGTTCGAGCATGCGGTGCTGGACGTAAATCTTGTGCGGTTGGTCGCGGGAGAAGGCAAGGTCGAGCCGGTGAAGGTTGCCTTGGCGATGCCAGGCCAGCAATTGGTCCTGGTAGAGGAAATCGGTGGCGCGATGCTGTTCCCCAAAGAAAAGCCAGTGGCGGCCCGTGGCGCCTTGGGCGATGCGGTGTTCGAGAAAAGCGCGGAACGGGGCGATGCCTGCGCCCGGACCGCACATGATGATGTCCGCCGCCCCGTCCTCGGGTAGGCGGAAGGTGCGGGAGGCCTGGACGTAGACCGGTATGCTCTTGGCAAACAGGCCGGCGTGGTCTGCGAGAAAGCCTGAAGCCAGCCCTTTTTTCGGGCGGCCATGAGTGTCGTAACGCACTACGGCGACGCAGAGGTGGACTTCGCCCGGGTGAGCCAGGGGCGAAGAGGCGATCGAGTAGAGTCGCGGCGTTACGGGCGTGAGTTGTCCCACGAACGCGGCCGGCGACTCGAACCTCGCGTGGCTGAAGTCCTTGAGGATGTCCACATAATCGCGGGTCTGGAGGTATTCAGAGAGCAAGTCGCTGTCATCGACAATTTCCATGAGGCGGTTGCGCTGTTCGCCTTGGGGGATGCGCTCGGCCAGGCCGCTCATGACCTTCCGGTTGGCCCGATTGATTACGTAATCCGCCAGCAGGGCCTTTTGGAGCGTCGTCGGGCGGCCCTTGGGATCGCACACGCCGGACTCCGCATCGAACCCCAGCAGGGCGATGAGTTCCTCAACCAGGGCCGGACAATTGCACCCGAAGGCGGCCAGCGAATCGCCCGGGGCATAAGTCAGGCCGCTCCCCTCGAGGCTCAGCACAAAATGCCGCGTATCCTTGAGCGAGCCGGGGCCGGTCAAACGCTCGTGCCGGATCAATTCGGCGGCAAACGGGTTGGTCCGGGAACAGGGGTTCGCCCTCGCCGCCGCGTGGTCCAAGCCAGGGTCAGATATGGTTTCTACGATCATCAGTGTAACTATTCGCTCGCAGACCGCCGAAAATCAAATCGTTCCGCAAAGGGTCGGTCCCGGAAAGCTGAATTCGAGGCCATACGACTCCATCGAATTCAGCTTTCCGGGACCGACCCCTTTGCTCTAATATATTCTGATGAACCGAGCGATGCAGCGTTTTTTGTCTCTGCCAAAGCCGATGGTCGTGGTTCTGGCGTTGGGACTGACGTGGCTGATCGGCTTGTTGGATTACGAGACGGGACATGATCTGGCGTTGTCGGCATTGTATCTGGTGCCAATTTGCTGGGCGGCTTGGGCGGCGGGACGTGGGGTGGGGAACATGCTGGCCATGGCCAGTGCGGCTACCTGGCTTATCGCCGATTTAAGGTCGGGCTTTATTTACCCGCATCCGTTGATCCCGTACTGGAACCTGCTGATGTTGCTGGCGCTTTTCCTGGTGGTGATCTATTGGCTCACGGCCTTTCGGACGACACACCACTTCCTCGAGGAGACGGTGCAACAGCGGACGGCGGCGGTGGAGGCGTTGGAGGCGGAAATCAAGGAACGGAAACGGCTGGAAGCTGCCAAGCTTCAGGGTGAACGGCTCGCCGTGGTGGGCCAGATGGCCGCAGCGGTCGCCCATGAGGTTCGCAATCCGCTCGGTTCCATCACCCTGAATCTTGACCTCATCCGCAAGGAAATAGACAGGTTGGCCGAGGGCCACGGGCATTCGCCCGACGAAGGGCGCGCACTCATAAAAGATATGCGCGAGGAGGTTTGTCGCATCGGACGCGTCGTTGAGGACTACCTGCAATTCGCGCGGCTGCCGAGGCTGCAACGGCGACCGCTGGCCTTGAACGCGTTTCTGGACGAAAAACTGGCGTTCCTCTGCACGGAGCTGGAACTGGCCAACGTGAAGCTGCACACGTATTTCGATCCGGCGCCGACCACGATCAACGCCGACGCCGATCAATTGTGGCAGGCCGTGCTGAACCTCATCCGCAACAGTTGCGAGGCGATGCCCGGCGGCGGCGAACTGACCATCGGCACTCGGCGCGATGGCGGACAGGTGCATCTGCTCGTCCACGACAACGGCATAGGGATGACCGAGGAACAACGTCAACAGGTGTTTGCGCCGTTTTTCACCACCAAGGAAGGGGGCATAGGTCTGGGCATGGCCCTGGTGCATCAAATCGCCACCGAACACGGAGGCTACGTCGAATGCCAGAGCGCCCGTGGCCGGGGCAGCACCTTTACCCTGTTTCTGCCGTTGGCGGAAAACCCCTGAAATGGCGGCCCGATCCCACATCTTGCTCGTGGACGACGATGAACGGTTGCGCAAGGCCGCTGGCAAAGTGCTCGCCGCCGAGGGCTATAGCGTCTTGAGCGCCGCCTCCGGCCGGGAAGCGTTGGAGGTCTTGAAGCGAGGAGCCGTCGCGCTTGTGGTCAGTGACCTGCGCCTGCCGGACCTGGACGGCATCGCGCTGTTGAAACAGGTGCGCGAATTCCTGCCGGAGGCCGAAGTAGTGATGATCACAGGCTATGGCAGCATCGAGAAGGCAGTCGAGGCGATGCAGTTCGGCGCGTATGACTTTCTTCAGAAGCCCCTGGACAGCGCCGCGTTGCTCAAGACAGTGGCCAAGGCCCTGGAAAAGCAGCGCCTGACGAGTGAGAATCGGCGGTTGCGCCGCCAGCTTCAACAACCGCGGGGCGTCGAGGCGCTCATTGGCGACAGCCCCCCGATAGAGGCGGTCAAACAACTCATCCGCCAAATCGCGCCCACCGATATCAACGTGCTCATTCTGGGGGAAAGCGGCACGGGCAAGGAAATCGCCGCTGAGGCTTTGCACAACTTGAGCGGTCGCCGCGCCCAGCCGCTGGTCAAAATCAGTTGCGCGGCGATTCCCGAGACCTTGCTTGAGAGCGAACTGTTCGGGCACGAACGCGGGGCGTTCACCGGCGCCACCGCTGCCCGGCCCGGCAAATTCGAGCTGGCCGATGGCGGAACGTTGTTGCTGGACGAAATCGCGGAAATGACTCCGCAGTTGCAGGCCAAACTGCTCCGCGTGTTGCAGGACGGGAGTGTTCAGCGGGTTGGCGGCACGAAGGAAACTCAAGTCAACGTGCGGGTGCTCTCCGCCACCCATGCCGACATCCCCAGGGCCATTGGGGAGGGAAAATTCCGGCACGATTTGTATTACCGGATCAACACGGTGCAGGTCCTGCTGCCGCCGCTGCGCGAACGCCGGGAGGACATCGCGCTTCTGGCCCGGCATTTCCTGAGCAGATTTGCCACCATTATGGGCAAAGACATCGGCGCAATCGCCCCGGCTGCGCTCGAACAATTGCTGGCCCACACGTGGTCCGGCAATGTCCGCGAACTCGAGCACGTCATTCAACGGGCGGTGGCATTGTGCGACGATGAGACCATCTCCGGCTTTGTTTTCGCGAGAAAAGTTTCCGGCCCGTCACCGGAAGCGGGGAGCACGCAGAATGGGCCGTGTGTTTCCATTCCCATCGGCGCCACCGTCGAGGAGGCTACCAGACGACTCGTGGCGGCCACGATTGAGCAGTGCGGGGGCAACAAATTGCAGGCCGCCCGGGTCCTCGGCATCCCGGCACGCACCATGTATCGGCATTTTGCGGGTCTGAAGCCCTGAGGGACGTATGCCAAAATGGCAGTGAGGACTGCCACTCCGGCACAGCGCAGTGAGCTTCTACAGAGGTGGAGAGTGTCCTAACTCATTATTCCGCAGCGACTTCCTCCAACGGTTGGAGCCTGGCACCGAGAGTGCTATCAGGCGGTTCGTTGATGATGAGTATCAACGGGAAATCCATTTTGATTATTGACGATGACGCGGCAATGCTCCGCGCGCTCAACAAAGTGCTGAGCGGGGAGGGCGCGGTAGTGACGAGTTCGTTGTCGGCCGGCGAAGCGATAGAGCATCTGACTAACGGGTCGGAACGATTTGAACTTATCATCACGGACCTCCGCCTGCCGGTCCTCGGAGGACGGAGCATCCTGGGCGCGGTCGCGGTCACCCACCCTGAGGTGCCGGTTATCATCATTACCGCGTTCGGCAACCCCGAGCTCAAGGCGGAGTGCCTGCACACGGGCGCGGCGGCTTTTCTTGAGAAACCTTTGGACACGGCGCAATTGCTCGCGGCGATCGAGCGCGTGTTCTCGCCCTCGCCACCAGGCGCCACGGGCTGGTCGCGGCGCACCGGTTGCCGCACCGCGGGCGTGAGGTCCGCCGCCACGTTCGGCGGAACTTCGGCCAGGAGTGGAATGTGAGGGCACAGAGGCTCGTCCGTGGCGTGCTGGCTGCCGGTGTCGTACTGGGTCTGGCGGCCTCGAACGTAATCGGCGCTGCTCCCGCGGCGCAGAAACCCAACGTTCTCTTTATCGCCATTGACGACTTGAACGACTGGGTCGGCTGCCTGGGCGGCCATCCCCAGGCGCAGACGCCGAACATGGACCGCCTGGCGGCAGCGCGGCACGCTTTTCCGGAACGCCCATTGCCAGGCGCCGCTCTGCAATCCCTCGCGCGCGAGTTTGCTGACGGGGCTGCGGCCTTCCACCACCGGCATTTACGGCTTGGTGCCGGGCATTCGTGACGTCGCGCGCACCCGCCAGTGCGTCACGCTCCCGCAATATTTCGCCCGGCACGGTTATTTCACCGCCACCTTCGGCAAGGTATTTCATGATGGGTCCATCCCGGGGCGGTTGCACACCAACGAGTTCAACGTCTGGGGACCGGCTCCCGGCATGCCGCTGCCCAAGGAGAAGTTCGTTCACACCCCCTCGACCATGCGGGCCATGGACTGGGGCGTGTTTCCCAAGGACGACCACGACCAGGCGGATTGGAAAATTGCCGACGCCGCCATCGCGCAGATGAAGTCGTTGCCGCCGAGCCAGCCGTTCTTCCTCGCCGTCGGGTTCCGCCTGCCGCACGTGCCTTGCTTTGCCTCGCAGAAGTGGTTCGACCGGTTTCCGCCTGAAGACCAAATCATCCTCCCGCCGGTGAAGGAGCGCGACCGCGATGACGTGCCCGAGTTCGCCTGGTATCTCCATTGGAAGCTGCCCGAGCCGCGGCTCTCGTGGCTGAAGAAGGCCGGCCAATGGCGTCCGCTCGTGCGGGCCTACCTGGCGAGCACGACCTTCATGGACAGCCAGATTGGCCGCGTGCTCGACGCACTCGATGCCAGTGGCCGGCGGGAGAACACCATCATCGTGGTTTGGTCCGACAACGCCTGGCACTTGGGCGAAAAGGGCATCACGGGCAAGAACTCGCTTTGGGAGCGCTCCACCCATGTGCCGCTCATCTTCGCCGGGCCGGGAGCGGGACACGGGACGCAGTGCTCGCAACCGGCCGAACTGCTCGACATCTATCCGACACTCGTTGAGCTCTGCGGCCTGCCGGCCAGGAAAGGCCTTGAAGGCCACAGCCTGGTGCCGCAGTTGAAGGACCCGAAGGCGCGGCGCCCCTGGCCGGCCATCACCACCCACAATCAGGGCAACGACACGGTGCGCACGGAGCATTGGCGCTACATCCGTTATGCCGACGGCTCCGAGGAGCTTTACGACCACCGCAGCGACCCCAACGAGTGGACTAACGTTGTTGCGGACGCGAAGTTCTCCGCCACCCGCGAGGCACTTGGCGCGCTGGCTGCCAAAGTCCCCGGCCCCGCCCGCCCCGGGCAGCGCGTTGCCGGGTGCTGGTCAAAGAGCAAAGGTGTCTGGCTTTGGGAAGGAAAGCCCATCATCCCCTCGGAGAAGGAGGATTAGCGTCGGTAAGGCAGCCGGCAATCTTGAATCAGCCGCGCATCCGCGGGGTGTGGCCCCGGGTCAGGGTTTTGCGGCCTTGGGCTTTGCGCCCTCGGGTCCGGCTCCTTGGTCCCGGCCCGTCATCGGCACAAAGCGAACCGGCAGGACCGCCCGCCGCTCGAGCTTTTCACCGTGCTTGCGCAAGAGCACCAACTCCTGGCTCCATCTCGGTCCGACCGGAATAATCACCCGCCCGCCGTCCCTGAGCTGCTCGATTAGGGGTTGGGGAACTTTCTCCGGGGCACAGGTGACCATGACCGCCTCGAATGGCGCAGCCTCGGGCCAGCCTTTGCAGCCGTCACCCGCCCGCACCTGCACATTGGTGTAACCCAGGCGCTTGAGGTCGCCGGCCGCCCGCCCGGCCAGGTCGTCAATGATCTCGACCGTATAGACCTGTGCGACCAGTTCGGCCAGGACGGCGGCCTGGTAGCCGGAGCCGGTGCCGATTTCCAGGACGCGATCGGTCGGCTGGGGTCGAGTTGCTCGGTCATGAAGGCGACGATGTAGGGTTGGGAGATGGTCTGGCCGTGGCCGATGGGCAGCGGGCAATCCTGGTAGGCCAGGGAGCGCGAGGGCCCGGGCACAAACTCATGACGCGGCACCTTGCCCATCGCCCTCAGCACGCGGGCGTTGGTGATATTGCGCCCGGGGCCAGAGAGCTGTTCTGCCACCATGTGCCGGCGGGCGAGGGCAAAGGGTTCGTCGGTCGCGGCGACCAACCGGGGTGAGGCAGTATCGCGCAGGGTCAGGGCCGTGGCCCACAGGACCCGTAGCCAGCTTGTTTTCCTCATAACCTGGTTGTCATCAGCCCCAGGCTCCATTGTTTCCTCACTGAATCACTTGGAGGTCGCCATTGAGCTTGACTGTCTGCCCAGCCCTGGCCTCCCAGGTGGCGGTTTGGTTACCGCAGTGCAGGCGCACAGAACCGCTGGTCCTGGCGGTCAGCCGGGCGGTGATGAGTTGGCCGTCTTTCCAGTCCATGTCCACCGTCACCGCGCCGCGAGCGCGGAGTCCTTTGACGGAGCCGGCGCTCCAGGCCTTGGGCAGGGCGGGCAAGAGGTGGATTTGGCCGGTGTGGCTTTGCAGGAGCATCTCGGCGATGCCGGCGCAGGCCCCGAAGTTGCCGTCGATCTGGAACGGGGGGTGGGCGTCGAAAAGGTTCGGGTAAAGGCCGCCCTGGCCGCTGACGGCGCCGACGGGCTGGAGGAGGTTGCGGAGGATGAGCAGGGCGTGGTCCCCGTCCAGGAACCGGGCCCAGAGGTTGACTTTCCAGCCCATGCTCCAGCCGGTCGCAGCGTCGCCGCGATAGATGAGGGATTGCCGGGCGGCGTCGAAGAGTGTTTTGTCCTGCCAGGTGATGTCCCAGCCGGGATAAACGGCCCACAGGTGCGAGACGTGGCGGTGGGTGTTGTTCGGGTCGTCTTTATCCTCGAGCCATTCCTGCAATTGGCCGTAATGGCCAACCTGGTTTGGCGCTATCCTTGGCCGCATGCCGGCCAACGTGGCGGCGAAGTCGGGGTCCGTGCCCAGGACCTTGGAGGCCTGGACGCACGCGCCGAAGAGCGATCGGACGATCTCGTGGTCCATGGACGGTCCCATGACCAGGCCGCCCTCTTCCGGCGAGTTGGACGGTCCGCTGACGAGCCAGTGGGTTTGCGGGTCTTGGACGAGATAATCCACAAAGAACAGCGCCGCCTCCTTCATGATCGGGTAGGCGCGGCGGGCGAGAAAATCCTTGTCGCCGCTGAAAAGATAGTGGTCCCAGAGATGGAGGCAGAGCCAGGCGCCGCCGGAGACCCAGATGCCGTGGTCGGAGGCGTTGATCGGGGCCGTGCCGCGCCAGAGGTCGAAGTTGTGATGGAGGACCCAGCCGCGGGCGTGGTAGTGGGCTTGGGCGACTTCGCGGCCGGAGATCATCAACTCCGCGAGGGCGTCAAACAGGGGTTGGACGCATTCGGGGAGGTTGGCGGGCTCGGCCGGCCAGTAATTCATCTCGGTGTTGATGTTGCAGGTGTACTTGCTGTCCCATGGCGGGTGGAGGCTGTCGTTCCAGATGCCTTGCAGATTCGCCGGCTGGCCGCCCGCGCGGCTGCAGGCGATGAGCAGATAGCGGCCGTATTGAAAGACCAGGGCGGCCAGGTCCGGGTCGCTGCCGGCCCGGAACTCCGCGAGCCGCTGATCGGTGGGATTCTCCGCCGCCGCCGAGCGGCCCAGGTCGAGGCTCACGCGCCGGAACAGGGCCTGGTGGTCGGCGAGGTGGGTTCCAACCACCTGCTGCCAACTCTTGCCCCTGGACTGCTTCGCATTGTCAGCGCAACGCTCCGCCGGGTCGGCCGAGAGGTCGCGGAAGTTTTTGAAATTGGTCCCCACAACCAGGCGGATGAGCGCGGAGGTGGCGCCAGTGATGCGCAAGGCACCCTCCTGCGCAGCCACGCTGCCACCCTCGGCGGCGGCCACCATGCGGCCCTGGAAACGGATGCCCCGGGCCTCGACCTCCCCGCTCAGGATGATCGTGTCGCCCTGCGCGATGGCCGCGGATTCTTTGTGCGGGCTGGTCAGGCGCACGACGCAATCCAGCTTGCCGGGCTGATCGGCCGTCAGGCGCGCGAACAGTGCGCGGTCGGGATACGACACGAACACCTCCCGGCGGAAGGTCACGCCGCCACACCGGTATTCCACCGTCGCCAGGCCGGTGTCCAGGTCGAGCCAGCGGCGGTAGTTGGCGGCCTTGTCCTGGCCGGGAAACTCGATCCAGACATCGCCGCACGGCTGAAACGCCATCTGATGGAGCGGCACGCTCATGAACTCTTTCATGCCGAGGTCCTGGGCCTCTTTTTGTTTGGCGCCGGCAGCTTTGAGGAGGTCCTGGGCCTCCTTTTGTTTGGCGGCGGCCTCCTGGGTCTTGCCGGCGGCCCGGAGTTGGGCGGCTTCGTTTCGCTTTTGCAGGCCCTCCGACTTCGAGCGGCCGGCCCTCGAACAGGAGCCGCCGCATCTCCGGCAGCGCCTTGGCCGCGCCCTCGTGAGCGTAGGAGTGGGGTTGCCCGGTCCAGACCGTGTGCTCGTTGAACTGGATATGCTCGGCCGGCAGGCCGCCATAGATCATCGCCCCGACCTGGCCGTTGCCCACGGGGAGCGCTTCCTCCCACTTCCCGGCCGGCTGGCGATACCAGAGGCAGAGCGGCGCCGCCGGGGCTGAGGCTGCTCCCGTGAGTTCGGCGGATTTGGCCGCCGGGGTTTCTGCCCGAGCCCCGCGCGCGCCGGCAATGCCCGCCAGACAGATGCCCATGCTCCAGAAGAGCTTTGGTCTCATGTGGCAGATAATAGAGGCTCAAGGGCAAAGGCTAAAGAGTAATTCGCCCCGAGTCGGAGCGGTGTCGCGCTCCGCTTGCGCCCGCTTTTCCCAGACCGTAGGAGACGACGTGAGGAGTCTCTGATCAATGGCCTCCGAGGGGAGCAGACTTTCGCTGTGCGCAAAGATCAATCAGAGACTCCTCACGTCGTCTCTTACAATGCTTTGGTGTTTCCGGTTTTCCCTGGAGGTGGTATGCTCGGCTCATGGAACAGGCCGGGAATAGCCCGCCGCTCAAGTTTGATCGAGGGACGTTGCTGCTGCGGTATCCGCCACCGAAACGCGTCGCCCATTTGTGCCGGCGCGACGCGCGCGAGGGAGGATGGCGCTGCGATGCGTTGCACTACCAGGCGGTTGCTCAGGCCCTGAACGAGGCGGCGCCCGCCTATTTGGTCCGGACCGCGGGCCGTGGCAGCATCACCTGGCCGCAACCCAATTTGCCCCGGCTGCGGCCCGACCAGGAGGCCGCCGCGGCGGCCTGGATGAAGACGCGGCGCGGGGTGCTCGTTATGCCCACCGGCACCGGCAAGACGGAGGTGGCCTTGCACATCCTGCACCGTGTGGCCGCCCCTGCGCTGGTGGTCGCCCCGGTGCGGGACCTGATGTACCAATGGCACCGCCGCATCCGGGAGCGCCTGGGCTACGACGCCGGCATCATCGGGGATAATACCTTCAACCAGCGGCCCGTTTCCGTAACCACTTATGACAGCGCCTGCATTTACATGCAGGACTTCGGCAATGAGTTCGAGCTCCTGATCTTCGATGAGTGCCACCATTTGCCGGGGCCGATGCGATCCGATGCGGCGCGAATGAGCACCGCCCCGTTTCGCCTGGGGTTGACCGCCACGCCGGAGCGGAGCGACGGACGGGAGGCGGCCCTCGACACGCTGATCGGCCCGGTTGTCTTCCGGTTCCCCCTGGCGCAAGCCCGCGGCACCATCCTCGCCGATTACGAGGTCCAGCGCATCCCCGTTTATCTGTCGCCCCAGGAGCAGGCCCGGTATGACCAGTGCTCGGAGACGATTCGGCGCCACATGCGCGAGCGGCGCCGGCAAGACCCGGACTACACAGGCTACGACTTGCGCCAGGAATACGCCAAAAGCCCCGAGGCCCGCCAGGTCCTGGCCGCCCTCCGCGCCAAGCAATCGATCGAGGACCGGGCCTCCGAGAAGCTCCGGGTCCTGGCCGACCTGTTCCGGCTGCACCCGGACCAGCGCGTGCTGGTGTTCACCGGCAGCAACGCGATGGCGCGCGAGGTCTCGATTCGTTTCCTCATCCCCTGCCTGCTGCACCATTGCCGGAAAAACGAGCGCCAGCAGATTCTCCAGGGCTTCCGCGAGGGCCGCTTCCGCGCCATCGTCGCCAACCAGGTGCTCGACGAAGGCGTTGACCTGCCAGAGGCCAAGATAGCCGTGGTCCTGGGCGGCCTGTCCTCGGCCAAGCAGGCCAAACAGCGGCTCGGGCGCATTTTGAGAAAGCGCGGCCAGGAACAGGCCATCCTTTACGAAGTGGTCTGCCGCGAAACCAAAGAGGAGGCCCGGTCCCGCCGGCGCCGGAGCAGCGATGCTTACCAAGGAACTCGCCATTTTCGACCTCGACCGTGACCGGCTCCTGCCCGAGCGCCTCACCCGGCATCGCCACCGGCACTACCTCGGTTACGCGCGGGCGATGCTCGGCATTTATCAGAAGGGCATCGGCTGCACCCGGCGCGAATTGCACGCCCGCGTTAAACGCGTCTTTCGCGACGAACCGGATTGTCCGCCGCAGCGAATCGAGGGCTTCTGCAAACTGCTCGATGAAGACCGAGTGGCCCAGTACCAGACGGACCGCCGTGGCCAGGCGGCCGCCCTGCGCCTCAAGGTCTTCACCCTGGCCGGGCCAATGCACCCGCTGGTCGAGGTCCGCGACCGGCTCTTCGAGCATGCCGAGACGGAGGCAAAAGCGACCATTGCCCGGCTGCTCGGCCGCTCGACCTGGGCGCAAGTCGAGCGCGACTTGTTCGCCGATGTCTTCGAGTGCAATCGGTTGAAGCAATTCACCGGGTATGCCGGCCCGGAGGCGCTGCTCTCACGTTACAATGTCGCCCAGGTGCAGGCGGCGCTCTTTCGCGCCACTCGCCTCCGCCTCGAGGCGCGCGCCGATTTTCAGCGCATCGTCACCCACGCCAAGCTGGCGCGATTGCTGCACGACATCCGCCCGGGTCCCGGCGCCGGCTACACCATCATCCTGGACGGGCCTGCCTCCGTCCTCCGGGAGACTCGCCGCTACGGCGCCGACATGGCGAAGTTCCTGCCCGCCTTGCTCTCGTGCCGCGATTGGCGGCTCGAGGCCGAGGTCCGGCTCCGCAGCTTTGGCCCTCCCCTTAGGCTCGAACTCTCCTCGGAATCCGGTTTGAAGAGCCCGATGCCCGCCCCGCCCGAGTTCGATTCCTCGGTCGAGGCGGCCTTCGCGCGAAAGTGGGGAACCGAGGCCCGCAACGGTTGGTCCTTACGACGGGCAGGCAGGATTCTCCAACGGGCCCAGACCGTGTTCGTGCCGGACTTCGTCCTGAACCATGCCGATGGCCGGGAAGTCCTGCTGGAAATCGTCGGCTTCTGGACTCCCGAGTATCTGCAGGCCAAGCTCCAGAAACTCAAGCTCTTCGAGGACCAGAGCATCCTCCTGGCCGTCGCGCAAAGAGTCGCCTCGAAATGGAAGGATAGGCCCGCCAGCCTAATTCTCTATAAGACGGCCCTCAAGCTCAACGACGTGCTCGAGGCCCTCGAGGCGCATACGCCTGGCCCGGATTGTTCACACCCTGGCGAGACCGCTCATTAGCACAGGGCCAATTCACGAAGCCACAAAACCAGGGGCGGGGATCCCGATTCGGAATCGGGACTTCTTGCCGGCACGTGGAAGGCGGAACCGGGGACGAGCCGTCCCCGCCCCTTTCATGAATTGGCCCTGCCATTAACACCGTGGCTTCAGCCCGGTGTAAAAAGGCGCCCGAGGGGCTGCAACCGTTTCAACGGTTTGCCGAGGACATCGAACTCGAGGACATTTCCCTGGATGACGTCGATGCGCAACCACTATCATCTGGTGCTGGAAACCCCGAACGCGAATCCGGTGCCGCGCCGGCAAGCAGGAAGAAAACTCGCCGCCGAAGAAGACGGAAAAGGAAGAGAAGAAGAGGTTTTGCGGTCGAAGGGGGACAAGACTGAGCCGGAAGAAGACCGCATTTTCAACACGCCAGAATCACCGCACTCGCAGGCTGGCGCTGAGATCATTTTGGCTGCCATTGCTACTTGCTATACGACCGAGGCGAGAGCTTGGGCAGGACGGGCGGGGGGTGTGCGTCGAAACGCACAGTTGACAGAAACACCACCAAAGCATAAGATGCGGTCATAGCAAAAGTCGGGAAAAGGACCCTCTATGAAAAAAGGCATCTCTATCGCCGGAACCACCTGCTCCAAGGCCACGGCCATCCGCTTGACCGCCGCCTTGGCCTCCGTCCTTCTGCTGATGCTGGCGCTACCTGCCGCCGTGAACGCCCAATTCAATTATACGACCAACGACGGGGCAATCACCATCACGGGATACACCGGGTCCGACAGCGTAGTGACGATCCCCAGCACCACCAATGGGCTGCCGGTGATCGCCATTGGTGACGGGGCGTTCCAAGAGTGCGCGATTCTGACCAGCGTGATCATGTCCGACGGCGTCGCCAGCATCGGAAATGATGCGTTCTATAAGTGCAACAGCCTGACTAACGTCACGATCCCGAACAGCGTCACTAACATAGGGGATAGTGCGTTCTCTGAGTCTGGCCTGACCAGTGTCACTATCCCAAACGAGGTCACCACCATTGCTAACTCCGCCTTCGAACAATGCCGCAGCCTGGCGACCGTGGCCATCCCCGACAGTGTCACCGTCATCGGGACTAATGCGTTTGCCTGGTGCGAGGGCTTGGGCAGTGTCACGATCCCGAACAGCGTGACCACCATCCAGGACGGGGCGTTCTACGCCTCCACTCTCGGCGGCATACGCAACGCCGGTATCACGATTCCGGGCAGCGTCACTAACATCGGGCCTTGGGCATTCGCCGAGTACGAAGGCACGCTAACCGTGGATCCACTCAACCCCTTTTACAGCACTATGGGCGGGGTCTTGTTCAACAAGAGCCATACGATGCTCATACAGTGTCCCATGCTTGAATATGGAGGCTACACGGTCCCGAGCGGCGTCACTAGCATCGGGGATGGCGCGTTCTATTTCTGCATAGGCCTGACCAGCATTACGATCCCCAACACCGTCACCAGCATTGGAAAGGAGGCCTTCACTTACTGCAGCACGCTGACTGACATTAGGATACCCGACAGCGTCACGAAGCTCGGGGGCTAC
The DNA here is from genome assembly GCA_963713735.1 of uncultured bacterium. Taxonomy (GTDB): domain Bacteria; phylum Verrucomicrobiota; class Verrucomicrobiia; order Limisphaerales; family UBA8199; genus CAVQND01. The sequence continues at coordinate 41,836 of CAVQND010000028.1, forward strand.
GCGTTCGAAGGCTGCTCCGACCTCACCAAAGTGACGATAGGCAAAGGCGTTACCAGCATCGCGAGCCTTGATTTTTTTCTCTGCCCCGCCCTGACGGCAATCATCGTTGACGCAGGTAATTCCTTCTATAGCAGTGTGGATGGGGTGTTGTTCGACAAGAGCCAGACCACAGTCTTTCAATATCCGCCGGCGAAAGCCGGAAGTTACACGATCCCAAACGGCGTGATCAACATCGGCGCCGCGGCCTTCTGGAGTTGCGGCAGCCTGACAGGCGTGACGATCCCGAGCAGCGTCACCAATATCGCGGACTATGCGTTCAGCTACTGCACCAGCCTGACCAACCTCGCCATCCCCAACAGTGTCACCAGCATCGGGACCAATGAGTTCAACGGCTGCGCCAACCTGAGCAGCCTGACGATAGGCAACAGCGTCACTACCATCGGGGATGAGGCGTTCGGTGGGTGCTCCAGCCTGACCAGCATCATGATCCCCGGCAGCGTCATCAACATCGGAGTAGCTGCCTTCGCCGGATGCACCAGCCTGACGGACGTGACGATTCCCAGTGGCGTCACCAGCATCGGAGTCGAGGCGTTCTACGACTGTAGCAGTCTCGAAAGCGTGACGATCCCCAACGGCACGGTGGAGATAGGCGAGCGGGCGTTCGCACAGGACGCGAGCCTGGCCAGCCTCACGATCCCCGATAGTGTCACCCTCATCGGGACTAATGCATTCGCCTACTGTACGAGCCTGACCAACGTCACAATAGGCAGGAGCGTCACCAACATCGGGGACTTGGCATTTAGCTTCTGCACGGACTTGACCGGAATCTACTTCAACGGGAATGCCCCCAGCGTTGGCCCGTCTGCGTTCTCCGGTGACAACGGCGCGACTGTTTACTATTTGCCCGGAACCTTGGGCTGGGGATCCACCTTTGGTGGTCTTGCCACCGCTCCATGGGTACTTCCGAGCCCCCTAATTCTGCTCAACGGCCCCGGTTTTGGCGTTCAAACGAATGGGTTTGGTTTCACCGTCTCCTGGGCAACGAACCTCTCCATCGTCGTGGAGGCCTGTGCTGACCTGGCCCATCCCGCATGGGCTCCGGTGCAAACCAATACCCTCATCAACGGCTCCTTTTACTTCGGCGACCCCCAGTGGAAGAATTATCCCGGCCGCTTCTACCGCTTGCGCTGGCCGTGAAAAGGAAAAAGGGTCAGACCATAGTCTGGTTCGTTTTGACCCCACATCGCCGGGGCGGCCCCCGCGCAGCCTCAAAACCGCCGGCGCGGTAGAAAAGCAAACTCCTTTGTGCAGCCTTCAACCTTGGACATGCTCGCAGGTGAAAGGTGAGGCGAACGGCCCGCGAGGGCAAACACCGCCCGGAGCAAGCCGAACCGGCCCACCTGTCCGCCGTAGCTTTAGCGAAGGCGGAAGCTGGACGGAGTTCGTCAGACCGGCGCATCAGGCCGTAGTAGCGTTTGCAGGCGCGGGGATAATAAACCGCGCCGAGCCGAGGGCCTGTGGGCACAGCCGCGGACCGACACATCTGGACTCTGAGCCAGACACGGAAAGGAACGCTGGCTCCGCGTCAAACGCAGCCGGGGACGGCTGCGGAAGGGCGCGGAGCGACAAGGCTGGCTTCCAACCGTACCGGGGAAAACTCGCCGTACGGGATGACCAGAGGGGGTGGGGGAAACGTGGGCAGAACCTATCCCGATTCGGAACCGGGATTTGCCACAATGCGCGAGAGGGCAGAGACAGGGGAAGCCATTGGTCTAAGCCGGCCGCGCCTCCACCCCGCTCGACCAGTAGTATCAGTGCTTTGAGCCGCGCAGGCAAGTCGTTATGTTTTGCCGCGAGAGGCGATGCGCCGGCGAATTTCGGCGAGCACCTTCCGTCCCCGTCCCGGATGGCCACGCTTCTGGCGCGCGACAAAACGGGCTTCCGCCTGACGTTCAGCGATGACGTGAGTGACAAAATTATCAAACATTCTTTGCACGCTCGTTCCGGTGGAACGCGCCACTCCAACCAGCGCCTTGTGCCGGGAGTCGTCACAACGATAAGGAATGGTCTTCATTTTGCAATCTTCAGATGTTGCGCCGGTGTCACCACGCGCGGCGAGGCAAATTTAAGTTCGCCCCGCCCAAAGTCACGCGTGTTGTGGGTGACCAGATGTTCCACGCCGCCCGCGATCGCCAGTTCCAAGACGTGGTCATCATCCGCATCCGGCAGGTTGGGTCGCCAGCGGAAATAAATCGCCTGCCACCTCGCCGCCGCGCAGAAATCGTCCAATAATAATTCACGTTCCGCCGCCGTCACCGGCACTTCCCGCCACAGGCTCTCCCGCTGTATCAGTGCCTCATACTCCGCAAACAGGGCCGTGCCCATGACGGCTTGATCGTCCCGCGCCAGGCACCGATCCAGCACCTCCGCGCTCGCGCCTTCCTGGCTGCGCAGGGCGGCGACAAAGACGTTAGTGTCTTGCACGATTTCCATGCGATATAAAATGGCATCACAGGTGATGCCAGTCAAGCGCAACCAATCCTCAAAATTGGCGCGCCAGGAAATGGCGCGACCTGATCCTCCGCGTCTGGCACGTTGGTTGACCCGGTGCGTTGTCCCGTCCGCCAAAACCCGATGCGCTTCATCGCCGTCATCGACAACCCGCGCGTCGTCGAGAAGATCCTTCGCCAACTCGGTGCCTGGCACGACCCCACCGTCGGGCCCTCCCCGCCGGGCGCCCCAGGGCCTTATACCTACGAGCCTGTTACGACGTGGACCCCACTCCAGACTACGAGAACGCGCTGACCGACTGAGAACGTCTGTTCTCCCTCGCTCGATGAAGCGCACGCCGCTGAATCTGCCGCCACTGGTTTTTGGGCGCGGCCTGGGCGGGCCCGCTGGCGACGGCCAAGTCAACCCAGGACTGATCCAGTTTGGTCGCGGCAGCCTCCTCAACGTCAAAACTCAGTTGCAGCCGGGCAAAAGCCTCCTGGGTGATGCCTCTGAAAATCGGCAACCCGATCTTTCAAGAGAATTGCGCGAACTTACGCGCGAACCATAATCCTGTTGGACACCGTCCTGGGACAATGCGTCGCGTGATCAGCCGAGGAGATCGGCAGGGAACCGCCACCCTGCCGGCCGGGCCGGCAGGCGCGGGCTTCCGCCCAAATCACTCGCAAAATTACTGTTGACAATGTGTAGCTATGTGATACAATACCGCGATGCTGCGTGCCGGATACAGCAGCGGCAAACGACTGCCGCAGCCCGGCGCGCGCAACTTTGGCCGGCCGTAATTGGAAAGGCGGCCCGCAGGACTGCAGAGATCGATATGGAAAAAACCTGGAACCCACAGCGAGGGCGCTGGCCGGCCCGCCCTTTAGCCTTCTGCCTTCTGCCTTCAGCCTTCTGCCTTTCCGTCCCCTCCCGCCCTTTTAAGTAATTATGACGAATTTTAACCACCCGCCCCCGGCCCTCGCCCCTCACCCCTCAACCCTGCCAGGCCTCGGGCCAGTGTCCGAACAGGGCCTGCAGCCTCACACGACCACGCTCCGCTCGAGTGATTGAGCCACCGATTGCGCAGATTGCGCAGAAAAGAGTCCCCATCTGTGCAATCTGTGCAATCGGTGGCTTAAAAGTCAGGGTCGAGGTGGTTGGCTGCGGCTTCGCCAGTCGGTGCCAGCCGCGCCCCCGACCTTCGCCCCCTCCAATGAACGCACAAATCCCCCCATGGACGGTGGACAGTGCAGTTCCACGCCCGGGACGTCCAAGCACACCGGACGCTCCCTGAGCCAAAGGGGTGTCGCGCTGCGCTTGCCACCGCACTCCAAAGTGGCCTGGCCGAGGCGGCTCGACGGACCTTGTCAATGGCCCTGGTGGCTCAAGGAAGGGCGAGCATTTCGAGATTGATAGGCCGGTGCGGCCTGCTATCCTGCGCGCGTGAAAGCCGTGAACCTGATCAACTCCACTCACTGGATGACGCGGGGCGGCCTTGGGCTGCTCGGGGTGTGGCTGCTGGCGGCGGCGCCTGCGGGGGCGGCGGAGGCCTTGCGTCTTGACCCTGAGAATCCGCATTACTTCCTTTTCCGCGGCAAGCCGGCACTGATTGTTACCTCGGGGGAGCACTACGGGGCGGTGCTGAACCTGGATTTCGACTACACGCGATATTTGACCACGCTGGGCCGGGAGGGCATGAACGGCACGCGGACGTGGGTGGGGGCGTATTGCGAGCCTAACGGCGCTTTCAGCATCGCGGCGAACACGCTGGCGCCGAGGCCCAACCGTTTGATTTGTCCCTGGGCGCGGAGCGGGCAATCGGGCTACCAAAATGGCGGGAACAGATTCGATCTGAGCAAGTGGGACAGCGCCTATTTCAAACGGCTTAAGGATTTTGTTTATCAGGCCGGGAAGCGGGGCATCATTGTGGAGGTCAACCTGTTCTGTCCGTTTTACGAGGAGAGCATGTGGCAGCTCAGCCCGATGAACGCGCTGAACAACGTCAACGGGCTTGGGGCCATCGAGCGCACCAATGTCTATACGCTGGACAAGAACGAGGGTCTGCTCGCAGTCCAGGAGGCCCTCGCGCGCAAGGTCGTCAGCGAGTTGAACCAATTTGACAACCTGTACTACGAGATTTGCAACGAGCCTTACTTCGGGGGTGTCACCCTCGAATGGCAGCGGCACATTGGCGACATTATCGTGCAAACCGAGAAGGGTCTTGAGAGGCGGCACCTGATCTCCCGCAACATCGCCAACGGGACGGCGAAGGTGGAAGACCCTGAACCGGCCCTCTCGATTCTCAATTTCCATTACGCGAGCCCGCCCGATGCCGTCGGCCAGAACTACGAGCTCAATCGGGTCATTGGCGACAACGAGACCGGGTTCCGCGGGACCAACGATGCCCCTTACCGGATGGAGGCCTGGGATTTCATTGTGGCCGGGGGCGGCCTGTTCAACAACCTCGATTACTCATTTACAGCCGGGCATGAGGACGGCACTTTTGTATATCCGGCCTCCCAGCCCGGCGGGGGCGTTCCGGCCCTCCGCCGCCAACTGCGGTTTCTGGGCGAGTTCATGCGCCGCTTTGATTTGGTTCACCTGCGGCCGCAAGCGGGTCTGGTTGTGGGGGGCGTGCCGGCCGGCATGACCGCCCGCGCCCTGGGCCGACCCGGGCAGGACTACATTATCTATCTGCGCAGCGCCCCGCAAACAGGCCGGAACGGCCACTATCCAGCCGCGACATTTGCCGACGGGCAAGTTGTGCTCGAGGCGGCGCTGCCGGTGGGGGAGTTCAATGCGCAGTGGTTCAATCCCAGGGATGGCTCGGTCCTTCGCTCCGAACCCCTCATCGTTGCCGCCAGCCCCAGCGAACTCTCCTCGCCGGCCTTCGAGGACGATATTGTTCTGGCCATTCGCCAGGCCAGGGCCGCCCCGGTCGCGAAAGCCCCTCCGCCGGCCCGTCCTGCCGCCGCGTCGGCACCGGAAACAAAGCCGGGCCCAGTCCCAATACCAGCCTCGACAAAGCCCGCGAGCGCGGCGGCGAAACCGGAGGAGCCAGGTGCGCCGGAACAGAGTCAGGGCGTGAGCGATGCGGCTTACCGGATGCGCGCCTGGGAGACTATTCTCACGACCGGTCCGGGGAGCAGGAAGATAAGCTATGCGACTGTGCCCGAGGGGGCCAGTCACGCCCTTCGCCAGCAGATTCGTTTCCTGAACGACTTCCTCCACCGCCATGACCCGCGCAAGATGGAGCCTGCAAACGACCTGGTTTCAGGCGGCCTCCCTGCCGGCATCACACCGCGCGCCCTGAAAAGGCCGGGACAGGACTATGTCATCTATCTGCGCCAAACGGCCCAAGGCGCCGGCGAGCCGCAGACTTCCCCGACAAGTCCCCCCATTGGGCAACTGACGCTCCAACTGGCATTGCCGCCCGGCGAGTTCAATGCCCAATGGTTCGATACCAGGCAAGGGCTGACGTTGTTTTCCGAACGTTTTACAAAGACCGAGGGGATGCATCAACTCGTGGTGCCGGTCTTCCAGGACGATATTGTGGTCGCGATTCACCCGACCGCTTTGGCCAAGGCAAAGAAAGAGGTGAAGACGGCGACGACGGACCGCCCTGCAACAGCCGAGCCCAACCTGCCAAAGCCCCGCCAAACCTCGACGCTCGCCAAAGAGCCCTCGGCCCCCGCTCCAACCGTCGCGCCTGAAACTCCCACTCCAGCCGCCACTCCCGGAACAAACCAGGTTCGAGTTGCCAAACCCAACTGGTTGCGACGGCTTTTCGGGGCCGGAACCCCAAGTCCGAGCGCTGAACCCAAGTCGGAAAGCGGTGCCCCTGTGCCCCCGCCGGTGCAGACCGAGACGGCCAAAGCGGAAGCCGTCACGCCCCCGCCGGTGCAGACCGAGACGGCCAAGGCGGAAGCCGTCACGCCCCCGCCGGCGCAGACCGAGACGGCCAAAGCGGAAGCCGTCACGCCCCCGCCGGCGCAGACCGAGACGGCCAAGGCGAAAGCCGTCACGCCGCCGCCAGTGCAGACCGAAACGGCCAAGGCGGAAGCCGTCACGCCCCCGCCGGTGCAGACCGAAACGGCCAAAGCAGAAGCCGTCACGCCACCGTCGGCGCAGACCGAGACGGCCAAGGCGAAAGCCGTCACGCCACCTTCTGCGCAGACCGAAGCTGCCAAGGCCAAGAGCACCGCTCCGCCGCGGGTGTGGATCGATCCGGCTTACGTGTCCCAGGCCGGAGCTCCCGTGGCCGCGCGTTCGGCCTCGGCGCAAAAGACTCCACGGCCGAGCGAGCCTTCCCGCGCTGGAGCTCCGAAGACCGCGGCCTCGGGCGCCGACGCTGCCGGCCCTGGGCCGCGGCAAGCCGTCCGCGCGGTCGAATCGCCGCCAGAGGAGGTTGAAAGCCCTGCCACGACCCGAATGGATGCCTGGGATCTCGTCCTGGCGGGCGGCGTGCCGCCCGAGAATCTCGTTCAATCAATCCCTTCCGGTCCCGCGAGGGGCGGCGCCCCTGGTGGAGGCGGCGTGCTGCTACGCGCGCAACTCCGGTTCCTGAGCGATTTTGCCCGGCGCTTTGACATCGCCCGAATGGAGCAGGATAAGACGCTCATCACCGGCCACCTGCCGGCGGGAATGACCGCCCGCGTCCTGGCGAGACCGGGACAGGCTTACATCGTCTATCTGCGGCCAGTCGGGCCACAACCTCAAGGCAATGGCCTGGCTGGCGCGGCTTCCGCCAATCGGCAAGTGGTCCTGGGCCTCAATCTGCCGGCCGGGCGCTACAGCGTTGAATGGCTGGACCCGAGGAGAGCGTTGCCGATCAGCTACCAGCAACTGAACCATCCCGGCGGTTTGGCGCGCTTTGCGGCCCCGGCTTTTGGAGAAGACGTCGTGCTGGCTCTCCGCAAAGAATGAGGTCCGGGCACACCGCAGGGAAAGAGAGAACCGCGGAAGACGCGGAACACGCGGAATGCGGAGGCTGGGCGGTTTTCTTTCCGCGTCTTCCGCGTATTCCGCGGTTGTTGATTTTTCTCCCTACGGTTGTGGCACGGCAGCCCCGTCTTTGCGGGGGTCGGAGGCGCCGTAGTTGATGCGGGCGGCGAAATCGCGCATAACAGCCTGGCCGCCGCCGACGGCGCCGGCGAAGTCGCCGCGCAGGTCGAGTTGATGTCCCTTGGCGGCCAACTGGGCGCGCACGGCGGCGGGGACGCGGTCCTCGATTTGAACGTCGCGCCCGGAGAAGGTCTGCTTGGTAAAGCGCGGGGCCTCGAGGGCGGCTTGGATATTCATCCTGTGGTCCACGAGGTCGGAGACAAATTGCGCATGGGCTTGGGCCTGGTTCCAGCCGCCCATGATGCCGAAGGCGATGCGGACCTGGTCTTTGGCCATGAAGGCGGGGATGATGGTATGAAGAGGACGCTTTCGCCCGGCCAGCAGGTTTGGGCTTTGGGGATCGAGACTGAAGAGGCCGCCGCGGTTTTGCAGCGCGAAACCGGCGCCCTCGGGGACGAGGCCGGAACCAAAGGAGTTGTAGTTGCTCTGGATATAGGAGACCATGTTGCCCTCGGAGTCCACGACACAAAGATAGGTGGTGTCGGTGCCGGCAGGCGGTTGGCCTGCATCGGCTTGGGCGCTGGCCTTGTCCAGGTCAATGAGCTGGGCACGTTGGAGGGCATAAGCCTTCGAGAGCAGGCCGGCGACGGGGACGCGGTTGAACTCGGGGTCGCAAACGTAACGGAGCAGGTTGGCGTAGGCGAGCTTCTTGGCCTCGATCATCACGTGGAGCGAGTGGGCGGAGCCGGGGCCGAAGGCGGCGAGGTGAAAATGCTCCATCAGGTTGAGCATGATGAGGGCGGCGATGCCCTGGCCGTTGGGCGGCAACTCCCAAACGGTCCAGCCGTTATAGGTGGTCGAAATCGGCTCGACCCATCGGCTCGAGAATCGGGCCAGGTCGTCCGGGGTCATCGTTCCCCCGTGGGCCCTGGAGCAGGCGAGAATCCGTTTTGCAATTGCCCCTTCATAAAAGGCCTTCCGGCCATGGACCGCCAGTTGTTTGTAGGACCAGGCCAGGTCCGGGTTGCGGAAGATTTCTCCGGGGCGCGGGGCGCGGTCCGGCAACGCGGGGCCTGGCGCGGGGTCGGAGAACAGGAAGGTGCGGGCGGCATTCCGGTCCTGCTGCAGTTTCGTTTCGCAACCCACCCAATAGCTCGAGAAGATTTCCGTCACGGGGAAGCCCTCCTCGGCATACCTAATGGCGGGGGCCAGCACCTCGGAAAGGCGTTTTCGTCCGAAACGTCCCAGGAGTTTTGCCCAGCCATCCACCGCGCCCGGAACGGTCACAGAATGGATTCCGCTCTGCGGCATTTGGGAGAGGCCTTTGCTCTTGAGGAACTCGGGCGTGAGCGCCGCAGGGGCCCAACCGCTGGCGTTGAGGCCGTAGAGTTTTCCGCTTTTGGCCTCATAGACGATAGCGAACAAGTCGCCGCCGATGCCGTTGGCCATTGGGGCAAAGACGCCCAGGGCGGCGTTGGCGGCGACGGCGGCATTGACGGCATTGCCGCCCTGGGCGAGGAGCATGGCGCCGATCTGCGAGGCGAGCGGGTGTTCGGTGGCCACGATGCCGTGGCGCGTCATGACCATCGAGCGGGCCTGCGAGCGATCCTGGGCCTCACTGCGGGCAAGGGAGGCGGCGGCCAGGGCCAGGCTGAGAACAAGGGGATTAGTCTTCATAATTCATCCTTCATCCTTCATGCGAGGCGGACCGTGAGTTTTTGATTGGCGGTGAGCTGGAGGGTGTCGGAGAGGGTCAGGGTCAGGCGGTGGTTTGAGAGGGAGTGGTCGCTTTGGAGGGGGCGGCCGTCGAGTTCGACGCGCACGGTCGCGGGGTGGAATTGTTCGGGCAGCGCGAGGGTGAGGGTGCGGAGGCGCAGTCTGCCCCATTTCAAGGAGAGTTCGGACTCGGCACTGGGCGGGGTGTTGAGCTGGGACATCCGGAACTTCTGGGAATAGGTCCCCCAGCCTTCGGCCGTGGTGAAGGCGGCCTGGAAGTCTTCAGGGGCCAGGCGGGGGGCAAAACCGAGGTGGCCTTTGGGCCCGTGGTACTCGAATCCGCAGGCGGCCAGGAAGACGCCGTAGCTGGCCATGCTGCGGGCGTAATGGTCGCCGCACTCGACTTCGTTCCAGGGGTTGCGGCGGGCGGCGTGGTAACGGTCGTGGACGGCGCGGGTGACGGCCAGGCCCTCGGTGAGGAGGCCCTCCCAGAGCATGTGGCCGGCGGCCTGGTACTCGAAACCATTCATGCATTCGTTGAAATAACCGGCCGCCCAATCCGGGCCTTTGCCCTTGGCTTGAGCGTAATCCCAATCCGAGCGCGGGAACGTGCACATCAACAGGCCCGCCTCGCCCGGCATCGCGTACCAGCGGCCGGGCTTATAGGCCGCGCGGTAGGGTCCGACATCCGGGGTGAAGTTGTAGCGCCAGAGCGACTTGAGGGCGGAGAGCGTCTCCCTGGCCGGGAGCACGCGGGGCAGGCCGACCTGAAAGGCCCAGCTCTGGCCGAAAACCTGGTCAATTTCGCAGCCGGTGCCGGAGTTAATCGCCTCGAGGTGGTTCGGGTCGGGTTTGTTGATGAAGTATTCGCCCTCGAAGAGTTGGGCGACGATGTTTTTCTGTCCGGCCTCGAAGATGGCGCGGCAGCGGGCGGCGAATTCCTGGTCGCCCATTTCCAGGGCCATGGTTTCGGGCGGCCAGCAGCGCCGCCAGATACAATCCGCTGAGCCAGGCGACGGGCCCGAACCAATCGGTATCGAGGGTGTTGTGCTGGTTGCTTTCGATGAGGCCGTCGCCGTTGCCGTCTTTGGCGATGAGCCACTGGGTGGCCTTTTTGATGGCGCGGCCAGTTGCGTTTGAGAAAGGCGTCATCGGCGGAGGCCTGGTGTTCGCGCAGGGCGCGCAGGATGGCGCCGGCCTGGGCATCGATGGCGGGGAAGTTGATGAACTCGCCGCGGAAATGAATGGCGCCGTCGGGTTGGAGGGCCAGGCCGAAATCGACCTTCTCGCGCGTGAGACGTTCCAGGTCCGGGAAGAGCCGGGCGACGGCATGGGCGTACTGCCAGACGTGGCCGCAGGTGCCCTCACAGCAGCCGACGCCTTCCCAGCCGTAGAAGCGGCCATCGGCAAAGCGGTGGCAGGTCGAGGTGGCGAGGATGGACGCATTGAGGAAAGTGCGGTCCAGGAACCAGTAGGGGAGGGTCGAATCGTACCAGGTGTCGTGCCAGAGACGGGTCTGGGAACTCAGGCGGGTGAAATGGTCGCGGACGTACTGGGCCACAGCCAGGGCGGAATCGAAGCGCGTGGCATAGTATCGGCCTGGCGGCAGCCGGTTGAGCTTGAGGTTGGGCATGTGCCAGGCCAGGACGAAGGTGGCTTTGGCAGAGGCGCCGGGGGCGAGCTTCATCTTGCGCGTGAGAGAGCCGACAAGCTTTTGGCCGAAGGGCTTGAGGGCCGGGGCCGTAGCGGCATTCGGGGAAGCCGGGTCCTTCTCCTGCGAACCGGTTTGGCTCGGGGGCGGGACCTCGGTGGTGCCGAAGTCGCCGGGCTGGGGGTCCAAAAGGGCCAGGCCGAGGGTGCCGAAATCAGGCTCCTGGGCCAGTGGACCGAGGGGTTGGCGCGGTTGGTCGCTCAAGATGATGTCATCCACGCCAATGTTGCCCCAGGGGCCTGATTCCTGGTCGACGATTTCCAAGGTTGCGGTCTTGCCGGCCCAGGGGCGGACATCCCAGCTTACGGGGCGCATCCTGTTGTTGTCCTGGCCGGTGGCGGTGAGCACAACCTGGTTCTCGATAAGGAGGTTGATACAGGTCCTGCCTTTGTGGGCGCCACCGCCCACGAGGAAGGTGATATAGTGGCGCTGGACGGTGAACGGGGGGCTGGTCAAGGTGCCGGTCGCGGCGTCCTTCTCAGTAACGCTGTTGCCCGGCGCGGAGGCGTGGCTATTGACGACCCGCCTGCCCTTGCCGCCAACGTCGCCCTGGTAATCCGGGATTTTGGAGATTTCAACCGGGCCGGCGCCGAAGGCGGTGCCGGTGACCGTCCATTGGCCGTAGGTGTCGGTTTCGAAATCGGCGAAAACGATGTCGGGCCGGGGGGCGACGGAAGGGGCGGGGGCATCCAGGGCGCTGCACTCCAGGAACAGGAACGGAGGGGCGGGCGAGGAAGGCCCTGATTGCAGAGGCGACGATTGGCCGACCTGGACCAATCGGTTGCGATGGAGGCCGTCCCGCGTCTGGCTGCTGAAGAGGCAAACAGGGTTTTCAAACCAGCCCGTCAGTTCCACGTCCATCTCGGCGTTGCCCTGGTTTTTCACGGTGTACTCGAGCACGGTGGCCGGGAGGGAGGAATCATCGGTATTGAGCGGGATGAAGGGCGAGAAGGCCTCGAGGCTGACCCCGGCCGGGCAATCGGCATCACGGTATTCGACGTAGGCAATCGGGTATTCACCGATGAAGGAAATGTCGCGCCAGTGAGGGCGTTCGAGGGGCCATTGGCGGGTCTGGCCGCCGGTCGTGAGCCGGAGGGCGAAGCCGTGATCGAAGGGCGAGGCGGGCCTCATCGGCTTGGCGTAATGCTCGGCGCCCGTGCCGACATAGCGGTTGAAAATATCCCAATGCCACAGTTTTCCATCGCCGCCCAGGTAAAGTTGGCCGGCACATACGCCGCCGATAGGCATCCCGATTTGGTCGAGCTCCGCGCCGCGATAGACGGTGCGTTGGCCGCGGGCGGTGAGCGATGCGACCCATTCGGGCCGCAACTTCTTGTCCGCCGGGACCAGTTTCTCGAAGTCCTGCCGTGTGAAAGGGCCGGCCATGGCCTGGAACTGCGGAAAGGACAGGGCGCCGGCGCCCAGGCCCAGGAGTTTGAGGAAATCACGGCGAAGCCAGGCGGGGGTGCCGGTCTGCTTTAGAGCGGTTGTTGAATTTCGGGCGCCCGGTTTCCCCTCACCCCGGCCCTCTCCCCGGGGGAGAGGGAGAATCGTCGTCAGTCGGTTGACGAATCCGACAATGTGGGAAGGTTCGACAGCCGGCCCTGGCTGCCCCCTCTCCCTCGGGGAGAGGGACGGGGTGAGGGGGAACTGGCTGCCCGACAGATCGGGAGAGTGGCAGGCGCAGGAGGGGGTGGGGCATTTTGAGGGTTTCATAAGTTCTCGAACTTCATCCTTCATCCTTCATCCTTCACCCTTCATGGCGCTCTGCGCTCCGCATTGGGCGACGGTTTCATAGACGGCGAGGATCTTTTGAGGGGGAATGTCGGCCTGGAGGTTGTGGATGGCGGCGAAGACATAGCCTCCGCCGGGGCCAAGGAGCTTGACCCGCTCCCGCACCTGGCGGCGAATGTCCTGGAGGGTGCCGAACGGGAGGGTGGTTTGGGTTTCCACGCCGCCGCCCCAGAAGGCAAGGTCGCGTCCGAAGCGGCGCTTGATTTGGGCCGGGTCCATGCCTTTTGCGGAGGTCTGGAGGGGGTTGAGGGCGTCAATGCCGATGTCGATGAAATCGGGCAGGAGTTCCTCGATGGCGCCGTCGCAATGGATGAAGACCTTGGCGCGGGTGCGGGCCTTGACGAACTCGATCCATCGGCGCTGCCTGGGTTTGAAGATTTCGCGATAGAGCCGCGGGGAGATTTGCAGGGCTGACTGTGAGCCAAAGTCGTCGTTCATCTGGATGGCTTCGATAAAGGGGCCGGCGACGGCCAGGAAACGGTCGAGGATTGGCAGGTCATGCGCCAGCTTGGCATCGAGCCAGTATTCGACCAGGTCCCGCTCGGCGGCCAGTTTCATCATGAAGTTGTCGAAGCCGAACAGGAGCAGGCTGATCTCGAAGAAGGAGCCCAGCAGGTTCGACAGCCCGGCGAAGAGGGCCTTGTCCGTGGCGTAGAACACTTCCCGGATGCGTTTTCGGAGGTAGTCCTCCTCACGGTCGGTCCACGGGTCGGGCCAAGTGAAGCGGTCGATGTCGGCGGTGGTTTGGGCGTGGGCTAAAGGGGCGAGGCAGACCTCGTAATAGAGGGACTCCGGGGCGCGTCGGGCATAGGTTTGTCCCTGCCAGAGCACTTGGAATTCGCCGTTGGGAGCCACGATTTCCTGGCAGGCCTCCGGCACCAGGCAAGGCCGGCCGTCGGTCAAGCGTCCGGGTCTCCAGCGGTCCAGGGCCAGGAAGGGCATTCCGGTGGTGGGTCCCAGGCGATGGAGGCTCAGGAGGTCCGCCCCTAAGCGGTCGAGGACTGCCGGGGAGGGGTCGGCCAACTGCTGTTTGACATCATAGACGCGGACTTGCTCGACGAGTCCGAGGTAATCCAGGAGGTTGCGATAAGCGATGGCGCTGATGCCGGTGACGCGGCTGGCGCCGAGGTCGACGGGGACGCGGTCGGGCTCCTGGTGATTAAGGGCCATGCGCACACGCTCACGGCTGGTCAGGGCGCCCATGGGCAATTCACTCTTTGGCCTCGACGCGGGAATGGCCGCCGATGCTGATGAGATGCTTGACGGTATGGATGTACATGCGGCCGCCGGCCACGGCCGGCGTGCTGTGGGTGGTCTCGCCCAGGGGATAGCGAGCCAGCAACTGGAAGCGGTCTGAGGCTGCGAGCACGACGACTTCGCCGGTAGTGGAAATGCCGAACAAGCGGTCTCCGACGCACACGGGCGAGCTGAAGAAGTGCTTGCCGAGGCGCTCCTGCCATTTGAGCTCGCCCGAGGCGGCGCGCAGGCAGCTTACCACGCCGTCGTCACCCCAGAGGAAGAGCCATGGGCCGACACAGATGCTGGTGGGCACATAAGGGGCCGCGCGGCGGACTGTGTAGGCCAATTCGGGTTTTCGATTGGCGGCAGCGTCGCCCGGGCGCGCCGCCACCAGGTAGATGCCCCCCTCGCCGCTGCCGCAGGCGGCGACGACCAACCCAGCCGCCGGCACGGGCGAACTCACCACGCGCTTGTCAAAGACTCCCGCCAACTCCCAGAGCACTGCACCGGTGTCCGGATCCACGCCGGAAATGCCATGCGAATGGCTCGTGAAGATCAGCTCTGGCTTGCCTGATTCGGGTTCATAAACGCATGGGGTCGAGTAGCCCGCCTCGGTGGTCTTGCGCGGGGTCTTCCACCGAGGTTCGCCTGTGGCGGCATCGAGGGCAATCCAGAAGCTTGGTCCGTCCTGCTGGTTGGCCAGAATGACCTTGTCCCGGTACAGGATGGGCGACGCCCCGCCGCCATGCTGGCTAATGAAGGGGCCGAGGTCTTTTTCCCAGGCCCTCCGGCCGTCATGCTCGAAGGCCGTCAATACGATGCGCTCGGGCACGCTCCAGCACACATAGACCCGGCGCTCATCAACGGCAGGACTGCCTGAGGCCACCGTATTGAAAGGGTTCCTGTGGTAGGATGTCAGGGGGAACGCCTCCTGCCAAAGGACCTGTCCCCGGTTGACGCTCAAGCAAAGGACCCAGAGCCGGTTGGTGCTCTCGTCGCCGGTGGTGAGGAAGAGCCTGTCGCCCCACAAGACCGCGGAGGAATGTCCTGGTCCAGGCAAAGGGGCCTTCCAATTGATGTCATTGTCGGTCCAGACGGTCGGGATGGTCTTCGCGGCGCTGATTCCCGAGCCATTGGGCCCGCGAAAGCGGGTCCACTCCTGGCCCGAACTTATGGCCGGGAAAGCCAGGACAGTCAAGATGATGGAACTGTAACGAGCCAAAGAGTGCTTCATGCCGGAGAGGTGATTTATCAGAATGCGGGGGGCGCGGCACGAGAAACTTGCATGAAATTGCGACCATGAACCCCGGCGTAGCGGCGTCCCGGCAGAGCGCGGCCGGAGATCGTTCCGGGGAGTGGCGGCGCTCTGCCGAGACGCCGCTACGAAGGCACGGTCCATAGAGAGGGGGGAGGACAGCGGCGCGGAGGGCGCGGATGTCCGGGGCGAATGGGGGAGGTGGGGCACGGGCTGGGGGGGGTGGGTATAATTGGTTAAAACTGCTTAAAACTGTTAGAAATGGGCTTATATCCCCATTCATAGGCAATCGGACATGCGAGTGTCGAGGGTCGAGTGTCGAGGGGCGGAACTCCGTTTTCTCGACACCGGCCACTCGAGACCTGCGTCCGCATACTTCTGAACATCAGACGTTGAGTATTGAATCCTGCGGATTGTGTCGCAATCATAGGCAGGACTTTGGCACAATTGGGGGCGGGAAGGCAAATACTCCATTGGCTGTATTGGCTGTATTGGCTGTTTTTTGAGCTCGGCCAGTGCTTGATTGCAGAAAAAAGCGATTTTCGCTGCGTGTTATTGGCTGGGTTGCGTTTCCGGCCCAACGGGCCGGTAGAGCCCAGACGAGGGCTGAGGCCGTCAGATGCCCTGGGGAACCTCAAGAGCAAGCGCGGTCAACCTGCAGTATGCTTTGCCCCGTCCATGCGTTCGAGCCCTTGGTGGCCGCCGGCGGCGGAGTTTGGGGTTGAGGTGGCTTTGGGAGCGCGTCCGAAAAACTCCGGCTCCGAATCTTTGTCGCCGCCTTTGTCGCCACGCGTGTCGAAAGACAGCCAGTCCGACAAAGTTGACGACAAAGGATGCGACGAAGCCTTCACTAAGATCATAGGGCCGACCTTTTCGGGTTGACTCCCTTTTCGCGCGGCAGCACCGACACCTCAGGGAAACGATTTCAGAGGCGGAGGACTTCGCGCAACTTGCTCTTGATCAACTGCTGCCGCTCCCAGGTGACAAAGCCTCGCGCGGAATGAAGCTTCGACTTTTCGAGGGGGTAAAGAAAGTCGCATTGACATGCCGCGACATGGCATCCTCAAGCCGCAGCCGATCCTCGGGCAGTGGATAGCACTCCGCAAAATAGCCTTCCGGCCTTTGAGCCTGAAAACGGCTCACGACGCTTGGGAGTCCCGCCCGTATGGCCAGGCGGATTACGGTAGCTGGCTTCTCGCGGACAAGCGCTGCCGCTTGCGCAACATCGGCCGCAAGGGAGTCGT
Source organism: uncultured bacterium (assembly GCA_963713735.1). Classification (GTDB taxonomy): domain Bacteria; phylum Verrucomicrobiota; class Verrucomicrobiia; order Limisphaerales; family UBA8199; genus CAVQND01. The sequence continues at coordinate 58,352 of CAVQND010000028.1, forward strand.
CCAAATCAACGCTTCGTTTCATGGCCGCATTTTGCACCCAAAAGGTTACACCGGCAAGCCATTTCTGCTTTCGACCCCCTTGTCGAAATCAACGCTTGGATAGTCCGGCAGAGGTGAGGGAAACCGGCAAAATTTGCCGCTTGACGGCGTCGTCCCGGTCTGGCAGGATGGGCAAGCAATGGGCGAGACGCAAAACCAATTCTCCCTCACCCGCGCAGCGTCAATAAACCGGCGGCGCGGGAGAAGGCACATTCCGGTGCGTTCAACTCAGTATCGGTTTAAAGCAAGAAACGAAAGGAACAGAAGTGAATAGGAACTTAAGACGGGCAGTCGTGACGGCGGTTTGCACAATAATTCTTCTCATTTGCCAAGGGGCGGCCTGGGCGCAGAGTGGATTCCCCGCAGGCACTTACACCTATGAGTTTAGCGGCAATATCTCCGTCTGGGATGTGTCTGGCACTTACAGTGATTCCAGCGGAGGCATCAACATGACCTACACGCTGAACGTTGATGGGAAAGGAAAGATTACAGGCGCCGGACAGGTTTCGGCTTATTTGGAGGGCGTGGATGTGGAGGGCGATTTGACTCTCACCGGCTCGATCACCGCGTCCGGTTCCACAACGCGGGTGACGCTGAGCCTCCGGATGACGGGCACTGCCTCGTATGAGGGGAACTCCTACAGGTTTACGGCAACCGCAGGGGTGGGCGCAGGCATCGACTCGGCCAGCGAGGAGATAGTCGGTACGGAGTCCATCCATATCAGCCTGGCCGGGCATTCGGCGAGCGAAAAGGCAAGTTTTGACGTGGGTCTGCCGTCCGGGGTCGACGGCACCTGGTCTGTTCCGATTACGGTGAGCGCGGATTCCAAGGGCCGCATTTCCGGCACAGCAACGATCGAGATTTCCGGAGGCGATGACTTCTCCTTCTCCGTGACGGGCACCTATACGGCCAAGAAAGGAGTGGCCACCATCACTTGCAAGGGCGTGGATGCCGCCAGCCGGGCCGAGTCGCTGGCGATGACGCTGCAAGCAGCGCCGAACAATCTGGCTGTGAAATCGCTAGCCGGCACGTTGTTGGGCCAGAAGGTTACCAAGAAGTAGGTTCTTCAGCGGCGGGTTCCTCTACGACCCTCTCGAACGGATGGCACGGGGAAGCCCCCGCGCCTGGTGGAGCACGCTGAAGCGCCGAGGTCATGGGGCAAAAGCCAACATCCCGAAAGCCAGCCGGCTCTGCTCGGAGCACAGCCAGGCTGTCTGCCGCTGGCCTCGTCCTGCTCCTGGCGGTGGCCGGTGCGCTCTTCCTTCTGAGACGGCAGGCGCCGAGCCCTGCCGATTCGGGCCATCCGCCGGAGACCGATAAACCGCCGATGGCTTCGCCGGCCGCCCTGGGAACCCAAGGGCGGACGGGGTCCGGGCAGCGGTCGGTTGCCGAAGAGCAAGTTGCCAACACTCTGCTGCGCGCCTTCGCGGACCGAGGCCGGAAGTCCAGTCACTCTCTTGCGGAATGGATCGACCTGCTCAAGGACGAAACTCAAACGGTTCAAGTCCGACGCCAGGCCGCGCAGGCTTTGGCCAAGGACGGCTCGGAAGCGGCGCTGTCAGCCCTTAAGGAGGCCCTCAACCACGCTCCCTCGACCGTCCGGGCGGCCATTGCGCAAGCGTTGGGCGACTCGCCTTCTCCCGAGGCGGGTCCGCTGCTGCTCGCATTGCTCAATGATGCCGATGAGACGACCGCTCGAGGGGCGGTTCGCGGGCTGGCCAACCGCAACACCCCGGAGGGGGCCAAGGCGCTTGCGGACGTGCTCTCGAGCGAGCAGAAACCACTGAGCGTGCGAGGCGAGGCCGCGCTGAGTCTGGGAACCATGAATCAGCCCGGAGCGCTTCAGACCTTGATGCAAGCTGCCAGCGAGATTAGAAATCCGTCTCTTGCCGGCGATGTCCTTCGTGGCCTCGGCTCGCGCCCGTTCGCCGAAACCGAGGCCTTTTTTTCCAACTATCTCCAGTCTCCGGATGTCGGACGGGACTTACGGGTGGCGGCGCTTGAGGCCATGGGCCGGGCTCAGGGAGACCCCAACCCCCTGCTGGTCAGGTTCGCCAACGATGCCGATCCGCAAGCGCGGGCGGCGGCGGCTTGGGCCATGAGCGCGACGGAAACCCAGGGCGGCTTCGGCCCCGAGTTGGCGGCGATGCTGCCGCAGGAAAACAACGCCGAGGTGCGGACGCGCCTCTACCAGGCCCTAGCAAACCAGGACAACTGCAACCCGGAGACGATCCTGGGCCTGGTGCAAAAGGAAACCCAACCCCAAGCCCGCCTGGCGGGCCTGGACCTGCTCGCGCGCGGGCTCAGCGAGCAACCGACGCCGGAGACGCTGGCCTTTTTCAACCAGACCGGCGTTCCCGAACTCAAGGATAGCGCGCTCAATGCTTCGGACAGCCACGACCGGCTGGCCTGCGTTATTGCCTTGCAGCGCGCGCACACGCCCGAATCGGCGGAGGCGCTGGAACAGATCGCGAGCCTCAGTGGGGACCCGCGCGTAGCTCAAGCCGCCAGGGCGGCGGTTCCCAGGGGACGACCGGGTTCGCACTGAGGGGAAAGGGCAAGTGCTCAACCTGGGCCGGCATCACACGCGCAGCGGCCCGCGGCATTCCGGCCCATTTTGGCTTCGTCAGCCGTTATGTTATTTTCGATTGTTATCCACGATCGCCTACGGCGTTGCGCCCACGACGCGGACCGTCGCGGTTGAACCGGCTATCCTGGTCCCCGGCAGCGGTTCCACGCGTCCGCCGAGGTGCGCGCCCAGAAAGGCCTCCGCGCGAGCGTTAAAGTCGGTGCGGTTTTCAGGCCGGGCAAAGCCGTGGCCCTCGTCCGGGTAAACGACATAAATCACGTTCCCGTGGTTCCTTTCGATAGCGGCGACGATTTGCTCGGATTCGGCCTGCTTGACCCGCGGGTCGTTGGCGCCCTGTCCAATGAGCAGCGGGCGGATAATGCGATCGGCAGAGTTCAAAGGGGAGGCCTTCCTTACCAACTCGGCGTCGTTGGGGTCATTTACATCCCCCAGGCGGACGTTGAAAATCGAGAGGACCGGTTTCCAATAAGGCGGGATCGAATGGATGAGGGTCTTAAGGTTCGATGGGCCGACGATATCGACGGCGCAGGCAAAAACCTCGGGCGTGAAGGTGATCCCCGCCAGGGCGCAATAGCCGCCGTAAGAGCCGCCCATGATGCCGATTTTCTTGGGGTCGGCATATCCTTCCTTCACGGCCCAATTGACGGCGTCAATCAAGTCATCGTGCATCTTGAGCCCAAATTGCTTGTTGCCGGCGTTGAGGAAATTTTTTCCGTAACCGGTCGAGCCGCGGAAGTTGGGTTGCAGCACCGCATAACCGCGATTGGCGAGCCACTGCGCGTTGGGATTGAATCCCCACTCGTCGCGAGCCCACGGGCCGCCGTGGGGAAAAAGGACCATTGGGAGGTTCCTGGCCGGCACCCCCACAGGCAAGGTGAGATAGCTGTGCAGCTTGAGGCCGTCACGGGCGGGGATGGCCACTGCTTTCATTTCTGCCAGGAGCAGCCCGTCGAGTTTGGGCCGCGTGGTGAAAAGGAAAGTTCCCTGCTTCGCCTGGCGATCCCAACGATAAAATCTGCCCGGCGCCCGATCGGACTGGTAGCCGACCAGCCAGATGTCGTCGGCCTCGGTGCGGTTGACGATAAAGAAATCGCCATCATTCAACTTCGCCAGACAATCGAAATCCTCTTTTACAGCGGGGTCAACCACCTGCCAGCGGGTGCGCCCCGGTGAGAACGATACGGCTTCGACAACATGCCGGCGGGGATGAATCAAGACCTCCCCTGCATCAACCTCGTTGCTGAGCGCGATGACTTTCTCCTGGCCATCAGCCAGGTTCTTCTCCACCACGGCGGCGGTGTCCCGCCCGATGGAGGACATCAGGTAGAGAGACTGGCCATCCTTGGTGAAATCCAGGGCATTGAGGATTTCTTCCGGACCGACCTTGAGAAAGGATTTCCAGGGCGACTTATCATCGGCCCGGACCCGGATTTCGGTGCCGCCGTCGGGAGTGGCGATTTGTGCGGAGCGGACGCGGAATGTCGAATCCGCGCCCCACCCGCTGACGTCGCCCGGGTTTTGGGTGTCCAATTCGAGCGCCCCATTCTTCAAGTTGAGCCTATAGACATCGAACAGCGAGCGGTCACGGAGATTGAGCTGGACCAGGATCTCGTTGGGGAAGTCGGGATTCAAGTCCGTGATCCCTGCGCGCACGCCCTGGAAGGGGGTGTAATCCCGGACGTTGCCGGAGTCCAGATCGACGCCGTAGGCATGGAAATTCTCGTCGCCGTCGTTGTCCTGGAGATAAATGAGATTGCGGTTGTCTTTAGCCCAGAAATAGAGGCGAATGCCGCGCTTCTTGTCGGCGGTAATGATCTTGTCATCGTCCTTGCCGACGGTCCGCACCCAGACCTGGAGCACGTTATTGGTATCGGGGGCCAGCCAGGCCAAACGTTTGCCGTCCGGGGACAACGCCGGGGAGGTCCGCTCCGGATTTCCAAAGAGCAAGTCCCTGGAAATCAGGGGGGGCAATTCCCCTTGCGCCGCAGCCATCATAAGCAGAGAGAGCACCGCCGCGATCAGTAATGCACTTTTCATACCGCATTCATTTTCAGCATTTTGCCGGATTCTAGCCGCCATGGTGCAATTGTCGAATTTAAATAAGTGAAGGCCGCGATGCAGGGCGCAGGACAAAATAGTAACCATAAGAGCGGCTACAAGCCTCTGGCAGCCCTGGCAGGTCTTTGTCCCGGAGGGACATCCGAGAATAGCCCAACGTTTCAACGTTGGGGGGAGCGGTTTTTTCGTTGCGTAAGTCCCGAAGGGACGGCTGAATGGGGAACATGTCATACGTCAGTTCCTACTACCATTGCGTGTTCAGCACCAAGGGACGCCGCCCTCTGATCCCGCCGACGTTGCAGGAAAGACTCTGGCCGTTCCTGGGGGGCATCGCCCGGCAAAACCAGATGAAGGCCATAGAGGTTGGCGGCGTGCGGGACCATGTGCACATTCTCCTGTCTCTGCCCTCAACGCTCTCGATCTCCAAGGCTCTGCAGCTCATTAAGGGCGGCTCCTCCAAATGGGTGCACGATACCTTCCCGGAGCACCGGCTTTTTGGCTGGCAGGTCAAGTATGGCGCCTTTGCGGTCAGCGTGTCGCTGCTGGACAAGACCATCGAATACATCAGAGCCCAAGAAGAGCGTCATCGCAAGATGACGTTCCAGGAGGAGTTTATCGCCCTGCTCAAGAAACACCGCATTGAGTACGACGAGCGCTACTTGTGGGAATGAGCCTCAGCCGTCCCTTCGGGACTGGGGTCCATCGGCCATGGGGACCCAACGTTGAAACGTTGGGCTATTGTCGGCTGTCCCTCCGGGACAGGGCCGTAGCGGTGTATCTGTCTGGATACAACTGCATCCCAGAGAACCGCGGCTGCGGTAGCCGCTGTTTGAAATAGTTACTTTTTTGTCTCACGCCCGGCGATGCAGAGAGTGGGGGAAGGGGATCACCGCGGGGCCTTGACCGGAGGACGGGTCAGGTACTCGAGACTCGTAGTGGAAGGAGAAGGATTGGCCGGCCTTGAGCCGTATCGGCTTGGTATATAAATCGAGGTTGGCCTCCGGGTAGGTGTCACTCCACCAAAACCCGGGGCGTCCGACCCAGTCAGGGTCACAGGCAAGCATCATCCCAAAGCGAGCCTGATGGTTGTAGAAGGCGTAGCCGGTCGGGTGGAGGCGCTCCAATTTGTCACGTTTGGGACCCTCGCCCTCATGCCAGCCTTCGTTGAACATCAGCCAGTTTCCGTCCCGGACATACGCGCTGACCGTCCGCGCATCGGTCGTCGCGCGGCCGGTGTTGAACTCCGGATGCACGCGCAACTGATAGGTTTGCGGCTCGGCGCCCCGGTGAGTGATCATGGTCCGGCAGCATATCACGCCCGGGTCCCGCTCAGCGAACGCCAAGTGGCGCTCGACTTTGGTGTCGTCCTTGAGGGTCTTGGTCAGCAACAGGCCGCTCCCTTCCTTGGTTATGTCGAACGGGCCCGGTTCGGCATGGTTATAGCCCTGTTCGCCCAGTTCGCTCAGCGTCAGGTGTTCAAAGGCGTGGCGCAGGTCCCGGTATTTCGCGGGCATGAGCAGCTCCCGGTTATCGGGCTTGTGCCGAAGCTCTATGAGCTTGCCGTTGTCATCGCCGACAACGGTAAGTCTCCAGATCTGGTTTTCAAGGAGCGCGGCGTGATAGCCCTCTTGCGTGGCCTTCCGCAGGACCTGGTAATAATGCGCGATGGGCTGCCATTCCTCAGCCCGAGTCTGGCCATGCTTTTTGGTCAAAGCGAGGTAATCGTTCACCACGTCGCCATATTTGCCGGGAAACACAGTGCGCAGGATTCCATCGCGCAGCTCCCAATGCCCCGCCGTCTCCAACACCGCCCGGTAGGCGCAAATCGAGGCCTTTTCCACCCGGTCCCGCACAGTCGCATTCTCGGCTTGCTTGAGGGCCTTCTGGAACCAGGCAAAAATCCGAGCTGCCGAGTCGGCATCGAGGCCCAGCTCGAAGGGCATTGGAAAACAGGTCGGCGCGAACCCGCTCTGTTCGGCATGGTGGTGCAAATAGGTCAGATAGGCGATGACCGTCTGCCCAGCCTTCCCATAGTGGAGGCGGCAGAACTCCTTGGCCACTTCCCAACTGTCCAACTGGGGATTCCACAGGCAGCGGGCCAGGACATAGTTGCGCAGGTCGCACATTTCGCCGCCATTGCCATTGCCGTTGGCCTGCATGAACACGCCCTTGACGTGGTTCGTCAGAAAATACCTTAGGTTCGGCCCAATGACGCGCAGGTTCGGAAAGGGCAGGTCATAAAACCGGAAATTGGTATTGTAGTTCCAGATCCAGAGATCGTTGCAGACCTTTGCCCAGGCATCCATATCGGCGCAGAAGGCCACGTTTTTCGCGCAGCGCGGGTCATCGAGCGGGTAGAGGGTGCTGCACTCGATGCTGCAGAGCTGGATCTGCACATTGGGGCGGGGCTTGATGGTTTTGGGCGTCTTGCGGGTGTACCAATAAGCCAGCGTGCCGATCTTCACGTCGGGATACTTGCGCTCCACCCGCTCCGCCACGGCATTGACGAAGGCCAAATGAGAACCCATCGGCGTCCCCTCCCGCTGGTTGATGGCTTCGCAGGCCTGGCAGCGGCAGTAGGCGTCGTTATCATTCTGGCTGACGCTGAAGTTTTTCTGCTTGGGGTGCTGCTCGAGTGCTTTGATGACGTTCTGCGCCACGATTTCGATCACCTCCGGATTGCTCACACAGGGCTCCGGCCCGCCGCCGCCCATCTTCAATTGGCGTTTCCCATCAACCAACGCAAAATACTCGGGATGGTCCTTCCCGTATTTCTCCACTGGCAGCAGATAAGAGAGCGAATGGCTGATTAGGCTCTGCGGGGTAACGCCGCCGAGCTTTTCGTCGCGCGTAACCGTGTTCACCCGCAGCCGAGCGGCAAATTCCGGGTGGTCGGCATTCTCCTTGTAATAGCTCCAGCGGAAGGTAAGCGGCGGCACATAATGCCAGGTCTCGCACGGGATTTGCCGGGAGCGGAGTTTGGGCACATAGGTATGGTCGAAGGTCAGGAAGCGGACACCCAAATAACGCTCGGCGAATTCATAGACGGCGTAGAGCGTCCCTCGGGGCCGCCCGCCGGCGATGGCGACGTTGTTGGTTGCGATGCGGATGCGCAGCCCTTCATCCCCCAGATCCTCCACCTTGAAGCACACCGAACTCGATTCCAGGGCCGGGCTTGGACCGACGAAAAAATTGTGCTCCGGCCCCGGGGGCTTCGACTGGATTGGCAGCTTGGCGCCCAGGCTTTCCTGGAGCAGGTTCTGCAACTCCGCCGCCGCATATTTTTCGCTCGGAATCGCCTCATCGGCGACAACAATCGTCCAGCCTTGAAGCCGGGCAAGGTCCAGCGAAGATTTTGCCAAGGCGCCCGGCAACCCTGCAGTTATCAATGCGGCAATCATCGCGATCAGTTTCATAAACGTTTGTCCCCCAGTTAACGTGGTTCAAGGTCCATTCTGTTCGTTATCTGCCGGAAAGCAAGGGCCAATCGCGGCCCCACGCCCCGGTCGGGCGCATCTTGTCAGCACCACCGAATGTCGCGTATCTTTATTATTACAGATACCTCAAAGCCCAACTGGCCCAAAGCTCCTGGATCTGCCAGGTGAAAGGCAGGACCGTGTGCATGGCGCTGTCCCGACTCCAGTATCAGCTCCTGGCAGAGGCCATCGCAAACAATCGCCGCTTCCAAAAGATCGTGGAACGAATGCAGGCACTGACAATGAAAACGATCGTGAACAAAGTGCCCGGGGTGAAGAAACGCAAGTAGTTGAATTCACGTACCGACCAACTGGAGAATTTCATGATCGTGGGCGAGTTGGCCTTGGATGGCGCAGTGCGTCCGGTCAAAGGCGTGCTGCCCATCATCGGCTTGCGCGCCCGGGCGGAAGGCAAGGTTGGGGTCCTGGTGCCGCCGGAGAACGCCGCCGAGGCGGCCGTGGTCTCCGGCCTGCAGGTCATCCCGATTCATAATCTGCGCGAAGCCACCAGTTTCCTCGAAGGGGAAATCACCATCACCCCGACAACGGTGGATATTGCGGCGCTTTTCCAGCGCAAGGACGAAGAGGAAATGGACTTCGCCGAGGTCAAAGGCCAGGAGAACGTCAAGCGGGCGATGGAGATTGCCGCCGCCGGCGGCCACAACATCCTAACGCTGTGCGGAATTACCCAGTATTTGCAAGTTGTTGACTGTTAATGTGTTACACCTGCTCTTAAGGCCGGATCGCCCGGTCCCCATCTGGCAGCCATCCCACGGTCCCGCCATCGTCAAAGAGTTGGGCTCACCGGGAATGGCTACGGAGAGGGGAAATTGTTCCCGAGTTCCTCGGCCAAACAAAGGCATGGAATCGGATATAATCACTCCGGCGGTGAAGACCATGACCGCAACCGAAAGACCACCTGGAAGGTCCGCCAGCTTGCCCGCAAGATCATGGCCGAGATCGAGCAGCCCTCCGGGCAACAACTAAATAGGTAAATATAAGCGTTGCAAGCCTCTACCCATTTTTACTATAATTGGCCCTCAGAGCACGTAAGCCTCAATTATTGAGAGAACCAGAGAGGAAAACGCAAACAAAACGTGAAAACGACACCGTCGAACCATGTTCTGCTGTTCGCCACACTAACTCTGCTGACGTTCGCCGGCGTCCACTCTGGCAACGCCCAAGTCGGCATTTGGACTGCGAAGTCTCCCATGCCTGAACCACGTTCGGCATCCGCGGCGGCGGTAGTTAACGGGAAGATGTACGTAATGGGTGGAAACAATGCGGCGGGCACACGCACCCAGCCCGAGATTTACGACCCGCTCACGGACTCCTGGAGTTTTGGATCCCCTGACCCAATCGCGCGTTGCGAGATGGCCGTCGGCGTGTTGAGCAATAAGGTGTACGTCGCCGGGGGCTGGGTATATAGCGACTCTAACGAAAGCACCGATGCGCTCGAAATATACGATCCCGCCACGGACTCCTGGACAACCGGCGCTTCGATGCCGTTTGCGAACGGATCGATGGCATCCGCGGTGATCGGCGGCAAGCTTTACGTAGCGGGCGGGCAAATCGGCAACTGGGCTCAGTTTTCGAACCTGGAAATCTACGACCCGCTCACCGACACATGGTCGGCGGGAGCGTCCCTTCCAATGGCAGTCGGGGGCGGGCCGGTTGGCGTAGCGCTCAACGGTAAATTCTACGTCGTCGGTGGCGACAACTACTCGAACTCCACGGGCACGGCTACGGACTTGGCAGCTATGGAGATTTACGATCCGGTCTCGAATACTTGGACCACGGGCGCTCGGCTACCGATGCCCTGTGGCTTTCCGGCGGTGGGTTTAATCGATCAGCACCTGATCGTCATCAGGGGAAACTCATCAAGCAACCCGTACGTGTCGAATGTTGACATCTATGACCCGGTTTCGAATTCCTGGACCACCGGCACGCCGGCGCCCCAGGCGTGTTTCCTCCCGGCCGCGTGCGTGATGGGCATGCAGAATGCTCGTGGCCGGAGGCGACGATCCGGCAGGCGGGATAAGTGGAGCATTGGAGGTTTACGCTCCAAATCTCCCCCCGAGCGCCGCACCGGCAACCGTGACTTTGGGCGACCTCAACCAAACGTACGACGGCACCCCCAAGAGCGCGACGGCCGCGACAACGCCTGCCGGATTGACCGTAACTATCACCTATGACGGCTCGCCGAACCCGCCAACAACTCCGGGCCGTTACACGGTCATCGGCACCATCAACAGCCCGGATTACGCAGGCAGCGCCACCAACATGCTGATCATCAGCCAGGCGGTGGCGACCGTCACCTTGGGCCACTTGAACCAAACCTACGATGGCACGGCCAAGCCTGTCACCGTCACGACCGCTCCTCCGGGCCTGGCGGTGGGCGTGACCTATAACGCTTCGGCCGATGCGCCGACCAACGCCGGCAGCTACACCGTCATCGGGACAATCGCCGACCCGGACTACACGGGGGGCGCCACCAACATGCTGATCATCAGCCAGGCGGTGGCGACCGTCACCTTGGGCAACTTGAACCAAACCTACGATGGCACGGCCAAGCCTGTCACCGTCACGACCGCTCCTCCGGGCCTGGCGGTGGGCGTGACCTATAACGCTTCGGCCGATGCGCCAACCAACGCCGGCAGCTACACCGTCATCGGGACAATCGCCGACCCGGACTACAAGGGGAGCGCCACCAATACGCTGGTCATCGCTCCGGCAAGCCCTGTTCCCTCAGGCTTATCCTTGTCTGCGACCAGCTCCGTTCTGCCGACAGGCGAGCACTCCTTCATCCTCCGGGGGCATGGCCCTCCTGGGACAAACGTGGTCCTTGAGTATTCCACCAATCTCGCCACGCCCGACTGGACGGGCCTGACCTTTTTCACACTGCCCGGGCAGATCGAGGAGGCCTACGACCTGTTCAGCAACTATCAGCGGCGATACTACCGCCTGAGCGCGAGTCCCGCCCTATTCACCAACGCGCTGTTTTCCGGCGTGACTCGGTACGCAGGAAGCTACCCCGCCCCCGCGGATGTTTCCTATATCGGAATGAACGGCGCGGCATGCACCTGCTACGGCGCTTGCCCGGGTTGGGTTGAATTGCTGGTTGACCCCGCAACAGACATTGCCGTGATTGCTGATTTCATCAACGCCGGGGGCGGCAACATTGCCAGTGCCATACCGGCGGCAGGTCTTTATTGGGTGCAGGTGACAAATGGAACAACGGCGGCATTCTTGACCCAATATTTCAGCCAGCCCTGGAACGTTGATGGGGGACCGGCATTCGCTCCGGTACTCGGGGACAGCGTCGAGATGGATTGGGATAACCTGGTTGATACCGATATATGCGGGGCGTTGCACGGGTCTTTCACGCGGGCGCTGGCTGGGAGCCGGGCTTCGCCAGACGATGCCACCTTGGTTGATGTGCATGATCGCGTGATGACACTTCCGGAGGAAGTGTTGTTCCGAATGGTGAGCGCCAAGAACGAGGGTCATAGCCTGGTCGTGAATCTGTCGTTACAAGCCCCCGCAAATAACAGGGTGGCCCAGGGTGTGAACCGAACGGGTTGTGATGATGACTATTGCCACGCTATCCGGGTCCAACAGGAACTGTTTTTTTTAGAGTTTCTCTCGGTGATAGATTCAGCTATTCGAGTCGAACCCGCAGTGGCTGACAACGCCTTGATCGTCATCATCGCGGGAAATGGTGGGATTGATCTGGACAAGGAGATTGCGGACGCAAAAGCAGACTACCCGGCCGCTTTTGCGCGGATGATGATCGTTGGCGGCACGGACACCAATGGAAATATCTCAACCATTCGGAATCATCTGTCCAACAATACCTCCCGGAACATGGTGTATGCGCGGTCAGAAAACGTCCGAATATGCGGTTGTGATGGCACTTCATACGCCGGGCCGAAATCACCAGTGTTTTGGATACGATCTGGTCCCAAGTGAAGAACAAGACGTCGGCGCAGGTAAAGGAGGCATTTTTGTTGGCGCTGGCGCTTGATAATCCCAATAATATTGTCCCTGCCGATGAGACCGGGATGGTGACCGATGCCTTCATTCAACAAGTCGTCGCGTTGCTGAATCAGCCTTCGGTTAGTCCGGCTGTATCGAAGGCAGGCAGCATCGGTGGTTGCGCTGGCGGTTCTGCCGCAATCGCCATCAGCGTTACTGCTCCCGGCAACGTGACATGGCAGGCGTACGCATCCAGCACGACGCTATACTCAACGGGCGGAGGCAGCGGGACCGGTTCCGGGTTATTCAAAATAAACATTGCCGTACCGGCGGAGAGCCCAACGCCGGGCTTCACTTGCGACGATCTGGCCGACTTCGACTATTCCGAGTACTACCGGGTTGACTTTTACGGGTCAGATGGTTCACTGGTTGACTCCGAACAGGTTGAGGTGGATTGGGTGTACCTGATGGTTCTATAGTGCACCGCCGAATGTTTACCATCCTTCGAGATGCTCCACGTGGCCCAGCCTGCTTCGACCGGGTGCCACAGCTCGCCGCCAGACGGAAGGAGAAGACTCCCCGAGTTGGTCGGCCAAACACAAGGCAGGCCGTGGGAACACTCCGCACGCCCCAGTAGCCACCGTTGATGGCCGGTCGCGGCGATGCGCCGGAAACCCGGCCCAACCAAAGCCGAAGATGAGCGACGCCGAACCGAAAATCAGCCTGGGCTCCTGCCTCGTCCCGGGGGCGCCCCAGCCTCCGGGCCCGAGGCTCGATGACGAAATCCTGGCCCGACAGAGAAAGGGATTGCAGGAACCCCTTTCGAGTGGCATTTTGGGGACATGAGCATGGCTGAATTGATGCGCGTAGTCGGCGACCTGCCCGCCGAGCAGCAAATTATCACGCGGCTCTTTGAGGAGCTTGCCGAAGATCCCTATCGGGCGGGAGATTATTCTGAGCGCGATGCGATTGGGAGGCCGGTGCAAGTGCTGATCACTGGGAGCCGTGCAATTTGTTTTTTGGGCTGATCACGCCGTCAAGGAAGTCAAGATCGTGGACCTCAGGCCAGCGGGACGCTGAGCATTGGGTGGCGCGGGATTCTGCTGGTTCCACGTCCGCATTGCGTTTTTGTCTCCCCTGGCCCATAACTCCCGCCATGTTGGCCAAGGTCTGTTCGGCGGCCGTCAACGGCATCGAAGCGTATCCGGTCGGGGTCAAGGTGAACGCCGGGTATGGCGACACGATCATCGTAATATTGTCTTGTAATCTCCCTGTACCCGCATTGGCGACGCAACGCATTCCGCCTGAACTGATTACAAGTCGGTGCAATCCAGATCGCATGCCTTGCTCCGCTACGGCCTGGCCATAGGCTCCACGCCTGCGGACCACTGGGGAGATTCTTGTGGGTCGCAGGTTTGCTGGGCGGTCGCACGTGGGACTTCCGACTCATCCTGCACGCGCTCTCCACCGAGGGGAAAAGAAGGCTTCAACCACAGGCGACTGTGGAAATACTCTGTTCTGAACGAGATCCCGGACAGAGGTTTGCTCAGGGGCGAAGCAACGACACGATGGTCCGGAACTTCGTGGTATTGTCGCCAGGGTCCTGCGATGTGGCATCGTTATCGCCAGGGTCCCACAGCTTGGGATCGAAGGCTTGCTTGGTGGTGCTGAAGGAGACGTGGAAGTCGCCCCAGAGGGCGTTGATACCGACGGGATGGTGAGCGGTAGTGTGAGGCCGGGTGTTGACGGTGTAGATCAGGTCGGTGGTTATGGTCCGCTGGCTGACCAGTTCCGAGGTCTTCTTGGCCACCAGTGACCACAGCTCTTGGCCCGGTGGGGGATTGGCCTTCGCCAATAGGCTGGATTGGGGGTAATACATGTAGTTGCCGCGAACGCCATCACGCTGGTCGTCGCATTTGGGCCACGCGTATGTGGCGTTCTCATAATACTTCAGTTCGAAGCGAACCGGCAGTTGATCCGCGTGGCGAAGCCCCGGATCGTAAAAGCTCTGGTGCACCCGCATCTGTTTGGTCGTCCAGAGATAGGCCAGGTTCAAAGGCAGACTGGTGAGGGCCGGCTTCCCCATTGGCCCGTCGAACAGAAAATAGCTCCGCCACGGTGTGTAAGGGTTCGGTTCTTCCGGATTGAACTCGGGCGGCGGCAGTCGATCGTTGGAATCACTGGCGTACATGGATACGCTCAGGCCGAGTTGGCGCAGGTTGTTGGTGCAACTGACCCGGTTGGCTTGCACCTTGGCATTGGTCAGCGCGGGCAGGAGCAGGCCGGCCAGGATGGCGATGATGGCGATAACCACCAGCAGCTCAATGAGAGTGAAGCCGCGCGCCTCAGACTCCGGCCTTGAGGGAGGCTCCCCGGGAGAATTCTCACACGGTGCATAAATCTCGGTTCCGTTTCCGCTGGTTGTCTGCGGTGATACTCCAAAACCTAGACCGCTGGCGGTCCAAGTCAAACGGATTTTTGCGGGCTCTGGACAGTCTGTTTTGGCCTCGGACAACGAGGGACCTTCGAGGCACCAGGGCCAGCCCGACCAAACGCGCTGGACCAGCACCACCGGCTGCCCCAAGTCCAGTGTGGCCCCAGGATTGGAGGCGCTGACATTTCCGGGCGCAGCGACGCCCGGTCAGACGGCGTGTCCGCTGAGCGCGGAGGAGCGGCGCGCCCTCGCCCGGCGCGAACGCGTCATCAAGCGGGGCGCCCGCGCATTCATGGAAGTGGGGCTGGCCCTAATGGAGATCAATGCCAAGCGGCTCTACCGAGGGCAGTTCCCGACCTTCGAGGCCTACTGCCGAGCCCGTCTCCAAATCAGCCGCATCCACGGCTACCGCCTGATGCGGCAGGCGCAGACCATCGCCGAACTCCAAATGTTACCTATAGGTAACAGCCTGCTCCCCGCCACCGAGACGCAGGCGCGGGAATTGATGCGGGTCCCCCAGGCGCTACGCCCTGAACTCATGCGCCTGGCCGCACAACTCGCGAATGGGGGCGAGTTGACCGCCAAGCTCATCCGCCTGGCCGCCTCCGAATTGGGTGTGGACGGCGGCACCCGATTGCTCCCCCGCAACGGCGATGACCGCATCCAAACCCCCGACGCCCTGGCCCGCGCGGTCGTTGAGCACTTTCTGCCTTGCAGCCGGATCGTCGAGCCGAGCTCCGGCAACGGCGCCTTCCTCCGGGCGCTGCCCAGGGGCGCGGATTGGTACGAAATTCAAAACGGCAGGGACTTTCTCGAGGCAGAGTGGCGCTGGGATTGGGCCGTCGGCAACCCGCCCTTTTCCCAGTTCCGCGCCTTCCTCCAGAAGGCGATGCAGGTCGCGGACAACGTGGTCTTCATCGGGCTGGCGCCCGCCTGGTTCGCCCGGGCCCGCCAGGAGGACATGCGGCAGGCACGCATCGCCCTGGTGGAGCTATGCGCCCTGCCCATCCCGCCCGACTCGCCCCAGTTTGGCATTGAGCTGACCGCCGGCTGGGCCCGCTGGGGCTGGCAGGGCGGCATCGCCCACACGCGGCTCCACGAGCCGGCGCCGGGAGAAAAGACCTGCATTGCGACGGGCTGCAGTTCCCCCGCACCCCAGCGCCGTTAACACGCTTGGCGGCAAAAGCTAGCCGGTCCGGACCACCCTAGAGTTACTTCCCTTTCGAAATACAGGCTAAATGAGTCAAGTTTTTCAGGCGGCGATTTTGGCTTGGGCAACGGCTTGGTCAATGGCGTCCGCCAGTGCGTCGAACTTGCGACGCAGCGGCGGCGACTCGCAGGCCGGATCCGCCAACTGGGCCAGACCGGGGCGCAACAAACGGTTGTAAGTTCGCGTCCAAAAGGCCGCGATTTGGATGCCCCGTTCGGTGAGCCGATAGCGGTGGGTGCCCGCCATGCGCTCGATGAGCCCGTGCAGGCGCAGCCGCCGCAGGTCGTAGGTGACCCGGCCGGCGCTCAGTTGGTCCGCTTTGAGCCCCAACAGGGCGGCCAGCCTGGGCCGCAGTTCTTTGGCGCTGAAGCCGTTGGCGACGAAGACAAACAGCAGCACCGCACTCAAGAGCGCCTGCACCCGCCCGTCCCCAAACCGCAGCCCCGAGACCCGCCGCTCCTCGACCTGGAGCGGCTGGTTGACCTTTTCAAAGGCCGCCTCCCCCAGGGCGCAATCCTGACTGATCTTTTGGACGTTCAACAAACGTCGGTTGGCTTGAAAGCCGATCTGCCGCCACTGCGGCAGGCTCTGCAGTCCTTTGCGCAGCCCGAAGGCGGCGGGATGGTTGATCGTCGTCTCGGTCCTTCCCGCACGACCCTCCTTGAAATACTGTTTGATCCGATCGGCCCAAGTCCAGGTTCTCCCGGATGACCTCCTCGAAAAAGACCCGCCCACTCAAGGGCCGATCCAGCACCTGGGTCAGCGAAAACTCGCCCTGCCAGATGAACGGTTCGTAGCGATAGCCCGCACGCCGGTCCGCCGCCGCGAAGGGATGGGGCAGCGCCTTGAACCACTTGCGCGCCAGGGCGTCGAGCTTGCCGGCCGAAAGGGAGTCGGCCAGGGCTTGGGCCCGCTTCGGATCGCTGCACCGCAGCAGGCCGTTGTCCAACGCCTCATATAATCCTTACTCATCGGCTCCATCAGTGCCGAGGAGGCAAACCGATGGCCCCGGTGGAAGCGCCAGAAGGCGGCCACTTCCTGCTCCCGTTGCAGGCGGGGAACCATCACGTTGAGATACATCCGGTGTTGGTCACTTGGCCTCGACGAGGCCGCATGACCGCTTAGCGGTCTTAACGGTCGGATTATTATCCGATCTCTTTGGCACTGGCAAACGGAGTCCGATTCTATGCCGGTGGGTGGGGGCGGCCCTGTGGCCGGTTGGCCACCAAAGCAAGGAACCGCAAAGCCCCCGCGCCGGGGCGTCGGTCGGGCACCAAGGCTGGGCGCGGCGTCAATGGCGTCACCCTCCTGCTAAAATCCGTGCCATCCGTGAAATCCGTGGTAAAAACCGGGGCATGAAACACGAAAAGCTCACCGGCGAAATCCTGGGAGCGGCCATGGCCGTGCTCAACGAACTGAAGCCGGGCCTGGATGAAAGACTCTACGAAAACGCCCTGGTGATCGAACCTGAACATCACGGGGCTGGAAGTGGCCTTACTGCTCAACTTCAAGGAGGCCAAGCTGGCGTGGAAACGGGTGGTGCGGGGGCCCGCCGAAGCCGAAACTGGAAGCTGACCACGGATGACACGGATTTCACGGATAGAGCGGGACGTTCTGGTGCCCGGGGGCAGATCCCGGGTTGGCGGCCCATCATCAACCCACGCTCTGGGCACGGAGGAATTGCTGAGCCCATCACCCCTGCGCCGCCGAGAAGGACACCCACGCCAGAACGGTTCATGCCTCGTCGGTCTGAGGCGGAGCCTCGCTAAACCTTGTTTGGAAAAGAAGGGCAAAGCTTCGATTTGGGCAATTGGCCGGCAGGATCATAAAAGGTGACATTGCCGGCCTCATCGCACATCCAGAACTCGAGGGCACCCGCTCCAAAATAAAGCTCGCGCTTGCCCGGATGCTCGGGGGCGCCGAGCATCTCCGCTGGAGTGTTGGTGGGCGAGAGAATTTCAATGCAGATTTCCGGCGCTACCGAGCAACTGGCTTCCTCCGGACTCATCGAGGCCCAGCGCGCCCTGGAAATCCAGGCCACATCGGCTGCCTTTGTGCCTTCAGCGGTTTCCACGGCGCATTCCGGCAAGGCGTCACCCGAAGGCAGCAGTCCATTGAGGAGCCGTGAAATCCTGCCTTGCAGCAAGGAGTGCTTCTTGGTAGCGGGACTCATAATGATCTTGCCCATTTTGTCCAATTCGATTTTGTAAGGCAAGTCGGCCAATTGGCGATCGCGGCATGCTTCAACCCAGTTCATAGGCCGATCTTACTGGAGCGACTCGGGGTCCGCAAGCACTGGCGCCCCTGGTCAGCCAGGTTCTCCCGACGGCCACCGGCCACCGGGGGGAAAAACCGGGTTGCGCTTTTCCCGGAACGGCGCAAGACTCCCGCCATGTTGGCCAAGGTCTGTTCTGCGGCGGTGAACGGCATCGAAGCGTATCCGGTCGAGGTCGAGGTGAACGCCGGGTATGGGGACACCATCACCGTAATAATTGAGTCAATTTCGCCTATTGCGACGTTCGCCGTTCCTTCATCGCCGGGCTGCCGAAGGTCGCCAAATACCGACGTTGGCGACTGATTCGACTGCCAGCCCCATTCTTGGCCTTTTCTCTCCCTTGACTGCAAGCAGTGTCGAAAGTGAGGACTGACACCGGCACGGGCTGTCGCCCCTCTGGACTCCCTGCCGGGGCTGTCACCGCGCTTGGCTTTCACGCTTCGCGCCCTTTCCGACCATCGTAAAGGAGATTGAATGTGAAAGCGGCGCCTCGCCGGGCCGCTGGAAGCCCCTTTGCGGTCCACCTCGAAGTGAAAAGTTCAATCTAACCCCTTACAGGTGCTACAACCCCGGTAGATTCAGGCTTTTTTGAGCACGACCGCATCGAAACCCCGGTAAAACCACGGTTTTTCGAATGCGGACGGGTGACGGACGAGGTTCCAACCAGGGGTGAATCTGCCAGCCGGTCTTCATGCGTGTCGTGGCCGGCGGGTTGAGGAACAGCAACCGGTCGTTGTCGCCGTTAAGAATCCGCTCGCACCGGCCGCCCCAATCCATCACGTCGTAAACTGGTGCAGGATGTGGAACTCTGAGCCTTCGAGCCATCATCCGACCCCGAGGGTCTCCGCCAAGGCCGCAACGCCGAGCCTCCGCCGGCGTCCGCCTGCCGCGTCGGCAGTGAATTGTGGAAAAACTCTGTTCTGACCCCGCTATAGCCAAGATCCCTGAATTAAGATCTCGAATCAGCTTGATTAGCCGGGATGTTATAGTAGAGTTAGAATGTGCATGTGGGTTTTCATGTGCTGGCGGACGCGGAAGACTGAATTATCGCTGGCGCCGAACTTGCCGGCGGCTGACCAGGCCTTAAGCGAAACGGCCTTGATCCCGTCAGAGCCGAAGACCACCGCTTTTTTGTATGAAATCAACCATCCTTTTTAGGTTTGCCTGGTTGACCCTCGTTGGCCGGGCATTGATTATTGGCGCGAAAGCCCAGCAACCGCCGACATTGGATTCCCCTACGATAGATCCCCTTGGCAACGTGGTCTTGAGTATCCGCGGCAGTCCCGGCACCAATTACGCGCTCGATGTCTCGTCAGATCTCGGGTCCTGGTGGAGGCTGTTCTCGGGTATCGCCACCAACGGCACCGTCGGCTTCAAGTACATTCCGGGAACGGGCGACCAAAGCCGGTTCTTTCGAGCCAAAATGGAAGTTCCACTTTTACCGCCGAGCCTGGCCGTCGCGGTGGACACCAACGCCTTCATGCCGGTCCTGGTCACGCCGGAAAGCGGGGGGACGGGAACCCTGTTCGACGCGCGTGGAGTTTCTTATACGCTGACCGTTCCGACCAATGCGGTGTTCAACCCCGTCGTGGTCTATGTCAATCTGGTGACCAACCTTTCGGGCTTGCCTGTTTCGTCCGGCCTCCTGGCGGGAGTGACCCTTTCGCCAGACCGTTTGTCGCTGCTGGCTCCCGCTCAACTCGTGGTGACGTTTCCAGCGGAACTGAATATCGATACCAGTCAACTCGCGGGTTACACGTTTGATGCGAATGGCCAATCGTTGCAACTGGCCCCTACGGCCGCCGACACCAATACAGTTTCGTTGTCCCTGTCCGTCCTTGGCGGTTTCGGGTGCAGCGTCGCGACTCTAGATGAAGTGGGACAACTGGCCCAATACGTGATAGCCAATGGGGGTGTGGCATCGATCAAGATGAGCAACGGGGGAAGCGGCAATGGCAAGGGGAGCGCGGGAATTCATGCGTTGGACCTTAGTTTCCTACCCCTATGCTATCCTGACCAAAGCTCCCGAGCAATTGCGGTCAGTGGGGCCATCAACAGGGCCTTCACCTCGTTCCTTGCGGACTTGGGGGCGCAGGGAATTGCGCTCTTGCGTTCGTATCATCATTATCCTCAGGCCGCATTAGGAGAATACTGGGCAGGGAATACGGAGCAAGCCTACGAGGATTTCTTTAACCAGAACATCAAGCCCTATCTTACCGAGGCGCAGTCGAACTGCCAACTCATGGTGGCGCTGGCGAATCAAATTTTCGCCCTCGTTGGTAGTTCAAGAGACTTCGGTTACACGGGCGATTTCCCTGCCATTAAGGCGGTGGCGGCCGCCGTTTGCAATGCCTACCAAAACTGCATCACGGAAACCCAGGGCTGCTGCCTTACGAAGACCGCCGGCGGCGAGGGGCCGATCGACGAGTTGAAGACCGCGCTGGGCCAGGCGACTTACTGGGGCTGCACGTACCCGGCCGACGCGATCAAGAACGCCGAGAAGGCCTGCAATCCGCCGTGGTCCGGAACATTGACGTTGTTTGAAAGCCGTGAACTTGACACGACTAACAACCTGGGCACGACGATCCGGACTCAAATCCTCGACGAATGGGTCAAGACCGTAGTGAACGCGGATCAAGTGACTGTAGCAGGCGGGGTCATCGCGGATATGAGCGGCACCGTGAAAGGGAACGTCACGGGTCATTTCGGATCTCTCGACAAGACGCAGTATCTGGCTTGCGAATGCGGCGAGTGCAGCGACTCGACTTACCAGTTTTCGGAGTTGGCGAGCGCGTATTTCAGGAGGCATCGGACTGCTTTGGTGCACCGATCCAACGAATAACATTTGTCCGCCAAACTTCGTTCCCGCATTCACAGTCGATCCCCAAAGTGCGCCCGATTTGAAAGCGCGCAGCCATGGTGATACAGTGGATGCCACGTCGCATAAATCCGGCAATTCTTGCGTTACCACTTACTCGCACTTAAATTTCGGAAGCACCCATGCCTTTCCCAATACAATAGGTCCGATGTATGTCGCGGATTATGAAAACGGCACCGCAACACATGTGGACGGCAGCTATAGCGCGAAGTACGACGAAGGGGATGGCACTATCTACACCATCACCGTCACTTGGAGTTTCGATAAGAACACCAACTGAGGCGCCCTGGAACGCGACAAGGGGTCCTACACAATGACACAACTTCGATCCGGTTGGCACCGCCACCGCTCCCCTCGGCAGGTTGCCTTTGTTGCGGCGTTTCGGGCTGCCGGTCGCGCGGTTCCTGATTGCCCTTTGCCGCGGCCTGCATCATAACTTTCTCATGTTGGCTAAGGTCTGTTCGGCGGCCGTCAAATGCAGCGAAGCGTACCCGGTTGAGGCCGAGGTCAACGCGGGGTACGGGGACACGATCATGGTGATTGTCGGGCTGCCCGATGCCGCCGTCAAGGAATCCCGGGAGTGGGTCATGACGGCCCTCGTCAACTCCGGCTGTTGTGTGGAATCACCCAGGCTTTGCAGACTATTGATTGTTCAGGGCCGCTCGCCACGTTGCTTGAGCAAGCTGGCGAGAAAAGCGCGGTTGATGGCGTCCTTATCACGGTGGGTTTGTTTGGTCCGCCAAAGAAGCTTGGGAGTTGCAAACGGGATGGGGATGCCAGCCACCGGCAGCGTGAGGATGTGCGGGCTGGCTTCGGCGAGGTTGATGCCACAGGCAGGCGGGGTTCCAGCCCGGATATTTCACGACCCAGGAACGGAATCGGGCTACCGAGGCTGCGTAGCGCAGGTTTCCAACCTGCTGTATCGCCGACCTCCGGTCGGCAGGCTGTAGCTGCTTGGCGGCATCGGCGGATTGGAAATCCGCGATACGGCAGGCTGGAAGCCTGCGCTACACCGTCCGGCTGGCGAAACCCGTGAAATATCCGGGCTAGCGGCGCGAGATCATTCGTGGAGTCCATGCGCCAACCGGGGAGTCCCCGGTTCACTTTTCAGCCTTTCCCCGATTGTCCCAAGACAGCCTTTAAGTGATACTACATGCGTTAATAATACGACCAGAAGAGACTGGCGCGTTCTTTGCGAAAACGGAATTGGATTTAACCCTGCCCTGTTCGTGATCCACGACTCGAGCCCTTTACCCGAAGTTGAACGATCAAGAGACATCAGGCTGAGGTGGTGGCCGACATGCCTTTAATTTGGAAGTCGAAAACGCCCGGCCCGTCTCACATTTCGCAACCAGGTTCCAAGAGGCAGTCCTACACGGCAATGGCGGGGTTTTTTTTTAGTAACTGTCCAAGTGGGGTGCAGATCTCCTTTTGGGAGATGGCCTTGTTGGGCAGCCCGTTCCCCCTCACCCCGGCCCTCTCCCCGAGGGAGAGGGGGCAGCCAGGGCCGGCGCTCGGGCATTCCCACACCGCTGGATTCGTCGACCGACTGGCGAAGATTCTCCCTCTCCCCGAGGGAGAGGGCCGGGGTGAGGGGGAACGCGACTGAGCTATTCGATTTCCTGGGTGACTTCTTGAAGGATGGCTTGTTCGCGGCGGCGGAGCAGGCGTCCTTCGAGGGGGAGCAGAGAACGATAGAGCCAGGCGACGGCGGCCAGGGTGGCGATGGCGGCGAGCAGGTTCACGGGGAGCCAGGGGGCCCAGTGGCGGATGGAGAAGAGGAGTTGAAGAGCCGGGGCGATGAAGAGCACCGGGAGGACCACCGGCATCAGCAGCAGGTTCAGGAACATCACCAGGAAGACGAGCGGTTTGGGTTTCTTCATCTGGAGACTGCCCTGGGCCATGCGATAGGGGGCCAGGACGGCCGTGACATTACATAAGAGGCAGAACAGGAGGAATGCCGTGGGGGCCTGCACCAGGCCGGTGAGGCAGGCGTCCCAGGTCATGTGGGTCACCACTGCGGCCACGGTCAGGAGCGTGAGCGCCACCACGGCCACAAACGGAAAGAAAGACAGGTTCTTGGCCAGGAGGATGTGATGGCGTTGGGTGGGGAGCAGGACCAGGGAGCGGAAACCGTCCCGGTCCAATCCAAAGGCGTTGGCCATGGTCGGGGCCATGGAGAACACGGCGAAGACGACCACACCGGTAGCGAGAAAGCCGGCCAAACCGGGAGGGATGTTTCCTTCGTGGCGGGTGAAGACCATCGAGGCGCCCACGGCCCCCATCACGACGGGCATGATGAAGGCCATCTTGAGTTCCGGCGCCCGCGTCAGGCAACGAAACAGGGCCAGGACCAGGGCGGCGATGTCGTCGGGCAGGCCCGGGAGGCTGCGCTCGACCAGCAACGGTTTGGAAGGGCGGGCGGGGCCTTGCGGGGCTGGGCGGGAAAGACGCGCGGGGCGGGGGCGGCCCTCCTGGCCCTGGTAGAAACGGAGGGTGAGGCGGTAGGCCTGGCGCAAGCCCAGCGTGCCGATTAGCCAGCTCAGCGCCGCCGCTCCCAGGGCGGGCCACGGGTCGTGCTGTTTCAGGGTCATGGCCCCATATCCCAGCCAGCCGGGCGGCAGCGCCTTATGCGCATCGAGCAAGGCCGGCGGCAGCTCCATCCGCCCGTTGTCGGCGGGTTGGGCCTGCGCGGGCTGGTCGCTGCGCGTCTGGTGGAATTTGGAGCGGAACAGGGGAGAGTTAAAGACCAGGTTCGGAAGCTGAGCGACCAGGATGAAGATAGCCGTGACCCAGACAATGATGGCACGGCGCCGCCGCTTGTTCATCATCAGCGCCGCCAGCCAACCGCGCAGGCAGTAGGTCCAGGCGGTAACGGCGAAGACAAAGCCGAGCATCAGAGGCCCCATGAGCGCCAGGAGGGGGCCGCCGCCCAGGGCGAGTCCTGCGCACAGGCCAAGCATGCCGGGCAGGAAAAGGATAATGCTCGGTGTGAGCAGAGAGACCAGATAGTTGAAAACGAAGACCTGCCGCAGGGTGACGGGCAGGTGAAGCAACTTGGGGAGATCGATGCTTTCGGAGCGCTGAATCTCCACCATTAACCCGCTGGCCCATACAAGAAGGAAGGCGCACACGACCACGTCCCAAAGGAGGAGCAGGAGGGGCGGCGGGGCTTTGGCGCCGGCGAACCAGCCTCCGACAAGGCCGCCCGCGCCCAGGCCGAGCGCCCCCATCGTGAGCAGGGCTGTCCTGAGCACGGAGAGCACGGCATTGAGGGAGCCACCGCGGACGAACTGGTTGCGGCTCAACCGCCAACGCAGCCAGAGAATGGCTTTGAGTTGTTCCCAGTTCACCGCCCGCCTTCCAGCCAACTCAGTTTCTGCTGCTCGAGGTGTCCGGCGCCGACCACCTCGAGGAAGCGTTCCTCGAGGGAGCCGTTCTGCCGCAGGGCCTCCATGGCCCCTTGATGGACCAATCTGCCCTGGGCAATGATGCCGACGTGGGTGCAAAGCTTCTCGACAATCTCCAGGACGTGCGATGTCAAAAAGACAGTCGCCCCGCGCTCGACGGACAGCTTGAGGGTGTCGCGAAGGACGCGCGAGGCCACGGCGTCAACGCCCTCGAACGGTTCGTCCAGAAAGAGGAGGTCGGGGTTGGGCAGCAGGGCTGCGGCCAGGGCCAGCTTTTTGCGCATGCCGTGGGAGTATTCGAGGGCGAGTTTCTTTTCCTCGTCCTCCAGGCCCATCATGGCGAGCAACTCCGCCGTGCGCTCGCGGATGGTCGCCGCCGGCAGCAGGAACATGCGGCCGATGAACGTCAGGTATTCGCGCCCGGTCAGGTTCTCGAAGAGGCTCAGGTTCTCCGGCACGACCCCCAGGCGCCGCTTGACCTGGCGCGACTTTTCCAGGTCGCTCAAATCCTCACCCAGCAGGCGCATCGTCCCGGAGGTTGGCGCGAGCAGGCCGGTGAGCATTTTGATGGTCGTGGACTTGCCGGCGCCATTGGGGCCCAGGAAACCGTAGAAGGTGCCCTGCTCGACCTGGAGGTGGATGGCATCGACCGCGCACAAAGTGCCAAAGCGACGCGTCAAACCGACTGTTTCAATGGCCAGACTCATCTGTCGAGATTCGGGGACTGTAGCGGCGCGCGCCGGGAATGGCGACACATTTGTTGCTTTGCACCCGGCGGAGGTTGGGCCATAATCTGCGGCATGGGAAACGAGACGTTGCTCAAACTGGATTTGCCCGGCATCAGGAAGCTCAAGAGCGGCAAAGTGCGGGAGGTTTTCGACCTGGGCGACCGCCTGCTGCTGGTGGCGACGGACCGGATTTCGGCCTTTGACTGCATCATGCCCAACGGGATTCCGCGCAAAGGCGAAGTGCTGACCCAGATCTCCTATTTCTGGTTTGGGCAGACTGCGGCGTTCCAGCCCAACCACCTTGCCTGGCAGCCAGAGAGGCCGTTGCCCAGGAGCTTCAGCCTTTTGCCGGCTCACTGGCGCGCCGGAGCATGATTGTCAGGAAGGCCGCGCCCCTGGCCATCGAATGTGTCGTGCGCGGCTATCTGGCGGGCTCAGGCTGGAAGGAGTATCGCGCCAGCCAGACGGTCTGCGGCGTCAAGCTCCCTCCCGGTCTGAAGGAATCCTCGGAGTTGCCGGAGGCGATTTTTACCCCGGCCACCAAGGCCGAGACCGGGCATGACGAGAACATTGCCTTTGAGCAAGCGGCGCGGATGGTGGGGGCGGACATCGCCGAGCGCGCGCGCGCCGCCAGCCTGAGGCTCTATCAATTCGCCCGGGATTATGCCCGCCAGCGAGGCATTATCATCGCCGACACGAAATTCGAGTTCGGGTTGCGCGAGGGCGAGCTGATACTGATTGACGAGATTCTGACGCCCGACTCTTCGCGGTTTTGGCCTGCAGACAAGTATGAACCGGGAAGAAGCCAGCCGAGTTTTGACAAACAATTCGTGCGCGATTATCTCGAGACGCTCGACTGGAACAAGACCCCGCCCGCTCCCGCCTTGCCGGCCGAGGTGGTTGCCAAGACGCAGGCGAAGTACCTCGAGGCCTATCAGCGGCTCACGGGCAAGCCGCTGTGAGTTAAAGCGGATAGCCGCCAAAAGGCGCAAGAGGCGCAAAAGGGAGGCTCGTTTCTGCGCATTTTGCGCTTTCTTGCGGCTGATCTTGCCGCGCCGCCTCGGGCAGGTCACTTTGGAGTGCGGTGGCAAGCGAAGCGCGACACCGCTTTGGGTCGTGCAGCGTGTGGCGTTCTTGGGCGTCCCGGGCGGCCCAAAGCGCCGTCGCCGCTTCGCTCTGCCGGCGCACTCCAGAGGAGCACTTAAGATTCAGGGTTTTACGCGAAAAGCTTCTGAAACGGCGGAAATGGCAGAGGTGGCTTGCCGAGACGGCCTAAACACCCACTTTTTCAATCAAGCCGACCAAAGCCGAGCCTGAAACCGCAGGCGTTTCCGACAACCGCGTGAGCGTCAGGTTGTATTTCTTGAGGATTGCCGCAACCCGTTCCTCGGATAAACCTACCTGGCGAGCGATGCCGCCCACCGTGCGCCAGGTGTATTGCGGGCCATCGAGAGCCAAAAACACCTTCACTTCTTCCGGGTCAGTCACAGTGTCTTTCCAGTTCATGATTATATCCTATTCAGTTTGGCGGATTTTTCAAGCACTCAGGCTTCACCTTCACCGTGATGATTTCCTCAATCGCGTCTCGCAACGCCGACGGTTCAAGCGCCGGGTTTGAGTGTTCCTCTTTCCCAAAAAGCAAATTCTTCGGAAACCAAATCACCAAGACGGTCACCACGAGAAACACCAGCAGGAAAAGCACGACCATCACGACGAAGCCCCACCAGACGAGATGCTCGCTCAGTTTCGACACGGTGAGCACCAGCCCAATGGTCGCCTCCACAATCAGCAATGACAATACATAGAACCCCAAAGGCGTGCTGATAGCGCGAATGACTTCAGCACGCACGCCTGCGGACTTTGAACTCCTGGCTGGCGGCATAAACGAGAATAGAATGGAGCGGGCAGCGGTTGTCAAGCCAAGAATTGCATCCGGCGCTCTGGCCCAGAACGCCAGGGTTCCGCTCGCGCTCACCCTCTGCCTTGGGAGGTCGTGCCATAGAAATTGCCGTCGCTGCCCTGCACCAGCCCGGCCCGGGGGCCTGCGCCATTAGTGCCGCTGAGTGAACGCAAGCTGGTGAAGACCACGCCGGCCTGGGCGTCAAAAACCGGCAGCGCGAGCGCGTTTGCCCAGAGCAGTCGCATCAGCAGAGCCAAGACCGGGTACCCGCCGGACACCGGCTCGGTCATTGCGAAGGCTCCGCTTCCGTTATCGAGCGTCGCGACCCTTGTTTTCATAGATGTAAATTGAGTTTACCAGAATCCCTACGGGGAGTGCACCACCCGGTAGAACCGTCGTGGGCCGTTCGTGGCACAGTCGGTGGCTTTGAGCGTCGCTCCAGTTGCCGTGGCGGCGCTGCCCAGCTTGGTCCAATTGCTCGAACTCAAGTCGGAATTGTACTGCAGCTGATACGTCCCTCCAGCCTCCGTGCTCCAGGTCAGACTTAGCGTGCTGCTAGTTAGCGCCACGGCCTGGAACTCCGGCGGAATGGTCAGCCGGAAAACCGTCCCGGCTCCGCCTTGGCCGCCGCCGGAAGCCGTGCCGTAGAAATTGCCGTCGGTGCCCTGCACCAGACCATTGGGACCGTCGCCGTCATCGCCGCCGATGAAGGTGTACAAACTGGTCAGCGCCGCATTGGTGCTGATTTGGAACACGGTGCCATTGCCATTCGTGCCGCCTCCAGTCGTGCCATAGAGATTGCCGTCGCTGCCCTGCACCAGCCCGGCCCTGGGGTATCCGCCATCATTGCCGCCTGTGAAGGTGTACAAACTGGTCAGCGCCCCGTTGGTGCTGATTTGGAACACGGTGCCCAAGTAGTTCGTGCCGCCGCCGGAAGTCGTGCCATAGAAATTGCCGTCGCTGCCCTGGACCAAACCGTTGGGACGGTCGCCGTCCTCGACGCCGGTGAAAGAATGCAGACTGGTGAGCGCCCCTTTGGGGCTGATTTTGAACACGGTGCCCAAGCCCTTCGTGCCGCCACCATAAGTCGTGCCGTAGAAATTGCCGTCGCTGCCCTCCACCAGCCCATTGGGAAAGGCGCCATCCCTGCCGGTGAATGAATACAAATCGGTGAACGCCCCGTTCGTGTTGATTTTGAATACGGTGCCGTAGTTGTTCGTACCGCCGAAGGGAGTCGTGCCGTAGAAATTGCCGTCGCTGCCGTGCACCGGCGCGGCAGTGGGATTTGCCCCGTTGGGGAAAACGGCGAATGAATGAAGGCTGGTTAAGGCTGCGCCAGCCTGGGCGCCGAGGGCCGCCAGCACGAGCGCGGCTGTCCAGAGCAGTCGCATAAGCAGAAGAAAAGTCGGTTGCCTGCCAGACACCGGCTCGGTCGTTTCCCCGGTTTGGGAAGCGCGGCTGGTGGCAATCCCGAATTGTGCTTTTCTTGTCTTCATAGGCGTCTTCATCGCGCCCGGAAACAACATGTCCATTTCCACCCCGGCAGGCCTCAAGCGTCGCCGGGGTTGAACAGTCGGCCCGGGCAGCAAAAAATGGACCTTAGATGACGGCTGCCGGTTTGCGTCTTTTCTCTCGGGGAAGCAAGCGAAATGTCGCTTTCCCTCCGGCACGCCACCGCTGACGTGCGGCCGAAGAGGCCAGCCGGTTCGCTCAGGACCGAGGGATGGATGGTCAAGCTGCACGAAGGCGCTGAACCTGGGCCGCTGAAACCCCAGTTGACGCGCTGGTGCGCATGGGCGCAGGCAAGCTCGTTGGGGTGTCGCTCAGAAAGTGGCCGTCAGGTTCACCGGGCGCGGCTCCAGGGGGGCGGAGGCCACGACGTTCCGTCTCTCATGACGCTGGTTGCTGGTAACCGTTCACACCTTAAGTTGTCACTCAGGAGGAACTGGCTAATAGGGGAGGAACCGGCTGTCCTTTGAACCAAGTGCTCAGGGCCTGACAAATCCAATCAAAGGGCGAGCGATGCTGTAGCGAGCAGGTGGCCATCACGGTCCAGAGTCGCTCACAAAACTGCCGCCCTCGGGCGCTACGGGTGCCTTGGGTCATGTGCCGATCCATCACCACAAAGCGCATGGCCTGTTCCGACACATTGTTGGTGGGTTCGATGCCCGGGGTGGTGATGAATTGAAAGTAGGCTTCGCCATGGCGGTAAAATCGCTCGGCCATGTTCCATATCAACCGGTGAAAGGGGCCGCCCGAACCCGGCAGGGCGGCGCGCCAGATTTGGTCGTGGGCGGCGGCCAGCTCCGACTCGAAGGCGCGGGCACTCAGTTGGTCCCTGCGGTGCAGCGTCCAGAACAGGGCCTTGAGGCCCGCCAACAACCCTTTGCCATAGCCTTGGACGCTGGGCTCGGGGAATTCGCACAGGAATTTGACGTCCCGGATCAAGTGCGCCATACAGAACTGGACCAGGACCGAGCATTGGCGGGCGTATTTGCGGTAGGCGGCATAATAGTCGCAGCCCAGAATGCCCTGGAACTCTTGGCCCAGCACGCGCTCGAGAACCTCAGCGCCACGCGAGGCCTCGATTTTGAAGACGACAAACTGGCTCGCGCGGAAGCACCAGGTCCAGAACCGGTGTCCGTTGTCTTTGTGTCCGGTTTCATCGCAGTTGAGGTGGCTCTGCCGCGGTAACAAGGCCAGTAGCTGGCCGTAGGGTGCGGCGAAGGCCTGAGTGGCCTTGTGGCAGAGTTTGGCCAGATAGCCCCGCGAGACCGACACGCCGACCACCTCGCCCAGAAAATCCCGAATCCCACTGTAAGAACCGTGCAGCCGGCCCTTGAGATAAGTGACCAGGGCGGTCAAGCGGGGGCCGAACAGTCCGGCCTGGACAATGGGCCCGGGCAAAGGGGCCTGGTGGTAGCAGCCGCAGTCCTGACACCAAATGCTGTAAGCCGTATACTCGACCACTCGGAACGGTTTTTCCACCAACTCGACCTGTTGGATCGTGCGTTGGTGCTCCGGCCCTTCCGCCGGGCTAATCCGGTGGGAGGGATCGACCGGACATTGTTTGAGGCGGAAGGGGATCCGCTGATCGACTTGCTCGGGAGCAAAGGCGGGCCGCTGGTGTTGGGGATGTCCCTTTTGCCCGCCGATGCGTCGCTTGGACTTTTTCTGGCGCCGCTGCCCATTGGGTTTGACGATGTCGCTGGAGGGCGGTTTGGAGGAGTTAGCCGAATGCTTGCGGGCGGCGGCCAGTTGATTCATGAGCCGGGCGTTTTCGGCTTGGAGTTGGGCCAGCCGCGACTCCAGGCGCGCCTTGTCCTGGCGGAGTTGGGCGTTTTCCTCCTCCAACTGGCGCAGTCGTTTTTTTCCGATGAACCAGCCCATGGCTGATTGTTCCTGGCAGAGGAAGGGCCGGAAATCCTCTCGCAACGGGCGCAGCCAGATCGTTTTGATGGGGGCGGCCTGGTCGTGGGTCCGATCATTGCGGCCTCGTCCCAGGGTTTGCCCCACGCAAATCCAACTGGCCGCCGCGTAGGCCGTCCCGGCAAAGCGCCGCTTTTCCACAAACGTTTCGACCAGAGCCAGATCATGACCGTAAACCCTTGACCAATCGCCCGGAAGCTGGCGCACGGTCCGGCCCAATAGATGGGAAGCCAGGCACTTGATTTGAACCCAGGGAAGAATCACGAAGCGGTCATTGTTGACCACCCACCGAAGGTTTTGCTGCCGGGCTTGCGCCGACCAACCAATGAACTGATCGCGGGCCCCGAGCTTCCAGGCGGCCGGACCAAAGCTCAGGCAGGCAATCGGCCGGTCCTGGAAGTAAGCAATATATCTGAGTTGCGCTCCAGTGGCCTGTTGATAGCCCAGGTAGTGATACGTTCCGACCAGTCCACGGTAGAGGGCCAACTCTTTGGATTCCCGGACTAACTCAATGCCGATCTGGTTTTGGAACTCTCGCAGCCTGCCCGTCAACGGCCTGCAATCCAGGAGATCGGGTGTCGAGGTTCGATTGCGATAAGGCGGCGTAAATAAATAAAGGTATCAACTTCTGAGAATCGTGGTATGATAGCTGCACATGAGTGCTATTGCCGCGCTGACGCAGAAGTTCAGGGCCATTTGGCCACTCCTAAATGAGCGGACCCGGCGCCTTACCGCCGCCAATGAAGCTATGCAGATGGGTTATGGCGGTGTCTGCGTGGTTCACCGGGCTTGTGGCTTGTCCCGCAAAGCCATCCTCAAGGGTATTGGCGAAATCGAGCGGGGCGACTCCTCGCTGGCGGAGCGCATCCGGCGCCCGGGCGCCGGACGCAAGAACCTCACGGTGTTGGATTCCGGGCTGGTGGCGGCGCTGGACGATTTGATTGAGGGCGGAACTCGCGGCGATCCGGAATCTCCCTTGCGCTGGGTCTGCAAGAGCACTCGGACCCTGGCCGAGGAGTTAAGCCAGCAAGCTCATCCGGTGAGCCACATGCGGGTGGCCCAACTGCTGCACGAGCAGGACTACAGTTTGCAGAGCAATCGGAAGCTGGAGGAAGGGGAGGACCACCCGGACCGCGACGCCCAATTTCGGCATATCAACCGGTGCGTGAAGCGGGCCTTGGCGGCGGGGGAGCCGGTCATTTCGGTGGACACCAAGAAGAAGGAACTGGTGGGCAACTACGCCAATAGCGGCCAACAATGGCGTGTGGCGAAACAACCGCAACGGGTCAAGGGGCACGACTTCCCGGGTCCCGAAGTGCCTCGCGCCTATCCCTACGGCATCTATGACTTGGGGCGCAACAGCGGATTCGTAAACGTGGGCACCGACCATGACACGGGGGCCTTTGCGGTGGCCTCGATTCGTGGGTGGTGGCGCTTTGAAGGGCGAAGACTTTATCCTGCGGTCCGGACGCTGTGGATCACCGCCGATGGCGGAGGCAGCAATGGGTGGCGGCTGCGACTCTGGAAACTCGAGTTGCAGGGCTTTGCCGACGAAAGTGGGCTGTGCCTTTCCATCTGCCACTTTCCGCCCGGCACCAGCAAGTGGAACAAGATCGAACACCGACTCTTTTCGTTCATTTCGTCCAACTGGCGCGGTGAACCGTTGCGAGATTACCAGACGGTCGTGAACCTGATTGCCAGCACAACGACGGCCAAAGGATTGACGGTGACCTGCCGGCTGGATCGTCGAAAGTATCCGACGGGTAGAAAAGTCTCACGCGAGCAGATGAAGCAAGTGAACCTAAAGCCTAACAAGTTCCATGGTGAGTGGAACTATACCATCGAGCCTCACGGGTGAACCAACTTGATACCTTTATTTATTTACGCCGCCTAACCGGCTCGTCGAGCCTCACGGAGCTTGGGAGGCAACTCGATCAGTCCGCGCGCTTCCAGCCGACGGAGCAGGTCGCGGCAGGCAATCTGACGAAAGCGCCCATTGGCTTGGCGCCAGTTCCAAATCTCACAGAGGCGATTGGAAACATGGCTGCGTCCCTGAGCTCCCTCATCCTCGATCAACTGTCGGATGAGCAGCAGCTCGGCTTGCCGAACAACCCGGCGCCTAATCACTAAATCCTGGTCCACGGCCACGCACCCTAACAAGGGCCGCTCGGTGACGCCAGCAAAATCTACGGTCCGCTCAGATCATGTGCTCAAGCGGTGCGTCGAAACCCGTGAACGGTTACGGTTGCTGTACGTCCCGCCCGCCAGTGCATCAAACACATGGCCGCGGTGCTCGCAACCACCCGAGTGTGGGCTCATAAACCTTCCGAGGCCGATTGGGCTTTGGCTTGCCTCCCCACCTCTAATCCCTCATCATTCCTGCCAGTCAAACGAAAAGACGTGGATAGTTATCTAATACGTTATGTCGAATGGACGCGACGCAAATCTCGGGGTCATTAAGTTCATGCCGCAGGGGAGCTTCGAGGACCCAAGCCACGGGTTAAGTCCTCCTGAGCAGAGGGAACGAGAGAAGGAGATACTTCGTGCCCTCCTAGACGATGAACCTCGCGAGCCGCCGCCGAGATGTTATGGTGACTGGGCAAGGGTTTCCCATGCCATCTGCCGAAATGGGCTGTTCGTTATCGAGGCATCCACACGCGCCTTTATGGTGATGCTACGCTTTTGCCCGGAAAGGCCAGATGCGGGAGACTACGAGATTCACCTTCGCCCCCACGGCGGAGTCGAGAGAGGGCATACCTACAAGGTCAAGACGGTGCCCGTGGGACGAGAAGGACGAACCTGCTTCGATGCTCACGCAGTTTCCGGTTCGATACCTCGTCTTCACAACGGCCAACGACCGGGCTGGCACACAGAAAGTGTGGCTTGTCGGTCTGCACAGCTTTCAGAATGCTGATGAGGCAGTTGGGTTGTCAGTGTCACCCAGTCCCGCGCGCTGAGGGACGACACCGAGCCGACCACGGAGACCAGGTCTCGATGGCCCGTGGCCTTTGACTCGAATCCCGCAGCCTTGGCTGACTTGCTGGCGCGCCGGAGCATGATCGTCAGGAAGGCCGCGCCCCTGGCCATCGAATGTGTCGTGCGCGGCTACCTGGCGGGCTCAGGCTGGAAGGAGTATCGCGCCAGCCAGACGGTCTGCGGCGTCAAGCTCCCTGCCGGTCTGAAAGAATCCTCGGAGTTGCCCGAGGCGATTTTTACTCCGGCCACCAAGGCCGAGACCGGGCATGACGAGAACATTGCCTTTGAGCAAGCGGCGCGGATTGTGGGGGCGGACATTGCCGAACTCGCGCGCGCCGCCAGCCTGAGGCTCTACCAATTCGCCCGGGATTATGCCCGCCGGCGAGGCATTATCATCGCCGACACGAAATTCGAGTTCGGCTTGCGCGAGGGCGAACTGATTCTGATCGACGAGATTCTGACACCCGACTCTTCGCGGTTTTGGCCTGCCGACAAGTATGAACCTGGAAGAAGCCAGCCCAGTTTCGACAAACAACTTGTGCGCGATTACCTCGAGACGCTCGATTGGAACAAGACCCCGCCCGCTCCCGCCTTGCCGGCCGAGGTGGTTGCCAAGACCCAGGCGAAGTACCCTCGAGGCCTATCAGCGGCTGACGGGCAAGCCGCCGTGAGCCAAAGCGGATAGCCGCGAAAAGGCGCAAGAAGCTCAAAAGGGAGGTTCGTTTCTGCGCATTTTGGGCTTTTTTGCGGCTGATCTTGCCGCGCCGCCTCGGGCAGGCCGCCTTGGAGTGCGGTGGCAAGCGGAGCGCGACACCGCTTTGGCTCGCGCAACGTCTGGCGTTCTTGGGCGTCCCGGGCGGCCCAAAGCGCCGTCGCCGCTTCGCTCTGCCGGCGCACTCCAAAAGGCCACCTTGCCAACGGCCCTGGCTCTGAGCGCATCAGGCGCTTCCCGAGCTTGATTTTCGGTCAAAGCCGGGGAATAGTTAGTTACAACAAAGGACAAAAATGCGGCGTTGACAGAGAGAGCGGGTTTTGCTCTCATGACCGTCCCTTTGGCGTGGAATTTATGTACGCAGTATTGGAAACAGGCAGCAAACAGTATCGTGTGGCGGCGGGTGATACCGTCCAGGTGGAGCGTTTGGCCGTTGAGGCCGGGCAAGCGGTGACCTTTGACCGTGTCCTGCTGGTCAATAACGATGGCAAAGTGGCCGTGGGCTCGCCCACGGTGGCCAGTGCCACGGTGGTGGGCGACGTTGTCGAGCACATCCGCGGCGAGAAGACAATCGCCTTCAAGATGAAGCGGCGCAAAGGCTATCGTAAGACGATCGGGCACCGTCAGGAATTGACGGTGGTGAAAATCAAGGAAATCAAGGTTCAAGAACTTCAGCCTCCGGACGGCAGGGCCGGCAATGAGGCCGCTCCTCAGCCGGGGCAAGAGTAGTCAATTCAGGTAATATGGCACACAAGAAAGGTCAAGGCAGCGTTCGTAACGGTCGAGACAGTGTCAGCAAGCGGCTGGGCGTCAAGCGGTTTGGCGGCCAGTTCGTCACCGCCGGCAGCATCCTCGTCCGGCAGCGCGGCACCAAATTCATCGCCGGCCAGAATGTCGGCACCGGCCGCGACTGGACGCTGTTCGCGCTGGAAGACGGCAAGGTGGCTTTCGACAAAGAGAGCCACCGCGTGAACATCGTGACCCAGCCGGCCTCGAGCTAGGCCGGTGCGATGTTTGTCGACGAGATTAAGGTCTATGCGCGCGCGGGCCACGGCGGCAAGGGTTGCGTGGCCTTTGAGCGGGAGAAGTACCGGCCCAAGGGAGGTCCGAGCGGGGGCAATGGGGGGCGCGGAGGGGACGTGATCCTGGAAGCGGACCATGACCTGAACAACCTCGTCGCCCAGTATTATCAGCCGCGCCTGCTGGCGCAGGAGGGAAAAATGGGCTTGGGCAAAGGAATGGACGGCCATGCGGGCAGCGATCTCACCGTGAAAGTGCCGTGCGGCACCTTGGTTTGGAGACTGGGGCCGGCGGCCGCGTCCGCCGAATCGGGCCCCGCCAAGACGCCGCAAGTCCGTTCGCGACTCTCGGCCGCCTCAAGCCATCGCCCACTGCTGCAGGCTGCCGGCCAGGGGCAGGTGCGCGAGGTGGATTTATCAGCCGAGCCGGAAAGTCATTACACCGCAGAGAACGCAAAGAACGCAGAGAGGGTGCGCGAGGTGGACCTATCAGCCGAGCCGGAACGGGCCAGGGAAACGCCCGCAGCCAGCCGGCGGCCGAAGGGAGAATTGGCGGTCGATCTCACAGAGCACGGGCAACGGTTTGTCCTGTGCCGGGGCGGGCGAGGGGGGTTGGGCAATCGCAATTTCGCCACGTCGGCGCGCCAGACCCCGCGTTTCGCCCAACCGGGGGAGCCGGGTCAAGAGGGCGAGTTCCTGCTGGAACTGCGCATTATTGCCGAGGTCGGCCTGGTGGGCTATCCCAACGCTGGCAAATCCACCTTGCTCACGGCCATTTCCCGCGCGCGCCCCAAGATTGCTCCCTATCCCTTCACGACGCTCCACCCGCAGATCGGCATCGTGGAGTACCCTGATTTTCACCGGCTGACGGTCTGTGATGTGCCGGGCCTGATCGAAGGGGCGCATCGCAACGTCGGCCTGGGCCACGAATTCCTGCGGCACATCGAGCGGTGCAAAGTCCTGGTGTTGCTGCTCGATATGGCCGGCACCGACGGCCGCGAGCCGTGGGAGGATTACAAGAACCTGCTCACCGAACTCGAATTGTACGACCCTGCCTTGGTGCAAAGGCCCCGCCTCGTCGCGGCCAACAAAATGGACGAACCGCCGGCTGCCGGGAACTTGAAGAAATTCAAGCGTCGCATCCCCAAGACGCGCGTCCTGCCGATGGCCGCAGCGTTTGACGAGGGGATCGAGGCCTTCAAGAAAACGATTCGAGAGGCGGTGGAGCGGGGAGGGAAGGATGAAGTATGAAGGTGAGCCGCCCGGTGGGGGCACCGGGCCCTCACCGGGCGAGCCAGGCTCACCCAATTTCCACGCAGAGCCAAAATTCCCTCGGGGCGTCAGGATGTCTGCGCCTTGAGGGCCTGTTTGACCCGTTCTGGGGTCATGGGCATTTGGAGCAGCCGCGCGCCTGTGGCGTCGTGGATGGCATTGGCGATGAGGGCGCCCATGAGGATGATGGTCGGTTCGCCGCCGCCTTGGGGCGGGCTGTCTTTGGCCTCGATGAGCACCGTCTCGATCTTCGGCACCCAGGAGAAGCGGGGCAGTTCATAGGTATCGAAGTTGGTGTCCAGGACCTGGCCGCCTTTGAAATGGACCTGTTCGGTGAGGGCATATCCCAAGCCCATGGTGATGGAGCCTTCCATCTGGAGCGCGGCCCCTTCGGGATTGATGACCAGCCCCATGTCCTGGGCGCAGACCACGCGCTTGACCTGGACAGTGCCTTTTGCAGCATTCACGGCGACCTCAGCAATGGCGGCCAGGCAAGCCCCGGCATCGGCGCCGCAGGCGACGCCGTAGCCGCGTTTGCCGGGGGCTTTGGCGGGCGTCCAGCCGAAGCGTTGAGCGGCGGTTTTGAGGACGCGTATCATTCTGGGGTCGGCGAGGTTGTTGAGCCGGAACTCGACGGGGTCCAAGCCGGCCGCCGCGGCCATGAGGTCGATCTGGGATTCGCGCGCGAAAGTGTTGGTGTTGTTGCCCGGGGCGCGCCAGGCGCCGGTGGCAAAGGGATGCGAGCCGGGGGGCGCGGTCCAGCCGCCGCCATGGGCGACGGTGCGGTGATGGGGCACGGCATAGAACTGGGCGGCGCCTCTTTGGCCGGCGTAAAAGACATCATAGTCCCAGAAGACGATCTTGCCGGAGGCATCGATGCCGGAATCGATTTTGACGATGGCCGCCGGGCGAAAGGTATCGTAAAAGAACTCTTCCTGGCGGCTGCGGCAGACCTGCACCGGTTGGCCGACGATTTTCGCGAGCCGGGCGGCCTCAACCGCTTGCGAATTCTGCGTCTTGCCGCCAAATCCGCCGCCAACAAACGGGGCGATCACGCGGACGTTCTCAGGGGGAAAACCAATGGCCTGGGCGATCTCGCGCTGGGCGCCAAACGGGTTCTGAGTGGAGGCCCAAACGGTTGCTTTGTCGCCCTCGATGCGGGCCAGGGCGGTGTGGGTCTCGATGGTGGCGTGGGCGACATAGCTGTCCAGGAAAGTCGTCTGGAAGGTTTTGCCGGCGAGTTTCCTGCCAGCGTCGAGGTCTCCACCGTGAGCGGCGATGGTGGGCGCAGGGGCCGTCTTGAGGAGATGATCAAAGATGGTCTTTTCGTCCACCTTGGCTTCCGGCACGTCAAACTGCGCCTTGATTTTCTCGAGCGCGGCCTCGGCCACGTCGGGCAACTCATGCAGCACGGCCACCAGGTCGCCCTCCTGGACGACCCGCACACCGGGCAGTTGTTTGCAGGCATTGGCATCGGCGCTGAGGAGTTTGGCGTCGTGGGCGGGAGGTCTGAGGAGCCTGGCATAGAGCATGCCGGGCAGGCGCACATCGCCGGCGTAGAGGGCCTTGCCGGTGACCTTGGCCTCGGCATCTCGCCGCAACAACGGCTTGCCGATGAGTTTATATTCCGAAACCGCTTTCAGCACCGCTTTGCCCTCGAGGCGCCGTTGGATTCGCCGGCCTTTGGCCAACTGGCCGTAGGTGAGCTGATGCTCCTTGTTTTGTTGGTCAAAGACCACGCCGTCTTTGACGGCCAATTGGGCCTGGGGCACTTTGAGGGATTCAGCGGCCAGCTCGAGCAGGACCGCTTTGGCCTCAGCGGCGGCCTTGAGCAAGGCCGGGCCGAAATAGGGGGTGGTCATGGAGCCAAAGGTGCCCATGTCCCAGGGACAGCGCTCGGTATCGCCCATGACGATGTCCACCGCCTCGAGGGGCACTTCCAGCTCTTCGGCGAGCATCTGGGGCAGGGAGGTGATCGGCCCCTGGCCCATTTCGATCTTGCCGGTGAAGCAAGTCACCCGCCCGTCCTGGCCAATCCGGAGAAAGGCGTTGAAATCGCTGGGCAATCCGCCGCGCCCGCCGCGCTGGCGGGCGGCTTCCTGGGCCGAGGCGAGGTCGCCCAGGGACACCAGAATGACAATGCCGGCGCCGAATTGCTTAAGGAATTCGCGCCGGTTGCCGGGCAGCACATCCCGCGGGCGGTCTTGGAAATCCAGTGCCAGAGCGTGTTGGGTTTTCATGAGGGCCGGCCTCCTTTCATTTCCGCGGCGGCGGTTTGGACCGCTGCAATAATGCGGGTATGGGCGCCACAACGGCAGAGGTTCTGGTTGAGGCCGCTGACGATCTGCTGGCGGGTGGGCTGGGGATTGCCGGCCAGCAGGCCATAGGCGGTCAAAATCATGCCCGGAGTGCAATAGCCGCACTGCAAGGCGTCGTGAGCGACAAAGGCCCTTTGCAGGGGGTGGAGTTGGTCGTCTTGGGCCAGGCCCTCAATGGTGACGACCTCCTGATTGATTACATCCTTGACCTTGAGGAGGCAGGAACGGACGGCCACATTGTTGACCAATACCGTGCATGAGCCGCAGTGCCCTTGGCCGCAGCCGAATTTGGTCCCGCTCAGGCCGAGCGTGGCGCGCAGGACCCAGAGGAGCAGCCGCTCGCCGTTGACGTCCAGGCTGACGGGCTTGTGATTGAGTTTGAAAGGAATAGTCATGGGTTCACGGTTTTGAAGATTTCTTATCGGGTGTGTTTTCGTTCTTCTTGGCAGCGTTATTTAAGCCCAGAACGATTTGGGTGGCCTCTTCGCGGGTGGCATCGGGGGTGAAGAGGAGGACGCCATTGGAGATGCGCCCGGAGATCAAGGGGGCGGCGAGCCATCGGTTTTGGTGAATCTTCGGATCCAGAAGACTGGGGAACTGGGTGAGGATGGCCAGGTGTTTGCCGTGGTTGGCGACGGTATATTGTTCGAGGAGCCAGGCGCCTCGGCGATCCAGGAGGACGCGGATGGCAAACCCGCCGACCGCCTCGATGACTCGCGCCTCGGACACGTTGGCTTCGGTCAGGAAAGGCTGCGACTCGACATTGACCATGAAGGGGTTGTCGCGGTAGATGGGGACAGGCTTACTGCGGTTGGAGGCGTCCTGGTTGACTTCCAAAAAGACCTGGAGCGTGCCCAGGGCCGTTTCGCGCTTGCCTTCGGCAGTGCGGCACCCGCAGACCAGCGCCAAGGCCAATGTCAGCGCCGGAAGCAAATAACCGTTGAATCGATGCCAATGATTCATCATAGTGCGCCAGACAATCGCAAAATGCCGGCAAAGTAAAGACGGATATGAGCAAACAATACAACAAGATTGAAAAGCGGAAACGGCGGCAAAGCTATATCAAGCGCAAGAAAGTAGCGGCCCGTGTCAAAGCCAAGGCGCCTGCCCCGGCCCCGGCGCCGGCTGCTCAACCGCTGGCGCCGGCGCCGGCAACTCAGCCGCCAGCTCCTGCGCCGGCCCCCGCCCCGGCGCCGGCCCCTGTCCCTGCCCCAGCCCCAGCGGCGGAGCCTCCGCCCCAAACTTAACCCTATGTGTGCTACGGGCGCGTTGCGGCGGCGTGCTGGAGGACCTGCTGGATGTGGACATCGACTTGCCGGAGAAAGGAGGGCGAGACGGCGTAGCCGTCGCTTTCATAGGTCAGGATGGGGGTGCCGCGCTGCAGGCTCAGCGGCTTGAGGATGGCTTCCGAAATCCGGTAGGGCAGGCAATTGAACGGCCCAATGACGATGATCCCGTCATAGCCCTCCCGGTCGGCGTCGAGCCCTTTGCCGATGGTCGGGATAGTTTCACCGTAGAGGGCCGGCGAGACGTGTTGGGCCGCTGTCTCGAAGAGCGAGGAGACCTCGTTGGGCCCGGCTACCAGGAGACCAGTTTCGAGGAAAAGACCGCGGTAATGTTGTTCATGCCACCGCTCGGCCTGGTAGCCGGCCCACTTGCGTAAATAGTCCTTTCCGTCCGGCTGGAAGATGCGCGTGCAGGCCCGGGCCAGCGCCAGGCCGCCCGGCTTAAGTCCCCAACTGCCGGCCGTCTGGGCGACGCCGTGATAGGCGCCGTAAAGGAGGAGGTCGCTCAAGTCCACCGGCTTGAGAATGATGCCGCCTCGGGCATAAAGCTCAGCGACGCCTTCCATGAAAAATGGACTGAACCGGGTGAAGAAGTCGCCGGTAACCACGACGCGCGGGCAGGTCAGAGGAGTTCGAGTCCGGGGCAGCGCCGCCAGGCGCCGGACCAATTGGGGCAGCTCCGCCTGGAACTGGTCGAGCGAGCCGGTCGCCTCGGCAAACTGCTGCCACTGCTCCCGCAGGCGCTCCGGACTGCCAGGGGCGCCCACCACGCGCAGCACATGCTCGATTTCGACGAGGATGTCGGCCAAGACAATCGCCGGCGAGAGATGGTGCGCCAGGGTGGTGGCGCCGAAGCCCAGGTAATTATTGTCCGCACCGGGATTGAGGAGAAAAAGGTCCGGCAGGCGCTGCTCGGTGATGAAGCGTTCGAAGTAGCCCATATAGGAGTCGCTGACGCAAGGGGCGCCGCCGCGAATCATGTAGAAGCCGGCGATCTCGCCGGGTTGG
Source organism: uncultured bacterium (assembly GCA_963713735.1). GTDB lineage: Bacteria > Verrucomicrobiota > Verrucomicrobiia > Limisphaerales > UBA8199 > CAVQND01. The sequence continues at coordinate 99,348 of CAVQND010000028.1, forward strand.
TGAAGCAGGCTGAGGTGGAGGAGTTGGCCGATGCAGATGGGCAGCGGGAGACACTCGCGGCCCGAGGTGTGCTGGAGACCGCTTTCGAGTTGGCTGCGGTCCAGTGGCAGCAGGGCGCCGGGGTGCAGGCCCAGCCAGCGAGCGGCCATCGCAAAGGCGCTGGCGTGGTACTGGGAGAAGTTGGGGAAATAAATCCTCACGTGCGGGTCGGTGAGGGAGACTCGCGCGCCATCGGCGCGGATGACCTGGCGGCCCGAGGTCAGACGGCAAGGGGTGAACGGTTGGCGGGGGCGGGCTTGGGTTTCTCGATAGTTGGTGACGATATCCAGAAAGGCCTCGAGGCGGGTTTGCACGCCGGCGTCGGCGGTGTGGGCGTCGATTTCGAGGATGAGGTAGGGTTTGGAGCCCAGGTCGGAGGCGAGCATGGCGTGAGTGAAGGCGTCGATGGTGCAACTGAAGTTGCTCACGCAAAGCAGGAAGAGGTTCGGATGCTGCTTGGCCAGGGCGACCGCATTGAGAATCTGGTTGGCGGCGTGCCACACCGTAGGGCCCTCTCCGACCGGCGCCAGGCAGTCGGCCGGGATGACGGTCACGCCCATGCTCGAGAGCTTTTTGCCCACCGATTGCGAAGCCTCCGGGGTAAAGGCGTTGTAGCTGCGGCCGGCCAGCAGAATCGCCGGTTTGCCCGCCTGCACCGCCTGGGCCAGGGCTTGCCGTCCCAACTCACTCAGGGCGCGCTCGACTGCCGTCTGGGCGCGCACGGCCGCCGCCCAGGCCCGCCCCGCCAGGTCGCGCGGCTTTCCCAACTCCCGGACGGCCATTTCCACCAGGGCCGAACTGGCCTCGTAGCCGCTGGTAAAATCCAGCACCGGCGAAAGGAAGCGCAGGTCGGGGAAGGCCTTGGCCAGGAAATAGGGCCCGGCCTGGGTCACGGGGCACAAATAAGAATCGCGGCAGGGGTTGTCCTGGGGCATGCGGACGATGTGCGGGAGGAAGGCCAGGCCCACGCCTCGCTCGGCAAGGTCCAGGAGAGCGCCGTGGGCGATCTGCGCGGGAAAACAAAATCCGGAATAAGACTTGAGCTCACCCCGAGGGTCCACGTTGGACAGGACCACCTCCAGGCCCAGGCTGGAAAAGAAAGTCGAGTAAAGCGGGAACAGCGAGTGCGTCGTGAGCGCCCGCGGAATGCCAATCGAAAACGGAGGGGCGAGGGGCGGGGGACGAGGGGCGGGGGGCAAAGGCGGCGAAGATGGAGGGTGGAGGATAGACACGGCGGAGCCAAAGAGCAGCCGGGCCCTTTGCTCGACCAGATCGGTAGCCGGAGCGGTGCGCGACTTGCGCTTCCAGACGTTCTCGTAGAGGCTGCAGCGGCCGCCAAACGGAAAGCGCCGGCCCGCCACATCGAACCAATCAATGGCGCAAGCCAGCTTGCAGGCGCCGCAGGTGAATCGGCCTACCAGCTTCATCTCCGCCCTGGCCAGGGCCAGCAGAAGAGTCGAGGGGCGAGGGGCGAGGGGCGAGGGAACGGACCGCTGCCCCTCGCCACTCGCCACTCGACCCTCGCCACTCGACACCTCCGTCCCCTCCGGCAGCGCGGCTGCGGCCGGAGCAGGCCGGGCCCCGGAGCGCCGCAGCGCCAGCAGCGCGACCCCCAAGGCCCCGAGCAACTCCGGGTCGCGCGGGATGACGATGCGGCGGCCGACGCTGTGGGCAAAGGCGTGCCCCACCGCGCGATTCAAGGCCACGCCACCCTGCAAGAAGACCTTCCGGCCCACGCAACGCGCCCCCTTGACGCGGTTGAGATAGTTGCCCGCGATGGCATAAAGCAGGCCGGCGACAATGTTGTCCCGCGAATGGCCCTCCTGCTGCGCCAGGCGGATGTCGGAGTTGATAAACGCCGCACAGGTCGCCTTGAACTGCACCGGGGCCGGAGCGGCCAGCGCCAGGTCGGCAATGTCAGACACCGCCATGCCCAAGTCGCCCTGGGCGCTCTCTTCGAGAAAGGAGCCGGTGCCGGCTGAACAGGCATTGTTCATCGCGTAGTCAATCGGCACGCCGTTGCGCAAATAGATGTATTTGGAATCCTGGCCGCCGATCTCGAAGATGGTCTCGACATCCGGGGCGAAGTGCGTCGCCCCGGCGGCCTGGGCCGAAATCTCGTTATAGACATGCTCGGTGCCGAGGTAAGCGCCGATGAGTTCTCTGGCCGAGCCGGTGGCCGCCACCAGGCTGACCTGGCCGCAGCCAGTCTGGCCGGCCAGCGACCGCAGGCACTCCCGCACCGCAGCCACCGGATCACCGTTGGTGCGCGTGTAATGAGAAGCCACGACCGCACCTGTCCCGGGATCGAGCAGAATCGCTTTGGTGGTGGTCGAGCCGGCATCCACTCCCAGGACCGTCGGACCTTCGGGTGGGGCCTGCCGGCCCGCGGCGCCGATGATTTCGACGCGGTCGGCATAGCCTTGCAGCGGCGGGAGGCGGCCCAGGCTGGCTCGGACCGGGATGTTCGGCGATTTGTAAAACGGGGCGTCGCGCGCGAGCAGCGCGCTGCCCCAGGCCTCGAACCACGGGCTCTCCGGGAGCACGGCGAACTCCGTGGCCGGGAGTTTCCGGCGCAGGGCGGCCACCATCGCGCCGTTGCGGGTCAGACCGCCGATCAACAGCACCCGCGGCAGCTCGCGTTGCGCCTTCTCCAGGAGCGCAACCACCTTGCCGGCCATGGCGTCATGCAGCGTGCACAGAATGTCCTCCGGCGTGGCTTCCTGCCGGTTGAGCTTGTGCGTGATGTCCGATTTGCAGTGCACCGAGCAGCGGGAGGCCAGCGGCACCACCTTTCCCTGGAACGAGCGGCCGATAGCCTCCTCGAGGCCGAGTCCCATCCGGCCAATCTGCTGCACGAAAAACTCGCCGCTGCCGGCGGCGCATTTGTTGTGCGACAGGACATTGGCGATCCTTCCCTCCCTCAGGAGATAAACCAGGAAGGACTCTCCGCCCAGAGAAACCACCGCGTCAAAGCCGCCAGCCAACTCGCGCAGCGCTCGCTGGATGGCCGCCACCTCGGAAAGGTGGCCCAAGTGCCCGGAGACGCCGAAGTAATCAGCGCCGGCAAACTCGGCCGCCCCGAGCAACTCCTTAAGGACCTCCACCGGACGGCCCAAGTGGGCGGCGACTCTGGCCTCCCGGCTGCCGTTGCACAGCGCCACCGCTTTCACCGTGAGGGCGCCCAGATTCACGCCCACGCAAAACATCGCAGTTCCACCCTCGAGCGACCGTTCGCGGTCCGAGGCGATGAACTGTTTAATGATTTAATATAAGCCTCCCGGGCCGCTCTGTCCATGACAAACAGTCAGGAGGGCGGACAAGAGCAGCAATCCGCGTAACTGCACCGGACCCTGCGCACGCAAGCACTCTGCCCCCGCAAGGGCGCGCAGGGTCCCGTAGTTTAGCTTTGTGGCGCACGCATCGCGCAGGTGTTAGTTAAGCTGCGTGCTTCAGAAGAAACTCGGACAACGAATCGCGGAACTGCGCCGGGCGAAGAAACTCACGCAAGAGCAGTTGGCTGAGGCGGTTGGCTGCTCGGTCCAGTTTATCAGTCTCGTCGAGCGCGGTGTGAACGCGCCCTCTGTCGCGGGTCTGGAGAACTTCGCCAAGGTGCTCAGGGTGGAGGTTCGGGAACTATTCACCTTCAGGGACAACAAGCGATGAACGAGCGATATTTTCGCCGGCTGCAGGCGACATTGGAGGGCGTCGTTGCTCACCTGGCCGACAAAGGCATCAGGGAGGACCGCTTGGCTTTTGGCGGCGCGGGAGCCTCACCAGCAAGGAGGCCAACGGTACCGAATGATGCGCGTTCTGAGTTTCTAGCGAACCGCGCTATGGGCGACTGGGCAGAACGGATGTTTGCGAATGCACTGCGAGCGGCCTTTCCTGAGTGGGGTGTCACGCAGTACGGGAATACTGACCGCATAGGGGCGTGGTGAGCAGGCACGTGAAGGGCTGTGGCGACTAACTGGTCTATTCTTGCCTTCCGCTCGGCTGCGGGCAGCAGCTCCAGCTCTGCCAGGCCCTTGACCGTATCTTCAGCTTGTTCACTGCGCCACATGGGCAACGCGGGGCATGGGAGCGCTTCAACGTCTTTGGGCTCGAGCTTATTTAAGCCGTCGCCGTAAAACCGGTTCACCTGCGCAAACGCCTCACGGCCCCATGAGCTGTTCAGGTAAAGCGTGAGGAGAGGGGCGAGGTTCTTGTGCCCGGCTTTCGCGTAGAGGCCATGAAAGCAGGTCAGATTCTTCGTACCAGACCTGTTGAGGATGAATTTGACGGTCTCGCGGGAAAACACGGCGACCCAGATGTCCGCAACGGCGCGGTTTTCCGGCAAATACCACACTGGTCGGTGGCTCGGCAGGAAGCGTTGCGGAATGCCGGATCGCTCGCCGATCCGCAGGTAATTGACAGGTGCTGGGCCGTCGGGGTGTGGACTGAGGAGGTAGCACCTCCGGCCTGAGGCGGCCAGAGCGGAGAACTTTTCCGGCGTGAACACAAGCCCACTGGCGTCAGTGGCTCTGGTGATGCATGGGTCCACGTGCGACATATCGAGGCCATTCTGTTGCAGGCCGGACTTGTTCAGACAGAAGAAGTCGTTGGCTCCCGTGGCGATTCCTCTCCGGCAGTCGAAGTAGTCTCCAATGACGTTGGGGAAGTCGCACGCTTCGGTCGGGAGGGTGGGGTTGAGCAGCGTATTGAGCCACTTGTCACCGGGCTTGAAGGTGTCGAGGTCGCGGCAGGCCGCGCTCCGCCCGGAAGTCTGTCCAGCGATGAGGGCTTGGAGGAAGGCCTCTGGCTCAGCGAGGGAATCTGCTTTGGTCAGCTTGCAGGGAGCGGATCTTGGAGCGCCCCTTTTCGAGGAGGACAATGGCGCTGGTTGTCAGGGACTCGTTGAAAAGGTTCAGCGCTGGATTGAAGACCACGATGCCCGGGGGCCGCATTGCCTTCAGCAGGCGCTCCTTGATTTCCTCGCCGAAGTTCGCGTTGAGAAACTCGGCGGGGACAATTACTGCGGCGCGGCCGCGGGGTGCCAGGTCTTGCCAGATCTTGAGCAGGAAGAGCGCGTAAAGATTCGTCAGTCGGTCAAGCGGTGTACCAAAGCGCTCCTCGAAGGCGAGCCAGGTGCCCTCAGAGTACCCGAGGCGGTGAGCCTTTACGTAGGGTGGATTTGCGATGATGCCCTGAAACTGACCGGTATCGGAGAGCAGGTAGTCGGCAAGGACAAGTTTGGCGCCGCGGGGCGCCGCGCTTTTGGCCAGGACCAGGGTTTCCTCGTCTCGCTCAACGCCAACGAGCTTTGTCTGCCGGTGGGTACGGCGGCACTCGTGCAAAAGGCTCCCCAGCCCTGCGGCGGGGTCGAGGACCGTGGCTGGTTTCACTGACATGACCCAGCGGGCCATCAATTGCGCGACGGGCTGAGGGGTGGGGACCTGACCCAGGGACCTTGTCTCGCGTTTCCAGGCGGCGGCGTCCGCGTGCGGGTCCGTCTCACCGACAGCAGTCTCAACTGCGCCGGGCTCAAAGTAAAGGGATAGAAAACTCTGGTTTTCGCGGACTTTCATTCCAGTTCAGGCTACTAAAAGTCAAACTACGTGTCAACCACTTCCATGTGCCTGGCCGCATTCTCGGAAAGGTGCCTCAGGCGGCCGGAGACACCGCCCGCCCGCTCGGTAGCCCCCAGCGTGAAATGTTTGTTGTCAGAACACTCGTCGCCTCGCATTAGATTCTTGTTGCCAGGGCCGGTCGCTTCGCCAAGTCTATCGGGGAATGATTGAGCGGGGCTTTGACATCGCTTTTGTCGCGGATCTGGCTTTGCGTGAGAAGCAAATTCAGCAGAATTACCGCCCCATTATCGCGGTGCACAAGTGGTTTGCGCGAAGGCCGGGAACCCTCTTCCGCTCGCTGTTGCTCGCAGAGTTCGCAAATGCTCCGCTGCGGGGGAGCATCTCCGAGAGACACTCGCCAAAACATGTATGAGATACGAACTAACCATTACCATGCAACTTGAGAGCAGGTGTAGCCAGGACCGCGTCGCGAGGCAGTTTGAGTCCCTCTTTCATTGGGGTACGATCAGGGATTCCATCGCGGACGCACTTAGGCTCGACAATGACCCAAATTTAGTGGCTGTGATCGTTAAACGCAAAAGCCGGCGCCCAGACCATTGACCTAGCCGCCGCGCACCCTGGCTCGGTCTCGCGATGGCTGGCTTGGGTGCCGAGCATTGCCGCCGGACTTTCAGAATCGAAACATCAACTCGCTGGCACCGGGCCACGTGTGTCGGGATTGGTGGGGGACGCTCGCCTGGCGTCCGCTGCATCGCCTGGTTGGGCAGTCCCCTCCTGGCCTGCGCTGGCGGGGTTGGCGACTCGGCTGGCCAAGTGCCAATAGCCCGCAGGACCCACGCCCGCCAAGTGGGGATATCGAGTGAGCCGTGTTGACGTGTGGTGCTCCGCCCGCGTACACTTGCGAATCGAGTGGCACTGATTACGACAGCAGAAGCGGCCACCACCCTCAAGCTGACCCCGGTCCGGGTCCGCCAGTTGATAAAGTCGGGGCGGCTGAAATCGGAGAAGCACGGCAGGGACCACCTGCTGGACGGGGATGAGGTCGAGCGGTTCAACCGGACGGGCCGTCTGCCCCGAGGACGGCCGAGAAAAGAACCCGCTCTAATAATATTGCGCGTACGATAGATTTTGCGCAGAATGTCCCCTATGACAGATACGACAACCAAACCCGCCCGGAACGGAAAGCCCCCTGGCGTCAGCAAGCTTCGAGGATCGAAGCTAATCGTTTTCGGTTGGTATGGCGGCAAATTCTCGCACCTGGAGTGGCTGCTGCCCCTGCTCCCTCAAACCCCGTATTACTGCGAGCCGTTCGCCGGCAGCGGGGCTGTCCTGCTAAACCGCCCGCCCTCTGGCGTCGAGACATACAACGACATGGACGGCGAGGTCGTGAACTTCTTCCGGGTGCTTCGGGACCAGCCAGAGGAACTGCAACGGGTAATGGCCCTCACTCCGTTCAGCCGGGAGGAATTCGCCCAGGCGTGCAGGCTGGAGGATTCCCTGCCGCCGCTTGAGCGTGCCCGCCGATTTTATGTGCGTGCCCGCCAAGTTCGCACTGGTTTAGCGCAGACAGCGAGCGTTGGGAGGTGGGCCAACTGTACGAACACGATCCGGGCCGGCATGAGCGGCGTGGTATCCCGGTGGCTGGGGGCGGTCGAGCAGCTCCCCAATATCGCCCTTCGCCTGGTGCGTGTCCAGATTGAAAACCGGCCGGCAGTCAACTGCATCAAACTCTACGATTCCGAGGATACGCTTTTCTATTGCGACCCGCCCTACGTCCACGAAACGAGGGGCGACTCCAAGGCCTACGCCTACGAAATGAACGACAAGCAGCACGCCGAACTGGCAAACGTGCTCAACGCAGTCAGCGGGAAGGTTGCTCTGTCGAATTACGACTGCCCGCTGATGGACCGGCTTTATCCTGCCAAGCGTTGGAGGAAGCTGCACTTTGAGCGGACAAACCACTCCACAAAGGGCGTTCGGACGGAAACCCTGTGGTTGAATTACGACCCAGAGGACGTAAAGCCTAACAGGAATTTGAAGCTGGATTTGTGAGCCCGTTCCACAGCCCAGCCGCAGCGTTCGCCGATTCGAACCTGCGCATGTCGCGAAGCAACTCCACCACCTTGCCTCCGAATTGGCTTCGCCGTAGCGGATTCAGCAATGCTGCCAGCGGGGCTGCCACCTTCCAGATATCCAACAGGACGGAGTCCACTTCATCACCATGATCCCGGAGGGCATCCTCGATCGCGGTTTCCTGCCCATGAACAACGCCAGCGGAAATCACGAACAGGTACTCTGGGACGCCGTTTTCCCGCAACTTCTTTAGGCCGTGGTTCACGTCGTCTAAGTTCAATGGGCGTTGCTTGCACTCCGACGCGGAAACCAACACACGATCGTAGTAGACCTCCACGTCGCCGGAGGTCTTGCCAAAGTAGTCCGAGGCATTGGGCGAGTACACCTTGATTTCCCCGTTCTCGGAAAGCAGGGCTTGGAAGCCTCCCCACACGCCCACCAGCCGGCAGCCCCCGTCGGTCTCCACAAGGAACTGCTTGATGAAGGACAGCACGTGCCCCAGGTTCACTTTGGCGGTGGCCTTGACCTGCTTCTCGTCGGCGGCGTGCTGGGCTCCGACCCGGAGGATATGGACGAGGCCTCGGCGTACCTTGGCGGGGCTGGCGCTCTGCGCTTGTTCCAACGCGTTGTGCAACATCCTGGCCGCAATTGTGTTTCTCAGTTGGTGGTTGTCACCATCGTGCTCAGGGTGTCGCGCCGGTTTGTTCACGTACGGCTCGTTCGACAGGCCGAACAAGTTGCCCTTGGATTTTTCGAAACCCACAACCACCTTGTGGCACAGGCTTCGGGCATCGTAAGCGCCATTGAGCGTGCTCCCCGCCTGGATGGCCCTCGCGTGAGCCGCCGGGTTTGCGCACTTGGCCAAGTAGCCCGTCACCAAGATGTATTTGAATGTAACGTCCGAGGCTGCCATGACATTTTCGATGAGTTGCTGCATGCGTGGCGGTGGTCTCGAACTGGAGCCAATATCATTCCAAGCCTTTTCTAACGCTGTCCTTGCTGAATCGTGGTCAACGTTCACTGACATAAGTGGGCATTTTATAGCACGACCGGCCATACAGAAAAAGGACGATCAAACCTATCTCGTGCGATACGTTTAACCGTATTGCAGCCTACGCCTCAATTTGGGATTCTCCAGGTGTGGGCCAACTGGCCATTGACCACCTGAAAGCAGACTCGACAACGGCGCGACTCACGGACCGGATCGGCGACGATCTCGAAAGTCCTATTGAAGAGATTCTCGTGGCGCACGGAATCAGCTTCCGGAAGACGAAGCGTGCTGAAAGAATCGCGGGCTTCGACCAGGCTCCCGACTTCATTGTGCCCGACGAGTTCAGTCCCAAAATCGTCATCGAGGCGAAGATCACCCAGGACAATGGAACGGCTCGGGACAAGGTGACGCGAATCCAGCACCTGGGGCAACTCAGCCTGGCGGGCGCGGCCGGTGGCCAACCCAAGTATGAAGTAATCGCCTGCATCGCCGGCCGGGGTTTTGGCGTCCGCCGCGAAGACATGAGGAAAATGCTTTTTGCCACGCGCGGAAAGGTCTTCACGCTCAAGACACTCAGCCGGCTCATTGATTGCTCGGCCTTGAAGGCATTTCAAACCAAGACACCAGAAAGCCTTGGCGCGCTCGACCCCGGCAAAGGAACGTCCACCCCGTTAACCCCGCCTTAAACTTCTGGCAAGAATGATAGCGGTGGCATTGCCGCTTTGCGGCGGTTCGACGGCGGGCTCTTTAGCCAGCAGTTCCACAAGCTGCAGCAGTGCGGCCTGCGCCGAATCCGGCAGCGTTTTGGCCTTCGTGTAAATCAGGTCCGCCGTGCTCATGGGCCTAATTTGGGCGCTGGCTGCCCGACATGCAAGCTCCGGGACGCTGGCGCGGGCTTGCGTTCGCAAGCATGTCAAAGATCGGAGGCCGCACTACGTGCGGGACGAGGTGCTTGCGGCGGGAAAATTCCTCCCGACTGCAACGGTCCCGAGCTGGTTCGCCCGTTGCGGGGGCTGGGTTATGAGGTTATCCTCCAAGCCGCCTCACAGGTTCAGATGACCACTCAGCGCGGCGGAGAGCATCACGCTAACATCCCGCCGCATGATTCGCCGGGCCCTCTTGCCAACCTTGCCGATTCGCAGTAAGCTTCGATGATGAAGTCTCTCGAAGCCATCGCGTCCGAGGCCTTGCTCCTCCCCAAAGACCAGCGATTTACCCTGGCGCATCGCGTCCTTTGCAGCGTGGAGCCTGAGGTTGCACCCGAGGCGGAGGGCGCGTGGGACGTGGAAATCGGCGAGAGAATCAAAAGGTATGACGCTGGCCAGACGGCGGGGGTACCCGGGCGGGAGGTTTTCGCGGAACTGGACAAGAAACTCGGGCGATGAATTACGAGTTTCTTCCGGAAGCTGGTGACGAGTTTTGGGAGGCGGCGCTGTACCTATGAGTCCAAGGAGGCCGGTTTAGGCGTGCGTTTTCGGGGAGAGGTTGTGCACGTGATCCAACGCATCCTCGATGATCCGTGCCTTTGGCGGGAGCGCGCCGGCGGCTATCGGCGAGCAAACTGCCCGGTCTTTCCGTACTACGTGGCATATTTCATCCGGGCGGAAAAGATACTGATCGCCGCTGTGGCGCACGGACACAGAAGACCCGGCTATTGGAAGGACAGGATGAGAGTTGGCTGAGCGGCCAGGAACTGCGCAAGAGACCGCGCGGCTCGCACCAGTACGCCAGTTCCAGCAAGACCTCCGGATGCCTGGCGGCGCTCTCGTGCCGGAAGGATTGACATCCCTGGCCCCGTGAGACATGTGTGTCTCGCGATGAAAACAGCAACCGTGAGTGATCTGCGAAATCGGTTCCCGCGGAAGGCCGCGTGGATTGAGCAGGGCCTACCTGTGGACATCACCGCAGCCGGCAAGGTCTTCGCCCGCCTGGTCCCGGCCCCGTCGCGCAAACCCAGCCCCTTCAAGATGCCAGACATCATGACGCGTTTGGTGATCGAGCCCCGGCTTGACTCTCATTGCCTGTGTTGTGCTGGCCGGGCTTGCCGAGGGCGCGCCGCAGGAGGGGCCATTTGTGTTGGGCGGCAGAGCGCGGAGGCCTGGCGCTCAACGCCGACGGCGCGCTCCTGGGCTGGGAGGGCCGGAGCGCGGAAAATGCGGCGGCCAGGCCTTCCAGCGCCGGAGAGATTCGTTGTGCGGGCAACATTCTCAAGCTGGTCAAGCCGGCGGCGGTGACGCGCGAGGCTGGCGGTCTCTCCTTCACCTATCGCTGGCCTGAAGAGCCGAAAATCGAAGTCATCGTGCGGCACCGCTTGACCCGCCAAACCCGGGCCTGGACCTGGACGCGTGAGTTGCAAATCAGGAGCGAGGCCAAGCTGGCATCGGATTTGACGGTGTCCCTTGAGTCAGGTCTGCGGGCGCTCCCGGCGGACACGTGGCTTCCGCTGATCAACGGTGTCGGCGCGCCTCTGGGCACCAACGAGGCCGCGGCGTATCGCTTTGCCGGCGCGCTGCCAAAGCCCGGCGCGCTGCTGGCGTTGCCGATGGTCAGTGTGCCGGCGCAGCAGTCGCCCTCCCGCCAACGGCCGGGCCGGCTGCTGCTGGCGGCCGATCCCTATTTTTCCGTGCTCTTTACGCCAACGGCGCTCGAGTGGACCTATCCGGCGCAAGTCGGGCTCGAAAACGGGTGCGAGAGCAGGACCATTGCCATCAGCCGCCATGAGGGGTCGCCGGAGCAATCGCTCGACTGCTTCTTCCGCACGGTCCTGGCCGATGTGCCCCCCGGCCCGAAATGGCTGCATGACATCGCACTGGTTGATTATGATTACATGAGTGACGAGGGACAGGGTTGGTTTCGCGACATCGACGCGCTGACGGCGGCGCTGGCCAAAGCGGACCGGCACAAGGTCTTTCTTTGCCTGCACGGCTGGTACGATTTCCTGGGCCGCTATTGTTTCGACAGCCAGGCAGGCAAATTCGATAGCGAATGGACGGCTTTTTCCAATTACGAAGCTGCCAAGAAAGCGGCCGCATTCGGCGAGATCGAGGGCGACCGGGTCGAGGTTGGGTTTGCCAACTGCAAGCCGGTCAAGATGTCCTTAAAAGAAGTGCATTCACGGCTTAACTACGCCCGTTCGCGGGGTTTTCGCGCGGGCCTCTACTTTGCCGACGGCATGAATGCGGGCGATGGCCTGGCCGGTTTTGAATCCGAGTTGCGTGCTGCATTGGGGAGGCTGGCAGGGCCCTGATTCCAAGGGCCGGAGCTACATCCAAAACCCGCTGCATCCCAAAGTGCGCGCCTTTTATCTGGATTACGCCAAGGCGTTGCTGGCGGAATTTGGGCCGGACCTCGACGCGCTGGACTGGGATGAAACGTTCCACATCGCCGTCAGGGCAGTTGGGCAGCGAGGGAGCGCCTGGGTATGCCGACCGCGCCATGATGCGGTTGGCGCGCGAACTGAGCCGGCTCGTCGAGGACTACAACCGGAAGCACAAGCGGCAAATCGCCTTTCTGACCTCCGATTGCCTGGGCGCCTTTGGCCAGGAAATCAAAGGTCCCTACGCTTTGGTGGCGCACGGCACCTTCCAGGACAGTTGGTGCAAACCGCAGGCCTGGTCCTACGGCATCTTCTCGAATTACCGCAACGTGCTCTGGTCCTGCTGCTGGTGGCCGCTGACCAAATGGGCCTGGATCGATTTCGCCGTTCGGCAATACCAGGCGCCAGTCTCTCTCTCCAACGGCTATGGCAATGACAAGGGTCTGTCGGAAATGACTCGAACAGGAGCGCGCCCGGGCCTTGGCCCTGTTCAGACTGGCGAAAGGACAAACCGACGAAGCTGAAATGGTTCGATCGGTTGCCGGCGTACAGAAACGAAAGGCCGTAAGAGAGGGAGCGGCAGCGAAACCAGAGCTCCGTCATTTCCCCTGCTCGACGGCCCACAGCCAGCCGCCGGTGGTCGCGACATAGAGGGTGCCGCCGGCCGCGACGGGCGAGGCGAAAACCCTGGACCCGAGATTGATGCGGTCCAGGACTTCCAGGGCCTTTCCTGCCTTCAACACCCACAGATACTTCGCCGTCGGCATATACACTTTCCCGTCGGCGACGAGCGTCGAGCCCCACACCTCGGATTGGGTTTCGTGTATCCAATAGCATTTTCCGGTCTCGGCATCCAGGCAATGCAGCCGGCCGGCCACGTCGGAGAGATAGGCCAGGCCATCGGCCACGGAGGCCGTCGAGAGGGTTCGATCCAGCCCCTGGTAGCTCCACACCCGGCCGGCCCGGGTGATGTCCCCGGTTCCGGTCGCGTCAATGCAGTGCATGGCGCCGCGCCCGCGGCCATGCTCGGGGTCGCGCCCGAGGGCGACAAAGATGCGGCCGTTGACAAACACGGGTGTGCCGATGATTTCGCTCATTCCCACGAAGGTCCCGTCATGTGTGTTGAGCGTGCCCGTGACCCGCTTGTCGCCCAGGCAATAGTGGGTGATCCGGTCCTGACCCGCAGCCGCCTTGTATTCCGGGGGAATGCAGTCGTACGACCAAATCGTCTTCATCCGAACGGGCTTGTCCGGCACCGAGGCCAGCGCCTCGAAGGCGTAGCAGCAGCCGTCACCGCCCCCGAAAAACAGCAGCTTGCGCCCGCCCAGCTTTCCCAACGACAGCGAGGACCACTGCCCGTGGAGCAGGTTGTCGGTGATGCGCGTGTCATCGGTGGCCACCAGCCGGCCGGTGCGCTTGTCCAGGGCGATGACGTTGGGCGCGTCCGGGGCCGGGAATTTGCGGTGCTTTTCCTTTCCCGGCTCGGTGAACGAATTTCGATCCACGCCGTTGGAGGTCTGGACGTAAAGCAGGTCGCCGTCGAGCAGGGGCGACCCATTGGCCGCGTCACAGGGAAAGGCGCCTGTCTGCTCCTGCATGTCGAAGCTCCAGATGACGCGCGCCTCGCCGGCCTCCGTTCCGGCCAGCCCGTTGACGTCCAGACACATTACCTCGAAGCGTTGGTTGACGAAGTAAACGCGGTCGCCCTCGATTGCCGCCGTCGAGCATACGCCCATCTGGGGCGGGATCTCGTGGACGCCAATATGAAAGCCGTCAATGTCCTTGGGGAATTTCTTCGGGGGAGCCTGCCATTTCCAGAGGAGCTTTCCGCTGGCGGCCTCCAGGCAAACGAAGATGCCGTTCTCCCGCTCCATGCCGCCCACGAAGAGCTTTCCTTTGGCGATGGAAGGCGTGGAATAGATGGCGTTGCCGATTCTGACTCCCCACCTGACATTCCTGGCTGTGGCCAGGTCGATCGTGCCGTCGGGCCTTTTTTCCCCCGGCGCAAACGAGTCGGGCAGGCCCTTTTCCGGGGAGACCATGTTTTTGGCATCGGAGCCGGCCCATTGGGGCCAGTCGCCGGCGGGCAGGGAGGGCGCGGCGCAGGCCAGGATGAAGAGGGCAATCAACCCGAGGGCGGAATGGCGCATGGGATTTGGCCGGTGGAGCTTGGGCTGGCGCGGGCGGTTGCGGCGCAGGTGCGGCGGCAAGTTGGCTTCGGCCCAGGTGATGGTCTGCTGGATGTGCTGCCAGCGCGCAACGGGGTCATAGGCGGCATTGCGCTTGCGTTCCTCTTCTTTTTTGAGCGCCGCCCGCTCTTCATTCAAGGCGCGCAAAATCTCGTCGACATTCATGGTTGGGCGTCAGCGGGGCGCGGCGAGGGTTTTGACGAGCGCGATGTATTGTTGGAGCGCCCGTGAATCGTTATGCCGATTCCAGGCCACACAATAGTCACTCTTGAGCGGGGGGGCCAGGGGGCGGAAGGCGACTCCGGGGTGGGGCAATTTTCTGATGTGCTCGCGGGCCAGTGTGACGCCCAGGCCCTCGGCGACGAAGGTCATCAAGGCGGGTTCCATCTCGGCGTCCTGCAGAACCCGGGGTGTAAAGCCCGCCTGCCGGCACGTTTCGTTGAGCCAGTCGCGAAAGCCGGGATGCGTTTTCTCGGACATGCCGACAAAAAACATGGTTTCCAACTCGGCAAGTTTCACCTGGCGCTTGCGGGCCAGGGGATGCTTTGCCGGCAGGACGACGACGGTCCGGTGCCGGGCGATGCTTTCCCATTGGAGGCCGGAGGCGGCTGTCGGAGGACGCAGGCCCACAAAGCCCAGGTCAATCTTGCGCGCCTCGAGGGCGCGAAGCTGTTCCGCCGGAGTCATGTCGAAGAGGTTGAGGGCAATGTGGGGGAAGGTGTGCCGGAAAGCCCTCAGGGTTTCGGGGAGCAGCTCGAAATCAAAACTGGACAAATAGGCGATGTTCAACTGGCCGGTTTCGCCCCGGCTCAGACGTTGCACCGCCAGGATGCTTTCCGCCGCCAGGGCCAGAATCCGCCGGGCATCGACCACGAAGGAGCGGCCTTCCTCGGTCAAGGCGACCTGGCTCTTGGCACGGTTCAGGAGGCGCACCCCGAGTTCCTCTTCCAAATTATGGATCTGGCGCGTGAGGGAGGGTTGGGCTAAATGCAGTTTGGCGGCGGCCTTGGTGAAATTCAGGTCCTCGGCCACCGCCGCGAAATACCGCAGGTGACGCAGTTCCATAACGTGGGCGGCAGTTTAACCGGTTTCAACCCCAATGGCAACGTGTCTTGAACAGTGAACCGGAGGCAACGGAGCTAAGGGAGAGTCTTTGTCTCGGTTGCCTCTGTTGGCTCCTGTTGATGAGAGCCGGCCCATAGCTTTAAGGTATCGCCAGGGGGCTTTCTAAGTATTGGCGCCCAAGGCAGGAGGGGTCCAAGCTATGGGCGTGATAAAGCCCTATACCCGGCAGGCCTCGGTCCTTTGGTTGGGGACGCGTGAGCGTGGCAAAGGCGCCGTCAACACTCCGAGTGCCGCCTTGAAGCTGGCCCTTTACGCCGCCGGGGGCGGCCTCAAGCGAGGGGGCACCAACCCGCCTGAACTGATCGCGGCCGCACACGCCGGGAGCTTCGCGCTGAGCCTGGCCAATGAACTGGGACAGGCCGGCTACAGCCCGCGTCAAATCGATACGACGGCGACGGTCACGATGGAAAACGTCGCCGCCGGGTGGACGCTGACGCAGATTCATCTGGACGTGGTGGCGGCGGTGCCCGCGGGTGGCGGAGTGCGACTTTGTGGACGCGGCGCTGCGGGCCAAGGCGAACTGCCCGGTCTCGCGCGCGCTCAACGCCAATATCTCGATGCGCGCCCACTTGACCCGGCAGCCAGCCGAGGAGGGGCCCAAGCCCCGGCAGAACTGGGCTGGACCCGGGCCCGGCCTTGGTCGGAAGAACAGAGCAAGGCCAACGGGCGCCAATAATCAAGGGCGGTTTGCCCGGGGGAGGGGGTTGCCCCCAAGTCAATTTTAGAAGAACATATACATGAATGCTGCCCTGGTCAAGAAAGCCCTGGAGAAAGTCCTGAACGCGAACATCCTCGTCAACCTGGTTTCCCGCCGGGTCCGGCAGTTGAACGCCGGCGGCGGAGGCGCGAGCAGGCCGCTGGTGGCGGACATCGCCAATCTCGGCGCTGCGGACATCGCCTTGCGTGAAATCATCGAGGATAAAATGGGCTTCGAGATGCCCGAATTCGTCGCCCTGACTCGCCCGACCGGAAAGAACCGCAAGCGGCCTCAGCACTGGGCCAGAGATTAGCGGCTTGTCCGGAGGGGACATCTCCATTTTCACGGGGTCGCCGACTGTGATGCGCACCCCGCGTTTGCGGTTCTGGCCGCAATCAGGCCTGGGCGTTCAACTGGTTTCTCAACTCGCCCAACAGCGCCTCGAAGAAGGCGGCGGCCTTCGGGGTGGTCGTCAGGGTGGAATCGAAGTTCACGAGGGTAGGCAGCGAGCTTTGCGTCGGAATATCGTGGTAGGGCAAAACGGCCTTGACACCGCCGTCCCGGCCCAGCCGGGTGTAGGAGTCCTGGACGTGGATTTGCCGGGTCAGAACCAGCTTGCAGTCCGAGCCTGGCCAGGAGCTGCTCATAAGTATTCGTGCCCAGTATCCCCGCGTAGAGCGCCTCGCGGTCCGCGCAGACGCGTTCGAGGATGGCTTTGAGACCCTCGAAGCGGGCCTGGGACAGAATGCGCTCGAACCGCTGCTGGCGGGTTCCGGGGTCTGCTGGTAGTGGATCATCTGACATAAGTTTAGGGGGTTGGACATTCAAGTCCAGGCGGGCGCACCGGCGCTGGTGGCCGCGCGCACTCGGAAGCATCCCCAAGCCGGCGCTCCGGCGCCGGACTGGAACCTCTCGAGGCGCCGGAACGTCTCCGCCAGGGGGGAACGTTTTCCGTCAAGAGTGCGAGCGGCCTCCGCCTCGGTAGCCGCCGCCGCCGCCGGGACGTTCTTCGCGGGGGCGGGCTTCATTGACCGTCAAGGCGCGGCCTTTCCAGTCTTTGCCGTTCAAGGCGGCAATCGCGGCATTGGCCGCTTCCTGGGTGCTCATGGTGGCGAAGGCGAAGCCCCGCGCCCGGCCGGTGAATTTATCCATGACGACCGCGATTTCATTGACCGGCCCATGCTCGGAGAGCATGTTCCTGAGGTCCTCTTCGGTGATATCAAAGGGGAGATTGCCGACGTATAATTTTGTGCCCATAGTGAAGGCTTAATACGGGAATCGGGACAAGAAAGCAACTGTTGTTCGCATTTATTATATGCCGCCTCCGGGGGGCGGCTCTGAAATTAAAGAATCCTGCGGGCCAATCGGTGGCGAATCTTGGCCAGCAGTTCGAGGCTGGAGAGCGGGTAGATGCGCCTCAACTCGAGCCTGGGCGTGTTCCGGGTGTTGACTCCAAAGAGGAGCGTGGAGGCGGTCCGGTAACCGGCCTCCCCTACGAGGTCGCGGGCCGCCTCATTCCAGCAGCCGAAGGGATAGCAGAAATGGGCGACTGGCACGCCGAACCGATCTTCGAGGGCCTTTTTGCTTCCGGCAATTTCCTGGCGCGCCTCGGGCGGGCTGAGGTGGCGCAGGTTTGGATGGGTCATCGAATGGGAGCCGATTTCATGTCCCGCGGCCAGCCAATCGCGGACTTGGGCCTCGTCCATGAGTTTCTCCGGGACCTCGCCTTTGGCAATGTCCCATTGATTGCAGCGGCCGAGAAAGCCGGGAACCAGGAACTGGATGGCCCGGAACTGGTGGCGGGCCAGCGGCTGGAGGGCGTGTTCGAGCACATTGGCCATTCCATCGTCGAACGTGAGCACGGCCTTTCGGGCGGCATTGTCGCCGGCCGTGAGGGTGTCTGCCAGGGAGGCTGAACTCCAGCCGGCCTGTTTCAAGGCCGCCAGTTGCCTTTCAAAGCGGGCCGGGCTGACGTAGAGAAAGGGGTCGGCGGCGGCGCGCGGCGGGGAGGCGAGCTTGTGATAGGCAAAGACGGGCACGCCGCGTGTGCTGAGCCGCCGCTGCCTCCGTCCCAGGAATACCCTTGGCGAAAACCAGCCGATCAATCCTTATCCTTGCCCCCGCTGCTGTCACCGACGGTGTTCATGAGGTTGATCAAGGGCAGGAACATCGCGATGACGATGCTGCCGACGATGACGGCGAGGCAGACGATCATGATGGGTTCGAGCAGGGAGGTCATGGCGGCCACGGCGTTATCCACTTCTTCGTCGTAGGTATCGGCTATCTTGAGGAGCATTTCGGGCAGCGCGCCGGTTTGTTCGCCGACGTTAACCATGCTGATGACCATGGGCGGGAAGACATTGGAGGCCTCGAGCGGAGCGGTGATGGTCTCTCCCTCTTTGACGCTTTCGTGGACGGCGCCGACGGCGTTGCTGATGATGACGTTGCCGGCGGTCTCTTTGACGATGGTCAGGGCCTGGAGGATGGGGACACCGCTGCTGACCAGGGTGCCCAGGGTGCGGGTAAAGCGGGAAATGGCGACTTTGTTGATGACGGGACCCACGACAGGCATTTTAAGCTTGAACTTGTCCCACACATGGCGGCCGAACTTGGTGCTCTTAAAGAGCATGAAAAGCATGACGAAGGCAGCGACGCCGATTGAGGTGTAGAAGATGTGGTTTTTGACGAGGTCGCTGACCGCCATGACGAAACGCGTCCAGGCGGGCAACGCGCGGCCTTCGGCCAGGCCGGCGAAGACTTCCTTGAACTTGGGAATGACCAAGGTCATCAGGATGAACATGATCGCGGTGGCCACGATGAGCACGGCCACGGGATAAAACATGGCGGAGATGACTTTGCCCTTGATTTTTTGGGCTTTTTCCATAAATTCGGCCAGGCGGATGAGGACGACCTCCAGCACGCCGCCCAGTTCGCCGGCTTTGACCATGTTGACGAAGAGGCGGTTGAAGACTTTGGGGTGCTGAGCCAGGGCCTCGGAGAAGGTGCTTCCGCCTTCGATGGCCAGGGCCAGTTCGCCGATGATATTCTTGAGCGTCACGTTACGCTCCTGTTTCTCCAGGACGCGCAGTCCGCGCAGCAGGGGCAGACCGGCGTCCACCAGGGTGGCCAACTGGCGGGTGAAGGTACAGAGGATCTTGGATTTGACCTTGCCGCTCAGGCCGGGGATTTTGATCTGGAAGTTGAGGGCGCCGCCCTTCTTTTTGGCTCCGCCTCTGCCGGCGGGGGGCTTGGCCTTTTTGTCGCCCTTGTCCTTGGCTTTGGCCTTATCGACCTCGACGATCTTGGTGGGGAAGAGGCTCATTTCCTTGACCCGGGCAATGGCCTCGTTCTGGCTGGCGACTTCCAAGGTGCCTTTGGTTTCCTTGCCATGGGCATCCATCGCTACGTAACTGTATTTTGGCATACTCTTTGCTCCTCCTGTGGTGTTCGGGTTAAGTGTATTTGACGACTTCTTCAATGGAGGTATCACCGTCAAAAATGCTGCGCAAGCCGTCTTCGCGCAGCGGAATCATGCCCATCTCGATGGCTTTCTGACGCAACACGACGGTTGGGGCGCGCTCATTGATCAAGGCGCGAATGGCATCGTTGATGACCAGCAGCTCGAAAATCCCTTTGCGTCCGCGATAGCCGGTGTCATTGCAGACCGAGCAGCCGCGGCCATAGTAAAAGACCTTGTCGCCCAGGTCGTGGGGCGAGAGATTGAGCAGGGTCAGTTGATTCTCGGTGGGCTCGAACGGGGTGCGGCAACTCTTGCAAATGGTGCGCACCAGGCGCTGGCCCGCGACGGCCACCATGGTGGAGGAAATCAGGAACGGCTCGACACCCATGTCGATGAGGCGGGTCACAGCCCCGGGGGCATCGTTAGTGTGGAGGGTGGTCAGGACGAGGTGGCCGGTGAGGGAGGCCTGAATGGAAATCTGGGCGGTTTCCAGGTCGCGCATTTCTCCGACCATGATGATGTCCGGGTCCTGGCGCAGAAACGAGCGGAGCGCGCGGCTGAAGGTCAACCCAACGGACTCGTTAATGGCCACCTGCATGATGCCTTCGATGTCATATTCGACCGGGTCCTCGGCGGTGAGGAGCTTGGAGTCAATGGTGTTGACCCGGCGCAGGCAGGAATAGAGGGTGGTGGTCTTGCCGCAGCCGGTTGGGCCGGTGACCACGAGGATGCCATTGGGACGCTGGACGGCCTCCGACAGGTAATCGTAGAGGTACTTGGGGAAGCCCAGGGCGTCGAGTTCCAGGCTCACGGCCACCCGGTCCAGCACGCGTAACACGACCGATTCGCCGAACTGGGTGGGCAGAGTCGAGACGCGCAGGTCGACGAAGCGGCTGCCCAGGGAATAGTTGATGCGGCCGTCCTGAGGGATGCGGGTCTCCGAGATATTGAGGTTGGCCATGACCTTGATACGGGAGATGACGGGCAGGGCCAACTGCTTGGGCGGGGGGGACATTTCGTAGAGCGCGCCGTCCACGCGGTAGCGGATGCGGAAGTCGGTCTCGAAAGGCTCGAAGTGGATGTCGCTGGCACGGTCCTGGACTGCCTGGAACAGGACGAGATTCACAAAACGGACGATGGGGGCCTGGTTGGCGAGGTCTTCCATCAGCGACTTGTCGTCGGTCGCCACGGCGGTGCTGACTTCCTCGGCCATTTCTTTGTCGGCGCCCAGTTCCTTGAGCAACTCCGAGACGCTTTCACTGGTGTCCTCGCCGCCGCCGGCCGCCGGATAGAATTTCTCGATGGCCTTTTCGACCCGGGCGGGGTCGGCGACCACGAGTTGGATGTCCTTTTTGATGACGAAGTTCAGCTCGTCGATGCGGCCGACGTTGAAGGGGTCGACCAGGGCGACTTGCAAGGTGCCGTCCTTGAGGCTCACGGGCAGGCATTGGTACATCCGGGCGGTCTTGGCGGGGATGGTCTGGAGCAAATCGAGGGTCAGGTCTCCTTCGCGGATGGTGACGACCTGGGTGGCGAAATGGTCGGCGATGACCTGGAGGATGGTATCGAGGTCCAGAATGCCGAAGTCCTGGAGGATCTGCAGGACCGGCTTGCCGGTGCGCTTGAACTCGGCGGCGACCTCTTCGTATTGGAGGTCGTCGATCAGGCCTTGGCTCTTGACCAGCGAAAGGAGGGGACTGGAGATTTCCTCAGCCATATCTGGAGTCTATTGGAGTCAGGTCTTGCCTTCGACCAGGGCGGCGGTGTCGGCTCCCACCGCCTGGGCCAGTTCGAGTTCCTGGAGTTTGGCCTGAATGGTCACCGGGTCTTGGGCCTTGGTCACCACTTCTTCGCGCGCGATCATGCCGGCCAGGTATTTGTCGATCAGGAAACTGTCGAGGGTGACCATGCCGTATTTGGCACCGGTCTGGATGTCGGACTGGATGCGGAAGGTCTTGTTGTCGCGAATGAGCGCGGCAATGGAGGGGGTGTTGACCATGATTTCGAAGATCGCCACCCGTCCCGGCTTGTCCACGCGCGGGATGAGCAACTGCGAGATGACCGCCTGCATGACCGTGGAGAGCTGAATGCGGATCTGCTCCTGCTGGTTGGTGGGAAAGGCGTTGACCACGCGGTCAATGGTTTTGGCGGCCCCCGTGGTGTGGAGCGTGCCGAAGACCAAGTGGCCCGTCTCCGCCGCCGTGATGGCGGCATCGATGGTCTCGAGGTCGCGCATTTCACCGACCAGCATGACATCGGGGTCCTGGCGCAGGACGCGGCGCAAGGCCTCGGCGAAGTTGGGAACATCCACCCCGATTTCGCGCTGGGTCACCAGGGCCCTTTTGTGGGTATGGTAGTACTCGATGGGGTCTTCGATGGTGATGATATGGACTTCATCGCGCTCCGAGTTGATGATATTGATCATCGAGGCCAGGGTGGTGGTTTTGCCCGAGCCGGTCGGGCCGGTCACCAGGACCAGGCCGCGCGGTTTGTAAAGCAGTTCCTTGGCCGAAGGGGGGATGCCGATTTGCTCCATGGTGAGCAGTTTGTTGGGGATCTGCCGCATCGACATCCCGAAGTTGCCCTTCTCCTTGAACACGCTCACGCGGAAGCGCGCCATGTCGCCGAAAGCAAAGCCAAAGTCCGCTCCGCCCCGCTCGCGCGTTTGCTGAATATGCTCGTCGGAGGTGATGCTGCGCATCAGTTCCTCGGAGTCTTCCGGCTTCAAGGGCGGCCCTTCGACACGGTGGAGGATGCCATGAACCCGGATGGTGGGCGGCGTGTTCACCGCGATGTGGAGGTCGGAAGCTCCTTCCGAAACCACCAACTGCAACAAATCAGACATTGAGTAGGACATGCTTAACTCGGTTCAGTCATGCCAACCATTATAGCAGAGGAATTGGACAACGGTGAAGCATATTCATCACGGTGGGCATGCCGGGAAACCGCTCACATAAGGCAACGGGCGTCGGTCAATCCACATCACCCACCGTCGCCTTAATGACCTCGTCCGGGGTGGTCAAGCCGGCGAGCACCTTGCGCACCCCGTCTTCGCGGAGGGTGCGCATGCCCATTTCGCGCGCGCGGGCGCGCAGGACGGAGGAGGGCACTTTTTCATAGATGAGCTTGCGGGCCTCGTCATCGATGACGAATATCTCGAAAATGCCGAAGCGGCCGCGGTAGCCGGTGTTGTTGCAGTTGGGGCAGCCTTTGCCCTTGACGAAGTTGGCGCCCTGAGTGCCGGCGGCGTCCAGGCCCAGGCTGCGCATCTCGGCCTCGGTGGGCAGGGTGGGGGTGGAGCACTGTTTGCAGACCCGCCGCACCAGGCGCTGGGCCATGAGGCCGCGCGTCGAGGAGGCGACCAGGAACGGTTTGACGCCGATGTCGATCAAGCGCGTTACGGCGCTGGGGGCGTCGTTGGTGTGCAGGGTCGAGAAGACCAGGTGGCCGGTGAGGGAGGCATTGATGGCGATGGTGGCGGTTTCCAGGTCGCGAATTTCGCCGATCATGATGACGTTGGGGGCCTGGCGGAGGATCGAGCGGAGGGCGGTGGCAAAGGACAGGCCGACGGCTTCATTGACCTGCACCTGGTTAATGCCGGCCAGGATATATTCGACCGGGTCTTCGACGGTGATGATCTTGCGGTCGGGGCGGTTGATGAAATGGAGGCAGGAATAGAGGGTGGTGGTTTTGCCCGAGCCGGTGGGGCCGGTGATCAGGAGAATGCCGTCCGGCAGGCCGATGAGCCGCTCGAAAGTCTGTTGGTCGTCCGTGAAAAACCCCAGCTCCGGCAAGCCCAGGCGCAGTCCTTCCTTGTCCAGAATACGCATAACGATGCTCTCGCCGTGATTGGTGGGCAGGCAGGAGACACGCAGATCGATGAGTTTGTTGCCCACGTTGGTTTGGATACGCCCGTCCTGGGGCACCCGGTGCTCCGAGATGGACATATTAGACTGGATCTTGAGGCGGCTGATGATGGCGGCTTGGAGCCGTTTGGGCGGGGGCTTGATCTCGTGCAGGACGCCGTCAATCCGGTAGCGGACGCGGAAGGTTTTGGGCAGCGGCTCGAGGTGGATGTCCGAGGCGCGCATGCGGAAGGCCTCGGTAATCATGCCGTTGACCAGCTTGATCAACGGCGCGTCGGCGTCCACCACGGAACCGTCGGTGGCCGCCCCGCCGGTGACCTCGACGTGCTCCTCGGTGAGTTCCTTGATGGTCTGCTGGAGCTTGGGGTCGGTGGCCATCGCCCGCGACGCCCCGCGCTCCCCGCCGTAGTACTTGCTCAGGGCCGCCTCGATGTCCGGTTCTGAGGCCACGCGGAGGTCCACTTCCGCGTTCAACAGGAGCCGGAGGCTGTCAAGGGTGTCCAGGTCGGAGGGGTCGGCCAGGGCGACGGTGATGTTGCTATCGTGCTTAAAGACGGGCACGACGCGGTATTTGCGCGCGATGTGGCGGGGAACAGCCGCGATGACGTCGTCATCGATCTTGATTTCAGCCAGGTTAACGACCTCGGCGCCAAAGTGCGCGGCCTTGGCTTGGGTGACATCGGCCGCGCGGATCACCTTGTTGGCCACCATCAAGTCAACCACGCCGACCCCGGCAGCCTGGGCCTCGGCCCGATGGGCCGTCACCTGGTCCGGAGTGACGAAGCCAAGGTCCACCAAAATATCTACCAGATAATCGTCTTTCTCAGCCACGGTTCGTCTTTCGAGCTGCCCACGATTCTTCGTGGGCAGCTCTTTCACAGAGTAGTAGCCTCAAGCCCATTGTCAATCCCCTTGGAAGTTGTTTATGGGAGGGGGAATGGTCCAGTTTTCCGCTGCAAGTTGCGCATGGACGGGACCGCTCCGGCGCCAGCCCGGCCGGCAGATATTTTTTCACCTTGATTCGGCTGGATTTGGCTGGATTTAGCTGGATTTGGTTGGACTGACCTTGCCGGGCGCGGGGCAGCCCACGGGCCGCAGTCCACGGGCCGCAGTCCACTGGCTGCCGGGCGAGAGGCTATAATTGGTGATAATTGGTCATAATTGGGCTTAGGCGGTGTAAATAAATAAAGGTAGCAACTTCGGATGCCGGGTGGTATAGTCATCGTGTGTGAGTGCTATGGCTACGCTACGGCAGAAGTTCAGGCTCATTTGGCCACTGTTGAATGAGCGGACCCGCCGTCTCACCGCGGCCAATGAGGCGCTTCAATTGGGTTATGGCGGAGTTTCCATGGTGCGGCGCGCTTGCGGGTTATCGCGCAAAGCGATCGCTAAGGGGATAGACGAAATCGAAGAAGGAGACTCCTCGTTGGCGGAGCGTATCCGCCGCCCTGGTGCCGGACGCAAGAACCTCACCGTGATCGATCCGGCGCTGGCCGGCGCGCTGGACGGGATGATTGCTGGTGCCACCCGTGGCGACCCCGAATCTCCGCTACGGTGGGTCTGCAAGAGTACGCGCACTCTGGCCGCCGAACTGCAAGCCCAAGGGCACCCGGTGAGCCATCAGCGGGTAGCCCACCTTCTGCATGCTGAGAACTACAGTCTGCAGAGCAACCGCAGCTCGAGGAGGGCGAAGACCACCCCGACCGGGATGCGCAGTTTGGGCATATCAACCGGTGCGTGAGGCGCGCCTTGGCGGGAGGGTGGCCGGTGATCTCGGTGGACACCAAGAAAAAGGAACTGGTGGGCAACTTCGCCAACGGCGGCCAGCAATGGCGCGTGGCCAAGCAACCCCAACGGGTCAAAGGACATGACTTTCCGGGCCGAGGTGCCGCGAGCCTATCCGTACGGCATTTTTGATTTGGGCCGGAACACCGGGTTCGTGAACGTGGGGACCGACCATGACACGGGAGAGTTTGCGGTGGCCTCGATCCGGGGTTGGTGGCGCTTTGAAGGCCGGAAACTTTATCCCGACGCGCGGACGCTGTTGATCACCGCCGATGGCGGGGGCAGCAACGGTTGGCGCCTGCGGCTCTGGAAGCTAGAGTTGCAAGGTTTTGCCGATGAGAGCGGGTTATGTCTTTCGGTTTGTCACTTTCCGCCCGGCACGAGTAAGTGGAACAAGATCGAGCATCGGCTCTTTTCGTTCATTTCGTCCAACTGGCGGGGCGAGCCGTTGAGGGATTACGAGACGATCGTGAACTTGATCGCCAGCACGACGACGGCCAAAGGACTGATGGTGACTTGCCGGTTGGATCGCCGCAAGTATCCCACCGGGCGGAAAGTTTCGCCCGACGAGATGAAGCGAGTGAACCTAAGACCTAACAAGTTTCACGGAGAGTGGAACTACGCTATTGAGCCCACAGGTAACTCTACACACAACCTGTGGGGGTGTTTTGA
Source organism: uncultured bacterium (assembly GCA_963713735.1). Lineage (GTDB taxonomy): Bacteria > Verrucomicrobiota > Verrucomicrobiia > Limisphaerales > UBA8199 > CAVQND01. Next base: position 125,131 of record CAVQND010000028.1, read on the forward strand.
CAGGCATTGTAGCACCGGTTGTGGACTTGTTGTTAAGCCGCCAACTTGCTACCTTTATTTATTTACACCGCCTTAGACGTCCGTTCGTGAGAAATCCGACGCGCAGGGGTGCAGTGTCGCGTGTCGAGGGGCGGGACCTCGTTGCCTCGACACGGGCCGCTCGAGACCTGCGCCTGCATACTTGGTGGCATCAGGCGCGGCGTTTTGAATCCTGCGGATTGTGCCGCAATCATGCGCGAGGATTTTGGCATGATTGGGGGCGGGAGGGCAAATGCTCCATTGGCTGTATTGGCTCTATTGGCTTTTTTTTTGCTGGGAAGGGCGCCGGGGGGGATACGGGAGCGCGGTGCCGGCGGGGGCGTGGAGGACGGAAGGCCTGAGGGGCTGAGGCGTAACCAAGTCGCTCAGGACCTGCCGCCGTTGTCCGGGCGGCGGCTGTAATGGAGTAGATTAGGATCTCGGGCAGCCAACGCTTGGCCGTGGTGCTTCAGGTTGCGGAGACTGCGTCGCCGGGGCATTGGTTGGAGCAGAAAATCGCGGCCAGCGGCTGGCGCAGCAGGTTGAGGTTGCCGAGTGCGTGGAGGAGCGGCGGTGCAGGGCCCGCGAGCAGGGCGCGCGGGTACTCGGGCGCGCTGGGGTGGATGGAGCGGGGTTTGGGTGTGGCGATGCCCATATTCGCCGGCCACTTGTTGCGCATTTCTTCGATGGCCGCCGCCGTGTGGGCGGGCGGGTTGTTGCCGGCGGCGTACAGGAGGTCGCCGTTGCTGACGAGGCGGTTTTGGGACAGCGCGATTCTGGCTGCTTCGTTGACGATGAACTCGATCTCGGCGGCGGTGTAGTTTTCCAACTCGCCGGCGCAACTGTGCCAATCAAGAGCGGTGGGAGATCTGGCACGTTGTAATCCCGAGAGCGCAATGGCCCTCACGACGTTGCGGAGGAATACGGCGTCGGCCCAGTAATCCCGGACTGCCGCTTCACTTCGAGCAGCCTCTTTTGCCATTCCTCATTGCATCGGCTGCCCAGGTCCATGCCCGTCAATCCCTTCACGACGCAACCAAACCCATATTTTCCAATGCCATAGATCCTCAACAATGCCGGCGTTCTCCAGCCGTATCTGTCGGGCGGGCCATTCAAGCACATGTCCATCAACTCCCGTAAACTGATCTGCTGCTTCCCGGTGCGCACGAAATGATCCAGCAATCTGTTCTTCGTCGCCCCAGTCAACTGGATCGCATCAACCAGGTCGTTCACCGGCCACGGTTTCTCTGGGTCGTCTGCAAGGCGAATTTCCTCCCGCAGCTTGGCACGTCTTTCGGCCATGAATCTGCCGGCCCTGTCCCTCTGCTCAAGCTGTGAAATCCGATTTGGAGACAACCTGAACCGAAGCGCAACCTCTCGGCGCGGAACTCCCTCCTTCCGCATTTGGAGGATTTGCCGGTTGCGCTCTTGGTTTGGGACAATGGATTGGCTGCTCATCATCACTACAATTGGTGCCTCGGATCAGAATGTGGCAGGGAACCAGGGTCATCTGGAACCCCCGTGACCAGGATCATGTTGCCGGTATAGCCCGCGAATGCCTGGTAGACGAATTCCAGCCAGTATCCGAACGATTTGCCCTGTTTCAGGTAATCTCTCAACGAAGGACCAGCACCGGCCTCCGAAGCCAGGTGACGTTGAAAGAAGTCCTCCCAAGTGCTGCGAGAGCTGTCCGTGAACACGTAGGGCGTGCTCAGCGACACTGACCGGGTGAGCCCCTCGACAAATGGAGGCAACACCCGGACGTACCAGATCTCCCCCTTGCGACCCGAATACCCACTGCTGCTCCAGCACTGAACTTCGTGTTTGCCGGCGATGTCCCAGAGCGTCAACCCCTGGGCGCCAACATCCAGCACCTCGTAGAATGAGCAAAAAGAATCGTTCAGCGCGACCATGGCCTTCTCAACGTAATCGAATGTGCCCAGGTGCTGGAGGTAGTGGACGAGCACCTCGCCGATCGTCATGCCGGTGGAAGCATCTCGCGCATCCAAAACCATCCAGCCTGCGAAAAAGGCTGACGTGACCGGGCTCATGGGCGGGTAGCTCGGCATGTATTCCTCTTGAAGGTCCGCGAGTTGATTGTTGAAGGGGATCAAATCCGGGAAGCCGAGAACCTGACCGGCGAATTCGTTGGCCAGATTGATGGCGGCGGCGTAGGCGTGAAAACTGGCGTCTCCGGGTTTGGTGTCGGCGTAGGTCCCCTCGTAAATGGACCTCAGAAGCTGCACGTCGGTTTCGCTGGTCTCGAATGTGAACCGCTCGCTGAGAACCTCTTTCAGAAGCCGCTCGGCCCTTCGGTTTCGTCTGCTTTCTGGCTCTGGCATAATGTCAGTTGGCTCCAGTTTCGGTCTGTGGCGCGGGCGCTGTCGTTCTCGGTCTGGTCAACCAGGGGGAGGCTCACAGGGCTTTGACCATGTTCGCTGCACTCCCACGATCCGCGAGCACTTCCTCAGTCGCAGCAGTCGTCTCCTCCATTCCGCGTTGCACCTTTGCCCAAGATCCGATTCTGTCAACCGCTGCGCTGCTGACCAGAACCCCTTGAGCCCCACACAGCGAACATCCAGTAATGGCGTAATCAGGTATCCCGGCTTCGCGTGGTTCTTTTCGGAAATCACCCACTCCATGAATTCCCGCACGCTCATCTCCTCGATTTTGTACCCTTCCCACCACGACCTGAAGGCAGTATCTGTCGTGGGCATCAAAAGAAGGGCATCCAGGACATCCCCTCGCGGTGTCCACTGGTCGGACAAGGCGTGAAATGTGATTTGAGGCGAGCCCAGGGGAGGCTCAACGGCAACGTAATTGAAGTTCCTGGCGTGTTCGGCCTCTGCCCTCAGCGTATCATTATAGAGGTCCACGATCTCCTGGTCGGCCAGGCGCTGGACTTTTGGCCCCATGGTTAAGGTCGTTTCACCGTAGTCGGGGTCCTTGTATTTGATGTAGGCCGAGGTGTCGGCGCGGGTAATGATGGCCTCTGCGAGGCTGTAAACGATGGGCCGAGGCTTTCTCACTTTTAGGTTCTGGTTTCTGGTTCGAGCGATTGCCGATTCGTCAGTGTCAGGAGAGCACCATAAACCTTTGGCCTCCGGTGGACAAGCAGATCCGGCACATTTTCTCAGAATGGGCCTTGAATTCTGCACCCGCCGCGCCAACAATTGCCAGCAACGATCATGAGCAACCAAAACGAGCATTTGGTAACTGTTCAGGTGTCGGGCAGACCTCTGGTCTGCCGGTTCACGGAGCCTCCGGCTCCGTGTCCCTCGCAGTTGCGAGGCTCGGGGCCAGAGGCCCCTCCAACCGGCAGACCGGAGGTCTGCCCCACGTTTCCCCACCTGAACAGTTACAGCATTTGTCGGATGGGGAGGGATATGAGGCGGGGGATGCCTTTGATCTGAAGTACGAGGAGTGGGAGAGGCGGGACTGGATGGTCTGGCTGCCGGAGAACCTGGTCTTCCCCTTCAAGGCGACCCGGCAGGAGGATATGGATGACGCCGATTTTCAACAGGATACCTCCACAAGGCTCTTCCAGGTCGGCCACACCTTGGGGGTTTTAGGTCTGGAGGGGGAAGATGAAAAGATGGGCGTTATCGTGAAAGCCAAGGAGAAGGGGCAAATCGGTCACCTTCCTCTGGCCGATCTGGGGTAACTGTTCACGTCGGAGCGTGGGGCGGACCTCCGGTCTGCCGGTTAGGCGGGCCTCCGGCCCGGAGTTTCGACTCCCGCAGGGGCACGGAGCCGGAGGCTCCGTGAACCGGCAGACCAGGAGGTCTGCCCCACACCTGAACAGTTGCGATCAGGGAGTACGTCGTCTGGTTTGCGAATCGCTGAAATTCATGAGGGCAGCTTTTCTTGGAAAATGGCGGATCCTGGAGATGGACCAGTGGGACCAGGACTACATCGACATGGAGGAGTCTGGCCACGTCACTTTCCAGAAGGGTGGCTCGGGCGGGTTTCATTTTGGATGCGTGGATGCGTCTCTGGACTGGCGTTACGACGATTCCCTTGATCGTGTGGATTTCAGTTTTGAGGGGTTTGACGAGGGAACCGAGGTGAACGGCAGAGGTTGGGCGAAGATCGAGGGAGAGGGCAAGCAATTGGTCGGGCAAATCGTCTTTCACGAGGGCGACGAATCCGGGTTCAAGGCGAAAAAGGGAAAGTGAATTGTGGGTACCTGAATGCTCCCGTTAAGAAGCACGGCGGCTACCGCTATGAGCAACACGTATAACGACCTGTCCCGTAATGGCTGCTGTGTCCTCGTCCGTTTGACCGAAAAGGCAGTTACAATCCAGAACGCCGTGCCCACCACCCAGCAGACCATGACACATTTGGCGGTTGCTCCCATAGGGGTTCGCTCTCGCCTAACGGAAGAAGGCGCAACCCCCCACTGAAGAGCATTGCGCCTGTGAAGATCGAGAACTTTAGAGCCTCGACTTGCCCGCCCTCCTCACCTTTGCCCATCTCCTCTTGCCAGCCAGGGACATCGCCTTTCTCCCAGCCTCAGTGATATTCCTCTTCTTCCTGGGCTTCCCCACCGGCTGCTCAGATTCAGCCGCCGCCTCCAACCCCAACTTTGCCAATCTCGCCTCACGCGCAAAAGCGAGTGCCTTCTTCCAGGCTGGGGTCATTTTCCGCTTCTTCCTCCTCCCATTCTTCGGTCTTTCAGGTTCTTGAGTGGCAACTTGGGCCGGTGCAGGAACTTCACCGCCCAGGACTTCATTCAGTTCATTTTGCAGCCCGTCAATCCTCTCTTTGAGGTCGGCTGCTGCACGTAGTTGTTGGGGTGTCAGGGTTGTAATGTTCATAAGACTTCGCGTTACTTGGCGCCGAGGATCGCGTCTTTGGCCGCCTTGGCGATGCGGAACTTGACGACGCGCTTGGCAGGAATCTTGATGGCCTGTCCCGTGGCTGGATTTCGACCCATCCGAGCCTTGCGATTCACCAAAACCAGCTTGCCCAACCCGGGGATGGTGAACTTGTTCTTGGCATTCTTGTACGCCAGGGCCACCAGGGCTTCGAGGGCCTGGGTGGATTGTTTTTTGGTGACTCCGACCGTTTCAGCCAGAGACACGGTGATCTGAGATTTGGTCAATGCTTTTGCCATATATGGGCGCAGTGTGGCGGAGATCGTCGGAAAGTCAAGCTCCCATGCAGATCTGGGTTGAATCGAAACAGCAGAAGTCGCAACCTTGTCCTGAAAGTGAAACGAGAGCTGTCATTTCGTGTTGGTTGCCTGTGTGAGTTGGCGTTGCTGGTTCTGGCCGTGCTCTGGGGCTGGGCTTTGCATCGGCCTGCTCTCGTGGACCTGCATTGGCGCCTTCAAGATGCCCTGATTGGAATTGTAGCCTCCATCCCTCCGTTACTCTTCTTTCTGTGGACCTTGAAAACGAGCCTCCGGGTGTTCTCCGTTCACCGGCGTCGGTTGGAGTCTTTGCTGCGGCCCATATTGGGAGACTGGTCCATCCCTCAACTCACCATCATCTCCATTTTGGCCGGCATTTGTGAGGAGGCGTTGTTCCGAGGAGCCATTCAGGGAAGCCTGGCTGAACATATCGGTGGGGTTCTGGCGCTGGTTTTGGCAACGGGGCTGTTTGGGGCCGTCCATCTGATCACCTGGACCTACGCCATCATCGCCACGTTCATCGGGGCGTACCTGGGGTTGCTGTGGATTTGCACCGGGAACCTGCTGGCACCGATGGTCACTCATGCGGCCTATGATTTCGCAGCTCTGGTGTACTTCTTGAGGTTCTTCAGGTTGAGTTGAAGCTGTGGCACGATCTCGGCACCTCACCGACGAAGGAGGAAACTGAAATTAACTAGAGAATGCAACTTCGCCATGAGCTTCCTGGTGACCATGGCAAGCCAAGGAGGGGTGGAAAGGACTGGCGCTGGTGGAGAGAGCCGTTGTGGAGAATTTCAAAATCACGTCCTGTGAGTCGGGAGCTTGAATGTGACAACCTGGAATTCGTACGCTTTGGTACTTGGGAGGCGTTTTGACAACGTCGACCACCACAAGGTACCGAGCGAGGATCAAAACGCCTCAAAACCTTGCTGGGGATCAGGAAATAAACAGCCCGGCGTTGCCTGCAGGCGGTTTGTTGGACTGTTTCTTCGTCAGCTAACTTAATGCCTGACCCTTTTCATTGGCTACTTACCAGACGGGGGCGCGGCCAGGGTCATGCCATGACGCCGGAAGATCTCCGTCATCTTCGCGCGGTCGGGCGGGCCGGCGGCAGCACCGATGGCTTCGGCCGCTTCGCGGAAATACGCCGGACCCATGACCGCCGGGCTGATGAGGCAGAGTTGTTTCACATCCTCGCTGCCGAAGTTATCGAAGCGGTGCACCGCGCCCCGGGGGATGCACAGCGCCTGCCCGGGACCAACCTCGATGGGCGTGCCATCAACCGTCCAGGTCAGAACGCCCTCGATGCCGTAGAGGACCTCCTCGTAGGCGTCGTTCTTGTGGGCCGGTGCCGGTATTCTCTGCCCGGTCGGGACGCGAACTTCGAACACGGACATGCTGCCGTTGGTATCCTCCCGCGTCAGGAGGAACCGTATCCCGATCCCTGTCGGACCCATGTGGATGGTCTCTTCCGAAGGATTGACTCTAGTCTTATGTGGACGCATCTTTTCTTACCTTTCTGTCTTGTAGTCGAACGCTCAGCATCAGCGCCGGGAGCCAGCCGCCACTGAGCGACGACTACGGACCGAGCTGAATGGCTGGTTCCCATCCGCTGGATGCTGTGGTTGGGCCGCTTCACATCATTGGAGTGGTGGCCCGACCAACTCGATTCCATATTTGGCTGCGGTAGCCTTCAGCGACTGAATGGCATCGGCTGATGGCGGTCCAGCCGGCTCTGGCAGCTCCGGGCGCGCCGCAGGGCGGCTCACAGCCCGCACGAAGCGTTCAAAATCCCCTCGGGCTGTGATCGTAAGGCAGCGCCCTTCGTGTGCTGACTCGACGCGGTAGGTGTGAGGTACCCCCTTCGGCGCGAGCAGGACGTCGCCAGCGTCGAGCCGGTGCTCCTGGTCGCGGACCCGAACGCGAAACTCGCCCTCCAGGACGTGGAAGACCTCATCTTCCGTGCGATGAAGGTGTAAAGGCGGTGAAAAGCCATGCGGCACGCGATGTTCCAGGACTGAGATGCCATCCTGGCCGTCCGCCGTCGACACTCGGATTGTGACGAGTGAGTTTTGAAACCATAATTGATTTGTGCTCATAGACGTCGCAACAATCGTTTCTGATCGTGTGGGTGTCAATTCTCGGCAGCCGGCGGTGCCCAACTGTTATTCTGCGACGGCTGGTTCGTTGATCCCGGCCAGAAATCCTCCGGTCCTCTCATGCGTAAGCTGTTCATTATCAGCGGCGCTTAACTTGAACAAACGACCTCTGGTTGGTTGATTGCAAGCCCGAAAAGCCGGTCGAAATGCTTGTTGTTTCCCTGGAGCATCGGACAGCTTTTAGCCTACCGCAACACGGCAACAAACGAGCCCCACCCATCAGATCGCCCCTGTTTGCTGGAATAATACCCAGGTGAGGATTTAGCCCTCCAGGAAGATCCCCACGCGCCCTCACCCTTTTTGAAGGTGCTGAGGGCTTTCTGGTTTCAACCCCTTCACTCCAAGAAATTATGTCTCCAAGATCCGCGTGGTTATTGCAGGAAGAAATCATCCCCGTCTCAAGAGCGCCGTCCCACAATGCATTCTGCTGTGTCGGTTCAGAAGACTCCGCAGAGCTGGTTCAAGACGCCACCGCCTTTGCCGCCAACATGATCCAAAACGCTGAACGGGCTGGCAAAACGGTGGTCCGACGTGCCTGTGCTCGTGGTGCCAGAAGGGCCAGGGCAGTCAGCGCCGGAAATACCTGCTTCTACACGATGCAGCACATGAAATCGGGCAGAAGGTCAACGGGTTCCTCTGTGGCCGATGTTTATGGCTCGGCGACTCAGCTCAAAGGCAGGACTCGTTTGACCAGTCTCGATGAAGTTGCCGCCACTGATGAAGAAAACGGTGGCGAGATATTCGAGTTCCACGACGTGCTCGCTTCCGGCCAAGAGGACCCATCAACACGGGCCGCTCGCAGGTTGGATTGGCAGGAGCTGTGTGCCCATTTGGCTTGGCGTGAGAACTCCATTATTGCACTCATGGTCCAGGGCAAGGAGTTCACCGCAATCGCCAGGAAGCTGAGGTTAAGCGTCTCCACGGTCCACACGGCTCGACAGCACTTGGCGGACAAAATCCTGGACTTCATGGGTTCTCAAATTCTGGCAGAAATCCAACATCGGCCTCAATGGTCGCAAGACATTGAGGCGACAAGGGCAAAAATGGCGTGCCGGGAAGAGCGAAGGCATTGATTGCGTTCACGTCAATTCCACGTTGCACCCGTCAGCCTCCACCTTGCGACCCCACTTTACAGCTCTTCCGATTCTTGGAATTGGCCGGGCTGTCAAGTGGAACCTCTCACCATCATCCCCCCATCCGCTACACCTGCTGTTTCATAGTCTTGCCTTATTGCCGGGTGAGACTGTGGCAGTGGGTGTAGGGGATGGGGGGAAAACATAGGCACTGCCGTTGGTCGGCTATCAGTTCTGGCGGGGTGGATGACGAACGCCCTATTGAGGCTGCGCGGGTGATCGCCTGGTTCGGTCAGGTTCACCGTGCCGACATACAGGCGTCGATTTTCGCTGCGACCCACTTGGGCAACCCTTTCCAGTGTGTTGGTGGATATGTATTTGGCGATCCTGCGCCGGTATCGCGCCCGTCACGATTCGGAACTTTGGCCGGGGCCTCTGGCTGTTGTCGCGCCAACCTCGCAGGACGCCGGCTCCGCAAGCCCTGTGAGAGCCGCCCCCGGAAAGAACCAAAATGTCGAGGTTCGTCACGGGAACCTCAGTTGCCGGTTCGAACGCCTCTCGTAAAGACTGCGACTGAAATTGGTACTTGGCTACGTTGGCGCCGGGATTTTTGGAACAGGAACGCGAGGTGCAGCATCCCGAGACCAAGAACAGAACCAGGCACGCGATGAAGATTGGGAATTGGCACAATAAGGCGGCGTAAATAAATAAAGGTATCAACTTCTGAGAATCGTGGTATGATAGCTGCACATGAGTGCTATTGCCGCGCTGACGCAGAAGTTCAGGGCCATTTGGCCACTCCTAAATGAGCGGACCCGGCGCCTTACCGCCGCCAATGAAGCTATGCAGATGGGTTATGGCGGTGTCTGCGTGGTTCACCGGGCTTGTGGCTTGTCCCGCAAAGCCATCCTCAAGGGTATTGGCGAAATCGAGCGGGGCGACTCCTCGCTGGCGGAGCGCATCCGGCGCCCGGGCGCCGGACGCAAGAACCTCACGGTGTTGGATTCCGGGCTGGTGGCGGCGCTGGACGATTTGATTGAGGGCGGAACTCGCGGCGATCCGGAATCTCCCTTGCGCTGGGTCTGCAAGAGCACTCGGACCCTGGCCGAGGAGTTAAGCCAGCAAGCTCATCCGGTGAGCCACATGCGGGTGGCCCAACTGCTGCACGAGCAGGACTACAGTTTGCAGAGCAATCGGAAGCTGGAGGAAGGGGAGGACCACCCGGACCGCGACGCCCAATTTCGGCATATCAACCGGTGCGTGAAGCGGGCCTTGGCGGCGGGGGAGCCGGTCATTTCGGTGGACACCAAGAAGAAGGAACTGGTGGGCAACTACGCCAATAGCGGCCAACAATGGCGTGTGGCGAAACAACCGCAACGGGTCAAGGGGCACGACTTCCCGGGTCCCAGGTGCCTCGCGCCTATCCCTACGGCATCTATGACTTGGGGCGCAACAGCGGATTCGTAAACGTGGGCACCGACCATGACACGGGGGCCTTTGCGGTGGCCTCGATTCGTGGGTGGTGGCGCTTTGAAGGGCGAAGACTTTATCCTGCGGTCCGGACGCTGTGGATCACCGCCGATGGCGGAGGCAGCAATGGGTGGCGGCTGCGACTCTGGAAACTCGAGTTGCAGGGCTTTGCCGACGAAAGTGGGCTGTGCCTTTCCATCTGCCACTTTCCGCCCGGCACCAGCAAGTGGAACAAGATCGAACACCGACTCTTTTCGTTCATTTCGTCCAACTGGCGCGGTGAACCGTTGCGAGATTACCAGACGGTCGTGAACCTGATTGCCAGCACAACGACGGCCAAAGGATTGACGGTGACCTGCCGGCTGGATCGTCGAAAGTATCCGACGGGTAGAAAAGTCTCACGCGAGCAGATGAAGCAAGTGAACCTAAAGCCTAACAAGTTCCATGGTGAGTGGAACTATACCATCGAGCCTCACGGGTGAACCAACTTGATACCTTTATTTATTTACGCCGCCTAACCAAGCAGGATCATCTGCACCAGCCTCCATTGAACCCTTGCGCGTAAGCCCTGAATACCGCGCACGGTTGGCGTCCCAGAGGCTTTTATCTCAGTCTGGTGTGCCCGGGGCGCCCGGAGGGGACAGGGCGGCACCTCCGCCTGCGCTGCGCTCCGGCGGGCCTTGGCTTGAGAGCATTATCCCGCCGCCTCTCCGGGGGAGAATTGCCGCGCTCCGCGGGGATTGGTTGGGATTGGGGGCAGTGTCCGGAGGCGCGAGGTCTAACGGTTTGACGGGGCGCATCTTGCCAGTACCACCAGTCGCCAGGATGCTCGCGTTGGTAGCGCAGGTTTCCAAACCTGCTGTATCGCCGACTTCCAAGTCGGCAGGCTGTAACTGCTTGGCCGCATCTGCGGATTGGAAATCCGCGATACAGCAGACTGGAAGTCTGCGCTACGGTGGTGCTGGCAAGATGCGCCCGGTTTGACGTGAATGGGCGCGCGGGGCTTGCCTTCGGGTGGGCCTTGGGTATCATCCAACGGAATTAGGAAGACATGAAAGCGGCATATATTAACCGGACCGGCCCGCCCGAGGAGATCGTTTATGGCGATTTGCCCGACCCCAAACCTGCGCGCAAACAATGCCTGGTCAAGGTCGCCGCCGTGGATGTAAACCCCATCGATATCTACATTCGCAGCGGCTCGGTGCCGGCGAAATTGTCCTTCCCGTTTATTTTGGGCCGCGATCTGGCCGGGACAGTCCTGGAGACCGGGGCGGGGGTCAAGAGCTTCAAACCGGGTGACCGGGTGTGGGCCACCAGCCAGGGAACCGAGGGCCGGCCCGGGACCTTCGCCGAGTTGGCAGCCGTCGATGAACGGTGGTTGAACCCCACCCCGGCAGGGGTGAGCGATGAGGACATGGCCGCCCTTTCGCTGGTCTGCGTCACCGCCCACATCGGCCTGGTGCATTACGCGAACGTGAAATCGGGCGAGGTCTTGTTTGTCAACGGCGGGACCGGCGGCGTGGGTTCGTGCGTGGTGCAGATGGCGAAGATCCTCGGCGCCCGGGTTATCACGACTGGCGGCACCGACCAGAAAGTCGAGGCCTGCCGCCAATTGGGCGCCGACCTCGCCCTGAATTACAAGACGCAGGACGTGGACGCGGCCATCAGGGCCTTCGCGCCGGCGGGCGTGAATACCTGGTGGGAGACCCTGCGCGAGCCAAACTTTGAGCGAACCATCCCTTTATTGGCCCTGCGCGGCCGGATGATTGTCATGGCCGGACGCGAAGCGCGGCCCACCTTCCCGGTGGGGCCATTTTACGTCAAGGACTGCTCCCTCCAAGGCTTTGCCATGTTCAACGCCAGCGCCCGTGAACAGCGCTCGGCCGCCAACGCCATCAATCGCTGGATAATCGAGGGCAAACTCAAAGCCCGCGTGGACCGCCTCCTGCCTCTGTCGCAAACCGCCCAGGCCCATCGGCTGCAGGAAGAAAGCACGATGGGCCGGAGCGGCGCGCTGGCGGGCAAGATTGTCCTCAAACCGTAAGGACCCCTGTGCCTCGAAACGCACAGGGGTGTGCCTTCAAACGCACAGTTGCCAGGGCGCGCATCCATAGTAAAACGGGGGGTAGAGACCGCACATGCTGGTTGTGAGTGGTCGTCAGATCGGGGCTGGGGGCAAAAATTACACGCCTGGCAACTGGGAATTGAACTGGCACCCCCAGCCCCGTAACTCCCCCCTATTCGCAGCCCGGCGCAGCCGGAACCAAAGAGGAAATGGATTGATGGATTAGTGGATTGATGGATTGGCGCGGGCTGAACTGGCCGCCTGGAATGCCTCGGGAAAATGAGAGACTTTTCTGTATAGCGGCACAGTTCGGGATTGCCGGACGGGGCGTCGGGCCTTATCATCCACGTCAATGCGGCCGGACCAACCCATGCGCCAATGATCGAAGTTGAACACGCGAAACCAAGCCTGTCCGCCCGGACTCTTCGCGGCGTCTGAAGTTCTTCTTTGTCCAGGGCCTCACGCTGGTGCGCGTGCCGTTGATCTTCCTGTTTCTGGCGGTGAGCGTCTTTTCCGGCCACCCGGTCCCGGAGTCCTGGTTCATCGTGGCTTTCACGGCCATGCTGCTGTCGGCCGCAACCGACCTGTTGGACGGCTATTTTGCCCGCCGGTTTGAGGTTACCTCGCGCCTGGGCAGCTACGCCGATCCGATGATGGACAAGGTTTTTTACCTGACCACCTTTCCCACGGTGGTCTATCTGGCCGACCGCATCGGCCAGCACCGCCACGCCCGCATCTTGCTCGTTTTGGCCATTCTCTTCCTCCTGCGCGACCAATGGGTCTCCTTCCTGCGGTCCTGGGCGCGCTCCACAATCTCAGCGCCAAGGCCAACTGGTCAGGCAAGGCCCGGACCGTCATCTCCTTCCCGACCCTCTGCGTCATCTACTATTATCTCCAGGCCCCGGCCACCTGGCCTGTTCGGTTGCCCGCCGGGCCGGTCTATGCGCTCGAAGGGTTTGAGCGTGGCCATCAATGTGGTTTCGATCGGAGTCTATACGGCGTGCTTCTGGCCGGCCCTCCGCGCCGAACTGCGCTTGCCTGGCGACGGCAGAGACACCGGAGAGTGACCGGTTAGACTGGCCACCCTCCGGGAGTTGGCGGTGGTGGAAAGCCATTGACTGGGGGCGGGCAGCCCGTAACGTTGTGCCGGCATGACCGAGTATGACGAGAAACTCTGCCGGGAGCATGAGTGGCATGAACACAGGGGATTCCGCCCGGGGCATATTCTGAATTCCTGGCCGTTCTGTTCTCCGAAACGGGCCGCCGTCAACGGCCATTTTTGCGGCACACAGTTTGCAGGGCAGATTCGGGCCGTGCTGAGCGAGACCACCTGGAAAACCCCCGCACGCTCATCGCGCCAACGGGGGCCGGCAACGACCTGCCTTACTTGCTGCCGCTCTCGGAGCGGATGGCCGAATCAACCTCTCGGCGGCGGCAGTCGAGGCAGTGGCAGGCAGGGTGATCGAACAGCACGTGGGCGACATCCGGGACATGAATATGTTCGAGGCGGGCCGGTTCGACCTGGTCATCATGTCGGATTTCTTTCATCATTTCGTCAAGTTCGGTTTCGGTGAGTTTTTGCAGGAGGTCCAAAGAGTGCTGCGGCCAGGAGGGCACTTGTTCGCCTTGGAGCCAAACATCCTGCATCCCTTTAGCCTGGCGGCCTGGTGCGGGAAGCAGGTCTTTGGGAACATCACCGGCGCGGTCGAGGATGAATCACCCTTCTACCCCGGCCGGCTGACGGCCGCCATGAGAGGGTGCGGATTCCAGGGCGTGCGGCTCTCGGCAGCCAGTTATTCTCACCACCGGGTGCCGATTCCGTTAGCCCGCATCCTTCATGCAATAACCCCTCCGCTGCGCCGGCTCCGCTGGTCAAGTATTTCGCCGCCGTCTGTGTGTTTTACGGCCGCAAGCCCTGAGGGTTGCTGACTGCTCAGGTGGGGTGCGGATCTGTTTTTGGGGGCAGGTGCTCAAAGCAGATCTGCGCGTTGGGTGGGCCAGACCTGAACAGACCGGTTCCTCGATTTGGTCGCGGCGGCGCGCCGGGGCTATTTCTGGGCGCTGGCCAGGATGGTTTCGAAGTGGGGCGGTTGCTCTTCGCGGGCAACGATGCTGATTTGGTATTTTTGAAGCCGGCCTCCGCAAGCCACCGTTCAAGTCGCTCTCGGCAA
>CAVQND010000029.1:0-220068 GCA_963713735.1 uncultured bacterium
AACCAAGCAGGATCATCTGCACCAGCCTCCATTGAACCCTTGCGCGTAAGCCCTGAATACCGCGCACGGTTGGCGTCCCAGAGGCTTTTATCTCAGTCTGGTGTGCCCGGGGCGCCGGAGGGGACAGGGCGGCACCTCCGCCTGCGCTGCGCTCCGGCGGGCCTTGGCTTGAGAGCATTATCCCGCCGCCTCTCCGGGGGAGAATTGCCGCGCTCCGCGGGGATTGGTTGGGATTGGGGGCAGTGTCCGGAGGCGCGAGGTCTAACGGTTTGACGGGGCGCATCTTGCCAGTACCACCAGTCGCCAGGATGCTCGCGTTGGTAGCGCAGGTTTCCAAACCTGCTGTATCGCCAACTTCCAAGTCGGCAGGCTGTAACTGCTTGGCCGCATCTGCGGATTGGAAATCCGCGATACAGCAGACTGGAAGTCTGCGCTACGGTGGTGCTGGCAAGATGCGCCCGGTTTGACGTGAATGGGCGCGCGGGGCTTGCCTTCGGGTGGGCCTTGGGTATCATCCAACGGAATTAGGAAGACATGAAAGCGGCATATATTAACCGGACCGGCCCTCCCGAGGAGATCGTTTATGGCGATTTGCCCGACCCCAAACCTGCGCGCAAACAATGCCTGGTCAAGGTCGCCGCCGTGGATGTAAACCCCATCAATATTTACATTCGCAGCGGCTCAGTGCCGGCGAAATTGTCCTTCCCGTTTATTCTGGGCCGCGATCTGGCCGGGACAGTCCTGGAGACCGGGGCGGGGGTCAAGAGCTTCAAACCGGGTGACCGGGTGTGGGCCACCAGCCAGGGAACCGAGGGCCGGCCCGGGACCTTCGCCGAGTTGGCGGCCGTCGATGAACGGTGGTTGAACCCCACCCCGGCAGGGGTGAGCGATGAGGACATGGCCGCCCTTTCGCTGGTCTGCGTCACCGCCCACATCGGCCTGGTGCATTACGCGAACGTGAAATCGGGCGAGGTCTTGTTTGTCAACGGCGGGACCGGCGGCGTGGGTTCGTGCGTGGTGCAGATGGCGAAGATCCTCGGCGCCCGGGTTATCACGACTGGCGGCACCGACCAGAAAGTCGAGGCCTGCCGCCAATTGGGCGCCGACCTCGCCCTGAATTACAAGACGCAGGACGTGGACGCGGCCATCAGGGCCTTCGCGCCGGCGGGCGTGAATACCTGGTGGGAGACCCTGCGCGAGCCAAACTTTGAGCGAACCATCCCTTTATTGGCCCTGCGCGGCCGGATGATTGTCATGGCCGGACGCGAAGCGCGGCCCACCTTCCCGGTGGGGCCATTTTACGTCAAGGACTGCTCCCTCCAAGGCTTTGCCATGTTCAACGCCAGCGCCCGTGAACAGCGCTCGGCCGCCAACGCCATCAATCGCTGGATAATCGAGGGCAAACTCAAAGCGCGCGTGGACCGCCTCCTGCCTCTGTCGCAAACCGCCCAGGCCCATCGGCTGCAGGAAGAAAGCACGATGGGCCGGAGCGGCGCGCTGGCGGGCAAGATTGTCCTCAAACCGTAAGGACCCCTGTGCCTCGAAACGCACAGGGGTGTGCCTTCAAACGCACAGTTGCCAGGGCGCGCATCCATAGTAAAACGGGGGGTAGAGACCGCACATGCTGGTTGTGAGTGGTCGTCAGATCGGGGCTGGGGGCAAAAATTACACGCCTGGCAACTGGGAATTGAACTGGCACCCCCAGCCCCGTAACTCCCCCCTATTCGCAGCCCGGCGCAGCCGGAACCAAAGAGGAAATGGATTGATGGATTAGTGGATTGATGGATTGGCGCGGGCTGAACTGGCCGCCTGGAATGCCTCGGGAAAATGAGAGACTTTTCTGTATAGCGGCACAGTTCGGGATTGCCGGACGGGGCGTCGGGCCTTATCATCCACGTCAATGCGGCCGGACCAACCCATGCGCCAATGATCGAAGTTGAACACGCGAAACCAAGCCTGTCCGCCCCGGACTCTTCGCGGCGTCTGAAGTTCTTCTTTGTCCAGGGCCTCACGCTGGTGCGCGTGCCGTTGATCTTCCTGTTTCTGGCGGTGAGCGTCTTTTCCGGCCACCCGGTCCCGGAGTCCTGGTTCATCGTGGCTTTCACGGCCATGCTGCTGTCGGCCGCGACCGACCTGTTGGACGGCTATTTTGCCCGCCGGTTTGAGGTTACCTCGCGCCTGGGCAGCTACGCCGATCCGATGATGGACAAGGTTTTTTACCTGACCACCTTTCCCACGGTGGTCTATCTGGCCGACCGCATCGGCCAGCACCGCCACGCCCGCATCTTGCTCGTTTTGGCCATTCTCTTCCTCCTGCGCGACCAATGGGTCTCCTTCCTGCGGTCCCTGGGCGCGCTCCACAATCTCAGCGCCAAGGCCAACTGGTCAGGCAAGGCCCGGACCGTCATCTCCTTCCCGACCCTCTGCGTCATCTACTATTATCTCCAGGCCCCGGCCACCTGGCCTGTTCGGTTGCCCGCCGGGCCGGTCTATGCGCTCGAGGGTTTGAGCGTGGCCATCAATGTGGTTTCGATCGGAGTCTATACGGCGTGCTTCTGGCCGGCCCTCCGCGCCGAACTGCGCTTGCCTGGCGACGGCAGAGACACCGGAGAGTGACCGGTTAGACTGGCCACCCTCCGGGAGTTGGCGGTGGTGGAAAGCCATTGACTGGGGGCGGGCAGCCCGTAACGTTGTGCCGGCATGACCGAGTATGACGAGAAACTCTGCCGGGAGCATGAGTGGCATGAACACAGGGGATTCCGCCCGGGGCATATTCTGAATTCCTGGCCGTTCTGTTCTCCGAAACGGGCCGCCGTCAACGGCCATTTTTGCGGCACACAGTTTGCAGGGCAGATTCGGGCCGTGCTCGAGCGAGACCACCTGGAAAACCCCCGCACGCTCATCGCGCCAACGGGGGCCGGCAACGACCTGCCTTACTTGCTGCCGCTCTCGGAGCGGATGGCCGGAATCAACCTCTCGGCGGCGGCATCGAGGCAGTGGCAGGCAGGGTGATCGAACAGCACGTGGGCGACATCCGGGACATGAATATGTTCGAGGCGGGCCGGTTCGACCTGGTCATCATGTCGGATTTCTTTCATCATTTCGTCAAGTTCGGTTTCGGTGAGTTTTTGCAGGAGGTCCGAAGAGTGCTGCGGCCAGGAGGGCACTTGTTCGCCTTGGAGCCAAACATCCTGCATCCCTTTAGCCTGGCGGCCTGGTGCGGGAAGCAGGTCTTTGGGAACATCACCGGCGCGGTCGAGGATGAATCACCCTTCTACCCCGGCCGGCTGACGGCCGCCATGAGAGGGTGCGGATTCCAGGGCGTGCGGCTCTCGGCAGCCAGTTATTCTCACCACCGGGTGCCGATTCCGTTAGCCCGCATCCTTCATGCGATAACCCCTCCGCTGCGCCGGGCTCCGCTGGTCAAGTATTTCGCCGCCGTCTGTGTGTTTTACGGCCGCAAGCCCTGAGGGTTGCTGACTGCTCAGGTGGGGTGCGGATCTGTTTTTGGGGGCAGGTGCTCAAAGCAGATCTGCGCGTTGGGTGGGCCAGACCTGAACAGACCGGGTCCTCGATTTTGGTCGCGGCGGCGCGCCGGGGCTATTTCTGGGCGCTGGCCAGGATGGTTTCGAAGTGGGGCGGTTGCTCTTCGCGGGCAACGATGCTGATTTCGGTCTTTTTGAAGCCGGCCTCCGCAAGCCACCGTTCCAAGTCGCTCTCGGCAAAACCGAGCCAGCGGTCGCCGTAAAGTTCATGGGCTTTCTCGAACTTGTGCCGGGCCAGGTCCAGGAGCATGACCTGGCCGCCGGGCCTCAGAATCCTGTAAGCGCCGGCCACTGCCCGAGCGGGTTCCTCGGCGTGATGGAGGGCGTGGCTCAGGATGACCAGGTCCACGCTCTCGGCTTCAACGGGCGGGTTCTGCAGGTCGCCCAGCCGGAAGTCCAGGTTCTTGAGATTGTTCTTCCGGGCCTTGGCGGCGCCAAAGGCGACAATCTTCTCGGAGTTGTCCACGGCAATGACCTTCTTGCAGCGGCGGGCCAGCAATTCGCTGAGCAGACCCTCCCCGGAGCCAAGGTCCGCCACCACGAGCGGCGGCAGGATGCGCAGCAGCAGGTGGCCAAAGGCCTGCCAGGAACGGCCCGGACCATAGACGCGGTCGAATCTGCCGGCCACCTGGTTGAAATAGACCTGCGCCTGCTCGCGCCGGCGGTTCAAGATGCGCTTGAGGTTAATTTGATCGCCCGCGTGCTCAGGCAACTCCCTGGCCCCGCGAATTGCCAGTTGGATGAACTCACCCGCCGCGCCATTGGACTGCGGGCTCAGCTTGTAAAAGGTCCGCTTGCCCTCGCGCCGCGACTGCACCAGGCCCGAATCCAGGAGCAGCCCCAGGTGCGTCGAGATGCGCGACTGGCCCATCCGGGTAATCGCCTGCAACTCATTGACGGAAAGCTCGTCCTTCTCCAGCAGCGCCACGATGCGCAGCCGCGTCGGGTCGGACAAGGCCCGGAGGCATTTCAGGGTGGTGGACACGACGGGAGAATAAACCCGGGCATGGTCGATCTTCAAGCGAGTTTTCCAAGGCCGTCCAAATCCGGGCGCGTCTTGTCAGTACCACCATGCGAGCCACGAGGTCAGGGAGAGTGCCCGCCGCCCAGGAATTCATCCCGGAGGGATGACAGATGGTAGCCGGGGGTCGAAGCGTCGCGAGACCCCCGGTTCAGCGGCGGTGTGGGTCGGCATCCTATAGGGATGCCAGAAGGCCGCCTGCTCCCTTTGCGCAGCCTTCTGGCACCCCGTTCCGGGGTGCAGGCCCCCTCTGGCCGCAAACCGGGGGTCGCGGCGATGCCCATTCGCGTCAGGCTAAGGCGTCTGCGGCTCCGGACAGCAGTTCGTAGTAGTTTTTGCGATCGTTTCGCTTTTCGTAGAAGGCATGGCGGGCGAGGCAGAACTCCACCCATTGAACGACCGAGACGCCCAGCACCATGGCCGAGAACCAGCAAGCGCACTGTCCGAGAATGTGCCCCAGGCGAAGGAGGCTGACGTGTTGGCCGTGGGGACAATTGAGTTCCAGCAGGTCAGAAAGCTGGCAGACCAGCGCGCAGAACAACAACTTGGTCAGCACCGAGAGGCTCAAGCAAGACCGGGGTGCGGCAGTTGAGGTGAGGCAATCCCAGGTGGCTTTTCCAGGTTTTAAAAATGATCTCAATTCGCCAGCGCAGCCGATAGATCGCGGCCAGGACCTTGGGGGGCCAAGTCGCCGCCGGCACGTTGGTCACGAAGATGTTCCAGCCCATCAAGAAGAGATGCTCGGCGCCAGGAGGGGAGCGGTGGCGTTTCTGGGCGGAGACTTTGGCCTTGTGCCGCCGCTGATTGGCCACTTCC
Organism: uncultured bacterium; assembly: GCA_963713735.1. Lineage (GTDB taxonomy): Bacteria > Verrucomicrobiota > Verrucomicrobiia > Limisphaerales > UBA8199 > CAVQND01. Next base: position 5,383 of record CAVQND010000029.1, read on the forward strand.
TCTGGCACGGGCAGGGCGACCAAGCGCACGGCCGCTCGCTCCGGTCCCAGGAGCACGTCCATATCCAAGGAGCCAGAGTTCTTCAGGAGGGCCTTTAAATTCAGCGGTTGGCCCGTCTTGGGGTCGTAGGGATTGACGCCGTGGCGGTAGCGGCTGAGGAAGGAGATGCCCGCACTGACAAACTGGGCCAGGACTGCCGTGGTGAAGTAACCCAGATCCCGCAGGACCAGATCGCCGGGGCGGGCGACTTCCAGGATGTCCGGGGCGGCGGCCTGGTCATTGCGAGTATAGCCCGAAAGGGAGACGTGCCCGACCACGCCGTTTTTGATGTCGCAGATCCATTGGATTTTGAGGGTGGCGTAGTCTTGCCCATGTTGGTTGCCGGCCCCGGGGAAGAGTTCAGCCAAGTGCTTGGGCAGCGTTTGGGAGGTGCTGTCATGGACCCAGACGTGAGCAAAGCGTTCAAGGGCTTGGCAGGTCGGAACGCCACGAGCGATTTGGCTGAAGAGGGCCGTGACGACCCCAGCCAGAAAGCCTTTGAGGCCACCGGAGAGCCGTTCACTCAAAGACTGTTTAGTGTAGGTGGTGTCGGCGGCCAAGCCGATGACTGCGGCGGTATGCTCCAAGGCGAGGTCGGTTTCGGGAGCGAGGGCCAGGAGGCCCTTGGCAAATTTGAGCATGGGGATTTTACGTGGGCTGCGCTGCAGAAAGCCTGAGGCTCGGGCGATACCCTCGGCGTTGATGGCGTCGAGTTTGGGGAGGCAGGCCGGGAGCTGTTGGTGGAGGGAGGCGGGCAAACCGGAATTGTTTTGCGCGGAAGGGTTAGGAGATGACATGCGTGGTTTTATATAGTATTAATACTATATGCCAAAGCGACAAAAGGCGACAGAAAAAACGACGGGTTACCTCATCAAAGTGCAAAAGGTGGAGCGGCCAACCAATCGCTCCTACTATCTGAACTTGCCGGTGGTCCTGGCGGAGGCGCTGGAGATCAAAAAAGGGGAAGAAATGAAGTGGCTAATCGAAGACAAAAACGTGCTGCTCCTGTGTTGGACACAGAAAAGGCCGCCGCGTCAACTGCGCGCCAAACCTTAGCCTGACGCGAATGGGCGATGCCGTGACCCCCGGCTACCCTCTGGCAACCCTCCGGGTTGGCCCGAGCCGCCGCTCCTGGCTGGAGATGGTGGTACTGACAAGATGCGCCCTCCAAATCCGGTCCCGTTTCGACGCGCCCTTTCCGCTCGATATGCTGGTCCGCAAGCCCGAGTTCATCGCCCAACGCCTCCGGGAGCGGGACATGTTCGTTGAAATGGTGATGACTCAGGGCCGAGTGGTTTATGAAAGCGGGAAAACTTTTGCGAAAAATTGCTTGCTATTGGGCGGCAATGGTGCAGTGTAGGGGGGTCTAATAGATAGCTTGTCGCTTCCAGGACATGGTAAATCTTCAGGTGAACTTCGTTCAGTGATGATTTGAAACCCGGCGATCGGGAACAGTTTGGAGAGAACAGGGTAATACTAAGACATTGAAACATCACATGAACACAAAATTATTCGTGGGCAACCTCTCGTTCAACACGACCGAAAACGACCTGCAAGACGCCTTCGCCGCGCACGGCACAGTGACCGAGGCGAACCTGATGATGGACCGCGCCACCGGCCGGCCCCGCGGGTTTGCTTTCATCACCATGGGAACGCCGGAAGAGGCGCAGAAGGCGATTGACGCTCTGAACGGGGCGACGCTCGACGGTCGTAATCTGACGGTGAACGTCGCGCGGCCTCCGGGCGAACGTCCCGCGGGCGGCTCACACGGCGGACGGGACTACGCGGGGCGAAGCAGCTACGGCCGGCGCTACTAAGCGCGAGTTTTTGCCAACCGGCGTGGGGCCAAGGGTCCCACGCTTTTTTTTCTTGCATGAGGGATGCAGGATGGGATTGTTGAATTGTTCGCCGCCTGACGACCCTGTGTTATCCTTCCGATAGCGGCGTCCCGGCCCGGTTGGTTCGGCGCCGATGCAGCGCCAGCAAACAAATTGAATAACAGAGCCAAGAATTGCAACGGCGCCAAAGGGCGAAGAGCCCCGGGGAAGTCCGCCGGTCGCGCGGCTCTTTCATCTTTGGCGCCAGGGCCTCCGGAGACGAGGGACCAGGGCCCAAGCGAACCCGCGGCAACCTGGCCGGGGCCGGCCCCGCCGCCCGAGGCCAGGAGGTCCCGACTTGCCATGGGGCCAAAGCCCAGGCAGGGGCGCCGGGCGAGCTGGCCGACCTTGCCGCGACAATCAAGAGTTTGCTGCACCTGGCGCGCGAGCAGGGCCAGCTTACCTACGACGACGTCAACGAGCTGCTGCCGGAGGGCGTCTCGGCCGATGATTTGGACGCGCTCTATGCGAGGCTGCAGAACCTGGGCATAAGGATTGGAGCCGAGGCCGAGATTGAGAAGGCCAAACCCGAGGAACCGGAACCAGAGAGGGACGGCCAATACGACGTGTTCGACGACCCGGTTCAGATGTATCTGAAGCAGGTGGGCCGGGTGCCCCTGCTCACACGCGAGCAGGAAGTCGAGGTCTTCAAGTGCATCGAGCAGGCCGCACAGGAAATGAGGCTTTTGGTTTACGGCCTGGGCTTCGCCGCCAAAGAACACGCTGCGATTGCCGAAAAGCTGCTGGCCGAGCCTCCCAAGGAACGTTACGACCGCATCGTGATGGACAACGAAGCCGCCCATCGCGAACAGCATCTCAAGAAACTCCGCGGCCTGGTCAAGAGGATGGGGGCGCTGGACGCGCAGGCCGACAACCTATACACCCGGTGGCAGGCCGCCCCCGAGGCGCAGCCCGAAAGGCTCTTGGGCCGGCTCCGGAGGGTCGAGAAAACTCCAGGCCATCTTTCCCAAGTTCTTTTACAAGCCCAAGGTGCTCGAGGACATAATTGCGGTTGCCGGCAACGTCCACGCGAAATTCGAGGCCGGCCTGCGGCGCATCCGGGAGTTGGACGGCCACCCCCAATCCCGCCACCGGCAAGAGGCTCTCCTCCAGGAACAGGGCGAGCTTCTGGTCCTGGAAAAATTCGTCCGCTCGCCGCGCGAGGAGTTTTACAGGACCTTCGACCGGTTGCAGCGGGCCGCCGGGCGCGTTCACGAAGCCAAAGCCCATATGGCCGAAGCCAACCTGCGCCTGGTGGTCGCCATCGCCAAGAAATACGTCAACCGGGGGCAGTCTCTGCTCGACCTGATTCAGGAGGGCAATATCGGGCTGCTCAAGGGGGTCGAGAAATTCGAATATCGGCGGGGCTACAAATTTTCCACCTATGCCGTGTGGTGGATTCGGCAGGCCCTGACCCGCTCGATTGCCGACCAGGCGCGCACCATCCGCATCCCGGTGCACATGATCGAGATCATGACCAAGCTCTGGCGCGCGCAGAAACAGCTCAGCCAGGAATTGGGCCGCGAGCCCGCTGCCGAAGACCTGGCCGACGAGATGCACGTGCCGGTTTCGCGCATCAACGCCTTGCTCAAAATGGCCCGCCAACCGGTCTCGCTGGACGCACCCGTGGGCGAGGATGGCGACGTGAGGGTGGGAGATTTCATCGAGGACAAGGGCGCCGAGAGCCCGTCCGAAGGAACCAGCCACAGCATGCTCAAAGAGAAGCTGGACCACGTCCTGACCTTGCTCAGCGCGCGGGAAAGGAAGATCCTCGAAATGCGCTTTGGCCTGGTCGATGGCTACGGCCACACCCTCGAGGAGATTGGCAATCTCTACAAGGTCACCCGCGAGCGCATCCGCCAGATCGAAGCCAAGGCCCTGCGCAAACTGCGGCATCCCACGCGCGTCTGCCACCTCCGGGGCTTCCTGGAAACGAAAGAGAAAGCGTACTAGCCGGGATACTTCGCAGAGCGGCCAAGCCGCAACCAAAACTTCTTTCAAAAAGAGAATATCTTGACAGAGAGTGTTACGATTCCCGGAAGCCGCGAAGGCTCCGTTAGGAGCGCCATGTTTATAGAAACGCCAGCCAACCGGGCCTTGCTCAAGCTCCTTTAGGAGCGGCATGTGCCTGGACGCTGCTGTTTTGGCGTAACATGCCGCTCCTAAAGGAGCTTGAGGGTTTTCCGGACGCTTTGACTATAAACATGGCGCTCCTAACGGAGCTTTGCTGAACCGGCGCGTGGGCAAGTTGCCCGAGCGTGGGAAATATCCCGGCGAGAGCCTGTCCCAAAAGCCCGGCGAACGGAAGACTTTTTCGCAACCTTTGTCGAATTGGCCATATTTCGACAAAGACGGACATTGAGAATATCTGGTCCAAGGTCAGAGTCATTGCCGTCGTGTCACCCGCGCGCGAAACCAACTCGGCTCCCGACGCAAGTCAAGGACCGCGACTATTCTGATGTCGTGCTGCCCCTCCAAATAATAAATGCCAAAAGGAAACCGGCTCGCCAGCATCCGGAAACAGCCGTGTTGGGGGCGGTGGACTCGGTGATAAAGCCCCAAGCTTTCGATATCCGCCAGCAATGAAGTGACGCAATAATTGCCAACACCGGCTTCCGACGTCTCGCAGAACCTGCGAGCTTCTTCCAGGTCCTCGGCGGCTTCCGCCAAAACGACCACGCGCCTCATGGCGCTGGCTTCTGCAAACGCTCCTTCAACTCCGGGACAGTCAGCAACTCGGCTTCGCCGCGCTCAATCTTCGCCATGCGCTCGGCAAGAACCTCTCGATGCCAAGCTGGAGAAGGCACCGCGTCGGGCGTACTCGCCAGCGAGGCCCACAGCAACTCCATCGTCTGGAGCCGTTCCGCCAGGCTCATCTTCTCAATTTCATCCGCTTGAATCATATCTCAAAATTATCCTCGTATGAACCGCACTGCAAGTCTCCCATTACATGACCCCTTCATGGAATCCTCAGTGGATTGTACCAGAAGGTCGGCTCGATGCCGAGGGGCTGTCCCACACGCAGCCAGGCGGAAGGGGCAAAATAGACCTCATGGCAGGATTCTCAACCGATAAAAGCGCCGGGTCGAGAGTGAGAAGTCGTTGGTGAAACTGAGGAGTGCGTCGGCGCCGGTGATCGGATTGCCCAGAGCGGTCCAGGTGCCGGCGCGCAAATCATCTTTGTATTCGACCTGGTACACCTCACCGGGCACGCCCGCCCACGAGAGCACCAGGTTGGTGGCCGTGGCCTCGAACGTGACCGGCACCCCAGGCAGAGCCGGCTGGGCCAAAGCCGAAAAGCTCAGGTTTTCAATGGCCAATCCTTGAGATTTACCGGTGGGATCGGTCATCTGCCACACGAGCCACAAGGCCGCGCCCGGGGGCCAGTTGGTAATGACCAGGTTGACGACGCTCAGGTTGGTTTGATTGATGCTGGCCGTGCCGTCCACGGCCAGGCCGCCCACGGCCGCCGGATCGACAGGAAAGCTCACGTCCAGGCTGGGCAAGAGGGCTGTCTGGCTGGTGGAAAAGGGCGCGGTGCCGACGGGGTCAATGAAGTAGCAGCATCCCAGGGTCTTGGGCAAGTTGGCTTGACGCCACAGCTCCCCCGTAAACCGCACATTGATCGCCGCGAGGCTCCGGGGCGTTTGATTGATGAACCTGGCGCCCAAGGCCGTGGCGCCGGTGCTGCCGGTAGCCAATAGACCCAAAGCTCGATTGGAACTGGAAGGCGGCCCAAAACTGATCTGGCCGCCCGTGGTCTGATCTCCGTCGGTGGCCCCGAACTTGGACGCCAGGCTGCCCAGGCCATACCAGCCCGCCATCTGGCTAATGCCCAGGCCGCCGCGGTTGCCGCTGGCCGAGACCGGAGCCGCGAAGGCATAGGGATTAGCCAGGGAATAGGTAACGCCATTGATAGTGACCGGGTTGTCGGAGTTGACGGACGTGGCGCCGGGGTCGGGCAACCCGTCAAAGTTCTGGGTGTAAACCGAGCCTGGGGTGGTGTAAGCGATGAACGAGATAGGGCTGGCGGCGTTGTTTGCGCCACCCGGCGTGGCACAAGCAAACTCCTGCCGGTCGAAACTTTGACCGTCGGGCAGCGAACCGTAGGAATGGTTGGGGCTAACATTGGTGTAATCGATGTAATCGAGCACTTGAGGCTGGCCGTTGTAGAGCCGGCTAAGGGCCAGCGAACCTGAGCCGCTGGGCAAGGTAAAGCTCGTGTGCAGTTCGTTCGTGGTTGAGAGAGGCGTCCGGGCATCGGCAAAAATGACCTTGAACTCACCGGGATTGATGTTGGCCCCGGCCGGGAAAGCCCAAGCCGTGAGGTTGTAGTAGTTGGTCGAGAGATAGAGTCCGTTCAAGGAAACCGTGTTGGTGGTGGGATTGAATAGTTCCAGCCAGGGAGCGTGCTGGCCGGCGCTGTTGGTAATGCCGGTCAGGTTGTCGGCTTGCAGCTCGTTGAGCCAGAGCGGCGGGAAAGCAGGCAGCACGGCAGCCACGCTGTTGGCTGCTCCGGGCGTGGCCGGAGCGCCAGTCAAGTTTGTGGCCGCAGCCCAATTACCTGCGCGCCAGTTGTCCTGGCTAGGGTCGATGAGCTGCAGAGAACTGCCGGTGCCGTTGGCGCCCGCAGGCCAGGGCGCGGCGCTGCCATAGCGGACCTTGGACACCACCAGTTCGGGGGTCGCACTGGTGGCGGGCTGGATTAAAGTGAGGGTTTCCCCGTCGGGCTGGAGAACGCCACTAAAAGTATCAGACACGAGATTGGTGGCTCCGTAAGCGGCGGCAAAGTTCACGCGGTTGGCCGCCAGCACCAAGAAACCTTTGGGCCCAATCAGCGAGCCGGGCGGGAAGGTGTATGATAGGCCCTCGAACTGCCAACCTGAGAGATCAAAGCTCAGGGCGCTGGAGCGGTTGTATAACTCCACGAACTGCGCTCCGGCCATCGGGGGGTGGCACATGATCTCGTTGATGACCACCTGGCCGACTGGAGAGGGCAGGGCGCCATTGTAAACGGCCGCCACATTGGTCAGCGCGCCCGACACCGGCTGGCCGCGAGGGTCCAGGCCGGCAACGGTCCATTGGTTAGTGCCCGGCTGCAAGACCACCTTGGCCGTCCAGTGAGAAACACTGCTCCAGGTCAGCGGCCACTGTGCGCCATCAAACCACAGGGTCTGGACACCAATGGGCGCCGTTCCGCTCACCAGGGCCAGGTCATTGGTCACCACCACCGAGTTGACGCTAAAGGGCGCCGCGACTGTGGCCAGTTGGGCCTGGAGCGCGGCCCGCCGCTGCTTAAACCAGGTTTTGACGGCGCTGGGTTCGGTCAAGCGCTGGCCGTCGCACCAGGCAATCCCATTGGCGAAGAGCGAGCGGGATTTGGCATCAATTACCGGGTTGCAGTTGGCCGGGTCCAGCGGCCCGTTAACGGCGTTTTGAACCGCCCGCCAGTACGCTCGGACAAAGGGCGGGAACGCATACATGCGGGTGATGGTGGGGTCGTCGGCATTGAAAAGCGGCCCGGCGCTGGCCGTATAGACAGAGCTGTAGTTGGGGGCTGCCAGCATCGCCCAGTCCAGGTCGAAAAGGTAAAGCTGCCATTTGCCGGTGGGCGGCAGATAAGCGTACATGTTCTTGCCAATCTCATGGCCGTAGGCGTCGAAGTTCTCGATGATGTGTTCGGTGGCAAAGATGCCCATCCATTCCTCGAGGTCCACCAGGCCCAAGGTTGCGCTGGTGTACGGTTCGGGTTGCGCGGCATTGACCGCATCAACCAGGGCCATGATGTTCGTGTAATTGTCCCGCAGGTCGGTGGCGCGGAACATGAAGTTCCAGCGATAGTGCTCGCGCTTTTTGACCCCGCCGGTGGTCGCATAGTTTTGCAGCCGCGGTTCGGGGTCGGCCACCAAGCCATCCGAATCGTTGAACTCGAACGCGCGCTCGATTTTAAACAGCTCTCCGCCACTGTCATTGGGCGACCATTCCTTGACAAAGCCGCCCGCCGGCTGGACCACCGCCTCAAAGGTCGCCTGGCGGGCGTCATCGGTCACTCCATTGACGTGCAGCCGAATCGTGTGGCGATGGCTCCAGGGGAGGTTGAGCCGGTCGGCAATCCAATAGCACATCTGTTCCTGCAGGGCCGTGGTCTCGCCCCCATGGCCGCCGGGCCAGTCAAAGACCAACTCCGTTTCACCCAGGAATAGAGCGTTCTGCCGGAAAACTGATGGAATAGCCACAACGGCCGCAGGCCGGTCCGCAATAGCCCGGGGAGATGTACGGGCTGCCTTTAAAGCGCCCGCCACTGTTGTAAATGACGCGCTTATCCCCCAACACAAAGGTCACGTCATTAAAGGAGTTGTCCAGCCGGCTGTTATTATTCCAGGCGTTGAATGCGGCCTGCGACATCCACAGCCGATACACCGGGTAGTTGCCGGTCGGCTGGGCCTCACCGACCCGCACCAGGCATTCACGCACCGGGGCGTCGTTGGGGAAGGTGCTGGTAGCCGGCGCCACGAAGGCATCGGTGGCCTGAATGTAAAAAGCAATCATCGTTCCCACCGGCTGCCCTGGAATAGTAGCGCTCCAGATCCCATCCCCAGCCACGACATCGCCACCGCTGCCGTCGTCGGTCATCTTGACGGTCGAGTAGGTCGAATTGGGATCCAGCCGGTACTTGAGGACGACCGAACCCAGTCCGTCAGGGTCGCTGACCTGTGCCGTCACGACAATCGGTTGATTGGCGCCGGGCAAGATGGGGGCGTGTTGCACCTCCACAATCGCCGGGGGAGCATTGGATACAAACCGGCTGTTGCGCATCCCCGGGGTGCCGAGGTTAGCTGGGGTGGGCAGCTCGGCCGCGCATTCCAGCCAGTTGCCGCGCAGCCGCAGCAACACTTCCGGATCCCCTTTGAGCCAGCGCACCGCCGCGCCGATGGTCACGTTGGTGGCGCCGGCGGCCAAAGCGGTGGTTAGGCGCGTGCGCACCCGGTTAACCTGGTTGTCGCCCTTCTCCACCGCGCGCAGGTGGTAGCTCTGGCCGCTATTGAATCCTTCGCCGGTCTCCAGGCCGGAAGTCTTTTCGGCGCCTTCAGCCACCCAGCCGCCGGCGCCGGACTCGAAGGTCCCATTGGCAATGCGGTTGTTGCCGTTGGCGTCCAGCACTTGGACGTCGTCCACCAGGGCCTCCCCCACGCCTTGCAACAGCAACTGCAACTCGTCGGCCGCCACGTTGCCGTTATCAATCGTGCCGGTGGCCGAAATCACCGTCCAGGCGGCTTTGTCCGTCTCATCGCTGTCGGCCCAGTTAGGCGCCAACGAGTTGTCCGCACGCGGATCAATCGAACTCGAGGCTGCTGCCTCCCGCATGCGACCACTGGCCCCACCGTCCACCGGACTGGTAAGTCACTTCATTGACCACCGGATAGACCGTGTTGGTGGTCCAGACCTCCTGGTCGTCAATGGCAATGGCCGTTTCAGGCCTCGCCAAGGCCAGCCGCTCGCCTTGGTGCGAGAGCTTCCCGCCAAAATTACCCGCCAGGTTGCCGGCGTTGAGGTTGGGATAATTGGCCAGCATCCGCGAAGCGTTGCGCGCCACGACGAAATAGCCATCGGCAGCGATGATAGTATTGGAAGGGAAAGTAAAACTTATCCCGGAAACAAATTGCCAGCCGCTCAGGTCCACAGCGTTGGTGCCGCGATTGTAGAGCTCGAGGTATTGGTCATCGTCGTCGAGCGAGACCGGCGCGTACATGATCTCGTTGATGACGATGTCGTCCTGGCAGGCCGGGCTGTTGGTCGTGCCGGGAGTCGGCCGCGCCAGCGCCTTCCACCTGGCTGAACCGTCGGGTAATCGGCCAAAAGAAACCCCGTTTCGCTGGCCTTCATAGCGCACTGCATCCAGCACGCGCGTCCCGGCGGCATTGCGCAAATAGAGTGTCCCGCCCGCCGGGTTCAGCCCAAAACCCAGTTGCGTTTGGTCATAGGCCAAAAAACCCCGCCCGGCAATGGTGGCGCCCGGCGGCAAGAGGAACTTGTTAGTCTGGGGATCGTCGCTCAGGGAACAACCCGAGACATCCAAAGGCTGAGCGCTGCGGTTGAACAGTTCAATGAAAATGGGCGCCGGAGGGTCACTATGCGCCAGGAACTCGTTAATGACCACTTGGCGGAGCGGGTCGAAACTGACCGGGTCGAGCCGGCCCGGTGAGCCGCCGACCGCGTCACTGGCCGCCCAGGCCAGCACGTTGTCCTCGCCATAGGAGGGGCGCGCCAGCACCAGCGAATGGCCGGCGCCGCCGGGCGAAACCGGCCAGGGCGGGGTGGTGCGGTAGTTGACTTCCAAGAGCACCCCGCCGGCCTGGCTGAGCAACTGCACCGTGCCCTGGTTGTTGGGCAGGTTATTGGTGTAAGGGCCCAGCACACCGCTTAGCCCATAGACATTCTGCAAATCGGCCGGCGATTTGGCCACGACAACAAAACCGCCGCCATCAATCTGGCTGCCGGCCGGGAAAGTGAAGCTGATGCTGCCGCCCAGTTGATAGCCGCTCAGGTCCTGAGGCTCACCGCGAGAGTTGAATAACTCGACAAACTCCAGGTCGCTGTTGGCCGGGTGATACATGATCTCCGAGAGCACCAGGCTGGTGCGCCGGCTGCACTGGCCCAGCGCCTCGAGGACAGCGGAGCGTTGGTGCCGGCCTCACTGACAGACGCAAAATCGCGAAACGCCGCCGTGGTCACCTGGTTGGTGTTGTGGCTGGAAACCACAAAACCGAAGTAAATGCCCGGCGGCAGGGCCAGAGTTACGCTGCCCAGTTGGGTCCAGTTCTGGCCGTCAAAGCCGCCAAAGCCGGTCAGGACATTGCCGGCCCGTTTGAGCCGCAGCCAGGTGTTGGGATAGTTGACCGGGAAACTGCCTGAGGTGCTTGCCGGTCCATTGGTCGCGCTGCGAGACACAAAGAACGCTCCGCTGATGGTGGGCGTGGCCAGCACACTGGCCGAAAGGGCGCCGGGACTCAAATCTCCGCGCGCCATTAAGCCGGCTTCCGACCAGGCATCGGCCAGGCCCAGGGAATCCAGCCGCACCATGAAATCAAAATCACCGCTGCGCAAGCGATAGCTAAACTGGCATTGGTCATTGGCGCCGCCAACCGCCGCTCCGCCGGCGGTGATATTGTAACCGTTTCCGGCCGGCGCCTGGCTGCCCGCCGGCAGGGGATTGCCGATGGGCCACAGTGCGTAAGCGCTGGCGACAAACTGAGTTTGAGAGTTGGGGGCGATAACATTGGCGGCGTGGGATTGGTCGGTCAGGTTATTGACGGTTAGCGTGTAAAGGCCGCCATCGATCAAAGCTCCAACCACCAGAACAACGTTAGTCTGGGAACCATCCAGCGCGGCGCTGGCGATGGGCACAGGGCCGTTGGTCCCACTGAGACTGTAGTTGTTCACGTTGGTCGCGCCGGCAGGGCTGATGCGTTCGGAAAAACTTACCTGCACCTGGCTAAGGCCCAGGGGTTGAGCGGCGAGGAGTACCCGGGGGATTGGTATCGGCGATGACCGTCAGGGTGGCCACACCGCTGGTGGAGGCGCAGGTCACGTTGCTCACTGCGTTTTGGACCACCACCTGGAAGGATGCGCCGTTGTCCGTGCAGGCCGCCGAGGTCAGCGTGTAGGTCGCGTTGGTCGCCCCGCCCATGGCGCTGCCGCCCCTGAACCATTGGTACGACGGGGCCGGGTTGCCGCTGGCACCCACGCTGAAGCTCGCCGGAAACAACTCCATGACCGTCTGGCTTTGCGGTTGATTGGTGATCGCCGCGGGGGTTTGGATGCATGCATTTGGGGCAACCAGGATAGTGGGCAGACCGGAGGCTTTAATCAAAATGTAATCAACCTCGAATTGGAAGGCCCCGCCCGAACTGGCTGTAATGCCGGCAAAACCGGTCCGTTCAGCCTGGCCCGGAGTGTAGTCCCACGCCAGTTGCCAGGTTGCCGGTTCCGCCTGCGTGCTGTCTCCCAACCAGATTTTTCCGAACACGTCGTTTACCCCGCCCAGCGCAGCGGCATTGGGGTCTTGCCGCAGCCGGAGCCAGTACCAGGTGTTTGTCTGCCAGACGAAATTCTGGACCGGCCCCCAAGCGAGCATGTCATTAAGGAAGGCCAGATGGAGGGCGGTTTGTCCATCGCTGGTGTTCTCCCGAAACAGATAGTTGAGGCCTCGAGTCGAAGACGGGTCGATGCCGACGCCCACGCCCCCTCGGACCAGGTCTCCCGAGCCGAAACTCAGAACGCGAATGCGCGCCAAAACTTCCTGGACCGAATTGTCGTAACCCGCCGCCTCATAAAGCAGATGGTTCGGATCCCCGGTTGCGGAGTCGACGTGGAGAAGACCGCCACTCACCGAGAAGACGTTTGCGCCGGCGACTACCCAGTTCGAGTTGAGCGTCGTGCCATCGAAGTCGTCCTGGAAGCCGTTGACGGTAGTGCCCACATCGATGGGCATCTGCGGTTGCGAGAAGGCATTGAAGCCGGCCATTGCCACCACGCAGAGGGTGGCCGGCACCCGGCGCAAGGTCCAGTGGCGGGGAAACGTCATCATTCGTAAACGGAAACTGATCGGAGCCGAGCTCGGCAATTCCAAGGCAGCAACCTCATTCAGTTCACCGGAATCTCGTCAGTGTCAACATCGAACTTTTTCGCCCGCAAACGCCCTCTGGGCGTTCACCCCCTGAGAATAGTCGGCGTCGCCCCCCTGTCAAGGCATTCCCCTGTGGGTGAGTTTTTTTGACATTTCGAGAGGCGCCTACGAGGCCGGGGCAAATGAATGGGTGCGCGCCTGGACCGTTGCAATTTGGCTTTATGCCGGCCGGCGAATGGGCAAAACTCGGCCTGTGACGTTATGTATCCAAAATGGATGACGCTTCCCACCCGTCAACCCCGGATGTTATGCTTGCGGCATGAGAAACGCGGCGGCGGCAGTCCTGGTTTTTATGGGCGGCTTCATCATGATGGTTCTGGAAATCATCGGGGCGCGCTTTTTGCCGAGGTACTTTGGCAGCTCCTTTCATGTCTGGGTGAGCCAGATTGGGGTGGTGCTCATTGCGCTGGCGGCCGGCTACTACCTGGGCGGCGCGGTGGCTGACCGCTGGCCTCGGCCCTCGGTCCTGGCTCTCGGGCTCTTGCCGGCTGGTCTGGCACTGTGCCTCATCCCGGAGTGCGCCGACTGGCTCATCGACGGAATCATCCGGCGTCATCCCTCCGGCCAGCCCATCCCTCTGCTCTGGCAAAGGCTCGATCCGGTCCTGGGCAGCGCGCTCATCTTTCTGATGCCCTGCGTCGTGCTGGCCACCTTGTCGCCCTACATGATTCGGATGACAACCCGGAGCCTGGCGCAGGTGGGGCGGGCCAGCGGGTTTATCATTGCGGCCAGCACGGTCGGGAGCATCGCCGGCGTCTTTGTCTCCGGCTTTGTTTTGATCGACCAAATGCGAGTGTCGAGCATCTTCCGTCTTATGGGCGCCCTGACGGCCCTCCTGGGCCTGCTCTGCGTGGCCCTGGACCGCCGGCTCAGGGGCAGGCCGGAGCCGCCCTGGCGTCCGGAGCGTGGAGCGTCGGAGCGTGGAGCGTGAGAGCACCGTAGCACTTGCCACGCCCTCACGCTCCCACGCTTCACGCTCTCACGCTCCACCCCAGGCATTCAGACCCCCGGGCTTTGTTTTTGCGCCAGCCCTCAGCGGTCTTATCGCTGGATGCGAGCGGAGCCGCCTTTGGCAAAGGCGCGGACCTGTTCGAGCGTGGCCATGGTGGTGTCGCCGGGGAACGTGGTGAGCAGGGCGCCGTGGGCCCAGCCGAGCTTGACGGCTTCCTCCTCGGGTTCTCCGGCGAGGAGGCCGTAAAAGAACCCGGCGGCGAAGCCGTCGCCCCCGCCGACGCGGTCGAGCACGTCCAGTTCGCAGGCGGGGGCAACGAAGGTCTTGCCGTCAATCCAGGCAACCGCGCTCCAACTGTGCCGGTTGGTCGAATGGACCTCGCGCAGCGTCGTGGCCACGACCTTGATTTGGGGGTGTTTGCGGACCAACTCATGGATCATGCCGGTGAACGCGCTGGGGTCGAGTTTGGATTTGGCGGCAACGGCGGGGCCCGCGAGGCCCAGGCCGAGTTGGAGATCTTCTTCATTGCCCACGAGCACATCGACGTTTCGCACGATGCGGTCCAGCACCGCGACGGCGCGCTCATGGCCGCCGGAAATGTTCCACAGCTTGGCTCGGTAGTTGAGGTCGAACGAGACCACCGCGCCGGCAGCCTTGGCGGCCTTCATGCCCTCGAGGATGACCTCGGCGGTGCTCGGGGACAAGGCGGCGAAGATGCCGCCGCTATGGAACCAGCGAAGGCCGCCGGCCAGGATGCCGGCCCAGTTGAAATCGCCCGGCTTGAGTTGGGCGGCGGCCTCGTTGCACCGGTTGTAGAAAACCACGGGTGCGCGCACGCCCTGGCCCCGGTCGCTATACACCGTGGCCATGTTCGGGCCTTGCACGCCGTCGTGTTTGAAGTGCTTGTAGAAAGGCCGCACCCCCATGGCCCGGACGCGCTCGGCGATGAGGTCGCCAACCGGGTAGTCCACCATAGCCGCAGCTATCCCGGTCTGGAGCCCGAAGCAGTCTGACAGGTTGGCTGCCACGTTGAACTCGCCGCCGCTGACGTGGATTTGACACTCGGTCGCCTTGCGAAAGGGGACAATCCCCGGATCGAGGCGATGGACCAGCGCGCCCAGCGAAAGCAGGTCCAGGGCGCCGCTCCGAGGGATTTTCAGGCCGTATTTCATTGCCCTCTTTTTGTGGCATTGACCCGGCCAATGAGCAAGGCGCAATTCCAGGCTAGGAACTCGCGGAGGATGGGCAGGCGCAGCAGAAACGAGAACTCCGGGTAGTAACGAGGCGCCGCCCGCAACAGGTCCAGCCCCGGAATCGCCCGAATCTTTCTCATGGTCTCTCCCACATAAGTCGGGAACAGGTTGACGTACGGCGTATGTTTGCGCGGGCGTTTGGCCAATTTGTCATAGACCCGGTGTCCGCGCCCCGTCCCCAGGTAATGAAAGGGCGAGAACTCGTGTCCGCCCCAGACCGAAAGCCAGTTGGTCCAGCTCAAGTAAAGTTTCCCGTTTGGATTCAAAATCCGTCGGACGTTTTCCAGGAACGCGCCGGGCTTGGCCAGGTGCTCATAGACATTGGAACAGATCACCAGGTCGTAACTGCCCAACCGGGCGAGGTCATCTGTGTCGATGTTGAATTTCAGGAACCGGGCGTCGGCCAACTCGGGCATCAGGCTGTTCGATTCATCGGCATAAGTCACCTCGCAACCCCGTTTGGCCAGGACGGCCCCGAAAATCCCATGCCCGCAGCCCAGGTCCAGCGCCCGGGTCCCCGGCCCCAGGGCCACGTCCCACCGCTCCAGCCAGCCAACGGCATCTTCCGCCTGGAACTCGTAGAAGGCAGGATCGTCCCGATGGGCCAGGTATTGCAGAATCAAACGGTGTATGATCATAACGGGCGACTCGGCTGCACAAGAGCCTAAGCGAGGGGCATGACAAAAACAACTGGCAACAAAAAGCTGGATTCGTCAACCGACTGGCGAAGATTCTCCCTCTCCCCGCGGGAGAGGGTCGGGGTGAGGGGAAACGGGACGCTCAGAATGCAGCAGGTGCTCAAGAGGAGAGCTGCGCCCATTCAAGTGTGAGCCAGACCTGAACGGTTGCGAAAAGTGGATGAACGTCCGCGCCGGGCCTCTGTCTGTACCTGGGAGACCGGCGCCGGATTTAGGCTGGCCTCGGCATCAAATTCGGTTTTCCTGTCGTTATGAGAACTCTATTAAGCAGAGTGGTTCCTGGATTGCTGTTGGTGGCGCTGCTGGGCAGCCCCGCCTGGGCGCAAACCCGTATCGCGACGGTGGACATGGGCAAGCTCATTGGCGGTTATTACATAAGCAAAGAGGCCCGCGCCCAACTGGACGAGCGCAAGGCCGACATGGAAAAGGAGCACGCCAACATGATCGAGGACTGGAAAAAGCTCAGGGCAGACTACCAGACCACCCTCGCCGACGCCAACGACCAAGCCGTGTCAGCCGACGAACGGGAAAGACGAAGAAAACTCGCCGACAACAAGCTCAAGCAGCTTAAGAAATCTGAGGATAACCTGGTCGAATACGAACGGACGGCCCAGTCCACTTACCGGGACCAGGTCAACCGTGTTCAGGACAAAGTCATCGACGAAATCCGCTCCGTCCTCGAGGCCAAAGCCAGGTCTGCCGGCTACACACTGGTGCTGGATGTCGCCGCCATCGGCGCCAACGGCATCCCCGTCATCCTCTACCACAGCAACAACGATAGCGACCTCACCCAGGCCATCCTCGATCAGCTCAACGCCGCCGCTCCCCTCCAAGCCGCGAAAACCCCGGAAAAAGAGACCGAGAAGAAGACCGGCAAGAAGAAGCCCTGACCTTTCCTGGCGATGCAGGCAACCCAACGTTAGTGTTGTGTCGTAATGACAGTGCAGTTTGACCCGGAAGGTAATCTGCCGCCTGGAATACACGCGTGGACCTGAGCAACTTCCCATGATCAAGAATGAACGACAGTATCGAATCAGCAAGGGGCAGGTTGCAAAGTTTCGCGGAGCCCTGGAGACCTTGAAGCGGACGCCGCCGGGAGCATTGCATCCCGTTCTCCTGAAGGCACAGCGCGAGGCCGTGGAAAGCCAACTCGGCGATCTGCTGGCGGAAGTTGGCGAGTACGAGGCCCTGCAGGCGGGCCGGCAACGTGCTCTGCAACTCCGTTCCCGTGACGGAAGGGGACACCGGCGGACGTTTCTTAACGCGCGAGGGGCAGGAGGCGGACGCGCTGGCGTGCCTCGTCCACGGTGACAAGGGCTCCGGCTTGCAATTCAGCAGAGAACTGACGCAGGGTCTTTATGACGAGCGGACCGAGGTGGTCGGGAGTTACGTCGCGGGCGCGAACCTGGAAAACGCTCGGTTTGCCGGATTGGGTGTGGGCCAGGAGGGTGCCGAAGTCCAGGTCGTGGGTGAAGACAACCCAGGCTTGGTCGCGGGCAAATCGCATGATTTCGCCGTCGGTGGCGCCCGGGTCACCGAGAGCGCTCCAGTGAACTGCTTCCCAGCCAGCCGCGCGCAGCGAAAGAGCCCACGCGGGGCTAAGATTCAAGTCCACCAGCAGTTTCATGAGCCGGCGACGGCGACCTCCTGCTCTTCGACCCGCCAGGTGGCATAGGCCATGGCTTCATCAATGTCCGCCCCCTCCAAATACGGATAGAGGCGGAGGATTTCGTCGCGGCCCTTGCCGGCGGCGACTAGGCCAACAATGGTGCCGACCGTGACGCGCAAGCCGCGAATGCAGGGCTTCCCGCCCATGACGGCGGGATTCCATGTGATGCGCTCTAATTTTGGCATAAATAAACTGTAACCGCTTAACTTCTGGAATGGTAGGGCAAAAGCGGCTGCTTTCAATTGAATATGAGCGGCGGGTGCCCATCGGGGACCAAGGCTGCCCCAAAGTGTGGCTGGGGAGGAGCGAATCTCGAGGGTTGGGAGTCGAAGGCCGAGGGGCGAGGTTTTGCAGATGGTTGCCATTTTGTCCTCTCCTCTTTCGCGCTGCCGCCCGGACTGGTATGCTCGAAGACTTATGGAATCATTGCCAACCGTCTTTTTGAGGCCCGGCCAGGCCGACCGCATCGTGGCGGGCCACCCCTGGATCTATCGCGGCTCGGTCCTCCGGCTTACCCAACCGGCCGCCGACGGCGAGGTGGTCCAGGTCAAAGATCATCGCCAGCGGTTTCTCGGGGTGGGGTTTTACAATTCAAAATCCAAAATCAATGTCCGGATGCTTTCCCCCGAAAGGGTCGAGATCAACCAGGCCTTTTTTGAAGGGCGCATCCGGGCCGCGCTGGCCGTCCGGGAAAAACATTTGCCGGGCGCCACCTCATTCCGTGTCGTCAATGCGGAAAGCGATTTTCTCAGCGGGCTGATTGTGGACAAATACGAAGACGCGCTGGTGGTACAGACCTCGTCGTTGGGCATGGACCAGCGGAAGCCGATGATTGTGGCCGCGTTGCAGGCCCTGTTTTCTCCGCGCGCCATTGTCGAGCGCAACGAAGTCGCCTCGCGCAAGTTCGAGGGACTGCCCGACGCGAACGGAATCCTCTCCGGCGAGCTTTCAGGCCCGCTGGCCGTCCGTCTGAACGGCCTGCAATTTGAAGTGGATGTCCTGGGCGGCCACAAGACCGGCCTCTACCTGGACCAGCAGGTCAATTACCAGCTCGTGGCCGAACTGGCCCCCGGCGGCCAAGTGCTGGACTGCTTCTGCTTCCTGGGCGGTTTCGGACTCCACGCCGCTCGCGCCGGCGCTGCCCACGTTCACTGCCTGGATCAGAGCGCCGAGGCCATTGCCGGCGCTCAACGCAACGCCGGCGCCAACGGCCTGGCCGACAAATGCTCCTTTGAAACCGCCAACGTCTTCGACTGGCTCAAGGCCCAAACCCTGACTCAACCCCACGAGAAAGTCATACCCCGCTGGGACCTCATCATTCTCGACCCGCCCTCCTTCACCCGAAATCGCGCGTCGGTGCCCGATGCCCTGCGCGGATACAAAGAAATCCACCTCCGGGCCTTAAAGCTCCTCAAGCCCGGCGGCGCCCTGGCCACCTTCTGCTGCTCCCACCACGTTGACGCCGGCTTGTTTCAGGACACGTTGCTCGCCGCCGCTTTCGACGCCCGCCGTCTCCTGCGCAGGCTCGCCCTCTTCTCCCAGGCCCCGGACCATCCCATTATCCCGATGATCCCGGAGACGGAGGACCTGAAGGGATTCGCCTTCGAGGTCGTGAGATGAAGGTTGGGCCGCAGCGGACGAGAGAGTTTTTTTTGACCACGGATTTCACGGATTTCACGGATGTTCTTTATCCGTGTCCTCCGTGCTGTCCGTGGTTATCATCTGTTCCTGCCCGTTCGTTGGGTGGCGGGTGAAATTTGGGGTTTGCCCTGGACCCGGTTTTGCGCAGAATCGGGGTCGTGAGAACGCTACTGACCTGGGGGGCAATCGTGGGCGGAGCCATGGCTTTGGCCGGGGCGCAGGACCGGCCCAACATCCTGTTCATCATGAGCGACGACCACGCGGCCCACGCAATCGGCGCTTATGGAAGCCGGGTCAACCGCACGCCAAATCTCGATCGCCTGGCCAGCGGTGGTGTCCGGTTTGCAAACTGCTTTTGCGTCAATTCCATCTGCAGCCCGAGCCGCGCCACCATCCTCACCGGCAAGTACAGCCATCTGAACGGCGTCCCAACGTTCAACCGCTTCGACGGTTCCCAGCCCACGGTGGCCAAGTACCTGCAGGCGGCGGGCTATTACACCGGAATGATTGGCAAGTGGCACCTGGGCAGCGAGCCGACCGGCTTCGACCAATGGACCATTCTGCCCGGCCAGGGCGTTTATCACAACCCTGCCTTTCTCACCCCGAAAGGCGGCCGTGTGTTCCAGGGCTATGTCACCGATATTATCACTGACCTGGCGATTGATTTCCTGGAGAACCGCCCCAAGGACAAGCCCTTTTTCCTCATGTGCCACCACAAAGCCCCGCACCGCCCCTGGGACCCGGATGAGCGGCACCGGGCCATGTTCGCCGGCGCCCGGATTCCCGAACCGCCGACGCTGCGTGACGATTACACGACGCGCACCGACGCCATTCGCGAATGCACGCAAAAGGTGTTCAACGACCTGACCCGGCGCGACCTCAAGCTTGAACCGCCGGCCGCTTTGAGCGGTCCCGCCCGCAATCAGTGGCTCAACGTCAAACCGGCCGAAGTCCAAATCCAGGTGGACGGCCAGCAGCAGACTCTTAGGGGCGAGGCCCTCAATGCCTGGAAATACCAGCGGTACCTTCAGGATTACCTCGCCTGCGTGCAGTCCATCGATGATAACGTCGGCCGTTTGCTCGATTGGCTGGACCGGAACGGCCTCGGCTCCAATACCGTAGTCATTTACACCAGCGACCAGGGCTTTTTCCTCGGCGATCACGGCCTTTACGACAAACGCTTCATGTACGAGGCCTCGGTCAGAATGCCCTTGCTGGTCCGCTGGCCGGGCGTGGCCAAAGCGGGC
This sequence comes from uncultured bacterium, assembly GCA_963713735.1. Lineage (GTDB taxonomy): Bacteria > Verrucomicrobiota > Verrucomicrobiia > Limisphaerales > UBA8199 > CAVQND01. Next base: position 25,446 of record CAVQND010000029.1, read on the forward strand.
CTGGTGCAGGAGGCCATGGCCATCAATGCCGATTTTGCCCCCACCTTCCTGGAGATAGCCGGCTTGAAAACGCCGGCGGACATGCAGGGCCGCAGCCTGGCGCCGCTCCTCAAAGGCGAGCGCCCCGCCGACTGGCGCACCAGCTATTATTACCGCTATTACCACGACCCCGGCGACCACAACACCCGCGCCCACTACGGCGTGCGCACCATGACCCAGAAGCTCATCTGCTTCTGGAAGAAAGACCAATGGGAGTTTTATGATCTCACGAAAGACCCCGACGAGCTTCACAATCTTTACAACGAGCCGGCCCAGCAAGAGTCGGTCGCCAAACTCAAACTCGAACTCTATCGCCTCAAGAAAGAACTCAAAGACGATGACCAGTACGCTTACGAACAACCGCCCCCCGGCGTGGACGGGCAGCCGGCAGGCAAATGAAGGGCCTTTGTCGGGCAGCCGTTCCCCCCTCACCCCGGCCCTCTCCCCGAGGGAGAGGGAGCAGCCAGGGCCGGCTCTCGAGCATTCCCACACAGGTGGATTCGTCGAACGGCTGACGAGGATTCCCCCTCTCCCCGCGGGAGAGGGCCGGGGTGAGGGGAAACGGGACGCGCGAAATGCGGGAGGCACTCAAAAACTAAAATTGCGCTGCCTCGCCTTGTTGGTAGCGGTCTTGGCCCTGCTTTTCAGCCTCGGCGCGCTGGCCCGGGGCGAGCGGGACCGGAGTTTTGACGCGGACTGGAAATTCCTGCGGGCGGACGCCCCGGGGGCGGAGCGTCCGGACTTTGACGACTCGGATTGGCGCACGCTGGAGGTGCCCCACGACTGGAGCATCGAAGACCTGCCGCCGGCAGGCAAGACTGTTGACTCGTTTGCTGTTGTGGAGGGCCAGTGGCACTTCCACCAGGGCGACGACCCGGCTTGGAAAAACCCCGTCCTGAACGACAGCGAATGGCAGGAGGTCCAACTGCCCGACAACTGGAGACACCACTCGGCCTATATCCAGGACAATGCCTACGGCTGGTTCCGCCGGCATATCCAGTTGCCCGTGTCCGCCGAGGCCAAAGGGGTGGAATTGCTGCTGGGCAAGATTCGCGATGTGGACGAAACCTATCTCAACGGCGTGCGCATCGGCGGCACGGGGTCGTTTCCGCCCGATTTCCAGCCCGCCTCCGACGATGAGCGCCGCTATCGCGTCCCGGCCCACGTGGCCCACGGCGATGGCACCGATGTCGTCGCCGTCCGCGTTTTTGTCCGCACCGGCAACGGTGGCATTTATGACGCCGGCTCTCCCGTCGGCCGCGCGGGCCCGTTCGACCCGGGGGCCAGTCCCGGCGGCGCTTCCACCGGACACGTGCTCGGCGGCACCGGCTGGTATCGGAAACATTTCAGGCTCGATGCGGCCGACGCCGGCAAAGCGGTTTCGGTGCGTTTCGACGGCGTGTATATGGACGCGGACGTTCTGGGTGAACGGCCAGTCTCTGGGCAATCACCCTTATGGCTACACCAGCTTCGCCCACGAGTTGACCCCGCATCTCAACCCTGCCGGCCAGGAGAACGTCCTGGCCGTGCGCGTGCGCAACGAAGGCAAGAATAGCCGTTGGTATTCCGGCTCCGGCATCTACCGCCACGTCTGGCTCACCATCACCGACCCCCTCCATGTGGCGCTCTGGGGCATCCAGGTCACCACCCCTGGCGTGGCCAGCGAGATGGCGGTCGTGAAAGTGGCAACCACCATCGAAGGACTCGGCAGTGGTGCCGACGTGTCAGTGCGGACACGCCTGCTCGCGCCCAATGGCAAAGTCGTGAAGTCCGCCCAGACCTCCGCCCGCTCCCAGGACGCGACCAACACACTCGTCGAGCAGGTCTTCGAGCTGCCCTCCCCTCAGCTCTGGGATCTCCGGACACCCCGCCTCTACGGCGCCGAAGTTGAGCTTGTGGCCGGCGGAACGGTCCGCGATGTCTGCAATGCCACCTTCGGCATCCGCAAGCTCGAGGTGGACGCCGAGCGCGGTTTACGCCTCAACGGCCAACCCGTCAAACTCAAAGGCGGCTGCGTTCACCACGACAACGGGCCGCTCGGCTCGGCCGCCATCAACCGCGCCGAGGAGCGGCGCGTCGAGCTCTTGAAGGCCAACGGCTTCAACGCAATTCGCACCAGCCACAACCCGCCTTCGCCGGCCTTCCTCGATGCTTGTGACCGGCTCGGCCTGCTGGTCATTGACGAGGCCTTCGACCAATGGGAAGAGGCCAAGAACCCGCAGGATTACCATCGGTTCTTCAAAGAGTGGAGCGGGCGCGATATTGCCGCGATGGTCCGGCGCGACCGCAATCACCCCTCGATCATCTTCTGGTCTATCGGCAACGAAGTCCACGAGCGATTCACCCGGCCCGACCTGGCCAAATACCTGCGGGAGGCCGTGCTCGCCCACGACCAGACCCGCCCCATCACCGCCGCCATCTGCGACACTTGGGATTGGCCTGGCCGTGATTGGGACACGATTTCGGATCCCGCCTTCCAGCATCTCGATGTCGGCGGCTACAACTACCTGCCAAACAAGTACAAGTCCGACCATGCGCGCAATCCCCAACGCGTCATGGTCTGTACCGAATCATTCCCTATTGACGCCTTCCACTGCTGGGCCATGGTTGAGAAACACCCTTATGTCATCGGCGATTTCGTCTGGACCGCCCTGGATTACCTGGGCGAAGCCGGCCTGGGCCACGCGGTCCTGGACAACGAGAAGAATCCGCAACTCATGCCTTGGCCTTGGTTCAGCGCCTGGTGCGGGGACATCAATCTGTGCGGATTTAAGAAACCGCAGTCGTTCTATCGCGACGTGGTCTGGGGCCGCAGCAAAATCGAATTGGCCGTCCATACACCCCTCCCGCCGGGCCGGAGTGAAAAGGTGAGCGGTTGGGGCTGGCCCGACGAGCTCCAGAGCTGGTCCTGGCCCGTCGAAAAGGACACGCCAATGCAGGTAGCCGTCTATTCGAGCTGCGAAAAGGTCCGCCTCGAGCTCAACGGCAAGAAGCTCGGCGAAAAATTGGTCTCGGCGGGAAGCAAACTCACCGCCAGGTTCGAGGTCCCCTACGCCCCCGGCACCCTCCGGGCAGTGGGCCTCGTAAACGGCAAGGAAGTCGCCAGCGTTGCCATCCGCTCCGCTGGACCGCCAAAGAAGCTGCGCCTCACCGTCGACCGCCCGGGAATTCGCGCCGATCCAAACGACCTTGCCTACGTCACCGTCGAGGTGGTCGATGCCGCCGGCGAGCGTGTCCCCTTCGCGGCCGTGCCCGTGCGCTTTACCGTAACCGGCGCCGGCGAGCTGGCCGCCGTTGGCAGTTCCAACCCTTGCGCCCCAGCCAGCTTCCGCAGACCGGAGCGCACGACCTTCCAGGGCCGGTGCCTGGCCATCCTGCGCCCGGCCGGTCAGCCCGGCAAGCTCACCCTCAAAGCCGAAGCAGACAAACTGTCCCCCGCCACGGTGACCGTGCGCTGCACCGGACCTTGATTGCAGCCAGCAAACAAAAATCTGCATCGAAGAAATGTGGGGTCGGATTTAAACTTTTCGACAATTCAAAGCTAATTGTAAAAAAGTTTAGATCCGACCCCAATTCCCTCTACTGTGGTCGGGATTCGGCAAGGGGTGGATTGGCCATTTGCCGGGTGACATTCATTACAGCAAGGGCAATTTCCACTTTTACTTTCCGGTCGTGACCTGCCTGCTGGTGAGCTTCCTGCTGACAGTCTTGCTTTGGATTTTGCGCCGGTAGTTGGCAATATTTGAAGGATGGGCTAGAATGGGATATGGGACCAGAGGTCAGATTCCGGTCTAAGGCAAGAAACGAACAACGGAAAAGATGACTGCTATGAACACCAAGACAGCGCTAAAAACCTCAGTGATCACCCTCGCCCTCGGCGGCAGCGTGGCCCTCTCCTCGCTTCTGTTTGCCGCTGATGAAAAGGCACCCGCCCCGAAGACTCAGATTCTGAAGGGCGAAATCGTGGATTTGATGTGCTACCTGGACCACGGCGCCAAAGGGGACGCCCACAAAGGCTGCGCCCAAAGGTGCATCAAGGGAGGCGGCCCCGTGGGTTTGCTCAGCGGCGACCAGGTTTACCTGGTCGTGGGGGATCACCAGCCGATGAACGAGGAACTCGCCCCCCTGGCCGCCCAGACCGTCACGCTCAAAGGCAAAGTCGTCGAGCGCCACGGGATGAAGATGATCGAGAATGCCCAAATCGTGAAGTAGGTTGCGGCCTGGCGAGGTGGTCCAGGATTTTCCTGTGCGCGCTCGCAAAAGGGAGCGGCGCCAGTTGGCGAGGATTGAGCCAGCGGCCACGGATGGCGATGGGGGAACCGGGGCTCTCCGGCCCTTCTATGAGAAAGGCTTGGAGGGTGATGCGGTAGCGCGTGATCGAGTGCCTGATAGTGCAGAGAGGCTCGAGCGAGTCGGGTTTGATTCCAAGAACATCCTGGGCCGCCCGTTGGAGGCCGGTATTCCCTGGCGCCAGTTCGGTGTTGGGGAACTCCCACAAGTGCGCGTTGACCACTCCGGGGGGCCTTTGGCGGACCAGGAGGCGGCCCCGCTTCCGAATGACGAAAGCTGCGAAGCGGCGCGCAGTGGTCCGAGGGCGCCGGGTCTTCTGCGGCAGTTCCTGGACTCGTCCCTGGCGCCTGGCCACGCAGCCGTTGGCGACGGGGCAGACGCCGCACCGGGGTCGGAGAGGGGTGCAGATGAGGGCGCCCAACTCGATGAGCGATTGGCTGAATCGGGAGCAGGAACCGGAAGAGTTGACGCGTGATGCGGCATTCGTGAGGCGCTGGGCGAGGCGCCACAGTGTGGCATTGGTCGCCTTCTTTCGCGGGTCTCCGTTGATGCCGAACAACCGGGTCAAGACTCGCATCACATTGCCATCCAGGACAGGCCGCGCCTGATTGAAGGCAATGCTGCATATAGCGCCGGCAGTGTAACGGCCAATGCCTGGCAATGCCAGCACCTGGTCGAACTCCTCCGGGAAGCGTCCGCCGTGTTTCTCCCGGATGAGCCGGGCGGCTTTCTGGAGATTGCGAACGCGAGTGTAATAGCCCAGGCCCTCCCAGAGTTTGTGGAGCGATTCCGAGCCGGCCCGGGCGACGGCCCCAATGTCCGGCAGGGCTTGCATCCAGCGTTCCCAATACGGCAGGACGGTCTTGACCTGGGTTTGCTGGAGCATGATTTCAGAGATCCAGATGGCATAGGCATCCCGGGTGCGGCGCCACGGAAGGTCGCGGGCGTTTCGCGCGAACCACGCCAGCAGGCCCCGGACCTTGTTATCGTCATTCGAACGGATCCTCACTTTCGAGCAGCGTAGCTGGTGAATTGGTTCGAGCGAATGCACCATATCGCGCTTTTAGCTCTCCAGGCAAGCCACATTCGCTGCCTGGAACGAACCGCTATCGCAGGTGCGACCTGCCGGTTCCTGCGGCTCTACGGCGCTGCCATGCCGCGCCTGCGGAGCTTTCAAACCGCTGGACGAGGAGTAGCTCCGTTAGCCCGGATATTTCACGACCCAGGAACGGAACCGGGCTACCGAGGCTGCGTAGCGCAGGTTTCCAACCTGCTGTATCGCCGACCTCCGGTCGGCAGGCTGTACCTGCTTGGCGGCATCGGCGGATTGGAAATCCGCGATACGGCAGGCTGGAAGCCTGCGCTACACCGTCCGGCTGGCGAAACCAGTGAAATATCCGGGTTAGGATCCCCATATTGATAGCAGCGAGACACCTGGCGCTCTAAAACTGGCTCAAGCGCTCCGCCATCAGGGAGGCAATCTTTGCAACCACCTCCGCCGGCAGGTAGGAAACATCCTTGAGCAGAGCTTTGGCTTGAGCCACTCTTTCAGGACGAACCTCCGGTGTTTCTTGCCAGGCGCGGTCCAGGGCTTCGGCGCCGCTGAGGGCCGCGGTGTCGGGCTCGAGTCGAGGTCCCTGGGTGGGGGCCTGTCCCCGGGGCCGGGCCTTAAGACCAGGGGTTGCCGCCGGTTCGTGGTTTGGATCATTAGGCATCGTCTAAACGTTCTAAATCTCTGCCGGAAGACATCGTCTGTTTTTCGGGAGTGTTTAGCGCCGGGGATTAAGGAATGGGGTCCGGGGGACTATGGAGGCTCCTAAAGAGTTGCCCGGCACCCGGGACTGGCGTAAAACTTCTGGCGTGAAAGACGTTGCCGTGAAAAGCAAACCGTCGCCGGCCCCGGGGTTGGCGCTGTCGCGGGCCCTGCGCGGCTACCTGTATCTGACGGCGGCGGTCACGGGGGCGGCGGTGATGGTGGTGGAAATCCTGGGGGCCAAGATGCTCAGCCCTTTCCTGGGGCTGTCACATTTCGTGTGGACGGCGCAGATTGCGGTCACGCTGGTGGCGCTGGCCTGCGGATATTACGCCGGCGGACGGCTGGCGGACCGTTCGCAGCGGCTGGCGTGGCTCTATTGGGCCATCCTGGGCGGGGCGATCTACCTGGCCTTCACCGTGCTGCTGTGCCGGCCGGTGGCTTATTGGTGCCTGGACACGTTCAACAGCCTGGCGGCGGGTTCGCTGTTGACGTCCGCGTTCCTGTTTTTTCTGCCGTTGGCGTTGCTGGCCATGACCGGGCCTTTCCTGGTCCGGGTCATTACCAGCTCCGTGGCCGGGGTCGGCTCCAATGTGGGACGGCTGACCTCGATCGGCACGCTGGGCAGCTTCGCCGGCACCCTGTTGATCGGCTATCTCATGATTCCCTTCCTGCCCAACTCCGTGACGATGTTCCTGACGGCCCTGGCGCTGATGCTGGTGTGCCTGGGTTACTTCATTTTCTTCGCGCGCAGGGTCGCAGCGCCGATGGCGATCACGCTGGTCTGCGCGACCGTGGCCGGCCTTCAACTGGACCGCGGGCTCGGCGGCCCAAATCCCCACCCTTGTCGAGCTGTTTCGGGGGAATTCCAATTTCGGCCAACTCCAGGTGCTCGAGGAGCAGGACGGTTCCTGCCGTTATTACCTGAACGATTTCCTGTTCCAAAACACCTACGACCCGGCGCGCAAACAGAGCCGGTCTTGCTTTACCTATATGCTCTCGGGCCTGGCGCGCGCCAGCGTCACCAACATCCACGATGTGCTCTGCATCGGGCTGGGCATCGGCATCGTGCCGATGGACTTCGCCCGCGGGGGGGCGCGCGTGGACGTGGTGGAAATCAACCCCGCCGTGGCGCCTGTGGCGGCGCGGTTCTTTGACCTGGAGCGCGGGAAAATCAACCTGACGATTGACGATGGCCGGCATTTCCTCAACCGTTGGCGCAAGCAATACGACGCCGTGATGCTGGATGCGTTCCTGGGCGATTCCTCGCCGTCCCACCTCATGACGCGCGAGGCCTTCGAGTCGATGCGCCGGGTCTTGCGGCCCGGGGGGGCGCTGGTCATCAATAGCTTCGGCAACCTGGACCCCGACCACGATTTCTTTTCCGCCTCGCTGGACCGGACGCTCAAGAGCGTCTTTAAGAGCGTCCGGATGTGCACCAGCTCCGACGGGGGGAACGTGTTCTTCGCCGCCAGCGATCGCTCCACGACGGACTTCGCCCATCCCCCGGACCTGGAAGGCGTGCATCCGGCAGTCCTGCACGAAGTGCAAGCCGCATACGTCAATGTCGTCAGCACGCCCCCCGGCCACGGACTGGTGTTGACCGACAACTACAACCCGGTTGAGTTTTTCGACGCCCACAACCGGGAGGCTATCCGCCGCCGCCTGGCCCTGGCCCTCAACGGAGAGTAGGGGCGGCAGGGCTGATTCAAGGTTCCGTAGGAGCCGACGTGAGGAGGCTCTGACTTCCGCTCGCTTTAAGAGTGAGCCTCCTTACGCCGGCTCCTACATTTTTGGGGGAAAATTGCATTTGCCAAATGGGCGCGGCCTGCCTACGTTTGGAGGGCAATGTCCAGCGCGGAGACAACGACGATGTAGCGTTCATCCCCCGGAACGGGATGAGCGCCAGCGCCTCGATCTGCAAGCTCGAGGCGTTTTTGTTTGGTATTGCGCGAAACACGATGGAAGCTGACAACCAGAACCAACCGGAACGCAAAGGTCCCGATGACCGCAGCCGCATGAGCGAGCTGGAACGATTGCGGCACTCCTGCGCGCATGTGATGGCCACGGCCATCCTGCGCCTTTGGCCCGACGCCCAATTTGCGTCCGGGCCGGCGGTCGAGAACGGGTTTTACTATGACCTGGACCTCGAGCATCGCATCTCGCCCGAGGATTTTCCGGCGATCGAGGCCGAGATGAAGAAGGAGATCAAGGCCAATCATCCCTTCGAACGGCTCGTGGTCACCCGCGAACAGGCCGTCCAGGACGCCCAAAAAGGCCGGTTGGGCGCGATGGCCGAGCGCCCGGCCCCCAGCAAGTTCAAGCTGGGCAACCTCGCCGACATCCCCGAGGGCGAACCGATTTCCTATTACAAGAGCGGTGACTTTATTGACCTGTGCGCCGGCCCGCACGTGATGCGCACCGGCAACATCGGGGCCTTCAAGCTGACGAGCGTCGCCAGCGCCTACTACAAAGGCGACGAAAAGAACCCGCAGCTCCAACGCATCTACGGGACTGCCTTCAAGACCCGGGCCGAACTGGAGGCCCACTTCAAGATGCTCGAGGAGGCCAAACGCCGCGACCACCGCAAGCTCGGCCAGGAAATGGGCCTCTTCACCCTGGACCCCGAATACACGGGCCCGGGCCTGCCCCTCTGGCTGCCCAAGGGCGCGGCCATCGCCGAAGAGTTGGAAAAACTGGCCAAAGAGACCGAGTTCGCCGCCGGCTACGTGCTCGTGAAAACCCCGCACATTGCCAAAGAGAAGATGTACCGCACCAGCGGCCATATTCCTCTCTACCAGGAGTCGATGTTCCCTCCCATGGAGGTCAGCGAAGAGGCGTCGCCCGCCCCAGGCGGCAACGCCCCAACCAAGTATTACCTCAAGGCCATGAACTGCCCGCATCACCATCGCATTTTTGCGGCGGAAGCGCGGAGCTATCGCGACCTGCCGCTCCGCCTGGCGGAATACGGGACTTGCTATCGCTACGAACAGTCCGGCGAGTTGCTGGGCCTGCTGCGCGTGCGCTCGCTGAACATGAACGACGCGCACATCTACTGCGCGCCCGAGCAATTCGCCCAGGAGTTCAACGGCGTCAACGAAATGTACCTCAAGTATTTCAAGATCTTCGGCATCGAGAAATACGTCATGCGTTTCAGCACCCACGACCCGTCCAAGCTCGGCCAGAAGTTCGTCGATGAGCCGGCGTTGTGGAAGCAGACCGAGGACATGGTGCGGCGCGTCTTGCAGGAGTCCGGCATCAATTTTGTCGAGGTCGCGAACGAGGCGGCCTTTTACGGTCCGAAGATCGACGTGCAGGTCTGGAGCGTCATCGGGCGCGAGTTCACGCTGGCCACCAACCAGGTGGACTTTGCGGTGCCCAAGCGTTTCGGCCTGGTCTATCGTGACAGAGACAACACGCAGAAGACCCCGCTGTGCATCCACCGGGCGCCGCTGGGCACGCACGAGCGGTTCATCGGCTTCCTCATCGAGCATTACGCCGGCAACTTCCCGCTCTGGCTGGCGCCCGAGCAGGTGCGAGTGCTGACTATCGGCGAGGCAGGGCCGCCCGTGACATACGCCAGGGGCATCGTGCAGGAACTCCGCGCGGGCCTGGTCCGCGCCGAAGGCGATTACAGCAGCGACAACATCAACGGCAAGATCCAGCGGGCCGAGCAGGCCAAGGTGCACACCATGCTCGTCGCCGGCCCTCGCGATATGCTGGCCAATGCGGTGAGCGTCCGTGTCCATGGAAAAGGCAGTCTTGGCGCGAAGCCCCGGGCCGAGATCGTGGCCGGGATTCTGAAGGCAGCCAGGGAGAGAACCGGCTAGCCCGGATCCTTCATAGGGTTTCGCCGAGTGGAAGGTGTAGCGCAGACTTCCAGTCTGCTGTGTCGCGGATTTCCAATCCGCAGATGCGACCAAGCAGGTGCTGCCTGCCGACTGGAAGTCGGCGATACAGCAGGTTGGAAACCTGCGCTGCGTGCCACTCTCTGTCAGGATCTTCTCTTTGAAAGAAGTTTTGGTTGCGTCTTGGCCGCGCTGCGAAACATCCCGGCTACCGTGACAGTTTGTTGGTTCCCCCGCTCTCCGGCGGGGCAGTCTCCTGAAGGAAACCATCCAGGATGCCCAGGTAGCCGTCCAACAGCCCGCCCAGCTCGCCATTGAGTTCGCCTCGCTGCCCTCGAACCTGGTCGGCCGCGGCCTTGGCTTGGGCCCGCAGGTCGCTGAGCGTCATCTTTCCGCTGGTGAGGTCCCTCAACATCTGGTTGAATTTCTGGTTGGCCTCCGGTCCGGCCTGGCTGAGGAGTTGTCCTTGCACCTCGCGCAGGGAATTGGTGTCGCTGCCCAGTTGACGCAAGAGGGCTGCCAGTTCGGAATTGGTCCTGGCGACGGAGCCGGCAGGCAGGCGCGAGAGTCCATTGGTGGACCCGGCCCGCAACCGCGCGGCATTGGCGCGCGCGACGGGACCGAGCGTGATGAGCGCCACCTGGCTGCGCGGCAGGCTCACCTTGCCGAGGATGTCGCTGCGCAAGACCACGCTGTTCGAGTCAAGCGACAGCACCGTCCCCGCATAACGGTCGCCGTTTTGCATCTCCACCTGGTCGCCGCACAGCCGGCCCGTAGCCGCGGACAGCGCCAGGGCGGCGCCGGCCATCGCCGCCAGTGAGCGCAAGTGGCGCCGGGGAGGGCGCATCGGCCGGGCCGTCGGCGGGGCCGAAATTGAGAGGGCCTTGAGCAATGCTTTCATGGCGCGCGACCAGGTGAATTGTGATTCTTCGACCAGCAGTCAGTATATTGAACCGCAAGGTCGCTGTCCAGTGGAAGTGCAGCCGTCGCGCAGCCTTTGTTTGTAATGGGGCGACAACTAGAATCCTTGAATGTCAACACACGTTGTAAACAGGTCAAGTTTTGCTGCGATAGCAAACAGCCGGTTCGGTTGGGATTGCAAATTGGCAATTGAAAATTTTCAATTTTCAATTTTCAATTTTCAATCTCTAAAGGTTTCAGGTCCTGCCTCGTTACCCCTTGGGCGGCGGGATATACAGGTCCTGACCCTCGAGGTGCTGGAGGATCATGTCCACGGTGCGACCGACGGCGCCGAGGTTCTCGCGCACAACTTTCAGGGCATTGCGGCCCAAGGTCTGGCGGCGGGCCTCGTCGGCGAGCAATTCCCCGAGGACGTTCTCCAAAGCCGCCGCGTCGCGCGCCTGTATGGCCCCGTCTTGCGCCAGGAGGCTGCGGACCACTTCGGCGAAATTCTGCATGTTGGGCCCGAAGACCATCGCCTTGCCCAGGGCGCCCGGCTCGATGGGATTTTGCCCGCCGGCGGCGGTGAGGCTCTTGCCCACGAAAATCACGGTGGCGTGCTCGTAGAAATACCTCAACTCGCCGGTCGTATTGACCAGCAGACAATCAATCTCACCGGGCTGAAACTGGGTTGGAGCGGTGACGCCATTGCGATAGACGAACTTCACGCCGCGCGCCTCCAATTGCCGGCCCACCTCGCGGCAGCGTTCGAAATGCCGGGGCACCAGCACCAGGAACAGGTCCGGGAAGCGCGTCCGCAAACGGAGGAACTGCTCGGCCAGGATGGCCTCTTCGCCGGGGTGAGTGCTGCCGCCAAGGAGGATGCGCGCCCCGGGCGCCAGGCCCAGTTGGCCGAGCATGGCCGGCACATCGACCAACCGGCGCTCATCCAGCTTGGCCGCGTCGTATTTCAAGCTGCCGACGACCCGGATGGACTCCGGCCGGCAGCCCAGGTCCCGCAAACGGGCGGCATCGGTTTCGCTTTGAGCCCCCACCCCGGTCAGCGAGGCAAAAAGCGGGCGGAACAGCCGGCCAAAACGTTTGTAGCCGCGATAGGAGCGCTCCGAGAGCCGCGCATTGACCAGAAAAACCGGAATGCCTATCTCCTTGGCCCGCCAGAGAAAATTCGGCCAAATCTCCGCCTCGACCAGCACGATGGCCAAGGGATGAACCGTGCTCAGGGCGCGGACGACGTAGCTTCGGCGATCAATCGGGTAATAGATGCGGCTGATGTGGGTCGGCAATTTGCGCTGCAGCTCGTCCATGCCCGTTGTCGTCGTGGTTGACACCACGATCTTGAGGTTGGGCAGGCGCGGTTCGAGCCCCTGGATGATTTGGGTGCAGACATTGACCTCGCCGACGCTCACCGCGTGCATCCAGATCCGATCGCGGTTGGTCAGGGCTTGCTTGAGTTTGGTGTCGTAAATGCCAAACCGCTGGGAAAACCCCTTCCGCCAATTGCCCCGCCGTCGCATTCGCCAGAAATAATACGGCGATGCGAGGACGGAAAACGCGGTAAACAAGATGTTGTACAGACCACGCACCAGTGCCTCCAGTGACAAACCCATCATGAGTGTGGCGCTTTTCTCCGCCAGGTGCAACGCAATTCTTGGCCCAACTTTCCCGGCGGCCCGGGCCAGCGACAGGGTCCCCGAAACGGGCGCCATTTCCTGGCCGTAGGAGACGACGTAAGAAGTCTCTGATCAATGGCCTCCCGGGGGAGCAGGCCTTCGTTGTGCCCCAAACGCAATCAGAGACTTCTTACGTCGTCTCCTACAATGGTTGCGGAGACCTTTGTCACTGGCCCTGGCACCGGGCGCAGATCTGTCTTTGAGCGCCTGCCCTATGTCGAGCGTCCCGTTTCCCCTCACCCCGGCCCTCTCCCTCGGGGAGAGGGAGAATCGTCGTCAGTCGGTTGACGAATCCAGCCGTGTTGGAAACCTCGAGAGCCGGGCCTGGTTGCCCCCTCTCCCCCGGGGAGAGGGCCGGGGTGAGGGGAAACTGGCTGCCCAACAAGACCAGTTCCCGAAAGCAGACCTGCGCCCCTTCTCAGGAAGGCCAAACCGCTCACCCCGCCCCACCGGGTTTCGCAGTCTCGACCGCCTCGAGCGACAGGGCCTCTTCGATGAGCATCACGGGAATGTCGCGCCGGATCGGGTAAAGGAACTTGCCGTCGGCCCGAACCAAGCCGCCCTGAAGTGGTTCCTTGGGCGGCTGGCCCGACCGATTGCGCAATGCGCCGACGGCGATCTGGCGATTGAGCCGGTCAATCAACGCGGGTTCTGCCAGGCGCAACTCCTGGTGCGTCTCCGGGCAGCGCAAGTAGTTTGAGCAGTTGAGCTTCCGTCATGTTAAGAGCGAAGGCGGCAGGGAGCGCAACGCCGCCTCATAGACTTGCTTGAGGGGCACTTGGGCCTGTTCGGCGACTCTTTTGCAGGATTCATACTCGGGAGCCGCCTGCACCAAGCGGCCATCGAGCCGTCCAAGCTTCACCTGGACCTGGCCGTGCGGGGTGGAGACCGTCAGCCATTCACGCGAGAGCTTGCGCCGCTCGGCAGAGTAACGGCGGACGCCGAAGGCGGTGGTTTCGAGCAAGATAAGTTCGGTAAACTTGTCCGCCTCTGCGCGCGCGCACAAGACGCTCAAGAGCACGCCGGGCCGGTTTTTCTTCATTTGGATGGGCGTGTGGAACACGTCCAGGGCGCCTGCCGCCAGTGCCTTTTCCACAAAGTGGCCCAGGAGTTCGGCACTGGTGTCGTCCAGGTTCGTCTCCAAAACAGTGATGGTGTCCGTCTGCCAATCGTGGATGGAGTTGGAGGCTGAAGTCGGCGCCGCGGCGGGTTCACCGGCGGCGAGAGCAGCCGTGTCGGAGACCTCGCCCAGTATCGCCCGCAACGCATTGGGCCGGGTCAGGTGGTCGCGCGTGCCCAGCCCGAAGCCGAGCTTCTCCGCCGTCAGGTTCCGCATCGGGCCGAACGTCTCGACCAGTTCGGCCAGCAAGGCCGCCCCGGTGGGCGTGACCAGTTCATGAGGCTCCTCGCATTGGGAGAGTGGGATGCCGCGCGCGCCCAGGATGGCCAAGGTGGCGGGCGCCGGGATCGGAAGGCGTCCATGGGCGCACTCGACCCAGCCTGTGCCATCGACCACGGGGCTGGCCTCCAGGCGGGGCCTGCCCAGCAGTTCCAGGGCAATGCACGCGCCTGCGATGTCCAGGATGGAATCCAACGCGCCCACTTCATGGAAGCAAACTTGCTCGGGCGGCAGGCCATGAATCCGGCCTTCCGCCAGGGCGAGGCGCTGGAAGACAGCCACGGCTTTGCCCTTGGCCCAGGGCGAGAGGGGCTCCCTCGAGGAGTTGGCGGATGTCGGCAAAGGTGCGGGCGTGGGCCGGCGGCCCCGGATGAGAGGAAGGGCCTTGGGCATGAAGGTGCGGGTGAGAGTGCGAGTGGCCGTTATCGTGACGATGGCCGCCGGAGGTTTCGCGAGGGCCGGCCTGGAGATGGACATCGAATTTTACCCCGGCGATGCCGGCCTTCTGGCCGCGCGTGATGTGGAGGTGATAGCCTTCCAAGCCCAGGTCTTGCAGTTTCAGTTCCAATTGGCGGGCGTCGGCTCCCAAATCAAGGAGCGCCCCGACCAGCATGTCGCCGCTGATGCCGCTGGACAGGTCAAGGTAGAGGGTCTTCATTTGGAGTCGTGCGCCAGGGCATTGATCTGGCTGGCAGCGTAACCGGCCCCGAACCCGTTATCAATGTTCACCACGCTGACGCCGCTGCCGCAACTGTTGAGCATCCCAAGCAAGGGGGCCAACCCCCCAAAATGCGCCCCGTACCCCACACTCGTCGGCACCGCTATGACCGGCCTGGAAACCAGGCCCGCCACCACGCTGGGCAGGGCGCCTTCCATCCCGGCGACCACGATGAGGACGTTGGCGCGCTGGAGGCTGGACAGGCGGCTGAAGAGCCTGTGAACGCCGGAAACCCCAACGTCAGCGATGCGCTCGACCCGGTTGCCCATAATCTCCGCCGTCAGGGCCGCTTCTTCGGCAATGGGCAAATCGCTCGTGCCCGCGCAGATGACCGCGATGACCCCCGCCCGCTTGGGCAGCGGGCGCATCTCGATGGTCAGGCATCGGGCCGTCTCATGATAGACCGCCTTCCTGAGCTTGCGCCGCACGACACGCGCAGCCTCGGGCGCGATGCGGGTGACGAGCACCTGGTGCTCATGCTCGAGCAGTTTGGAGGCAATCTTGAGCACCTGCTCCGGCGTCTTGCCGGCGCCGAAAATGACCTCCGGAAAACCCCGCCGCAACGCCCGATGCGTGTCCACCTGCGCAAAGCCCAAATCGGCCACCGGCGCAGCCTGAAAGGCCCGCAAGACCTCGTCGCGACCGACGCCGCCGGCGCGGAATTTCTCAAGCAGTTGGCTCGCTTCGATCGTAGTCACGGCGGGACAATGCCACGAAACGGGCCGGTGGTCACGTGTGAAGTTGTCACGCGAAGTTCTGCGGGGCGCTCGAAATGAAGCAGGCGCTCAAAAACAGATCTGAGTCCAGTTCCGCGCTGGACAGCCGCCGCTCTGCGCTGGACACTCGGGACCGGTTATGAGCAATACTGCAAACGAGAAGCTGGCTTTCATTTTTGGCCGGCGCAGCATCCGCATCTATGCCCCCGGCCCGATCGGCGACGAGACGGTCACCACCCTCTTGCAGGCCGCCATGGCCGCCCCTTCGGCCATGACCAAAGACCCTTGGCGCTTCGTCGTGGCGCGTGAGCAAGAGGTCCTGGCGAGCATGGCTGCGGCGCTGCCGGGCGGCAAGATGCTGGCAACGGCCACGCTGGCGATTGTGGCCTGCGGAGACCTGGACGCCGCGTTCGAGCGGCATCCGAGCTACCTCCTGCAGGACTGCTCGGCCGCTATCGAGAACCTGCTCCTGGCCGCTCACAGTCTCGGCTTGGGGGCCTGCTGGGTCGGCATCCACCCAAGCGAAGATTCCATCGGCCGCATCAAAAAAATGTTCTCGCTGCCGGCGCCGATCATTCCCATCGCCGCAATTGCGCTGGGCCTTCCCGGTGAAACGCTCGAACCCCGCACCCGGTACAACCCCGATTTCGTCCGCTGGGGGAAGTGGTAAGCCATGCTTGGGGCAAACAGGCTGCCGAAGGGCGGGTCACTCAAGGGTGATGGCGATGAGGAACGGCGCGGAATCGGTCATGGCCGAGACGAAATCCACGCTCTCGATCGTTTGGTCCGGATACGGGTTGTCGGTTGGGCTGGCAAAGATCCTCAGCGAGGCATTCCGGCGTTGCGTGGCCTCGTTGGCGCCCTTCCAGGCGACGCGGGCAGCTTTGGCCTCGTAAACCTCCCCGCCGCTGGACCACCAGTCGCGCACCTGTTGTCCATAAATGATCGGCAGTGCCGCTTGGGCGCCGCCGGCGTAGTGGACAACGTAAGAGCCAATGCGAGTGCCCTCTCCGACCCGCCATTGGGTGCCGTGGAGGAAATGGAGCCGGCGGCACTTTTGACCGACCCGGATGCCGTTCACCTCTTTGGGGAGATCTGCGCCGGCAGCGGCGGCGTTGCGGCTGGACAACTGGATTACGCCGCGCACGTCAAAGTCAGCCTCTCCCAAGTGCTGCTGGCCGCGGGGCATGGCCCCCAGATGGTTCTGCTGCGGAACGTCCGCCGCGCTGTCCGGTTGCCAAAACTGGTCCAGGCAAGCGTTGAACTTGCCGCTGAGGTCCAGGAGGCTGGGCCTGACATTGGGAGCGCGGGGCGGGATTTTGCTCACGTCGGGCTTCTGCGGGCCCGGGGCCTGGTCCGAGGTCTTTGGGACTTCATAGTCCTCACCGTCCTTGTGAAAGACAACCTCCGAGATTTTGCCCTTCTCATCCTGCTTGAAGGTAAAGCCCAGGCCGGGGACTTCGCGGAGAACGAAGTCCTTGTCCAACCTGGCCTGGAGGTTGAATAGGCCTTCCCTGGGCACCTGGCAGGTGAGCTCGTTGCCCTGCCGCCGGAAGTTGAAGTGCATTTCTCCCAGTTCGTACTGGCCGACACAGGAGTTGAGGGTCGCCGGGTCTGGTTTATAGTCCGCCGAGCGAGCGACCGGGACGCCAAGGGCGGCGATGAGAAGCACAACGAAGCAATTGCGCGTGAGATAGAATGGATTTTCTTTTTTCATATAGATTGTTGGTTAACGATTCGGCAAATTGACGGGTGAAAGTGAGACAGGGAAGGGCTGGTTAGGGTTTGGGGTTGAGCCACTGCTGGTTTTTTCGGGCCAGGTTGGGCTCATCGTAGCCAAGGGACACGCGGGCCGTCCCGAGTTCTTCGAGTTCCTGGTTAATTTCGGCTCGAGTCGGGTTTCCGGCAATGGAGGCCCGCCGCATAAACTCGTGGCCAAAGGATTCATCAATCAATCCCGGGAGGCCGACCGATTGCCGGTGGGCTTCAAGGGGCTGGAAGAAGACAAAACCGGTAAAAACATCCTGGTATCGAAGGTGGTGGGGAATAAATGGGAAGTAGTCGAAAGCATCCTCGCCCAGCGGAGAATCCTGGAAGTCAAAGCCAACACTGGGGTTGGCCAGGGCGGCAAAGGCGGCATCCCATTTCCCCTCCTGCAAAGCGGTGATGAGAACGCGGTTATCGCTCGAGCCCCTTGAGCAGGGCCACGGAGTTGACCATCACATTGGCAACTCTGCCCGGGAAGGCGTCCATGAGGAACCCCGTGGTGTTTTCCACTCGAGGCCGTTTTGAGTCGTTGAGGTGGGGAAATGCATGGCGATAGTTCATGATGACCAGGGCCTTGGCATGGCCGGCGGATTGGCGCAGGGCGTTGAATCGGCTAATGATATTACCGGCCATGATCCGGTCCCGCCTCCCCAACTGCTGCTTGAACTGCGCCCAACTTTCCTGGGTGGTCTGGTCCCAATCGAATTCGATGCCGGAGGGATAGACATGGATGCGTCGGTCCCGGGTTAACGAGCGGTTCAGGTAATGGAGCTTCCGCAGAAAGTCGAAAATATTGGTCTTTTCCCAAACCGGTTCGAAATCGAAGTGCTGCGCGATATAGCGCAGTTTTTCGTTGACCTGGGCTTCGCTGAGGGTGTCATCCGTGAGGAATGACTCCACCAACGGTCTCAACGCCGCGGTGCCTACCTCGGTAAAGACGTGGCGGACCTCGTTCTGGAAGCGCGGGTCACTCACTAAATCATAGAGCAAATCATACTGGGTAACTTCGGCGTGAAACCGTTCACAGAATACAACCAGGTCACGCTTCTCAAACAGGCTCAGGATGTAGTCCACCGGCCGCGGGTGCTGTTTCTCGAGGAAGCCCACGTATTTCTCGATGGCCGGATCGAATCGAACCGGGACAGCCGGTGGAGCCTCTGCCGCCGCGAGGCACGTAATTGGGGCCGAAGCCAGGAGGGAAAGGATAAGAGTTGGGATTTTCATGTTTCCGGTCTTTTGCGGGACCAACCGCGGGCCTGGCCTTGGGCTGTCAATTGCCGTCGCAACCGAGCGAGGGCGGCATGTTCCGCCCGGCATGACTCACAGGTGTCCAGATGGGCCTGGAGCCGCGCGCACTGTTGGGGATTCAGCAACCCTTCCAGGCAAGCGACCAGGGCTTCCAGGCATTCGTTACAGTTCATGTTTGGACTTTGCCGAGTGCCCGGCTCGTTGGGAGCAGAATCGGACACTCACCTGTTAGTGACGCGGGAGGCGATTTTGCGACAAAAAGCAGCGTCGCTGTTCAGGTGGGCCCAGAGGTGTTTTTGGGAACCGGTGTTGTTGGGCAGCCGGTTCTTGCGTGGACACTTACGGCAACGTGAAGGTGCCGGAGTTGGTATTAGACCCGCCAGCCGGATTAAAAAAGTCGCTGAACCAAATGCCGGCCTTGGGCGCGGAAAATATCGCCACCGAATAGTTGACGGCGCCGGCCATGCTGGCCGGGCTGCTATAACTCATCACCACCAATATCCCCACCGGGCTGGAGCGCGTCAACGTGTAGGAGCCGGAGGAGACATTGCCCTGGTAGTCCGTCTGATTGAAGGTCCCGTTGCCAAAGACGGTCGTGCTCGCCTGGCCGCTGGCGCTGTCCACGGAGCGGACCGTCTCGCCCTCCAACGAGGCAGGCGCCAGGTCCGCCGCCGGGGAAAAGAGGAGAGCGCCGCTGTCAATGGTGCCATCCAGGTTGGTGGCGACGTACACCGCAGCGTGGCTGTTGGTAAAAGTGAGGGACGCCGTCCCGCCATCATTCGTTCTATTTGGCGGGTCGGTCCAGGTGACGGTCATTTGGGCCGTGTTGGTTCCCAGTTTCGTATAGGTGTAAGCGCCGACGCCATTCTGATCCTCATTCGTGCCGGGGAGCATGCCCTGGCTCAGCGTGCTCGCGCCGAAGCACAGCGTCGAGGGGCTCTCACCCGCCCGCACTGCCTCCGCCGACAGGCCGGACAAAGAGGCCGGGGCCCAGTCCGCCGCCGCGCTCGACTGATAAACGAAGCTCACGCTGTTGGTCTTCGACCGGTTCCCCGCCGCGTCCTCAGCGTAGGCCGCCACAACGTTCGTGCCCGGACTGAGCGTCACCTGCGCCGTCCAGTTGGTCAAGCCGTTGGCGGTGGCCGCCACTTCCCAGCCCGTGTCATTAAGCTGATAAAGGACCTGCGTTACCCCGACGTTGTCGCTCGCCTTGCCGGTCACGGTGAATAGCGCGTTGCTCACAGTTTGGTGAACTTTGGGAGAAAGGATGACGGCGACCGGGGGCGTCACATCCACAAACTTGGCTATAAAGGTCAGGTTCGACGCCATCACAAAGGTCAGCGTCGGCTGGTTGGTCGCAAGGCTGCCGAACCATTTGAGGAAGGCAAAGCCCTTGCCCGCTTTGGCGGTCATGCTGTATCGAGTGCCGATTTTCAGCCATTTCCCGTTGTAGTTGGGGGTCACGGTGCCAAGGCCGGTGACTTGCACTGCCAGCGGCGCGGTCGGCACGTATGTAAACTTCACGGTATTGGTGTGTGAGATGCTGCCGCTGCTGTCCACCGCGTATGCGCTGATGGCATTCGCGCCGGGGTTGATCAGGATGACGCTGGCAGTCCAGTTGGTCCAAGAGCTGCTGGTCGTGGCAGGCGTCCAACTGCCGCCGTTCAATCAATAATAGACCTCGTCCACGGTTGCCTTGTCCGAGACCGTGCCCGTGACCAGAAGCAGCGCATTGCTCACGCCCTGGCCGGATTTGAGCGATAGAATTGTCAATTGGGGATTCCCCTTGACCTCAAGCGTGTAAACGCCGGTGGCCTTCGTGGTTGCTCCGTTTGTCACCGTAACCGTTTGATCGGCAGGCGTCTCCCATCCGGAAATGGGCTTGAAGGAGACGGTCCGAGCGCCCGCCCAAAGATTACTAACCGTCGCTCCGCTGCTTTGCCATGCTCCACCATCCACCTGCCACTGCGCGCCGGCGCTGACAGCACGTGGAGGGCTAAGCGTAACATGCAAGGATAGGTCGGATTTCCACAGCGCTGTCGGACGACCCCCAAACGTCGTGGACCAGCCCGTGGTCCCGGGCAGGTAATAGACAGTTGGACTGTTGTCATACGCGAACACAGTCGAGTCCGCGCTGGGGGCGTTGCCCTGGAAATAAACGCTGGTTAGGCTCGTGCAACTGCTGAACGCATAGGCCCCGACGCTGGCGACGTTGTCGCCTATCGTGACGCTGGCCAGGCTCGAGCACCACTCGAACGCCTCGTCTCCGACGCTGGTGACGCTGCCGGGGATCGTGATGCCGGTCAGGCTGGTGCAGACCGAGAACGCATCGTGTCCGATGCTGGTGACGCTGTTGGGGATCGTGACATTGGCCAGGCTGGTGCAGACCGAGAACGCATCGTGTCCGATGCTGGTGACGCTGTTGGGGATCATGTAGCTGCCGGCTTTGCCCCCGGGACATTGAATGAGCGTGGCCTGGCCCTTGTCGAACAGGACCCCAGCCACACTGCTATAGGAGGAGTTGAGCGCGTCAACCGTTATCCCTGTCAGCCCGGTGCAGCCATCGAACGCCAAGTCTCCGATGTTGGTGACGCTGTTGGGGATGGTGATGCCGGTCAGGCTGGTGCAGCCCGCGAACGCCCCGTGTCCGATGCTGGTGACGCCGTTGGGGATCATGTAACTGCCGGCTTTGCCCCCTGGACATTGAATGAGCGCGGTCTGGCTCTTGTCGAACAAGACCCCGGCCGCACTGCTATAGGAGGAGTTGAGCGCGTCAACCGTTATCGCTGTCAGGCTGGCGCAGCCACCGAACGCATAGTCCCCGATGCTGCTGACGCCGCTGCCCACTGTGACGCTGGTCAGACTCCCGCCGTAGAACGCCGAGTTCCCGACGCTAGTCACCGCCAGGCCATTGATCGTGCTCGGGATAGTCACCGCACCGCCAGGACCGGTGTATCCCGTGATGGTGATCGCGCCGCTATTGTTTGCGAAAGTGAATTGGGCTGCCGGATTTAACACCGTCGGACGACCGGCAAACGTCGGCCCCCAGCCCGTGGTGCCCGGCATGTAATAGACGGTCGCACTGTTCTCACCGTCAAACACAGAGGAATCAGCACTGGGGGAGTTACCCTGGAAATAGACCTCGGCCAGGCTGGTGCAGTCGTCGAACGCATAATCCCCGATGCTCACCACGCTGCTGGGGATCCTCACGTTCGTCAGGCTGGAGCAGCCGTCGAACGCTCCGTATCCGATGTTAGTGACGCTGTTGCCTATAGTCACGCCTGTCAGGGTGGTGCAGGAAAAGAACGCATAGTCCCCGATGCCGGTCACGCCGCTGGGGATCGTGTAACCCCCGCTTATGCCCCCTGGGCAGGCGATGAGCGCGGTCTGGCCCTGGTTGAACAAGACTCCATCCACACTGCTATAGACGGAATTGCCTGCCTCTACCGTGATCGCTGTCAGGCTCGAGCAGCTATCGAACGCCCCGTCCCCAATGCGGCTCACGCTGTTGGGGATCGTCACGCCGATCAGGCCGGTGCAGCCATAGAACGCATCGTCCCCGATGTTGGTGACGCTGTTCGGTATCCTGACGCTGCCCAGGCTACCGCAATATCCGAACGCACCGTCCCCGATGCCGGTCACGCCGCTGGGGATCGTGTAACCTCCGGCTTTGCCCCCTGGGTAGGCGATGAGCGTCGCCTGGCCCTGGTTGAACAAGACTCCATCCACACTGCTATAGGCGGAATTGTCTGCATCCACCGTGATCGCTGTCAGGCTCGAGCAGCTATCGAACGCCCCGTTTGCGATGCTGGTCACGCTGCTGGGAATCGTGACGCCGCTCAGGCTGCTGCAAACGCCGAATGCCCACCGCCCAATGCTGGTGACGCTGCTGCCTATCGCGACGTTCGTCACGCTGGTGCAGTAAAGGAACGCATCGTCCCCGATGTTGGTGACACTGTTGGGGATCGTGACGCTCGTCAGGCTGGTGCAGTAAAGGAACGCATAGTCCCCGATGCTGGTGACGCCGTTGGGGATCGTGTAACTTCCGGCTCTGCCCCCTGGGTATGCGATGAGCGCGGTCCGGCTCTTGTCAAACAACACCCCAGCCACACTGCTATAGGAGGAGTTGAGCGCATCGACCGTTATGGCGCTCAAGCTGCTGCAGTAAGAGAACGCCCAGGCCCCGATGCTCGTGACGCTGTTGGGAATCGTGATGTTGGTCAGGCTGCCGCAGTCTTGGAACGCGGATGCCCCGATGCCGCTGACCGGCAAGTTATTGATCTCGCTGGGTATGATCACCCACCCGCCAGAACCGGCGTATCCCGTGATGGTGATCGCACCGCTATTGGTCGTGTAATTGAATTGGGCCCGCGCCACGGCGGGCAGCGTCAACAGCAAGAGCCACGGCAGCAGCATTGTGGCGCAGACAGTTGTTAAACGCCGGCGGGCCGTCCTCGGGCAAGTGATTCTCGCAATCGAGGTTTGTGTTTTCACAGTGTTGGAGCTACGGCAATTTGGTTCAGTGGGCAGGAGGGTCAATCGCCGCCCGTTGCTATAAAATCCGGGGTGCTGAGCGTTCGATAGCCGCTCGCCCGAGGCCGTTCTCGCGACTGCCGCTGCCAATTTCATAGCCAGCCGGCCGCCGAACAAGCCCGCCACGAAGCCAGCAAAGAGCCAGGGCCGCTTGCGGGTCTTCCGCGGTTACCTAAGCGATTTGATCATAAAGCAAAAGTGGCGTCGAGAAGAATCTCTTCAATTGGCGTTTACACTTCTTGTTGTGGTGATGTCAATGGATGTTACATCGCCATCCAGCACTGACAGGCAGTTGCTTTTTTGCAAGCGTTCAGGTGGGGCGCAGATCTCCCTTTGAGAACTGGTTTTGTTGGGCAGCCGGTTCCCCCTCACGCCATGAACCGTGCCCGCGTAGCGGCGTCTCGGCAGAGCGCCGCCACTCCGCGGAACGATCTCCAGCGGCGCTCTGCCGAGACGCCGCTACGCCGAGGTTCATCGTTCCACTCCCGAGGGAGCTGTGACGCACGTCCCGAGACATATCACCCTCAGTCAAAACCGACGCAGGCTGCAAAGGTCTCTCACGGAAAGAATGAACCGCGGAATACGCGGAATCCTGAGGCTTGGCCGCTAAAATTGCCTTCCAATGATCAACTTCACGAGGAGGCCGTCGGTGCTGTGTGTGAGGCCAAAACCAACACCAAAGTTGAGCTCCCACTTGGGTGAGACGTTCAAATCGATCACCGGAAAGATCTGATGCTGTTGCTGGCCCCAGCTTGAGAAACTGCCCAATGGACCCAGCGAGCTGTAGTCCTCGATGCCCGGCGAGAGGACCTTGGTCGCTTGGACACTGAGCTTGGCAGCCGGGGCAAATGCGAAACCCGTGTTCGAGTTGAGGCCGTGAAAGGATTTCTCGAAGGCCGGGTTGAACGCGACATAAACGGGTCCAAACTGCTTGTCGAGGATGGGGCGGATTTCCCAGGTCCAGGTGTCCTCGGAGAAAGACGGGCGCTGGTAGCCGATTTCGGTCGAGAGGCTTAACCCGAGCGGCCAGTGCCATTTTTCCGGGACGCGAATCCGGGGCCGGACGTGGGTGCCAACCCACTCCCAGCCGCCCTGCGGTTGGAGGCTGGTGAAAAGGTAAAATCCGGTCTCGAACCACGGGGTGAAGCCTTGGGTGACCTCGAGGGTCTCGTGCAGGGCGTGGTTCGAGGGCAGGACGCCGTTTACGGTCTCACGCTCTCCATTGACGGTGTAGTTGCTGTGCAGTTCCACCATCGTCCGCCCGGCCGGGACCGTCTCGGAACCATAAACCTGGATTTCATAGTTGTCTTGCGCCCGAGCGGCGCTGGGAGCCAGCAAAACCGCGGATAAGAACACACCGCAGCACCCAACCGAATAGCGGGCAATGGAGTCAACTGGCACACGCGTTACCTGACTAAAAGGGATTCAGCTATGCAAGACATTCCTGTTTGAAATAGGGCGGTTTTTTTGGGGGGGGAGGTGCTAGAACGTCCATCGGGAAGCATCGATGCGGAGTTGATCGAAGAGGAACGCATACACATCGGCCTGCTCGGCGATGCGCTCGTTGAGGGAGGTCCCGATGCCGTGGCCGGCACTGGCGGTGCTGCGGAAGAGGATGGGCCGCTCCGAGGCGGTCGCCGCCTGAAGCCGGGCGGCCATTTTCCGCGACTGGGCCGGGTTGACACGTCCGTCGTTCTCGCCGGTCGTGAGCAACACCGCCGGGTATTTCACACCGTCGCGCACACGGTGGTAAGGGGAGTAGGCGTAAAGGGCGCGGAATTGCTCCGGGTTTTTGACGGTGCCGAATTCGGTGACGTTGAACTGGCCGTTGGGGTCCAGTTCCACGCGGAGCATATCGTAGATTCCCACGTGGGAAACGACGGCGCGGGCCAGGTCGGGACGCTGCGTGAGAAAGGCGCCCATGAGCAAACCGCCGTTGCTGCCGCCCTGGACCGCCAGCCTCGCGGGGTTGGTGTAACGGCGTCGGATGAGGTGTTCGGCCGCGGCGATGAAATCGTCGAAGACGTTTTGTTTGCGGGTCAGGTTGCCGGCCTTGTGCCATTGCTCGCCGTACTCGCCGCCGCCGCGCAGGTTGGCCACGGCATAGACGCCCCCGGCATCGAACCAGATTCGCCGCGCGGCGTCGAAGCTCGGCGACAAACTGACCCCGTAACCGCCGTACCCGTAAAGGAGCGCAGGATGGGTCCCGTCCAACTCGAGGCCCCTCTTGCGCAGAATGCTCAGCGGGACTTGCGTGCCATCCTTCGAGGCCGCAAATTCGCGCGCCACCTCGAGGTCGTCGAAATCCACCGGCGAGGTCGTATAAAGGGCCGTGCGCCGGACCTGAGGGTCGGCAGGATTCCAGGTGAACCAGCCGGCGGGCTTGATATAGCTCACGTTGGCAAAAAGAAGGTCGTTGCCATGCCAGGACTGGAGCCCGGCGACGGCGGAGACGGGCAGGATGGGTATGAGGCGCGGCCGGAGGCTGCCGCGGGGATAGTACCGCAGTTCGGAAGGGCCGCCCAGCAAGCCGGCGAGATAGAGCCCGTCATCGCACGGCGCGAGTTCCTCGACGACGCCCTTGCTCTCCGGGGCAACCAGAGTGGCGTTGGCCAGGTCCAGTGTCTCGAGCGGCAAGCGCAGGACCTTGCCCCGCGGGGCGTCTTTCTGCGAGAGCAGGTAGAGGGCGTTGTCCCGCCCAAGCCTCACCCGCTTGATGCCGTCCTCGAAGCGCGTCACCTGCGTCCATTTGCCGCCGGTCTCACGCACATAGTGCGCGAAGTCTCCGCCGTCGCCATTGGCCACCGAGGCCGCCATCCACCGGCCGTTCTGGCTGCCATCGAGCTCGATTTCGGCAATGCGCGGAAAGTCAGCGCCCAGTTCGTATTTGTCCTCCGCCACCGGCCTGCCGAGCCGGTGAAACCAGACTTGCTGGTAGAACGCCAGGTCCGCCTCCGCTCGCTCGCCCGGATGCGGGTAGCGGGTGTAGAACACGCCCGAACTGTCAGCCGCCCAGGCGGCGCTGCCCGCGCCGGTGGGGAACTGGACGCGCGGGACCTGGTCGCCGAGCGCCTGGCCGGTCTCCGTCTCGAAGAAGTGGAGCGTGCCCTGTTCGCTGCCGCCCTCCGAGAGAGAAACAGCCACCAGGCGGCCATCCGGGGAGGGGACATACCAATCGATGGCGGTCGTGCCGTTCGTGTTGTAGGCGTTGGGATCGAAGATGGTCCGCCACAAGGCCGGCGGCTCGAGCGAGGAGAGCCGGACCAGCACCGGCTGCTGCCCCGGCGGTTTGAACCGCAGGCCGAAAATTCTTCCCTTCTCCTCCGGAAACCCCGAGTAGCGGGCGGATTCCTCGCCGCGCAATTGCCGGAGTTCCTGCGCGATGCCCTCCCGGTACGGCAATCGAGCGAAATACTCGCGCGTCCGCTCGTTCTTCGAGCCGTGTCCACTCGCGGACTGCCGGGGCTTGGGCGGCCTCGAGCCACTGGTAATCGTCCACCACCACGACGCCGTGGTAAATGTTGGTGGCCGATTGCCGCGCGGCCGGCACCGACGGCAGCCCCGCCCCCGCCCTCGACATCGCAGCCAAGGCCAGGAGAAGGACGGTAAGACTCAGGTTCATTGCGCGAGATTAAGCTGGGGATCAACGGACGGCAAGGATTTCCAGAACCCTGGCCTGGATACTCTATGCGCCGCAGCCGTTAGTCCAGCCGCCACGTCGCCAAAGCTCCGTCAGGGGCGCCATGTTTATAGTCCAGCGGCGCCCAGGGGACCAAGCTCCGTCAGGAGCGGCATATCTCGACCGCGCATTCCAGAGGGCTGACATGCCGCTCCTGACTATGCCATTTATATGCAGGTCCGCGATTGACGCAAGCCCGGTGCCGGGTAAAATCGGCCAAACCGCTGAACAGAATGAGCGCGACCTGCAACCAATTCTCCTTTACCCACGGAGGGTCAATGAAAAGCGCGACGCGTCAAAAAGCGATTTTGTCCCACCAGCCGGCAGCGCCCCGCCCAACTGTGCGGCGCCTCTTTCAAACACGAAGAGCAGTATGCCCTTGGAGACAACCTGCTCAACCTCCGGCCTTGCAAAAAGCTCGAGGTATGAAGCGATTCGTTGTAGTTAGTATCGTCACCGCCCGAACTCTCCCTCCGCTTTTGGTGCGCGGCGGCTCGGTGACGAACGCTGGCAGCGGCTCCCTCACAAGGTCCCTTGCCGGCAGCTAGGTTAGGCGGCGTAAATAAATAAAGGTATCAAGTTGGTTCACCCGTGAGGCTCGATGGTATAGTTCCACTCACCATGGAACTTGTTAGGCTTTAGGTTCACTTGCTTCATCTGCTCGCGTGAGACTTTTCTACCCGTCGGATACTTTCGACGATCCAGCCGGCAGGTCACCGTCAATCCTTTGGCCGTCGTTGTGCTGGCAATCAGGTTCACGACCGTCTGGTAATCTCGCAACGGTTCACCGCGCCAGTTGGACGAAATGAACGAAAAGAGTCGGTGTTCGATCTTGTTCCACTTGCTGGTGCCGGGCGGAAAGTGGCAGATGGAAAGGCACAGCCCACTTTCGTCGGCAAAGCCCTGCAACTCGAGTTTCCAGAGTCGCAGCCGCCACCCATTGCTGCCTCCGCCATCGGCGGTGATCCACAGCGTCCGGACCCGCAGGATAAAGTCTTCGCCCTTCAAAGCGCCACCACCCACGAATCGAGGCCACCGCAAAGGCCCCCGTGTCATGGTCGGTGCCCACGTTTACGAATCCGCTGTTGCGCCCCAAGTCATAGATGCCGTAGGGATAGGCGCGAGGCACCTCGGGACCCGGGAAGTCGTGCCCCTTGACCCGTTGCGGTTGTTTCGCCACACGCCATTGTTGGCCGCTATTGGCGTAGTTGCCCACCAGTTCCTTCTTCTTGGTGTCCACCGAAATGACCGGCTCCCCCGCCGCCAAGGCCCGCTTCACGCACCGGTTGATATGCCGAAATTGGGCGTCGCGGTCCGGGTGGTCCTCCCCTTCCTCCAGCTTCCGATTGCTCTGCAAACTGTAGTCCTGCTCGTGCAGCAGTTGGGCCACCCGCATGTGGCTCACCGGATGAGCTTGCTGGCTTAACTCCTCGGCCAGGGTCCGAGTGCTCTTGCAGACCCAGCGCAAGGGAGATTCCGGATCGCCGCGAGTTCCGCCCTCAATCAAATCGTCCAGCGCCGCCACCAGCCCGGAATCCAACACCGTGAGGTTCTTGCGTCCGGCGCCCGGGCGCCGGATGCGCTCCGCCAGCGAGGAGTCGCCCCGCTCGATTTCGCCAATACCCTTGAGGATGGCTTTGCGGGACAAGCCACAAGCCCGGTGAACCACGCAGACACCGCCATAACCCATTCTGCATAGCTTCATTGGCGGCGGTAAGGCGCCGGGTCCGCTCATTTAGGAGTGGCCAAATGGCCCTGAACTTCTGCGTCAGCGCGGCAATAGCACTCATGTGCAGCTATCATACCACGATTCTCAGAAGTTGATACCTTTATTTATTTACGCCGCCTTAGGCCGGCCGGCCGGCCGGCCAGGGAACTGGAACAATCCCCGTTCGTTCTCCTCCGCGCTGCCGTACAAGCCGAACTGTTTCTGCACCTGCAACGACTATCTTGGTTCGCCGCCCAGCAACATGGGGAATTATTACCAGGCGTATTTGACCAACCTTGCCGCCGTTTGGAAAGCCAATGGCACCTTTGCCGCCGGCTACCAGACTTTCTGGCTTGACGATGGCTGGCAGGCAACGAACCGTGACGTTAATGGGAGACTCCAAGCCAATCCTTATACAATTACCAACGGCGGCATACCGGCCCTTACAGCCTACCTGCACGGGCTTGGGTATAAAGTGGTTCTCTACACAGCCTACGCGCCTTCTCGCGCTGCTACTTGTGAGAACTTCCCAGGAACCTCAGACGCAACGCTCCAGCAGGACGTGGACACCTTTGCTGCGTGGGATGTGGACGGCATCATGTTTGACGCTTGTCGAGGAGCCACTTTCAATGACCTTACGTACGCCTATGCACGGCACGAGTTCGCCTCCATTAGCAACGCCTTGGCTAATGTCGCGCCACCACACAAGTTTTGGGTTCACCTCACCATTCCGGTGTGGCCACTGCCACCTGAAACCCCAGGCTACTGCAATAGCTGTGGAGCCTGGGGGGCGCCGTCGCTGGGGGGCTATCCGACAAGCGTTGAGAACATTGTTGCCGACTTCCGATACATCGCTCCCTTTGCCAGTTTCTGGGATAGCGAGGATTTTTTTGTGTTCGGCGAGTGCATGGGCGAAGAAGCTTACTACTACGGCACTGACTGGCTCAAAGCCCAAATGACGATGTCCGCGCTTGCCGGTTCGGAGTTAAGGCCGGGCGGTGGGATAAGCTCGGCAGACTTGACCAACGCAGAGGTCATTGCTGCTATCAACGACCCTTATGCCAAGTGTGGCACTGAGGTTTACTCCAATAATCTGCGAGAAATCTTTGTGCGCCCGCTTGGCTTTGCCGGTTCGGGGACGAACTTAATTGGCATATACAACGCCGCGAGCACGAATCAGGTCGTTGTAGTCGGCTGGGGTTGCTTGGGCGCTACGGCGGGGTCATGGCTCTCCTTCCGTGACTTGTGGGCGAAGACCAACGCCACCTTTGTGAGAACCAACTTGGCAGTTTCAGTTCCTCCAACCAACATTATGCTTTTTAAGTCATGGCCATCGTGCCCAGCCGTGCTGTGGAATGCACAAATGCAGACCGGCGATGCCAGTTTTGGTGTGCGCACCAATCAATTCGGGTTTGCGATTACCGGCGCTAGCAACCTGGTTGTCGTTGTGGAGGCCAGCACGAACCTGGCCACCTGGTTTGCGCTGGCCACGAACACCCTCACGACGGGCTCGTCCTATTTCAGCGATCCCCAGTGGAGGAATTATCCGGCCCGGTTCTACCGCCTGCGCTCGCCGTAAACCACGGACCCAGTGCTTGGAAACGCGCCACTGGAGGGGTGGAGGGGTCCTGGAAAAGTTGCAGGGCCGCGTTCCTATGAACATGTCGCTCCTAACGGAGCTGTCACGCACGTCCCAAGGACCGCGCTAAAAACCTGTCTGAGGCCAACGGTGCTCGAAATTGAGGGCTTGCGGCCAGGAGTTCGGAGGGGGGACCGGTGCCGATGTGCCGGCGCTGGGCGCTCGATCGTTCTTGACTCTGCCGCTCGGGGGGCTTTTAATCCGGCCGACACAGGATTTTATGAAAGAGGCTTGCCGGAAATTGGGTCCGGTCAACGGTTTTGGACCTGGCAGGAGGTTCAAGGGCAGTCCGGCATTTACACTCATCGAACTGCTGGTCGTTATCGCCATCATCGCCATCCTGGCGGCGCTGCTGCTGCCCGCCCTCTCGCGGGCAAAGGCCAAAGGCTGGTCTGTTAGATGCAAGAGCAACCTTCACCAGATGGGTCTGGCGCTGCAGATGTACGTGCAGGAGAGTCGCGATCTATGACTGGAAGGACATAGAAGACCCCAACACCGGCGGCTGGTACGGCAGTTATTCATATAACTGCTGGGGAGCCTCGTACGTGCGCAACCCCAACGATTCCTGGGGTTGGCTCGGGTTTGGCATCTCCGATGCCAGTCCGCAGATTCCGCAGGTACATCCGGCCATTACTGAGGCCCAAGTGTCAGTGCCCAGCGAAATGATCGCCCTGACCGACTCGGCGACCGACTTGTGGTTTCCTCCCCCCAACTTCTGGGGTAAGTTTCTGGGTTTTGACGGCAATGTGGATTGGCCGTCCCCCACCTGGTCCAGCCCTTTCGCGCAGCTCATCCAGAATCCTCCGCAGCATGGAAGGACCTTCAACGTGCTCTTTTGCGACGCCCACGTGTCGCAGATGAAGGTGGTGGACCTGATGCTAAGCTCGAACAGCGCGGCACTGTGGAATTATGATCACCAACCGCATACGGAAGGGTGGCGCACGTGCCCGTAAGCCCGCATCAGGCACTCGGAGCTAAACGACTCCGTCAGGAGCGCCATGTTTATAGTCCAGGGGCGCCCGGGGGGCCAAGTTCCGTCAGGAGCGGCATGTCGCGACGGCACATTCCAGCGGGCTGACATGCCGCTCCTGACTAATGCCCAGTGGGTCATTCAGGTTGAAGGGCGTGTCAATTCCTGGAGTTTGCGCAGGGCCTGACCGGTGTCGATGACGCGGGCGGCGAGGTCCCATCCGGCGATGAGGCTGGCAGTCAGGCTGGCGACAAACAGAGCGGCGGCAGCGTTGAGCAAGACAACGTCGCGCTTGGGGCCGCGCTCTTCGCCGGCCAGGACGCGCCGGATAATGGCGGCATTGGTCTGGCGGTCGCCTCCGCGCAGGTCGTGGAGGGTGGCCCGTTGGAGGGGAAAGAGCGTGGGCGGCAGCGAGGAGCAGGCCAGGCCGCGTTCCTGGTAGAACTCGGCGATGGTGGTGGGGCCGAGGGTGGACAATTCATCCAAGTGGCGGAGGGCGCCCGCCTCGCCCGGCACGTCGCCGCAGACGACCATGGCACGGCGCAGGCCGAGGGACTGCAGGACGCGGGCGAAGGGTTCGCAGAGGTCGGGGCGGGGCACTCCCACGAGGATGGCAGTGGGGCGGGCGGGGTTCAGGAGGGGGCCAAGGAAGTTGAAGATGGTGCTCTGGCCGCGCTGAGCGCAAAGCTTGCGCGCCGGGATGATGTGCCGGAAAGCGGGATGGTATTTGGGGGCAAAGAAGAAGGCGAATCCGTGCTCGCGGAAGGAGCGGGCCGCCTCTTCCGGTCCGTGGTCGTGGGGGATGCCCAGGGCCTGGAGGACATCGGCGCTGCCGATGGCCGAGGTGCTGGCGCGGTTGCCGTGCTTGGCGACGCGCGCGCCGGCGGCGGCCGCCACCAGGGCAGCGGCAGTCGAGATGTTGAAGGTGCTCAAGCGGTCGCCGCCCGTGCCGACGACATCGAGAATTTCACCCGCCCCGACCGGGCAGTCGAGGGCCGCCGGGATGCACTTGGCGCGCAAGCAGCGGGCGAAAGCGGCAATTTCCTCGGTGGTTTCCCCTTTGCGCGCCAGGTGAGCCAGGAAATCGGCCTTGGACGTCACGGCTATCGCCTCGTCGGCGAGCAATTCGACGGCCAGGGCGGCCTGAGCCTCGGTCAGGTGGCGTGAGGCGGCAAGCTGTTCAATGAGACTGTCAAGCACGGGCCAAGCATAGGGCCGGAAGTCTAAGTTCTAAAGTCTAAAGTCCGGGATTGAAGTGAAAGCGGCCTTTGGAGTAGAATCCGGTCCTTGTGCAACGAGGCCCTGAATGGGCAGAAGAATAAATATGCGTACCGACAAAAGGTTTCCCTGGATGAAGGTGGTGATGCTGGCGGTGGTGCTGGCGGCGGGCGGGGGCGGCGTGTGGTATTGGGAGAGCAGCCATGAGACGGCCATCGAGTACCAGACCGCGCCGGTGGTGCGGGGGGACTTGACGCAGGTGGTGACGGCGACCGGCCAATTGGACCCGGTGGTGAACGTGCAGGTGGGGAGCCAGATTTCGGGCCGGATTGAGAAGCTTTATGTGGATTTCAATTCGGTGGTGAAGTCCAACCAGGTGATTGCGGACATCGAGCCTGCGACCTACAAGGTGGCCGTGCTGCGGGCGGAGGCGGATGTGGCCAATGCGAAGGCCAACCTGGCCCTGGCCCAGGTGCAGGCTGACCGGGCGAGTACGCTCTACTCGAACCGCCTGATTTCGGCCTCCGACCATGACATAGCCGTGGCGCAGTTGGAGCAGGCCAAGGCGCAGTTGCAGTCTTCCGATGCCTCGCTGGCCAACGCCAAAGTGGACCTTTCCCGCTGCACGATCTTTGCCCCCGTGGACGGAGTGGTCATCTCCCGCAATGTGGATGTGGGCCAGACGGTGGCTGCCAGTTTCAACACACCGACACTGTTCCTGCTGGCCGGGGATTTGACGAAGATGCAGATTGACGCGCTGGTTTCGGAGGCGGACATTGGAGGCGTTTCAGTGGGCCAGAACGTCAACTTCATGGTGGACGCTTATCCTTACCGCACCTTCGCCGGCAAGGTCAGCCAGGTCCGTTACGGGTCCATCACCAACCAGAACGTGATCAACTATGATTGCGTGATCGAGGTGGGCAATCCGGACAGGAAATTGCTGCCAGGCATGACGGCCAACGTCTCGATTATCGTCTCCGAGCGAACCAATGCCTTGAAGATCCCCAATGGGGCCTTGCGGTTCCGACCCCTGGAAGCGGCCGGCAAGACCAACGCAGCGCCGCAAATGGCCGCCCTGGGGCCCGGTTTAACCTCGAGGGGGCGGGCGCGGTGCCGGGCCTCGCGCGGGCGCGCCGGGCGGACCGGGGGCAGGCCGGTCCCGGCCGGAACGGCAGGTCACGCGAACGGTCTATGTGCTGGCCGACAAGGCCGATGGCAAAGGGAAAGACCCGGTCACGCTCAAGCCGGTTCAGATCAAGGTGGGCATCAATGACGGCATCATGACGGAGGTGGTGGAGGGCCTCAAGGAAGGGATGCACGTGGTCTGCGGGATTCTGACCACAGATACGGGCGCCTCACGGCCGGCGCCCAATCCGTTTGGCGGCGGGGGGAGGCGGTTCTGAGTCGCCTCCAAGGGAAAGGAAGCCCGCGATGAACACGGTCATAGCACATCGAGGACATCCACAAGGTTTACCACACCGGGGCGGTCAACGTCCACGCGGTGCGGGGAGTCTCTACGGAGATCAAGACGGGCGAGTTCGTGGCCGTCATGGGCGCCAGCGGCTCGGGCAAGTCCACCCTCATGAACATCATTGGATGCCTGGACCGTCCGACCCGCGGGCGCTACCTGCTGGACGGGACGGATGTATCCCAATTGGAGTCGGACGAGTTGGCCGACATTCGGAACCGGAAGATCGGGTTCATTTTTCAAGGGTTCAACCTGCTGGCGCGCACCTCGGCCGTCGAGAATGTGGAACTGCCGATGCTTTATCAGCACGCGCATCTGCGGGGCCGGGAGCAGCGGGCCCGCGCCTTGCAGGCCCTCGAGACGGTGGGTCTGACGGAGTGGGCCACCCATCATCCGAACCAGCTTTCGGGCGGGCAGCAACAACGGGTCGCCATCGCGCGGGCGCTGGTCAACCAGCCGGCCCTCTTGCTGGCGGACGAGCCGACGGGCAACCTGGATAGCCAGACGAGCATCGAGATCATGGGAGTATTTCAGAAGCTCAACCGCCAGGGGATTACGCTGGTGATGGTGACGCACGAGCTGGACATTGCCCGCTACACGCGGCGCAACCTGATCATGCGCGATGGCCGGGTGGTGAGCGACACGCCGGTGACCGAACGGCTGGAGGCGGAGAGCGAGTTATCCCGTTTGCGCGATGCGCAACAAGCAGTTCAATTGACCGTATGATGCGAATCGTTGCCACCCTTGCCATCGCCTTGCGCGCCCTGCGCCGGAACCTGATGCGGACCCTGCTCACGACGCTGGGGATGATTATCGGCGTGGCGGCGGTGATCGCCACCGTGAGCCTGGGCTACGGCGCCAAGGCGCAGATCGAGGCGCAGATTGCCAGCATGGGCCAGAACGTGGTGCTGGTTTGGTCGGGCAGCATGAGCCGCACCGGGGCCCGAACCGGCTGGGGCGGGGCCGGGACGCTCACGATCGACGATGCGGAGGCCATCCGGCGCGAGGTCACCGGGGTCACACAGTTGAGCCCCGAAATCCAGAGTTCGACCCAGATTGCCGCCGGCAACCAGAACTGGTTCACGCGCATCCAGGGGGAAGGCTTCGAGTATTTCGACATCCGCCAGTGGCCGGTCATTATCGGCTCCTCGTTCAGCGCCCAGGACGTGCGCAGCGCCAACAAGGTTGCGGTCATCGGCAAGACCATTGCCGACCAATTGTTTCCGGGCGAAGACCCGCTGGGCCAGGTCGTGCGCGTCAAGAATGTCCCCTTTATCGTGGTGGGCATGCTCGCCCCCAAAGGGCTGTCGGTCCAGGGCCAGGACCAGGACGACCTGGTCGTCATTCCCTACACCAGCTCCATGAAGCGCGTCCAGCGGGTGACCACCTTGCGCAATTTCATGGTCCAGGCCGCCAAACCTTCCTTGCTCTTCTCCGTCCAGCAGCAGATCATCGACTTGCTGCGCCAGCGCCACCACATCACGCCCGAGAAAGACGACGATTTTACCGTCCGCACCCAACAGGAGATTGCCGAGGTGGTGACGGCCCAATCCAAGACCATGACGATTCTGCTCGGGGCCATTGCCGGCGTCTCCCTGGTGGTCGGGGGCATCGGCATCATGAACATCATGCTGGTCAGCGTGACGGAGCGGACGCGGGAGATTGGCATCCGCATGGCCATCGGAGCGCGGGCACGGGACATCCTGCTTCAGTTCCTGACGGAGGCTGTGACCTTGAGCGCCATCGGCGGGCTGGTCGGCATCGGCTTGGGCATTGCCTTTTCCCGAATGCTGGCCGCCAGCAAAGGTTGGCCGACGCTCATCCCTGCGGAATGGCTCGTGTATGCCTTCTCTTTCAGCGCGGCCGTCGGTGTTTTCTTCGGCTTCTATCCCGCCCGCAAGGCCTCGCGGCTCGACCCAATCGAGGCCCTCAGATACGAGTAGGGCGTGCAGGATCAGCCCTAATCTTAATCCTCATCTTGATCCTAATAAGGAGATCGGAACAGGATTAGGACTAAGATTAGGATTAGGAGCGGGCCAGGCAAAGCCACTCCCTGATGATCGAATCGGCCGCCGTTGAACGCGCCTCCCTGCCCGTTTCATCTCTGTTTCCTCCGTTATCTCCCGCTAGTTCGCTGAATACTTACGGCTAAGCCGGTTTTTTCCTGAACGGCGCGGAAAAAACAAACGTTTGCCCTGGCCCTGAAATTCCATGGAAGTTTGGTCGCGAGCGACAACGATGACCGCCGCTCGCCATGTTTTGCTGTCGGTGGAGCAAGGTATGAACGTGCATCATATTCACACGCGCTTTTTTAATTATTTCTCTTGACGGAATCCTCCAAATCTGTACCATGGGGGCGGCATTGTGTGAGGACACAGTAGATAAACTTGAGCCGCCGCGGGCTCACGAAGTGGCCGTGCCACGGAAGGATTAGATTGTTATTAAGATGGTCGTTGCCGTTTTATTTGGCTGTGCGGTTCTCGATTGTTGGGCGCAGGTAAGCGGGGTTAACCCCACGGCCGCCGCGCCCGGCGGCTCCTCTACGTCCGCCACTGGGGTCGGTTCCGGCGGCCTTGCAAACACAGGGCCAAACCGGATCTATACAACCGCCGACCTCATGGCCCTGACAAACAGCCTGACTGGCAAAACGACAGCAGGGCCCGCGGGCGTCCTCGCACCGATCCAGTACCTCTCGCCCGCCGAGTGGGCGGCCGTCACCAACGGCATAGGCCCCGGTGATCTGGCCGGGCTCGCGAATCTCTCGCCGCAGGGCGGAGCGTTTAGCCCGGCTGCCCGGGCGGCCATTAAAGCGGGCTTGACCACAAACAACGTCTTGGCCATCGCGGCGACGGCGGCCCACGTTTTGGCGGCGCAGCAAGCCCAAGGCGCTGGTTCCCCGCAGCCGATGACCTCAATGTCCGGCGGAATAACCGTCAACACCCACATCCTGAACATCAACTTCGGGGGGCACACCAACGACAAAGTGGGGCCGGCGGCGGTCGGCCAAAACGCCAATGATTTCTGGACCGGTTCATACTTTCCCAACCAGTACGACAGCATAATCAACAATCTTTTGTGGTCGGATCAAACGCCCTCGGGCATCAACTTGGAGATCTCGAACGCGCCGGGAGACTGGGCTAACGGAGCCGCTGACCCGATGTTCAGTTCGTACACTTACAACCCCTGGCAGCAGGATATCACCGTCACGCTCACGGGTGTGCCGGCGGGGACCTACAACCTCTATCTCTACGGACATGGGCCGACCACGGACAATTCAGTCTTTTCGGTCACGACCCGGGCAACAGTCTTGGTACCTCTCGACCACCCCATCGGGCACCGCCTGGCAATCCTCGACCTGGACCGAAGGGATACAATACGTCGTCTTTCGCGGGCTGAGCGTTTCTAGCGGCCAATCGGTGACGGTGGACGTGCATGTGGACTCCCTGAACTACGCTCTGGTCTCCGGGTTGCAACTCGTGCCCACCGGCGGCGGCGGCTTCGAGCCCCTTGACGCTCCTCAACATGGATTTTGGCGGCGGAACCTCCAGCCCGGAAACCGGCCCGGCGGCAGCCGGGGCGCCCGGCTACAACTTCTGGGACTACCTGGGGTGGCGGGTTCCAGGACCCATCTGCAACCTGGTGCAGCCCGACGGCCAAACGCTCAGCGGGGTCAGCCTGGCCGCCAACTATTTCCCGGCTCCTGGGCAAACGGATCCACCGAGCCGATGTACGCCAACTACATCTACGCCTACCCCGGACAGTCCGGCACATTGACCTTCAACGGCTTGCCGACAGGCACTTACAGCGTCTACGCGTACACCTTCGACGGGAATTTTACGCTGACCGTCGGGGGCGTGAGCCAGGGAACCCAAACAACAACCTACAACTATCCAACGATCAACCCGCCGCCCTGGATAGCCGGGACGCACTATGCGCTCTGGTCGAACGTCGGTGTTACGGCCGGGCAACCCATGGTGCTGACCGTCTTGCCGGGACTGCACGACGGCTACGCCGTTATCTCCGGCGTGCAGATCGCCTACTCCGGAACGTCGCCCTCCATCACACTTTCCGGCCTTACCAACGGCACGACAATTGGCGGCGTGGTAACGCTGCCTGTGGAGGTTGCTGGGCCATCGGGCAATATCACGGTCATTAGCCTGGAAGATTCCGGGGTGCCCGTCGCAAGTTATCTCCCGCCATTTCAGTTGCCTGCGCCGCTCCTGGAGTTCGATACAACCGAACTAACCAATGGTGTTCACAACATCTCGGCTTACGCCATGGTCATTGACCCTGGCACCGGCCTGGAGGACGGCAGCCAGATAATCTACGAGGGAGAAAGCGTTACCAACACTGTCACCGTCTACAATGAGATTTCGTTCCCGAACTGGATGGGCACGTTCGGCGAACTGAGCAATAGTTTGGCCGTCGTTGCTTTCTCGGGCCACGCGAACGCCCAGTGGCAATTGGACACGTACGGCAGCCGGTCGGGCTATATTGGCTCCTTCGTCGGGACGACACCGGACGGCAACATTGACGTTGAGTGGAACCTGTTAGGACCGAACGGCGTCCTCCACACAGACCCGTCGTTTACTTTTAACCTGACGACCGTTCATGCGGAGGGACTTCAACGAGTTCAGACAACCAAGCCCACACCCCCGACGTACCGAATAACAGACACATGGCCGGCGCGCGGCGGGTGGGTTATAGCGAACCAGCAGGCGTGGCAAACTTGTGTCGGTGCTGCGGAGTTGGACACCGCGACTGACGGGTTTGTTTCGATTGCACAGGGCCTGGGCCTTCCGGTTTCTCCAGCAACCTCCGACCCGAGCAGCGGCGAAGCCTACCGCATTCCGTTTGGCACCGGCAATCCCAACGCCCCCGCTGCCTGGGC
Organism: uncultured bacterium; assembly: GCA_963713735.1. GTDB lineage: Bacteria > Verrucomicrobiota > Verrucomicrobiia > Limisphaerales > UBA8199 > CAVQND01. Next base: position 63,921 of record CAVQND010000029.1, read on the forward strand.
GGCCTTTCGCGCTGCCATCTACAACGCAACCAATCGAAACTTGTTTTACTTGGGCCACGGCGACCCGACAGGAATAGGCGCATCAATGTCAACCAACAGGTTCATTCCGGCAACGGAGATTGGGGCTATTCTCGGAACGATGCCTCTCACAAGCGCTCCGCACAAGTATCGGTTTGTTTACCTGGACGGTTGCAGCACTGCGAGCGGCCACCTGCCGGAGGCATTTGGCATCATCAAGAAGCAAAACGTTGACAGCGCTTATTATGCAAACGCAGGCCTCCGCCCGTCCGCTTTTGCGGGGTGGAAGAAGGACCAGACTATTGGATTTATGCACAATTCAATCCTTGTCGACCACGCTTATTTTGTCCAAGACTTCCAAACCGAGTGGTCAAACGGATACGGTGCGCATGACGCGTTTCTGAGGGCCAGCCTTTATCCTAACTGTCCCTTCATCTCGATCGGGCAGCTAAAGGTTTTCGGGTTTTGGGGTTTGACCCGGAACCAATTCAACCGTTAGCCCGGGATGTTATGATGGAACTGATACACATGACGGCAGCGTATTCAAACGCCGTTCTCGTAGCCCTGCTCCCCCATGTCTCAGAGTGTGCTGCGAAGCTTAATTTGCCGATCAAACAGCCGGTTACTGCCGGACAAGTGGTGTGGTCAGGCATATCCCCGTATAAGGATTGGGTCCAAGGTGCCGTTGTCCTAACAAACCACTATTGGTTTGGTGTTGACCACCGTGGGTTTGTGGACAGTTTCCGCGCTCCAACCAACTGGTTCTTCGAGCAGGACCCGGCCGCGAACTTCGGCAAATACGTGGGCCGCGACCACATGACCACCGACGAGGCTATCGCAATGGCGCGGGACGCCCTGCGCAGGCTTGGCTACAAGCCTGTGCTGACGCGCTCAGACAAGCCGCCGAGGTTGGACGGGCCATACGATGTCAGAAAGGACCACCTGCCTTATTGTCGCGTAACGTGGACGGAGGACGCGGATAAACTCGGCCCGGATAGGATTGACGTTGAAGTGAACATGGACACAAAAGCCCTGGTGGGAATGAGTCTGTTTTTCAACCGCACCAACAGGCTTGACACCATTCCCCTAAAAGTTGCCGTCGTGCCGGAGCTTGAGAGCAATTATCAAAAGCGGCACCATTGATCTTATGGAACTTCAAGACCGAGTGGTTCTCGAAAGGATACGGCGTGCGTGATGCGTTTCTGGGGGCGAGGCGCCATACTAACTGTCCCTTGGTTACGATCGTCCAGTTAGACGTGTTCGGATTTTGCGGTTTGACCGTGGAATGTGGACCCATCGGTACGGGCCTCCGTGGCGCCTTTGTCGCGGTGTCCTTCTCCGCCATTTGCGCGCCACTTCTGCGTCACTTTTTCTTCGCGCTTTTCACAGTCCTCTCTGGATCAACCACTTCTGCCCTCCCTCCCTTCCGGCTGGCGCAATTCCACTCTACAGCAGATCTTCAGCGTCCAGCGCCGAATTGCATTGCGCACATTGCACATTGGGGTCACGTCTCCACATTTCACATTCAGCAAACGGAGATCTCTTCCAACAACTGTTGGATCATTCGGCGCAGGGGCATGTCCTTGGGCAAACGTTGCCCGAAGCCTTTGACGGCCATGCCCGCGGCCGCGCAGTCCGTCCCGCCTTTGGCTGCCGTCAATTGGGATGCGTGGAATGTGGAGACGTGACCCCGTTTTTCCAATAAGGAGACTAAGATTAGGATTAGGATTAGGAGCCGGCGCACGAGTGGGCCATGAAGAGTCACCAGGCTGAGATTCTGCCGACCAACACCCCGCGGCTTTTTCAAGCCGCTGTCGAGCGGGCGGCGGCGTTGCTGCGGGCGGGGGAGGTGGTGGGGCTGCCGACGGAGACGGTCTATGGCCTGGCGGGCAACGCCTTGGATGGGAGGGCAGTCGCGCGCATCTACGAGGTGAAAGGCCGCCCGGCGCGCAACCCGATCATTGTCCACGTAGCGAGCATTGCGATGGCGCGGGAGTGTGTGGCCCAGTGGCCGGCGGCAGCCGCCAGGTTAGCCAGGGCGTTCTGGCCGGGGCCGTTGACGATGGTGTTGCCGCGCTCTGAGGCCATCCCGGACGTGGTTACGGCCGGCGGGCCGACGGCCGGGGTGCGCTGGCCCAGCCATCCGTTCATCCAGGCGGTCATTCGGCAGTGCGGTTTCCCGGTGGCCGCCCCGAGCGCCAACCTGTCCAATTGTCTCTCGCCGACGCGCGCCGAGCACGTCCGCAAGTATCTGGGAGACAAGATTCCGCTGATCGTGGATGGGGGCCAATCGCAGGTGGGCATCGAGTCCACGGTGCTGGACCTTTCAGTGAGTCCGCCGCGGCTGCTGCGGCCGGGCATGATTCATGAGGCAGCCCTGCTGGCAGTCACTGGCCGGCTGGCGCTGGGCGCGTCGGAGGGGGGCGGCATTCTGAAGAGCCCCGGCCAGTTGCCGAGGCATTATGCGCCTCGGGCCAAGCTGGTGATTTGGGCGTGGCAGGACGAACAGGAGTTGAAGGCGCGCAGTGCGGCGTGCGGAGCGCGGCGGGCGAAGCTCCATGTGATTGCGCACACGAGGATTCCCTCGGCCAAGGGCTTTGGCCGCGTGAGCGTGATTCCCCGAGACCCGCCGGCCTTTGCGCGGGCGATCTATGCCGAGTTGCACCGGTGCGACGAGGCGGGGGCGGAATGGATCGTGGTGGAGGCCTTGCCGGAGGGCAATGATTGGGCGGCGCTGGCCGATCGCCTCAAAAGGGCCGCGGCGGGTTAGGGGCCAGTCAAAGCGTCCGGAAAACCTCAAGCTCCTTTAGGAGCGGCATGTTACGCCAAAACAGCAACGTCCACGCACATGCCGCGCCTTCCGGGAATCGTGAAATATGCGGTTGGAGCCGCCCTGTGCCCTCGCCGATTTGTGGAAAATGAGCTTGAAACCTTTTTAGCTGTGATGTGTCAATGTGTATGAGTATTTGACGGAACGAAACAAAATCCTCAGACTTCACCCGCGATGAGACTCTTTAGAATCTTGTTGGTACTTGCCGGAACCTCCCTGGGGGTATCCGGGCAAACGAACGCGCTGGAACTCCGCAAGCTGAATTTGGAGGACTGCATCCAGGCGGCCCTCGAGCACAACCTGGACGTGCAGATCAAACGGTTCAATCCGGAGGTTTCCCGGTTTACGCTGCGGGCGGCCTACGGCCCTTACGACCCGACCCTTTCGGTGTCCGGCGGGCATGATTACAGCCGTTCGCCGGGTGGGATTGACCCGCAGGGCCGCACTTACGGCGGCACCGAGATGGATATGAATACATTCAACACGTCGTTGGGGGGAATGCTGCCCTGGGGCACGACGTATAGCATCGGGGCGCAGGCCTCGGACACTTACGGCACCCAACCGAGCATGGGCATTGGGCCGGCCAATGTGGTCACCAATAGTTTTGTGGATATCAACAGCGGCAAGACCATCAGCTTTTTGTCCACCAATTTCTCAACGGTCTCCACGCGCCATTTCTTCGAGAGCGCCAACGGGGGTGTCGGTTTGGCGACTTTCACCCAGCCGGTGTTGAAGAATTTCTGGATTGACAACACCCGTCTGCAGATTTTTTTGGACAAGAAGAACCTCAAGATCACGGAACTGGATTTGCGGGCGCAGGTGATGAACACGATTACGGCGGTGGAGCAGGCCTATTACAACCTGATCTTTTCACAGGAAAACATCGTGGTGCAGCAGAAAGCGCTCGAGCTGGCCGAGCAATTGCTGGCGGAGAACCGGAAACGCGTGCTGGTGGGGACCCTGGCGCCTCTGGACGAGAAGCAGGCGGAATCACAGGCGGCGGCCAGCCGGGCGGACTTGCTGGCGGCCCTGGGCACCGAAAGCACCCAGCAGCGGGTGCTCAAGAGCCTCCTGAGCGACGAATATTCAAATTGGAAGGATGTTTCGGTGCAACCGGTGGAGCAGTTGGTGGCGGTGCCCCAACGCTTTGATCTGCAGGAGAGCTGGAGCAAGGGCTTGAGCCTGCGTCCGGATCTGCTGCAGCAGAAGCTGGCCCTGGAAAAGCAGGGCTACATCGTGAAGTTCCAGAAGAACCAGATGTTTCCCGAATTGGACCTTGTAGGCACGGCGGGCTATATTGGCTCCAGCACGGTGAACTTCGACACTACGCTGGATCAGGTTGGGAGCAGAGACAATCCGTACTGGACCATCGGGGGCCAGGTGTCCTTCCCCCTGGGCCGCGTCAACGCCCGGAACACCTATAAAGCCGCCAAGCTGACGAAGGACCAAATTGCGCTTCAATTGAAGCAGTTGCAGCAGAACATTCTTATCCAGATTGAGGATGCCATTGCGGTGGCGAAGACTGCCCTCCAACGGGCTGGGGCCACACGGGAGGCCAGGATTTACGCCGAGGCCGCGCTGAACGCAGAACAGAAGAAGCTCGAAAACGGCAAGAGCACCAGTTTCCAAGTCCTGCTCCTTGCAGCGCGATCTGACCACCGCGCGCTCGACGGAGATCGGGGCTTTGAGCGGATTACAATATTGCGCTGGCCAATGTGGCGGTCAACGAAGGGAGCACGCTGGAGCGGCGCCACGTGAAGCTGGAGGTGAGGTGAGGGGGAAGGTAGAAGGTAGAAGGCAGAAGGCAGAAGGCAGAAGGCAGAAGGGCGAGAGCGAGGCCGTGGCGCGGGCCTCCTGCCTGCGTCGGTTTGCGCCAGGCGGGAGGGCATGGGTCCTTTGTAAAAATGGTTGTTGTGAGAGCAAAAAAGGGTTGGCAATTGACAATTCTGTGGTAGCGGCTTTTCCGCTCGTAGAGGAAGCTTTTCGTGTTATTGTTGGATCACATGCTATGCACCGTTCCCTGGAAAGAGTTGAAAGCCGGCGCGAGTTTCTGCGCGCCGCCGCGCGCGGCGGTCTGCTGGGCTTGCTGATGGCTGCGGGCGGACTGGCGGCGCGGCCCGGAAGGTCCGCGGGCCAACGCTGCGTCAGCCGGGGTGTTTGCCGGGGCTGCGCGGTATTTGCGTCTTGCGGCCTGCCCCGGGCACTTTCCGCCAAGGGCGCTCGACCCGGAGGTTGAAGATGAAGATTCGGAATCAGGCTATTACGCGGCGCGCATTTCTGCGGCGGAGCGCAAGTGGGGCAGGATGGCTTGCCTTGGGGGGCGTTTCGCTGGCGGGCGCCGCGCAGGGGAGCGCCAATCCATTTGCATACGACCTGGGGCGGGTGAGCAAGACCGACCCCAAGCTCGTGCGGTATGAGCAGGCCGGGCGCTTTGCCTGCCCGGGACCCGGGCCGCGGCGGTTGGCCGTGGGCCCGGAGGACCACTTGTACATCGCGGCCAGGAACGGCGTGAGCGTGCTTGACGGCGAGGGGAGACTGCTCGGGCAGGTGGCCTTGGCGGCCCCGGCGCGGTGCGTTGCCGTGGCGGGCGATGGGACGGTCTATGCGGGTCTGCGGGAGCACGTGGAAGTCTTTGACCCCAAAGGCCGGCGGTTGGCGGCGTGGGAATCGCCCGGCAAGAAGGTCTGGCTGACGGGCCTGGCGGTGGCGGGAAAAGACGTCTTCGTGGCCGACGCGGGCAACCGGGTGGTGTTGCATTATGAGTTGTCCGGCAAACTGGCCGGGCGCATCGGCGAGAAGAACAAGGAGCGCAATATCCCCGGTCTCATCGTTCCCAGCCCTTACCTGGACGTGAAAATGGGCCGTGACGGCCTGCTGCGCGTGAACAATCCCGGACGCCATTCGGTGGAGGTTTATAACGCCAACGGCGACCTCGAGTCGTCCTGGGGAAAAGCCACCGCCGCGATCGACAGGCTTTTGCGGATGCTGCAACCCGGTGGGCCTTGCCCTGCTCCCGGACGGCCGCTATGTGACTTGTGAGAAAGGACTGCCGCGGGTCAAAATCTACTCGGCCGAGGGCGTGTTCGAGAGCGTTGTGGCCGGGCCCGAGTCGTTCCCGGAAAATGCCAGGGCCGGGGCGCTGCATGATGGGTCCGATGGCCTGCTGGGCGGCCTGGACGCCGCGGTGGATGCGCAGGGCCGGATTTATGTTCTGGACCTGGTCGGCGGAGATGTGCGGGTGATGAGGGCCAAGGCGTGAGCGCAGGCAGTGACATGAGTGATCCGTTGACGAGTGCGACGGGGCAGTTTTCAAATCCGGGAGCCATCCATCGCCGGCAGTTTCTGCGGGACGGGGCGCGGGCGGCGGCGTTGGCGGGTCTGGGCGGTCTGCTGGGCCTGGCGGCGGGGCGCAGCAGCGGGCGCGGGGACGGTTTGGCAAATCGATCCGGAGAAGTGCGTTCGTTGCAACAATTGCGCCACCCATTGCGTGCTGGAACAGTCGGCCGTCAAGTGCGTCCAGGCCTACGCCATCTGCGGGTATTGTCAGCTTTGCACCGCCTATTTCGAGCCGGCGCCCAACGACCTCAATACCGGCGCCGAGAACTGCCTCTGTCCGACTGCCGCTATCAAGCGCTCCTACATCGAGGACCCCTATTACGAGTACACCATTGACGAGCAGCTTTGCATCGGCTGCGCCAAGTGCGTCGAAGGATGCACCCGTTTCGGCAACGGCTCCTTTTTCCTCCAGGTCCGCCACGACCGCTGTCTGAACTGCAACGAATGCGCCATCTCAAGGGTCTGCCCGGGTGATGCCTTCCGCCGCCTGCCAGCCGAGCATCCCTATCTGCTCAAGACCATGAGTTCCTGAATGAGCTGGCGCCCTGACAGTGCGGAGTGCGGCTTGGGTTGGAGCGTGAAGCGTGAGAGCGTCAAGCGTGGCAAGTGCTACGACGCCCCCACGCCTTACGCCCCGACGCTCCACGCTCCGGACGCCAGGCAAAGCCAGTTTGTTAGAATGCCGCCCAAAGCACCGAAGTTGTTGTGGCACGGGCGCTTGGTGTGGTTGCGTTTGGCGTTTGGCGTTTTTCTCCTCTTCTGCCCGGTGAGCGCGTTTGCCGAGCAGCGGTTTCCGCCGCCGGATTTTGCCGAGACCAGCCATCAGCTTCCGGCCACGACAACGCCGGCGGCGCGAGGGCTCTTTTACCAGTATCTCGATGTGGCAGTGCTGGGGGCGTCGCTCGGGGTGGCGACGTGGCTGGTGCTTGGGAATCGCTCGCGCCGCGGGGTGGTGGCGCTATCCCTGTTCTCGCTGGCCTACTTCGGGTTCTACCGCAAAGGATGCGTTTGCGCCATCGGCTCGTTGCAGGATGTGGTCCTGGCACTGAGCGATAGCGGGTATGCGGTGCCGGTGGGGGTGCTGGCCTTTTTTGTGCTGCCGCTGGCCTTTGCCCTGTTTGCAGGCCGCACGTTCTGCGCAGGGGTCTGCCCGCACGGGGCGTTGCAGGATTTGGTGCTGCTCAAGCCGGTGAAGGTGCCGTCCTGGCTGGAGCATGGCTTGAGCCTGTTGCCGTTTGTGTACCTGGGAGCGGGGGTCTTGTTCGCGGCGACCGGCAGCGTGTTCCTCATTTGCCAATACGACCCGTTCGTTCCGGTATTCCGAATGAGCGGGCGGGCCCTGATGGTGCTGGCAGGGGCGGGGTTGCTGGTGCTGGGGGTGTTTGTGGGGCGGCCTTATTGCCGGTTTTTGTGTCCCTACGGGGCGTTGCTCAAGCTGGCCGGCTCGGTTGCCCAATGGCGGCTGCGGGTCACTCCCGACCACTGCAGCCAATGCCGGCTCTGCGGGGCCTACTGCCCGTTCGGCGCCATCCGGCAACCTGAGTCCGGCAAACCCGAGCCAGAGGCGCTCGCCACGGCTCGGCGGCGCCTGGTCTGGCTGCTCCTTTTACTGCCGCTACTGGTAGGCGCCGGCGGTTGGCTCGGCGGGCGCTTCAGCGGTCCGGCCTCGCTGTTGCACCCGACTGTCAGCCTGGCCGAGCGCTTCGTGCGCGAGCGCGACACGCCGCCAAAGACCGGGGCCCCCACCTCCGACGACCAGGCCTTGGAACGCGCCCGCCAGAATCCGAAAGCGCTCCTGACCGAGGCCGCCGCCATTCGGCACAAGTTCCGCTTGGGCGGCTGGCTTTTTGGGGCGTGGGTCGGGTTGGTCATTGGCGCGAAACTCATTTCCTTGTCCGTTCGCCCGCAACGAACCGATTACGAACCGGACCGCGGGGCCTGTTTGTCCTGCGCGCGTTGTCTTGAACACTGTCCCAGTGAGCTCAAGCGGCGCAGGGATATGTCAAAGCAGAGTTTGACAGGTTCTCTCAAGCACATTGCAGGTCAAATGAGCGAAAAGCTGCAAGTCCAGGCAGAGGCCGTCGAGCCGCCTCCGGGCAGCGCGGGGCAGGCCCGTCACGCCTGGCTGCTTACGCAATGGATGGCCGGGGTGTTTGCGGTGCTGGTCGCCGTGGGGATGCTGCTGGGCTATGTGAATGCCAGGACCGATGACCTGCTCAAGTCAGTTCCCGGCTTGCGGATTTGAAAGAGAAACTCAGGCTCAATCCGGCCGAGGAGCAGCTCAAACAGAACATTCGCCTGCTTGATTTGGAGCTTCGCCAGAGCCATTTTCGCCATTTATGGCGAATGAACTCGGGCGTCTGGATGTTGCTGGGCGCCGCAGCCCTCTTTGGGATAGCCGGCGCCCGGGTGGCCGATTATCGGAAGCGGCCGCCATTGCCCAGGCCCAACCCGGAGGCGGGCCTCGAGGCTGTCCGCGCCGCCGCCCTGGCTCGATGGTCGGTGGCGGCTTGCGGCGCCACCGTTGGCGCAGGGCTCTTTGTGGCGAGCCTGGGTCTGAAAACGGTCTTGCCGGAGCGGCCAGGCCGAGGTGGACAAATTGCTCGGGGGCGGGGCCGACGCCGCGCCGCTGCCGAGCGATGCGGCGACGCTCGATGAACTCAAGCGGAACTGGCCCCGGTTCCGCGGGGCCGAGGGGGGAGGGGTTTCGCCCTTTACCAATGCCCCGACAAGCTGGGACGTGAAGACCGGGGCGGGGGTTGCCTGGAAAATCCCCGGTGCCGGCGAGCGGGTTCAACTCCCCGATCACGTGGGGAGACCGGGTCTTTTTCTCGGGTGGCGACGCCGCCAGGCGAGAGGTGTTCTGCCTGGATGGAAAGACCGGCCAGTTGCTCTGGCGCCAGCCGGTGGCCAATGTCCCCGGCAGCCCGGCCCAGCCAGGGGAGGTCCCCGATACGACGGGCTATGCCGCCTCGACGATGGCCTCGGACGGACGGCGTCTCTATGTGTTTTTCGCCAACGGCGACATGGCGGCATTGACGTTCGAGGGCAAGCTCGTCTGGTCGAAGAGCTTTGGTCCGCTCAAGAATCCTTATGGCCATGCGGCGTCGCTGGCGACCTGGCGGGACCGGCTGATCCTGCAACTGGACCAGGGCGACAATGAAGAAGGCAGGTCCAAACTTTACGCCCTGGACGGGCGCACAGGCCGGGTGGTTTGGCAGACGCCGCGGAAGGTGGGCGCATCCTGGGCGACGCCGATCGTCATCGAGGCGGCAGGAAAACCACAGGTCATTACGATGGCGGTGCCGTGGGTCATTGCCTATTCGGCTGCGGACGGGGCCGAGTTGTGGCGCGTCGAGGGGCTGGACGGCGAGATTACCCCCTCACCCATCTTCGCGGGCGGATTGGTTTTTGCCGTCAGCCCGTCGGAAAAGCTGATGGCCATTCGTCCCGACGGCCAAGGTGACGTAACCAAGACGCATGTGGCGTGGGTGGTCGAAGACAACGTGCCCGACATAACCAGCCCCGTCAGCAACGGCGAACTGGTCTTCACCCTCACCACCTCCGGGCTGCTGACCTGCTTGAACGCCAAGGACGGCAAAAAGCAATGGGAGCACGATTTCGAGATGGAATTCCATGCCTCACCGAGCCTGGCCGCAAACCATCTCTATCTCTTCGGCCAAAAGGGCGCGGCGGTCGTCGTCGAAGCCGCCCCTCAATTCAAAGAATTGTATCGAACCGAGATGGGCGACGCGTTCCACGCCAGCCCCGCCTTCGCGCAGGACAAGATTTTCCTGAAGGGCGTGACGAATATTTTCTGCCTCGAGACGAGCAAGCGGTGACACGTTGGACAAGTCCGCGGGGGCAATTATGCAAGGACACGGGCTGCGCGGGGTGCCGCCCTGCTTAGAGCTTGTGCAAAACCAAGGTCCCGGATTGGGGCGCAATTCCAACATTCTGAAACCACGGCTGCTGCCTGTAGCAGAGGCCGGCGCCTCAGCGCAAGGGATTTGGCGTTCGCTCCCTAGTCGCATTGCCATTGACCATGTTCACCTCGACCCCTTCGCGGTTGGTCGTGATCCGGCGAGCGTAGCATTCCGCGAACGTCACCCCATCAATGTCATTAATCATGTCGAAGCGCAGAGGTTCCTGGCCGACGCGCAGAACCGAACCTCTGCTCACGAACCATTCAGCTTTGAGGCCAGGTGGGTTGAAACGGAGTGAGCGGATCGCCGACTCAATTTTGGCGGCGTTGTTAGCATTAAGCGCAACCCAGATGTCCAAGTCGCCCGTGGTGCGGACATAGCCGTGGTAAATCACGGCGTAGCCGCCGCCGACCAGGTACTCAACCTTGTTTGAGGCGAGTGCGGACAACAACCGTCTGAATTCGGGCGGTAGAAGCATCGTAGCCATAAGCGACCTGACGCAACCGCTCGGCCGCAGTCAGACGCTCCGCGGGCGTCTTGGAATGCCAGAAAAGGCGGTCCTCCTGCTCTGCCTCCTGACGGTTCAGCAGGCGGGCAGCAAACGGTTCGACGGTGGCTGAGTTGGCCTGCGCCATACCCTCAACTGTCGGGCTGCCATGCCCGGAGGTCAAGCCAGAAGAGAGGTTTTGGCGACATGCTGGGGGAAGTTGTGACCGAGACTGGGCGGGAGCGCAATCAGGCAGGCGATCCGGGATTGCTGCCTCAAACGGGTAACCCTTTGCGTGCGCGGTGGCGGGGCAGGCGATCAGCAAACCGACCAGCCCGTTGTAGCGCGCCGGAGTCAATACGAGGGCGGGCCGCCTCCCGGCCTGCTCTCGCCCCTTCTGTGGATCGAAATCGATCCAAAGCAAATCACCGCGCCCGGGCGCCTTCATGGGAGGCGCTCTTTGCCGACGGACCGCCCCCAGTCGGTTTCCGGATGCACATTGTCTGGCGTGATGCCGGCCAGCAAATCCGAGAGCCGGTAGCGAGGCCTCCGCTTGGTCTTTACCAAAACACCCTCGAAGGTGGGAACGAGTTCTACTTTTGCTCCTTCGTGCACTTGAACTTCATCGGCAAGAGCTTTCGGGAGCCGAACCGCGAGGCTATTGCCCCACTTGTGCCCCACTTGTGGTTGCCATCATGTCAGCCATGTTTCTACATAGTTTATACGCAACCTCCCGTGGCCGGTCAAGTCCTCAAATCACGCCGAAGCGTTCGTGCCGTTCGACAGGGAGAGTTTCCCAGGCGCAGCAGGTTGATAATCAGCAACTTACACCGGACCGGGTGATTCCGCACAATGTTAGCGGATTGTGGCCGCCAGCGGTGGCAATCTCCATCGCCCGCTTGACGTTCTCCTGGCCTTTGACCTGGGCGAAGTCTGTTTTCTCATCGTCCCCACGCCGGGAAATCTGCGCCGAAACCGCTAGAAAACCGGCGACATTTGCGGCTGACAACCTCGTCCCGCTCTGGCAGCATGGAAAAAAAAGGAGCGAGACCCCAAACCAATTCTCCCTCACCCGCGAAGCATCAAGCCGGCGGCAAGAAAGCAAATTGCTGTCATCTCAGGCAGGTCCCAAGCCTCCTGCCCATCGCTTCGGACAACTGCAGCGCCTCGATGTGGGGTCAATGCTCGGAGGCGCAGGGGACTACCGTTCCGCGCCCAGATCGGGGATGGACTCCTGAAGCTGTTCCAGTAAGGCGAGCGTCCCATGGCGGCTGCACCAGCCCCGGATATAGGACCAGTCCAGGCGGCGGGCTTGAACGGCCATTACATCCCGCGCGTCGTCCTTGTCTTTGCCGCGCGCCCACCGGAGCTTCGTCACTATGACATCCTCCGGCGAGGGCAGCCAGACATGTCGCCCGAATAGCGGCGCAGTCCGCCGCCGTTCAAACCGCGCCTGGTCGTGCGCGTCCTGCGAAAGCGCGAACAGCTCGACTTTGAAGCCCCGGCCCCGATGGCGGAGCACTTGGCGAAATGTCCCGGTGTTTGTTTCGAACGACAATTGAGGATCGAGCACGAGGTCCTCTCCCAGCCGGGCGGCAAAGTCCTCTCCCAGGGCGCCAGGCACTTGAACGACGAAATCGGCGTCTTTGGTCGAACGCGGAATGCCATAGTAGTTGCTAGAGAACGAGCCGCTCAGCATATAGGCAAGGCCGCCCGCCTCCAAGGCGTCGGCCACTCGGACCACAATGCTCTCGCTGGCCGTCACGGTGTGCTCTCCATCCGCTCCCGCAGTTCCAGACGCGCCTCGAGGATCCGGCGGCACTCGGCCTCAGTCGCCCCGGGGAACTGGCTGCGGATGCCGGCCAGCGTGATCGAGCACGCGTACTCGAAGAGTTCTTCTCCCGCAAGCAACTTGTCCTCCGCCGCCATGGCGCGCGCCTCGAGGACTCGCTCCCGGTACAGTCCGTCCACCAGTCGGCCTATCTGATCCCCGCTCACCTCACCTCCTGTCGGAGAACCGCGCGCGCGCCAGGCTCGAAAACGAGCGTGGAAACGATACACGTTCGGCCGTGCTCGAAAGGCACGAGGTCCCCTTCAGCGTCCACCTGTTCCGCCAAGGGCCTGATCGAAGGCAATTTGTCCGTGGCCGAAACGCTGCGAGTCTCAGGAACAATCTCTGCCAGTGACATACCAATTCCAAGTTGATCCTCGGCCCGCATCCTCGCAAGCCCAAAAACACGCGCGAACACACCAACACACCGACAGTAATGAGAGCGGAGTCGTTCCGCATTTGCGCGCGTTCAAACCGCAGTTGGCTTCAGGTCCACAGTTGCCGATCCAGCGAACGGTATTGGATGGCCTCGGAGATGTGGTCGCTGAGGAGGTTCTCCGACCCGGCCAGGTCGGCGATGGTGCGGGCGACTTTCAAAATGCGGTCGTAGGCGCGGGCGCTGAAGTTCAGGTCGGCCATGGCGAACTTGAGCATCTCGAGGGTGGCCTCGTCCAGGGGGCAATACTGCTTGAGTTCGCGGCTGCCCATGCGGGCGTTACAGGTGATTTTGGGCTTGTGCTTGAACCGCTCCTGCTGGCGTTGGCGGGCGGCGATGACACGCTCCCGGATTTGGGCGGAGGTCTCGCCGGTGCGTTCGCTGGTGATTTCGCGGAACTTGACGGCGGGGACCTCGACGTGCAGGTCGATGCGGTCCAGCAGCGGGCCCGAGATGCGGCCCAGGTAACGCTGAATGTCGCGCGGGGTGCTGCTCGACTCGCCGGGCATTTTGCCGTCCGGCGTCGGGTTCATCGCCGCCACCAGCATGAACTGCGAGGGAAAGGTCATCGTGCCGGCGGCGCGCGAAATCGTCACCCGGCCTTCCTCGAGCGGTTGGCGCATGGTTTCCAGGACACTGCGTTTGAATTCCGGCAATTCGTCCAGGAACAAAACGCCGTGGTGTGCGAGGGAAATCTCGCCTGGGGTTGGGTTGATGTTGCCGCCCAGCAGGCCGGCGTCGCTGGCGGTGTGATGGGGAGCGCGGAAGGGGCGTCGGGTCACCAGGGCCTGGCCGGGGGCCAGCAGGCCGACGATACTGTGAATTTTGGTCGTCTCGAGGGCCTCCTCGAGCGTGAGGGGCGGGAGAATCGTGGCCAATCGCTTGGCCAGCATCGATTTGCCCGCGCCCGGGGGGCCGATAAGCAGGATGTTGTGGCCGCCGGCGGCGGCAATCTCCATCGCCCGCTTGACGTTCTCCTGGCCTTTGACCTCGGCGAAGTCCATTTCCTCATCGTCCCGGCGCTGGAAAATCTCCGCAATATCCACCGTGGTTGGGGTAATGGTGGTTTGCCCTTCGAGGAAGCTGGTGGCTTCGCGCAGATTGTGAATCGGGATGACCTGCAAGCCGGCGACCACGGCCGCCTCGGCCGCGTTCTCCGGGGGCACCAAGACCCCGACCTTGCCTTCCGCCCGGGCGCGCAAGGCGATGGGCAGCACCCCTTTGACCGGACGCACTCCTCCGTCCAGGGCGAGTTCGCCCACGACCATGAAATTGTCCAGTTGGTTGGACTCCATCTGTTCGCTGGCAAGGACCATGCCGACCGCAATCGGCAGGTCGAAGCTCGGCCCCTCCTTTTTCACGTCGGCCGGCGCCAGGTTGATCGTGGTGCGGCCGAAAGTGAAATTGAAGCCGGAGTTGATGAGGGCGGTCATGACCCGGTCGCGCGATTCTTTGACGGCGGCATCGGGCAGCCCGACAATCACGATGATGGTGTCTCCATACCCGGCGTTCACCTTGACCTCGACCGGGTACGCTTCGATGCCATTGACGGCGGCCGAACAGACCTTGGCCAACATGGGGGAAGTTATGGCGCAGACGGCGGCAAAGGGCAATCCGGTTTTTGAGGAATTGAGCGGCTGCACCTCGGCCAGGGGCATTCTTTGAGGGCGGCTGCGGAATTGGCCGCAAGGAACGGGGCAGTCTGGGGTAGAGCAGAATTGCACCATGGCGGGAGTGGGGAAGTTGGAAATGATTGATGCTGAGAGAGTTGCGAAAAGCGCCAATAAGAAAGCGGGGCGGAAACAGTGCAGGAATGGTGCAGAAAGGCGGCGCGCCGAGGCGGCGACTGAAGCGTGGAGCGTGACTAGCGTGTCGAGCGTGGAGCGTGGGGGAAGGATGCTGCGGGGTGGACGGGGAGCGGCAGACGCGTTCGGATGGGCAATTAAAGCGGAGAGGAGGGAAGAGGTACAGGGAAGAAATTGTTCGCAGCGCACGGGCAAATCGGGCGGTTGCATTGTTTAACCACGGGTGGCACTGATGACACCGATTGAGAGGCAGTTCCCCCGGATTTGGAGGAGGCTGGTGGGCGACAAAGGATGCGACAAAGGGTGCTCCAAAGGATCCGACGAGAGGCGGTCCGCCTGTGGTTGGAGGAGGATCCTGTGGGGCGGGAGAGTGCGGAGTGCAGAGTGCAGAGTGCGGAGTGGGATCTGCGGGGGTTGAGTGGTTGGCGGAAGGGGACGGTCCGCAGTCCGCAGTCCACGGTCCGCGGTCCGCAGGGTTCTGGGCCGCTGGAGTGCTGGCGGGGGGTGAGGGGCCCGGCGGGATGTCATGGGGCCGGGCGGGCGGGGCGGGATTTGGGGGTCCGTAGGGAGGGAGATTGGGAGCAGGATTAGGAGCAGGATTAGGAGCGCGAGGGGCAAAGGCGGGCGGGGCGGTGTTTGGGGGCTCATAGAGGGGAGCGAGGTCGGCGGCGCGGAGGTTGAGGAATTGGTCTTTAGTGTCGTTCGAATGCATGGAGCCAGTTTTCGCATAGTTGGGGCGAAGGGCCTAACCTTCCATTGGCTCTATTGGCTCCATTGGCTATTTCTTGCCGGGAAGGGCGCTCAAGGCAGCCTGGCACGTAATGGCCAAGCAAACCAACTACGACGCGAAACGAATGTTCCCGGAAGTGGCGATGAAAAAGAATTGATTTTGAGAGCAGCCGCCGGCCAGTGAAGGGGTTGGACTCCGGAGGCAGCCATGCTTCCTGGGAACCACAGCTCTTTGCAACTGAATGAACGCGGCCCGGCACTGAAAGTTTTCTGGTCCCGCCGCAGGCGGGATGGGCGCAGAGCTGGTGAACGCACGCGCTTGCCAAAACCAACGCGTGTGGTAATGGAACGGTTGACCAAGAAAACCGAGCCGGAGGGGGCAGAGGCAGGAGCAATCCGGTCCGCTCCCTTCGGTTCGAAATTGGATTCGGCCGGCAGATCAGCCCCAAACGCGTTAGACCCAGATGGCTGACTGAACGGATCGGCTCCGCGGGCCAGCCCCGCGAGGATCCGATTCACAACACGAAAACGCAGGCTCGAGTCAGTGCCCGCACGGCGGCTAAAAAGTTGCGGCGAGCAGGGCACGGCGCGGCCCTACTGCCGGCCGGCTTTGGGCGCCGGGCCCAGCACTTGCAGCGCCTCGTCCCGCATAAGTTCGGTGTCATGATGGTCGGCGCTCTTGTCGAAGGCCTCCAAAGCCATCTGATAGTAAGATTGGGCTTTGGCCTGATCGCCGAGTTGGTGGTACGCGAGGGCGAGGACGAAGTAATCGGCGTCAGGGCTATAGGTGTGCGCGGTGGCATTGAGCCTGACGCACTCGAGGAGGGTTTCGACCGCTTTGTTGAAATTACCCGCGCGGTAGCAGGCGACGCCGAGAGTGTTGAGGATGGTCCCATCCCCGGGCGCCAGCCGCACTGCCCGTTGCGCCAGCAGCAGACCGCGCTCGGCGTCCCGCTCGGCGGTAGGGCCGGTGACCATCGCCCAGGCCTGGACATTGCATTCCTGGGCGCCGGTGAAGGCCGCCTCGGCCCACTGGGCGTAGTCGGCATTGGACTCGGTCCTCCGGCCCAGGCGGCGGAGCAGGTTCGAGCGGCGGAGCAGCAGGGTTTGGCGTGTGGTCGCGGCATTGGGGTCCCCGCCTGCAACGGTAATGCTCAGGCCGTCGCCATAGGCTGAACGCGCCTCCTCGAGTTGGTTGGTGGCTTCGAGCGCCATCCCTTTGAGGAGGCAGCGCAACTGCCGGAGTTCCCCGTCCTGCGGCGCGCGCTGGGCGGCCGCCTCGATCATCCCCAGGGCGCGCGCGCAATCGCCGCCGCTTTGCAGCATGTACTGATAGGTCCGCCAGATTCCAGTGTTGGTCGAGGAAAACTCGACCGCGCGTTCGATGGCCTGGAAGGCATTGGCCGTGCGGAGTTGGCGTTCGTCGGCGGCGCACAGGTTGGTGGCCTGCGCGAACGCCAGGAGCACTCGTCCGCGCCAACGCCAGGCCTCGGCCAGGTCCGGCCCAAGTTCCACGGCACGGCGGCTCAGGAAGTCCGCCTCCCGGAGAGCATTAGTCTGGTTGAAGGTGTCGTTGAGTTTCATTCGCGCCAGCAAGGCCAGAGCCGCGGGATTGGCGGGAGACAGGCGCACCGCCTCGGCTACGCTGTCCACGGTGTTGCGATCGACCAGGAGCCGGACGTACTGCTCGAAGGTGAGATCGAGAGAGGGTGAAATCGCGCGGGTGGAACGGTCGGCCAGGAACCATTGCGCCCACAGCGTACAGGTGTCCGTGGCGTGGCTCAGCGCCAATTGCCGCTTGAGGCGAAGGAGTTCGGAAATCGGAACGGGCTCGCTGACGCCCTGGGAATTGATTCGCTTGCCGGCAATCGCTTCGGCCAATTCTGGCAACCAAGGTGGCGCAGGGGGCGAGACGCTCGGGATTTCCCAAATCCCAAAATGGGTCCAGGAGGCCGAAACCAGCCACCTGCCATCCGGGCTGAATTGGGCGTTGCCAAGCCCCTCGCTGTGCTTCAACGGCTCGGTCACCGGTTGCCCGGCATTTGCATCCCATACGCGGGCAGTCCCGTCCGCGGTCCAGGTCAAGACTCGCTGGTCGTCCGGGCTGAACTGCGTCGAAACGACCTCGGCATCATGCCGCAACGGGTTGGCCGCCGCGCGCCCCGAGCGCAGGTCCCAAACCAGCGCGGTATTGTCCGGCAGGATGCTCACCATACGCCGCCCATCGGGGCTGCATTGAGGAGAGGTGCCGAGGTAGCGAACCGGTCCGGCCGAGCGGCGGCCGGTCGAGGCATCCCATAGGTCCAAAATCCCTCCGCCGGAACAGGTCACGATGGATTTCTCATCGGGACTGAACCAGGCTTCCTCGAGGGCCTGACCGAGCTGGCCCGTCTCGGCGAGGAGCCTGCCGGTTTTCGCTTCCCAGACCCGAACGGTCCTGGTCCCCACGCCCAGAACCCGCAAACCGTCCCGGCTCAATTGGAACCTCGGCCAGGGCCGCTCGAAGGATGGGGGAGGCGTCAAGACCACGTCGCTCACCCATTGGCCGCCGCGCAGGTCCCGAAGCCGTGCCCGCCCATCGCTGGTCGTCACCAGGAGCGAGTCTCCGTCCGCGCCGAACGCCAATTCCGTCACCTGGTTCGTGAAGACCAAAGGCTCGGTCGAAGCCCAGTTCGAGACGCAGCTCCAAACCTGGACTCGTCTTGCCGTCCCGGAGGTCCCCGCCAGCCAGCGGCCATCCGGACTGAACCAGCGCCCGCCCAAACTGACGTAAGAGGTGGCTCCGGACGGTTCGGTGGCCGGGGAGAGGTTGGTCACAAGCAGGCCCGAGGGAAAGTCCCAGACCGACACTTCTCCGGTGTATTGCCGGACGGCGACACGCTGGCCATCGTGACTGAACTGGAAAGAGGGTCCCGCGGACCTCGAGCCCTGAAACGGGTTGAGGGCTCCGCCGGGGCGCACATCCCATTTGGGCACGGCGGAGATCGAACCGGCAAGAAGGAACCGGCCATCCAGACTGAATCGGGGCGGGGCGGCCCGGGGGAGACATTTTATCGGCTCAGTCAGTGGCTGGCCGGTGAGCGCGTCCAACAGACGCACGGTGCTATCAGCGCAGCCGACGGCCAAGGCATCGCCATTGGGACTGAAATCCAGGGACAGGATGCTGGCCCGCTGGCGGATATTATCAGTCACGGCCTTGCCCGTCCGCACCTCCCAGACCCGCGCGGTGCCGTCGCCCGAGATGCAGGCCAAACGCTGCCCATCGGGGCTGAACCGGACGAAATGTACCTGGGGTGGAGGTGTCGATGGTCTCCGCGATGAGTTCACCGGTATGCGCGTCCCAGACACGGGCCTTGGCCCCGGAAGTGGCCAGGAACTTCCCATCCCGGCTGAACTCGGCCTGCACCGACGGGTGCCACACCACCTCGGCGTCGCCCCCATAGGAGTAGGAGTAAAAACGGCCTCCGAATTCATCGGGGAAACGCACGGCCAGGTTGGTGCCGGCCTTCGGGTCCCGGGAACGCCAGATGCGAACCTGGCCTTCCCGCGAGCAGGTGACCAGGTGCCATTGGTCGAGGATGAAGCGGGCGGCGAGGAGCGGGTCCTGGAACTGCATCGGGTCTCCGATACGTTGGCCACTGCGGGTGCTCCATAGGCGGGCGACCGTGCCGTGCCCGATCAGGACTTGCTCGCCGTCGGGGCTGAACTCGATAAGCAGGTCGGTAAGAAGCATCCGCTGGCCTGTGCCGACACCCGCGTTTCCATGCCGCAGGGGCTCGGTCAGGAGCTGGCCGTTCTGCGCGTTCCAGATACGGGCCGTTCCATCCAGAGTCGCGGTTACCAGGCAGGTGCCGTCGGGGCTGAACTGGATCGCCGCAACGTCGCGGTCGTGGATCAGCGGGCCGGCGATCACCTGGCCGGTTTGAGCCTGGCGGACCCACACGTTGGTTGCGTTGGAAGCCAGGCCGAGAAACCGCTCGTCGGGACTGGTGACCAGGAGCGTCAAGGGGCCTTCCACGCGCACCGGTTCGGCCGCCGGCAAGGGAAAATTGCGCTCGGCCAAGGCGCACAGAATCCGTTCCGCCACCCAGCGGTCAGCGGGGTTTCTCCTGAGGACCCGAGCGAGGAAGGCAAGGGCGGCGGAAGACCGATCGCTAGCGAAGAAGTCCTGCGCACTTTGGAAGCCCATCTGGGTCTCGGCCTCCTGGGCGTGGGCCGCGGCGGCGCGCGCAGCTTTCTCGGCGGCCTGGGCGCTCCGTTCGGCGGCCAGCGCGTGCTGCCGCATCCACCAGGCATAAGCTGTCGCGCCGAGGGCCAGGACCAGCAGCACCGCGAAGACACCGGACAGGACGCGGCTGCGGCGCAAAGCCCGCCGGGCCTCCCGCTCGCGCCGGGCTGTCTCCTCGAGCAGGCGTTTGGCGTCCTGTTCCCGCTGAACGGCGGCTTCGGCCTCGCGGCGCTGCTGGCGCAAGGCGCGGCTGTGGGCCGCGGGGTCGCTGAGCAGATCATGGGTCAACTCGAGCCAGACGACGTTGTCGCGCTCCTCCCGGTGCAGGACGCGGCGGTCGACGAGCAACTCGAAGGCCTCGGCGGGCAAGCCGGCCTTGAGTGCATCCTCCCAGGCGGCGCGCTGGCGATAGCCGGCGTAGGTCAGCAGCCGGTCCTCGACCCAGTCGCGCACCGTGGCGGGCACGCCCTCAAAGGCGCGCTCATAGAAGCGCTCGATGATGCCCTCGCGTTCGCCGGTGAGCAGATCGGGCGTGATCTGTGCCTGGTCGCGCTCGCGGCGGCGGCGGTTCAACTCATCGCACACCACGCTCAGGAGGGCGGGTTCGACTTCCCGTTGCTCGACAGGGCGGCTGCTCCGCTTGCGCTGGGACGCGGAGACAAACTCGACGATCTCGCGGGCGACAGCGGGGGACACCAGCTCGCTACCGGCCTGCCGGACGACGAGGAACGCCTCGGCGCCGGTCATACGTTCCAAGCGGAAGCGACGCCGCAGGAGCGAGGGCATGCGGGCCTGCCAGGCGTCGAGATGGGGCAAAAAGTCCTCGCGCAGACTGAAGATGAACTTCACCGCCTGGCGTTGAAAATCGTAAGCCAGCGCCTGCTCGGGGTCGGCCTCGAGCCGGTCGCGGATGGCCTCGGGCGGGAGATGTTCCAGCACGGACGCCAGCTCGCCCACGAATTCCGCCACACGGCCGGCGGCGGCCTCGCTCTTCTGTCCGAGGGTGAACACTTCCTCGAATTGGTCGAACGCGAGGACGGGGATGAGGAGGCGATTGCGCGCGCCCCAGAGGTCGGCGTCGCGCCGGTGGAAATAGGCCCAGAGCGTCTCGTGCTCGAGGGGCCGCGGCCCGCCACCTGGGCGCGGTCGAGTTCCGCGGTGAGGGCGGTCTTGATTTGTTGGACGAGGGGCGGCGCGGCCTCGCCATGGTCGAGCCGCAGCCGGAGGGGTAGGAAATCCAGTTGCTTGAGGGCTGGGAAGAGCCCGGCCTGGAGCAGAGAAGTCTTGCCCAAGCCGGACTGGCCGAAGAGGACAACGACCGGGGCGCGGGTGATCAAGCCGCAGAGTTCGGCGGTTTCGCGTTCGCGGCCGAAAAAGAAGGCGCGATCCTCCTCCGTGAAGGCGCGGAGCCCCGGCCAGGGATTTTGGGAGGACAAACGGTCCAGGCCGGGTGGGATCATACGCGGACAAACTGCTTGCGCCAGGCCTTCTGGGCGCGGTCCAGTTGTTCGAGCAGCTCCCTGGGCGGGTGGCCGCTGGGGGCCCGGACGGCGCTTCGGCCAAAAGAGCTCGCGGCGGATTTCATTGAGCCTCGGCCAGCGGCGTCTCATCGACCACCGCAGGGAACAAAAAGGCGCGTTCGGTGCCAAAGTAATGCTTGGCGCGGTCGCAGGCCTGGGCCCATTCGTTGCGGAACCAGCGTTCGTCCTCCTGCTGAGTGTTGCGGGAGAGCACGGGCACGAAGGCGCAGCACTCGCGGATGTGGCGTTCGATGACGTCGCGGTAGTCGTCGCCGGGGTCCAAGCGGTGGTCGACCCAGACCTCCAGACCGGACCCGGTGAGGGCGTCCGCGAGGTCAAAGGCGGCCTGGCGATCCTCGCTGGCGTAGCTGACGAAAATGGAACCGCCGACCATCTGGGCGGGCCGTTCGGAGGCGGAGGCCGCCGCGGAGCGCGGGGCCGGTGTTCGGCCATGGCGCTCGAACCAGCGCCGGTGCAATTCGCGGACAAACTCCACGGGCGAGCCGCCCGTGAACAAGCGGGACTGGTGGGGACTGAAATGGTGGAGGAAAAGAGCCAGTTCCGGCACGGCCGCGCCGCTGTCGGCAATGACCTCCATCATGGGACGGGAATCCCAGAGCGGCTTGGCCCGCGAGAGGCGCAGAAAAAACCGCGTCAGCCAATCCGGGAAACCTATGCCCAGCAGGAGCAGATGGCTCTCGCGCAAGCGGGCAATGAGCTTCTCCGGCCGGCGCGGTCCGGCCATGAAATCGTGCATTTGTTCGAGCACCTGGCCTTCGGTGACGGCGAAAGGGGCCGAGGCGGAAACGCGGCCCAACACCTGGAAGACCACGCTGCCGTGTTTGTCCAGCAAGCTTTCATCGAAGTCCGTTAGACTCGAGTTGGGCGGGAACGCCACGACGGCGGGCGATCGACCCCTGACGGCCGTCAACGCTTCCTCAATCAGCGTGTCATAACAGGTGCTGACAAACAGGCGGAAGGGTTGGATTTCGGCCAGGAGCCGAAGCGATTCCGGCATGGGCACTTTCAGGCCTTTGACCAGCCGGACGACCTTGGGATTGATCGCCATCGGGTCGCCGTGGAAACCGTCATAAGCGCAGATGACGTCATTGGGGTCGAAATTCGGCGGCAGCCCTTCGGTGGGCACTCGCAATTCCTGCGCCAGGCGCTCGGCCAAAAGGCGGTAGAACAAACGCGGGCCCGCCTCGGTGGCGACGAGCAGGAGGTCCCGCCCCACCACGGGCACAATCTGCCCCTCCTCGATCGCCAGGAGCAAGTCCTCCCAAAGCATGGCCTCGGGTGAGCTCATGATCGCGGCCGGAGGGGACTTGAGGCCCAAGCGGGAAGCCGTTTGGCAAACGAGTTCTCGCCGCGAGTGATCCGGACTGGTTCCTGGGGGTCATGCGGGTCGGGTTTTTAGGACACATTACGGGTGGGTTGCGGAGTGTCAAACTGAATCTACTGGAGAGCACGCATGGCGCGCAAGTCGGCGTTTTGCACCGGGCGCGACGCTTGCGCTGCGCAGGCGGCCGGGAATCGGGCATTAATCTCAGGTGGTTCTCATCCGGAAAGGGATGATAGATGGGTAGCCGGGGGTCAAAGCGAAACGAGACGCCCGGCCTATCGAGAAAATGGGCAATGGGCTGGACAAATGAGCACCTGAATGGAAACCACTTTTCTTTTGATCAGCATCGCTGTCATTATTCCGTCGTGAGACACGGCAAGAGCCAAAACTCAGTATCCTCCCGAGCGGGGTGCCACCGGCCACCATGCCTTCCGAAACCAGGGACGCCACAAAGGGAAAGGCCGCAGGAGGGGTGGCGAAGTGGTTCATTGGTCGAGGCTGACCGGTGTTTCCTATTGGGCATGAGCGGGGCGGCAGCTCGGCGAAGCGGGCCTGCAACCGTTGTCCCCCAGGGGACAGACCAGAGAGATGGCAGTGCGCTCTGGCCGCATGACGCAACAGCCAAAAACCCCCTCAAACAAAGGGTTTTTCGCACCTTTTGCCAGGTACAGGCGGATTTAAGATAACATGAGCAGATTGTGGCCGCCGGCGGCGGCAATTTCCATCGCCCGCTTGACGTTCTCCTGGCTTTTGACCTCGGCGAAGTCCATTTCCTCATCGTCCCGGCGCTGGAAAATCTCCGCAATATCCACTGCGGCCGGCGCCAGGTTGATCGTGGTGCGGCCGAAAGTGAAGTTGAACCCGGAGTTGATGAGGGCGGTCATGACCCGGTCGCGCGACTCTTTGACGGCCGCATCGGGCAGCCCGACAATCACGATGATGGTATCCCCATACCCGGCGTTCACCTCGACCTCAACCGGGTAGGCTTCGATGCCGTTGACCGCCGCAGAGCAGACCTTCGCCAGCATTCCCCAGTTATGTTCCAGGCAGAACAGAAGAGCAATCCGCTTTTTGCGGCCGTCAAGGTGACGGGGGGCATCAGCACAGTGCCCCCCACAGTTATCGGTTCTCAGAACCACGGATGGCACAGATCCGGCGCCAGATCAGGGCCCGACATTGTCGTTGCTGGTGGAGGCGTGGTTCTTGGCGATGACGGTCGTGGCGTCGAAGCTGAAGGCCCCACCATTGTAAACGCCGCCGCCGATGCCTTGGCCGCCGGGGCAGCCGCCCAGGGCCAGGTTGTCGGTGACGATCGCGCCCTCGAGGACCAGCGAGCCCATGAAGGTTTGAAGGCCGCCACCCTGGGCGTCGCCGCCCTTGCCCCCAGCCAGCCCCTTGCCGCCTTGGGCGTGGTTATGGGCCACGGTGGTGTTGATAACCGTGAGCGTCGCCCCGCCACCGCTGCGGAGTCCACCGCCCGCGCCACCGGCGCCGTTGCCGCCAAGCCCCCCTGGGCCGCCCACGGCCGTGTTGTCCTCGACGGTGCAGTTGTTGACGGTGACGTTCTGCCCCTCGACGTTGAGGCCGCCGCCCATACCATAGCCGCCCATAGCGCCCGGAGCTCCGGCGCCGCCGAGGGCATCGTTATGGTCCAGCGTGCAGCCGCTGATGGTCCCGGGCCCATTGAATTGGACGGCGCCGCCCCACACCATGCCGCCCAGACTCGCGGGGTTGAGGTTGCCATTGCCACCGATGGCTTGGTTGTCGTCGAACCGGCTGTCACGGACCTCCAGCCACGACGAGCTAGACCACTCTTCGGTGTAAACGGCGCCGCCGTTGGCGTTGCCGCTCATAAGGCCGCTGTTGTGGTTGCCGCCAATGGCCTGGTTATGGCTGAACGTGCAGGCGGTGATGCTCAGCGAGCCGACGCTTCCGATCGCCCCAGCGTAGCCCTTACCGGCGTAGGCGCTGCCGCTGCTGCCGTTGCCGCTGGCGGCCTGGCTGACGTTGCCGGTGAACTGACTCCTAGTGACGTCCGCGTTACCGAAGTTCGAGATGGCGCCCCCAGACGCAATGCCGGGAGCAATGTCGCCGCTGCTGCCGTCGCCGCCCCGCACCAGGTTGCCGGTGAACGAACAATCGGTAACAGCCAGGATTCCGGCATTGCAAACCCCACCCCCGAGTGCGGAACCAGACCACGTGAACGGCGCCTGGCTTTTGTCGCCGAGGGCCTGGTTGTCGGATACGACATCATCCGAGAGGATCAGGGAGGCGAGGTTCAGGATCCCGCCGCCGGTGCTGGCCAAGATGGGCGAGTTGAGGTCGGCCAGGCCGTCCCGGATCGTCACGCCGGCGATGGTCACTGTTCCGCTTCCGACAACGAAGACCCGGCTGGCATGGTTGCCGCTGATCGTCAGGCCGTCAGAGTCTCGGCCGTCGCGCCCCTTGCCCTCGTCCCGGTCTGGCCTGCAGGGACCGGGACCCTCGATGTCCAGGTCTTTGTTTATCGTTAGCGCGCCACTGGTCAGGGTGATGGTCCCGGTGAGGCCGCAGTGCCTCCCCTCGTCATGGCGTGAGGTGCCGAAGGTGATCGTGTCGCCCGGGTTGGCGTCGGCTATGGCCTGGCGCAGAGAACCGGGGCCGCTGTCGTTGAGGTTGAGCACCGTGAGGGTGGCCGCACGCGCGCCGCTTGCGCCGGTCAGCGAGGCCAGGGCAAGGGCGCAAACTGCGACGGATGTAATCCCTCGCAGCAATGTTGATTTCTTCATAGTTACTAACCTTTCTGTTGTTTTGTTGTTTCTCTTTCCGCCACCCGTCGTGGGTGGCGAAATCCGTCGGCGCCAGACAACACTCCACGCGTGAGGGCCAAGGGCCCCTTTTTCTTGGGAGTGAATTTCGCTCGGCGCACTGGGCCGAGGCGCCGCGCCTCAGCCCGAAATTAAAAACTTAGAGCGGCATAGGTTTCACAGCTTCCGCTCACGGGATCGGCAGCTTCCGGGGAACCCCCGTGAAGAATCGGCTGAAGTCCCGGTCCGTGCCGGTCACGGCGGGGTGGACCTGGTCAAGGGTGAAATGGCTGGCGATTCGCAGCGTATTGGCTTCACGCCAGCGCCAGGCCTCGGCATGACCGTCAGCGAAGCTGACCGTGCCCCCGTTGTTGTGGCGGGTGGCGGGGAACTCCCACCAGGTCCACGGCGGACACCACGCGGCCTGCCATACGCTGGGGGCGTTGATCCCGAAGACTTCGTCATCGATGCCCTTCTCGAACTGGTCCACGAAAACCAAGGCCTGCCCCGGACCGGGGTCCCGGATCTGGCCCAGGGAGTGCCAGAAGCTGGGGTAAGCGGGGGCAGCCCGGTCCGGCGTATGGTTCATGAAGCAGGACATTAACACGCTGCGGGTGCGCGGGATTCTCCCCTGGTCCTGCACGGTGGACGTGTTGGCGGGGCAGCGGTAAATGCTGAGCGACCGGTTGTAGGGGAAGAGGGCGCCGCGCTGGATGTTGGTCGGCGTGTTGTCGGCCCAGGCATTGCCACAGACCCAGGCGCCGTCCCGGGCCTGCCAACTGCCTTGGTTCAGCGAGCCATTAGAGTCCCAGGAGTCGTTGCTGACCAGGCGGTCGGCGTTCTCCTCGCTGTACATCTGCCAGCAAAGGCCCAGTTGCTTCAGGTTGTTGAGGCACCCGATGCATTTGGCCTTGGCTTTAGCCCGAGCCAGCGCGGGCAGGAGCAAACCCGCCAGGAGGGCAATGATGGCGATGACGACCAGCAGTTCGATCAGAGTGAAGCCAGTCACTCGACCACGGCTGACTGATGCTGAGTCCAAGCAATGGGCCTTTCGGACGAGAGTTGCCGCAACGTTCTGGGAATCGGCTTTCATTTGGGATTGGCTATTCACCGGCTGTTAATCCGTCTATTTTCGAGCGCATCTATCTCCGCGAGCCTCAGCAGGCGCACCAGTCCGTCATTCTGGCCGCCCAAAATAGTCGTTCAGGAAATCATCCACATCCTTCGCGCATTCGTTCTTGCTCCAGATATGGTGGCCTGTGTCGTAAAGTGTATAGCGCTTATCCTTTTCGGGCGTGCGAAAGAGCGCCAGGTACGGTTTTTGACTCGACTCGATCAGAAAGAAGCTATCGTACTTGCCACCTTGCAAGAGGATCGGGATCTTGATGCGGGGGGTGAAATTGAACTGGCTGTAGCCCTCGGGATACGCCGGAAAAAGGCCCCCCTCACTGATGACCGCCACCTTTAAACGGGCTCGACGGCCGGAATAATGCCAGCCCAGATGCCACCGTAGCTCGCTCCATAATAAGCCAGTTTGTTGGTGTCAAAGACCTCCGGGCGCGTTTCCAGGTAGTCCAGCGCCCGTTTAAAATCCTTGACAAAGGAGACGACTTCCTCAATTGGCGGGATCACAATTCCGCGAGCAGCAGCTTGTTGAAGTTCATTGGTTGACCAATACTTAACCGGCATCACCCAGGCGCGATGGCCCTTTATGAATCGGTCAGTTAACTTTACATGTCCGAGCAGAGGACGGAGCTCCGAACTTGCGGCTCCGGCAAAGTGGACCACGGTCTGAAACGGAGGTTTGCCCACCCGGGGGAGGAAAAGATGAGCCACCACTCTCTTTTTCCCATCGGCGGCATTGAACGATACCCTTTCCCACCGGATGTAAGGGCTTAGATCCTGCGCCTCCTCTTCCTTGGGCTGGAGCTGCAGGTCCTTCTTTTCATAGTCATAGAGACTCCGGAGAACTTGAAAGGCCTCGTCTGAGCAGGTTTTTTGATTGCCTACGGCCAGCGAAGGGTCAGACCGGACCGGACTTTCAGCCTGCTGCCACGCCGGTTTGTCGGAGACGAGTTTCATGCAGCGAAATCCGAAAGTCTCTTTGCGGGTAAACGGAGGATATTTTTCGGCGGTGCCGAAGGCGCACCGCGATTCGTTCCAGCCCCCACCGGCGATCACGCGGCAATCACCAGGGGCCTCGTTGAAGCACCATTCTTTGACATTTCCCGCCATGTCATAGATCCCCCGCCAAGTCATTCCCTGAAATTTGCCCACTCGCTCGGGACCTGTGCCTTCAAAGTTGCTCAAGGGGGCCACGAAACCCGGGTCAATCATCCAGCTATCTCCGGCAGCCAGGCTCCAATGGTAAATCGTGGGCAGGCGCTTGCCGGCCCAGGCCGCGTAGGCGGCCGCCTCGTACCAACTGACACCTCCGACCGGATATTCCTCCTGGCCATTTGGGAAATCCCCATCCTTCCAGGTGGCGGGGCCTGGCCGGTCTGATCCACGAACAATTTCATCGCTTCGGACCTGGTAAGCTCGACGCCGTCCTTGACGAACTTTTGCTTCCAGTACTCCGGTTTCTGGTAGCCGCCGGCCTCGACGAATTCTCTGAAGCGCCGGTTGGTCAGTTCAAACCGGTCCATGAGAAAATCCGAGAGCTTAAGGTTCGGTGAGAAGTGGATACCAATCCTGCAAAAGCCGGCGTTGTCCTCTCCTCCAGGAATTCGCACCATTCCCTGCGGAATGGTCCCAACCTTGTCCAAGTGCAGGTTGAGTTCGACCGCTTCTGAACCTGTCAACAGGGCGCCCTCCGCAATTTCGTATCCCGGCAGCATCGCTTTCCATCGTTTGAAACCTTGAGGCAGCCTCGTGCCCTTGATGGGAGACTTGCCGATAGGGGCCCAATTTGTGCTCGGGTCGTCGTACTGCCGGATGTATACCTCCGCACCCGGCGGCGCGGTCTCAAGAGAGATCACGCTTACCGCCCGCACCGCGAGCGCCATGAAGCGCGGATTGTCGGGGATGCATGGCCGCGCCTCCTCGAAGAGCTTGAAGGCCGCGGTGTAATCATCCTTATCGAGAAGTCGCTCGATGTCCGGCAGCGTTTCGAGCGCCAACTTGACTTTCCGCAGGCTTGCCTCTTTCGTCTCGGCCCGACCCGCCCGCCGCGCCTGCCAGACGCTCAGCGTCGTTCCCACCACCAGCAGCAAGGCAAACCCCGCCGCCGTCGCCAGCACCCGCCGATGCCGGCGAACGTACTTCAGGGTCCGATAACGCAGCGTCGGCGCCGCGGCGCTCACCGGTTCATGGCTTAAGTGGCACCTGATGTCCCGGGCCAGTTCATTGGCCGTTTCGTAGCGCCGCGTCCGGTTCTTTTCCAGACACTTCATCACGATCCAATCCAAGTCGCCCTGCAACGACCGGATCAGCTTGGGCGCTTCGGTCGCCCGCCGCTGGGCCGTGGTGGTCTGCTCCCGCTGCTCCAGCCGGCTCAGTCGCGTCGAGGGCTTCGGCGGCTCTTCCTCCCGGATGCGGCGGATGATTTCGTCCAACCCGGCCTGCGCCAGCTCTTTGGGTTCAAAGGGCGTCCGGCCCGTCAGCAGTTCGTAGAGCAGCACTCCCAGGGCATACACATCGCTGCGCGTATCAACATCCAGGCCGCTCAAACCCGCTTGCTCCGGACTCATGTAGGCCGGAGTGCCGATGAACTGTTCGAACCGGGTAAAGACCGTCTTGTCGGTGAGCCGTTCGCCAATCGCCTTGGCAATGCCGAAATCGATCATCTTGGGCACCGGCACGTCGTCGGCCACCATGACCAGGATGTTCGAGGGCTTGATGTCCCGGTGAATCACCCCCTTTTGGTGGGCGTGCTGCACCGCATGGCACACCTGGGCAAAGAGCTTGAGGCGTTCGTCGGTGGACAACCGGTTCTGGTCACGGTACTCAGTAATCCGCACCCCGCGCACCAGTTCCATGACGAAGTAGGGCCGGCCGGTCTCCGTAGCCCCGGCATCGAACACTTTGGCGATGTTCGGATGGTCCATCATTGCCAGCGCCTGGCGTTCGGCCTCGAAGCGGGCGATCACCTGTCGGGTGTCCATGCCCAGCTTGATGACCTTGAGGGCGACGCGGCGCCGGACCGGTTCCTCCTGCTCGGCCATATAGACCACCCCACAGCCGCCTTCGCCGATCTGCTGGAGCAGCTTGTAGCGACCGATCCGGTCGCCCGGCTTCTCGGTGACGGGGGCGATGACGGTGGCGGCGCCAGGCCCATCGGGGCCTCTCGGGGTATGGTCGAGAAAACCCGCGGCCTTGAGGTGTCCCTCCAGGAGCGCTTCCAGCCGCCCCCGGAGCTGGGGATCATCGCGGCACGCCCTATCCAGAAACGCAGCGCGTTCGGCGTCGGAGCCCTTGTTCAAGGCGGCATCGAAGAGCTCCTCTTCGCGATGGCTTCTGTCATTCATGGCTGCAGGTTTCACGATTTGCCTTTCACCCCTACAATGCGCCGTCCGCCCGTGAAAACGATCACGCGCAGGAGAAAAAGCTACCGAGAAAGTTGCGCCTTCAACTCGGCGTAAAGCCACGCACGGGCGAACGACCAATGGCGGCGAACCGTCGGCTCGGACAGGTTGAGCACCTGAGCAATCTCGGCGTGGTCCAGTCCAACGAAATAGCGCAGCTTGACCACCTCGGCCTTGAGCGGGTCGGCCACGGCCAGGCGGTCGAGCGCTTCGTGGACTGCCAAGACCGTCTCGTCAGGGTCCTCCAGCGCCAGACTGACGTGCTCCAACGCCACGCGCTCCACTTGCCCGCCTCGGCGCAGCCGCGCCTTGCAGCGGGCGCGCTCGATCAGGATGCGCCGCATGGCCTCCGCGGCGGCGGCAAAGAAATGACCGCGATTGTCCCAGTGCTTGGCGCCGGACCCGGCCAAGCGAAGCCAAGCCTCGTGGACCAGGGCCGTGGGCTGGAGCGTTTGGCCTGGTTTCTCGCCCGCCATTTTCTGGGCGGCGAGCTTGCGCAGTTCCTCATAGACCAGCGGCAGCAGTTCCTCGGCGGCATGGGGATCGCCCTGCTGCGCGCGGTCCAGGATGCGCGTGACATCGCTCACGAGCGGATAATACTCAGCGCAACCCCCGCGCGCAATTCCAGATTCCCTCGCCCTGCGGCGGCGCGATCGCCAACCGCAACACCTTTATACTCAAAATCTTACAAAGACTGGCTGATTCCGCACTCGTGAAGCCATTGTAAGCGGGTCCGTTACGATACATTACTGTCCTGGGGCCACCGTACTGGCCTTGGCTGGCGCAAGAAAGTCCACGAGTTGGCTGGGTGGAAGGTTTGCCCAACGGCCATTTGTTCAATGCCTTAGGCGGCGTAAATAAATAAAGGTATCAACTTCTGAGAATCGTGGTATGATAGCTGCACATGAGTGCTATTGCCGCGCTGACGCAGAAGTTCAGGGCCATTTGGCCACTCCTAAATGAGCGGACCCGGCGCCTTACCGCCGCCAATGAAGCTATGCAGATGGGTTATGGCGGTGTCTGCGTGGTTCACCGGGCTTGTGGCTTGTCCCGCAAAGCCATCCTCAAGGGTATTGGCGAAATCGAGCGGGGCGACTCCTCGCTGGCGGAGCGCATCCGGCGCCCGGGCGCCGGACGCAAGAACCTCACGGTGTTGGATTCCGGGCTGGTGGCGGCGCTGGACGATTTGATTGAGGGCGGAACTCGCGGCGATCCGGAATCTCCCTTGCGCTGGGTCTGCAAGAGCACTCGGACCCTGGCCGAGGAGTTAAGCCAGCAAGCTCATCCGGTGAGCCACATGCGGGTGGCCCAACTGCTGCACGAGCAGGACTACAGTTTGCAGAGCAATCGGAAGCTGGAGGAAGGGGAAGGACCACCCGGACCGCGACGCCCAATTTCGGCATATCAACCGGTGCGTGAAGCGGGCCTTGGCGGCGGGGGAGCCGGTCATTTCGGTGGACACCAAGAAGAAGGAACTGGTGGGCAACTACGCCAATAGCGGCCAACAATGGCGTGTGGCGAAACAACCGCAACGGGTCAAGGGGCACGACTTCCCGGGTCCCGAGGTGCCTCGCGCCTATCCCTACGGCATCTATGACTTGGGGCGCAACAGCGGATTCGTAAACGTGGGCACCGACCATGACACGGGGGCCTTTGCGGTGGCCTCGATTCGTGGGTGGTGGCGCTTTGAAGGGCGAAGACTTTATCCTGCGGTCCGGACGCTGTGGATCACCGCCGATGGCGGAGGCAGCAATGGGTGGCGGCTGCGACTCTGGAAACTCGAGTTGCAGGGCTTTGCCGACAAAAGTGGGCTGTGCCTTTCCATCTGCCACTTTCCGCCCGGGCACCAGCAAGTGGAACAAGATCGAACACCGACTCTTTTCGTTCATTTCGTCCAACTGGCGCGGTGAACCGTTGCGAGATTACCAGACGGTCGTGAACCTGATTGCCAGCACAACGACGGCCAAAGGATTGACGGTGACCTGCCGGCTGGATCGTCGAAAGTATCCGACGGGTAGAAAAGTCTCACGCGAGCAGATGAAGCAAGTGAACCTAAAGCCTAACAAGTTCCATGGTGAGTGGAACTATACCATCGAGCCTCACGGGTGAACCAACTTGATACCTTTATTTATTTACGCCGCCTTAGCGTCTTCCGTGAAACCGAACCCCCCCGCGTGCCCTAATTGACCGCCCTGGTGCCGCGGAGGCAACTGAGCGCCTGCATGAACGTTGCCGCCCGGGTGGCTTCGTGCTAAGGTTGCCCGCGTGAGCATGAATTATCTCGAACATCTTGAACGGCGGCGTGATGTGTGCGGCGGCGAACTCGTCGTCAAAGGCACCCGCGTCACGGTGCGCACGTTACTCGCCAGCCTGTCCGAAGGCGCGAGGCAGGAGGAAATTCTGGCCGACTTCCCGACCGTCTCGGCGGAAGCGTTGCGCGCGGTCATCGCCTTTGCTGCGGCGTCCGCGGAGGAGGATATGCCCGTGCCGCCCGTGCCGGCCGCCGCATGAAAATCAAGCTGGACGAGAATCTGCCGGAAGCGCTGCTGCACGAACTGGCGACTCTCGGCCACGAAGTGGATAACGTGCGACTGGAAGGGATCGCCGGAAAACCCGACCCGGATGTCTGGCGGGCCGCACAAAACGCCAAGAGATTTCTCATCACGCAAGATTTGGACTTCTCGGACATCCGCAAGTTTGCCCCGGGCACACACCACGGCCTGCTGCTGGTGCGG
This sequence comes from uncultured bacterium, assembly GCA_963713735.1. Lineage (GTDB taxonomy): Bacteria > Verrucomicrobiota > Verrucomicrobiia > Limisphaerales > UBA8199 > CAVQND01. The sequence continues at coordinate 96,459 of CAVQND010000029.1, forward strand.
TTGCGGATTCCCGGACGACTCGCGCTGGCCGGACGCATCACGGAGGCGTTTCGCCACGAGAACGTGGAATCATGGCGTCGCGGTTTTGTGGTGCTGACTGACCGTAAATTGCGCGTGCAACGGCCGGGCTGACCACACCGGCCTTGGGGTGCTCGCAGCAGAATGCCGCTCTTGCCCAAGGCGCTAATCTGCCAACGGCCATCGGCCCGGACATGGAAAGGTTAGGGCTTTGGCAGACGGGACAGCGCAACGGATCAATCCCGCTCCGAGCGGGACGGAGGATTAGGTCGCGCCCTTTCTTTGACGGGAGGCTGAGGGGCGGTGGCGGCGAGAGGCCCGGGCAGTGGGGAACCGGCCCGACCGGGAGGCCAAGGTGGCGAACCCCACGAACCAGGCAGGGGCCTATCGGGCATATCTGAACATGTGATGGCGCTGTGGCATTTCTCATGCTGCGAGAATGGGGCCACCCGCCACGAGTTTCTTCGCGCGGGAATCCACGCGTAGGTTCAGACCTCCCAAGGAACGCGCGCCGAGCAGTTCCAAATCGTTGGGTTCGGCGAATACGACTTCATCAATTGTCAGGGCGTCGCCAACGCGGATGATGGCAAAGCCAATCGTGCGGTTGATCTCCTCGCCCGTCGCGGTGACGAACGTGTAATTCTTCTTTTCCTTTGCCACGCCGACTCTCTTCAACGTGTCGGCTCTGATCCAGGTGAATTCCGCGCCGGTGTCCACGAGCAATCTGGGAACTTCAACCGACTTCTTCCGGTCAATGTGATTCTCCACACGGCAGCTTGTGTAACATGTTCCCATGCGGTTTTTCATGTTCCCAATTTATCATGCTCCTGCACCCCCTTTCCAGGGGCTTTTAGCCCTTGCTCGGTGGGCGTCGGACGCACAGGTTAGGCGCCGTCACGACTAACAATCGGCCGGCCGTAGTAGCGGCAAAGGCGGCTTTCGGTGTCAGCCGGAGCTGCCGATAGCGTGTCAGCAAGGGTCTGACCTCCTCTGGGTTGGCGAAATCGTATTAGATGCCTGGGCTAATCGTTGTCTTTATCAGGACGGGGAAAGACGAAGGCGGCGCGGACGGGGGCTGGCATGGGGTTGGCCGGGCCGCGGACGGAGCGCCAGACGACCTCGTTGAGGGGGAGGTCGTCGACAACGTCTCCGTATGTCGAAATGGCCACAAATTCATCCTCTGTAAATGTCGTGCGTGCCGATGATCAAAGAAACGACCGTTTCGCCGTCCAGATAGAACGTTGAACGCAAATCGCCTTCAATTTCGACGGCGTAGATCGTGCGGCGGTATTGCGCGGAGAGACGTTGAATCTTGTGCGTTCGCAATCGCGGATCAAAAGGGTTGTCCTTGAAAAGTGTCCACGCCTTGCGCGCGGACTCCTTCTGCTCGGGAGTCAAGCGGTAGAAACTCGTCCAAAATCGCTCGACTGCCCGGTAGCGATATTTCATCGCAGGCGCGGCGGCGGCGTCTCGCGCAGGGCGGTTTCCATGTCAACCAGCCGTCCGGCCTCGGCGTCTTTCATCGCTTCCTTGAATTCGTCTGGAATCCAAGAGTCGTCGTTTTCGACGACAAACTTCGTCACTTGCGCTCGTTCCGCCGGAGGCAAAGCTTTAAAGTGTTCGATGATTTCTTGCGCAGTCATCCCCTTAACTATCCACCAAGGTCCACTCCGAGCAAGTCATAATCCTGGGTTTAGCTAATCGTTGTCTTTACCAGGATGGGGAAAGACGAAGGCGGCGCGGACGGGGGCGGGCATGGGGTTGGCCGGGCCGCGGACGGAGCGCCAGACGACCTCGTTGAGGAGGAGGTCGTCGGCAGCATCTTCGCGGGCGAAGTTCATCGGGATTTGTGCGCCCCAGGCCGCGGATGAGTTGCGCTCCTGCAGGTCGGCATTGGCGGGCAGGGCCTGGTAGGGGCGCAGGTCCGGTTGAGGCTGGAAGGCATTGAACATGGGCGTGGCGGCGGCATCGAACTGGGACATGGGGCTGAGCCCCAGGATGAGCTCGATGGTGCGGACCATGCTGGTGGTCGAGTAGAGGGTGGAATCAACGTCGCCGCGTTTGGTGTAAGGGCTGACGACGTAAGCGGTGGTGCGATGGGCGTCCACGTGGTCGGGGCCGTTCTGGGCGTCGTCTTCGACGATGAAGAGGGCGGTTTGGGGCCAGAATTTGGAGTGGCTGACGGCCTGGACGAACTGGCCGAGGGCCAGGTCGTTATCGGCCACCAGGGCCGTAGGGGTGAGCTTGCCGGGGGTGGCGCCGTAGGTGTGGTCGTTTGGCAGGCGCACGATTTGGAGGCGCGGCATATCGCCTTGGGCTTGGAAGCGATTGAGTTCCGCGATGAAACGGGCGGCGCGCTTGACATCGGGATAATCCAGGTCCCAACCCCGATACTGGGGGTCGAAGTGGCCGCGGAGGGCCGGCATCCGGGTGGTGCCATCGTCCCGAATGAACTCGCCATAGCTCCGATAGGTCACTCCGGCGGCCAGGGCCCGGTCCCACAGATAGCCGCCGGCCGGACAGGCGACCGCGAAGTTGCCCTCGGAGGGATAGGGGAACTTGTCCGAACCATTGTGGCCGTAACTGAGCGGCCACATTTTCTTCACGAAATCCGTCGCGTAAGCGCCCATGCTCCACTCGTGCCCGTCGGCGCTGACTTCGCTGTCGACGTAGAAATTATCCAACAACACGAATTGGCGCGCCAGTTGGTGCAGGTTGGGCGTGACCCGCTCGGGGAACAGGCAGAGCTTGGGGTCCCCGTTGGCTTGGGGAAGGTCGCCGAGGACCTGGTCGTAGGTGCGGTTCTCCTTGATAATATAAATGCAGTATTTGATCGGGCTTGGCTGGCCGAGTTGGGCGGGGATAGGGTTCCCGGCCGGGCGCGACCCGGGGACTGAGGCATCGGACCTGAGCGGGCTGCAACGGTAGGTCTGGGGAGTCAAGGCCCGGAGTTGCCGCTCGAACTGTTTGCGCGCCGGCAGGTCAATGATGCTCAGGGCGCCCTGGAAGAGCTGCCCGATGTAATGCGCCTCGGAAGCGTTGGGGACCGGTTGCGGACCGAGCGGATTGGCTTTGGGCGTCAAGCCCCTGCCGTTGCTGACCAGGAGATGTTTGCCGTCAGGCGTCACTCGGACCGCGGTGGGATACCAGCCTACCGGGATGAACCCGAGGGAATGACTCTTGCCGGGCGTGCTTACATCGAACACCGCCACGGCGTTATTGTCCGCATTAGCCACAAAGAGCGTCTTCTCATCAGGGGCCAGGGCGACGCTGTTGGGAGTGGAGCCCGGCGGGGCCTGCGGATAAAGGGCGGCGCTTATGGTCTCGAGGGCCCTGCCAGCCGCGGTGTCGAAGACGGTCACCGTATTGCGGCTCGAGTTGGCGACAAAGAGCAGTTTGCCCGAGCGGTTCAAGGTCATCTCGCAAGGATGTTCCTGGGCGGGCCATCGGGCGAGGACGCGCCGGGAATTCAAATCAATGACCGCCACGGAGGCCTGGGCCCAGAGGCTGACGTAAAGCCGTCCGCGCTTTTCGTCGAGCCGGCAGGCATAAGGGTAAGAGTCCCTGGCATCGGCCTGGAAGAGGGCCGCTTGGGCTCGTTTGGTGGCGGCGGCGGTATCAAAGTCGAGCGAGGGCGGGGCGGGGGCGGCCCAGGCGCCGGGAACATTGGTGCCGAGGAGGATGTCGGAAACCGCCGGCTCGGGGAGCATCCGGACCGTGGAGATGCAATGCCCCCAGACATTGGCGACGAACAAACGGTTTCCCGCGCTGTCCAGCGCCAGGCCGGCAGGCACACCGCGCTGTTGGGCCTGCCGCAAGCGGATCGGGCTATCCTTGGACAAGGCGCCGTCCTGGAAATCATAGCTATGGATGACCTCGTCGCCCGCGCCGCTGCAAAAGAGGCGCTTGCCGTCGCTCGAGAATTCGATGCCATAAAAGGCTTCATGGACGGGTGTGCGGGAGACGACTTTGGCGGCGGCCAGGTCCACGACTAGGATTTGGTGCGCGCTATAGCCGCTATGCAACACGGCGGCGAATTTCCCGCCCGGATGCACGGCGATGTTGATGGGAAAATCGGCCAGTTGAACCTGCTGTCCCGTGGGCCGGAGCGACCATTGGTTGTGGAGCCGGACCGAGCCGTCAGGTTGCCTGCCGGGCCAGGTGGCGGGCGCAGGGACGGGCGTCGAGGAAGCGCTGGTCGAGTGCCGAGCCGGGGCGCAACCGGCGGCGGCGAACAATGCAGCCAACAGGAACGGAAAGCAGCGTGGGACGCTTGGTGAGTGTGGGGAGCGTGGGGAGCACATGGAGCGTGGGGGTGGCTTTTTATCCGTGAAATCGGTCTAAACGGTTGGTTCAATCAGGACCAGTGACAAAGTCTTCCGCAAGCCATTGTAGGAGACGACGTAAGGAGTCTCTGATTGATTCTTGGGCACAGCGAAAGCCTGTTCCCCTCCGAAGCCATTGATCAGAGACTCCTTACGTCGTCTCCTACAGGGAGGGAATGGCACCCGTTTCGGGGACTTTGTCAATGGCCCTGTTGGTTCGATGACCAATGACCATTCTTCAATTCTCAATTCTCGATTCACCTGAAAGAATCGCCGGATCGGTCCATTGCTGCAATCGGAGTCAGTTGGTTAGGCGGCGTAAATAAATAAAGGTATCAACTTCTGAGAATCGTGGTATGATAGCTGCACATGAGTGCTATTGCCGCGCTGACGCAGAAGTTCAGGGCCATTTGGCCACTCCTAAATGAGCGGACCCGGCGCCTTACCGCCGCCAATGAAGCTATGCAGATGGGTTATGGCGGTGTCTGCGTGGTTCACCGGGCTTGTGGCTTGTCCCGCAAAGCCATCCTCAAGGGTATTGGCGAAATCGAGCGGGGCGACTCCTCGCTGGCGGAGCGCATCCGGCGCCCGGGCGCCGGACGCAAGAACCTCACGGTGTTGGATTCCGGGCTGGTGGCGGCGCTGGACGATTTGATTGAGGGCGGAACTCGCGGCGATCCGGAATCTCCCTTGCGCTGGGTCTGCAAGAGCACTCGGACCCTGGCCGAGGAGTTAAGCCAGCAAGCTCATCCGGTGAGCCACATGCGGGTGGCCCAACTGCTGCACGAGCAGGACTACAGTTTGCAGAGCAATCGGAAGCTGGAGGAAGGGGAGGACCACCCGGACCGCGACGCCCAATTTCGGCATATCAACCGGTGCGTGAAGCGGGCCTTGGCGGCGGGGGAGCCGGTCATTTCGGTGGACACCAAGAAGAAGGAACTGGTGGGCAACTACGCCAATAGCGGCCAACAATGGCGTGTGGCGAAACAACCGCAACGGGTCAAGGGGCACGACTTCCCGGGTCCCGAGGTGCCTCGCGCCTATCCCTACGGCATCTATGACTTGGGGCGCAACAGCGGATTCGTAAACGTGGGCACCGACCATGACACGGGGGCCTTTGCGGTGGCCTCGATTCGTGGGTGGTGGCGCTTTGAAGGGCGAAGACTTTATCCTGCGGTCCGGACGCTGTGGATCACCGCCGATGGCGGAGGCAGCAATGGGTGGCGGCTGCGACTCTGGAAACTCGAGTTGCAGGGCTTTGCCGACAAAAGTGGGCTGTGCCTTTCCATCTGCCACTTTCCGCCCGGCACCAGCAAGTGGAACAAGATCGAACACCGACTCTTTTCGTTCATTTCGTCCAACTGGCGCGGTGAACCGTTGCGAGATTACCAGACGGTCGTGAACCTGATTGCCAGCACAACGACGGCCAAAGGATTGACGGTGACCTGCCGGCTGGATCGTCGAAAGTATCCGACGGGTAGAAAAGTCTCACGCGAGCAGATGAAGCAAGTGAACCTAAAGCCTAACAAGTTCCATGGTGAGTGGAACTATACCATCGAGCCTCACGGGTGAACCAACTTGATACCTTTATTTATTTACGCCGCCTTACTATGATCTTTCAAGAAACTCCCGACGTTCGATTGCCTCGAGCGATTGGCCTTTGGTTTCCGGCACCCACCGCCAGACCAGGGCAATGGTCATCACGCAGAAGGCGGCGTAGAGGAAGAAGGGAAAGCCATGATGAAACCGGGCCACCAGCCAGGGATTATGGTCCATCATGGGGAAGGTCTGCGAGACGATGAAATTGGCGGTCCACAAGCAGACGGTCGCCACGGCCATGCTCCGTCCGCGAATCCGCGTGGGAAAGATCTCCGAGAGGATGACCCAGGTGACGGGACCGACCGACGAGGCGAAGCTGGCGATATAGCCCAGAATGAAGAGGAGCACCCAGAGTTCGGTCCGCTCGAGGCAAGCGGCCAGGCCGATGGCGACCAGGCAGACGCCCATGCCGAGCGAGCCGAGGATCATGAGCGGCTTGCGGCCCAACCGATCTACGGTCCAAATGGCGACGATGGTAAAGAGCAGGTTTACCGCCCCGACAACCACGGTTTGCAACAAGGCGGCGTCGGCATGGGCGCCGAGCTTTTTGAAAATATCGGGCGCGTAGTAGAGGAAGACGTTGATGCCGGTGACCTGCTGCAAGACCGCCAGGGCGATGCCGATGAATAGCACCGTCCGCGCCCCTGGTTTGAAGAGGTCGCTGAGAGCGGCCCCTTCGTGGGCAATGGCGTCGGTGATTTCACGCATCTCCTGCTCGGCAGCCGCAGGTCCGTTGACGCGCCTGAGGATGCGCAGGGCGTCCTGGGCGCGATTCTTCGCCAGCAGGAAGCGGGGCGTTTCGGGCACAAAAAACAGGAACGCCAGCAACAGCACGGCCGGGACGGCCTCCGAGGCGAACATCCAGCGCCAGCCGGTGGTCTGATTCCAGGCGGGGTCCCCCTGGCCGGCGATGAAGTAGTTGGCGAAATAGACGAGCAGCATGCCGGTTACAATGGCAAACTGGTTTACCGAAACCATGCGCCCGCGAATGCGGGCCGGGCTGATCTCGGCGATATACATCGGGCTGGTAATCGAGGCAGCGCCGACGGCCAACCCGCAGATGATTCGGAAGCTGACGAACTGGGTCAGGTTGCTGGGTACGGCGGTGCCGATGGCAGAGACGAAAAACAGCACGGCCGAGAGGATGAGCACGTTCTTGCGCCCCCACCGGTCACTGAGGGTCCCGGCCAGCCAGGCCCCCAGCCCGCATCCCAGAAGCGTGCAACTGGCGGCCCACCCGGTCTCGACCGGGCTGAGCTGAAAATGGGCTTCCATGAAGCCGATGGCTCCGGAGATGACCGCCGTGTCGTAGCCGAAGAGCAATCCTCCCAGCGCCGCCACCAGGCTCAGGAGCGTCACATAGAGGATGCTCCCTTGGGCCTGAGTGGCCAGGCCGGAGCGGCCGGCTGTGGAGGCGCTCGCACGCGCCTGGTTCAAGGAGGAATCATTCATAAGTCGTCAACCTTTGTCGCGACCTTTGTCGCGACCTCTGTCGAATTGGCCATTTTTCGGCAAGCTTGGCGACGAAGGTTACGACAAAGGTTCGGAATCGGAGTTTCTGGACACGCTCTATTTAGCCTCGGCTCCCGAGAGTTCCCTGAGGCGGAGGTTGCGGAAGTCGAAGGACTTGCCTTCGGCCTGGATGCCGATGTACCCACGCTGGGCGTCCAGCGCGTTGAATTCCCAGGCGCGCTCGCCATTGACGTTCAGGGTAATCTTCTTGCCGCGCACCTCCATGCGGAACTTGACCCATTTGTTGAGCGGCATCCGCGGTGTCTCGGCGGGCACGACGGTCTTATAGCCCTTGACCAGGGCGCCCAGGGCGTTGGAGGCGAGGTTGATTTGCCAGCCGTCTGTGGGCCACGGCTTGCCCTCGAGGCCGGCGCGGACGAAAAAGCCGCTGTCATATTGCGGCACCAGGGCGCGCCATTCGGCCTCGAGGATGAAATCAGTATATTGCTTTTCGGTGCGCAGCCAGCCCATGCCGTTGACCAGGCGCAGGTTGCCATTGGTCACCACGAAAGTCACCTCATGCACCGGCGCCCAACCGCTCAGGTCCTTGCCGTTGAAGAGCGAGACCCAACCTTCCTCTTTCGGTTCCTGGGCGGCGGCGCAAGGCCGGGCCAGAACCAGGCAGAACAGAAGCGTATGCGCGAGCAACCTCATCGAGAATGTTTTCATGTCGCGTGGATTCTTGGCTCGAAACCCCGGGCAAAGTCAAGCATTCCCGGCGCCGGGCGGGGACGGCATGATTGGTTAAAATTGGTGTAAGTGTTCAGGTCTGGCACACACCTGAACGGGCCCAGGTCCGTTCTTGAGCATCGGCTGCATTCCGAGCGTCCCGTTCCCCCTCACCCCGGCCCTCTGCCTCGGGGAGAGGGAGAATCCTCGCCAGTCGGTTGACGAATCCGGCGGTGCGGGAATCCTCGAGCGCCGGCCCTGGCTGCTCCCTCTCCCCGGGGAAAGGGAACAGCACGGGACGGCCTTCGAGGTTTCGACCCACTTCCGCTGCGCCGACTGACTGCGGGTAATTCTCCCTCTCCTCCGGGGAGAGGGCCGGGGTGAGGGGGAACCGGCTGCCCAAAAAACCCACCCCCAAAAACAGATCCGCGCCCCACCTGAACATTTACAAATGGGCTGAGATCGGCTGCGTCGCGGCATAGGCCACGCCTTGACATACTGACCTTTTCGGTTACTACCACACGCCTATGAAAGACCCTGCGTTGAATCCGGTCCATCCCGGAGAAATCCTGCTTCTTTGCGTCCTTCGCGTCCTTTGTGTGAGGCTTCAGGTTCCGCGGTCGCAGCCAAACACTTCGACCTTGATTATTAAGCCACAGATTGCACAGATTGCACAGATGGGAATTCTCTTCTGAGAAATCTGTGGCTCAAAACTCGTAACCGTTCACACCTCAAGTTGTCACTCAGGAGGAATCGGCTAATAGGGGAGGAGCCGGCTGTCCTTTGAACCAAGCGCTCAGGGCCTGACAAATCCAATCAAAGGGGGAGCGATGCTGTAGCGAGCAGGTGGCCATCACGGTCCAGAGTCGCTCACAAAACTGCCGCCCTCGGGCGCTACGGGTGCCTTGGGTCATGTGCCGATCCATCACCACAAAGCGCATGGCCTGTTCCGACACATTGTTGGTGGGTTCGATGCCCGGGGTGGTGATGAATTGAAAGTAGGCTTCGCCATGGCGGTAAAATCGCTCGGCCATGTTCCATATCAACCGGTGAAAGGGGCCGCCCGAACCCGGCAGGGCGGCGCGCCAGATTTGGTCGTGGGCGGCGGCCAGCTCCGACTCGAAGGCGCGGGCACTCAGTTGGTCCCTGCGGTGCAGCGTCCAGAACAGGGCCTTGAGGCCCGCCAACAACCCTTTGCCATAGCCTTGGACGCTGGGCTCGGGGAATTCGCACAGGAATTTGACGTCCCGGATCAAGTGCGCCATACAGAACTGGACCAGGACCGAGCATTGGCGGGCGTATTTGCGGTAGGCGGCATAATAGTCGCAGCCCAGAATGCCCTGGAACTCTTGGCCCAGCAGGCGCTGGAGAACCTCAGCGCCGCGCGAGGCCTCGATTTTGAAGACGACAAACTGGCTCGCGCGGAAGCACCAGGTCCAGAACCGGTGTCCGTTGTCTTTGTGTCCGGTTTCATCGCAGTTGAGGTGGCTCTGCCGCGGTAACAAGGCCAGTAGCTGGCCGTAGGGTGCGGCGAAGGCCTGAGTGGCCTTGTGGCAGAGTTTGGCCAGATAGCCCCGCGAGACCGACACGCCGACCACCTTGCCCAGAAAATCCCGAATCCCACTGTAAGAACCGTGCAGCCGGCCCTTGAGATAAGTGACCAGGGCGGTCAAGCGGGGGCCGAACAGTCCGGCCTGGACAATGGGCCCGGGCAAAGGGGCCTGGTGGTAGCAGCCGCAGTCCTGACACCAAATGCTGTAAGCCGTATACTCGACCACTCGGAACGGTTTTTCCACCAACTCGACCTGTTGGATTGTGCGTTGGTGCTCCGGCCCTTCCGCCGGGCTAATCCGGTGGGAGGGATCGACCGGACATTGTTTGAGGCGGAAGGGGATCCGCTGATTGACTTGCTCGGGAGCAAAGGCGGGCCGCTGGTGTTGGGGATGTCCCTTTTGCCCGCCGATGCGTCGCTTGGACTTTTTCTGGCGCCGCTGCCCATTGGGTTTGACGATGTCGCTGGAGGGCGGTTTGGAGGAGTTAGCCGAATGCTTGCGGGCGGCGGCCAGTTGATTCATGAGCCGGGCGTTTTCGGCTTGGAGTTGGGCCAGCCGCGACTCCAGGCGCGCCTTGTCCTGGCGGAGTTGGGCGTTTTCCTCCTCCAACTGGCGCAGTCGTTTTTTTCCGATGAACCAGCCCATGGCTATTGTTCCTGGCAGAGGAAGGGCCGGAAATCCTCTCGCAACGGGCGCAGCCAGATCGTTTTGATGGGGGCGGCCTGGTCGTGGGTCCGATCATTGCGGCCTCGTCCCAGGGTTTGCCCCACGCAAATCCAACTGGCCGCCGCGTAGGCCGTCCCGGCAAAGCGCCGCTTTTCCACAAACGTTTCGACCAGAGCCAGATCATGACCGTAAACCCTTGACCAATCGCCCGGAAGCTGGCGCACGGTCCGGCCCAATAGATGGGAAGCCAGGCACTTGATTTGAACCCAGGGAAGAATCACGAAGCGGTCATTGTTGACCACCCACCGAAGGTTTTGCTGCCGGGCTTGCGCCGACCAACCAATGAACTGATCGCGGGCCCCGAGCTTCCAGGCGGCCGGACCAAAGCTCAGGCAGGCAATCGGCCGGTCCTGGAAGTAAGCAATATATCTGAGTTGCGCTCCGGTGGCCTGTTGATAGCCCAGGTAGTGATACGTTCCAACCAGTCCACGGTAGAGCGCCAACCGCTTGGAGTCCTGGACTAACTGAATGCCAATCTGGTTTTGGAACTCTGGCAGCCTGCCCGTCAACGGCCTGCAATCCAGGAGATCGGGTGTCGAGGTTCCATTGCGATAACCGGGTCGTCGGGCCTCGCAGAGCTTCGGAGGCAACTCGATCAGTCCGCGCGCTTCCAGCCGACGGAGCAGGTTGCGGCAGGCAATCTGACGAAAGCGCCCATTGGCCTGGCGCCAGTTCCAAATCTCACAGAGGCGATTGGAAACATGGCTGCGTCCCTGAGCTCCCTCATCCTCGATCAACTGTCGGATGAGCAGCAGCTCGGCTTGCCGAACAACCCGGCGCCTAATCACTAAATCCTGGTCCACGGCCACGCACCCTAACAAGGGCCGCTCGGTGACGCCAGCAAAATCTACGGTCCGCTCAGATCATGTGCTCAAGCGGTGCGTCGAAACCCGTGAACGGTTACCAAAACTCTTCGCAGCCTGCGGGCAAATTGGACTTTTGCAGTGCAGAGCGGCAAAGCCGCAACCGAAGAAGTGATGACCGCGGAACACGCTGAATATGCGGAAAAAGAACCGGCCCGCTTCGGAATTCCGCCTATTCCGAGTATTCCACGGTTCATTCTCATAGGCATCTTTCCGCTTGAGTGAGTCGAGGGCTGGTGCATGATTGTTCCGTGAGAAACGCGCATGAAAGCACTGGTATTGGAAGAGTATAAACGCCTGGTCTATCAGGAGGTGCCGGAGCCGCAGATGGGGCCGGACGAGGTCCTGATTGCGGTGAGGGCCTGCGGCATCTGCGGCAGTGACGTGCACGGACTGGACGGCAGCACGGGCCGGCGGCGTCCGCCCATCATCATGGGGCACGAGGCCGCGGGCGTGATTTGCCGGGCCGGCAGCGGCGTGGCGGACTGGAAGGCGGGGGATCGGGTGACGTTTGATTCGACGGTGTATTGCGGGCAGTGCGCGTTCTGCCGCGCGGGCCGCATCAATCTGTGCAATCATCGGCGCGTGCTGGGGGTTTCCTGCCAGGACTACCGTCAGCATGGGGCCTTTGCCGAATGGGTGGCCGTGCCGCAGCGCGTGCTCTATCGGCTTCCGGAGGGGTTGTCTTTCGAGCACGCTGCCATGGTCGAGCCGGTTTCCATCGCCGTCCATGCAGTGCGGCGGGCCTCATTGGCGCTCAACGATACCGCGGTCGTGGTGGGCGCAGGCATGATTGGGCTGTTCATAATCCAGGCCCTGCGGCTGGCCGGTTGCGGGAAAATCATTGCCGTGGATCTCGCTGCCGAGAAGCTGAAGCTGGCGCGCGAGCTGGGTGCGGGCGAGGTCATCCATGGCGGCGCCAAAGACGCCCTCGCCCAGGTGCTCGCGCTGACCAACGGCTGCGGCGCCGACGCCGTGTTCGAGGCCGTGGGGCTGGGGCCGACGGTGGACCTGGCGGTGCGCGCGGCGCGCAAGGGCGGGTCCGTCACCCTGGTCGGCAATCTGTCGCCAAAGGTGGAACTGCCGCTCCAGGCAGTGGTCACGGGGGAGTTGAGCCTTTTTGGTTCCTGCGCCTCTTGCGGCGAATATCCGGCTTGCCTGGACATGATTGCGCGCGGGGCGATACGGGTCGCCCCGCTGCTCAGCGCCCTGGCCCCGCTCGAGGATGGAGCGGCCTGGTTTGACCGGCTCTACCGGAATGAGCCGGGTCTGTTCAAGGTTGTGCTGGCGCCGGGGCCGCGGATGTGAATACTGAACTGCTGTTATGAGCGCAAACCTCTTTGATCTGGCCGGCAAAGTGGCGCTGGTCACCGGCGCCAGCCGTGGGCTGGGCCAGTACTTTGGCCGGGCGTTGGCGCGAGCCGGGGCGGACCTGGTCATCACGAGCCGTCACTTGGAGACCCTCGAGCCGTTCCGGCAGGAGATTGAGGGGCTGGGCCGCAAGGCCCTGCCCTTGGCGCTGGATGTGCGCAACTATGAGAGCATCCAAAAGGCGGTCGAGGCGGCGCTGGCGCACTGGGGCAAGCTCGACATCCTGGTGAACAACGCCGGCTGCAACGCGCGCAAACCGGCCCTCGAGGTGACTTGGGAGGATTGGAACCTGGTGCTGGACACGAATCTGCGCGGGACTTTCTTCGTAGCCCAGGCCGTCGCGCGCGGCATGATTGCGCGCCGCTACGGGCGCATCATCAATATCGGCTCCGTAACCAGCGTTTTCGGCTTTGCCGGCCTCGCACCCTACTGCGCCAGCCGCGGCGGAGTCAAACAACTCACGATGAGCCTGGCCGACGACTGGGGTCCGCACGGCATCACCGTCAATTGCCTGGCGCCCGGCTGGTTCAAGACCCAACAGAACGCGGTGCTTTACGAAGACAAGGAATGGGTGCAATACATCTGCGACCGCATTCCGCTCAAGCGCCCCGGCCAACCGCTGGATCTGGACGGGGCGGTCGTTTTCCTCGCCTCGGATGCCAGCGCCTACATCACCGGCCAGACTCTGCTGGTGGACGGGGGCATTACTACCGGCGCGACGCGGGCCACGGTGGCCAGGCAGTAATCAGCCCGGATGTTTCCTGGCCTAAGAGCGGTACCTGGCTCCCGAGGCTGCGTAGCGCAGGTTTCCAACCTGCTGTATCGCCGACTTCCAGTCGGCAGGCTGTGCTTGCTTGGTCGCATCTGCGGATTGGAAATCCGCGACACAGCAGACTGGAAGTCTGCGCTACGCCCTCCGGTTGGCCTGAGAGGCCCTTCGACCACGGTTCAGAAGCAACCCGTCCTCCGAGGGTTGAGGGGCGAGGGTCGAGTGGCGGCGCTCCGCGGGCGCATCTTGTCAGTACCGCCATGCAGTGCCGCGGCGGAACGCCGCCTTCAGGCGGCAGCAGCGTCGGATTGGGCCGCGACACCGAGCATTCCAACATCTCTCGCATTCCCAAGGCCCTGCCGCCTAAAGGCGGCGTTCCTGGTCCGTGGCGCCGGCAGCTTGCACGCGAAAACCCCAGGGACGGGCGCGGTTCTTGGCGCGGTCCAGGGCCTCCAACGCCAGCTTGACGTCTTCGGCGATTTCGTAGTCGAACATGCCTGCCAGGATGCAATCGGCCCCGTTTTGGAAGGCGAAGCGGAAGGCGTTGGAAGGCGGGATGGCCCCGGCAGCCATGACTTTGAAGGCGAGCCAGGGTTTCTGGACCGTCTTCATGAACTCGGCGGTCTCCTCCGGGTTCCGGCACCAGTAGCCGGGATACTCATTGTAAGGCTCTTTCAACTGGTCGGGCTTGGGCGCGGTGGGATAGCTGTGGTGGTGGAAGGTCTTGATGTAGAAGTCCGCCTTGATGCCGTTGGTTTCGCAGGCCTTGACGACGTCCAGGGAATGGCCGCCCACCCCGGAGGGCACGCCGTATTCCTTGGGCAACTCGACCGCCTTGGCGACCAAATCGAGCTTGCCTTGGGCCACCAGCGAATCCGCATGCACGCCCCAGAGGTAGATGGCCTCGCAGCCGTCTTTGATCAACTCTTCGACATGCTGCCGGTACTTGGCCATGTCGGCCTCGACCGGGGCGGTGGGGCAAATGATCCACTGAATCTTGCCCCCGCGCTCCTTGCGGTAACGGCGCAGGACCGACATGGGGTGCTCGGGGTTGTGCATCGAGACGGTGTTGATGCCGTTGGCCTCGGCCAGGGCCAGGGTTTCCATGATCTTCTCGTCGGTGTTGTAGTGCGCCGCCAAGGTATAGACGTACTTCAAATCGCGGCTATGGGTATAATGGGTCAGGAGGTTGCCGCCCAGGATCACGCGGCTGACCTCGAGTTTGCCAATCCTGGCTCTGGGCAGCGGGCCGGCGGAAGCCGGCGCCGAGGACGCGGCTGGAGTTTGATCCTGGGCCTTGCCGTCGGCTGCCAAGGCCAGCCCGGCCGAGGAAACTAAGGCGGTTTTGACAAATGAGCGGCGGGTCATGTTCGAGCGCATAAGTTCTGTTTTCTCTATGAATGTCCCGGCCGCAGGCCAACAGCAAACTACCGGGACAATGATATCTTGACGCTGCGGAGCCATTATTTATTCGGCCCGGGGCCGAAGTCAAGGTCTCGTTCTGCAGGCGGGGCCAGGGGCCGGCGGCGCAGTTTATTCTGGAACCAGAGCCGCCAGACCATGATGAGGGCCTCGCGGATGATGTGGCCCGACATCTTGGAGCGTCCGTGGAAACGCTCGGTAAAGATGATGGGCACCTCGACGATGCGGAAACCCTGGCGCCACAATCTATGGGTCATCTCGATTTGAAAGCTGTAGCCGGTCGAACGGATGGCCTCGAGGTTGATGGCCTGGAGGGCGCGCCGGCGGAAGCATTTGTAACCGCCGGTCGGATCGGTGAAAGGCATGCCGGTAACCAGTTGCACGTACTTGGCGGCGCAACTGCTCAACAACAGGCGGCTCAGCGGCCAGTTGATGATGCGAATGCCGTTGAGGTAGCGCGACCCCAGCACCACGTCCGCCTCTGTCGCCGCCTGGAGGAACGCCGGAATGTCCTCCGGGTTATGCGAAAAATCACCGTCCAGTTCGAAAATGTACTCGTAGGAGCGTTCGAGCGCCCATTTGAACCCGGCGATATAGGCCGGGCCCAGTCCCCCTTTTTCCTTGCGGTGCAGGACATGAATCGAGGGGTGTTTGGCTGCCAGTTCATCGGCCAGTTTGCCGGTCCCGTCGGGGGAATTGTCGTCCACCACCAGCAGGTCGACGGGCACCGCCAGGGCCAGAAGGCATTTGGCAAGCGGGGGCAGGTTTTCCCGCTCATTGTAAGTCGGCACCACCATCAGCGTGCGGTTCATGCAAATAAGCGCCGCGGATTCTTAAGCGACCCCGCCCCGGAAAACAAGCCAAGATTTGATTTGAGGCTAGGCCCTGGCCCGTTTCCTGGGCAATTCCTCGAGCAGACCCTTGAGCGGGAGCGTGTTGAGCACGTCCTTCTTCTCAAGCCAACCCTTGCGCGCAATGCCGGCCCCAAGACGCAGGAAGCCGGCATCCTCGAAACGGTGGGCATCGCAGTTGATCACGCACTTGACTCCCTTGGCTTTCGCGTAGGGCCACCAGCGCCAGTCCATATCCAGCCGCGAGGGGTGGGCGTTGAGCTCGATCCAGGTGCCGGTTTGCGCGCAGGCCTCGATGACGGCGCGCTGGTCCACTTTGTAAGGCTCGCGCTCGAGCAGCAGGCGCCCAGTCAGATGGCCGAGCATATGCACATAAGGGTTTTGCGCCGCGCCGATCAGGCGCCGGGTCATCTCCGCCTCGCTCTGGTTGAAGCTTTGATGGATGCTGGCGATGACCACGTCCAGTTCGGCCAGCACCTCATCCGGCAGGTCCAGTCTGCCGTCCTTCAAAATGTCCACCTCCACCCCGGTGAGCAGCCGGAACTCGGTTCCTTCCTTGGCCAATTGCGCGTTGAGGGAGCGGATTTGAGCCGCCTCCTCCCGCAGGCGCGAGGCATCCAGGCCGTTGGCTTGGAACGAGGCCTTGGAATGGTCGGTAATGGCCCAGTAAGCCAAGCCCCAGCTCGCTCATGGCCCGGGCCATGTCCTCCGGGCGCTGGTGGCCGTCGCTCCAGGTCGAGTGATTATGGAGCGAGCCCTTGAGGTCCGTCCACTCCACCAGCCGGGGCAGCGGCCCTTTTTCCGCCAGCGCTATCTCCCCCGTGTCCTCCCGCATCTCCGGCGGAATCGGGTGCAATCCGAGCTGCTCGAAAATCTCCTCTTCTGTCCTGCAAGGCGCCAGCAGGCCCGCATCGCGGGTCTCCTCCGTCGAACGGAACAGGCCGTATTCGTTGAGCCGCAGGCCGCGATCGATGGCCCGCTGCCGCAGGGCGATATTGTGTTCCTTGCTCCCGGTGAAGTACATCAGCGCCGAGGCATACTGCGCATCGCTCACCACCCGCAGGTCGCACTGGATGCCCCCCTCGAGCAAGGCGCTGGCCTTGGTGTCGCCCTGGGCGAGGATGCGCAACACTCCGGGCCGGCCCGTGAAATAGTCCAGCACCCGCGCCGGCGCCTTCGAGGAGGCCACCAGGTCGATGTCCCCGACGACTTCCCGATAGCGGCGCAAGCTGCCGGCCAGGCTGCAGCGCATCACCTCGGGATGGAGCCTGAGGGCCTCGAGCAACCCCTGGGCTGCGGACAGCGCCTCGCTGAGCAAATGCCGCGAAGCATACGCCCGCCGCCGCTCGATCCCCTCGCGGATGTTCGCCTGCGTTGTCTCCCCGAACCCTTCCAGCCTGGCCACCCGGCCCTCCTGGCAGGCCCGCTCCAGCTCTTCCACTGTCCGGAGGTTGAGCTTCTCGTACAAGGCCCTGACCTTCTTGGGTCCCAGCCCGGGCACCTCGAGCATCGCTAACAATCCGGGCGGCGTGGCGGCCTTGAGTTCCTCGTAATACGCCAGCCTGCCCGTCGTCACCAGCTCCCCGATCTTCTTTTGCAGCGCCTCCCCGATCCCCTTGATCTCCCCCAGGCGCCCTTCGGCCACAACCTGGCCCAGCGGCTCGATCAGGGCCTCCATCGCGCGCGCCCCGTTCAGGTAGGCCCGAGCCTTGAACGGATTCTCCCCTTTCAACTCGAGCAACGCCGCGATACTCACCAACACCTCGGCAACCTGATCCTTGTCCATACGCCAAATTGGTATCGAGGAGGAAGGACATCACCACTCCTCGCGCCTCTCAAAGGGAAGCTGCGGCGGACGCTCCAATGGTTCGCCGGCAAGGGCCCGGCCGTCTTCTGGAAATAGCCGGCAGGCCAAGCCTCGGCGGCGCGAATGGGCGTGCCCCTTGTCCCGCCTTTCTGGTGCTCCACAAGCAAGGCAAGATAATGTTGCAGCTCGAGGAGCACAGGCTCCGGCTGCCTCAGAATTTCCTGAATCAAAGCTTCACGCGTGCTCATACCGGGGAAATAGTATCACTGGAGCTGCGTTGATGCGACATTTTTATCGAAAACCCTCGACGCCGCGTCGAGGGCGTGGCGCGCCTCGAGCGCGCCCGCCGCAGGTCGCTCTACTATCGTCCGCTTGAGGAATGCCTGGCCGAGCGCAGGCAAGAGTGAGGATCTATCGCGTCCTGCTCGAACGCGCGGCGGACAGTTCCCTGGGTCCCCGGCCCGCGCCTCTGCGCCTCGTCCCGGAGGGACGCCTGGGAATAGCCCAACGTTTCAACGTTGGGGTTGGCCAAGCCGACGTATTAGTCCCGCAGGGACGGCTGAAATCGCCGTTCCCCCCCGCCTCGTCAGCCGTCCCCTCGGGACTTATCCCCCGGCACCGCCGGACCCAACGTTGAAACGCTTGTCATTATCCACAGCTTTTCCAGAGTGCCATCAGTTCCACTTCTGGGCCCAGGGAACACCTCGCGGAGAGCCAAGCCGAGCAGCACCCCGCGCCTGTTGCGGGACGCCAACGGCGTCCTTCATATCAGCCCAGGGCAACGCCCTGGGTTTGTCGGCCAAAGAGCGTGTTGAGCGCTGAAAGCGCGACTCATGGTGCCGTGGGATTGCGGTTGGGCGGCGTTCTATTGGACGGGGAGAGCAGCCCCAATCAACCCGATGAGGCAGGCCGTTGGCCTGCAAGAGGATGAAACGGCCCGAGAACCCTGGTATGAGTCCAGGCCGTTGGCCTGAAGCCCACGGAACCATGAGATCCTCTCGATTAGAGCAGGAAAAGATGTGGGTAATGACAAGCGTTGAAACGTTGGGCTATTCTCAAATGCCCCTCCAGGACAGGACAGATGCTTTTGTTGCGACCTCCACGGCATTCCCGACTTGTGCAGATACCGATGCCCGTGGGCCCGGCATTCCCCACAAGCGCCGCCTGCGTTTTTCTCGAAGTGAACTGTCCATCCTTGATGCCGGCCCTCCACCTTACGGCCAGGTGACTCGATAGAAACGACTGCCATAGTTGGTCCACTGGGGGTCGGTGAAATGGAGCAGTCCATTCGTGAGAGTGCCGGCCTGCAACGGGACCCAGGCGCCGCCAGCGACATTTGTAGCGGCTTCGATTAGAATTGGGGCGTTCGTTGTTCCGATGATGTCAACCCCCAACTCGTTACTCTGCACGCTGGGGGTCTTGGCTAGAGGGTTCCACACTTGGGCGGTGGCGTCGCCGAATGTCGAGCCCCAGCCGGTGCTTCCTGGCACGTAATAGACGGCTGCATTGAGGTCGCCAGTAAATACAGACACAGGGCCCATTTTGCCATAACCTTTGACTTTACCAGCGTATGGAGCATTCCCCATGAACAAAACGCTGCCCAAGCTATAGCATTCCGAGAAGGCAGCGCCCCCGATGCTCGTCACGCTAGAGGGGAAAATGACATTGGTCAGGCTGGTGCAGCGACCGAACGCATAGATCCCGATGTCGGTGACGCTAGCGCCTATCGTGAGCCGGGTCAGGCCTGTGGAATAAGAAAAAGCATAAGCGTTGATGCCGCTCACCACCAGGCCATTGGTCATGCCGGGGATGGTTACCGCGCCACCTGGACCGGAGTATCCAGTAATAGTGAGCACGCCGTTATTGGTAGTGAATGCGAATTGAGCCTCTGCCGTGCTAGGCAGCCCCAGGAGCAACAGCAGCAGGAGCAGCAGCCCGGAGGTGCAGACCGTCCTCAAGTGCCGCTGCATTGTGGGCCCTGCGTGCGTGGGGCAGCACTGCTGATCTCTCGTGGTCATTCTGACGGTCAGCATAATCAACCACACCCCCGGCTTCAAGGAGCAATGGCCGTTGTCGCCGCACACGAATCGCGTCCTGCTCGAACGCACGGCGGAGAGTTCCCTGGGTCTCCGGCCCGCGCCTCTGCGCCTTGTCCCGGAGGGACGCCTGAGAATAGCCCAACGTTTCAACGCTTGTCATTACCCACATCTTTTCCCGAGTGGTATCAGTTCCACTTCTGGGCCCAAGGAACACCTCGTGGAGAGCCAAGCCGAGCAGCGCCCCGCGCCTGTGCAGGACGCCAACGGCGTCCTTCATATCAGCCCAGGGCAACGCCCTGGGTTTGTCGGCCAAAGAGCGTGCTGAGCGCTGAAAGCGCGACTCATGGTGCCGTGGGATTGGGGTTGGGCAGCGTTCCATTGGACGGGGAGAGCAGCCCCAATCAACCCGATGAGGCAGGCCGTTGGCCTGAAGCCCACGGAACCATGACATCCTCTCGATTAGAGCAGGAAAAGATGTGGGTAATGACAAGCGTTGAAACGTTGGGGTCGGCCAAGCTGACGTATTAGTCCCGCAGGGACGGCTGAAATCGCCGTTCCCCACCGCCTCGTCAGCCGTCCCCTCGGGACTTATCCCGTGGCACCGCCGGACCCGACGTTGAAACGTTGGGCTATCCTCAAATGTCCCTCCGGGACAGGACACGGACGACCCGAGACTTGAAGCCTCCGGGCTACTGCAACGAGAAGGTGCCAGCGTGGGACTAGTCCCACCCGCCGGATTGACGGTGACGCTGAAATAAGTGCCGGCCTTGGCCGAGGAGAACGTCACTACCACATAGTTGACGGCGCCCGCGTCGGTGCTTGGGCTGGTAACGTCCATCACCAACAAGGCCCCAACCGGGCTGTAGCTCGTGAACGTGTAGTTGCCCGAGGACACTTGCCCTTTGTGGTCCGTGTTCTTAAAAGTTCCGCCGGCATTCAAGACGACCGTATCGGCGTGGCCGCTGACGCTCTCCACAGCGTGAATCGTCTTGCCGGCCACCGAGGCCGGGACCAGGTTCGCCGCTGCAGAAAGGAGGACGGTGCCGGTGTCAACGCTGCCATCGCCGTTAGTGGAGTAGAAGACCGCATCGTTGACGTTGGTAAAAGTGAGCATCACCGCGTTGGTGTAGTTCCCCTGGGTTGGTGGCGCCGTGGAGATGACCGTCAGCAGCGCCGCGTTGGTGCTCAGCTTGGCGTAAGTATAGTCGCCGACGGCATTGTTATCCTCGTTCGTGCCGGGGAGCATGGTCTGGCTGAAAGTGCCGGCGCCGAAGCTTACCGTAAGGGCGCTCGTGTCACCCGCCGCGGTGACCTCCGCCGACAGTCCGGACAAGGAGGCCGGGGCAAAGTCCGCCGGCGCGCTTGAGTGATAAACGAAGCTCACGCTGTTGGTCTTCGACGGGTTCCCCGCCGCGTCCTCCGCGTAGGCCGCCACAACGTTCGCGCCCGGACTGGGCGTCACCTGCGCCGTCCAGTTGGTCCAGCCGTTGGCGCTGTCCGCCGTCTCCCAGCCCGCCGCGTTGAGTTGGCAATAGACTTGCGTTACCCCGACGTTGTCGCTCGCCTTGCCGGTCACGGTGAATAGCGCGTTGCTCACAGTTTGGTGAACTTTGGGAGAAAGGATGACGAGGACCGGGGGGTCACATCCACAAACTTGGCTATAAAGGTCAGGTTCGAGGCCATCACGAAGGCCAGCGTCGGCTTGTTGGTCGCAAGGTTGCCGGACCATTTGAGGAAGCCAAAGCCCTTGCCCGCTTTGGCGGTCATGCTGTACGGGTCCCGATTTTCAGCCATTTCCCGTTGTAGTTGGGGGTCACGGTGCCAACGCCGGTGACTTGCACCGTCAGCGGCGCGGTCGGCGCATAAGCAAACTTCACGGTATTGGTGAGCGAGGCGTTGCCGCTGCTGTCCACGGCGTAGGCCTGCACGCTGTTCGCCCCCAGATTGGTGAGCGTCACGCCGGCGGTCCAGTTGGTCCAGCCGTTGGCGGTGGCCGCCGGGTTCCAGCCGGTGCCGTTGAACTGATACCACACGTTGGTTACCGCAACCTTGTCGCTCGTCTTGCCGGACACAGTGATGGCGGCGTTGGACACCGAGAGGTTGGCGGTGGGATAGGTGATGGTGAGGGTCGGGCGGGCCGTGGTCGCGGCTTGATTGGGGGTTGGCAGCAGCAGCGAGGCCGCGAGCAACACCGCGAACATTGACGGAGTTTGCATTCTCTTCATAGCGCTTTTGTAGCAACGTATCAGGCGCGGCCAAAGCGTCAAGCGCCGATTCCGGCCGGTCCTGGCCTCCGGCTATTCGCCCAGAGGGATTTGTCTCAGCGCGGTTTTGAGTATCTTGCCGGTCGCATTGCGAGGGAGGGCGGGCAGGACCACGATTTTGCGGGGCACTTTGTAGTCGGCCAACCGCTTGCGCGCGAACTGCTGCAGGGCCTTGTCTTCAAGGACCGTCCCATCGTCGGGGGCGATGAAGGCCACGGGTTGTTCCCCCCTGCGGGAATCGGGTTTGCCGATGACGGCGGCCTCTTTGACGCCGGGGAATTGGTAGAGGACCTCCTCGATTTCACGGGGATAGACGTTGATGCCATTGACCAGGAGCATGTCCTTCTTGCGGTCGGTAATGAAATAGTAGCCCTGGGCATCGCGGTAGCCGATGTCTCCGGTCAACAGCCAACCGTGGCGCAGGGCCTTGGCGGTCTCCTCGGGTTGATTCCAATAGCCGAGCATGACGTTGCCGCCACGCACGCACAGTTCGCCGGTTTGGTTGGCGCCCAATTCGCGCCCCGCCTCGTCCTGAATGCTGACCTCGACATTGGGGATGGGCAGCCCAATGGACCCGGGCTTGCGGGTGCCGTCCAGCGGGTTCTTGGTCACCACGGGGCTGGCTTCGCTCAGCCCGTAGCCCTCGATGAGAGGTATCTGGAATTTGGCCTCAAATTCCAGAAGGACCTGCGTCGGCAGCGGGGCGGCGCCGCTCACGCAGAGCCGCAAGGGCATGGGACCGCGGAGCGGGGCGTTGACGAGGCTGCGGTAAAACTGAGGTATGGCCGGCAGGACAGTGGCTTGGCGCTGCAGGATCTCCTCGAGGGCGCTCCGCACCGGGTGCAGCGACTTCACCAGAACGATCGACCCTCCCACCAGCAGCGGCAGCAGCAGCCCAACGGTCAGCATGTAGCTGTGGAACATCGGCAGCAGCACGGCAAACCGGTCGGCTTCCACGGTCTGGAGGACAATGCGGCAACTCTCGACATTGTGCAGGAGGTTGCCGTGGGACAGCATGGCCCCTTTGGGCCGGCCGGTCGTGCCTGAGGTGTAGATGAGCACCGCCAGGTCGCCCGGGTGCCGAGGGTGGCTCCTGGCCCCTGCCTTTTGCCCCTGGCCCGCGGTGGCCGCCGCCTGGACCTCGAGCAACCGCAGCCGGGGACGCGCAGCCGCCAGCGCCCGGAAGTGTGAACTGAGCTCAGCATCGGTGATGAGCACGTTAATGCCGGCATCCGCGAGGATGTAATTCACCTCGTCGGTCTTGAGGAAGTTGTTGATGGGCACCGCCACCGCGCCCGCATGAAGAATCCCGAACAAAGCCGGGATGAATTCAGGGCAATTCTTGAGCCACAGTCCTGCCCGATCGCCCGGCTTGATTCCGAAATGCCGCCGCAATTGATCCGAGAACAGGCAGGATTGCTCCCAGAGTTCCGCATAGGTGCATTCGCGCTCACCCCAGTACAAGGCAATCTTCCGGGGACGCTGATGTGCCGAGTCTGCAAAGGCGCCAGCTAGATTCATTCGGCGGCATCATACGAATAAGACCAAGGCTTATGCAAGCAGGACATGGCCGTCACTTTTCGTTGTGGCTCTTTCCGTGGAGCATAATATATTTTGGCCGTGGTTGACACCGAAGAACGGTTGGCGGCTTTTCTGCCGGAGGTGCGCGCCGCCCGGTGGGTGGCCGTGGACACCGAGGCGGACAGCCTGCATGCCTACCCGGAAAAAGTGTGCCTGATTCAGATCAGCACGGTTTCCGGGGCTCGGCTGATCGACCCGCTGGCGGGCATCAACCTGGGCCCGCTGCTCGACGCCCTGGCCGGGCACGAGTTGCTCATGCACGGGGCGGATTACGATCTGCGGCTCCTGCGCAAGCACCATGAGTTTGTGCCCGGCTCCATCTTCGACACCATGTTGGCGGCGCGGTTGCTGGGCCACCGCCAGTTCGGCCTGGGCAATCTCCTGGAGAAGTATCTCGGCGTGCACCTCGAGAAGGGGCCGCAAAAGGCCAACTGGGCGTTGCGCCCCCTGACCGAGCGCATGGAACGCTACGCCCGCAACGACACTCACTATCTCAAGCCGCTGGCCGACCGGCTCAGGGCGGAACTCGAGGCCGGCGGCCGGCTCGGCTGGCACCAGGAATCGTGCGCGCGGCTCATCGCCGACTCGACCCGGGAACGCCCTGCGGACCTGGACTCGGTTTGGCGCGTCAAGGGCAGCCATTTGCTGGGCCGGCCGGCACTGGCAATCCTGCGGGAGTTGTGGCACTGGCGGGAGGCCGAGGCCCTGGCCGCCAACAAACCTCCGTTCTTCATCCTGAGCCACCAGGGGCTGGTGGACATCGCCGCCGCCGCCGCCACTTCCCAGCCCGTCGAGACGCTCCTGCCCAGGCACCTTGCCGAGCGCCGCCGGCGCGGCCTATTGAAGGCGGTCGCGCGGGGACTGAGCTTCTCCGCGGAGCGCCACCCCAAGCTCCTGCGCTATATCGGTCGCCGTCCCAGCGAGGGCGAACGGCGGCGGTTCCTGGAACTGCAAACGCGCCGGGACGCCCGGGCGGCGGCGCTGGGAATTGACCCCACCCTCATCGCCAGCCGCGCGGTGCTCTCCGATCTGGCCCATAACTGGGAGAGGCCACCAGTCCGAGTTGATGAACTGGCAGCGGGAACTGCTTGGGCAAAGCGTCAGCTCACGGGCGATAATCCTTCATTAGGCGCAGCATCTCCCCGACGGCGGCGGGCAAGCCGACGGCGATGGCGCGGCTGACAATGCTGTGGCCGATGTTCAACTCGACCAGGCGCGGAACGCGAAGCAGCGTCGGGAGGTTCTGGTAATTCAACCCATGGCCGGCATTGACCTTGAGGCCCAGGGAGTGGGCCAGGCGCGCGCCGGCAATCAACCGCTGGACTTCGGCCTCGCGCCGCGGTTCATCGGCGAAGGCCCCGGCAAAGGCGCCGGTGTGCAACTCGATGAATTGACTCCCCGCCTGCGCGGCGGCTTGGATCTGGGCCGAATCGGGCGTGATGAACATGCTCACCTCGATGCCGGCGTCGTTGAGTTTCATCCGTGTCTCGGTCAGCGCCCGCAGGTTGCCGGCGACATCCAGGCCGCCCTCAGTGGTCACTTCCAGCCGCCGCTCCGGCACCAGGCACGTAATGTCCGGCTCGAGTTTCAGCGCGATGGCCACGATCTCGGCCGCATTGGCCATTTCCAGGTTCAGACGGGTCCGAATCACCTCGCGCAGTTTCCACACATCCCGATCCTGGATATGGCGCCGGTCCTCGCGCAGGTGCGCCGTGATGCCGTGGGCCCCGGCTGCCTCGCAGGCAACCGCTGCGGCCACCGGGTCAGGTTCGCCAAAGCCGCTTCCGCGATACCGCGCCTCCCGCAGCGTCGCCACATGATCGATATTTACACCCAGCTTTAACATACGCCGGAATTATGATCCACCCCGGCCCCCTTTCGCAACCGCTTTCCGGCGCCGGCGCGCAGGGCCAATTCATGAAAGGGGCGGGGACGGCTCGTCCCCGGTTCCGGTCTCTACCTGCCGGCAAGAAGTCCGGATTCCGAATCGGGATCCCCGCCCCTGGTTTTGCGGCTTCATGAATTGGCCCTGGCCAGCGCGCAGGGCCAGTGACAAAGTCTTCCGCAAACCATTGTAGGAGACGACGTAAGGAGTCTCTGATCGATTCTTGGGCACAGCGAAAGCCTGCTCCCCTCCGAAGCCATTGATCAGAGACTTCTTACGTCGTCTCCTACAGGGAGAGAATGGCGCCCTTTTCGGCGACCTTGTCAATAGCCCTGGCCAGCGCGGCTTTCCGCCGGTTTGGAATTGACGGCACCCCCGTGCCAGCTATGATGCGGCAAAAGGCTGAAAACATGAGTGCGAGCGAAAACCAATTGTCCCTCACCGGCGCAGCGTCAATCAACCGCAGCGCGTCAAAATGCAAATTCCCATCTGTTTTTTCCCACCTTTTGTTTTGTGGTTTGCTGCTCACGCAGTCCACTCGGGCCGACTCGCTCAACACCTGGACCCAGCAGACCAATGGGCTGCCAAAGGATAATTCGCAACTGTCGGGTGTTGCTTATGGCAATGGCCTGTTCGTGGCTGTCGGCGAAGCTCACGTCGCCACCTCCGCCAACGGCACCAACTGGGCCTTTCGCCAAACCATCAACACGCATACGAACCTGGTCCTTATGGCACCAACATCATCACCGGCACTACGCTTGACGCCATCACCTTTGGCAACGGCAGATTTGTGGGCATTGGAGTTGAGGCTAACTATCCGGTTTATCCGAAATCGCAGTATGTGATTCAGACTCGCCCGATGGAACGAACTGGTTCGCGCACGAACTGCCTGAAACAGGCTACGGCCAATCTCTGGTTGCGTTTGGCAATAATCTGTTTGTCGCCATCGTCAACGGCGCCGCCTACGTTTCGCCCGACGGCACGAATTGGACAGCGCATCCTTTGAATTTAAAAGACCAAGCGGGAGCGGCGCTCTATATTGGGAGTTTGACTTTTGGCAATGGCCTTTTCGCAGGCGCCTCCTACGAAGACACCGGCAGCGTGATCAGTTCCAGCGATGGGGCCAACTGGACGTTGCATCCCGCTCCGGCCAAGGTCAAATGCATCGGCTACGGCAACGGCGCCTTTGTCATTTGCGGAGACTTCGGCGATAGCGCGATTTTCTCCTCCACCGATTTGGTCAACTGGACGGCCAGCGCCTCCTCCTCCGATTATTGGGTTCACGACGGCCTTGCGCCAGTAAGCATTGCCTATGGCAACGGAACCTTTCTCGTTGGCGGTTATGAAACGATTATCTCCGCCGCCGCGGGTTCCATCCCGCTTTCGTGGACGATCCGTTTTTCGGACGCTGCAAACGCTGACATTTACCCTCTGGCTCTGACGTACGGAAATGGACTGTGGGTCGCGGTGGGATCGCAGGGTCACGCCGGGGCTGCTCTTCCGGAACGCCCCCGGTGATTCTGACCTCGGGCTCGCTCGTGACTCTGAGCCCAGGCTTCCTCGGATTGCACGTTAACCTCAGGGGTATTAGTGCCCAATTGATCTCCGCACTATCCAATTCGGGTCCCCATTTTGGCTACCTGGCCGTCGGCCAGTCGGGTTCCATTTTGCGCTCAACCAACGGGCTCGACTGGTATTCGTTGGCTTCGCCATCGACCAACCAGCTCAACGGCGTGACTTCCAAGGACGATGGCAGCTCCATCGCCGTGGGAGATTGGGGCACGATTCTGACTTCGTCCGACGGCCTCACCTGGGTCCCCCTGGCGCCAGTCATTACTAATGCGCTTTATGGTGTGGCTACCAGCGACAGCCTGGACGTGGCCGTGGGAGCCAACGGGATAATATTGACCTCCACCAACGGCGCGAATTGGGCGCAGGCAGCGCGGGTGGGGACCAACGACCTGCTTAACCTCGCCTTCGGCAACGGCCTATTCGAGGCCCTGTCCAGCGATGGGAGCGTGTTAATGTCGAGCAACGGGGTGGACTGGACGACACACTTCCCAGTACTCCCCGGCCAGGCCAGTCGGCTTATGTCGTTTTCCTGGGGCGAGAATCAGTTTACCGGACTGGATGGCAACGGGGACGTGCTGACGTTCAATCAATGGGCTGCACTGGAACCTGTTGCTTTCAGGCAACGGCAGCAGCAGCGGGCTGAACGGGGCCTCCTTTCTCGATGGTCATCTCGTGGCGGTCGGCGACAGCGGCACCATCCTCTCCCTTCAATTTGGAGTCAATGGCACCGGCACGACCGAGGATTTATATGCCGTTGCCTATGGCAACGCAATGTACGTGGCCGTGGGAGACTCCGGCACAATTATCAAGTCGCCGGATGGAAGCGCCTGGACGGGGCCGACCAACTACGCGGGCTCGGCGTCTGAACTTACCGGCGTCGCCTACGGGGCCGGCCGGTTTGTCGGAGTCGGCGCCTCCGCATGGATTGTCACCTCAACTGACGGCGACAATTGGACCTCGAGCAGCACCGCGGCGACGGATACGGACCTGACAGGCGTTGCCTATGGCGCGGGAAGATTTGTCGCCGTCGGCGGCTCGGGCATCATCATTACTTCCACTGATGGCCTCGCCTGGACCGTTGCCGACAGCGGCCTGACCGGCGATCTGGATGCGATCACTTGGGCTAACGGGCGGTTTGTGATTGCGGGTGATGGCGGCCAAACCAGCCTGGCTTCCACCAACGGCATCAACTGGACGGCCGGCGGTGATGGCTTGGGCCATGAGGCCTATGGCGTGGCCGGAGGAAATGGGCTGTTCGTGGCGGTTGATCAAAGTGGAGAGATTTTCAGTTCGACCGACGGACTGACCTGGGTGGAACAAGCCTCGACCCAAGTCGCTTTCTTTTGCGTCGCTTACGGCGGCGGGCTATTTGTTGCCGGCGGGGCCAATGGGACCTTGTTCGTCTCGCCCAACGGCACTAATTGGACTCAGCTCCAAAGCGCCACCGACCAATGGCTCTACGGCGTGGGCGCCGGGAATGGTCAATTCGTCGCGGTGGGCGCCTCCGGAACGAGCTTAACGGCTGGATTAGGCGCTTTGGCCTCGGTCCAGCCCGCGATGCCGTGGCTGGCTGTTTCCTCGCCGACCGTGGACAATCTGAACTCAGTGGCTTTTAATGGCCAACTCTACGTGGTGGTGACGGACGAAGCCGATTTCTCTCTCGTCTCGACCAACTCGGCGGATTGGGCGGCAGCCGGAACCGGTTTGCCGAGCTATAGCTGCGGCGTGGCCTGGGGCAATGGCGTGTTTGTGGCGATCGATATCAACGGCGATATCCTCACCTCGGTTGATGGAAAAAACTGGACCCAGCAGGCCGGCACCCAGGCCAACACTCACGCCGTCACTTTCGGTGGGGGCGCCTTTGTCGCCGTGGCCGACTCAGGAGAAGTGTTTACCTCGCCCAATGGCATCAGTTGGTCGCCGCACAATACCGGCTTGACCGGCAACTTGCAGGGCATCGTTTATGGCAATGGGCAATTCGTTGTCGTGGCCGACGACGGCACGCTCGCCACCTCGAGCAACGGGGCCAATTGGACGTTGCACAATTCGCCCACCACCGCCTCGCTCGACGCCATTGCCTATGGAAATAAGCAATACGTGGCCGTTGGTTCCTCGGGCACAATTATTACCTCCCCCGACAGTCTGAACTGGAGCTTGCAGACCAATTCCGTTCTGACGCCCTGCACGCTCCTGGCCGTTGCCTGGGGCAACAATGAGTTTGTGGCCGTGGGCGAAGGCGGGTGGACGATGAGGTCGGGGGACGGAACCAACTGGATTTCCAGCAGTTCAGCCACCGTTAGCGATCTGTATTCCATCATCTTTGCCAACGGCAGCTTTTTGGCGGTTGGGGAGAACGGCGCAATCATCCAGACCCCGTTGCTCGCCCCGTCACAATTAGGACCAATCGTTCAACTGCCGGATGGCACAGTGCAAGTCACCGTGCGCGGCACCCCAGGCAGCAGCTACGCCATCGAGGTGTCGAGCGACTTGATCCATTGGAGCCCGCTCACCAGCGTCACGTTGAGCGGCGCTACGCGCCCATTTACCGATTCGCCCGGCCGTTTGCCGGCGCCGTGCCGGTTCTATCGCGCCGTGGTGTTGCCGTGACCGGGCCGAGCCGGCCTCTTATCGTAATTGCTCCGGTTCACGGCTTTTCATGGCTTGACAACACTCCCTCGTCCTGTTAAACACATCGGAGGTTCCATGCAACCCGGGTCCAACATAGCCAACACCACGGCGTCATCAGACCAGCCGCGAAAACGCGTGCGGGTGCGGAGCAAACATCGCCATTTTTCCACATACAACCAATTTGGGATTGGCCGCAAGGACCTCATCATCGGCTGGATCATTCTCATTGTCTTGGGCGCGGCACTCGTTTGGGCGGTGTACAGCTACTGCATCAGAGACTCCGGCATGGGGTCTGAACCCGGCCCTGTGGCGGTCCCGGATGGCTCTGGTGGTGACTCGACGCGCTTTTGATGAGCCCGCGCGGGCGCCCGCAGCCGTAGTTTCAAAACCGGGCCCTCTTTTCTTCACCAGCCCTTACGGCGGCACTAATTTCTGGAATTCGGGCGTGGGGCGCAGCGCATTGAAACGGGCATCCTTGCGCGTCTGTTCCAGGAGGTTGCGCGCCTTGGGTTCGCGCTTGAGTCGCTCGGCGCTCAACTCGAGGGCCTTTTTGAGCGGAGCCAGCGAATCGGCCGCCTTGCCGAGGCTGGCTTTGAGAGCCGCCAGGTCGAACCAGGCCTCGGGATTCGCGGGGTCGAGTTTCACGTACCGTTCCAGGGCCGCCTCGAGCCTGGCCCGTTCTGCAACTGGCCGAAGAGTTGGGCCGCGGCCAGGACCGCCTGGCCCTGGGCGTAGGGGCTGTTGACGATGCCGTCGAGGACCTCTATCGCGCGGCCGGTGTTCTGCATCTGGAGGTAAGTGACGGCCAGGTCAAAGGCAACCTGCAGGGCGGCGGGGTTGGTGCGCACCTGGTCTTCCATGGCCGAGAGGTTCTTTCTGGCCTCGTCGAAATGGGCCTGGTCGGCCTTGACCTTCCTGAGCGTCTCCAGCAAACCAGCCACCTGGCCATTGTAGGGATCCAACACCAGGCAGGTCTTGGTGACGAGCATGGCATCGTCCAACCGGCCGAGCTGCCAGAGGAATTGCGCGTAGCGGAACACCGCCTCAGGGCTGTAGGGACAGAAGGCAAAGGCCTGCAAGAAGGTGAAATCAGTTTCCCGGATCAAGGCTTCACGCTCGGCCGGGGTCTTGGGCTGATATTCCGCAGGAATCGTCGGATTGAGCCGCCAGGCATAGACGCCCCCAATGGAACTGCGGAGCTTGGAAAAGGCCTTCTGCCCATCGTTGTCCCGCACGAACTTGAGGTCGCCGGTAAACCCGTTGAAGTCCCGCCTCACGTAGGTTTTCTGTATCCAGTCGGTCACTTCCTTGACCGAGGTTCCGTACTCGATGAAGTCCCCGGTCATCCGCTTGGAGAACTCCTTCCAGAAACGGTGGTCCCGGCTCAACACGTCCTGCGACAACGACGGCAGCGGATGGCGGTTGATTTTCATGATGATCCCGAAGGGCGTCAGATAGGGATACATCCAATCCAGCGGAAAGCTCTCCTCGACAAAGAACTCATTCTTCGGGTTGTGGTCGAAGATGACTTTGGTCAGCAGTCCGTTGATGGACATGACCGCCACCTGGCCGGAAACCTGGACCTGATCGCCCACGATCTTCACGTCTTCGCCCGGCTTGAGTTGGTTGAGGGGGATACGCCGCTGCGCATCGGCCATGTATTCCTGGAAACACCGCCGCGAGTCCTCGACATTGGGGGTGTAGATCTCCCGGTCCGGATAGACTCCGCCCAGGCTCCGGGCGAGCTCTTTCGGGTAGGCGGCCTCCAGCAAGAGCCGGTTGAGCCGAATGCGCGTGTGGCTCTGGGGGTTTTCCTTGATGAAATCAGTCAGGTATTCCGAGAGGGCCACTTGCTTGAACCGCTCGGGCTGGTAGAGCGGGCCCACCGCCGACAGCTCGGCAATCTCCTTTGCCAGCCGTTCCTCTTTGCGCCGCAGCCGTTCCGACTTGCTCCCCTCCAGGATGTCCTGGTCCACCGCCGCCTTCTCCTGCTGCTTTGCCGCCAGCGCCTTTTTAATCTCCAGCTCCCGCTCCAGCAAGCGGTTCAGGTCCCGGGCCAGGTCGCGGCCCAGCGCCCCGTCGTTCCCGTTGCTGGCCAGCCGTTGGCGCGTCGCGGGGGACAGATTGTCAAAAAGATACCTCGACAGCGGGTCCTGGCACCCGGCCAGCTTGGCCTTGAAGGCCGGAAGATCGATGAAATCCTTCTCGACGAACCAGGAGGTAAAGGTCCGCCGCCGCTTTTCCACGCTGGCCCCGAGGTTGGTGAAGAACCGATCCAGGGGCGCCAGGGCCCGGGCCAGGATGTTGGTTTCATATTCCGAGTCATGGAGCAGAAAGCGGGCCACCTCGCGGAAGAATGGCGGATCGATTTGCGTGCTGCGATTGAATTGGGCCCGGATGTAGTCGAGGTAAGTGCCGTCCGCCAGCGCGTTTTGGGTGATGATATAGACATCGCGCCGGTCGAATTTCTGGTCCTGAATGGGCTGGCAGTGGTGCGGGGTAAAGCTCTCGCAGAAGATCATGTAAGTCGGACAGAACCGCCCCGGGTCGGTGCCCCCGAAGAGGACCGCGTCTTTGGTCATCTCCGGATAAATCGGTTTTCCATCCGGCATGGTGAAAGGCGGAGTAAACATATCGTGGCCGAACCAGTAACCGAACCAATGGTTGTGCTGGTCGCTCTCGAAGCGATGGGCCAGCACCGAATACAAGGGCATCGTCGCAAAGAGTCCCAGCGTCACCAGCAGCGGGGCGCGGTGCCAGTAAACCAAAAGCGCCACCACGAACGCGCACGCTATCCCCAGCAAAAGCAGGTTCGCAAAAATCGGCAGCCCGTCCTGGTTCTTCCCAAAGGCCACGCCGATCCAGTGCGGCAGCTCCGAGAGCCTCACTTGTCCGGCCAGCCCGAAGTAATGCTTGCCGGTCGCGTCCCACAGGCAAAAAATGGCCAGCCCCACCGCGACACAGCCCCCGGCCAGGCCCCAGAGCCGAAACTGCCGGTAATGCGTCGCCATGAAGGCCGCCGTCACCGCCAGCCCGCAGCCGATCAGACACGCGACGATCGTGTGCGAGGAGGTGAAGAACACCCGGATCAACTCCGCCGAGGCCCGGTCGGGAGTCGGGTTCATCAGGATCATCATCAAGACGCCCAGGAAGAAATACATCGCCGACAAGCCGATGATCCAGGCCCGCTCCCGCTTCTGCATCCGCAGCAGAAACAGAAACGGCACCAGCGCGATGAACATATAGACCCAGGTGAACTCGTTGGCGATGCCTTCGATGAGCATCCCGAGCTGCCCGAAAAACCGGCCCGGGTCGCTCAACACATCCGTCGGGTTGGGCTGTTCATACTGGCCGCGCGTCAAGGCGTGCCAAAAGCCCTCGCGGGTGCGCGGATAGCCCCACTCCATCGGCGGGTTGGTCATGCCGGAAATCGGCTCGTAAAGGTAAAACGAGATCCCCAGCACCCAACACCCGAACATGATCAGGACCGGCAGCCACTCCGTGCCCAGCTTCTTGGTCCGCATCGTCAGGGCGATGCAGGCGACGAGCGAGCCAATCCCCACCGCGTTGAACAAGGCCAGCAAACCCGGCTTCGCCCCGATGTTATGGAAGAAATGCTGCTGGTTGCTCAGCTCGTAGGCCAGCCAATAGAGCAGGTAAACGATGAAGTTTCCCAGAAAAACATCCCGGCCCAGGCGCGGATTGCCGGCCGCCAGCATGACCTCGAAACCCAGCGCCGCCACGATCAAGCTCTGGTGCATC
The DNA here is from genome assembly GCA_963713735.1 of uncultured bacterium. GTDB lineage: Bacteria > Verrucomicrobiota > Verrucomicrobiia > Limisphaerales > UBA8199 > CAVQND01. The sequence continues at coordinate 129,675 of CAVQND010000029.1, forward strand.
GTATAACAAATCCCGAAAATAAACGCCGCCCAATACGCATACCGCAACTGGTGCGGCGCATAAATCCACCGCATCAGGAACACCAGCATCAGCAGAAAGACCGGCACGCTCGCCACCGCAATACGGTTCACCGCCACCGACTCCCGCCACATGAATCCGTCAAAACCCACCAGCAGCCCCGCTACCAGGCCCGAAACCATGCAAATGGCGCTCTCCCACTTGCCCGTCATGTTCCGCAGCTCTTCGATCCCCTCCATCAGCATGCTGCTGCCGCGCGAAACCAACAGGGCCATCAGCCCGCACGCCGTCGCCCCGGCAAAGGCCTCCGCCAGCCCCACCCGCCACGCCAGGTTCCCCACCGGAACCAACACCGTCCATAGCCAGCTATAGATCGTCCACACCGGGTAGCCGGGCGGATGCGGAATCCCGGCGTAAAACGAGCCTGTCACCAACTCCCCGGAGTCCTCCAGGGTCAACTCCGGCGCCAAACTCAGATAATAAACTATCCCCACGATGGCGAACGCCAGCGCCGCGGCCAACCAATCGATGCGCCGGAACAGTGGCGCTACTTCCGGCGCCCCTGCCGGAGGCCGGACCCCTTGGGGTGCCTTGGACACCGGCGCGGCTGCCGGCGCCTTCGGGGCGCCCGGTGCCGGCTGGCCCCGGGGCTTTCTGTGCCCCCCCTGCCGGCTGTCCCTTCGACGCCCCAGCCCCCGCCCGCCCGGAATTCTTGCCATTTGTCATATCGCGGTTTCTCTGGAATCGCAGTTTCCTAAAATAGACACCTTACCCGATCGATTTTGTATGTCTATAGTGAAAAAAGGACTGTGGCGGACGCGGGCGCCAGCCGGCTGGCGCCAAAGTCTCTTGGGGTGCGGACGAGTTGGCCAGCGCCCGCGAAGTTCGTGCCCCCCAGGGGTCAGTGGGACTGCCCCCAATGGCGCGCCGTTCGCGGCAGCCGTGGCCTTTGTTTTCTGTCCTTGACAAATCCATGCGTTTGGGATTTGCTCCTGCTTGGTGAACGGAGCTAGCTAAGTATGTCTTAGTTAGCTCTTTTCTCTTGGGCAAACTTTCGCGCGGGCCAAATGAAACTGCCGCCCGTCAGCTCTTGCGGCTGGACGCGATGCACCAGCAGCCCGGGGGGTGTTCTGTTTCTTCCGCCGAGAGAATAACCTTCAACATTCAAGCAACCCTTGACTCACTATGAAACTCCCGGACTTTCCCGCAGTCATACCGGCGGCGATCCTCATTGCCGTAAAGCTAGGCAGCGCATCCGGCGCGGATTACTACTGGGTGGGCGGCAGCGGTGATTGGAACCAGGTCTATAATTGGAGCAATTCGGCCGGGACCATAGGGACCCTGCCTGGCCCGAGTGACAACGTCCTCATCGATCAACCTGGCGCGGTCATCACTCACTCGGCTGGCGACCATAGCATCGGCCATCTTCAAAGTGAGAACACCCTCCTGTTTTCGGGCGGCACCCTTTCCGTATCGGGTGGGATGACCCTGAACGCAGACCTGAATTTGACCGGTGCGCGGGCGCAATTATTGGTGCGCAACGGGCTGGTATTGAACGGCACGGCGAGGGTGGGAGACCAGACCGGGAATTTTGCGGCGATCACCTTTGAGGGCACGCAGACCTTGGCGGGCAATGGGACGGTGGTGTTTGGGGTGCACAACTCGGGCAACGCGCTGCGGCTCTCGGAGAGCGGCAGCACGCTGACGCTGGGGCCGGGCATCACCGTGCGGGGCCAGAACGGCAACGTTGGCAACTGCTGGGGGTGGTGGGGTGGTCCGACCGACGTGCAGGTCGTCAACCAGGGGAGCATCCTGGCCGATGTGAACGGGGGCACGATTGTGGTCAATGCCCAACCCTTTTCCAACCAGGGCCTGGCGGGGGCCCTCAACGGCGGGACTTTGAGTGTGGCCGATCTGGCGTTGAATCTGGGGCAGCTTGAGGCGGAGGCGGCCGCCTTGAATCTCGCCGGGGTGTGGACCAACGCGGGGAGCATCAATGTGACCAATGCCACGTTGAACCTGGGGGGCAGCTTCAGCGTGGCGACCCTGGGCGCGGTGCAGCGCGTGGGTGGGGTCGTGAACCTGACGGGCACGCTCAACAACGCGGGGGCGACGCTGGCGCTGGATGCGGTGAGCGGCTCCTGGGTCATGGTGGGCGGGACCATCCAGGGAGGGACGGTCACGACGGCGGGCGGGGCGGAGTTGGCGGTGGCGGGCGGGAGCAGCACTCGGGGGGTGTTGGACGGCGTCGTGGTCAACGGGGATTTGGACCTGAGCACGGGCTGGGCGCAATTATTGGTGCGCAACGGGCTGGTATTGAACGGCACGGCGAGGGTGGGAGACCAGACCGGGAATTTTGCGGCGATCACCTTTGAGGGCACGCAGACCTTGGCGGGCAACGGGACGGTGGTGTTTGGGGTGAACAATTCGGGCAACGCGCTGCGGCTCTCGGAGAGCGGCAGCACGCTGACGCTGGGGCCGGGCATCACCGTGCGGGGCCAGAACGGCAACGTTGGCAACTGCTGGGGGTGGTGGGGTGGTCCGACCGACGTGCAGGTCGTCAACCAGGGGAGCATCCTGGCCGATGTGAACGGGGGCACGATTGTGGTCAATGCCCAACCCTTTTCCAACCAGGGCCTGGCGGGGGCCCTCAACGGCGGGACTTTGAGTGTGGCCGATCTGGCGTTGAATCTGGGGCAGCTTGAGGCGGAGGCGGCCACCTTGAATCTCGCCGGGGTGTGGACCAACGCGGGGAGCATCAATGTGACCAATGCCACGTTGAACCTGGGGGGCAGCTTCAGCGTGGCGACCCTGGGCGCGGTGCAGCGCGTGGGCGGGGTCGTGAACCTGACGGGCACGCTCAACAACGCGGGGGCGACGCTGGCGCTGGATGCGGTGAGCGGCTCCTGGGTCATGGTGGGCGGGACCATCCAGGGAGGGACGGTCACGACGGCGGGCGGGGCGGAGTTGGCGGTGGCGGGCGGGAGCAGCACTCGGGGGGTGTTGGACGGCGTCGTGGTCAACGGGGATTTGGACCTGAGCACGGGCTGGGCGCAATTATTGGTGCGCAACGGGCTGGTATTGAACGGCACGGCGAGGGTGGGAGACCAGACCGGGAATTTTGCGGCGATCACCTTTGAGGGCACGCAGACCTTGGCGGGCAACGGGACGGTGGTGTTTGGGGTGAACAACTCGGGCAACGCGCTGCGGCTCTCGGAGAGCGGCAGCACGCTGACCTTGGGGCCGGGCATCACCGTGCGGGGCCAGAACGGCAACGTTGGCAACTGCTGGGGGTGGTGGGGTGGTCCGACCGACGTGCAGGTCGTCAACCAGGGGAGCATCCTGGCCGATGTGAACGGGGGCACCGTCCATATTAACGCGGGCACTTTTCAAAACCCGGGGGTGGTCCAGGCCGTGCTGGGCGGAACCTTGGCGCTTGAATCTCCAGTTTGCACGAACCTGGGGACGCTTGAAGCGCGGGTGGGCGGCCTGCTCGAGGTTAACACCTCGCCTCAATTCAACGACCCCTCCGTGCTGAGCATTCAAGTCGGAGGCATCGCGCGCCTCAGCGGAAATCTCCTGGGCGCCACGCGAAACGCGGACCGTTACGTGCCCACCGGTCCTTTGGTCCTGGACGGCGGCGGTTCGGCCAGCGCCCCACAGCTTTTTGAGGTCATGGGGCAGGACCTCGGCAACGTCGCGGAGGGTTTCGATCGCAATTTCGCCTACGGCTCGGTGGCTCTGGCCAACAACACTTACGTGCGCCTGGTGGACCAGGTCCACAATTCACGAGGCACAGGTCCAGAGGCGTTGTATGTGAACACACTTGTTGTCCCCTCCGGCACGACCCTGGATCTGAACGGGCTTCACGTCTATGCGCGCGCTTCGCAGAGCGTCGGCACCATTGCCGGCGGCTCGATTACCCCCGTGCCGGACAGCGGGCCCATCGGCTGGGGCGTGCCGTCGCCGGGGTCCATTTCCGCGCCGGGGGAAATTGACGAGTGGACTTTTTTTGGCCGTCTGGGCCAATGGGTGACGGTCGTGGTTGACCCCGGCAGCGGGAGCGCCCTGGCGCCGTACCTGAATTATGCCCAGGTCGAACTCCTGGACCCCGCCGCCAATGTCATCGCCACCAATGGCAGCGCGGCCCAGGGACAGCCCGTGCTGCTCTCAGAAAATAACCCTGCCTGCGGAGGGACTCTACCGCATTCAGGTGGGCGCCGCTCCGGATCACCCCGGCAACACCGGCAATTATGTCATCGCCCTTTGGGATTCCACGCCCAACAGCGCCCCGCTCCTGATCAACCAGCAGGTGGCCGGGCATCTCACCAACCCTTATCTTGTGGATTTGTGGACGTTTTCAGCGGCGGCGGGCGAGCAGGTGCGCTTTGAGTTGGTGAACGTTTCGGCGCCGGGTGTGGTCTTTTCCCTAAGCGGCCCCAACGGCTGGATCGGTTTCAGCAATCAGACGGCAAGTTCCGACCTGCTCTCGCTCCCCTACTCCGGGGCCTACACGATAGCGGCCATGAACAGCGGCGGCCAGTACGACGTTGCCTATGCCTTCCGCCTGGTTGAAACTGCGCAAACCGACCTGTCGCTGGGAACGAATTTCACCGGACATTTTGTCGGGAGCGGGCAGGCGCAGATCTTCCGCATCAACCTCCCCACCAACACACCGCTACAGGTGGTTTTGAACAACAGCGCCTCCGGCAATCAGAACGAGCTCTACCTCAAATTCGGCCTGCCGCCGACTCGCGGCGACTATGACTTTCGGTCAACGGGCGGCCCGGGCGCCAACCAGGAAATACTGGCGCCCGGCGCGCCGGCCGGCGTCTGGTATGTCCTGGTTTATGCTGACCTGATCCTCTCGCCCGGCGATTTCAGTATTCAGGTCACTGCGTCGAGCCTGAACTTGGCGGCAGTAACACCGGACACTTGCAGCGATGCTACCGATGCGTTGTTGAATCTGTCAGGTGCAGGCTTCAATTCCGCCACCCAGGCCAGGCTCGTAGCCGCAGATGGAACCGCCTACTCGCCCAGTTTCGTCGAGGCGGATTCCTTTACTCAACTGCGGGCGCTGTTTCCGGGCGGGTCCCTCCCAGCGGGAACATACTCGATCCTGGTCTCCCAACCAGGCGTCGAGGCAGCCCAACTGACCAATGCGTTTCAAATCATTGCCGGGGGCAAAGCCAACCTCGTGTGTTGGTGTGTCCTTCCAAAGCAAGTTGGCCGCCACGCTCCGGCCACCTTTTACGTCCAGTTCGCTAATTCGGGGACGATTCCCATGGCGGCCCCGCTGCTCACCTTGCAAGGGGGGAACGATCGACCGCTGTTGACCCTGGATGCCACACGGCAATCGCAAGGCGTTTGGACCTCGGCCATGCCTGAGGGTTTCGGCTACTCCGTCCAGTTCTTTGCTAACGGCCAGACCCCGGGTGTGCTTAACCCGGGCGAGACGAACCAGGTTCCAGTCTATTACGGGGGTCTGGAGCCCCCTGGAACTTTGCGGATACGAACATCGAGCTGTATCTCTCCTCCTCCACCACCGACGACGATACGCCCATCAACTGGGCTGGCCTGAAAGTCCTCTCTTTGCCCTGACTGGATCAATTCCGACGCCTGGGAGGTAGTGTTCAGCAATCTGGTCTCCCAGGTAGGCCGCACGTGGGGCGACTACAACCGCATCCTCAATGCCGACGCAGTCTATCTCCGCACCCTGGGCCAGCAAGTCAGTGATGAGAAAGATTTGTGGGGCTTTGAGGTCTGGAGGGCGAACGCCGAGGGCCCGCTCCTCGTCCTGGCGAGCAGTGTTGACCTGGTCATCCCGGCGCCGGGCCTAAGCGTCGGCTTCAGTCGGGTGTATCAACAGCGGCTCCACGAACGTTTCAGGAGCGGCTCCTTTGGCCGCGGTTGGACCACGCCCTGGGCCACCACGCTGCGGGTCAAGTCCAACGGAGCGGTCGAGGTCGTCCCCTCCACCGGCGCGGTCCAACGGTTCGAGCCCGACCCCCTGACCGGCACCTATTTCCCCCCGCTGGGGGAGAGCAGCACACTGTCCCAGGCGGAGGGCGGGGGCTTTGTGCTTGAAGAGCCCGACGGCCTTCTGACGCGGTTCTCACCCGGCGGCCAGATTGACTATGTCCAGGACAGCAACGGCAATCGCATTACCGCCAGCTACGAAGCCGGTCGCCTCACGAAGCTAGGGCATTCGGCAGGCCAGTGGCTTGCCATTGCTTACAACTCCGCCGGCCTGGTTCAAACTATCAACGATTCTCTCGGCCGCACCACTACCTACATTTACGACACTGCCAACGAGCATTTGCTCGCGGTTCAGGATTATCGAGGGCAAACCATCCAGTACCGGCTATGCCCTTGGGCCGGACCCGACCAGGGCCCATGCGCTCACCTCCGTCGCGTTCCCCGACGGCACGCACCAGTATTATGATTATGACTCAGCGGGCCGACCCTCGACCAGCTACCGCGACAATGGGAGCCAGCGGCTTAACTTCGCTTACGGCCCGGGGGGGACCGTGACCATCTCCAACACCGCCGGGGCCTATCTGCGGCTCTTTTATGATCACAGAGGGCAAGTCGCCAAAACCGAAGATGACCTCGGCAACCGCACGGTAAGTTCCTTTGATGCTCTGCACCGGGTCACGGGATTGCTCGACACACACGGCCGAAGCGAATCCTTCGCCTACGCATGTTGCGGCGTGGTCACCAGCCAGACCGACCCCGCGGGTCAGGTGGAGCGGTTCACCTACACTCCCACACCCAGACGTTTGGATTCCTCGACCGATGCCCTCGGGAATGCCACGCACTACCATTTCGACGGTCATGGGAACCTGACGGCCATCACCGCCCCAGATGCCACCCAGCAACGCTTTACCTACGACGCAGTCGGCAATCCCCAGTCGGTCATCAATCGGCGCGGCCAAACCGAAACTTATGCCTACAATCCCGCCGGACAGGTCAGTCAAGAAGTGCTCGCTGACGGGCAAATCACCCTCTTTGCATACAATTCCCGGGGCGCCTTGACTTCCGTGTCGAACCTTCAAGGGGCCATCGCCTTTGCCTACGACGAGCGGGATCAACTTACGAATATTACCTATCCTAATGGTCGTTTTCTCACATTCACTTACGATGAGGGCGGTCGCCGGTCCTCCATGGTCGATCACCTGGGCTATGGGGTCTTCTACGCCTTCGACCCGGTTGGCCGGCTGAGTGCCCTGACCAACGCGGCCGGGGCGCTCATGGTCGGCTACAGCTACGATTTGACCGGGCGCTTGATTCGTGAAGACCGCGGCAATGGCACTTATGTCACTTACGACTATGACGCCGGTGGTCGGCTCACCAAGCTCGTCAACCACGCTCCCGATGGGTCCACCAACTCCTGGTTTGAGTATCAGTACGACAGCCTGGGTCGCACCAAGGCCATGGCCCTGGCGCAGGGTGAGTGGACGTACGAATACGACCCGGATGATGAACTGGCGCAGGCGGTTTTCGCCTCGAGCGACCCGGCGGTTCCCAGCCAGGACCTGACCTACGTTTACGATCTCGCCCGCAACCGCGTGCGGGTTATTGCGAACGGCGCCACCAGTGAATATACGGCGAACAACCTGAACCAATACACCAGCGCTGGCGCCTCGACCTTCGGCTACGATGCCGATGGCAATCTGACTTCCGAAACCAACGGCCCCGGCGTAACCCACTTGGTCTATGATTCCCAAAATTGATTGCAGCAAATTGAAGGCCCCAATGGAACCTGGGAATACGAGTATGATGCCTTGGGCCAGCGCGCGGCGGTCGTTCACGACGGCCAGCGTGTCGAGTATTTGGTTGATCCCTTCGCACTGGGCGCCATTGCGGACGAACTTGACGGCTCCGGCAAACTCGTCGCCCGGTATCTCCACGGCCTGGGGTTGGTCAGCCGCATCGACAGCTCGGGGTCCGCCCTGTATTATGACTTTGACGGCCTCGGCACAACCTGCGGCCTGGCCGATGCGTCCGGCAAGGAAATCAATCACTACCTCTATTGCCCCTTCGGGGAAAGCCTCCAATCTCTGGGTACGGCGCCGAATCCGTTCAAGTTTCTAGGGAGGTTTGGTGTTATGGATGACGGGCAGGGACTGCTCTTTTGCCGGGCGCGTTTCTACCATCCAACCTTGGGCCGATTCACCGCCGAAGATCCGGTCGGCTTGAGCGGAGAGTCCCTCAATCTCTACTCTTATGTGGGCAATTCTCCCCTTGACCACCTGGATGTTTCCGGTTACGATGCCACCCCACCTCTGGCCACGACGTTATGCGTCCAGGAAGTCCTCTGGATGGGAAAGCCGGTGACAGAGTGGAACATTGCTCAGACCCACCCTTGGTATCAATGCGTCCTCCAGCATGAAAACAAGCATCAAAGTCAATGTCGAACTGGCGAGTGGCCATCCACGCTGGAAAGCTGCAATCAAATCGAGGTGGAAGCGTACTCCGAGGAAGAGGCGTGCTTGGAAGATCTAATCGCCAGCGGCCACAAGGCGCTCCGAGGGCGCCTTCGCCAGGTCAGAAAACTGAAATCCCTCGCGATCAAGAACCAGCTCCCCGCTTGCCTGGAGGACTTTCCTGTTCCTCCGCCCCAGCGTCCCCAGCCGCCCGGTCAGCAGTCCGCAATGTATGTCGTCGCAGCCGTCGATCCCAACCAGCAAATTAGCCCGAGCGGTTTCGGCCCCGCCGGCTTTATCCGGCCGGATACGATTCTGCCTTACCGTATCAACTTTGAGAATGATCCTTCGGCCACCGCTCCCGCACAACTCGTCGTGGTCACCGACCAGTTAAACACAAACCTGGATTGGAGCACGTTCGAGGTAACGGAGATCGGCTTCGGACGACAGTTGGTTTTTCCGCCACCGCACAGCAGGTATTTCCAGACCAACATCCTGTTGAACTGCTGCGGACTGGATTTCCAGGTCCAAATCCAAGCGGGCCTACGGCCGGCTTCGGGTCAGTTGTATGCCATCTTCAGCTCGATCAATCCCGTTACCAGCCTGCCACCCCCGGTCAACATGGGATTTCTGCCGCCCGAGGATGGCAGCGGCTGCGGCCAGGGGCACATCTCGTACACGATCAAGGCCAGACCCGGTCTGCCCAGCGGCACAGAGATCGGCAACGTCGCTTGCGTATCCTTCGACGGCCAGCCGGTCATCGCGACTGACCAGCGCGACGCGCACAATCCAGCCGCGGGCACTGACCCAGCCAAGGAGTGCCTCATCACCATCGACTCCGTCGCACCCACCAGCCGGGTGTTGCCCCTCCCGCCCACCACCAATTCAACCTCGTTCTCGGTGGCATGGACCGGGCAGGACGACGCGGCCGGTTCGGGCGTCGCCGGATTCAACGTGTATGTCTCCGATAACAACGGCCCGTGGACGGTGTGGCAGAACAGCGTTATCGCCACAAATGCATTGTTTTCGGGCTCCCCCTGCCATACTTACCGCTTCTACAGCGCCGCCTTCGACAATGTGGGGAACATGGAACCGGCGCACGCATCTGCCGACACGGCCATCAGTGTCGCCGGAGCGCCGCCTACCGTGACTATCGCCCTGACCAATGGCCAAGTGGTCCTTTCCTGGTCGGGGAGCGCCGGCGCCTTCCAGGTGCAGTATTCTAAGGTGCTCGGTCCCGGGGCGGATTGGCGGACGCTCCCGGACGCCCCGGTCTTTGTTGACGGACAATACACCGTCTCGCTTAGTCCTGGCTCGGCGACCCGATTCTACCGGCTCAGTGAGCCATGAGCTGAAGACTGGTTTTGCCCCAGCGCAAGGCGGCTCGCCCGCCATGAAATCCGGTTAGCCCTTGTTCGACCTTACGGCTCCGTCCTTGGAGTAGCGGCGGCGCAAATCCAGGGCCATCTCGCGCAACCGCATCGCCAGGGCCTTGGGGTTCAGAACTGTGACATGCGGGCCCCAGCTCAGGACCCAGCGGTCCACCTCCTTGAGGCTGGTTAACCGCATTCGCAACCGGAGTTGGTCGCCGGGCATTTCGGTCAATTCCTGGCTGGCGTGCCAGCGGCGGCCCCGAATCAACTCCGCCGCCCAGGCATCGAAGTCCAGGACCACGTCGTAATCCCCGCGGCCCGTATAGACATTGAAGCTGCCGCGCAGGTGTCTATCGATATCGAAGTCCCGAGGTTTCACAAACCGTGCGGGGGTCATTTCGGGCTGGGCTAAACGGGTCAGCGTAAAGGTGCGCAAGTCCTGACGGTTGACATCAAAGGCGAAGAGGTACCAGAGGTTATTGATGCAGGCCAGGTGATAGGGACGCACTCGCCGGCGGCGCGCCCTGGGCGCCCCGAAGTTCCGGTAGAGAAACCTCAGTTCCCGGGACTCCTTCAACGCCCGAGTGATCACCTGGAAGACCTTCAGGTCGGTGTCCTCCGGGGCGAAAGGCCGGAAGGAGACCACGTCGTCCAGGGTGCCCAGGGTGAAGCGCACGCGGCGATCCAGTTGGCCGGTCAGTTTGCGAAATGCCGCCTCCAGCGGCTGGTGGAAAGGAGTCCCCTGGTACTGCGTGATGGCCTTCTCCGCCACCAGCAAGGCAAACATCTCCGCCTCGGTAATCGAGAGAGCCGGCAGGTGTTCCACCGGCCCGGTGTAGTAGTACCCGTTGCGCTGGACATCGTACTCGATCGGCAAATTCAGCCGGCATTTCATGAAGTCCAGGTCCCGCTTGACGGTGCGGGTCGAAACCTCGAATTCCTCGGCCAGGTAGGTGCAATTGCGATAGCGGCCCTTCTGCAAAAGCTCGTGGATGCGCATCATCCGCTGCCAGGGGGGCCGGCAATAAACTTCAGGCTGGACCTTCGGCATAGCCCGTTATCGGCAGAAGGGCGCAACGACTTGAGGGGCCGGCAATAGACCTCGGGCCGGACCCTCGGCATGAGTCGCTTCTTCCTTTTCTCGCCCGCTTCACCTTCTCTTAAGGTGGTTTGCGCTAGGCTGCGGGCATGAAAACGAGCAAACGATGGATTCTGCGGGCGATTCTCGGGGCTGCTATTTCCTGTCTGGGGAACGCGGCCTCGCAGAATGCCCAACCCGCCGCCCTGGGCAATGCAGCCGAGGGCCTCTCCTTGAACTTCCGGAATGCCCCGCTGAACCTGGTTCTGGATTACCTCAGCGATGCCGGCGGCTTTGTCATCAACGCGCAGACCGAAGTGCGGGGCAACGTGGATCTGCGGAGCCTGGCGCCCGTCACGCGCGAGGAAGCAGTCCGGTTGGTCAACTCCGTTCTCAGGAAGAACGGCTGTGCCCTCCTGCGGCACGGGCGCATCCTGACCCTCGTGAGCCTGGCCGACGCGAAACATCAGGACCTCGAGGTGGCCACCGGCAGCAATCCCGAGGCCGTCGAGAAATCCCAGGAAGTGATCACCCAGATCATCCCCGTTCGCTATATCGGGGCCGCCCAGTTGATGAACAATCTCCAGCCGCTCCTGCCTGGCGGCGCGTCCCTCTCGGTCAATGAAGGCGCCAATGCCCTCATCCTGGTGGCCCCCAAGACCGACATTCGCCGACTCCTCAAAATCGTGGCTGCCCTGGACTCTTCCCGGGCAACCGCCTCCTCGCTCAAAGTCATCCCGTTGCACTATGCGGATGCCAAACAGTTGGCGACCATGGTGCAGCAGCTCTTTTCCACCCAAACCCCCAGCCAAAACAGCGGCGGCATGAACTCCGGCCCCCAGGGCTTCTTCCCGGGCGGCGGCGGCGGTCCCCCGGGCTTCCCCGGGGGACCGGGCGGGGCGGGCGTCACCGACGAGGCCGGGGCCGGCAGCGCCGGCCTGGGAAAAGTCGTGGCCACCGCTGACGAAACCTCCAACTCCTTGATTGTGAGCGCGCCCGCCGCCTCGATGACCGCCATTTTGAACCTGGCGGCCCAAATCGATCAGCCCGTCACTGACATCACCGAATTGCGCGTCTTCCGGCTGGCCAACGCCGATGCCAGCGAACTGGCCGGCAGCCTGTCGCAACTCTTCCCCGACACCACCGCCAACAGCGCCGAGCAGAATCAAATGGGCTTCCACTTCGACGGCCCGCCCGGCGCCGACCTCGAGGGCGATGCCGCAGGCCCCAGCGAGCGGGCGAACAAGAAAAGCCGCGTCCTGGCCGTGGCCGAACCGCGCACCTCCTCGCTCCTGGTCAGCGCCCCAAGCTCTTACATGCCCCAAATTGCCCGGCTCATTGAAAACCTCGACGCCACCGCCGCCCGGAAGGAAAAAGTGAACGTCTATGAATTGAAGAACGCCAACCCGCAAGACGTGAATCAGATCCTGCAGGACCTGTTCAATCGAAACACCGCCGCGCGCAACAACAGCAACAACCGCAATTCGTTGTTGGGCCAGGGTAACCCGTTGGTCGCGCGCCAGACCCAACAGCAAAACTCGACCTCGAGCGCCAGCCAGGGCCTCGGCAAATCCAACGCCAACGGCACAGCCGGCGCCGGCGGCGCCGGAGGAGGCGGAGGAGGAGGAGGAGAATTCTAACGGGGTTCATTCTCAGGGCTGCTCCAATAGCCCGCTGAAATGCGCGATTGGCCCAACGCCCCAGCCCGGATATTTCACGGGTTTCGCCAACCGGAAGGCGTAGCGCAGGCTTCCAGCCTGCTGTATCGCGGATTTCCAATCCGCAGGTGCTCCCAAGCAGGTACAGCCTGCCGACTGGAAGTCGGCGATACAGCAGGTTGGAAACCTGCGCTACGTAGCTTCGGCAGCCCAGTGCCGCTCTTAGGCTGTTTGCAATGGGGATCCCGCTCTATACTTAGAATGGGGTATTGTCGCCCCGGTGGTCGGCCTCACTGCAATTCAAAAGTGATCCCCTCGTAGGCATCGATCCGAGGGAAGCGCAATTCCAGTTCTTGCCCGGATTGCCGGTGTCGGAACGACGTTCTCGGGGAAACCCGCGAGCCGGCGCACCTGCCTGCCCTCGGGTATCCTCAAACGCACGCAAACATTCTCGACGGGAGGCAAGTATCCGCTCTCGTTGTCCGGCTCCGTGGTCCAGTTCAACAAGTGGAGCACGCGGCGGTTTCCATTCCGGGTCAAGTTGGCAATCAGCGCGCTCGGCGCAGTCACCTGATACGGCGGCGGCGTGGCGGCGGCATATTCGACCAGCTTTCGCAGACAATTGCCCAGCACCGACTCCTTGGTCGAAGCTGTAGAGACTCTCCAGGGACGACGCCAGGTAAACCACCCGACCCTGGCCGTGGGTGGAGGTGACGACACCCGGCAGAATCGGACGGCGTCCATCGCCAGTGACGATATCCATCATCGTGGAGCCGCCGTCCAGCAGCTCGACCGGTTCGAAGTACCCGAGGGGGACCAGCGGGCCATCGAGCGTGGCGTGCGGGGTGAGATACAGGTCGTTGGGTCCGCCAGTCATGCACCGGTAGCTCTTCAGGGTTTCCGCGAGCTCCCCCTGAGGATGCGCCGGACGAACCCGCAACAAAGGTTCAAGCTCGAATCGTTCCAGACGCTCGCCCGCCGCGCCGTAGAGCGACGTCCCATAGCCAGCCAGCAGTCCGCCGCCGTTCTCGACAAACCGTTCGAGGTTCTCCCGGCGGCGGGACGTGAGCTGGGGAATATCCGCCAGATAAAGCACCCGATAGCGGGCCAACTTCTCGGGCTCATCCAGCACCGCCTGGGGAAGGGAGCAGACCTGAACATGACCGTAGAGACAGGCGGCGAATGCGCCGAGCGTGGAGGACCGGACATCCGCGCTCCAAAACCACCCGGTTTGCGCGTGCCCGGGCGGGTTCCGAGTCGCTTGCACCACGGCTACGTATGGCACATTCTCAGCCCCCTCGAGTTCCCGCTCATGGTCCTTCAGGATGGAGAACGGGAGAGCTGACCCAACGCCGGTTTTCCGCCTGCGTCACGTAAGCGTACGGCTGGGCAATAATGGGAGCCCCGCCAAAGGCCGCGGTGGTGAAGATCTCCTGTTGATAGTCGAGCCCGATTGGGGATGACTCGAGGCCAGTTGTTATAAACCCCCACGTAGGGCCAGACGCCCAATCCCGCCGCGCGGGCCAGGCTGACGCCTTCGGCGCGCTCCAGGAGCGAGTGGCCGCGCTCGTACAGAAAGGCGTCCATCGCCCTGAGAATGCGCGGGTCCTCATTCGCCATATTGTCCGCATTGTTCACGTTATAAATCAGCGGAATATCTTTGTGGGCCTTTACCATCCGCCGAACCTCCTCGAGGACGCTCATCAGTTGTTCCTGGTACCATCGGTGATACTCCGCGATGACCTCGTGGTCTTGCCTGGTGTAATCCCCCTCCCGCTCATGCCAGGGGATGGCCTTGCCCGAGGCCCGCTGAAAACCGTTCCGGCATCCATCGCAATAGCAGACCTTCAGTCCCGGCCAGAAGTAGAACGGGCGCCAGGTGTCGAAATAGAGGCCATCCACCGCATAGTCCCGCACCACGTGCTCCACGAGGTCCAGGTAGGCCTTCCGATAGGGAGTGTTCCAGCACACGGTCCCGTGATCCTCGCCGACATACATGTGGTCGCGGTTGGGACCGCCGCCGGGACGCACCCGTTGCGCGTATTCCGGATAGTCCCTGGTCACCATCGACCAGGCCAGTTTATGTCCGGTCGAGATGTAGGCCACGGTGCGGATGCCGCGCGGTTTGCAGGCGGCCATCGTCTCCGCCAGCACATCCCGAGCGCCAAGCTCGGGATGAGTGGAGAACCGGACTCCCTGAATCGTCGCGTACTTTCCCATGGTCGAGATGCGCACCGTGTTGGCGTGCATCTCGACCATCGTCCGCGCCAGCGCCTCGGCGTCGTACTCGAGTTTCGGCGCAAATGGCGGCTGATAGGCGTCGATCAGGAACACCCGCGCCGTTTGAATCCAGTTGAGGTCGGCGGCGAAGGTTGCTTGGAGCGCCACGCCCAAAAGGCAGATTTGAAGACAGGCGCGACGCAGCCGCCTATGAATCGGTGTTTTCATATTTCAGATAGACTTTTTTGGAAGCGCGGGTCCGGGCGCAACGGGCCAATAAGGAACAACATAATGGCCACGGCGATCACCGGCATGATGCCATACCCAATAAAGACCGGGTAATAGCCGAACCGGTCCACCATCCGGCCGGAGAGCCATTGGAAAAACATGCCGCCCAAACCGGAACCCATGCTCGCCAAGCCCCAAATCGAGCCGAGCGCGTTCTTCGGGAACACCTCCGCTGGAAAGGCCAGCGTGTTCGCCAGGTAGCCGGTATAGCCGAACATCGCGACGGAAACCAACGCAATCGACACGTAAGGATCATGCACGATGATGGCCGGAATGGCCGAAACCATAATCAACCCAAAGACGGCGGCGCCGGTCTTGCGCGCGCGCGCAATGGGCCTCCCACGCGAAATCAGGAGCTGCGTGAAGCCCCCGCCCGCCAGATTCCCGATGTCCGCAATGATGAAAGGAACCGGCGCCAGCCAGACCACCTGTTTGAGACTGAAATGATGCACCTCGGTCAGAAATTTGGGCAGCCAGAAGACGTAGAAATACCAGACCGGGTCCATGAACAGCTTCGACAGCGCAAAGAACAACAGGAAGCGGGTTTTGAGCAAGCGCCAGGGGGGCGGCGGACGCGCGGCCACCTCGGCGGCGACGGTGGCTGGGGTGCGGTAAACCAGGGCAAAGCCGATCAGCCACACATAGCCAAGGAGCCCGACGATGACAAACGCCGGACGCCAGCCCAGGTGAATCAGCAGCAAACCCACGGCCGTTGGGCCGACCAGGGCCCCGATGCCGGCGCCGCTGTTGAAAATCCCCGAGGCCAGTGAACGCTCCCGCGGGGGGAACCATTCACTAACCACCTTAACGGCGGCGGGCCAGTTGCCAGCCTCCCCCAGCCCCAGCAGCATCAGGAAGCCGGCGAGCATCCAGACATTCTGGGCCGCCCCGATCAGCCCCACGGCGGAACTCCACAGGAACATGCAGAGGAGGTAACCGCGCTTGGCGCCCAGCCGATCGATGATCGGCCCGGACACGCCGTTGCTCAGGGCGTAAGCGAAGAAAAAGCCGGAGGTGAGCAGGCCATAGTCTTCATTGGAGAGGGAAAAGACTCGTTGGAGGGTCGTGGCCGAGACCGAATAGGCCTGGCGGCAAAGGTAATTGATGACCGTCGCCAGGAAGATGAGACCCACCATCACCCAGCGCAAGCTCGAGCGGCTCTGTCTCAGCGTTCAGTTGTGGTTCAGCCATTAGCAAATCCGCATCGTCAATCCGCCATCCACCGAGACGGTCTCACCGGTGATATAATCGTTGGTCACCAACTCGCGGATCAGGCTGGCGACCTGCCCGGGAGTGCCTTCGCGGTGGAGCGGGATTCGGTTCTCGAGGTTGTTTTGTTTCACCTGCGCCGGCATCGCGGCGTGAAAGGCCGTGCGAATGACGCCGGGGGCGACGCAATTAACGCGGATGTTATCGTTGGCAAACTCGTAAGCCAGCGCCCGGGTCAGTTGCGGCAGCGTGCCCTTGGCGGCCTGGTACGCCACATTGGTCTTGATCCCGCGAATCCCGGCCGCCGAGGAGATCAGGATGATCACACCCCGCTTCTTTTGTTTCATGGCCGGAATGGCCGCCCGGCAAAGGTGGAAAATGGCGTGCACGTGCACATCAAAGGCGGACTGCCAAGCCTCGGGCGTCAACTCCAACAGCCCGCCATTGACCGGCCCGCCCGCTGCGTGGACCAGCACCTCCACTGGGCCAAGCTCCCGGGCCGTCTCCTCCACGCACCGCGCGGCCTCGAGGCCGACGCCCACGTCGGCGCGGATGAGCAAGCATCTGCGGCCCAGCGCCTCGATGCGCCGCCGCGTCGCTTCCGCCTCGGCGTCCAGCCGCCGTCCCACGATGGCTACGTCGGCGCCCTCCGCCGCCAGGGCGATCGCCGTGGCGGCCCCGATACCCCTGGTGCCGCCGGTCACCAGACCAACGGCTGCCGACAGGGGTTTGCCTTTTGCGCCCCGGCGATTCATTGACGCCGTGCGAGGAATCGGTGTCTTCATATTCGGAAGCACTCTAGCGCGGCGACCCAGCGCCGCACCAGCTATTTGAGGCGGCTAACCGGACCGGGACGCAGTGCTACTGCGGTACTTCGAACGCAAGTCGGCGCGCGAGATAGCCCAAACGCTGGGCACGAGCGAAGAGGCGGCGCAAAAGCGCGCCAACCGCGCTTTGGAACGTCTGCGTGAATTGCTCGCCAACCGCGGCGTCGTGGCCGGCGCCAGCGGACTCGTGGTGGTCATCTCCGCCAATGCCGTCCAGGCCGCGCCCGCGGGCTTGGCGCTCTCGATTTCCACCTCGGCTGCGTTGGCAGCGACGGCCGTTGCCACTGTCACCACTTCCACGGACGCCACAAGAACTCTCGCTATGACTACACTCCAAAAAACCCTGGTTGCGACAACCCTCGCCGTCGCGATCGGCGTGGGAACCTACCAAGCCCGGCAGGCTTCTCGCTTGCGCGCCCAGGTCAGGACGCTTGAGCACCCACCAGCGCCAGGGCCGGGGCCCTTCCAGGAGGCCGCCTTCCGATCACTACAAGATAAAGTCAAGTCGCTCGAGGCTCAGAACGGCGAACTAGCCGGTGCCCTCGCCCGCGCCAGTGCCAGCCAAGCCCGGCTGGAAGCAGAACGCGAACAGGCCAGGCGCAGCGCCGTGCTGTTCAAGGAATTGGCCGACCAGGCCAACCAGGATGAGAGCAAACTTTCACCAGAGGAAAAAACCGCCAATGAAGCGGCGCGGATGAGGGTAATTGAAGAGGTGCCCAAGCTGGCGAAGGCCCTGAGTCAATTTGACAAGGACAAGTCATCCGGAGCGGACTCGCCGGCGGAGGATACGCAGGACGATCTAGCGTGCTTGCTCTACGGCGCGTTGAATCTGGATGAGCAGCAGTTCGGGCAAGTCTATGGCCTGATGCAAAAATACACCCAAGCGGCCAAGCAAAAGGGCCTTTCGGAGGAGAATCCCACCCCTGAAAGCGCGGCCGTGTTCGAACAGATGATGGAACGATGCAAGGCGGACATCCAAGGCCTCCTCACCCCCGAACAAGCCAGGGTCTTCGCCGCGATCCTCCCTCTCGTTCAATTCGAACCGGGAAGGCTCAGTTTCAACTACAAATTTGACCATTTTTGAGCCAGATTGCCTCCGCGCGCCGAACGGTTGTTGCTATTCCGGTTCTGACCGTTCCGCAAATCCCACCACAGGAAGGAATTGATTTCCGTCTGCACAATGTGCGCGGCATCCACGTGCACCCGCGCTTCGTTGGTATTGGCCCCCAGCCCCGTCCGCGTCCAAAAACCCAGCGCGACGAGGACGGCGGCGGCAATGGTTCTGCCTTCTTCCTTCATCGTTCCGCCTTTGCTGGATACCGCCAGACCCAGTCGCCGCTTCGAATGTCCACCGAGCCATCCTTTTTGAGACCGATCACGCCGCCGTCGTCCGTTTCGTTCCAGCCGACGGAGTAGAGGACGAACCAACCGTCCGCCTCCCGGCGATATTTCAACGGCTGGCCGCCAATCACGTCGTGCGGAACCTTGGCGATGAATTGCGGCGCGAGCGCGTCGAGCGATTGGGGAAATTCCCCGCGCGCCAGCCGGCAACGCTCCAGCGCAATCGCCGTGCGCGCCAGGTTCACCGTGTTGCTTCGGCAAGCGTGCGTAGCGGCAAAAACTTGGAGGCGGGCGGCTTTTCCAGGGCGCCGGGGCCGGACGCGGGCGCCCACTATGGGCGAGGGCGGGCTAATCAGCCGCTGTTGACCGCTTGGATGGCCTGTCGGTAGTTCCACGGGAACCAACAGGTCGGGGCCTTTGCCACCGCCTGGGCGTGTTGCTCGAGGGCCATGAGGTAGTCGAAGGGGTTGACCCGGTTGAGTTCGCAGGTGTGGATCAGGCTCATGTGGATGTCGCCGATCCGGGTCTCCGTTGAGCGTTTTATAGGACAACGAGTTTTTGCGGTGAAGGATCGCCATCTTGAGCGCCCGCTCCGCGATGTTGTTGTCCAGCGGCGCACCGGGGACCGAGAGGAAACGGGTCAACGTTTCCCACCGTTTGAGCATGTAGTTGATGGCCTCTCCCAGACCGGAGTTGGGTTCAACCTTCTTTTGTTCCAACTGCTCTTTCATCCACTGCCGGAGTTGGTCCATCACCGGTTTGCTGTGTTCCTGGTGGAAGGCCAGTCGTTCCAGGTCCGAGAGCTGCCGTTCCTTGGCCAGGGCCTCAAAGCGATAGATCTCCCGCAGGCTTTCGATGACCTGGCGGCATTCCTCCGGAAAGCTCTGGCCCACGTCAATAAAGTTTCTTCGGGCGTGGAGGAGGCAATGGCACAGCAGGGTGTGGAACTCCTTGGGTTCATTGCGCGCGAGCGCATCGCACATCTGCAGCGGCTGGCTCCGGTTGGCCTCCCGGCTTTGGAGCAGTTGGTCCAGATTCTCCCCGGCGTGCTTCTGGCCGGTGAAGAACAGGGCCACCGGGACTGGGCCGACCCGGGCGACGATGCTGGTGGTGAAAATGCCCGTGCGCGGGTCCGGGTCCTGGGCGTCGGCGATTTGCCGCCGCAAGCTCTGCACCCGCATGGGGGTGTCATCGTTGTGCAAAACCTCGGCTTGGGCGGCGGCTTCGATCAGGGCCTCATAGACCACTTCGGGTGTTTTGGAGGCCGCCGCCATCAGTTCCCACTGCGTCGAGGCGGCCAGCGGCACGCCAAGATAGTGCTGCCATTTGTCGGTGCGATACATGGGCTGGCCCACCCCAAAGCGCTGCAGGTTCAACATGACGCCACAGCTCGGATCGTATTTGCTCTGCCCAGCCTCCGGCGGCGGGGCGGCGGTGAAGAGGGCTCCGCACAAAGCGCAACGCAACCGTTCCAGTTCGAAGATCGTCGCGCTAAACATAGGCTGGGCGGCAATGCGCACGATCCGGGCTGGGGTCTTGAGCAGGTAGAGTTTGCCTTTGAGGCACTTGGGGCAGAGGTCCCCAAGGCGCAGCTTGGGATGAGGCACCGGCAGGCGCTTGGCTCCCGGATAATCCTGGGCGGCTTTGCGCCCGTGCCCTTTGGCTTTGGGCTTGGGGTCTGGCGTTTTGGCGCTGGCAGCGGCGGCGTCACTTTGAGCCAGCAGGTTGCGGCTCTTCTCGGTCTGGGCTCCGAAGATCATCCGCCGAAGTCGGCCCAGGGTGGTGTTCTTGGCTTCGAGCACTCCCATGACCCATTGGAGGGTCCGCAAGAGCGTTTGCACCAGTTGGTAAGTCTCCGCCGGCAAGAGCCCGGCCAGCTTGACCAACAACTCTTCCAGTTGGGTCGGGCTCAGGGCGACGACCTCCGGACCGCTGCCCTGAGCCATAGCCCCCTCCGCAAAGCTGGCGGCGAAAGTCCGGCCGTAGCGGATAAACCCACAACTGCTTGAACGACCGGCTGGGTATAAGCCAAATAATGGTGCGCCTCGATGAGGCTGCCGAAGAGTTCTTCGGCCGGCGTGCGCCGCACTTGGCGGATCTCCAAGGGACCCAATTCGGCCAAGGAACATTCCTGCGGCCTGGCCGCCAACGCCAACTCACGCTCGGGCGCCCGGTGCCGCGCCGCGTTGTTGGGTGGAGACATCCGCTTGGCCGGCAGTTTAATGTGACCGGCCCGGTGCAACCCCAGCATCAGACTCCGGGCGACCATGTCCCGCAGTTGGCCATTGGGCTGCACCCAGTTCCACGCCTGGCACAGCTTGGCCGAAAGCCGCCGCCGGCTTAGGCCGGGGTGGGCGGCGATCAACTGCCCGATAAACTCAACGTCGGCACGGCTCAGCTTGCAACCGCGATAGGCAAACTCGCTCTGCACGACCGCCAGCCTAAGCGGTCAAAAACTGGAACGCAACCTCTTTCACCCTTTTCGGGATCTTTTTTTATCGCTGGTTTGGCCTCAGGCCGCCGAGGCAATCGGCCGCCACAAGGGTGCGGCCTGGGCGGTGTTGGGATTGCCGTTCCAGAGCAGTAATTGAAGTTGATGGACATCCAGCCCCAAGGTGGGCTGCTGGCCGCCAGTGGGCCACCAGCCAAATCGTCCCTGAGAGAGCCGTTTCTGGCACAGCCAAAAACCCTGGCCGTCATACATGAGGATCTTAAGCGCCCGCCGCCGCCGATTCGAGAAGATGAACACGGCGCCGCCAATCGGGTCGGTATCCAGCCTTTGGCGGCAAACCTGCGCCAGCCCGTCAATGCCTTTGCGAAAATCCACCGGCTCGACCGCCAGCAACAACCGCATCTGGGGGGTAATCTGAATCACGACCGATGCCTCCAGAGCCCTTGGGCCAAAGCCAGTGCCGCGACACTGTCGCTTTGCGCCAGCCGCAGGGTCAGTTTCGAACCGCGGCGGTCCTCCAGTTCAATCACCCACTGCGGGCCGCTGGGCCAAGTGGCCACCGGCACCTCGACAAACCCCGGAGGCAGGGCACCGGCCCTGGAAGGTTCCGGAACTGCACTGGCCGCCAAGTGGCGCTTGAGGGCAGTGTAATTTACGCCCAGAGCTTGGGCCACAGGGGCTCAGTCCGTAGCCTCGTGCCAAAGTCGCCATCCTCCGCCATAACGCTTCCGGGATGGGTTCTCGATGTTTACGCCGCTGGCGCCAGGCTGCCAGGGCTGGTTGCACCCGCGCAATGGCTCCTGCAAATGCGGGGTCCGATTCGATCGTTGTCTTCGCTGCCATAATCTGCCGCGAAGACTACCACCGGGGCCGAAACCCCGTCACACACCCTTACCGAAGCAACACGGAACTCCCCCACGGTCTCTGCTTTGTATTCGGTATTTGACATTCAAGCCTCGCCTTGGAGTTTTGCGTGCTGCTCTGCTTTGGTTTGCAACTTCATGGTTCTACTGGCACCAGAAGGTTACACGAGCGCGGTACGGTGCGTAAAGCGCCAAGTGACCCTTGTACTACCGAGCAACTCCGGGTTGGCCGACCAGGGGGCTTGGCGTTGGGTTCTTTGACTTTTGGCCTCCGTCGCCTAGACCACGCGCTGGCCCGGCGCTTCTCGCGGGTTTGCCGTGGACCATCCAGAACTCGAGGAGGCGGGCGAGCTCGAGGGCCTTCTTCTCATCGGCGGTGCGGCTGCGGGCCAGCTCGGCTGGCAGTCGCCCCAATGGCGGCAAGCCGTTGGGTAATCCGGGCCTGCAAGGCCCCAGCAGCCTGCTCGCTCCCCGCCAGGATGACCGGGCCATGGATGCCTTGCCGGCTCAAAAGATAGATCGTCTCGGCGTGGGCGCGGCTGGGCAAAGGACACGGTTGGGAAACGGTTTTCCCGCCACGCGGAACGCGGAAGAAAACGGTGTTCGCGTCCAGGAAATCGTTGGCGTCGGGCAGGCTGGCAACACCCTCGGGGACGTTGACCGGAGTACCGTCGCCCACCTGGGCTGCAATCCACTGGACCATGGGCTGCTTGTTTTCCTCTGGAAGGCCGTCCCACAGATCGGCGGCGAGTTCGTCGGTGCGGAACTCCCGGCCCTCGGCGTTGGCGCGTTGCTCTTGTTTCTGCACTTCGATGATGCGGATTTGACGGAAGTGTTTGGCGGTTTCGTAGGTACAGCTCATCGCAAAGCCTCTCCCGCTCCGCAGCCTCGGTAACGCCGAGCAGTTCAAATACCGCCAGGTCAAGCGCGCGGCGGTCGGGCGTTTTTAATTCTTGCGGCAACCCAATCGGCCGCTCTGCCAGTTTCTTGATGCGCTCCGCCGAGTGGCATTCCATAAACTCCTCTTCGACCATCGGCTGCGTGTCACGCACGGAAAGCCGCTCGAAGGCCTCCTGGAGCTTCTTGGCCAGGGCCTTGCCGGCGTGGCGTGGGTCAGGCACTTCCAGCAGATTTACGTCCACGACTTCTGTCTTGAGATTGCCCTCCGTCCCGGCAAATCGGCCAAAGTAAAACTTAGTGAGTCCCACCAGGGTGGAATTGAGGACCGCTGCACAGACTTCAGTCGAACATGTTTTCTCATCTACTACCGACATGTCATAGAGGTTGCAGTTGACGAGGAGACGGTTCTTGTTGTGGACCACAACGTGGCGATACTGTTGGGACTTTGGCCAGACGAGGGCGCCCCGCTGGGTGCGGGTCAAATCGTACCAGGGATCTCGGGCTCGACAGGTCGAACGCTGGGGAACGGGGACAGCCTTGCTTTTCTTCGAAGCGAAGGCAGTCCTTTCGCCGTAACGAAGATACCGCTGAGCATAGGTTCCCTTCAAAGCGGCCAATGGCTCGGACACAAGCAAGACGACCCTGTCGAGCTCGGCCGCTGAAACCGTCGGCCGGCTGACGTTCATCAGGCTGTGGATTTCAGGCGCAAGATAGGTGGTCTCCACCGGATGCACGGTGCCGTCGCCCGTTTTGAGCAGTTTGACCGCCCCGGATTCGACTTCAGTGCGCTTGCAGTGAGTCAGCAATGGCGCGTCATTCCAATCAAGGGCGGAGTACCTTTCCAGGAACTCGGCACTCACGTCCCGAGGCATGAAAAAGTCGTCGCAGCCGCTCGTAATGCCGCGCCGGATCGCTGCAATCTCGCCTAGCGGAACGAAACGATTGCCGTAGTGTTCGAGGATGCGAAAGTAAAGGTCTGGCGCGCGAAGGTACTTCCCCCACTTCCCGCCGCCGTATTTCACGCCATAGCTAAGGGCACTGCCATCATGCAGCAGGCCGTTGCCGTTTTCGTCATACACGCCGCTGCCCTCGCCCCCGTTGCTCTCGTTCTCTGCCGCCCCAACGCTCTGGACTCCTTCCGCCAAATCGCGCCGCTTTTGCAACTCGAAGAGGCGTCCGGCGCGCAAGCCGTCTTCCCAGAGGTCTCCTTGCCTTTTCACGACGATTCGGAAATCACCCCGGGCCTTGTTCTTCTTGCAGCGCAGGACGATGTCCCTAAATTCCTCGGCGGCCCCCTGACGCGCGTTCTCGTCTTTGCGCTCGCCTAGAATCTGCGCGAGCGGAACGTTCAGGCGCACGAATTTGACCAACTGGGCGCTGCGCGTCGCGGCATCGCCGCACCTCTGCAAAATCACCGCGCATGTTTTGACGCGGGCATCCCCGAACCAGGGCTCTGCATTGCTTTCCAAAATCGCATGTATCTTGAAGTTCGTGAGGATCCACTCCTGGAGCGCAAAGCCGTACTCAACGTTCAGCCGAACTCGAGGAGACCAGGAAACCGAACCACCCGCCTTCAGCCAAGTGGCAGGCGGCCGTTGGCCAGAAATAGCAGTGGAGGTCGCTCCGGCCGCTGAGTTTGAGGCCAGGCCACAGTTCAGAGCAAAGCGCCAGCAGGTCCTCCTTGGCCTGCATCGGCTTGGGCTTCGGCTTGTCGTCGCGGCGGGGAATCAGTTCCTGGCGGACGTAGGGTGGGTTGCCGACAACGGCGTTGAACTCGGGCAGGGAGATGGGAGCGTTCCTCCTTTCCCCGCGCAGGCCCTGGGGCAGTTCGCAAAAGGGCTTACCGGCGCGGACCTCGAAAAAATTGCGGCGGGCGATGCGGGGGTAGTTCTCCTCGTCGTTAATCTCGCGGGCGGCAAGGTTGAGCGTGGCCAGATGGGCGGCGAAGAGTGAGAACGTCCACGCCGTAAAGTTGGGCCAAACGGTCCTGGTGGGAGACGCCGGGGTGCGTGAGACGCCTGTCGCGGTCGAGCCACGCCTTTCGATGGTAGGCGCGGACGAGGAAGCTGCCGGAGCCGCAGGCGGGGTCCAGGACGGTGTCTTCGGCCTTGCGGATGCAGAAGGCGTTAACCACGTCCACCAGATCTTCGTTGGTGTAATGTTGGCCGAACTTGTGGCGTTCCTCCGGCTCGATGATGCGCTTAAAGATGCCCCCCAGGATGTCGGTGCGGATTTCCTTGAAGTTGAAGGGCCGGAGGTTCTCAAGCACGGAGCGCCAGGCTTCCAGGGAGTGTTCATGCCCGAAGATGTGCGGGCCGGCCCAGTCTCTTTCGGCGGGGTAGAAGAGGGTTTCGTAGTCGCCAGTGGCGTCAACGGCGAGCTGAAACATTTTCTGGAAATGCAGGTAGAGTTGATCGGCAGACGCGGCCTTTTGGGGGACGCGAAGCTCCTTGAGTTCCTCGAACTTGGTCCGGACGGATTCGTAGAAGAGGAGGCGGTTTGCGAACACGTAGCAGAGGGTGCGGGCGGCGCGGTCAACAAGGCTGTGCCACGTTTTAGGGTCGTTGCGGATGACGGCCCAGCCCTGGTCGTTAGCCATCCACTCCTGCAGGAGGCTGTCAAAGGCTTTTGCCTTGGCGGAGCCGGCCCAGAGGAACTCGGCTGTGAGTTTGACCGGCCAGGAGATGTGGCTTTCAAAGGCCCGAATAAAGAATTCATCGGGGGCCATGCCCCAATCAGGTTGCTGGCCGGCGAGGATGCCCTGGAAGTCGGCGAAGAAGCGGGCAAGGAACTCCCGAACGGCCTTTTCGACCTCGACGCGGGAAACGTCCTCGGGGTTTTCGAGGTCCAGGCCCAGGTCGTAGTCCTTGAGGCGCCGCTCCATGATGGGCTTCTGCCATTGCTTGGAATCGAAGAGAACGAGCTTGTTCACGTTCCAGGTGAAGAAGAACTCGGCTCCGGCGTTGGAGGCCTTCTGGTAGGAGTTGTCCACGAGAGCGGAGCTGTAAGGGTTCCGCCCTTCCGGCGTGCCGGGCAACTTCACCTCTCCGGCAAGCACCAGCTTGTCATTGCAATCGTAAACGCGGAGGTCGGAGCGCTTTCCTTTGATGCCTTTGGATTCCTCGATCTCCGTGCGGCTGAAGGGCATCTCCGGGCGGCTCTGGAATAGGGAGTCCGCCCACTTTGAGACACGGCTGCAAAACGTGACTTCGTGGACCCGAATGTCGCTTTCCGGCATGTCGGATAGTTAAGCGGGAAACGGGCGATTTGACCAACAGTTTTTGAGGAACGGGGCTGGCGGCTGGAGGCCGTTCATCGCCGCACGCCCACCCCGCCACCTCCACCCCGCCCCTCTGGCCTCCGGACTGTGGACCATAGACCCCGGACTGTGGGCTTCCCATGTCCAGCTCACACACGAGCACCAAGGGCCCCGACCAACCTGCCTCCTCCTCCCCGAACCGGGCCATGCTGACGGCCCTGGCGCTGGAGCCAGCTTTGGGTTGCGTGGTGCTTCCAGGTGAGTATGCTGTCCGCAATGAACATTATTGAATTAAGTTCAGCGCAGCTTCGACAAGCCGCCGACATTAAGGAAAAACTTGAAGCTGCTCAGGCCGAACTGGCTTCAATCTTGGGTGGCTACGTTGGGAACGGTCTGCAAGCATCTTCCGCACCTGCACCCAAAGGCAAGAAGGTGCATTGGACGCAAACGCCCGAGGGGAAGGCCCGTTTGGCGCGGTCGATTAGATTGAGTTGGCGGAAGCGGCGGCGGGCTTAACCTGGACGACGGGGTTTCCTTCCCGCTGAGTAGCGGACCTGTTGACCCATGAGATGCTGCCCCCTCATCCTGCTGCTTTTCCTCATCGCTGAAACGGCTGTGGCGCGACCGGCGCGGGTCATCCTGCTCCGCCACGCTGAGAAGCCCGCTGATGAATCCGAGGTGCACCTTTCTGAACGCGGGACGACGCGTGCGCGTGCGCTGGCAGCGTTCCTGACAACGGAACCGGTCTTAGGGACCAACGGTCAACCAGCGGCGCTATTCGCGCCGAAGGTCACCAGGCGAGGCCACACCTTCCGTCCCCACCAGACGCTCGAACCGCTCGGCGAGCACCTCAAACTGTCGGTGCAGACACCGTATGGCCCCAGTGATTACGCCGCCTTGGCCAAGCATATCCTGTCAGACCCCGCCCTTGACGGGAAGACCGTCATCGTCTGCTGGATACACGATTATCTTCCGGCCTTGGCAACGGCACTTGGGGTCAAACCCAAGCCTGCACGGTGGAAGGGGAGCGTGTACGACCGCGTCTGGATAGTAACCTACAAGGACCGCAACGCTGTTCTCGTTGACCTGCCTCAGCATTTGCTGCCGGGCGACTCGACGGAATGATCCCGACCCGCCTCAGGGGCGCGGGGTCGGCGCTCCGGCGCTCGAAGCCAACTTTGGGTTGCGTGGTACTTCCAAATTACTATGCTTTCCGGGATGAACATTATTGAATTAAGTTCGGCGCAACTTCGACGCGCCGCAGACATCAAGGAAAAACTTGAAGCTGCTCAGACCGAACTGGCTTCGGTCTTGGGTGGCTGCGTCGGGAACGGTCTGCCAGCTTCTTCCCCACCTGCGCCCGGAGGCAAAAAGCTGCATTGGACGCAAACGCCCGAGGGGAAGGCCCGTTTGGCTCGGGCTATTAAACTGAGTTGGAAGAAACGGCAGCGAACTTAACCTGGACGGCGGAGCTTTGCAGTCGGTGCCACGAGTAGCTGAGGATTCCGAGCTTCATGGTGTCTTGTCGGTCGGTTTTTCACCCACCAAACCGTAATGGTAAGGGGGCAAATCAAGGAAAGCCTTGGCCAGTTCAAATCCTGCTTGGCGCGTCCACGCTCGGCACTGCTCCGGGCGGGGGCGGATGGTCAGGTCGGGACCGCGTGGCGTTTGGGGGTCGTAGTTCCAGTGGATAATGCCTACCTTCCCGCCGGGTCGCAGGACTCGACGCGCTTCACGCAGCAGGCGCAGCGGATTCTCGGCGTGCAGAATGTTGAAGAGCATGGCGTGGCTGACGGAGTCCTCAGCCAGACCCGTGCCTTCGGCCACGAAGTCGCGGAGCACAACCTCCACGTTGCGTAACCCCGTCTCTCGCACTTTTCGGCGTGTCATCTCGACCATGGCTGGTTCAATGTCCAGAGCGATGACCGAACCCTTCGTGCGCGGAGCAACAGCCACGGTGAATGTTCCGTAGCCGCAGCCGAACTCGACTACGCTGTCGAGGTCGTCGAAGCCAATCTGTGACAGGATGTAAACGGGGTTGAAGAACGCCGCCCACATTTCCTCATCGGGCATTCCGCTTTCGCGAACTTTCATGTTGAGGGGGCTGGTTGTGGGGGTGAGGCCGCGCGGCGCGCTGAGGATATTGACCTTGAGCTTAGAACATTGGCGTCGGCACCTTGCCCCAGCCGCTTCCCCCGGCCAAGTCCTGCACGCTGAGGACTTCCCCCGTGTGCAAATGCACGTCCACAAAGAAAAGCGGCGCGCGGCGGACATTGATGCCGAAGCCGTCGGCTGGCGATGTGAGCGGGCGCTGTTCCCATGAAAGGTCAAGGAAGATGATGCGGCGCTTCATCATGGGGCTGTTGTGGAGACTGCGGTCGTGGTGTGCCATGTTCATCATGTGCTGATGCCCAACGGTCAAGTGAGCAAAAGGATGGAGGATGTACTCGGCAATCATGCGGACGGTCTTGTGATGCTGGAACAGCTTCCACTCCGGGCCGGTGTCGGCAATCATTCCCTGCATGACGTAATCAACCGGAATGAAGTAGGCCAGCAAACGGTGCCCGGCGCGACCCCGCAGTGGCTGCACTTTCGAGGCGACAACTGAATCCTCAAGCACCGAAGGGAGCAATTCCTTGGCTGCCGTCAGGTCGTCCGTGGTTATGCCGATGGCATCAACATCGCCAACCTGCGCCAGCGGCAAGTGACGCACCGTATAGGCCCGCAGGATGAACCCACTGCCAACGCAAACGACCGGCGGCGCGAGCAACACGCCCAGGGCTTTTACAGCCGTAAGGGGCGGTCGTGGCTGGTCGCGCCTGCCCAATCCCCGCTCGACCGCACGCGGCAGGAACATTCCGGTCCGCTCCATGTAATCCGCGTAACCCTCGCCGAACCGATCCAGCATCCGGCGTTCCTCATCCCTTGCGAGCAGGTAGTAGAGAGAGAGCATGAAGGCGAAAAGGGTGAGCGTGAGAAACCTCGGCCACATTACCGCCAACCCCCAAGCGGCGACCGCCAGCGCCACATATTGCGGATGCCGAATGACCGAATAAACGCCGCGATGGGCGACTTCGGGCCTGAGCAATTTGCCTGCGTAAACCTGCAAAGCGCAGACCAGAAAGATGAACATCCCGCCCAGGAATGCAACCGACCCCAGAACGCGCACCGCTTTCAAGAAGGCGTCGGGCGGCACAACCATGTGCGGAAGGAAAAAGGCTGTGAGCCAGCGGGTGAGCGCCAACTGATTGAGCGCCAGCAGGAAGGGGTTGAGCGCCGCGTAGAACACAAACGCGAACGGGCGAATCATAATGACAAACTCCAGCGCGACGATAAACGACAGGACTATCGCGCTGTTCGCCGCAAACCTCTTGCCCGGAGCGGTGCCCGCAGTTCCACCCTGCAACGGTGAGGGAGGTTGGCTAGGCGCGTTCATCATTCTCAAAGCGGTTATCTGCGACGGCGGAGTTGCTCGGGCTATGACCGCACCAGCGGCACAAGCGGACTGGATTGGCGTTCCGGTCGCCTGTTGATGCGGCGAGTGGATGATTCCAATGGGTCTTAGTTTCACTATTAGACTTTTGGTTGTTTCAACTTGGCCGCCCTCAGTGCGCGGCATAAATCAAGTAAACGCCGCCCAAGAGGACCAGTATTGCACAGCAGTATTTCAATGCTTTCACGCCTTTCGACTGCTCGTTCCAGCTGAGGTAACGCTGCACTATCTCGGTGAACGTGCCCGCCAGCACGATGACCAAGCAGTGCCCCATCCCGAACGCCAATAGGAGCGAAGCACTGTAAACCGGCTTGGTGCTCGCCAGCTTGAAGGCCACGCCCAGCATTGGGGCCATATAAGCGAAGGTGCATGGACCGACCGCGATGCCGAACAACAGTCCAAGGGCGAAAGCGGCGAGCAGCCCCTTGCGTTTCATGCCCACCTGACCCGGCCCCGACCACGGCATGGGAATCACGTCGAGCAGGTAGAGGCCCACGGCAAAGAAGATGACGGCGACAAAGTCGTTCCCCCACCGGCCCACGTCGCCCATCATGCGGCCTGCGGCGGCAGTGATACCACCAACGGCGGCGATAGTGACGAGGATGCCCACCGCGAACACCGTGGCCACGCCGCACGCCCGCGCCGTCGTCGTCCGACCCTGTCCGCTGATGAGGCCCACAATCAACGGGATGCTGGACAAATGGCATGGACTCAGCACGATGCTGAGGACACCCCATGCCAGCGCCGCGCCGAGCGCGATGGCCGGGGTGCCTTCGACCGCGTGGGAAAGAGAGGTAAAAAGACGTTCCATTTCGCTGGCCGCTCTAATGCGAAACCGTCCGCTCAGGGTTTGATTTTAGCGAACAGCGCGGGGAGCCGGGTCTGGTAGGCTTGCTTGATGGCTGGCTCGTCCTCTGCCAGCGGTTTTACGGGAATCAAATCCATGACCTCGACTGGCGACAAACCCGATTCCAGCAAGGTGCGAGTCGCACCGCAGACCATGCGCTTCAGGGCAGGCGTAATGTCCGCGCCGCTCAGGCCGAAGCTCTCGGCCAGCCCGCGCAGCGTCTGCAACTGGAACCAAAGGTAGGTCGGCCCCATGCCGGTGAGCAGCGCAAAGCCTTCGAGCTTCGATTCCGCCACTTCTGGACACTCTCCCAACGGGGCAAACAAGGCCGCCAACGCCTGTCTGTCCGCAGCAGGCAGCCCCGGACTGAAGGCCATTGGATTGTAGCCTGCGCCAATGATTGATGGGGCATTGGGAATCATCCGGGCCAGACGGGTGAAGCCGCCCAGCAGTTCGCTGAGCATGGCCATTGTGAATTTGGGCGCAAGGGACACGACCACCGAATGGGGGCTGAGCGCCGCCTTGATGTCCAACAGCACGCTGCCAATGGCGGGCGGATGCACCGCCAGCAGCACGATTTGTTGGGCGGCAGGCTTGGTGTTGTCCGAACCTGCGGATACAGCCTGCGGAAACGCAGCCTGGAGCGCGTTGACGGTTCCTGCGTTCAAGTCGCTGACGACCACGCTGGGGAGGCTAACCCCGGCGGCCTTGAAGCCGCCGAGGAGGATGTGAGCCACGCGCCCGCCGCCGATAATGCCGATGGATTGAATGTTCATAGGTTTAACTCGTAATGGTTTTGCCGGTTGTAAAGCGCGTGGCTGTTTACTTGGACCCGCCAGCCGGTTCGCTGGCGGCGAGGTTGACGCCCACTTCCTTCCATTTGCCAAGAATGTCCTCCCTGCTAAAGAAGCCTGTGTGTCGGAAAAGCTCCTTGCCGCTGGCATCGAAGAAAATCTGTGTGGGAATCATCTCGATGTTGTAAGCCTTGCCCGCATCCGGGTATTTCCACACGTCAATAAAGACAACCTCAAGCTTACCTGCGTACTCCTTTTTCAATTCCTCCAAGATGGGGGCCATCATCTTGCACGGGATGCACTTGCCAGCACCAAGGTCAACAAGCCTTGGAACTGGAGTCGCACTGGCCTGTACGGCGGAGGTGGGCGGCGCGTTACCACGCCTCAGGGCGAACACAACCGCAACGGTAGCGACCAGCCCGACAATAATTGCGATTTTAATCGGTGTTTTCATTTGGGCCTCCGCGTTAACTGAGCAGTTTTTTGATTTCGTCAACTTTGGGCACTCGCCCGACACATTTCACCACCCCATCCACCACCAGCGCCGGGGTCGTCATCACGCCGAACTCCATGATGCGCTTCAGGTCGGTGACTTTTTCGAGCTTATAGTCCACTCCCAGACCGCTCGCCGCTGCTTCCGTGGCCGCAGCGAGTTGACTGCACTTCGGGCAACCTGCGCCGAGGATTTGGAGCGTTTTCATAGATTTGGCTGTGCCCCTGCTCGGACACCGCTCGGTGAGTCCGGCGGAACCGCTCGCAGATACCAGCCCCGCAACTGGTTGCAAATGCGGCAGACAGACAGCATCACCGGCACTTCCACCAGCACACCAACCACGGTGGCCAGCGCCGCACCGGAGCCGGGACCGAACAGCGTAATGGCCACCGCCACGGCCAACTCGAAGAAGTTGCTGGCACCGATGAGCGCCCCCGGCGAAGCGACGTTGTGCGGCACCCGGAACCACCGCATCAGCACGTAGGCGAGCGTGGAATTCAAATAGACTTGAATGACGATGGGCACGGCAATGAGCAACACGGCCAGCCAGCGCGTCATGAGGTTCTCCGCCTGAAAAGCAAAGATGAGCACGAGCGTCAGCAGCAGGGCCATCACCGTCACCGGATGGAATTTCGACAGGAAGTTCTGCTCGAACCATTCTTTGCCGTGCGACTTGAGCAGCAGCGTGCGCGTGAGCCAGCCCGCTGTCAGCGGAATGACGATAAAGACCACGACCGAAGTGATGAGCACCTTCGAGGGCACGACCACGTTGGCGACGCCGCACAGGAACATCACGATGGGCGCAAACGCAACCAGCATGATGAGGTCATTCACGGCCACCTGCACCAGTGTGTACACCGGGTCACCATCGGTCAGATATGACCAGACAAAGACCATCGCGGTACAGGGCGCGGCTGCGAGGATGATGAGGCCAGCGGTGTAATTCCTGGCCGTAGCCGGGTCAATCCACGCCGAGAAAACGTGCTGCATAAAGAGCCACGCCAGGAAGGCCATGCTGAAAGGTTTTATCAGCCAGTTGACGAACAGGGTTACCATCAGCCCCTTGGGCTTGCGGGCGATACCGCCCAGCGCCGTGAAGTCCACTTTGAGCATCATCGGGTAAATCATCAGCCAGATGAGCACCGCAATGGGCGCGTTGACCTGCGAGCCTTGGCCAAATTCGAGCTTGCTCAAGCTCGCCGTAACACCGGGCAGGAGTTTGCCGAAGCCGATGCCCACGACCATGCAAATCAACACCCACATCGAGAGGAAACGCTCGAAGAAGTTCAGGCGCTTGGAGGACTGGTTCGCTTGGCTGCTCATGACGTTTTGCTTCAATTGCGGGAGGGTTCAAAAAGCTGGCACAGGTTGGCCGGGCCGACTGGCTCGCCCTTGAGCCAGGGAACAAGAACCGTGCGGTGCGACAGGCCCGCGAGGACTTCCTTGATGAACGGGATTTCGCCGCGCCCACGCGCCGCCAAGAGCAGGTCCGCTGTGCCGGAGCGCACAAAGCTCTGGTTGATGACCCATGCCCACGGTTCGATTCGCGCCCGGCGAAGGTCACTTTGCAGGTCGGCGGCCTCGTGAACAGGCGTTGGCTCTGGCAATGTCACGATGAGGATTCGTGTGAAGTCGTGGTCGCGCAGGCGCGGCAATAGCTCGCGCACTTCTTCCGGCAGATTGCTGGCATTGCGGGCGACTTCGCGGTGGTAGGCTTCGGTCGCGTCCATGAGCAGCACCGTGTGGCCCGTTGGCGCAGTGTCCAGCACCACGAAGCCGTCCCTGCCTTCGGCCACGATCCGGGCGAAAGCGCGAAACACCGCAACTTCCTCGGTGCAGGGCGAACGCAAATCTTCTTCCAGGAGAGCACGTCCGTTGGCGTCCAGGTTCCGGCCAGCCGCGCTCATCACCTGCTCAACGTAAGCGCGTGTTTCGGCTGCCGGGTCAATCCGGCTGACGCGCAGGCCGGGCGTCGGTTCACCGGTTACGGCGGCTACATGTGCTGCCGGGTCCGTGGTGCTCAGGTGAACTTTGAAGCCTCGCCGGGCCAGTTCCATCGCAATCCCGGCAGCAATCGTGGTCTTGCCGACACCGCCCTTGCCCATCGTCATCACGACACCACGCCCCGCTTTGGCGAGGTCATCCACGAGAACTGATAGCGGGTCGAGAATCGGCAATTCGCCGTCCTTGTCCATTGGCACCTGGGCGGTGTTGACGCCGCTAGTCTGAAACAGCGCCCGCAGCGCCTCGATGCCCACCAAGTTGTGTGAAAGCAACGGCACTTCGATGGTGGGCAGCGCCGCAAGCGGCGCGGGCATGTGGGCGAGGGCCAGTGCCCCACGCGCTTCCAGTGCGCTGGCCAGAGCGTCCCTCGGCTCCTGCGCGTGGAACAGGCTGTTGAGGATGAGCCGTTGATTGTTCATGCCCAGCGCGGAGAGTTCGCCGCGTGTCCGGTCGGCTTCACGCAGGGCGGCCAGTTGCGGACGGCTTACCAGCAGGAGGGTGGTTCGCTTTGCATCCGCAAGCGCCGCAACCGAGGCTTCGTACATCCGCCGCTGGGCCTGAAGCCCGGCGAGCGGGCCAAGACAGGATGTGCCCGTGGTGTTGGTCTCGATAAAGCCTGTCCACGCGCCGGGCAGCCGCAGGAGCCTGAGCGTATGGCCCGTGGGCGCGGTGTCGAACACCACATGGTCGAAGCCCGCCGTGGCCGCCGGGTCGCCCAGCAGTTTGGTGAACTCGTCAAACGCGGCGATTTCCAGAGTGCAGGCACCGGAAAGCTGTTCTTCCATGCCCAGCAGAGCTGCCTCCGGCAGCACCCCGCGATAAGGACCGACAAGCCTTTCACGGTACGCCCGCGCCGCTTCTTCCGGGTCGATGTTCAGCGCAGACAGGCGTGGGACGCCGGGGATGGCCGTCGGCGAGTTGTCGAGTTCCTGCCCCAGAACCTCATCGAGATTGGAGGCGGGGTCCGTGCTGACCAGCAGCACACGGTTGCCTGTATCAGCAAGCGCGACCGCTGTGGCGCAGGCCAGCGAGGTTTTCCCCACCCCGCCTTTGCCCGTAAAAAACAGGAATTGGGCAGGCCCCCGGACCAGCTCGGCGAGGGAAAGCCGCATAACCTAGCAGCAGCCGGATTTTGACGAGCAGCCGCAGCCGCCTGCCTGCGCCTTTCCTTCGGGAACGCTGGAGAGCATCTGGTCGGCGAGTTGAAGCGTTTCGCGCTCGGCCATCTTTTTCACAGCCATCGCGGCATTTACAGCGCTCGTCATGTCATCCTCCGACACGCCCAACGCCTGCGCCCGCTGGTGGTGGTATTTGAAGCAGGGCTGGCAGTTGGCCGCGATGGCAGCGCCAATGGCCACCAGTTCGTTGACCGGGTCGCTGTAGATTCTCTTGGAAGGAGCCAAGCCAGCCCACTGGGCCAATTCTGCCCTCGTCGGGTACCCGCCGACGCTGGCGACAGAGCCGTCCACCAGCACCAGCGGCAGGCAGTCGGTGCCGTGTTTGTCAAGGGTGGACTTGACCGTGGCGTTGGCGGCAAAAGCCGCCGGGGTCTGGGCGAGGTTGTAGCGTTCGACCGGCACGCCCTGCGACCTGAGCCAATGGAGGTCGGCGGCAAACTGCGCGAGCTTCGGGTCAACGGTAGGCCCACAGACACCAGTGGAACAACACATCGCCGGGTCAAAGACCTCGACTTTGGGCGCAGGTTTTGAGGCCCTGGCAGCAACAGATGGCGCGGAGCTTGATACCGGTTTCCGGGCCGTGACTTCGAGGCTCGTAATGTAATCCGACGGCCTCGCGCCCCCCGGCAGATGGGCTATGATTTTCTGGTACAGCGGGTCTTGCCAATCAACCATGCCGTCCACGTAGTCGGGCTTGGGCTTGAGCACTACTTCGCCAAGGCCAGCTTCCTTGGCCATGCGCTCAGTGTCGGACACCAGCACCGCCCCGGCAACGCATCCAACCAGAGCTTCGACCATTTCCACGATGGCCGGTGGCAGCGCCTTGAGCAGCGCGAGGTCAGAGACGGCCACGCGACCACCGGGCTTGAGCACGCGGGCGATTTCCCGCCAGACCTGTGGTTTGTCCGGCGAAAGATTGATGACGCAGTTCGAGATGACCGCATCGACACTGGCGTCAGCCACGGGCAGGTGCTCAATTTCGCCCAACCGGAACTCGACGTTGTCCATCGCGGTATTCTGGCGGTACTGCTCCACGTTCTTCCGGGCTTTGGAGAGCATCTCCGGCGTCATATCCACACCGATGGCCCGGCCCGATGCCCCAACCTTCTTGCCCGCAATGAACACGTCGAACCCTCCGCCGCTGCCGAGGTCGAGCACGACCTCGCCGGGCTTCAGGGCGGCCAGGGCGTTGGGATTGCCGCAGGACAGTCCCAGGTTGGCTCCCTCCGGCAGTGCCGCCAGTTCCTCCGGCGAGTATCCAACGTGCTTGGCCAACTTCTCCGCATCGGCTGGTGCTGACCCGCAGCAGGTGGAGGCGGAACTGCAACACGAGCTGCCTGCTTGTGCGATTTGACTGTAGCCGGTACGAACCTTCTCCCGCACGGCCTCGGAATCCGTGAATGTCGTTGTATCTTTCATAAACGTATTCTTTCTTGCTTCGCTGGCAATGCTTCCGGCAGCGTCTCGACAAATCTGCGAATCTCGTCCCGCACGCGCCGGTACACGGCGAGCTTCGCCTCGCCGTCTGGCAGGTCCTTGGTTAGCCTCGGCGGGTCTTCAAAGCCCACGTGTACGACCTTGGTCTTGCCGGGGAAAAGAGGGCAATGCTCGTTAGCGTGGCCGCACACCGTCACGACACAATCGAAGACGACCCCATTCAAATCAGCCACCGTCTTCGAATAGTGCTTCGAGAGGTCCACACCGGCCTCGGCCATGACCTTGACGGCGTGCGGGTTCATCCCGTGCTTTTCGATGCCAGCGGAATACGGCTCGATGGTGTCGCCCTTGAGATGACGCGCCCAGCCCTCAGCCATCTGGCTGCGGCAGGAATTTCCGGTGCAGAGGAACAGAACTCTTATTTTCGGCATTGCTTTTTGCACAATTCAGCGCGGTCCAGTTTGAGAACTTGCTTGAGCCGCTGGGCGTCTTCCGAGGCGCGGGGATTATCCGCCAGCGACCGCTGCACCCAGCGAATCCCGTCGCGGGCCGCTGCCGGGGCGTCCTTTCCCGGCAGCTTGTAGAAAATCCAGCGACCCTCTTTGCGCGACTCCAGCAGCCCGGCCTGATACAGGATGGAGAGGTGCTTGGACATCGTGGACGGGGCCAACCCGAACAACTCGGTAATTTGGCAGACGCACAGTTCACCGTGCCGCAGGGCCAGCAGCGTGCGGACGCGGTTTTCGTCCGCCAACGCCTTGGTGATATTCATGAACTCGCGCATAGAGCATTCTATTACATTTCGCCACAAGACGAAATACTATCGCATGACTACACGCCCGCTGTCAACAGCCGATGAGATGACGGCATCCAGATCTTTGAGGATTTCAGGAACGGTCATCGTCCTGGCACGAGACGCTTGAGCCGATAGAAGGTCGGGGCGCTGGTTGCGGTCCAGTTCTGGGCCAGGGCGGGAACGAGCGCGGCGGACAGCCCGCCAAGAACAGCCCCGACAATCATCAAGTGCTTCATTGCCACGATGCTTCGCTGGGTTTATGCGGTGTTCCTTTACGCGGGTTTAACTTATCTGAGTATATGGTTCGCCGTCAACATCAAATGCAATGCTCACTTTCCCAGGGGCGCATCTTGTCAGTACCACCATGCAAGCCACGAGGTCAGGGAGAGTGCCCGCCGCCCAGGAATTCATCCCGGAGGGATGACAGATGGTAGCGGGGTCGAAGCGTCGCGAGACCCCCGGTTCAGCGGCGGTGTGGGTCGGCATCCTATAAGGATGCCAGAAGGCGGCCTGCTCCCTTTGTGCAGCCTTCTGGCACCCCGTTCCGGGGTGCAGGCCCCCTCTGGCCGCAAACCGGGGGTCGCGGCGATGCCGTGACCCCCGGCTACCATCTGGCAACCCTCCGGGTTGGCCCGAGCCGCCGCTCCTGGCTGGAGGTGGTGGTACTGACAAGATGCGCCCCTTTCCCAGGGTGCATTCGAGATGGATTCAAGAACTGATGCCGCCGCCGGCGGCGACCCGTGGGCAGCTTGTCCGGCGCGTAAAGGCCAACCGCGATGACTTAGTGTCCGCCCGTGACCGTGTAACCGGCCCGGCGCAAATCCTCCGCCAAGTCCCTCTCCATTTCCACCGCCGCCTCATACGGCATCGGGTTCAGGTGCTCATACAACTCCGGCAGCAGCCGGAGGCCGTAGCGTTTTACAACCCCTGCGGCTTTAATTCCCGCCTTGTGGTTGGCGAAGCGTTCTTCCGGCGTCAGGCCCGTCATCCCCACATACACGCAGGGCTTGTCGGGGTCGCGCTGCGGGTTTTCAGCACGGACCCTTTGGATTCTGCCGACTGCCGGGTCGAGCAGCACGACATAGACATGGTGATGGTGCTGAGGCTGCTGTTCAGCCTTGAGCTTCCTGTACGTCCGCCGCTTCATTGAACCGCGAACGAAAGACCGGGCTGGTCACTCACCGGGCTTGGGGATTTCCTGGGCGGTAGAGGCAGGCTGGAAGAGGCCGAGCGCCCGCTGGAAAGCATCCGGCCCAACTTGCCAGGAACCCCAGAGCGGGTTGTCCAGGTCGGCGTTCGTCAACAGCAACACCCATAAACTCGGCGGCAACCGCAACAGGCTGCAGTCCAGCCGGTGGCTCCGCGCATCACTAAGGTCGTTGAATCTGGCCAGGCTCGGGAGCAGCCAGGCAGAATGGCGTTGTTTAGCGTCGAGCATACACGTCGTGTGAATCGCGTCTCCTGATTTCAGCGGGAATCTCGGTGCGGGTGTGCTTTTTCGTGTTGCCATACGTTACGGGGTGCAATGTACAGAGATCCTGTGTTGGCCTGCCATTCCGTGGCCC
Organism: uncultured bacterium; assembly: GCA_963713735.1. Lineage (GTDB taxonomy): Bacteria > Verrucomicrobiota > Verrucomicrobiia > Limisphaerales > UBA8199 > CAVQND01. The sequence continues at coordinate 168,197 of CAVQND010000029.1, forward strand.
GTGGATTCCGCAGCGGCCCCGTTAGTCTCGGGGGTCGGACCGAGTGGCTTACCCGACGACCGGCTCTCAGTCGCGTCGGCTCCGCATCACCAGCACGCCGATGAGCAGGCCCACGCCGAACGCGATTCCAACGGCCTGATACGGATGCTCGCGAATGGTCTTGTCGGCAGCCTTGGCGGCGGCAGTGGTCTGGTTTTGCAGGCGTTCGCAAACCTCTTTGGCTTTCTCGATTACGCCTTCCAGTTTTGCCTTCTGTTCACCTTGCTCGGTATCCACACGATTTGGTGCTTCCATAGGTTTTGGTTTGTTGATTCACATTCGCACAGCCCTCGCACCTTCGCAATACCCGTTGTGCACGTCCGGCATGATGAAGGCTGACACCACGGCGCTGGCGGCAGCGCCTCACTGGGTTTGCGCTTGCCCTCCCAACGCCCTCGCCACGGCGGCAAGCAACTCGTCAGCAACGAACGGCTTCCCAAGAATCCCAACGGTTGCCAAGTTTTGGGCGATGGACAGCATGGTCCCTAGGTCGGGTCTTCCAGACATGGCAATAATAGCGACCTCTGGAAAGCACGAGCGCAACTCTCGGATGGTTTCCAAACCGTCCTGAATCGGCATGTACAGGTCGGTGATTACCAAGTCTGTGGGACTGGTGCGATGCCGCATGACTCCCTCCCTGCCGTCCGCAGCCAGGATGACCTCGTAGCCAGCAGACTTGAGGGTTTGCTCCAGCATTGCCCTCGTGTCCGGGTCGTCGTCTATGACAAGGATTCGCGCCATTGGCTCACCGCCAGTGTGCCCGCCCGCTGAGAGTATGTAAACAAAAAGCCCCGGACGGGAGCGTTGGTTGTGCCGCGCCTGATGACCGGGTTGGTGCTGTCGAAGCTCGGCGAGAAAATCACGAAATTGCCCATCAGCCGGGCGACCAGATGCCGGGCGAAATGTTGCGCCGAGGCGGGGTCGGGGTATCGTTTGACCGGCTCCATCAGTCCCACGACGAGAACCATCAGGCCCTGTTCGTTGGCCAACTGCACCTTCTCTTCGTACTCCTGCCAGTAGGCCGGATTGGGTTGGTCGAGTCCCGCGCCCAGAAAGGGCGCGTTGCCAAACACGTCTTTACTGCCCGCCCAACCGCTCGCGCAGAAAACCTGCAACACCGTGAACTGTTTGTCCCGCCGGTCGCGGAGGTAGGTCCGCAAGTCCTCCAGGTTCGCGTTCATTGGGGCCGCCCACGGCGTGTCGCCAATCCAGAGAAACGGCGTGCCATCGGCGTGTGCCAGGAACCGATGGTTGTCCCCTACTCGCAGGTCGCCATGCCGGTAGAGCGGGTTGGAGCCGGAGTAGGGCGCGACCTCGACCGACCCGCTGCGGTTGTGCAAACCGGCGTTGCTGGCGTCCGAACAGGTCGTCTGCCACGTCCATTGGCCGGGTTCGGGAAACAGGCAGCGGATCCGGAAAGAGTTGCCTCCGTCGCAGAAGCCCAACCCGTTGCCCTGGAAACCCTTGCAGCCCTCGACGCCCAAAACCAGCTCCCTCACCACGGCCGCAAGGCTGCCCTCCCGGCCAAGAGAGGACCATCGGGCGAGAAAACCCCGGCGATTTTTTTTGAAAAAAGTCATTGCAAGCGTAAATTCCTTTGCTATATTGCGCGTTCCGTTCCACCCGTCAGGGTGCGGACAGCATAACCTGCGGAACCGATAACTGACCGCCCATCCGGGGACAGGACTGATGGTTTTGCACTCAAAGTAGCTGACTTTGGACAAGTGATTGATTTATGCCAGTGAAGACATTTAGGCCGCTGACGCCGTCCACACGTTATGTAACGTATGCGGACTACAGCGACATTACGAAGGTCAAACCGGAGAAGGGCCTGGTCCAGACCCGTAAGCGCACCGGTGGGCGCAATGCCTACGGTCGCGTCACTGCCCGTGGCATCGGCGGAGGCCACAAACAGAAGATCCGCCTGGTGGACTTCAAGCGCAAGAAGCATGGCGTCGAGGCGGTGGTCAAGGCCATCGAGTACGATCCGCGCCGGACCGCGCGGCTGGCCTTGCTGGAATACAAAGACGGCGAAAGGGCCTATATCATCGCCCCCAACGGGCTCCAGGTCGGCGCCAGGCTCACCAGCGGTCCGGCGGCCCCTCCGGAACTGGGCAACTGTCTGCCCCTGCGGGCGGTCCCTGTGGGCCTGCCTATCCACAATATCGAGTTGACTCCCGGGCGGGGCGCGCAGATGGTGCGCACCGCCGGTGGCGCCGCCGCCTTGATGTCGCGCGACGAGGGTTATGCGCAGATCCGCCTGCCGTCCGGCGAGATTCGCCGGGTCAACGAGAACTGCTACGCCACGATCGGCCAGGTCGGCAACACCGAACACGACACCGTCGTCCTCGGCAAGGCGGGCCGGTCCCGTCACCTCGGCATACGGCCCATCAACCGGGGGGTGAGCCGCAATCCGGTTGACCATCCCAACGGCGGCGGCGCCGGTAAGTCCAAGTCCGGCGGCGGTTGGCAACAGTTGACTTCTCCCTGGGGGCTCCTGGCCAAAGGCTATCGCACCCGCAACAGGCGAAAGCATTCCAATCGTTTTATCCTGGTCCGCCGCGATGGCCGGCCAATGAAGAATGTATGAACCGGCCATCCATGACTCTATCACTCCATTTCGCTTATTCCCATGGGACGCTCAATTAAAAAAGGTCCGTTTGTGGACTTTCACCTGCTGGAGAAGATCCAAAAGGCCAAGGACGCCAAGTCCAAGGCGCCGATCAAGACCTGGTCGCGGCGCTCGATGATTACGCCCGACTTTGTGGGGCTCACCTTCAGCGTGCATAATGGGAAAATCTTCAACCCGGTGTTCGTGACGGAGAACATGGTCGGGCACCGGCTCGGGGAATTCTCGTTCACCCGCACTTTCAAGAAGCACGGCGCGCACACGGCCAAGGCCGAGGCCAAATAGACTTATGGAAGTTCACGCGATTACCAGGAATGTGCGGATGTCCGCCCAGAAGATGCGCGAGGTGGTGCGGCAAATCCAGGGCCTGCCCGCCGCCCATGCCCAGGCCGTCCTGGCCGTGGTGCCCCGCAAAGGGGCGCGGGTGGCGGCCAAGACCCTCAAATCCGCCATCGCCAACGCCGAGGATCTCAAGACCCACAAGCCCGAGTACAACGGCCTCAAGACCGACCGGCTCCGCGTCAAGGAGGCCGTCGCCCAGAACGCCACCATCCTCCGCCGTTTCACCCCTAAAGCGCGCGGCTCGGCCGGCCCGATCCTCAAGCGCAACTGCCACGTAAAGATTACTTTGTCAGATGATTAATTGGTATGGGACAGAAAACTAATCCGATCGGTCTGCGCATCGCCGTCAATCACGACTGGCGCTCGAAGTGGTACGCCGGCAAGAAAGAATTCGGCAAGCTGCTGACCGAAGACCGCGAGATTCGCGGACTTCTCAAGAAACGGCTCGAATCGGCTTCGGTGCCCGAGATCCGCATCGAACGCGCCGCCAACCGTTGCCGCATCACTATCCAGACCGCCCGGCCCGGCATCGTCATCGGCCGGAAGGGCGCCGAGATCGATAAGCTCAAGGAGGAGTTGAGCCGCATGACCGGCAAGGAGATTTACGTGGACATCGTCGAGGTCAAGTCGCCGGAGATCGAGGCTCAATTGGTTGCCGAAAACGTGGCCCTGCAGCTCGAGCGCCGGGTCTCCTTCCGCCGGGCGATGAAGAAGGCCATCCAGACCGCCAAGGACTTCGGCGCCGAGGGGATCAAGATCCGTTGCGCCGGCCGCCTGGGCGGCGCCGAGTTGGCCCGCGTCGAGCAGTACCACTGGGGGCGGGTGCCCCTGCACACCCTGCGCGCCGACATCAACTACGGCTTTGCCGAGGCCAATACTGTCTATGGCAAACTGGGCATCAAATGCTGGATTTGCAAAGGGGAGACCCGCAACGACAAGACCCAGCCCGACAGAGTCCAAAAGCCCCAGCCGCCTCCCCAGTTCCAACCGCCCCCGGCCCCGGCCCCGGTTCCGGCCTCCCCTGCCCCCGAACCCGTCGCCCCTTGAATCGCCTCTAGAAAGACCCGTTATGCCCTTGATGCCCGAGAGAGTGAAGTACCGCAAGATGCACCGCGGCAGCCGCGCCGGCCTGGCGACGCGCGGCCACACGGTGGCTTACGGCGAGTACGGATTGATGGCTTTGGAGCGTTGCTGGCTGGACACCAAGCAGATCGAGGCCGCCCGGGTCGCGGTCGCCCGCCATATGAAGCGCCACGGCAAGATGTGGATTCGGGTTTTCCCGCAAAAGTCTTTTACCAAGAAGCCCCTGGAAACGCGCATGGGCAAGGGCAAAGGTCCCCTCGAATCGTGGGTGGCGGTTATCCGGCCCGCCAACATCCTCTTCGAGGTGGACGGCGTCACCGAGGCCGTGGCGCGCGAGTCGCTGCGCCTGGCGGCGACCAAGCTCCCCATCAAGACCAAGTTTATCTCCCGTCACCGGATGGGTTAGACACGACTTCGGCTCATGAAAAAGACTCAACGGAAAGAACTTCAGGAAAAGACCCTGGCCGAGGCCCTGGCGGACGAGCGCAATTGGCGGCAGGAGATCTTGAATCTTCGTTTGCAGCAGGCCAGCGCCCAGCTTGAAAAACCCGCCCGCCTGCACGTCTTGCGCCGCGATATTGCCCGCATGCAAACCCACATTTCCCAGCTTCGCAACAAACCCGCATAGATTTCTGTATGGCTGACATCACCCCCACCACCCCGCCGACCGTTGCCGCTCCCGCCCCGGCGCCCGCGCCCGCAACGCCCGCCCGCGCCCGCGGCAATCGCAAGCAACGCATTGGCGAGGTCATCTCCAACCGGATGGCCAAGACCATCATCGTCCGCGTCGAGCGCCGTTTCCCGCACCCCAAATTCAAAAAGGTCGTCACTGGCTACAAGAAGTTCTGCGCCCATGACGAGGTCGGCGTGGCCAAGGTCGGGGACCGCGTCCGCATCGAGGAGACCCGCCCGCTTTCCAAGACCAAGCGCTGGCGCCTGGTGGCCGTGGTAGAACAGGGCGCCGGTGTGGCCCCGGTGGCTGCCTGATGCCCAACCCCCATTCACCCATGCCTCCCGGAACCAGGCACTTTGATTTATGTTACAGGTACGTTCCATCCTCGATGTGGCTGACAACACTGGCGCCAAACGCGCCGCCGCCATCGGTGTCCTTGGCCCCAACCAGCGGTATGCCCACATTGGCGACATTATCAAGGCGCATATCAAAGAAGCGGCCCCCGACGGCACGGTCAAGAAAGGGGAAGTGGTGGACGCCGTAGTCGTTCGCACCCGGCAGATCATCCGCCGCAGCGACGGCTCGTGCCTGCGTTTCGACAGCAACGCCATTGTCATCATCGACAAGGAGTTGAATCCGCGCGGCACCCGCATTTTCGGGCCGGTCGCGCGCGAGTTGCGTGAAAAGAAATTCATGAAAATTGTCTCCCTCGCCCCCGAAGTCATCTGACCCCACCCCACCCGCCTGTTGCTATGCGCAAATTTCACGTCAAAAAGAATGATGAGGTGGTTATCCTTGCCGGCGCAGACAAAAACAAGCGCGGCCGCATCATCGCCGTCCTGGGCAAGCAACAGCGCGTCATTGTCGAAGGCGCCCGCATGATCAAGCGGCACACGCGCAAGAACCCCGCCAACCCGCAAGGCAAGATCATTGAACGGGAAGGTTCCATTCACATTTCCAACGTGATGAAGGCGGAGGCCTTCGACGCTCGCGCCGCCAGGCGCGCCGCCTCAGCCCCGGAGATTAACCCGGCACCGAGCCAATGAAAGCCCGACTCTACGAAAGATACCTCAAGGAAGTGGCGCCGGCCCTCAAGGCCAAGCGCCAATACTCCAATCCGCACCAGATTCCCCGCCTGGAGAAGATCGTCGTCAACATGGGCGTGAGCGCCTCGCTCGAGAAGAGTGCCATTGACGATGCGGCCAAAGATCTCGCGCTGATTACCGGCCGCAAGCCTGCGATCAGCCAATCCCGCCACAGCATCGCCAATTTCAAGCTCCGCAAGGGCCAGCCCATCGGCTGTCACGTGACCCTCCGGCGCGACGCGATGTACGAGTTCTTTGACCGGCTCATTGCGACCGCCCTGCCCCGGATTCGCGACTTCCGGGGGTTGTCCACCCGCTCGTTCGACGGGCGTGGCAATTACTCGCTGGGGGTGAATGACCAGACGATCTTTCCGGAAATCGATCTGGATAAGATCAAGCGCCAGCAGGGCATGGACATCACGATTGTGACCACCGCCCGCACCAACGAGGAGGCCCTGGACTTTCTCAAACTCATGGGCATGCCCTTCGCCGAACCGGCCAAAGCCAAGTAATCGCCAATTTAATTTGTTGTTTTAACGCTCGAAATTGATTTTATGGCAAAGATGTCCTGGATAGAACGCAACAAGAACAAGGCCAAGACCGTGAAAAAGTACGCGGCGATTCGCGCCGAGTTAAAGGCCAAGCGCGACTATGCCGGCCTGGCGAAGCTGCCGCGCAACGCCAGCCCGGCGCGGGTGGTTAACCGGTGCTCGATGACCGGGCGGCGGCACGGCTATCTGCGCAAGTTCGGGTGCTCGCGCCTGACGTTTCGGGAAGCCGCCCTCAGCGGCCTCATTCCGGGCGTGACCAAGGCCAGTTGGTAATGCTTATGAACGACCCGATTTCCGACATGTTGACCCGCATCCGCAACGCGCATCGCGCCTTGCTGCCCGTGGTGGAGGTGCCCCACTCCCGGATGAAGGAGAGCATTGCTTCCATTCTCAAAGGCGAGGGTTACATCGCTGATTTTTCGGTCGAGGCCAAGGCCAGGAGCATGAAGCTCAAGCTCAAGTACCAGGGCAAGAAAGGCATCATCGAGGGCCTCAAGCGGGTCAGCAGTCCCGGGCTGCGCCGCTACGTGGGGGCCACCGAGATTCCCCGGGTCCAGGGCGGTCTGGGCGTGGCGGTCCTCTCGACCTCGGAGGGCATCATGACCGGCACGCAGGCCCGCAAGAAGAACCTTGGCGGAGAATTGATTTGCTATGTATGGTAGCCGCGAGCTGCTAACTCATTTAACGCTTTTAGACCATGTCACGAATAGGAAAACAACCCATCGCCATTCCGCCCAAGGTGAAAGTGGAGGTTGCCGGCCAGCAGGTCTCGGTCGAAGGCCCCAAGGGCAAGCTCAACTGGCAATTGCCGCGCCGCACCAGCCTCAAGGTCCAGGACGGCAAGATTATCGTCAGCCGCGAGGGTGACGACGCCCAGGCCAAGGCCCTGCACGGCTTGAGCCGGGCGCTGGTCAACAACATGGTGCGGGGAGTGACCGAAGGGTTTGTGAAAAAGCTCGAAATCCAAGGGGTCGGCTTCAAGGCCGCCGTGCAGGGCAAGAACGTCACCATGAGCCTCGGATACTCCCATCCAATCGTTTTTCCGATTCCCGAGCAGATCAAGGTGACGGTGGACGAGAACACCAAGATTACGGTCGAAGGGCCGGATCGGCAGGTGGTCGGACAGGTTGCCGCCGAACTGCGCAGCTTTTACCCGCCTGAGCCTTACAAGGGCAAGGGAGTGCGCTATACCGATGAACGGGTCATCCGCAAGGAGGGCAAGACGGTCCAGTAATTCGCCCCAGGGCAGCCAATGTCGCGCGAAAGTTCACGGCAAAACCCGTGACCGAAACCAATGAGAACCGAAAAGAAACAGAAACTGGCCCGGAAGCGCCGCTGGCGCGTGCGCCACAAGATCAGCGGCACTCAAGCCCGGCCGCGCATGGCGGTGTGTTTTACGAACAAGAACATCCATGTGCAGTTCATCGATGATACCGCCGGGGTGACGCTGGCGGCGGCCTCGACGACGAGCAAGGCAACGCCGGACCGGGACAAGTTGAGGGCCAACGCTGCCAGCGCCAAGGTCATTGGGGGGCTGGCGGCGCAGGCGGCCTTGAGCAAGGGGGTCAAGCAAGTCGTTTTCGACCGGAGCGGGGCTCGTTACCATGGGAAAGTCAAGGCCCTGGCTGAGGCCGCGCGCGAGGCGGGGCTGCAATTCTAACGTTTAACCGAGAAAGACACTGTGGCTGAATCCAACAAGACCGAGAGCGGCGAACCACGCGGGGGCCGCGGGCCGATGCGCGGACGGCGCGCCAGGCCGGAGCCTGAGATTACTCTCGACGAGCAGACCGGCCATGAACTGACCGAGAAAGTCGTGTTTATCAACCGTTCCGCCAAGGTCGTCAAAGGCGGACGGCGTTTTAACTTTAGCGCGCTCATTGTGGTCGGCGACAAGCAGGGCCGCGTAGGGGTGGGGCTCGGCAAAGCCGGCGAAGTGGCCGATGCCATCCGCAAGGGCGGCGAATTGGCCCGCTCCCAGATGGTAGGCGTGGCCCTTAAAGGCGCCACCATTCCCCACGAAGTGCTCTCCCACTTTTGCGGGGCAAAAGTGTTGCTGCGGCCCGCTTCACCCGGCACGGGCATCATCGCCGGCAAGACCGTCCGGGCCGTGCTTGAATCCGCCGGGGTCAAGGACGTCCTGAGCAAGTCCCTCGGCTCCAAGAACGCCGCCAATGTCGTCAAGGCGACGCTCAGCGCGCTGCTCAGTCTCCGACTGCGCGAGGACATTTACCTGGGCCGCGGCCTGGAAATCAAGAAACCCCAACCTCCTACCCCGCCCCCGGCGACGCCTCCGCCGGCCGCACCCCAGGGGCAAGCTTAAACCTCGGCGAAAGTTCAATTGCCTATGCGATTACACGATCTCCAACCACGGCCCGGCGCGCGGCATCGGCGCAAGCGTTTGGGCCAGGGCGAATCCAGCGGCCATGGCAAAACCAGCGGGCGCGGCGGCAAAGGCCAGACCGCCCGTTCCGGCAGTTCCATCCGCATTGGGTTTGAAGGCGGCCAGATGCCCTTGATTCGCCGCATTCCCAAACGCGGCTTCAATAACACCCGCCACGGCACCCGCTACCTGCCCGTCAACCTGGAAGCCCTCAACCGCTTTGAAGACGGGGCCAGGGTGGATGAGGCCGCCTTGCGCAGCGTCGGCCTGGCCAACGGCCGCGGCGACGGCATCAAGATTCTGGGGGAGGGCGATGTGACGCGAAAGCTGACGGTCAGCGCGCACGCGTTCAGCGCCTCGGCTCGGGCCAAGATCGAGGCCAAGGGCGGCGCCTGCGAAGTCATTGCGCCCAAGCAGGCTCGACCTGGCAAAGTAAAGGCGGCGGCAGTTCGAGCTGCCAAATCAAAAGCGGCCGCATTCTCAGGTCGCCGGGGCCAAACCGCAGGAACCTCAAGCTGCCGAACCCAAAGCACGGGAACCTAAGGCTCCCAAGGCCAAAGCGCCGGAAGCTCAAACTGCCGAGCCCAAAGCACGGGAGCCTCGGGCTCCCAAGACCGAAGCGCCGGAGGCTCAAGCTCCCAAGACCACAGCGCCCGAATCAGAACCACCGAAGACGCCCTGATGTTTTTCATGCTATAACTGACCATGCTTTCCGCCATTGCCAATACATTCAGCAATTGCTTCAAGATTCCCGAACTCAAGTCCAGGATTCTATTTACGTTGTTGGTCCTGGCGATCTGCCGGCTGGAGGCGGCGATCCGCGTCCCGGGCCTCGATGGCCAGGCCTTGACGGCCTTCTTCAACACCAGGGCCGGGCAAAACGCAGGCAATTCGGTGTTGGGTCTCTACAGCATGTTCACCGGGGGCGCCCTCGAGCATTGCGCGATCGGGGCCTTGGGCATCATGCCCTACATCAGCGCCACGATTATCATCCAATTGCTCACCGCCGTCTGGCCGCATCTGTCCAAGCTGGCACGGGAAGAGGGCGGGCGCACCAAGCTCATCCAGTACGGCCGCTATCTCACCGTTATCCTGTGCCTGGGCCAAGGTTTCGTCATGGCCCTGGGCTGGGAGAACCCGGACAGCATTTTCGGGCAGGGGATCGGCCGTTTAGTGTTGTACAGTGATTCCCACCTCTGGTTCTACCGCCTGCAGACTACTCTCATCCTGACCACGGGCACCGTCCTGTTGATGTGGCTCGGAGAGCAGATCACCGAACGGGGCATCGGCAACGGCGTGTCCCTGGTCATCACCATAGGCATCCTGGCCCGCCTCCCGCAGGCTGCTTATCGCGCTCAGGGACATGTTCTTCCCCAAGAACGCCGTGGCGGAGTTCAATCTCGGCCACGCTGCGGCCCTGATCCTGCTGCTGGTCGGTGTGATTGCCGGCGTCATCGCTATCACCCAGGCCCAGCGCAAGGTCCCCGTCCAATACGCCCAACGGGCGGTCGGGCGCAAGATCTTTCAGGGCAGCACTTCGTTTATGCCTTTGCGCGTGAACTATTCGGGCGTCATGCCGATCATCTTCGCCCAGGCAATCCTGATGTTTCCGCAGAAAATCTTCTTTTTTCTGGGAAAAAGACTGGAAATCAAGTTCTTTATCGAGATCGCCCGCGTGCTGGCCGAAGGGGCCCTCCTCTATATCACCATATACGGATTGATGATTCTTTTCTTCTCCTATTTCTGGGTGGCCACCCAGTTCAACGAACTGCAAATTGCCGATGACCTCAAGAAGAACGGCGGCTATATTCCAGGGGTGCGGCCGGGCCAGGCGACCAGCGAATACCTGCACAACGCGATGAGCCGCATTACGCTGGCGGGCGCCATTTTCCTGACCATTATCGCCGTCATTCCGATTTTGTTGAACCGATGGCTCAAGATCCCCTATCCGGTGGCCACGTTTTTCGGCGGCACGAGCATGCTCATCCTGGTGGGCGTGCTTCTGGATACGATGCGCCAGATGGAAACCCATCTGCTCATGCGCCATTATGACGGCTTCTTGAAGAAAGGCCGGCTCCGAGGCAGATTCTGATAATGGCCCACTGGCGGACTGGTGGAGCAAGGCACGCCGCCCAAATGGTCCAAGACCATGATCATTTTGAAGAACGAGCGGGATTTGGAAGCGATGCGGCCGGCGTGCGCGGTTGCCGGTTCGGTGCTGGAAGAGGTCGCCGGGTTCATCAAGCCCGGCGTGACGACCAAGGAAGTCGATGACTTCGCCGCCTTGCGGATGAAGAGCTACGGGGCCAAGAGCGCCTTTTTGGGCTATCGGAAGTATCCCTGCCATATCTGCATTTCCGTCAACGAGCAGGTCGTGCATGGCCTGGCCGGGCCGCAGCAGTTGCGCTTCGGGGACATCGTCAGCCTCGATGTCGGGGTCATTTACAACGGGTTTGTCGGGGACACGGCTCGAACGGTGGCGGTGGGAGGCTGCGGATTGCTGGCGCAGAGGTTGATGGATGTTACGGAACGCGCCCTGCACGAGGGCATAGGGCGGGCGGTGCCCGGCCGGCGCGTAGTTGATATTTCGCGCGCCATACAGGAGTATGTAGAGGGCAACGGGTTCAGCGTGGTCCGGGAATTCGTGGGGCACGGCGTCGGGCGCTCGATGCACGAGGAGCCGCAGGTGCCGAATTTCGTGGATGGGAAGTCCTCGCCGAAGCTGCGGCCCGGGATGACCTTGGCAATCGAGCCGATGGTAAACGCCGGATTGCCTGCGGTAAAAATCTTGAATGATGGCTGGACAGTCGTCACCCAAGATGGTTCACTGTCGGCCCATTTTGAGCATACGGTGTTGATCACCGAGGATGAGGCGGAGATTTTGACATGGCCCGCGAGGATGCCATCAAGGTTGAAGGTGCCGTAGTGGAGACGTTGCCCAACGGGACATGCCGGGTGCAACTCGCCAACGGTCATCGAGTGCTGGCGTATCTGGCAGGCAAGGCCAAATTGAGCTTTGTCCGCCTGGCGCCGGGGGACAGGGTGCAGTTGGAAATGTCGCCTTACGATTTATCGCAAGGGCGGATTGTCGTCGAAGATCGGACAGATTTATGAAAGTTCGCGCGTCGGTAAAGAAACTTTGCGAAAACTGCAAGATTGTGCGGCGCAAAGGGGTTATTCGGGTGATCTGCAGCAACCCGCGCCATAAACAGCGGCAGGGTTGACCCGACACGGCCCAGGTAACTTGTGTAACTTGCTTAACTTATCCTAGATAAAATATGGCTCGCATTATCGGCGTGGAAGTCCCGCCCAATAAACGCATTGATGTCGCCCTGCGCTACATCTACGGCATTGGCCCCAGCAACTCGAAGGTCATTTTGGCCAAGGCCCACATTGATCCCGGCATCCGCGCCAAGGACCTGACCGAGCAGCAGCTTTCCCAGATTGTCCATGCGATTCAGGATGGCAAGCATCTGATCGAAGGGGATCTTCGGCGGGAGATTGGCATGAACCTCAAGCGGCTCCAAGGCATCAAATGCTATCGGGGGGTTCGTCATTTGCGGGGTCTGCCGGTGCGCGGCCAGCGCACGCAGACCAACGCGCGCACGCGCAAGGGGCCGCGCAAAACGGTGGGCGTGGTGCGCAGCCCTACTGCCAAGGCCGGCATCCACTAGTCTGTAGGTCTTATAAGTCATTATGGCTGACGAAACGAAGAAGAAGCCCGCGCCCAGCAAGGAAGACAAACCCGAAGCGGCGGGGGAGAGACCTGCCGGCAAGCCCGCGGGCCAGGGGGCGCCTGAGAAGGCTCCCAGGAAAGCTCCGGTCGCCGGTGCGGCCCCGGCAGGAGGGGCGCCTGCGGGCGGAGCGCCCGCCCCGGAGGCGGGTGCGGCTGCGCCGGGCGCCGAGGCCGGCGCGCCTGTTCCGGCGGTGGCAGCGCCAACGGCTGCCGAACTGCTTGCCGACGAGCTTGCCGGCAAGAAGATCGTCAAGGCCAAGGGAGCCAAGAACATCATCAGCGGCATCGCCAACATCCTGGCCACTTTCAACAACACGCAGGTGAGCATTACCGACATGCAGGGACACGTTATCGGGTGGTCGAGCGCGGGGCGGGTTGGATTCAAGGGTTCCCGCAAGAGCACCGCTTATGCGGCCCAGCAGGTTGCCCAGGATGCCGCCCGCCAGGCCATGTCACACGGGATGCGCGAGATCGAAGTGCGCGTCAAAGGCCCGGGCTCGGGCCGGGAATCGGCCATTCGCGCTTTGCAGGCGATTGGCCTGGAAATCACGACCATCAGGGATGTCACGCCGGTGCCCCACAACGGGTGCCGTCCGCGGAAGAAGCGCCGCGTCTGACAGTTTCAATTTTCCATTTAAGAAGCACTCAACACTCAACCACCCACTTTCAGCATGGCCCGCTATACAGGTCCTCGTGTTCGCATCAGCCGCCGGTTTGGCGTGCCGATCTTTGGCCCGTCGAAGTACCTCGAACGCCGCAATTACGGTCCCGGGGTGCATGGCCCCAAGTCCCGCCGCAAGCATACTGATTACGGCCTGGGACTGATCGAGAAGCAGAAGCTGCGCTACTATTACGGCCTGTTGGAGCGGCAGTTTCGAGGCGTATATGAGCGTGCGCTCAAGCGCCGCGGCGTCACCGGCGAGCAGATGCTCCAGATTCTGGAGACGCGGCTGGACAACGTGTGCTATCACCTGGGTTTTGCCAATACCCGCGCCGCGGCGCGGCAGTTGGTCTGCCACGGGCATGTCCGCGTCAATGGCCGGAAGGTGAACATCCCCTCTTACGGGCTCAAGGTAAACGACGTCATCGAAATCAAGAACTCGAATGCGGCGCGGCAGTTGGCCACCCGGAACCTGGAATCCGCCGCCAGCCGGATGGTGCCCGATTGGCTGTCGCTCAACAAGGAGGCCCTCAAGGGCGTGGTCATGCGCATTCCTACGCGGGAGGAGATACAACCCATCGCCAACGAGCAGGCGGTGGTCGAGTTTTATTCCCGCTAGGGAGGCAGGTTGAAAGGAAAAAGATATGCCAGTGCGTCTGGGACGTTTTGAAATGCCCAAGCGGTTGACCAAAGAGGAGTCCACCGCGACGGAGACCTATGCCAAGTTCGTGGCCGAGCCTTTCGAGACCGGCTACGGCCACACCATCGGCAACTCGCTGCGCCGCGTGCTGCTCTCCTCCCTGGAGGGGGCGGCCATCAGTTCGATCAAGGTCGACGGCGCCATGCACGAATTCGCCACCATCGAGGGCGTGGTCGAAGATGCGACCGACATCGTGCTCAACCTCAAGAAGGTGCTGCTTCGCGCCCACACCCGCGACCCGCAGACCTTGCTCCTTTCCGTCAACCGGGAAGGGGAGGTGACTGCGGCCGACATCCAGCTCAACCAGAATGTCGAGTTGGTCAATCCCACCCAGCACATCTGCACGCTGGACAAGAAAAAGAAATTCGAGATCGAGCTCGAGGTCAAAGTCGGGCGCGGCTTTCTGCCGGGGGATGAGAACAAGAAACCCAACCAGGCCATCGGCGTTATCGCCATTGACTCCCTGTTCTCCCCGGTGACGCGTGTGCGTTATGCCGTCGAGAACGCCCGCGTGGGCCAGCGGACCGATTACGACCGGCTCCTGCTCGAAATTTGGACCGATGGCCGCATCTCGCCCGACGACGCCCTCACCCAGGCCTCCGCCATCCTCCAGCATCACCTGGATGTCTTTGTCGGCTACGACAAGAACGCCGTCGAGTTCGAGGAGGTCGTCGACAAGCAGGACGAAGAGAAGACCAAGCTCAAGAAGCTCCTCAACATGAGCGTCAACGAAATCGAACTCAGCGTCCGCGCTGCCAACTGCCTGAACAACGCGAACATCACCACCGTGGGCCAACTGGCGATGAAGACCGAGCAGGAGATGCTCAAATACCGGAATTTCGGGAAGAAATCGCTCAACGAAATCAAAGATAAACTCGCTGCGCTGGGCCTGACACTGGGCATGACCTTCGAGCCCGATCTCCTCGAGCCTCCCAAAGAGGAACCCACAACGCTGACATCGGTGGGCCGGTAGGGACCGGGCGGCCTGCGGCCGGGAGCCCGGGGGCGCTCCCGCCCGCCAGACCCCATCATCACTCTCCAATTTATGCGACACCTCAAGCGAACCGCCAAGTTGGGCCGCACCGGCGAGCACCGCAACGCCATGCTGGCTAACATGGTCTGCAGCCTCATTCTCCACAAGCGCATCACCACCACCCTGGCCAAGGCCAAAGCCGCCCGCTCGGTGGCCGAGAAAATGGTCACCCTCGGCAAACACGGCACGGTTCACGACCGCCGCCTGGCCGCCGCGCGCCTGCACCAGGAAAAGGCCGTGAAGATTCTCTTTGACGAGATCGCCCCGAGCCAAAAGGAGCGCCATGGCGGCTACACGCGCATCGTCCGGCTCAACTGCCGCCAGGGAGACGCCTCCCAGCGCGCCATCCTGGAATGGGTCGACATCCCGATGGCCGGCGAAACCCCGGCGGAAACCAAACCCGCCCAGGAAACCAAGCCGGCGCCCGAGGCCAAGCCTGCTCCCCAGGAACCGCCCGCCCCCGCGCCCGAGGCCAAGACCGAGGCCAACCCGGCCAAGGGCTGATTCAAGATTCTGTAGGAGCCGACGTGAGGAGGCTCTGATCTCCGCTGTTTTTGAAGAGTGAGCCTCCTCACGTCGGCTTCTACGTCCTGGGGGAATCCTGAATCAGCCCTGAACCCGGCCTGAGCTGATTTCAGGGGAACGGCCCCTTGGCCAGGCGCCAGTCGCGATTCGATGACGGTTTTTCTCTCGGCGGGATTGTGTCTTTCGGCCAGTCCTTCGCGTGCTTGGCGCGCTCTTGGTCGCTGGCGGGTGCGGCGAGGTTCGCCGGACGGTCGCAGAGAAATCGCTCCTGCTATTTGTGTGCCGCCCAGACGAGGGGCGGTGGCAAACCGGCTCTGCGCAAGAGGATGCTGAAAACAGAACGATGAAATGAACCGCTATCCCAAACTCAGGACCGTGGCGCTGCTGCTGCTGGCTTGTGCGGTGGGTGTGCCGCTGTCCGCCCATTACCGCGTGAAGCGGAAAGTCGAGGCATATCGGCAGCACCTCCGAGCCAAAGGCGAGAAGCTGACCACAGGGGAGCTGCGCCCCCGGGTTTCCGCCGATGCGGTGAACGGCGCTGGAGACCCTGCTTGAGGCCGCCAGCCGTCTCGGCTATCTCAATTCCTCCAATCTGCCCCCTACAGTGAAGATAGTCGCCCCAGGCCGCGCCCTGGTGGCGTGGAAAGAGGCAGAACTGCCAACGATGGAATCGAGCAACCTCTGGCCTGGGCTGAGCCGGATGGTGGCGGAGAAGCAGGGGCAGTTGGACGCCTTGCGAGCCGCGTTGGCCACTCCACAGATGATGTTCGATCTCGATTACAGCCAGGAAGCAAACCTGCAGTTGGGGCATCTCTCCACCATCAAGGGGGTCGCCCAGTGGCTCTCCGCCGCCACCATCCTCGATTTGCACGAGGGGCGCCTAACCAACGCCTGGGGAAACGTCATGGCCATGAGCGCCCTGGTGGCACATAGCCCGGAGGAGCCGCTGATGATCTCCGAATTGGTCCGCATCGCCACTGGCGGCATCGCGTTGAGCGCGACCTGGGAGGCCCTCCAATGCCCCGCCTGGCAGGAAGAGCAACTCAGCAGCCTCCAGGCAGCTTGGGAATCGGTGGACCTGTTGGGGCAAGCCGTGTCGGTTTTTGCCATGGAACGCCCTTTTGTCGAGTCGTCCCTGGCTAATAGACGGCGGTCCTATTCCGCAATTGGCAGCTTTTCCGGGGCGGCTGGACCCACGGGGTTTGGCGAGCTGGCCGAGATGGGGAAGGAATTGCTGGATAATCCCAAGGACGGCCTGAGAGATTTTGCCCATCGCTACCCCGGATATTGGCTCTGGCGGTGGTGGCAATCGTACGACGATGAACTGGCGAGCCTGGAATCCTTGCAAGCGGGCATCGAGGCAGTGCAAGCGGCGAGGCAGCAGAACGAATTTGCTTCAGCCACCAAACAGCTCGGGCAAAAACTCGGCTCGATCCATCGCGCTCACCCGGCGGCCGGCCGCTGGTTAGACTTTGACCCAGAAGGCACTATTGGCCCATTTCTCTCCCGCATCGCCACCTTCGAGGCGCAGCGCTCGCTGCTGATCGCGGCCATAGCCCTCAAGCGGCACCAACTCCGGCACGGCGCCAATCCCGCCGAACTCGCCGCCCTGGCGCCCGAATTCCTGCGCCAACTGCCGCGCGACCCCATGGACGGCCAGCCATTGCGCTATCGCCTGAATCCCGACGGCTCATTTCTGCTCTACTCGGTCGGCCAGGATGGCCAGGACAATGGCGGCGACCCGACGCCAGCGCCGCCCGTATCCGCCAGGCAATGGGGGCGTGGCCGCGATGTCGTCTGGCCCTGGCCCGCGACAGCCGAGATGGTGAAAGCCGATTTCGAGAAGGAGAGGATCGCGCGTGAAGAGAGGATATCGCTGTCGGCCAAGCAGGCCGCACGGACCCTCGCCCGGCGATACGGTCTCCCACTGACCTCGCCAAGCCCGGGCACGAACGCGCCACCGTGAGGCCGGCCGCAAACACCGTGTTGATATGACTAAAGCTTCGACTGAACGCACCTAAACGTGTTGCCAGGATTTTTCTGGGCTGGATTCCCACGGAAGATAGTTCGCTAAGTTCGTGGCCTGTTGTTTGACGCCAGGCGTGCAACCCGGAGGGTTGGCAGAAGGTAGCCGGGGGTCGCTGCGTCGCTGCGACCCCCGGTCGGCCTCGGCGATGGTCATGCACCCGGAACCGGGTGCCAGAAATCCCGGCGCGGCGCCGGGAGCGTGAGCCGCTTTCTGGCATCCCTCCGGGATGGAATCCGGCAGACCCGGAGTCCGCTTCGCAGGTCTTGCCCCGATGGCGGTACTGCCCGGCTGCGCCCGCGGAGTTGCCTTAGGTTTCTTGGTGCTCCCATGTCCGGCGGCTCACACCCTGTGATCCTCCCGGATGATCGTGCGGCAACCGCCGGCCAGGCTCGGACGCCAGTTTTTGGGTGGTTTGGTCTTCTTGAGTTCGTCCAGTTGGCCGAGTTCCTTGAGACGCCGGTAGATGAGTTGCCAGGCGCAAGGGCGCGCGGGGTCCACTTCGCAGCGGTCTTCGCGGGAACCGCTGCACGGGCCGTTGAGCATCTGTTTGGCACTTGCTGGGCCTGGAGGTTCCAAAGAAGGATGGAATGCATTCGCCTTCACGCTGCCGTCAAGACCGTGGCACGCATTGCAATCGGCGCAAAATGCAGTTATTCTCGGACTGTGAACTGGCATCAACTCATTGAAGAGCGCGGTTATGAAATGGACCAAGTTGTGGTGGAGGTTCTGCGCCGCGAGCCCCGCGAAGCTCGACCGGGTGGTTGGCTGGATCGAAGAGCGCCTGGCCGACCCGGATTATTCCATTCATTCGAAGGACGCTTTGCGGGAGTGGCTCGATCTCATACGTGCGCGCGGGTTGCCCGGCGTGCTGGAGACATTGGCCGACCGCAGCGAAGATTCCTTCCGCATGAGGCACAGCAGCCCCTTCGCGGTCATCATGCCGCAGGATGGGCGCACACGGATTCTGCGCCGATATGAAGCGCTCCGACCTCAAGCACATCCTGCGGGCCTCTAAAGGCGTCACGGGCGAGACGGAGTTTGTCGTTATCGGCAGCCAAGCCATTCTCGGACGGTTTCCCGATGCGCCGCGTGTCCTCCGCCAATCCATGGAAGCGGACCTTTACCCCCGCTACCGTCCGGAGCTGGCCGAACTCATCGAAGGCAGCCTCGGGCGCTACTCCCAATTTGACCAGACCTTTGGCTACTGGGCCGACGGCGTCTCGCCGGACACCGCAACCTTGCCGCAGGGCTGGGAACAAAGACTGACACCCCTGTCCAACGAGAACACTGGCGGCGCTATCGGCTGGTGTCTGGATCCGCACGACCTTGCGATCAGCAAGCTGGCAGCTCGCCGTGAAAAAGACGTGGCATATGTCACCGGGCTGTTGCACTTCAAAATGGTGCGGGCGAGCCGGCTGCAAGAACTCATTCAGACATTTGACGACCCATCGTTACGGGAAAAAATCGGCGGGGCGCTGCAGCTTTGCTTGAAGGACTAAGCAGGTTCCGTTTCCAGGAGGAGGCAACTATCTCGATGACGCATCACTCACCAATGTCACTCTGGCCCTGGAATTGGTCGTAGGCGGCCGATTCCGACCCTGCCTCCAGTCACACCCTGTGATCCTCGCGGATGATGGTGCGGCAGCCGCCGGCCTGGCTGGGACGCCAGTTTTTGGGCGGTTTTGGCTTTTTGAGTTCGTCCAGTTGTCCGATTTCCTTGAGACGCTGGTAGATGAGTTGCCAGGCACAGGGGCGCGCGGGGTCCACTTCGCACCGGTCTTCGCGGGAACCGCTGCACGGGCCGTTGAGCATCTGTTTGGCACAGCGGGTGATCGGGCAAATCCCGCCGTACTGGTGGAGAACACACGCGGCGCAGGCGGTCAACCCGGGATGGCCGGAGATCACGGCGGCAGTCAGGAAGGCGCAAAAGAAGCCGGGACCGAAACGCCCAAACCCGATTTTGAAGGAAAGAACGGCCCGCAACTATGCCACTCGTTTACGCTGACACCTCCGCCCTGTTCGCGTTCCCGTGTTGGTCATGGGACTTGCGAACAACCAAGGCCAAGCCCCGCGCCCAACACGCGAACGGTCACCCCATAAATGCCCGGTCGTGTCGGATTTGAAACCAGCACCGCGCCCCATGCCCCCCTCGCGGAGCTGTTTTCAGATCCGACACCGCCAGGTCGTAAAGATAACATGGGGTGGTCAGGCTGGGAAAAATTCGGCAACCTGACCACCAATGATAAAACTAACTTACGAGAAAACAAATAGGACAAAGGCCGCGGCGAAGCAAGCACTACCCTCGGTCAAGGAACAAACTGATACGCTGGTCGAGACGATCTTGAGCGCAGGCAAGGTGCCGAGCGTCGCCGGTGCATCGGCTCCGAACTGCGAGAGCGGTCCTCAACCGCATCAGGTCATCAAGCTGGGCATCAACGTGCATCTGGATCGCTACGTGGTGGTACGCCAAATCAACGGGGGCGCACCCCAGCCGGCGCAAGCGTTCAGCCCGACTCAGTTCCTGGACTGGGCCAGGAAACAGACGGCGCTGGCCAAGCAGGTTTACAGTTGCTACGAGGCGGGCCCTTTTGGCTACAGTTTGCACCGGAAGCTGGCGGGGTTTGGCATCACCAACTACGTGGTGCGGCCTCGGGATTGGGACGAGTACGGCAAGAACGTCAAGACCGACAAGCGTGACGCCAAGGCGTTGGTGCTGGGCTTGGACCGGTATGTCGCCGGCAATGAGGACGCCTTTTGCGTGGTGCGCGTGCCCACCGAAGCTCAGGAGCAAGCCCGGAGTCGCTCTCGCCAGCGGGAGAGCTTGCAGAAGGAGAAGCAACGCCTGGCGGCCCAAGGGCGCAGCCACGCCCTTTATTATGGCGCCCACATCAAGGGCATCTGGTGGACCGAGGCTCTGTGGAAGGAACTGGTGTTGCCGGCCATCGTGTTGGAATTGTTGGAGCCGTTGCGCCGGCTGATCGAAGCGGTGGACCAGGAGCTCAGAGCACTGGGTAAAGCCCTGACGGAGGCCGCGCCTGCGGACCTGCCGGTGGGCCTGGGCAAGCTAACTTACCGAGGTGTTGGAACGAGAAGTGGCTGACTGGAACCGGTTCGACAACCGGCGGCAAGTGGCCAGCTACACCGGAATGTGTCCCCGGGAAGACAGCTCAGCACAGCGCCGTTTCCAAGGGTCCATTAACAAGCACGGCAACCCGCGCGTGCGCACCGTGCTGGTGGAGGCCTCTTGGCGCCTGATGCAATACCAGCCCACCTACAAGCCGGTCGCCAAGTGGCTGCCGGTGCTGGCCAATCCCAAAACCACCCGCTCCAAACGCAAGCAGATCGCCGTGGCCGTCGGCCGGCAGTTCAGCGTGGACTGGTGGCGAGTGCGCACCGGCCG
Organism: uncultured bacterium; assembly: GCA_963713735.1. Lineage (GTDB taxonomy): Bacteria > Verrucomicrobiota > Verrucomicrobiia > Limisphaerales > UBA8199 > CAVQND01. The sequence goes on from CAVQND010000029.1 coordinate 189,063, forward strand.
CTGCCAAGCCGCCGACCTGGGCTTGAAAACAAACCCGGCGACGCCGGCCGTTGCGCCCGCGCCGCCGGCCAAGAAAACCAAGGCCGCACAGAACTCTAAAGACTGAACGCAGATCCCAAGCGACGTATGAACACAAAAGAAGATCAGAGAAAAAAGACGATGAGTTTTTCGCTTTGGGCCTTGGGTTGCGAAGCCATCCCTCAACTGAAAGGCCTGCCCCAAACGCGGTCGGGACAGGCCTGGATGCATCCGCAATCCAAGGGCGGCCCGGTGCTCGGGTTGCACTCCTGCAGAGCCCTGTCCCCCGAGCCGCGCCAGGAGCATGAGGGCAGGGGCAAGGCCTGTCACGGGCAAAAGGAACCCGGCCGAGACTGCTAAAGTAAGGGATAAGCTACACTAAACGAGATTGCTGAAGTAAACAATAAGCCACGCTAAACATTTTTCGTCATGACACTTTTGGAGCGTAACGGAGACCGTACTGACCCCTGGGCCTTTGGATGGCCCGATTTAAAGATTGGTCTCCGTGCGCTCCTCTGGCCGGATTGGAAACGATATAGTGTACTCCGCAAAGGATGTACGGATAGCAGGTTAAGCCAGGTCCAACGACCGGTGCTCCGCCAGAGGAGGCGATCCAAGACGCAACGCAACATTCAACCTCCGCAGCGGAGAAAAATGAGAAAAAGAAACTAAAACGAACATTCCTGTTGACGAACCACCCCATAGCAGGGGTCGGTTAACGAGAATGTCACTATCCTGAGCAAACTGACATGGCAATCTCATTAACTGACCCCTGCTATGGGGTGGTTCGTCAACAGGAATGTTCGTTTTAGTTTCTTTTTCTCATTTTTCTCCGCTGCGGAGGTTGAATGTTGCGTTGCGTCTTGGATCGCCTCCTCTGGCGGAGCACCGGTCGTTGGACCTGGCTTAACCTGCTATCCGTACATCCTTTGCGGAGTACACTATATCGTTTCCAATCCGGCCAGAGGAGCGCACGGAGACCAATCTTTAAATCGGGCCATCCAAAGGCCCAGGGGTCAGTACGGTCTCCGTTACGCTCCAAAAGTGTCATGACGAAAAATGTTTAGCGTGGCTTATTGTTTACTTCAGCAATCTCGTTTAGTGTAGCTTATCCCTTACTTTAGCAGTCTCGGCCGGGTTCCTTTTGCCCGTGACAGGCCTTGCCCCTGCCCTCATGCTCCTGGCGCGGCTCGGGGACAGGCTGTGCAGGAGTGCAACCCGAGCACCGGGCCGCCCTTGGATTGCGGATGCATCCAGGCCTGTCCCGACCGCGTTTGGGGCAGGCCTTTCAGTTGAGGGATGGCTTCGCAACCCAAGGCCCAAAGCGAAAAACTCATCGTCTTTTTTCTCTGATCTTCTTTTGTGTTCATACGTCGCTTGGGATCTGCGTTCAGTCTTTAGAGTTCTGTGCGGCCTTGGTTTTCTTGGCCGGCGGCGCGGGCGCAACGGCCGCGTCGCCGGGTTTGTTTTCAAGCCCAGGTCGGCGGCTTGGCAGCGGCCGGTGCGCACTCGCCACCAGTCCACGCTGAACTGCCGGCCGACGGCCACGGCGAATCTGCTTGCGTTTGGAGCGGGTGGTTTTGGGATTGGCCAGCACCGGCAGCCACTTGGCGACCGGCTTGTAGGTGGGCTGGTATTGCATCAGGCGCCAAGAGGCCTCCACCAGCACGGTGCGCACGCGCGGGTTGCCGTGCTTGTTAATGGACCCTTGGAAACGGCGCTGTGCTGAGCTGTCTTCCCGGGGACACATTCCGGTGTAGCTGGCCACTTGCCGCCGGTTGTCGAACCGGTTCCAGTCAGCCACTTCTCGTTCCAACACCTCGTAAGTTAGCTTGCCCAGGCCCACCGGCAGGTCCGCAGGCGCGGCCTCCGTCAGGGCTTTACCCAGTGCTCTGAGCTCCTGGTCCACCGCTTCAATCAGCCGGCGCAACGGCTCCAACAATTCCAACACGATGGCCGGCAACACCAGTTCCTTCCAGAGAGCCTCGGTCCACCAGATGCCCTTGATGTGGGCGCCATAATAAAGGGCGTGGCTGCGCCCTTGGGCCGCCAGGCGTTGCTTCTCCTTCTGCAAGCTCTCCCGCTGGCGAGAGCGACTCCGGGCTTGCTCCTGAGCTTCGGTGGGCACGCGCACCACGCAAAAGGCGTCCTGATTGCCGGCGACATACCGGTCCAAGCCCAGCACCAACGCCTTGGCGTCACGCTTGTCGGTCTTGACGTTCTTGCCGTACTCGTCCCAATCCCGAGGCCGCACCACGTAGTTGGTGATGCCAAACCCCGCCAGCTTCCGGTGCAAACTGTAGCCAAAAGGGCCCGCCTCGTAGCAACTGTAAACCTGCTTGGCCAGCGCCGTCTGTTTCCTGGCCCAGTCCAGGAACTGAGTCGGGCTGAACGCTTGCGCCGGCTGGGGTGCGCCCCCGTCGATCTGGCGTACCACCACGTAGCGATCCAGATGCACGTCGATGCCCAGCTTGATGACCTGATGCGGTCGAGGACCGCTCTCGCAGTTCGGAGCCGATGCACCGGCGACGCTCGGCACCTTGCCTGCGCTCAAGATCGTCTCGACCAGCGTATCAGTTTGTTCCTTGACCGAGGGTAGTGCTTGCTTCGCCGCGGCCTTCGTCCTATTTGTTTTCTCGTAAGTTAGTTTTATCATTGGTGGTCAGGTTGCCGAATTTTTCCCAGCCTGACCACCCCATGTTATCTTTTCGAGCGCTTCCGAGCGGCGCCAATTGCGCCTGCGGCCCGACGTGTTGCTGTGTGGTGGCGAAGGCATCGCCCATCCGCGCCGTTCCACCATCGCGTCCCATCTGGGCGTGCTGTGCGGTTTGCCCACGGGGCGCGGGGCCGCGATGCTCTCACTTCCGGCGGGCAGTCTGCAGTGTCGGGCCGTGGTTTGGGGGCAGTAGGGGAAGCCGTTAGGCCCAGCGCGGAACACGTACGGCCAGAGGTGAGAGCAATATCGGGGGTCAGAGCATGACCGCCCGCAGCAGAGGCCAGCGAGTCGGCGAGCGACTCCGGAGCTGCGAGCGGTGATGCGCTGGCCGGGGGAATCGCCTGCCTCGGTGGCTTCCGGTAGCGGAGGGGAGTGGAATGAAGCAGCAGTCAGTCGCGACCGGGTCCCTGAAAGTCTGATCTCAAAAGGGTGTTTGGCCGCGCCCGGCGGTGGCAGAGTGGAGCAACCGGGAGCGTAGGGAAAGCCGACATGACGGGCGTGGCTTGGGCCCGCCAGGAGCAGTGAGCTGGCGCGGTGCCGTGCCGTGTCCAACTGCGCCAGGATCTCCCCCCAGTTCCCCAGGTTCTGTAAATTCGTTGCATAGAACACAGATGCCTTTTTGCTTGCAACCAGGGGAGAATTGGTCATGATGCGGGTAGCCGAAGCCGATTTTTCTCATGAATCAGCGACGAGCGCGGCTTGGGCGAATCGGAAACATGGGCGTTGGACAACAGAACGGCCTCCTGACGCATCGAAGCCCGGAAAGGCAGTTCCGGCTTCCCTTGGGGGATTCCCTTGTGCGCATCTCACATTTTGCCGGAGCGCGGACATTCCTGCCCGCTCGGGGCGCGGCGGGGGGGGTATTCCGAGTCAGCAATGATCAAACACAAATCTGAGGAGCATGAAAATGAGTAGCCAATTCGTTGCTCGGTGCGCCGCATCCGCCCGTGAATTCACACGCCCGACGAGCCGGATCGGGTGGCGGGGCGCGGGGATGACGGGTGCATTCCTGTGCAGCGTAATCCTGACGGCTGGTACGACCGGGCTGTCTCAGACGTGGAACCAAACACCCGGAACGGTCGTGGCTTGGGGAGGGGACGTGCTGCCCTACGTCGCGCCGGGAACGCGATTTACAGCCATCGCGGCGGGAGATTGCCTCAGTGTGGCCCTCAAGAGCGACGGCACTGTCGTTGCCTGGGGCGGCGACGCCGGCGGGTGCACGATGCCAACTGGGCTGAGCGGCGTCGTGGCCGTGGCGGCGGGATGGGCCCACACTCTGGCGCTCAAGGGCGACGGCACGGTCGTCGCCTGGGGCTGGAACGCGTACGGCCAGAGCACCGTGCCAACGGGACTGCGTGGCGTCGTGGCTGTGGCGGCGGGAGGGTATCACAGTCTAGCGCTCAAGAGCGACGGCACGGTCGTCGCCTGGGGTTACAACGGGAACGGCGAGTGCAATGTCCCAAGCGGGCTGAGCGGGGTCGTGGCCGTTGCGGCGGGCGAATTCCACAGTCTGGCGCTCAAGAGCGACGGCACGGTCGTCGCCTGGGGCGACAACTTCTGGGGCCAGAGCACAGTGCCGGCCGGGCTAGGCGGCGTCGTTGCCTTGGCCGCAGGATGGTGTCACAACTTGGCGCTCATGAGCGACGGCACGGTTGTCGCCTGGGGCGACAACGGGTACGGCCAGAGCACGGTGCCAGCTCGGCTAGGCGGGGTCGTTGCGGTGGCGGCGGGATGGGCCCACAGTCTGGCGCTCAAGAGCGACGGCACAGTTGTGGCATGGGGCGCGGGTGAACCTGGGCAGTCCGGCGATCCCAGCCACGGCCAGAGCACGGTGCCGGCCGGGCTGACTCGTGTCGTGGCCATCGCGGCAGGAACCTATGACAGCCTGGCAATCGTTGCCTCCGGGCCACCCAGCACTGGCTCTGGCCCGGCGGTTCTTCACGGCCTGGTGACGGACACCGATGGCGCGGCATTGGCCGTGGCGACGGTTTCTGCGGTGGCTTCCGCGGCGGCGTTGGCGCAGCCCGCCGCACAGGCCATTACTGACTCAACTGGGAGCTACCAGATGCCGTCACTTGGGCCGGGGGCTTACGTGTTGCGCGCCTGGGACGGGACGCACCAGACGTCCACTCGGGCGCTGAACTTTAACGCGAGCACAGCCGAGCAGGATTTCCGCCTGGCGCCCATGCCTGGCGCCACGCAGGCCCAACCGACGGCCCGTCAGCCCGACCTCTCCTATAATAACCTCGGGCCAATGGACAGCGCCTTGCTCGTTTTCGACGAGGCCCAACGCCAGTTTGTCACCATCGTTCCCGGCCAGAACGAGCCGCCATTGGACAGGATGACGATCGTCCTGACCCATGGGTGGATCAGCTCAGCCTCGGCTTGGCCGCGACAAATGGCCATCCTGATGCGGGGCAAGGTGACGGCAGCCATGGCAAACATCCTTGCCTGGGATTGGCCCACCGCCGCCTCGGGAGCAATCCCGGAGGAGCGGACGCCCGACCAGGGGCTCGCTCTCGGCCGAGCGCTTTGGTACACCCTTGGTGCAGCGTACAACCAAAAACTGCACTTCATAGGCCACAGCCTCGGGGCCTTGGTCAATGCCGCCGCGGCGAACTATTTGCACGGCGACGCCACGGGCCAGCAGGAAGTTGCCCCGGCGCCCTGGCTCGCGTCCAACACGCACGTCACGCTGCTGGACGAGGCCGAAGATGCCGCGCTCCTTGAATCGCTCCTCGGCGGCCAAACTGTGATTTTCGACGGCATAAGCGCCAGCATCGAATATTCGAGCCTGGCAACAGGGTTCGGCGAGACGACCCTCGGGTGGAAGGCGCCGCTGCCGGTCCGGAAGGGCTGGGCAGACAATTACATGTCTTTGGTGGGAAGCTATCAAGCTGGGGCGGTCAACGTCTATCTGGTGAAGGCGCCGCCGCCGGATGACCCCATGGACGCTCACAGTTATGCGTGGTGGTGGTACACCAACACCGTCGTGGACCCCGGGGATTGCATTTTAGGGTTCCAGCGCAGCGATGAAGCCCGGGCAACGGGATTGTCCTTGGATGCCTTTCCCCCGCCAGAGGCGGAGTTTCCGCAGGGGGCCTCGTACGAACAAGACCCTTTGTTCTCAGACATGCTCGCCCTGGCGCCACTTTCAACTGTTGGGTCTTGGTCGAGCCGCATCGGCCCATTCTTTGTCGTGCGGGGAACTGTGGATGCGGTCCAGACTGAGGGATCTGTGGCAACCGAGGTCGCCCAAGGCGCGCAATCCGCGCAGCAGGCGGTCTCGAGCGCCTTCAACTACGTGGAAAACCAGGCCCAGCAGGGATATAACGCCCTGGTGGGCCTGGCCGACAGCGCGGTCCTTGGGCTGACCCTTACGACTCCTTCTTCCGGCCCAGGGCCGCACCCCCTGGACGCGACGCCGCCTCCGATGGCTTGGGTGCCGCTGGCGATCCCGGCGAATGCGAGCGCGATGGCGTTCGACTTTGCGGTGACCAATAACCCCTGCGAGGACGCACTGGTCTGCGGAATCGGGACGAACAGCCTCTTCACACTGCAGATGAAGTTCGTGCCCACCAACGGCGTCTCGTCCAGCCCGCTAATTGACATCACTCCCTGGGCCGGAACAACCAGCGAGGTCTTCTTCGGATTTTTGGGCGGCACCTCGAGCAACTGCGCCGTGCGGGTCGAGAACATCCGGTTTTACGACCTGGCCCCGCCCAGGCTCGGTGTTCAAGCCGCGAACGGGAGCCTCGTCCTGTCGTGGCCGTCGGCGGCGGTGGGGTACGTCCTTGAAGCGACTCCGTCGCTCGCGCCGGCGAACTGGCAGGCGCTCACGAGTTTTCCCTCTATCCTGGGAGCGTCTTACGTCATCACGAACCAGGTTGGCGGGCAGAGCATGTTCTATCGGCTCAGGCCGCAGTGATAAGGCTCAAGAAGGTCGCCGGGGGCAAGGGAAACCCGCCCGCACGCAGGCCGCGGCCCCTCGCGGCAGAGCCTAATCCCGTGAGCCGTGGGGAAAGGCCGGCAAACCAAAGTCATGCTCATTCCGTATGCGGCCCTTGTTTTCGACGAGGCCTCCTTGCAGCAGAAGCTCGACCCGGAGGTCCTTCAATCCATCAGAGAAATCGCGTCCCGGTTGCGCCTGGGCGAGCCGAAAGGCGCCACGACTAACCTTCACGAATGGATGCGCGGGACCGAGTCTGCGGATTCTGCGCAGGGAACACTGAACATCCAATGAAATCGAGGCGATGCCTACGGTCCGACGCCGCTTACGACCCCATTACGGCGTTTTGGGTTGGACGACGGGGACAAAGGGCGTTTGAATGTCCCAACCGCATGAAGGTAAAGCGATGAAACTGCCGCTGGCCAACGAAGCCGAGGTTCCGAAAGCCAAGATCGTGCTTTACCTGCTGAATCCGGAACACCGCCGCGGCAAGAGCAAGGCGCGATTCTTCGCGAACTGTGGATTCGACGCGGCCCACTGGCAGGCGATGGCCGACGCGCTGCGGCTACATGCGGCTGAAAATGAAACTGTCAAAGAGGAGAGGACGCAGTTGGGCGTCCGCATGGTCGTGGAGGGCAACCTGGCGATGCCCAACAGCGATTCCGTAAGGTGGGTGGGGTTTCAATTCCAACCTGGCTGACCACAGGCAGTTAGGGCATTTTCGGAAACAGAGGCATTTTCTTTTTCGCTTGCATTGCTCGCCCGCTCTGCTATCCTACATCTATATATGAGTAGGATACAGCCGCTCCAGCGCACATCGACCCTGGCCCTCCGCCAGCGAAAGGCCCATCTCCTGCGCTCCTTCCAATTCCCCCCCGGAGTCCTCCACGCCTCCTTAATCGAGCGATTCCTCAAATGTGGCAAGGCCAATTGCCGCTGCCACACCGGTGGCCCCAAGCACGGCCCGTTCTTTTATCTCAACCGCTGCTTCGCCAAAGGCCAGGTGCAATCGCTCTTGCTGAAGTCCCCGGGCCAGATCGACCAAGCACGCCAAGGTGTGGCCGCTTATGCCCAGGTCCAGCACGTGCTTGACGAAATCAGCCAAATCAATCGCGAACTGCTCCGCCGTGGTGAACCTCTGGTGGCCGCGTCTTCATGAACGAACTGGCTCAGTTTCTGGGCTACGTAACGAAAGTCTTCGCCATGGGCCGGGTCGTGCGCGGGGTGCGCAGCGATCGGCCCTACGCCAAGATTCCTACGCGGCCCTTGTTGCTGAGCATGCTCATGGGCGTGGCCATCCGCGTCGGCAGTTACCTGGATCTCTCCAAGCAAACCAAGCGTTGGCGCTGGCAACACCTGATCCATTGGCAAGAGCGCATCAGCGACGACGCCTTTCACTATGTGAGCGAGCGCTTCTACCTGGAGGACTTGCGCCAAGGCCTGGCCGGGGTGAACAAGAACCTCAAGGCCAACAAGGCGCTGGAGAGCTGTAAAATCAACGGCCTGCTGCTCCTGAGTTTGGACGCCAACGAACACTTCCACAGTCGCAGTCGCTGCTGTCCGTGCTGCTGCCAGAGGGAGATTCAAGAGACCGACGACCAAGGCCAAAAACACACGGTGATCGAATACTACCACCGGTATGTCTTTGCCCAGATCAACGGGCCCAAGTTCAACGTGCTGGTGGACGTGGAGCCTATCGGTCCCGGGGAAGAGGAAGCCCAGGCCGGCCTGCGCCTGCTGGGGCGGATTCGCCGGCTTTACGGCGTGCGCTTTTTCAACGCCGTGACCATTGACAGTTGGTATGTGCAAGGCCCCTTTTTGAAGGCGGTGGAGAAGCTGGGCTGGGCCTGGATCGTCGTGCTCAAACAGGAACGGATGGAGGTCTTGCAAGAGGCGCGCGCCCTGAGTGCCGGACAAGAACCCGCTCTGGAGTTTGACGACGAAACCCGTGGCCGGCACGTCAAACTCTGGGAGGTCAAAGACCTGAACTTCAGCAAGAGCTACGGCCGCAAAGTGCGGGTGGTCCACTCGCAGGAGACGTGGATCCAGCACAAGATGGTGGGCGGAAAAATGACCCATCAACCCCAGACCAGCGACTGGTGGTGGATGGCATCGGAGGGCTTGGCGGGCTATCCGGTCCAGGTCGTCTATGAGGGCGGTCACCGGCGCTGGGGCATCGAGAACAAGGCGTTCAATGAGCTGACGCAATTCTACCACCTGGAGCATTGCTACCATCACGAACCGGTGGCCATGTTGGCGCAAATGCTGATTTTAGTCCTAGGTTTCGTCCTCTTTAGCGCCTACGCGGTGCTCCACAGTCAACTGGTCCGGTTGGGCCAGGTGAGCCTCAAAGAGCTGGCGCATGACCTGGATCTGGCTTTGGAGGAGGACTTGCCTTGGGATTTGTGGTTTGCCTGTGGCTGACGACCGCCTGGGCGAGCGCTTTCGGGGTGTTGCTCTTTGCAAACTGGCCGACGCAACAAGGAGGACTCGGGGACTGCGGGAGAGGTGTTGTCTCGCGCGGGCTCTGCCCGCCGCCCCTCCATCACGACAGCGCCGGCGCCGACAAAAATCTGGGCCTCCGAAAGTAAAGCGGCGGCGCACCCCACCTTGCGGAATTGCTGGATGCCCAACGGCACGGTTGCCGAAATCCGCTCGATATGGTTTATTGAACGTGGCGAACGGATACCCCGGTTTGTGACCGCCTATCCGCTGAAAAAGAAAGCAGCCGTATGATCAACGAACTGGATGATGTGATTCTCGGGTGCGATCTGCCCGAGCATGGGCTGAACGCGGGCGACTTGGGCACGGTGGTGCTGGTGCATCGCGGCGCGGCCGGCTACGAAGTCGAATTCACTTCCCTGGACGGCGAAACGATTGCAGTGGTCACGCTGATGGCGGATCAGGTCCGACCCGTCCAGCCGGGCGCCATCGCCCACGCCCGCGAACTAGCCGTGCGCTAATCCCGCCGGAACAAGAATTGCCGGAGACAAAGCTGTCCACGAAGCCGCTGGCCGGGTACTCGGCGCACCGATTCATGTCTGAACCGTTCGGAGGGCTCAGACCGTAGAAAAGGTCCTTTCCCTCGCTCGACGGCTGCAGTGGCTGCGCTGACCATGCCCACAATCGCCAAAGAATTAGCCCGCGCGGGCTGGAGCGAAAACGACCTGGCGCGGCATCGCAAGACTCACCCGGCCAAGCTGGCCCTGGCAGCGCGCTCGAGGAAGGAAACACCGCTCACGATCAGAGAAATCCCGTCCCGGTTGCACCTGGGCAGGCCGAAAGGCGCCTAAAGGGGTCGTAAAGGGGTCGGTTAACGAGAATGTACTATCCTGAGCAAACCGACATGGCAATCTCATTAACTGACCCTGCTATGGGGTGGTTCGTCAACAGGAATGTTCGTTTTAGTTTCTTTTTCTCATTTTTCTCCGCTGCGGAGGTTGAATGTTGCGTTGCGTCTTGGATCGCCTCCTCTGGCGGAGCACCGGTCGTTGGACCTGGCTTAACCTGCTATCCGTACATCCTTTGCGGAGTACACTATATCGTTTCCAATCCGGCCAGAGGAGCGCACGGAGACCAATCTTTAAATCGGGCCATCCAAAGGCCCAGGGGTCAGTACGGTCTCCGTTACGCTCCAAAAGTGTCATGACGAAAAATGTTTAGCGTGGCTTATTGTTTACTTCAGCAATCTCGTTTAGTGTAGCTTATCCCTTACTTTAGCAGTCTCGGCCGGGTTCCTTTTGCCCGTGACAGGCCTTGCCCCTGCCCTCATGCTCCTGGCGCGGCTCGGGGGACAGGGCTCTGCAGGAGTGCAACCCGAGCACCGGGCCGCCCTTGGATTGCGGATGCATCCAGGCCTGTCCCGACCGCGTTTGGGGCAGGCCTTTCAGTTGAGGGATGGCTTCGCAACCCAAGGCCCAAAGCGAAAAACTCATCGTCTTTTTTCTCTGATCTTCTTTTGTGTTCATACGTCGCTTGGGATCTGCGTTCAGTCTTTAGAGTTCTGTGCGGCCTTGGTTTTCTTGGCCGGCGGCGCGGGCGCAACGGCCGGCGTCGCCGGGTTTGTTTTCAAGCCCAGGTCGGCGGCTTGGCAGCGGCCGGTGCGCACTCGCCACCAGTCCACGCTGAACTGCCGGCCGACAGCCACGGCGATCTGCTTGCGTTTGGAGCGGGTGGTTTTGGGATTGGCCAGCACCGGCAGCCACTTGGCGACCGGCTTGTAGGTGGGCTGGTATTGCATCAGGCGCCAAGAGGCCTCCACCAGCACGGTGCGCACGCGCGGGTTGCCGTGCTTGTTAATGGACCCTTGGAAACGGCGCTGTGCTGAGCTGTCTTCCCGGGGACACATTCCGGTGTAGCTGGCCACTTGCCGCCGGTTGTCGAACCGGTTCCAGTCAGCCACTTCTCGTTCCAACACCTCGTAAGTTAGCTTGCCCAGGCCCACCGGCAGGTCCGCAGGCGCGGCCTCCGTCAGGGCTTTACCCAGTGCTCTGAGCTCCTGGTCCACCGCTTCAATCAGCCGGCGCAACGGCTCCAACAATTCCAACACGATGGCCGGCAACACCAGTTCCTTCCACAGAGCCTCGGTCCACCAGATGCCCTTGATGTGGGCGCCATAATAAAGGGCGTGGCTGCGCCCTTGGGCCGCCAGGCGTTGCTTCTCCTTCTGCAAGCTCTCCCGCTGGCGAGAGCGACTCCGGGCTTGCTCCTGAGCTTCGGTGGGCACGCGCACCACGCAAAAGGCGTCCTGATTGCCGGCGACATACCGGTCCAAGCCCAGCACCAACGCCTTGGCGTCACGCTTGTCGGTCTTGACGTTCTTGCCGTACTCGTCCCAATCCCGAGGCCGCACCACGTAGTTGGTGATGCCAAACCCCGCCAGCTTCCGGTGCAAACTGTAGCCAAAAGGGCCCGCCTCGTAGCAACTGTAAACCTGCTTGGCCAGCGCCGTCTGTTTCCTGGCCCAGTCCAGGAACTGAGTCGGGCTGAACGCTTGCGCCGGCTGGGGTGCGCCCCCGTCGAATCTGGCGTACCACCACGTAGCGATCCAGATGCACGTCGATGCCCAGCTTGATGACCTGATGCGGTCGAGGACCGCTCTCGCAGTTCGGAGCCGATGCACCGGCGACGCTCGGCACCTTGCCTGCGCTCAAGATCGTCTCGACCAGCGTATCAGTTTGTTCCTTGACCGAGGGTAGTGCTTGCTTCGCCGCGGCCTTCGTCCTATTTGTTTTCTCGTAAGTTAGTTTTATCATTGGTGGTCAGGTTGCCGAATTTTTCCCAGCCTGACCACCCCATGTTATCTTCATGGCCAGCCCGAAAGGAGTCAAAAAGAGTGAAGAATCCGCTTGACGTTTTCAGATTATTTAGGTAATCGTTTGCCGATTGCAGGCGTAGTCACTGACTGAGATCACCATGAAAAAAATGCCGAGGATTTCCGAAACCGAGTGGGAAGTGATGAAGGTCGTCTGGGCCGAGGCGCCGTGTTCGGCGGGGCGCATCATCGAGAGGCTGAAGCAGGCCGACCCGACTTGGCACCCCAAGACCGCGAAGACCTTCCTGAACCGGTTGAGCAAGAAGAAGGTCCTGGGGTTCAGCAAGCAAGGGCGCGCCTATCTCTACCGTCCGCTGGTCCGGGAAGCGGAGTGTGTTAATGCGGCGAGCGAGTCGTTTCTGGGGCGGGTGTTCGGAGGTTCCTTGAAGTCGATGTTGGCCCATTTCGTGGAGCGCAAGAAGCTGTCAGCCGAGGACATTCGCGACTTGAAGCGGCTGCTGGACAACCCGGAGTGAGGCGGGGCGTTTGAACGTGAGAAGCCCAGCCGCCCGCATTCTTATCCTGGCCCTCCTGTGCTGGAACTGTGCCGGGCAAGAGAACCGGGCAAAAGAGGCCAGGGAAGGTGAAACCGGGCAGGTCACCGCCCATTCCGACGGCCTGCATGGATACATCGGCTTCAGCGCGACCCGCCCGCCCGCGCGGTCCGAGTACAGTGCGGGCATGGGTTTCTACTCCGCGGTCTGGCCGCTGATTGACCAGCCGCTGGCCAACTTTCAGATCGGCCTGGCCGGCTCCTGGATCACGCCGGACAACTCCGACAACAAAGACAAGCCGCTCGCTCCGGAGGGCACGCTGGCCCGGAACGTGGCGGGAGCGGGGTCCCACGTGGGAGCAGCGTATTCCAAACCGTGGAAGGCGGGCTGGGCTACTGGGCGGGCAACCACTTCCGCTACGGCCCGCCGAAGTTCAGCATGAACGCCACGCCGCAATGTTACGACTACGAGGTCGGATCGCCGGGGTGGTCCTTCTTCTACAGCAACGAGGCCCTGCCGGACAATCGCTTGGGCATCGCCCAACTGAGCAACCGGCTGCTGATTCCTCCCGATGCGCTGCCGTTCCAGGGCAACCCCAACGGCCAGTTCCTGGGCTACACCTGGATGGCCTTGCCCTTTACGGATCCCACCACGGGAGACCCGCCCACCGGCGACCAGAGCTGGACCTGTTTTCTGAGCGCGGCCAACTTCAAGGGGCCGATCGCCTATTACATTCCGGAAACCTGGAGCAAGATCGGCAAGCTGTTCAAGTATCCCTTCATTTACGGACGCGGGCTCGACGCCCGCCCGGGCAACATGGGCGGCGGCGCCATGGAGATCAACACCGTGCCGCGTTTCGACAGCCCAGGACGCGCAGGGAGTGGTCTATTCGAAGATCCCCAAGCTGCAGTTCCCGGTGGACGGCCAGGGAAGAACCCTCCTGGTGCAGGACGTGACCTACTACTCGAAGGCGGCCCTCTACGATGCCTTCAAGGCCTGGCGAAACGGCGGCCCGGCCTGCTCCGGACGATTCGACGAGAAGGGCGCCTGGAAGTCCACGCTGACGACGCGCACCACGCGCTACGACCAGGCCGGCAAGAAGCTGGCCGGCGTCGAGCGGGTCTTCGACACCAAGGTGTTCGAGGGCAACGTGTGGGGCCTGGAGTGGTTCAACAGCAACATCAGCCCCAAAGGTCTATTCCCGCAATACTACAAACATGTCGGGGAGGAACGCGTCGCGGTAGCGGCCGCGGACGTGCCTGCGGAGACGCAGTTGCCGGCGCAGGAGTTCAAACTGGCCGGGCGGGGCGAGCCCTACACCTCGCCGACCACCGGCGCCTGGAGCCGGCCCGGCCCGAAAAGCGGACCGTTCACGGTCAAGCTCGCCGACGGTTCTTTGGTGACGTACTCGTGGTACCGTTTCGTCGATCAGCCGTCCTTCCAGCAATACGATTGGAGCGAGGAGAAGAAGGCGAAGTTGCAGGCCTTCGTGGAGAAGATCCATGCGAACTGGCCGATTGACCGGGACTACATGGCGCCTCCCAGCCGCGGGGCGCTGGTGACGCTCGATCCGGCCCTGCTCGTGACGCCGCCCAAGGGCCTGGAGGTGGGTTACGTCCCCATCGTAACGCGTCAAACTGCACAATAATGGGGAGGCAAAACAAAACGTGGCAACGGCATCTTGAGCCACTCTGTTCAGGCTCAGGGGAGTTCGCGCACCCGGTAGAAGCGTTGCGGCGCGGTCGCACTGAGGTCGGCCAGAGTGTTAGTCTGGCCGTTGCCCACTATGGGCGGCAGCGCGGTCCAGGCGGACTGAGACAATGAGTCCTTGTATTCCAGAACGTAGGATTTGCCGAGGTCCGTCAGCAGGCTTAGGGTGAAGCCGGCTCTCGTGAGAGTCGGGCTGAGCAGGCGTGGGTCAGGGAACACCGTCCGGTAAAGCGGAGCGGCCTCGGCTCCAAATTGGTCCAGCGAGTCAATCTTCAGGCCAAACTCGATGGCTCGCGGGATGATCGTAACCGCGTCCAGGACGGTGGCGAACTCCTTCACCTTGTCCGCGGTTTCCATGAGGTCCGGGTAGAGGCCGCCGATGACTTGGAGGGCATCGCCCAGGCCGCTTAGGATTGACGCCAGCCCCTCCATCGCGTCGGCCCATCCTTCCGGCACTGCCTGTTCGTCGAAGGCCGCCCAGGCCGGGTCCTGCAGGTCCCCGACGATACTGCGGTAATCGCCAAAGTCCGAGCCCATGCTACACTCCCATTGGGAGGGCCGCTGACCCCTGGGGACATAGCTCTTGGCGTGGAGAAGCGCCTGCGTCAGGCCGTGATTGACCTTTTCCACATAGTAGTTCTTCAAGACAACGTAGTAGAGGCCGTGCTTGATAAGAGCGCCGATCGCCATGTCGGAGTCGATGTGGAAACTGAGGCTGCCATCGGGGTTGACCGTCGGGATGGCGGCCAGCACAAAGTCGCGGGTCAGCCCGAGCAGGAAGTCGCGCGCGTCGCTGGCGGGAAGTTGGTCCTGCAGTTGGTTGAAGAGGTTCACCACGGCGTTGGTGACATTCTCTCGTCCTTCTGTTTTCACATAATTAGCGACTTCCTGGGCAAACAGATCCAAAGACTGGTTGAGATTGTCGAAACCGTTCACCACCAATCCCACCAGGACGTCTTTGAGAAAATCCTTCACGATGGGCTCGAGCGGCCCGCTGACTTGCAGGTTGGCGAAGAGATCATCCATGAAATGATCTTCCAATGTCCCCACGACCTCTTCGAGGGCGGTGGCAATGGCCAGTTTCTCCGCCGCCTCGATGACGGGGCCCCAGTCTGGCGGGTCGCCCTCGGGCAGGGTGAGTGTGAGCAGGAAGCTCTTAATCATGCTGTTGTATTCGCCGGCGGGGATCTGCTCGATGGCCAGTTGTTTCAGGTCAGCCAGGAGCTGCCCGGCGGCGTACTGCAGGAGCTGCTCCAAGCCCTGTTCCACCGCCTCTTTGAGCCCGTTCACCTCCCCCTTGGTCAGGATGGCGTAGAGGATGTCCAAGACCTTGTCGGCCAGGGCCATCTGCCAGGATTGCGACGTTGAGCCTTGCAAATCGTTGACCTTGGCGATGACCTCGCGGAAATCATTGATGATGCCGTGGAAGTCCTGGATGGCGCCTTCGCATTCCCGTTGGGCGTACTCCGTGAAGTTCGCATAGCCTGAGAGGGCGATATAGAAGCGCTTGAGGGCCACCATTTTGTCCCAGGGGATGCCGGTCGCCTCGAGTGTGTCGAGCCAGGCGGTCGCGTCCTGGACAAACTGGTGGAACGGGGCGCCGGAGATGCGCCAATCGTCGAGGTCTTTCAGCAGCCCTCGCGCCTTCGACAGTTCCGCCACCTTGTCCATGGTCTGAAGCGTCAGGTCCACCGTCAAGCCCTGGGGAGGGACGTTGGTGAAGACCTCGCCGAAGGCGCCCAGGCTGGGATAGACATGCAAGCCCTGCGTGCCCCCGTCAGTTTCGCACGTCAGGTGGTATGTCCCGACCGGAACACTCTCGACGACAATTTGGGATTGTCCACTCCCCTGGCAGCCGGTCATAAATGCCACCCTCCGGTCGCCCACAGCGTACTCCAGGACCGCTTCGGCCCGCCCGGAGGTGTCCGGATTGCCTGCCTCATCGGACGGATTGACCGTGACTGTGGCGGTCGGCACCTCGAGGGGAAAGCTGTAAGCCGCCGTCAGCGCCTGGCCGGCCGCCTCGACTTGCAGCGCGATGCGAATCTCGTAGTTCTCCGGATCATCCGGCATCACCAGGGCGCTGTCCCAGGCCAGGAAGTACTGCGAATCGACCACGGGCACCGAGGCCTCGGGCGCGGGGATCTGGTCCTGGTGAAAAGGCCAGTCGAGCTTGACGGCCAAGCCCTCCTGGCGCAAGGCCTCGAAGCCGCTCTGGTCATTGCCGGCCCGCGGATTGCTGTTGGGATCGATGTAGCCCTGGGTGACGATGTGCGTTGCCGGGTCTTGGCTGTAGAAAAGCTTCAGGCCGGTCTTCTGCAGGCACAACTCGATGGCCGAGAGAGTGGCGGCGGTGCACCCCATCGGATACCAATACGCCCCGTAAACGTTCTGGGGAAAGTTGTCGGTGATGACAACGCCGAGCTTCTCGGCGTCCTGGCGGAAGCCCAGTTCGGCACCGTTCAGGATGGCGTCGTAGCTGGCCGATGGCAGGGCTCCGCCTCCGTTCACGCCGAGACAATCAGCAATGCCCGCCTTGAGTTCGGCGATTTGCATCACCCCCTGGAACGGGACGAGATCGAGGAAAGTGGACGGGTCGAAAGTCAGTGCCCCGACGCGGAAATCGGCCCGGCTTTGCACCAGGCGATCGATGTAGAGGTCGATCTGGGTGGTGATTCCTGAGAGGTAAGCGCCCATCGTGCCTCGAACATCTACCATGAAGACGACATCGAGCTTCCGCGCGCCCAGGGAACGTTCCCAAAAGCCCGTGGCGGGGTCCTTTGCAGCCTGCGAGGCGATGTCAATTGGTTTCGAGTCAACCACCCCCGAGGTCTTCGACACGAGCGATTCGGTGAGCTGGAATTTGTCGAGGCTCAGACCTGTGATCGGCGCGCCAACGGCATCCTGGACGGAAACGGCGCACCAGTCGAACCAGTAATCGAACTCCGAACCTGGAAAGCCGTGGTCCCGCAGGCTCAGTTGCGGCCCTTGGCCCAAGGCGGAACGGAGCGGGAGACAGACTGCAAGAATACCGAGGATGGCAGCAGAGCGAATGGCGTATTTCATGGCTTGAAGGCGGCGAGGCCGCCGATGAGTTGGGGTGAACGAGGGTGCTTCCCGGCGGCGGGGGGCGCAACAGCCGTCCTCCGGCGGGCATAGGGCAAGAGGCATCAGCTTCATGATTTCCCCCTGCCTGCGGGAGTCAGCCGACAAAGACTCCCGAGGCACGCGCGGCTATAGGGCAGATTACTCAGCGGATGGCAGGAGTCAAGACAAAAGCCGCGGGAAAGAGTCCACTGCTGGTTCGGGACCACCCTATTCGCAGAACTGTGGAAGGCATCTCCTGTCCGGGCAACCCGGACGTTGGGTGGATCCAGGAGCGGACGTTCCAAAGGGGCGACTGAACGGGAGCGGGTTATCGGCAAAAGAACGCAGAGCTCACAAGCGCGGCCAGAGTTCATAGCCAGCCAGCGCGAAATGGTGGTCGAATCCAAAGACCGATCGGATGCCTTCGCGCCGCATCAGGCTGAACGAGAGGCAATCGGTGAAACTCAACTTCTGGTCGGAAAACTTCTCCAGCCAGCGCAAGGCCTCGTGCCAGTCCTCGCGGTTGGTGTTCACCCAGACGATCTCTTCTGACGCCAGGTGGTCGCGCGCCCACCGGGCGGCGTACCCGGCTCCGGCCTGCCGGATGAGAAGCGACACCGCCTCGTCAAGAACGTGCTCGCTCGAGTAGAGTCTGGCCTCCACGTTCTCGAGGGTTTCCCATCCACGACGACTGGCCTGGTGATGCTGGTCGCGGGGCAGGACGCGCGCCACGAGGGCGCCTGTATTGACAAACAGCGCGTTCATCGCTCAGCCCGTTTGGGTTTCTCGCCGTAGAGGTAGTCATCATGGCTGGCGGCGACATTCGTGGCGGTGCCGCCTTTCACCAAGGGGAGACGGTCGAGCAGCCGGAACAGAGGGTCCTCCCGTCGGCGTTTGAGCCGGTCAACGCCTTTGCCCTGGTGGGGCAACTTCTCGGTGATGGCCTGGCGGACGAAGTCGGCAAAGGAGATTTTCAACTCTCGCGCCTGGGCCATCGCCTGCCGTTTCACCTCGTCAGACAGCATGATGGTAGTGCGTGTCATAATGGCATAACTTAACCAAATGGTCCAAACGCGTCAATGCCGATTATTGGGCTGGCTTTCGAGTGAAATCAGCCGCGTTTTCCGGCCACTTTTGGGCTTTTGTTTGGCGCGGTTTTCGGATAAAAAAACCTGCCATGGGCGAGGAAGCATGGCAGGGGCTGTCCGCGGGTGCGGGCCGGGAGTTCACGACAACCCACTGGAGCGTGGTGCTGGCGGCCGGGCAACACGACTCCCCGCAGGCAGCCGAAGCGCTGGAAACGCTCTGCCGCACTTACTGGTTCCCACTCTACGCGTATGTCCGGCGGCGCGGATACTCACCTGAGGATGGGCAGGACTTGACGCAGGAGTTTCTGGCGCGCCTGTTGTCCACGCACGCGCTCGGTTCTGTTCACCCGGTGAAAGGGCGATTTCGTTCATTCCTGCTGGCCTCGCTGAGTCACTTCCTGGCTAATGAATGGGATAAGGCCCGTGCACTCAAGCGCGGCGGGGGTGAGCCGCTCCTGTCGCTGGACGCAGCCGAGACACGTTACCGCGCGGAACCGAGCCAGGGCATGTCCGCCGACCGCATCTTCGAGCGCCAATGGGCCCTGGCGCTGCTGGGGCAGGTCGGGGCGCGCCTGCGCGAGGACTATCACACCGCCGGCAAGGGGCCGCTCTTCGATGCCCTGCAAATCTACCTCTCGGGCGACAAAGGCCTGCCTCCTTATCGGGAAGCGGCTGCCCAACTGGGCCTGAGCCTCGACGCGCTCAAGAAAGCTGTCGAGCGCCTGCGGCGGCGTTACGGGGAGTTGCTGCGGCAGGAGATCGCCCACACGGTCAGCGACCCGGGCGAGGTGGACGAGGAGATTCGCTGCCTGCGGACCGTGCTGGGTGCGCAATAATCGCTGTCACCTTTGGCCGGAAATGCTTTTGTAACGACTGGAAAATGCTATGGCGACCAATGGGGTCAGAACCTGTCCGGAGTGCGGCGCCGAACTGCCGGCGGGAACGGCGGCGGGCCAATGCCCGAATTGTCTCCTGGCCCTGGGTCTGGTGGCTGCGGAGGTGCAGCCGGGAGATCAGAAAACAGAAAACAGAAAACAGAAATCGGAGGACGGAGGACAGAGGACGGAGGGCGGAAGGCAGGGGACCGAGGCCGATAACCAGCCAGACGCTAACGGCCCGCCACTCGCCACTCGTCACTCGCCACTCGTTACTCCTTTTGGCGACTACGAATTGCTGGAGGAGATTGGGCACGGCGGCATGGGCGTGGTCTATAAGGCCCGCCAGAAGAGCCTGGATCGGATCGTCGCCCTCAAGCTGCTGTTGTTCGGGCCGCACGCACTCCCGGAATCCGTGAAGCGCTTCCGCGCCGAGGCCGTGGCCACCGCCGCGCTCCAGCATCCCAACATTGTCGCCATCCATGAAGTAGGTCTTTGCGCGGGCCAGCATTTCCTGGTGATGGATTTTGTCGCCGGACCCAGCCTGGCCAGGCTCATTGGCAACCAACCGCTGCCGGCCAAACGGGCGGCGGGCTACGTCAAAACCATCGCCGAGGCGATCCATTATGCCCACGAGCGCGGTCTGCTGCACCGCGACCTCAAGCCGTCCAATATCCTCATTGACGCGAACGATCAACCGCGGGTGACGGACTTCGGCCTGGCCAAGCGCCTGGTAGGCGACTCGGAGCTGACGGTGAGCGGCCAAGTGCTCGGTTCGCCCAACTACATGCCGCCAGAGCAGGCGAGCGGCAAGCGGGGCACCGTGAGTCGGCGGAGCGACGTGTATGCGCTGGGCGCCATCCTGTATCACGCGTTGACGGGCCGCCCGCCCTTTGTGGCCGAGGGCCTGGCCGACACGGTCCAGCAAGTGCTGAATGTGGAACCAGTGTCGCCGCGCGTGCTCAACCCCCGACTGCCCGCCGATCTGGAGACGGTCTGCGTGAAATGCCTGGAGAAGGAACCCGGCAAACGCTATGCGACGGCGCAAATGCTGGCGGAGGAGTTGGGCCGGTTCCTCGAAGGCAAAGCGGTGCTGGCGCGGCCCGTGGGCCGGTTCGCAAAGGTCTGGCGGTGGTGTCGCCGGAACCCTCGATTGGCTACGGCCACGGGCGCGGCGCTTCTGAGTTTGCTGATCGGGTTGGCCGGGGTGGGCTGGCAATGGCGAAGGGCCGAGCGACTCGCTCAAGCCGAGGTCCGCCAGCGAGCACGGGCTGAGGCCGAGGGATTGCTCGCTCGGCGAAACGCTTATGCAGCGGACATGAAAGACGTGCAGCGAGCGCTCGATGACAGCGACCTGGGCCATGCCTTGGAATTGCTCGACAGATACCGGCCCCAAGAGAAGTTCGAAGTCCGGAGTTCAAAACTCGAAGTTGACCTGCGCGGCTGGGAGTGGCGCTACCTCTGGGCACGCTGCCGGAGCGACGAACGCGTCGCGCTATGCCAATACTCGAACGCGGTGACGGCACTGGCCTTTTCGCCGGACGGAAAGTGGCTGGCCGTGCGCCGGGGGAATGGTGCCGTCGCGCTCTGGGAAACCGTGGCCAAGCGGTCGGTGGCCGAAATGCCGGGCGGGGGTTACTACAAGGCCTTGGCCTTCGCGCCGCGAGGGGGTCTCCTGGCTTGGGGCAATGAGGACCCCATCGGCCAGCCGGTGGTCTCCGTTCGCGATTTGGACGCGCGCACGCCGAGCGCGCACTTCCCTCTCTCCGAGGAACTCGTATCCGTCGCGTTCTCGCCCGACACGAGGGCCATGGCCACCTTGGCGCACGACGGCGCCGTCTGCGTCTGGGACGTCAAGTCACAAACCGTCCTGACCAACTTCGCCACGGCTACGGTCAACGTTCGGGCCGAGCTCTTCTCTGCTCAGCCCGGCAGCAGCCAGGTTGACGCTTATTTTAGCAGCCACTATGGTTGTGTGCTCTTTTCGCCCGATGGCCAGTGGCTGGCCGTCGGCGAAGCCAAACCGCGCATTCGGCTGCTGGACAGGATCACAGGCAAAGAGACGGTGATCCCTGTGCCAGCGTCAACTGGCGGGATCGTCGCGTTGGCCTTCTCGCCTGACAGCAAGCGGCTCGCGGCTGGGTGTGGATTCGAGGACCACCAAGTGTATGTCTGGGATTTGGCGGTCGGCGCGGTGGCACGGCTCGCCGGGCATAGCGGTTGCATCGCCGGTCTCGCCTTCTCGCCGGATGGGCAAACGCTGGCCTCGGTCAGCACCGACCAGACCCTCCGCCTTTGGGATGTCGCCCGGAAGGTCGAGCGGCGGCGTTTCCAAGGCCATAGGGATGAGGTTTGGGCGGTCGCCTGGTCGCCCGATGGCCATGACCTCGTGACGGGAAGCAAGGATGGCTCGGTGCGTTATTGGGACCCCACCGCAGACCCTGCACCCTCGCACGCAAC
Source organism: uncultured bacterium (assembly GCA_963713735.1). GTDB lineage: Bacteria > Verrucomicrobiota > Verrucomicrobiia > Limisphaerales > UBA8199 > CAVQND01. The sequence goes on from CAVQND010000029.1 coordinate 210,774, forward strand.
TCTGGAGGAGCGTGCCTGGTTCTGGGGGCCGGTCTTCTCTCCGGACTGCCGGAGCCTGCTGACCGTGACGCGCCCCCGGGGCTCGGTGGTGCGGTGGAGCGTCGAAAGGGAACCGAACACTTGGCGGCGGGTGGGGGAATTGCCCTGGCTCGGGACCAACCATACTAGTGTGGATCTCTCCAGAGACGGCCGCTGGCTGGCCCTGGGTGACCACTACGGGAATATCCAGGTGTGGGACTACCCCGGGCATCGGTTCGTCACGAACCTGGTCTCGCCGGGAAGGTGGATCTTTTGCCTCATGTTTTCACCTTCCGGTAAGATCCTACACTGCGGCACTTCGCCCTCGAATCCGCTCGCCCCCAAGCCGAATCCGCTCGCCCCCAAGCTCTATGCGGTGGACGGGTGGCGCGAGATTGGGCTTCGGGGCGTCAACCTCGACAATCTTTTCGAAGCGGATCTCTCCCCAGACGAACGCACACTGGCCATTGCGTATGAGGATGGAACGGTGGCCTGGTGGGACCTCGCGACCGGACGGCGGCAGGCGCTGTGCCGCTTCTCGGATGCGGGCCGCATCCAAGTGGCGTTTTCTGCGGTCGCGAGGGTTTTCGCCGCGGGCAGCCTTGACGGCCAGATAAGGGTGTGGGACGTCGCGACCCGGCGGGTCAGGCCCGTCGCGCACGGCCGCCGCGACAGGCTAATCGACCTCGCGCTTTCATCCGACGGACGTCGTCTGGTGGCCTCCGGCACCAGCACCAACGACCTGGTCAAAATCTGGGACGTGGAGACCGGCCGCGAGGTGGTGACGCTGCCGGGCGGGCCTGGATTGTTCGTCCACATCGGCTTTTCGCCCGACGGCAACACACTGTTCGCAACCCGCCTCGAGGGCACGACGCTGCTCTGGCGCGCGCCCTCGTGGGCGGAGATCGAGACAAAGGAGAAGGAGAGAAGAGTTCCATGAGTTTTTACAGAAGGCAACGAAGGCAACAAAGAGGGCTCACAGTGGGGGCGTCCATTGCCGAATCCCCTTCGTTCTCTTCGTTTCCTTCTGTGAAATCCGCCTTCACCCTCATCGAGTTGCTCGTGGTCATCGCCATCATCGCTATCCTGGCGTCGCTCCTGTTACCCGCGCTCTCCAGGGCCAAGGCCAAGGCGCAGTCGGTATCCTGCGGGAACAACCTCGAGCAACTTCAACTGGCCTGGCTCATGTACGCCCATGACAACAACGACCGTTTGCCGCTGAATCTGGTGGTCTGGGACGGCGCCTCCGGGCAGTGGTGGACTCCGCCTGGTTCGTGGGTCGTAGGAAACGCGCGCGCGGACATGACGACGACGAACCTCGAGCGCGGCACGCTGTTCTTCTACCTGCACGCCATTCGGGTTTACCGCTGTCCCACCGACCAATCCAGTGTCGACAACCAGCCGCAACTGCCCCGCACGCGCAGCTACACGCTCAATGGAGCCTTGAATGGCAACGACCCAAACTCGCACCCGGCAGTCGTCGCCATGTTCCGCACGACCTACTCCCGGATCGACCGCCCTTCGCCCACGCAGGTGTGGGCGTTTCTGGACGGCAGCGAGGGGACGATCGTGGGCGGGCCCTTTTGGACTTGGCCCGTCGCCCAAACCGACCAGAACCGAAACTGGCTGTCTCAGCCGTTGGACCGGCACAACCGGGGCGCCAATCTCTCTTTCGCGGACGGGCATGTGTTGTTCAAGCAGTGGCGCTGGCCGAAGCGATTGGGGCCTGACCAGAACACCCCGGCGGCAAACGCACTGGACCTGGAAGACCTGCGCTGGCTGCAGACCGGGCTGCCGGAGCCGTAGCCCGGATGCTTCGCGACTACCCTATTCTCAGAACGGTGGACGGCATCTCCTGTCCGGACAACCCGGACGTTCAATGGATGCAGGAGCGGACGTTCCAAAGAGGCGACTAACCGGCCTGTCACCTTTTTCAGTTTTTCCTTCTTTACCTATTGCGGCCGGTGGACTGGAAGCGCGGCGGGCGCCGGTTGCGGCGGCGACCAAAAGAGCGCATCCGAGCCGCTGAAAACGCCGCACAACAAAACAAGAACAACAAACCAAAAGAAAGGAATAGCAGTATGATCGCCAAGAAACATGTTATGCTCGTCGCCCTCGGGGCGTGTCTCGTTGGGCTGTCGGCCCTCGGCAGCCTAAAACACCCGGTGACACGTCCGCTCAAAGCTCACGGGTATGCGACGATGGTTGTCAGCCTGGCGGACGGCAGTTTCGTCGCATCTGAGCAGGGGGAAGGCACCGAAGTCGGACGGTACATCACGCACGTCGAGGGATACATGGACGCTAAGGGCACCGTAATCTGGGGCGAAGGATATTCTGACGGCGGCGAACGGGGACCAACAGTTCCTTGAGATGACCCCCACCGAGGTGTTCTACATCACCGGCGGCACGGGTCGTTTCGAGGGCGCAACTGGCAGCGCCACGTCGGTGACGTCAGACATGGTGATCAAGGTGGACCCGATCGCCGGGACTATGACCATCACCTCCAAGGACACGATCGAGGGAAGTATCACCTACTGAAATCCGTGTAGCGGCAGGTGGGTGCGCTGAAGCAGTCCTCCGAGGCCCACCGCGCCCTCCGTAAGCGCGCAGCTTCCACGCGGACCTGGTGGCTCGTGTGGAAGTCAGCCGCGTGGACGCCGCTCAGGGCGGCAAGAAGGAAGTCAATGGCGACATTCTCGAAGCGAAAGCCGGCCCGCTGTCCGGGCGGCAACTGGCTCCCCGCTCTGCCAGGCTACGACAAATTAAGCGGCTTGGGGTGTCACCTTTTCTCCCGTTTGCTTCTGTATTGGGGTGTAATGACCCATTTGCAAACGATCCTATGAATGCAATCACCATGAAAAAGCACATCGCACGAACCATCCCGAGCCGGCGGCTGATCGGGTCCGTAACGGTCTTCGCCTGCTGTCTTTGCCTTAACTCCCAACCGGTCGTGGCCGCCCCCGGCTCCTGGACCCTCAAGGCCCCCATGCCGATGGCCCTCGACACCCACGCCTCCTGCGAGGTGGACGGAATCCTCTACGTCGTCGGGGGCCACAAGGACGTGGGCGTTTACACGCAACTGCCAACCCTCTTCGCCTACGATCCCAAAACCGACTCGTGGACGCGCAAAAGGGACATGCCGACGGCGCGCCGTTGGCCGGGGGCGTGCGCCGTGGACGGCATCATCTACGTCATCGGCGGCGGGTGCATGTTCAGCCCGGCGACGAACGCGGTGGAAGCCTACGATCCCAAGACGGACACGTGGGTGACCAAAGCCCACCTCCCTACGGCACGAAGCGGTGTGGGCGCTTGTGCGGTGGATGGGATCCTCTACGCCATCGGCGGCGCTATCGGCACTATCAGCGCTGGAAACATGCAGGGCTTGGCAACGGTCGAAGCCTATGACCCCAAGACTGACCAATGGAGTCCGAAGAAAGCCCTGCCCACACCGTGCCCATTCGCAGCCGCCAATGCCGTGAACGGGATCATTTACATTTTCTTTGACAAGAGCACCTTCGCCTACGACCCAACGACCAACGGCTGGACCCGCAAGGCCCCAATCCCTGCCTGGAGCCTCAACAGCTTCTTTTCGGCCTCCAGTGTGGTGGACGGCATTGTGTATCTTTTCGGCGGCTCGACAGACGACGGAAACACGACGTATGACCTCACCGTCGCCTACGATCCAGTCCAAGACAGGTTCACCGCCAAAAGGAAGATCCCAGCGACCTGTGAAGCCGCCGCCTGCGCGACCATCGACGGCAAGATTTATCACTCCGGCGGGGCCAACCATGACCCGGTTGTACATCCCGTCGGCGCCGCTTACTATGACAGCCTGTGGGTTTTCGATCCGCAAGGCGGCGTGGCGCCGCAAATCTCAGGCTCGACCATCGAGAGCAACAACCAAGTCCGGCTGGTGTGGCAGGGCGAAGCGGGGCGGATCTACGGCGTCGAATCCACGCCGGACCCTGCCAAAGGCCCTTGGACGCGTCGCGTTCTCTCCACCCTCGCCACCACCGTCCTGGCCACCAACGCGTCGGTCGAGGCGTCCTGCACCATACCCCCGGCAGATCCGAAACGATTTTTCCGGGTGCTCGAGGCCAACTGAACCTGAACGCAGCGAAAAGGAAAACCGGGAACGAAAGCAACTCTCAGGCGTGGCATGAAAACTCGACTTCTTTTGACGGTTGCCGTGGCCGTGCTGGCCATGGCTGGGATCTGCACCGTGTCCGCCGCCACGCTTTAGGTATTGTCCCACAGTCCGGCTCCGACGCCGCCCTGCACCAGCTTTCTGGTGAAAGCAGTCTCGTTCTCCTGCCACTTTTGGGCTTTTGTTTGGCGCGGTTTTCGGATAAAAAGACCTGCCATGGGCGAGGAAGCATGGCAGGGGCTGTCCGCGGGTGCGGGCCGGGAGTTCACGACAACCCACTGGAGCGTGGTGCTGGCGGCGGGGAGCAGCGACTCGTCCCAGGCGGCCGAGGCCCTGGAGCAGCTCTGCCGCACCTATTGGTATCCGCTTTACGCCTACGTTCGCCGCCAGGGCCACGCCGCCCAGGACGCAGAGGACTTGACCCAGGAATTCTTCGCCCGGTTGCTGGACAAGCAGGCGCTCGCCCGGATCCGGCGTGAGGGGGGGAAGTTCCGCTCCTTCCTGCTCAAGGCGCTGAATCATTTCCTCGTCAACGAGCGGGAGCGCCACCACGCCCAGAAGCGTGACGAGCGCAGGGTCGCCTTTTCCCTGGACGAGCCGGATCTGGAATCGCGCTTTCAAGCCGAACCGGCCGACGCGGCGGCGCCGGAGAGCTTATTCGACCGGCAGTGGGCGGCCACGGTGCTCGAGCAGGTCATGAACCGGCTGGGCGACGAGTATGCCGCCGCCGGCAAGGCCGACCTGTTTGGGCGGCTCCAGCCTTGTCTGACCGGCGCAGAACAGATGCTGCCTTACGCGGAGCTGGCCACGCCATTGGGCCTGACCGAAGACGCGGTCAAGATGGCGGTGCACCGGCTCCGCAAGCGGTATGGAGAACTGGTGCGCGTCGAGATCGTTCACACAGTGGCCACTCCCCAGGAGGCTGAAGAAGAAATTCGCTATCTGATCGCCATCACGGCCCGATGAAGCCAGGTTCCCTGTTACCCTGCGAGTCATTTGCTGTGGTAACAAGGTGATGGCCCTTGCTATGGCATCGCTGCAACACTGTTCCGAGTGCGGCGCGGAAATCTCCGCGGCGAAGCAGAACGGCCTTTGCACGTGCTGCCTGCTGGCGCTGGGGCTTCAGGCGGATGCCGTCCCCGAACGTTCCTCTCCCACACCTGTTCCTTCGCCTTTGTCCCTGGGAGCGGGGATTGCCTTCGGTGACTACGAACTGAGCGAGGAAGTTGCCCGCGGCGGCATGGGCATCGTTTACCGAGCGCGGCAGGTGAGCCTGGACCGGATCGTGGCCGTGAAGCTGTTGCTCTCGGGCGCGCTATCGAGTCCCGAGTACGTGAAGCGCTTTCGAGTCGAGGCCTCTGCGGCCGCCAGTCTGCAGCACCCGAACATTGTGACGATCCACGAAGTCGGCGTCCACCAGGGCCAGCATTATTTGGTGATGGATTACGTGGACGGACCGAGCCTGGCCAAGCTGGTGGTGCAGTGGCCGCTGCCCGCCGAACGCGCCGCCGCCTACATGAAGATCGTGGCCGAGGCGGTCCACTTTGCGCACGAGCACGGCATCCTGCATCGGGACCTGAAACCCTCGAACGTCCTGATCGACTCCAAGGACCAACCGCGGGTGACGGACTTCGGGCTGGCCAAGCGGTTCGAGGGCGAATCGGAGGTGACGCTGAGCGGCCAGGTGGTTGGCTCGCCCAGCTACATGCCCCCGGAGCAGGCGGCGGCCAAGCGGGGCAAGGTCTCGCGGCGCAGCGACGTTTATGGCCTGGGAGCGATGCTGTATCACTTGCTGGCGGGGCGGCCGCCGTTCCAGGCCGCCACGCTCACCGACACGCTGGACCACGTCTTGAACGCGGAGCCGGTTGCGCCGCGCTTGCTGAATCCAGCCGTCCCGCGTGACTTGGAAACAATTTGTTTGAAGTGCCTGGAGAAGGAGCCGGCCAAACGGTATCCGACCGCGCTGGCCCTGGCGGAAGAACTGGCGCGCTTTCTGAACGGCCAACCCGTGTTGGCCCGCCCCATCGGCCCCGCCGGCAAGGCCTGGCGCTGGTGCCGCCGGCAACCGGTCCGGGCGGGGCTGATCGCCGCTTTGATCGTCGTTACCGGGCTCGGTTTGGCCGGCGTGCTCTGGCAATGGCATCGGGCGGAATCGCAGCGAGCGAACGCCGAGGCCGAGGCCCTGCTCGCCCGGCGAAATGCCTACGCGGGCGATATGAAGGAGGTGCAGCGCGCCTTGGAGGAAACCGACTTGGGCCGTGCTCGGCAATTGCTCAACCGGCACCGGCCCCAAGGCGAAGCAAAAAGCAGAAAGCAGGAAACCGAAATTGATTTGCGGGGCTGGGAATGGCGTTATCTGTGGGCGCGTTGCCGGAGCGACAAACGTTCTCTTCTCTGCCGATACTCCAACGCGGTGTCGGCCCTGGCCTTTTCGTCGGACGGAAAGTGGCTGGCCGTGCGCCGGGAGGGCGGAGCAGCGGCCCTCTGGGATGCCGTGGCCAAGCGGCTGGCGACCGACCTACCGGGCGCGGGTCTGGGCGGGGCCTTGGCTTTTTCACCCCGAACAAACCTGCTGGCTTGGGGCAACAAGGATGCCGTTGGGGTGCCCGTGGTCAGCCTTTGGGAGCTGAGCGCTCAGAAGGAAATCGCGCGGTTTCCGCACTTGCACGCCATCCTCTCGATTACGTTCTCCCCCGATGCCAAGCAGTTGGCCGCCTTGGCGTTCAACGGGACTGTCCGCGTCTGGAACCTCGAATCCGGACAAGTCATAAGCGACTTTCCCACCGCGCTCGACGATAGCCTCCCTGGGCGATACTCCCTCGTCACGAACGCGACGGCGGCCAAGCCGATCTGGTGGCATGCCAGCGAGGACTACGGCTGCGTGCTCTTCTCGCCCGATGGCCGTTGGCTGGTCGTGGGCGAGGCCAAACCGCGGATTCGCCTCTTGGAGAGGGCTACCGGGAAAGAGACGGTGATCCCACTCCCCCTCCCAGCGGATGGGGTCACCGCCCTGGCCTTCTCGCCGGAGAGCAAGCTGTTGGCCGCAGGCTGCGGAAACAACGACAACGAGATCCACATCCGGGATTTGGCGGCAGGCACCAACACGACACTCCCCGGGCACAGCGGCTGGATTACCGGCCTGGCCTTCTCGCCCGACGGGCAAACGCTAGCGTCGGTCAGCGGCGATCGCACCCTCCGCCTCTGGGATGTCGCCCGCAAGACGGAGCGCCGACGGTTCCAGGGCGAGATTGAAGGGCTTCGGGCCATCGCCTGGTCGCCGGATGGTCAGGACCTGGTAACGGGCGCCGCAAACGGCTCCGTGCGGTATTGGGACCTCGCCGCACAACCTCCGCCTGCCTATGCGGTGTTGCCCACTAAGATCTGGTCGTGGGGATTGGCCTTTTTGCCGGACAGCAAGACCTTCCTCACCGTCACCCGGCCTGAAGGCGCGGTGGTGAGGTGGGACGCGGCTGGCCCGCGAAAGCTGAAGAGCTTGCCCTACCTGGGGACCAACCACTCGAGTCTGGACCTTTCCAGAGACGGTCGTTGGCTGGCCCTCTGTGACACGAACGGCAACATCCAGGTCTGGGATTTCCCGGCGCGCCGGCGCGTTGCCAACCTGGTCTTCCCGGATGCCTGGGCCTTCGCCGTCCAGTTCTCGCCGCGAAGTGGCTATCTTCATTGTGGCGCCTTTGTTTCGGGCTGGTTTGACACCAAGATCTGGACGGTGCCAGCCTGGCGCGAGGTCAATCTGCAAGGTATCAGCCGCACAAAGCTCCGTGACTTGGATTTCTCTCCCGACGAAAGCATCGTCGCCATCGGATACGACAATGGAACGGCTGCCTGGTGGGACATCGTGACCCGAAAGAGGCAGGCGACGTTCAACTGCCAGGGCGCGAACCGGGTGCGCTTGAGGTTCTCACCGGACGGAAGGCGGTTCGCCACGGCGGGGTTGAATGGCGTGATCTCACTCTGGGATGTCCTCACCCGGCAAGCCACGCTCATCGGTCGCGGCTACCGGAGCGGACTGCACGATCTCATCTTTTCACCTGATGGACGGCGGTTGTTCACCACCGGAACCAGTCCGAAAGGCCTCGTCAAGCTCTGGGACGTGGAGACCGGCCGGGACGTGGCGACGCTGCCGGGGGAAACCGGATTGTTCTTCCATCACATTGGGTTTTCGCCGGACGGCAACACGCTGTTCGCGGACAGCTTTGAGGGCGTAGCACTGCTCTGGCGCGCGCCGTCGTGGGAGGAGATCGAAGCCTTCGAGAAGAGACAAGGTGCTCCATGAATTTTCACAGAAGCCAACGAAGAAAACGAAGAACGGCGGGACAACTCGCCGTATCCCCTTCGCTTTCCGAATCTTCTTCGTTGTCTTCGTTTCCTTCTGTGAAAGGCCCGACCGTGCCTCCTTCGGCCTTCACCCTGATCGAACTCCTTGTGGTTATCGCCATCATCGCCATCCTGGCTTCCCTTCTGTTACCCGCGCTCTCCAGGAGCAAGACCAAGGCGCAAGGCATCGGCTGCCTGAACAACCTGAAGCAGATGACGTTTTCGTGGACGATGTATGCGCACGACCAAGACGACCGCGTGCCCATGAACATCGGCTATCTGGCCCAGGCGGATTGGGAAACTTGGGTCCGGGGATGGTTGACCCTGGACTCTCCCGGTCTCGAGCCTCCGGGGGGCGCGTCGCCCGGAGACAGCACCAACATCTCCTACCTGCTGCACAGCCCGCTCGCGGCGTACGGCGCCGTGCCCGGCACCTGGCGCTGTCCGGCGGACAAAAGCACCCGCACGGTAGGGGGTGTGCGCCTGCCCCGCACTCGGAGCTTCTCCATGAACGGACAACTCGGATTCTATCACCCCAATCGAATTCCGGACGCGCCCGATTTTGTGACCGACTGGGTGCGGAAACTGGTGGTGAAAACGACCACCGATTTCCGAAACCCGGGGCCCGCCCAGTGTTTCGTTTTCCTCGATGAGCGGGAGGACTCGATCATGGACAGCCACTTCTTCCTCCATCCAGGCGGATTTCGGGAGGCCAATCCGGCCTTGTACCGGCTGGTGGGCTACCCCGGCAGCTACCACAACGGCGCCGGGAGTCTCACGTTTGCCGATGGCCAC
>CAVQND010000030.1:0-115500 GCA_963713735.1 uncultured bacterium
GGGTAAGGGGGTGGCGCGTGGCCACCCCCTCCCCATTGTCGCAATGAAGTTGATTCCTCATATTTGCCGGCGTGCATGTTTCATGCTCCGGGCGACCCCTGCACTGGCTCCACATCAAAGCGCCACCAGTGTTTCACCTCACGGTGAACAGTCCTTGCCCCTTGCGGGGAGTCCGGGCGGTGTGCGTTGGCATGGCCCAACAGGATGCTTTCCAGCGTGAACAACCCGAGTCGGACAAAACTTTTAATGCGCAGCTTGCGGTTGTCGTGACGGGACTTGCGCTTGTATTTCATAGAGCGTAGCCGCATCCTGACCCACGAATCGAGTTGGTTGAACCGTTCTCGGTTCGTGCTCCACGAGGTGCCAAAGTAGTGTCCGGTGCCCCGGATGAGCGGGTTGAGTTTCTCGACGACACGGCGGTCGAAGTTGTGCTTTCGGCGGGTGGACGCCCGCACCTGGTCTTTGAATTTCTTGACTGACTTTGGGCGCATCCGCCGGGAGCAACGCGAGAGCACAAATCCCAGAAAGGCATAGCCTTTGCGGTAAGTTGTGATGCGCGTTTTCTCGGGGCTGAGGCTCAGCCCCAATTCCCCCAGGACGGTTTGCACCTTGGTCAGCGCCTCTTGGGCCTGAGTTTGGGTGAGGCAGAGCACCACAAAGTCGTCGGCATAGCGCACGAAGCGGAAGCCGGCATCATGGAGTTGCCAGTCCAAGTGATTGAGAACGATATTGGCCAGCAACGGCGAGATGACACCGCCTTGCGGAGTGCCAAGGGTCGTTGGCTTGAACCGCCCGTTTTCCATCACCCCGGAGCGAAGAAACTTCTCGACCAGGCGCAGGATGTTGCCGTCAGCCACTTCTGCGGCCACAGCCTGCATAATGACGCGCAACGGCAGATTATCGAAAAACCCCTTGATGTCGGCGTCGAGGACAACCTCGTGGCCTTGGTCGTGGAGCGATAATGCCGCCGCCAGCGCCTGATGGCAGTTACGTCCTGGGCGAAAGCCGTAGGACGCCTCGTGAAACAGCGGTTCAAAGATGGGCTGCCAAAGGCGACGAACCACCTCCTGAGCGACTCGGTCTCGAACCGCGGGAATACCGAGCGGACGAAACTCCGTTTCATTTTTGGGGATGAAAACACGCCGCAGCGGGTAAGGCTCGAAGGAGCCATCCTTGAGTTGTCGCATAAGCGCGTGGAGGTTTTGGGCAAGGTTGGCCTCAAACATTTTGATGCTCACCTTGTCCACGCCCGCAACGCCCCGGTTGGCCTTGACCGCTTTGAAGGCGGCGGCCAGCAGAGGCAGGGTGATTCTGCCGGTTAGCGAATGAGCCTTGCGTTTGGGCGCTGGGCGCATTGTGACTGTTGGTTCTACAACCATGCTGTTGTCTCCCACACTGACGAACTGCATCCCGCCCTGGCGCCGGCCAGTTGGGGGCTGTTTCTTAGCTGACGCCGAGTTGCTGCGCAAGAGGCCACAGCGAGCCAGAATGAGGCTGGAGTCGGCGGGCTAACTGGCCCCGTGTGCCGGAACCCTTCGGGATGCTGACTGAGGTTTTGCCTTTCAGTTGGCCCTGCGGCCGACCTACTTTGGCTCTGCTGACATCCCCAAAGCAGCGGCGGCGGAGACCGCCTTCGCTGCACCCGCGCATGGGGTCGGCTTTTCGGACGAACCTTATGGCCGACCGTTGCCTGGTTGGGAGAACCAGGACGCGGTGGGACTTCGCCGGTGAAGTGCGAGGACCATTGTTTCCGAGTGACCACGCCTATGACCCGGTTAGCCGCGCCGGATAACCGCACGCACCGACACGGGAGCCGTTGTGGGGCCAACGGCTCAGGCTTCGCAAACGGAGCGGATGCTCGCCCAACGGCCAAGCCTATGCAAGACCCCTCGGAATGACGTGGCCCGGCCTCTTCGCTACCGCCCATTACTGTGCGGCACTGGCTTCGTTCCCCTCGGTTGGAGACCGAGGGTTTTGACCACGTTTTCGAGACGGGCGCGGACCCGCCTCGGTAGGATTTAGTTGTTGTTAGGCGGCGTAAATAAATAAAGGTATCAAGTTGGTTCACCCGTGAGGCTCGATGGTATAGTTCCACTCACCATGGAACTTGTTAGGCTTTAGGTTCACTTGCTTCATCTGCTCGCGTGAGACTTTTCTACCCGTCGGATACTTTCGACGATCCAGCCGGCAGGTCACCGTCAATCCTTTGGCCGTCGTTGTGCTGGCAATCAGGTTCACGACCGTCTGGTAATCTCGCAACGGTTCACCGCGCCAGTTGGACGAAATGAACGAAAAGAGTCGGTGTTCGATCTTGTTCCACTTGCTGGTGCCGGGCGGAAAGTGGCAGATGGAAAGGCACAGCCCACTTTCGTCGGCAAAGCCCTGCAACTCGAGTTTCCAGAGTCGCAGCCGCCACCCATTGCTGCCTCCGCCATCGGCGGTGATCCACAGCGTCCGGACCGCAGGATAAAGTCTTCGCCCTTCAAAGCGCCACCACCCACGAATCGAGGCCACCGCAAAGGCCCCCGTGTCATGGTCGGTGCCCACGTTTACGAATCCGCTGTTGCGCCCCAAGTCATAGATGCCGTAGGGATAGGCGCGAGGCACCTCGGGACCCGGGAAGTCGTGCCCCTTGACCCGTTGCGGTTGTTTCGCCACACGCCATTGTTGGCCGCTATTGGCGTAGTTGCCCACCAGTTCCTTCTTCTTGGTGTCCACCGAAATGACCGGCTCCCCCGCCGCCAAGGCCCGCTTCACGCACCGGTTGATATGCCGAAATTGGGCGTCGCGGTCCGGGTGGTCCTCCCCTTCCTCCAGCTTCCGATTGCTCTGCAAACTGTAGTCCTGCTCGTGCAGCAGTTGGGCCACCCGCATGTGGCTCACCGGATGAGCTTGCTGGCTTAACTCCTCGGCCAGGGTCCGAGTGCTCTTGCAGACCCAGCGCAAGGGAGATTCCGGATCGCCGCGAGTTCCGCCCTCAATCAAATCGTCCAGCGCCGCCACCAGCCCGGAATCCAACACCGTGAGGTTCTTGCGTCCGGCGCCCGGGCGCCGGATGCGCTCCGCCAGCGAGGAGTCGCCCCGCTCGATTTCGCCAATACCCTTGAGGATGGCTTTGCGGGACAAGCCACAAGCCCGGTGAACCACGCAGACACCGCCATAACCCATCTGCATAGCTTCATTGGCGGCGGTAAGGCGCCGGGTCCGCTCATTTAGGAGTGGCCAAATGGCCCTGAACTTCTGCGTCAGCGCGGCAATAGCACTCATGTGCAGCTATCATACCACGATTCTCAGAAGTTGATACCTTTATTTATTTACGCCGCCTTACCATCAACTGCACCGTTTAACTGACTTGGTTCTAGCACTCTACGGCTCACGCGCTCCGTCAGGAGCCGCATATCAGCCCGCTGGCCGGTGCGACGCCGACATGCCGCTCCTGACGGAGCTTGGCCCCCTCGATGCCCCTGGACCATAAATATGGCGCTCCTGACGGGGCCTTGCCGAGGCGGTGGCTGAACTAATGGCTCCGGGCCCTGAACTATCCAGGCTAAGGTCAGGCTGACCTTCAAAGCCGGCAGGTATCGAAAGGTGCCGCGATGCGGGCGCGGTGGGCCGGCGGTCGTTCAGGAGCTTGAATCTCAAGAGGAGGTTTTGCCGCGCCTGGGTCCTGGCAACTGTTCAGGTCGGATCGTGGGGATGGTCCGCTATCGGCGGCGCTCTGCCGAGACGCCGCTACGTTCTGCTCGCGCGCGTGGGGGGTAACGGTTCAGATCTGCCCCGCTCCCGGGCAGTCGGCATGCCTCTGCAGACGCACCTGGCCGAACAGGTTTCGGCCACGACGACCTCGGTGAGCAGAGGCAGTTTCGGTTTGAGCCGGCGCCAGATCCAGGCGGCGATGCATTCACCGCTCGGGTTTTGGAGTCCGGGGATTTGGTTGAGATAATAGTGATCGAGCTTCTTCCAGATCGGCTCGAACGCCGCCGCGATGTCGGCGTAATCCATCACCCAGACGAGTTTCCGTAAACCACCGCCCACCCACGAAACGTGAGCGGAGCGACAATTGCCCGACACGAAAAGCACACCATGAAAACAGTGAAATATCGGTTGCCCGAAACCGCCAAAACCGTTGCCGCCTTCATCCTCTGCCCTGAATTCGACCTAAAAAGTGATCACTACATTAATCCTGCGCCCGGAGGAGCCGCTTGTTGATGGCCTTGAGGATGGTTTCCTGTTTCTTGGTTAGCGCCACGACGCGGGAAAGCCTGAAACCCCGCTTGGCGTCCCGAAGATAGACCTTATACATCGTGCCCAATTCCAGGAGTGCGGCTTCCGCGGTGAAGTCCGTACGGCGCAAGCGATAGCGCAGCAAAGACAAGAGCAGGTAGGCCAAATAGCAGACGAAGACGTGAGCATGCACGCGCTCGGCTAGCCAGTGGCGCACCGGCCGCAGGTGGGTGATACCCTTGAGACTGTGGAAGGCTTTTTCGACAATATCCTTGTCAAAATAGAGGGAAAGCATTTGGTCCTCGGATAAGGAGCGGGTACAGAAGATGCACGAGTAGCCGTCGAACTCTTCGGCCTCGGTCAAGACGGCGGGCAGCAGATGGCCGCGGGCATCGAAGAAACGTTCCAGGCCGGGTTTAATAGACTTGCCTTGGGCCAAGAGGTTTTGGGCGTAGAGGATCTCATCGCGGCGGGATTCGCGGGCGTCGCGTTGGTGACGCTCGTTCAAACACAGCGCCAAGCGTCCGCGCACCCCATCCAATTGGTAGGGGCGCAGGCAGGTGTAAAAGACGGTCGAACCCACTCGTTGCCGATAGGGCAGTTGCATCAATAGCTGGGGATCGGCATAAGGGCGCCAGAACTTTTTCAAGGCGTCGTTGAGGGGGACCCCGCAGAGCGTGTCCCAGGACAAGTGCTTGATGTCCTTGATGTTACGCCCGCTGGTGATACCCCGGTCGTAGATGAACAGCCCCGGTTCCAAGCCGTAGCTCGCAAAGAGGGTGACCAAGTCGTGCAAGGTGCGTGCATCATGGACGTTGCCGTCGAAGACCTTGTGAAACAAGGGAATGCCTTCGACCTGGGTCACGCCCAGACCCACCTGGATGAGGGGCCGCCCCTTGACCTCCTCCTTGTCGTGACCCGGTTTGCCCAGCGGGCAATGCCGGCCATAGAGGTAGGTGTTAGTCACGTCGTAGATGACACCGGAGGGCCGCAGGCGGTATTGGTGGCAAACCCCTTGGAAGAGCTGCCGCTGCCAGGCCTCCGCGTCGAGGCTTTCCAGGTGGTCCAACGCGCCCACCAGGCGCCTTTCGGTCAGGCCCTCCAGATCCAGAAGAAAGTTCAGGTCGGTACGTTCGAACCAACTGGGCATGTAGTTAAGGCTCCGATAGTCCAAGCAGTGGGCATAGACCAGGCTGAGGATTTCCTGGCTGTAGTCGCCCAGGAGTTCGGGCAGTTGGATTTCGGTGGCGAGGTGGTGCAGCACCAGCAGTGGACCGTAGAGTTTGACGGCTTCGACTTCGGCTTCCGAGAGGGAGGTTGATAGGATGGTGCGGCCGTCAGCCTCCTTGCCCACATAGCGAATAAAGCGCTGGACCACCTTGCCCTCGACGCGGCGGGTTTCGACCTCGGCGAGGTAAGTGCGGTCGCCTTTTCGGATCTTCCGAATGAAGCTCATGTAGTGACTATTATATACACTACCTCGGAGACGAGCAAGCGGTTTTTTGAGAAATCTGCATGTCATTGGGAGCCCTGTAAAATCAGGCCGAAACCCCGATCGCACTCACTTTCGCCCGACTGTAGTGAATAAAATCTAGGTCGAATTCAGGCTCTGCGCCACAGGGGAACCAACCCTGCTGTTCGTTCCGTCTGGTTCAATGTTCAACCACCTGGCATGGTTGAAACCGGCCGTAAACCTCGTTGCAAGGGCAGCATCAATGCCACCGCAGAAAAACTGGCCTGTCACGACCAGTGCCGTTCCCTGTAATCACCCGTCGCCCTCCGACACTTGCTGCTCTACAGCTCTGCTTGATTGATGGGGCAGGCTATAGAGTGGCAAGTGTTGGAGGGCGGGGAACAGGGCCTTTAACTAAGGTGTTTAGCTATGAGCAGTTGGGGTTGATGACGGCCGCCGGTGATTGAGGCTGTCTAGGTGAAAGGTCCTTTGTTGATGCGCGTCCTCCGCCTCACGGCATGCTGAGGCGATAGAAACGGCTGCCATAGTTGGTCCACTGGGGGTCGCTGAAATAGACCGAGCCGCCGGTGAGTGTGATGGTTTGTAGCGGATACCACGTGGGGTTGGCTAGGTTCGTGCAGGCTTCTACAACGACGACTAGGCCCCTGTTCCCAGTGATGTTGAAACCAAACTGATTGGTCCGAATGCCGAAGCTGGCATCGCTGGTCTGCACCTGCGGGTTCCAAAGCACGGTCGGAAGACCGCCAAACATCGTGCCCCAGCCGGTGGTTCCTGGCAAGTAATAGATAGTCGCAGGGTCCCAGACTTCCGGGTTCCCAGGCGTTGCTGGGGAGTTGAACACACCGTGGTAGTCACAGCCGGGGGCGTTGCCCTGAAAAAACACGCTGGTTAGGTCCCCGCAGTTGGAGAACGCCCACGCCTCTATGTCGGTGACGCCGCTGCCGATTGTGACGCTGGCCAGGCTGGTGCAGTAAAAGAACGCCATCCACCCGATGCAGGTGACGCTATCCGGGATCGTGATGCTGGTCAGGCTGGTGCAGCCAGACAACGCCTGGTCTCCGATGCTGGTGACGCTGTTGTTGATGGTGACGCTGGTCAGGCTCGTGCAGTACTCGAACGCATAGTCGCCGATGCTGGTGACGCTGTTGGGGATCGAGCAGCGGGCTTTGCCCCCCGGGCATTCAAGGAGCGTGGTCTGGCTTTTGTCGAACAAGACGCCATCCACACTGCTATAAGTTGGGTTCAGGGCATCTACCGTTATCGCTGTCAGCCCCCGGCAGTTCACGAACGCATCGTCTCCAATAATGCTGCTGACGCTGCTGGGAATCGTGACGCTGGTCAGGCTGGTGCCGATGAACGCGTGCCACCCGATGCCGGTGACCGGCAGGCCATTGATCGTGCTGGGGATGTCCACCGCACCGCCGGGACCGGTGTATCCTGTGATGGTGATGGTGCCGTCGTTGGTCGTGTAACCGAATTGAGCCTCCGCCGCGATAGGCAGTGCCAAGGACAACGACAGCGGCAGAATCCATGATGCGGGGACCCGACCCAAGGTAGACATAGTGATGGCGTTAATTCCGAATACTGCCTTGCCCGTTTTCATAGACGTTTCCTTTCTGTCGAGAAGCAGCATGTCCATATCCACTCCGGCAGGTCTCAAGCCTCATCGGGATGGGCAGCACAGTCCCCGGCAACCGCACAGACTATTTGCAATGCTTACCGTCCTGGACCCCTTGCCAGGGGAATGCAAGGGAAATCCACGGCCCCTCATCCAACTCCTGCCCCTATCCCCTCAACTCCGCTCACCCCTGGCTCCATCTGGACTTCTCCTGATGTCTGGTCTGCTCGGCACCGGTCCTCTTGAGCAGCGACAGGTCCGAGGGCCAGGTGGACGGAGCGGCGGCGGCAGTGGTGATTGAGAGGCTTGAGCTGGCCGTGCCCGGTCCTGGTTTAATTGCTCGGTCCCGAGGCGTGGACAGGCTCTGCTCTTACCCCACTTCTCCGCTTGGTTAGCGAGGCTCCGCCCCGGACCGCCTCCGCGGTGGAATGCGCTGGGGCAGGCTCATTGAGCATTGAGCATTGAGCATTTGTCATTGGTCATTGAGTCCCCAACCGGCGCCCGGGTGCTTCGCTTGAGCTTCGCCGCGGCGACCGACTTTCCGGGTGTGCGGGTGTCACGGAGCGGGGTTCTTCAATGGCCAATGACCATTCTTCGATTCTCAATTATCAATTCACCGCACAGACAGGGCTTGCATTGGGCAGCGCTCACGCCACGGTCTCAAAAACGAGCATGATGCGGGGTAAGAGCAGGCGAGAGGGAGGCTCACGCTCCCGGCACCGCGCCGGGATTTCTGGCACCCCGTTCCGGGGTGCGTGACCCTCATCGCCATCCACCGGGGCTCGCCGCTTCGCCGCGACCCCCGGCTACCTTCTGACAACCCTCCGGGTTGTGTCCCTTCACCGCAACGTGCAGGCTGGGAACGGGAACGGCAGGGCTTCTGCAGACGCACCTGGCCGAACAGGTTTCGGCCACCACGACCTCGGTGAGCAGAGGCAGTTTCGGTTTAAGCCGGCGCCAGATCCAGGCGGCGATGCGTTCGCTGGTCGGGTTTTGGAGTCCGGGGATCTCGTTCAGATAACGGTGATCGAGCCTTTTCCAGATCGGCTCGAAGGCCGCCGCGATGTCGGCGTAATCCATCACCCAGCCCAGCTTGGGATGGCATTCACCGGCCACGGCGATTTCCACTTTGAAGCTGTGGCCGTGCAGGCGCCGGCATTTGTGAGACCTGGGCAGGTGCGGCAACAAATGCGCCGCCTCGAATTGAAAGGTTTTGCGTAGTTCCATCGTCATGGCATTCCGAAGTCGGTCCAGGTGATGAGGTCGCCCAACGCGGGGCGGCCGTCGTGGCGCCAGGTCAAGGGGGGGTATTGCATGCGGCCGAGCGGGCAGACGCGCGGCACGCCCCAGCGGGCCAGTTCGGTTGCCAGGCCCAGGGCCTGGTCCTCGGGCGCGGCCAGGCCGACGGTCGAGATTTTGCCGCGGACACTCTCGGCGTTGCTGCAGGGCGTCGGTCAGATTGCCGGCGGGCTTGACGTAAATGAAGCGATGGAGGCAGGAGAGTTGGAAGCGGGGGTCGGCCTCATAGACGACGGTCCAGGCGGTCGAGTCCGGGCTGGCCCAGTGGCGGGTATCGGGCGAGTGGGCGGCGCGCACTTCGTAAAACGAGCGGCGCGAGGCAATGGCCGAGGCGGTCTGGACGGGCAGGGCGCCGCGGGGTTCGGTTTCCTCGAGGCGGGCCAGTTCCCCGGCCAGGCATTTCGGCGAATTGTTCCGGGGACTGCGCGCCGCGTTGCTGGACGTAAATGACGTGCGGTGAGAGGCAGCCCAACTGGTTCCAGGCGGCCACGTCGGCGGCGGCGCGCGCGGCGGCCTTTCCGGCGTTGAGGCCCGACAACATCGAACTGGCGACGTAACCGAAGCTGACGCGATGGCCGTAGCCCAGAAAGCGCGTATGGGGCGGCAGCCGCGGGCGTATTGCGGCCAGCATTTCATCCGAGCCGGTGGCGGTGACGCAATCGGCCTGGGCGAAGAGCGCGCCTTCCAAGTCCGTATTGCCGCCGCGCCACTCGGCGATTTCCAGGCAGGCGCCCAGTTTGGGTTCCGCCTCGTAGAGTGAATGGGCAAAGAGCCGGGGCAGCAGGGCGGCCCCCTGCGCGCACTTCACAAATTGAGCCGAGCGCACCAGGAGACCGAATACGATGCTCAGGAGGGCCGGATTGGGCAGGTTGCCCGCCGCCAGATGCACCTGGAGTTCCGGGGCGCGGGCCATGGAGGCGCGATGGGACTTCTGTTCCGGCTCGCCCGAGGTCATCGCATCGAGGCGGTCCGCGTGGCCCAAATCCTGTTCCAGCACGGCCCGGAGGTTTTGAGGGGTCAACTCGTTAAAGAACGAATCCAGGCCCCTGGCCAGGGTGGCGCGGGAAAAGCCGGTTTGCCCCGGTCCAAGCTCGAGGGCAAATTTGCGAAAGGGGTAATCGGCCTCGAGCCAGTGCCCGGCCAGGTCGCTCAGGGTCTTAATGAGACTCTGTGTCGAGCGGTTGGCGAGGAAGCGCGCGCGGTTGCGCTTAAGGGTTTGGCAGCGCCTCCTCGAGCATCGCCGGGCTGAGCGTCGCCTCGGGCGGGAGATCCGCCAGGAAATAATTTGGCAGGTTCATGTTCCGGAGGGTAATGCGGCTAGTGCGCCATCAACGAGCACCCGCGCGGTTCGGCCAGGGCGGCGCGGCCCAGCAACTCGAAGCCGTCGGCGCGGCGAACGGCCAGGTCTTCTGTCTGAATGGCCAGCACGGAAAAGACATTCGCTAAATCAAACACGCGAATCAAACCCGTTTCACCCTCGGCCACCTCTTGGCCGGTTTCCGGCGAAATGATTTGGGCGCGCGCCCAGGCAGGGAAGCGGAAGGGCCGCGGCGAGCCGGGCGGGCCGGCGTATGCCTGGGAGCTGAGCTCGCTCATGCCGTATTCGCGGATGATGCGGGCGGGGGGAATGCCGAGGCGCCGGGTGATGCGCGCGCGCAATTCGTCCGCCGGCAAGGCCCGTGAACGGCCCTTGTAACCGCCGGTTTCCATTGCGCGCGAGCGGGGCGGCAGTTCAAGCTCCAAGCCTTGTTCTGCCAGGTGGTCCAGGAGGCGCGCGAACATGAGGGCCGTGCCGAGCAGGAGCAGGGGCCTCGCGCTCTGCGCTGAGCTTTGCAACGCCGCCGTGGCAGCCTCCAGGTCGAGTCTCCACCCGCCATCCGCAGCCGCCTGTCCCAGGAACGCCGATGCCGGCGAGCCGAGCCTGCGGCGAACCGTTTCAAACATGTGAACCAGCGACGAGTGCGGGGCCTGTTCCGGAGCTGGGGCCAGAATTGACAGTTGCCACTCGCCGATTCCGCATCCGCCATCCATGACATTGGCCTCAAACCACGGCGTGAGCGAGGCCCGGTAAAGGGCCAGAGACTCGTTGTTGTGAAAATGCCGGCTGCGCTGCCGCCCGGTCGTGCCGCTGGAATAAAAGACCGCCGTGCGATCCTCCGGCGGCAGGCAGGAAAGCTCCAATTCCTTGAACGCCGCCGCCGGTGCGGCCGGTATGCGGGACCAGTCCGGGGCGTCCTCCGGCGACGCATCCCGGGCCGTGCAAATCCGCCGGTAAGGCGCATTCTGCTCGAACTGCAAGCGGAAGAGCTCGAGGGCCAGAGAGTCGAACCCGCGGTCCGGGATGCGGGTGCGGATAAGCCGGCGCAGGCGCGCCGCGAAATCTGAAAGGCGACCGGTGGACTTCATTGCGGTTTTGTTTTTTTTGTCCGGCTGGTTTGCCGCCACAGCCCGGAACAGACAGGTTATAGCAAAGCCGAGCCAGCGCAAGCGAGATCGGTCAGCAATTCCGCAAGGTGGGGTGCGCCGCCGCTTTACTTTCGGAGGCCCAGATTTTTGTCGGCGCCGAGCGCTGTCGTGATGGAGGGGCGGCGGGCAGAGCCCGCGCGAGACAACACCTCTCCCGCAGTCCCCGAGTCCTCCTTGTTGCGTCGGCCAGTTTGCAAAGAGCAACACCCCGAAAGCGCTCGCCCAGGCGGTCGTCAGCCACAGGCAAACCACAAATCCCAAGGCAAGTCCTCCTCCAAAGCCAGATCCAGGTCATGCGCCAGCTCTTTGAGGCTCACCTGGCCCAACCGGACCAGTTGACTGTGGAGCACCGCGTAGGCGCTAAAGAGGACGAAACCTAGGACTAAAATCAGCATTTGCGCCAACATGGCCACCGGTTCGTGATGGTAGCAATGCTCCAGGTGGTAGAATTGCGTCAGCTCATTGAACGCCTTGTTCTCGATGCCCCAGCGCCGGTGACCGCCCTCATAGACGACCTGGACCGGATAGCCCGCCAAGCCCTCCGATGCCATCCACCACCAGTCGCTGGTCTGGGGTTGATGGGTCATTTTTCCGCCCACCATCTTGTGCTGGATCCACGTCTCCTGCGAGTGGACCACCCGCACTTTGCGGCCGTAGCTCTTGCTGAAGTTCAGGTCTTTGACCTCCCAGAGTTTGACGTGCCGGCCACGGGTTTCGTCGTCAAACTCCAGAGCGGGTTCTTGTCCGGCACTCAGGGCGCGCGCCTCTTGCAAGACCTCCATCCGTTCCTGTTTGAGCACGACGATCCAGGCCCAGCCCAGCTTCTCCACCGCCTTCAAAAAGGGGCCTTGCACATACCAACTGTCAATGGTCACGGCGTTGAAAAAGCGCACGCCGTAAAGCCGGCGAATCCGCCCCAGCAGGCGCAGGCCGGCCTGGGCTTCCTCTTCCCCGGGACCGATAGGCTCCACGTCCACCAGCACGTTGAACTTGGGCCCGTTGATCTGGGCAAAGACATACCGGTGGTAGTATTCGATCACCGTGTGTTTTTGGCCTTGGTCGTCGGTCTCTTGAATCTCCCTCTGGCAGCAGCACGGACAGCAGCGACTGCGACTGTGGAAGTGTTCGTTGGCGTCCAAACTCAGGAGCAGCAGGCCGTTGATTTTACAGCTCTCCAGCGCCTTGTTGGCCTTGAGGTTCTTGTTCACCCCGGCCAGGCCTTGGCGCAAGTCCTCCAGGTAGAAGCGCTCGCTCACATAGTGAAAGGCGTCGTCGCTGATGCGCTCTTGCCAATGGATGAGGTGTTGCCAGCGCCGACGCTTGGTTTGCTTGGAGAGATCCAGGTAACTGCCGACGCGGATGGCCACGCCCATGAGCATGCTCAGCAACAAGGGCCGCGTAGGAATCTTGGCGTAGGGCCGATCGCTGCGCACCCCGCGCACGACCCGGCCCATGGCGAAGACTTTCGTTACGTAGCCCAGAAACTGAGCCAGTTCGTTCATGAAGACGCGGCCACCAGAGGTTCACCACGGCGGAGCAGTTCGCGATTGATTTGGCTGATTTCGTCAAGCACGTGCTGGACCTGGGCATAAGCGGCCACACCTTGGCGTGCTTGGTCAATCTGGCCCGGGGACTTCAGCAAGAGCGATTGCACCTGGCCTTTGGCGAAGCAGCGGTTGAGATAAAAGAACGGGCCGTGCTTGGGGCCACCGGTGTGGCAGCGGCAATTGGCCTTGCCACATTTGAGGAATCGCTCGATTAAGGAGGCGTGGAGGACTCCGGGGGGGAATTGGAAGGAGCGCAGGGAATGGGCCTTTCGCTGGCGGAGGGCCAGGGTCAATGTGCGCTGGAGCGGCTGTATCCTACTCATATATAGATGTAGGATAGCAGAGCGGGCGAGCAATGCAAGCGAAAAAGAAAATGCCTCTGTTTCCGAAAATGCCCTAACTGCCTGTGGTCAGCCAGGTTGGAATTGAAACCCCACCCACCTTACGGAATCGCTGGAGATCGGTTTCGGTCCCCGCCGACGCAGGGCTGATTCGAGATTCTGTAGGAGCCGACGTAAGGAGGCTCTGATCGGGGTCCGGAATAAATACTGAGCCTCCTCACGTCGGCTCCTACAGGTCCGGGGCGATCTTGAATCAGCCCTGCCCCCAACGCAGGCCCATCTTGCCTTTCTGCCAAGGAAATGATAGGTATTAATAGGCATTATAAACCATTGCGCGGATTGTTCCCGGCCGATGCGGGCCGGATCGAGGATACGGAAATGAAAACGGTGTATCTATTGCTGTGGGCGAGTGTTGCCGCCGCGGCGCTCGCCGCCCGCGCGGCCCAACCCCTGGATACCTGGACGGCGCGCAACCCCCTGCCCACAGGCAATAGCCTCTACGGCGTCACTTACGGAATCTCCATCGCGGGCAACACGAATTTTGTCGCCGTCGGCCAGGCGGGCACGATCCTGACCGCCACCACCGGAAGCAATTGGGTCACGCGCGTTTCAGGGACCGATTGCGATCTCTTCGGGGTGGCTTACGGAACCAATTCGTTCAGTCTCCCGCAACTGGTCGCTGTGGGCGCCGAAGCCGCGACGGGTGCGGGGAGTATCCGGGTGTCGCTGGACGGCATCAACTGGTCGTCGGGAAATCCTGGCACGACCAACTCGCTGTACGCGGTGGCTTGCGGCCAGGACGGCCTGGGCATGGCTCTGTTCGTGGCCGTCGGGGCCTCGGGCACGATTCTGGCCTCCAACGACGGCACCAATTGGAGCGCGCGGACTTCAGGCGCCACCAACGCCTTGTACGGGGTGGCCTATGGCGATGTCGGCGGCGTTCCCACCTTTGTCGCGGCAGGGCTGCATATCAACGCCGACAGCACATCCAGTGGGACATTCATCACCTCGACGAACGGCGGCGCCACTTGGGTCGTCAACAGCGTGTTTCCTCCGGACAACATCTTGAAATGCGTCACCGGCGTCAGCGGCGTCGGATTTGTCGCTGTGGGAACGGCCGGCAGCATCTACACCTCGAAAGACGGGCTGACCTGGAAGTCCCGGACCTCCGGCACGGCCAACCAACTCAGTGGGCTGGCATTCGGCAATGGCGGCCTCATGGCGGTCGGACAGTTTGGCACGGCACTCACTTCCCCGGATGCCAAGACTTGGAGCACGAACGACACTGGGGTAACCGCCAACCTGAACGCCGTCACTTATGGCAACGATACGTTCGTCGCCGTGGGCGATACCGGCCTGACACTCACCTCGACGAGCGGTGCTAGCTGGGACATCGGCCGCTTCCGCGTGGTAACCACCTCGTTCACCGGCGTAACCTATGGCAACAACAACTACGTGGCCGTGGGTGGGGTGCAGGGCTCTTCCGGGACGGTCGTGACCTCCACCAACGGGACCTATTGGGTTCACCTGACAGCCTTGACGAACACCGCCCTGTTTGCCGTCACCTTCGGCACCAACGCCTTTGGCAACCCTCTTTTCGTGGCCACGGGCAACCCCTTGAGCAATAACCTCACGCCCGCAATCCTCATTTCCGGCGACGCCGTCAATTGGTCCACTTTATATCCCGGCGGCATCGGCGGTTTGCTCGGCGGGGTGGCGTGCGGACGCGATCGATCCGGCCCCCTGTTCGCCGTGGTGAGCAGTTTTGCCAACGTTTTGACGTCAGCCGACGGCACCAATTGGACAACGCATGCCACTAGCCAGGGCCACATGAACGCCGTTGCCTACGGCAATGGCCGCTTCGTGGCGGTTGGCTCAGGCGTTGCCCAAGCCTCAACCGATGGCATCAACTGGACGCCGGGAACCGGAGTGTCCGCCAGCGTGCTCACCGGGGTCGCTTACGGCGCTGGGGTGTTTGTCGCCGTGGGCAGTGGGAGTGGCGGCCAAATCTACACCTCGCCGGATGGAACCCACTGGACGCTCAACCCATCGGTGCAGTCCTCCGGTGCGCTCAACGGCATTACCTTCGGTCAAGGCACCTTCGTGGCGGTGGGACAACTGCAAGCCGCGACGGCAGAAACCGCCGGGCTGTTCACCTCGACCGACGGCGCCAACTGGGTCGCGCGCAATTGCGGCGCCTGGGGCAACCTGGTGAGCGTCACTTACGGCGAAGGCAATGTTTCGCAGTTCATTGCCGTGGGAACTCAAGACTTGATCCTCGGAGCCACGACCTCCCTCACCACGCCACTGTCCTATTCCCCGTTCACGGGCGCACAATTCCCGGTCCTCAACCTGCCCTTCGGACGCATCATCAGCGTCCACTTTTCCAGCGACCTGGCAAACTGGTCACTGCTGACCAACTTCTTCCTCAGCAGAAAGACGCCCAGCGTATTGATTAACGACCTAACCGCGACGAACCACTCGCGGGGCTTCTACTCGCTCGGCCTGCGATAACAGCTCGATGTCTCATTAAGATTGAATTGGAACCGCCAACCTGCGAGCCTTGGCGCTATGATGAATGCCACGACTTGCTTGCTGCGTAGAAATGCCCGGTCTTTCAAGGTGGTGCAGACCGCCCTGGCGGTGAGCGCCGCCCTGGGGCTCGTTTGGCTGGCGGGTTGCCGGACCGCGGGCACGGCGGAGCCTGCCAAAGCCCATGCTGCCTGGCTCAAGTCCTGGCGGGCGGCCAACCCGGTTTGGCGGGGCGTCCATCTGTCGGCTCGCAACGACGAGCAGGTGGGCACCTTGGCCGCGGCCCTGCCCGGGCTGGCCGGGTCGGGCGTGAACGTCATCGTCCTGGAGGTGGACTATAACTTCCAATTCCGTTCCCATCCCGAGATCGCGCCCCCCCAAGGCATCTCCGCCCCCCGCGCCCGCGCCCTGGCCGAGGCCGCCCGCCAGCACGGCATCCGTCTCATCCCCCAGCTCAATTGCCTGGGCCATCAATCCTGGAGCAGGACCACCGACCGGTTGCTCGCCAAACATCCCGAGTTCGACGAAACCCCCGGCCAGTTCCCCGACAACAAGGGCATCTATTGCCGAAGCTGGTGCCCGCAAAATCCCGAGGTCAACGCGGTCGTCTTCGCGCTCATCGATGAACTCTGCGAGGCCTTTCAAGCCGATGCCTTCCATGTCGGCATGGATGAAGTCTTCCTGATCGCCTCCGAACATTGCCCGCGCTGTCGCGGCGGCGACCCGGCCAGGCTGTTTGCCAAAGCCGTCAATGACCTCCACTCCCACATCGTCGCCAAACGCAAACTCGAAATGCTCCTATGGGGCGACCGCCTCCTCGACGCCAAGGCCCTGGGTTATTCAGAATGGGAAGCCGCCCGCAACGGCACCGCCCCCGCCCTCAACCTCATCCCCACCGACCTCATCATCTGCGACTGGCACTACGGGAAACAGGCCGCCTACCCTTCGGTGCCGTTGCTCCTGCAAAAGGGCTTCCGCGTCTGGCCCTCGGGCTGGCAACCGCTCGAGGCCACCAAGGCCTTCAGCGCCTTCGCCCGCCAGCAGCATCATAAACGCCTTCTCGGCTATCTCTGCACCACCTGGGGCAAAGTTAAAATCGCCGACACCGCCCAATGGCCTCCCGTGGCTGAGGTGTTGCCGGCGTGGCGGCACACGGCCGAAGGCCGAAGGCCGGAGTAAACAGTCCACGATCCACAGTGCACAGTCAGCAAGCAGTACCTATAGTTCGACAATGTTAGACCCGGGTTCACAAGCAATCCGACATCCAAGGGTCGAGCGTCGAGTGCCGAGGGGCCGCGCTTCGTTCCCTCAACCCTCGCCCCTCAACCCTCGCCCCTCGCCCCTCGACCCTCGCCCCTCAACCCTCGACCCTCGCCCCTCGATCATGAAAGAAGTTGTTCCTCCACGGCCGGCGGTGACGCGCAATGACGCGGCCGCCATCCAGGCGCTCTTTCAACAGAACGTCATCCCCAGCTATGGCCGGTTCGACCTCGTCCTGAGCCACGGGGCCGGCAGCTATGTCTATGATGTCGCCGGCAGGCGCTATCTCAATCTGGGCGGCGGCATCGCCGTCAGTTGCCTCGGCCACTCCCATCCGGCCATCACCGAGGCGCTCCTCGAGCAATCCCGGCGGCTCATTCATGTCTCCAATTTCTACTATCACGAACTCCAGGGCCGCCTGGCCCAGCGGTTGGTCCAACTCCTGGGCCCGGGCAAGTGCTTCTTCTGCAACAGCGGCGGCGAGGCCAACGAGGGCCTGTTCAAGCTGGCCCGCAAGTTCGGCCATGAAGCAGGCCGGTTCGAGCTCCTCACCGCTCACAACTCCTTTCACGGGCGCACCCTTGCCGGCATCTCCGCCACCGGCCAGGACAAGGTCAAGAAGGGCTTTGAACCGATGGTCCCCGGCTTCCGGCAGGTCCCTTACAATGACCTCGAGGCCATGCGCGCCGCCCTCTCTGCGGCCACGGCGGCCATCCTCATCGAGGGCATTCAGGGCGAAGGCGGCGTCACTCCCGCCACCCCGGATTACCTGCTGGGCCTCCGCCAGTTGTGCGATGAAAAGAAGCTCCTGCTCCTGGTCGATGGCGTGCAGGACGGCCACTTCCGGACCGGGCGTTTCCAGAGCTTTGAGCGAATCCTCGAGGGTGTCCCGGACGGGGCGCGGTTCTGCCCGGATGGCCTGGCGATGGCCAAGTCCCTCGGCGGCGGCCTGCCCATCGGCGCGTTCTGGGTGCGGGCCCCTTACGCCGATCTCCTCGGCCCCGGCACCCACGGCAGCACTTACGGCGGCTCCCCGCTCGTTTGCGCCGTCGCCTTGAAAGTCCTCGACGTTATCCAGCGGGAAAAACTCGCCGACAACGCCCGGCAGCTCGGCGATTCTCTCAAGTCCGGCTTGCAGCAACTCTCCGAAAAGTTTCCCGCCGTCATCCGCGCGGTGCGCGGCCTGGGCCTGATGCTCGGAGTGGAACTGGCCCCCAACATCCCCAATCTGCCCGGAGACCCCAACAAAACGCCGGCCGCCCGGCTGGCCAATCTCCTCCACGCCGCCGGCCTGCTCACCATCCCGGCGGGCGGGCAAATCCTCCGCCTCTTGCCCCCGCTCAACCTGCGCCCCCCCGAAGCCCAGGAGGCTCTTGGCATCATCGAGACCGTTTGCCAAAGGCTCCTGTAGTCCCGGATGTTCCGGACGGTGTAGCGCAGGCTTCCAGCCTGCCGTATCGCGGATTTCCAATCCGCCGATGCCGCCAAGCAGGTACAGCCTGCCGACCGGAGGTCGGCGATACAGCAGGTTGGAAGCCTGCGCTACGCAGCCTCGGTAGCCCGGTTCCGTTCCTGGGTCGTGAAATATCCGGGCTAGGAGCGGCATGTTTATAGCAACGCGGCCCCGCAATGTCTTCTCAAGCTCCGTCAGGAGCGCCATGTCAGGAACTACCCGGCTTAAGGCCCGTGCAAAGCTCAATTCCGATTCCACTGTGGACGAACTCAGCCTGATGGAGCCCTGGGAGCGGCTGCCGGCGCCACGGCTCGCGAAGCGCATGGAGTGCGCGGTATGCCCGCGCTTTGCCCCTCCCCTTTCTGCGCCATCAGCAGTCATGCTTCCACAAGTCGAAATGGAGCTTTTTTTGGCAACCGCTCTCCTGCTCGATGCAACCGGCGGCCTTGGTCCGGATGTTCCACACGCCCGCGCGAACGTCTCATTAACACCGAGGCTTTAGCCCGGTGAACCGAGACCCAGCGGAACCTCAGCCGTTTCAACGGCTTGCGCCCAAGGCTCACTTTCGGCTTGCGCGTCGCGCCCCGTTGACATAAAAAGGGAGCGGTCAAAAAAGGGCCGCCAAATGAACCGCATCTATCAGGGCCGGGTGACGAGGGCCGAAACTCTCAACGGCAAGGACGCCGACGGCCAACCGCAAGAACTTCCCAACCGGCACAGCGTCTCTGGCACCACAACGAATTGTTCCAGGACGCGGTGAAATCATTGACGCGCCAATCCACTGCCCGTATATTGCCAGCACATCTCTCCTGTCCGTTTCGACGGCAGGACGCAGGGCAGCTTCCGCGGAGGCTGCCCTTGCATTTTCTGTGTAGCGCGCTCGGGCTCAGGGGGCGCCCGGAACGCCGGCTTCAGCCGGCAGCACAAACCTGCATTTTCTGCGCAGGCCGCTCGGGATCAGGCGTGCCCCCAAGATAAACCCGAGCCTCAGCCGCGCATGAACAGAATCTCCGGGCCGGTTGTTTTCTCCGCCTATTCTGGCCAGCCAACATGAGGGATAGTAACGCACTCGCCGGAATTGCTCGTTAACACCCGGCTTTATTTGGGTATGCAGTTTGGACGTTTTGCACGCCAACGGCGCGCGGGCATATCAGCCCAGGGGCAACGCCCTGGGACGCCGGCCCCATTGCCGCCGCCCGCCCTGTAGGGGCGGAGGTGCCGAGCGGGGCAGGCACCCGTGACGGTGACCTGCGCCCTTGCAGGGCGCCAGACTGTGGTGAGGAGTTGCCACCCTCCGGCCACGTGGCGCGGGCATCCTGCCCGCGTGAAGTCTGGTGAGCGGTCCGCTTTCCCAGCGTGTTACCCCGGGCCGATATGCGGTGCGCTTTCAGCGCGTGCCCCTCCGTCAAATCGCCTGGCAGCAGAAACCCCCAAGCTCCAGAACCCGCCATGGATAGGGGAGGATGTCCGGCAGCCCCCGGGGTGCGGCGTCGAAGAACTCTGTCCTCCGCCCGCCCCCGTCACAAAACCCACTTTCGACTTGTGCGTTGCGGTCCGTTGACATAAAAAGGGACCGGTCAAAAAAGGGCCGCCAAATGAACCGCATCTATCAGGGCCGAGTGACGAGGGTCGGAACTCTCAACGGCAAAAGTGCCGATGGCAAACCGCAATGGCCTTTAATTGGCTTCACTCCGGACGAAGCTGAGCGACTCGAAAGGGAAAGAGAATGTCTTCGACCTCTCACGAGGGAGGACAGCCCGGAAGGAGAGAAAGCTCGAAAGAGGCTCGCCGAAATCAATCGGCAACTGAATTAACCCTGGCAGTCCGCCCTCTGGCAGCACCACGCACTCTTTCAGGACGCGGTGAATTATTACACGCTCTGCCTTGCTGCATTGGCCAAGGGGTTGGAGTCGGGAGAATTTGCCCGGAAGTGGGCCGACCAAGCCGCCGAACGTGCGGGCAACGATCCCAAACTCAAGAAGCAGGAGGATCGCGACGAAGCCACAGCGGAAGCCCGCGAAATGGCGCGCGAACAGATTAAAGCCGCCCTCGGCTGGCGCGAGGCGGTAAGAAAGACATGGACAGACGCGCAACGCAAGGCGATCAAGTTCCCCGGCCCGCACAAACGATTGGCCGGCATCCTCGGTGTTGAGCCAGACGAAGCCGACTCCGTCAATGCCTTCAACGCCTGCGCCGGCAAAGCTCTGGCCAACTGCCAAGCCAGCCAAGAGGCGCAAGCGGCAGCGTTCCTGCGGCTGCTTGATCTGGCCGAAGCAGCATCAGACCTCTCACAGTTTGCCGTCTCAAAACTGCCATTCCTTTGTTCCGCACCTGCTTTCTTCTCTGCGGGCGATGATCAGAAGGCCAACGATCAGCTTTCGCATCGGCAAAGGCATGTGCGCCGAATTCTTGAAGCCACACCAGAAACGCTGCCCAAAATCGCCGCCGAGATTGATCTGAAATGCTTTTACAGAACGCCACCGACCAAACCGGATTACGCTGGCGAGAAAGCACACAAACGCCTGCTTGATTGCTTTGACGGCATCACCAAACCAAGAAAGCAGAGGCCTGCACGTTATCCGCAACTTTTGGAGTTTCGAGCAGAATTTGAAGCTGAGCTCAAGCGGTTGCTCTCGCTGGAGCCAGACAAACTTAGAGTCCCGGATGCAAAGAAGCCGCCTGGCGAGATGGCGCCCACTGCGGTGTTCAAGTTCCTGCCTTGCGTTGAGACATGGGAGGTGTGCAAAACCGCAGTCGCCGGCGTGATCAAACGCACGGTGCTTGAAAATGCCGAACCTGACCCACTAGCCGAGGTGCGGTCTGGCGGCATCGTCTTCGACTATTTCACCAACCGCGCATGTATCCGCCCAAAGGGCGAGAAACCTACACGCGCTGTCTGGTTCGAATTCGACCTCGCGGCCTTCATGGAGGCCATAGGTAAGCCACACCGCTACTTTCAGGACACGCAGACGCGGTTGAAGGAACGCGCGAAGCTTGGCAACAAGCTGAAGCAAATTGAGGAAGGCGAAGCCGTAGCTACGGCGGACAACGAAGAAGACGAAGGCATCGAAGAAGAGCATGTCGTCCGATTCGGTTTCAAAGACGACCCGCGAATCCCGTTGCTCCGTGAACTCGTGACAAAAAAGCTTGGTTACTTGGCGGACGCGGAAACGCCCGAAGGCCCGCGCGAACTGGTCGAATACACCATCCAAGAACGCACGCTCCGTGGCTGGACTGACATCCGCGATGGCTGGCACAAACTCGTTGCTGCCGAAAAATGGGCTGGCCTGCCGGCAAAAGAGCAGGAGGACAAACTCTGGGATGTGGTGAAGAAGACACAAGGTGAGCACCGCGACGACTTCGGCAGCGCCGCATTGTTCCGCGCGTTGCTGGAACCGCACTTCCAGCCCATCTGGCGCGAGGACAGAACAAAGCTGTGGCACGCGCCTGACGCGCTCCGCGCGTGGCGCGACTACACCGAGCTGCGGTTTGAACTGGCCGACGTGGAACGCCCCATCCGCTTCACCCCCGCACATGCCGTCCACTCGCCACGTTATTTCATCATCCCCAAGCAGGGCCGTTACGGTTCCGAACACGAGGCTGGACCACTCGCCTTGACCACAGGCATCGTGCTGAAAACCGAGCGCGGCTGGGAACCTGCCACGGTTCGCATCCGTTACGCCGCGCCACGATTGTTTCGCGATCAACTCCGCCGCGTGGGCGACAGCGGCTTGGAATCCGTCCCATGGCTTCAGCCGATGATGCAGGCGCTCGGCTTGCCGGAACCGGACAGGGCGGATTTTTCCAATTGCCGCGTCACGCTTCAGCCAGCCAGCGAAGACAACATCCAACTGACGTTCCCCGTGCCTGTGGAGCCGGTGAAGCTGCAAGCCTTGCTTGGTCACAAAGACAAATGGAACTACCAGCCGTCCGGTAAAGGTGGAGAGAAGAATTTTGGCCAGTTCAATTACTCGGCGTCGGAACCGCGCGTGGAAACGTCGCTGCGCTGGGCATTGGACATTGCGTTTGCGAAGGAAGCCGGTCAGCCCCGCAAGCGCGAGCCGGAGCCGTGGCATCGGGAAATGCAAGCCTTCACGTGCCTCAGCGTGGACTTGGGCCAACGCGGCGCGGGCGCGTATGCCCGCATTGAGGCTCGCTGCGATGGAAAGTTCGCCACGAACAAGCAAGGCCAGTCCGTGCCGACCCGTTTCATCGGCGAGACCGAAGGCAAGCAGTGGCGCGCGGCGCTCGCGGCGTCGGGCTTGTTTCGTTTGCCCGGCGAGGACGCGAAGGTCTGGCGCGAGCAAACGGAGCTGGACCCGCAAAAGAGGAAGCCAAAGGACTCCGGCAAGCCCTTCGATATGCGGGAGGAGTTCTGGGGTGATCGTGGGCGTCCTGCCGAGCCATCGGAAGCCGACGAAACTGCCGAACTCATGCGACAGTTTGAAGCTGTCGAGAAGGACGCGGAAGGACGCGAACAGTTCCCGCTTTTGCCCGCTGACTGGCGCGACGCGCTGACCTTCCCGGAGCAGAACGACAAACTCCTCATCGCCGCCCGTCGGGCACAGTTGCGGGCTGCGAGGTTGCACCGCTGGTGCTGGTTTCTCGCGGACGAAGCCAAGCGCAGTGAGGCGGCCAAGGAAATGAGCGACTGCGGGGACGAACGGCTCCTCTCCGCCGCAGAACGCGAGCAGGCGAAACAGAACGACCCGCGCCTTGCTGACAAGCTCCGCACCCGGCTTGAGCAGAAACAAAACGCCCTGCCGCCGCTGCTCCTCCAACTGGCGAACCGCATCGTGCCGCTGCGCGGGCGCGTGTGGGCGTGGAACCCGCACCCCGACCCGAATGCGCGAGAAGGTCGTTGCCATCGCCTGGGGATGTCCGACAGCCCGGCGCACAAGCCGATGATTCGCGGGCAGCGCGGCCTGTCATTCCCACGCATCGAGCAAATCGAGGAGTTGCGGAAACGCTTTCAATCGCTTAACCAGACGCTTCGACGGGAGCCTGGCACCCCGCCGCCGAAGCGTCGGGACGATTCAATTCCTGATCCATGTCCCGCGCTGCTCGACAAGCTCGACGAGATAAAAACCCAGCGCGTCAACCAAACTGCGCACATGATCCTTGCCGCAGCGCTCGGTTTGAAGCTGGCCCCGCCGCCGGAAAACAAGGCGGAGTTGCGCAGCACGCGCGACGTTCACGGGCAATACGTGCGCGAGCGCGAGCCTGTGGACTTCATCATCATCGAAGACCTGCGGGCCTATCGGGCATCCCAGGGGCGCGGACGAAAAGAAAACTGGCGGCTCGTGCGCTGGTGCATCGGCCACGTGCGCGACAAACTGCGCGAACTCCGCGAACCGTTTGGTATCCCTCTTGTCGAAACGCCAGCCGCCTACTCGTCCCGCTTTTGCGCGCGAAGCGGCGTGGCCGGCTTCCGTGCCGTAGAGGTCACACCGGGATTCGCCATACACGGCCACTGGGCGTGGCTCGCCGGCAAGAAGGATGATGAAGGCAACCCAACCGCCGACGCGCAATGGCTGTTGAACCTCGATCGCCAACTCTGCATGTCGCAGACAGACTTGGAGCCAGACTGGAAAGTGAAGCATCCCGGCCAGCCTTGTCCGAAGCGCACGGCACTGGTGCCACAGGCTGGTGGCCCGATCTTCGTGCCCGTGGCTGCTGCGGGAGCGGACGGTGAACTTGCTCCGAAAGTCACACAAGCGGACATCAATGCTGCGATCAACCTCGGCCTGCGTGCCATCGCCGATCCAAAGCTCTGGAGCATCCATCCACGCCTCCGTACCAAGCGCCTTGGTGATAGCGCCAGCAAGCCCAGCAGAGGCAAGGGTGCAAGAAACAAGCGGCCCGCTCCGGCACCGACCGATGGCTTGCCCACTACGCCCACGCTTTTCACGCGCGAGAAGCGCAAGTTCGGTGAGATCGGCATTGAGTTAAAGCTCGGTCAGCCGGCTAAAGGCAGCGCGCTGGAGGATACGGCAAACCCGAATTACTTCCGTGACTTCTCGGGTGTCGCCAAGTGGGACGAGGCGGAAGTCCAAGACCCGGTGAGTGGAAAATCCGTGACACTGGCAAGTGGCAAGGCCCTTTGGAGCGCGGTGAAAAAGCTTCAGTGGGAGCGTTGTCGCGAAATCAACGACGCTCGCCTTGCTGCGTGGCGCAACAAGCTCGACCCGTTTCCGTGAGCTGCCCATGAGCGACGCTGCCTTGCGCACCGACGGCTCGCTGGAAGCCCAGCCAAGAATGGGTGTGCGCAATCTTCACAACTTCATCTATTGCCCGCGCCTGTTTTATTTCCAGTGGGTCGAGAACATCTTCCAGGAGAACGCGGACACGGTGGCGGGCTCCCACGTGCATCGCAACGTGGACGCGCCGTCGCAGACTGGAGGACCCGAAGGAACTTGGGTTGCCGGAGGGCGCAAGGCTCCGCAGTCTGCGGCTGGAAAGCGAATCACTCGGGCTGATCGGCGTGGTGGACATTGTGGAGGGGGGGCCGGACGGGGCGGAGATAATTGATTACAAGAAAGGCTCCGCCCGGCGCGACGGCGAGGGCGAGCGCGTGGCGAAGGAGCCGGACGCCATACAGGTCGCCGCGCACGCGCTGCTGCTGCGCGAGCAGGGCGTCAACGCGGTTCGCGGCGCGATCTACTACGCCGCCGATAAGCGGCGTGTGCCGGTGGAGTTCAGCGAGGAATTATTTGCCAAGGTGCGCAAGGCCATCGAGGAGGCGCGAGCCGTCGCCAGCAGCGGAAGCTGCCCGCCGCCGCTGAAGAATGATGCGCGGTGTCTCTACTGCTCCGCGTATCCGATTTGCCTGCCGAACGAATCGCTTTGGTGGGCGCAAGCGGCGCAAGGCAACGGACGCCGGACGGACAACTCCTGTTCGGATTCGCCGGACAATCGGAGGACGCCGTTCGCGACCGGATTCTTGAGGCGCTGGAGTTCGCCGCCGAATCCGGCAAGCAGCCGCCCACGTTGGAGCCGCCGCGACCGGGAGGCGACGACAGCGAGGTGCTGGTGGTGCAAACACCCGGCGCGCAAATCGGCCAGCGCGGCGATCAGTTGGTGGTCAGCGTGAAAGGCGAAGAGAAGCGGAAGATACCGGGCCAGCAGGTGCGCGCGATTTACTGTTTCGGCGCGGTTCAGATCACGGCGCAGGCAGTCGAGACGTGCCTTGAGCTTGGAATAGACGTTTCCTATTTCTCCCCCGCCGGACGGTTTCTCGGTTTGCTGCGCGGCCTGCCGGCCAGCGGCGTGGACGCGCGGCGCGGGCAATACCGGCTGTTCGAGTCTGCCCGGCGTGCGGCTGCAACTGGCGCGCGAAGTCATCCGCGCCAAGATTCACAATCAGCGCGTCATGCTCATGCGCAACGGCGATGTGCCCGACCGCGTAGTGCAATTGCTCGCCACATTTCGCGACGCAGCAGAATCCGCGCGCGGCCTGACGGAATTGCTCGGCATCGAGGGCAGCGCGGCGGCGCTCTACTTCGAGCAGTTCGAATCCATGCTCAAACAGCGCGAGGGCTGGAAATTTGACTGGCGCGGGCGCAATCGCCGTCCGCCGCGCGACCCCGTCAACGCACTGCTGTCGCTCGGTTATTCGATGCTGGCAAAGGAACTGACGGGCGTTTGCCATTCGGTTGGGCTTGACCCGTTTCTTGGCTTCATGCACCAGCCCCGCTACGGGCGGCCGGCGCTGGCGTTGGATTTAATGGAGGAATTTCGACCGCTGGTGGCGGACAGCGTTGCCATCAGCCTCATCAACCGTGGCGAGCTTGGCCCGGAAGATTTCATGCGAAGCGCAAACGGAACGTTTCTCAACTGACCGAGGACGAAAGCCGTTTTGGGAGGCGTGGTTTCGCCGGCTGGATACGGAGGTCAGCCACCCGGAATTCAGCTACAAGATGGCCTATCGCCGGATGCTCGAAGTGCAGGCGCGGCAGTTGTGGCGGTTCGTCCGCGGTGAGGCCCTGGCCTATCACGGATTCGTCACGCGATGAGCCGCATTCGCTACCTCGTCAGCTACGACATCAGCAATCCGAAACGCCTGCGGAAGGTCGCGCGAGCCTTGGAAGGGTTTGGCGTGCGGCTGCAATACTCGGTCTTCGAGTGTCCGCTGGACGCGATGCGCCTGGCGAAACTCAAAGCGGAACTCCACGACATGCTCAACCACGAGGAAGACCAAGTGCTGTTCGTCTCGCTGGGTCCAAGCGCAAGTGACGCTACCCTGGTCATTGAAGCGATGGGGTTGCCCTACGAAGTCCGCTCGCGAGTGACGATTGTTTGATTTTTGCGCTTGCAACTTCGCGCCGGAAGGCTTCAACTATTCCCGGCTATGGCCACCGACCACCTTTCCTCCGCCATTGGAAAGGCATGTTCCTTGAAATCGCGAACGACTGCGCCTTGAGGCGGCGACGCGGTGCGAGCGCGGCAGTGCTGGCATCGAGCCGCACGGACGCTCGCAAAGTGGAATTTATGCGGTTAAACAGGCAAAAACGTGATTGTCCAGACCCATCTCAAAGCCCGCCGCCGGCTGATCTGCCGCCGCGCTCGCAAATCGGCTACTCAGCCGCTGGCGCGCAAAGGGTTAGGGCGGGGCCGCCGCAGTCGCCGCGATTCCGGGGGGCGTGAGGCGGCGTCCCCTCCGGAAACATCCCCCACGCGCTGTTGGCCGCAGTCGCCGCGATTCCGGGGGGCGTGAGGCGGCCACTGGCATCGGCTACTCGACCAGCAGCCTGACGCCGCAGTCGCCGCGATTCCGGGGGGCGTGAGGCGGTCGAGAGTTGGCGGAATTACCCTTTTGACATACGGCCGCAGTCGCCGCGATTCCGGGGGGCGTGAGGCGGCCGCGGCATCGACCTCGATCTCCAGGATCACGTCCTGCCGCAGTCGCCGCGATTCCGGGGGGCGTGAGGCGGGTGGACCAGGTGGCGGCGCTTTGGACAGCCGGCGAGCCGCAGTCGCCGCGATTCCGGGGGGCGTGAGGCGGGATTCCAGTTCTTGAAAGGTCATAAGTCTCTTTGGCCGCAGTCGCCGCGATTCCGGGGGGCGTGAGGCGGAGTATCACACCATGCGGACCAGATGGGAAGCTGATGCCGCAGTCGCCGCGATTCCGGGGGGCGTGAGGCGGCCTGTCAAGCCCCTCCTGACCTCGACGAATCCCAAGCCGCAGTCGCCGCGATTCCGGGGGGCGTGAGGCGGCAGACGGTATAAAGTAGCGTACCAATCCGAACTAGCCGCAGTCGCCGCGATTCCGGGGGGCGTGAGGCGGTTTTAACCTAAGATAAGGTTGAAGCCACTCAAAAGCCGCAGTCGCCGCGATTCCGGGGGGCGTGAGGCGGTGTGAACATTGGAATCTTCGGTCCAAAACTTTCCGCCGCAGTCGCCGCGATTCCGGGGGGCGTGAGGCGGCTCAACAGACATACATTATGGCAAACGTATTATCGCCGCAGTCGCCGCGATTCCGGGGGGCGTGAGGCGGTCTGTCTTGGTACCTACGTTGAGGTATAGGAGGACGCCGCAGTCGCCGCGATTCCGGGGGGCGTGAGGCGGGCCAGCACAAAATGGCATCTGGAAGTCAGCGATGAGCCGCAGTCGCCGCGATTCCGGGGGGCGTGAGGCGGCCACGGCCGTGGGACACTTCAAGCTCGCTTTAGGGCCGCAGTCGCCGCGATTCCGGGGGGCGTGAGGCGGGAGCAGTAGTCAAAAAGTGCCAAATCCTACGACCGCCGCAGTCGCCGCGATTCCGGGGGGCGTGAGGCGGGCGAGCCGCCAGAGACATCAAATCTGGGGCTTGCAAGCCGCAGTCGCCGCGATTCCGGGGGGCGTGAGGCGGCACGTCTTGAACGTGGAAACAATGCCCTCGACAACGCCGCAGTCGCCGCGATTCCGGGGGGCGTGAGGCGGGATATAAAGGCACCCCCATCACCCGCGGCTGCCAGCCGCAGTCGCCGCGATTCCGGGGGGCGTGAGGCGGCTTTATTCGCACGAAATCGGAGGAAATGACTACGGCCGCAGTCGCCGCGATTCCGGGGGGCGTGAGGCGGATAATGGGAATTCCAATTTGTTGTACCTGTTGCGGCCGCAGTCGCCGCGATTCCGGGGGGCGTGAGGCGGGTGAAAACGCTCATCAACCAAACCCGCGCTGTCGCCGCAGTCGCCGCGATTCCGGGGGGCGTGAGGCGGTGATCCGGCGGGCGGCGGAACGGGTGCTGAAAAGGCCGCAGTCGCCGCGATTCCGGGGGGCGTGAGGCGGGAAGCCGCCCGCAGCGCATCTTTTCTCGCCATCGGCCGCAGTCGCCGCGATTCCGGGGGGCGTGAGGCGGGCCGCCCCGCGGTCCGTGCTCTCCGTGATCTGTGGCCGCAGTCGCCGCGATTCCGGGGGGCGTGAGGCGGCCGCCAGAGGATGCGAACGCTCGACGTTGACGAAGCCGCAGTCGCCGCGATTCCGGGGGGCGTGAGGCGGACTTCCTGCATGGCCGTCTGCGCCTCTCCGTTCTCGCCGCAGTCGCCGCGATTCCGGGGGGCGTGAGGCGGGCCCTTTGGAATGACGATGAATGTCAAACCGAGACAGCCGCAGTCGCCGCGATTCCGGGGGGCGTGAGGCGGTTAGGAATTCGGATAATCCCGCCTCATCATCGAATGCCGCAGTCGCCGCGATTCCGGGGGGCGTGAGGCGGTTTCTCTCCACAGGCAACCCCAAGAATATCATGTTGCCGCAGTCGCCGCGATTCCGGGGGGCGTGAGGCGGTCTTTCATGCCCAATGACTTGTATTGCTCACACTGCCGCAGTCGCCGCGATTCCGGGGGGCGTGAGGCGGCGACACGTTGTTCAGGGTACTGCCCGTTCGTATGCCGCCGCAGTCGCCGCGATTCCGGGGGGCGTGAGGCGGACCTGCCACCCGACCAACCATACCTTCGTCGTCTGCCGCAGTCGCCGCGATTCCGGGGGGCGTGAGGCGGGATTAAACACATTCCGCTGCACCGATTTCGCAGCAGCCGCAGTCGCCGCGATTCCGGGGGGCGTGAGGCGGGGCTCACGCGGTTTTCGTGGGTGGTGTCGCGGAATGCCGCAGTCGCCGCGATTCCGGGGGGCGTGAGGCGGGCGACGGTTACCGCGTCCGCCTCGTCAGGGCTCGGCCGCAGTCGCCGCGATTCCGGGGGGCGTGAGGCGGAGGTTGTTGTCACTGCTGCTGCTGCCCCGCCTGGTTGCCGCAGTCGCCGCGATTCCGGGGGGCGTGAGGCGGGTGCCAGTCACCACCCACAAGCCGGCGTTCCAGGCCGCAGTCGCCGCGATTCCGGGGGGCGTGAGGCGGGTCACGCTGCCCTGGAAATCGTTGGAGCCGGTGAAGCCGCAGTCGCCGCGATTCCGGGGGGCGTGAGGCGGTGTCCGCACAGGATAGAATGATTCGCGATAAAGCGCCGCAGTCGCCGCGATTCCGGGGGGCGTGAGGCGGGCGGCCTGCTTTGCGTCGAACCCGTGCTCCGTCGTGCCGCAGTCGCCGCGATTCCGGGGGGCGTGAGGCGGCACTGAGATCAATCTTGTTGAGGCTGTCGGCTAGGGCCGCAG
Source organism: uncultured bacterium (assembly GCA_963713735.1). Lineage (GTDB taxonomy): Bacteria > Verrucomicrobiota > Verrucomicrobiia > Limisphaerales > UBA8199 > CAVQND01. The sequence continues at coordinate 29,799 of CAVQND010000030.1, forward strand.
TCGCCGCGATTCCGGGGGGCGTGAGGCGGCCGCTCGTGTCCACGTCCTGCATGTTCATCCCGATGCCGCAGTCGCCGCGATTCCGGGGGGCGTGAGGCGGTTCCGGACCGCCCCAAGGTGGAAGAAATCGTCGGCGCCGCAGTCGCCGCGATTCCGGGGGGCGTGAGGCGGGCCGCCGTGCAGCCCCTCGTCCCCATCCGGCTCCCCGCCGCAGTCGCCGCGATTCCGGGGGGCGTGAGGCGGCTTGACTTCCATAGCGAACGAAAAGAACGGCAGGGGCCGCAGTCGCCGCGATTCCGGGGGGCGTGAGGCGGGCGGCCGGTCTGAGCCAGAGACCAGCGAGGAGTAGCCGCAGTCGCCGCGATTCCGGGGGGCGTGAGGCGGCGGACTGAGAAGCTAGGTACATCGCGGCGCAAATTCGTGAGTATCAAAGTCGGTGAAGTAGCCAGTTGAGCGAAGTCCTCTCTTTCAGCCCGCTCCTGCATTTCGCTTGGTTTACTGCAGGGCACTGATTCCCCGACCACCTCTCGCCGATGGGAGGCAAGGAGTTTTTTTGTCGCTATAGGTAGATTATTTTGTTGACATATACTTACCTATACCACACATTGGGCCATATGACAAACTTTTTCCTCGCCCCATGAACCCACTCAATAAAGACGACCTCATCGAAGTCCTGGAAAACACGGCCCTGGCTCAACTCCGCGCCTTGCGCGCCCTCCGCCGCTCGGAGCACCGCAAAACCGCTCCGTCGGCGGAGCCGAAACGTAAGTCTAATATGGATGTAGTATATGACATACTGCTGACGGCCAAGGGGCCCCTCCATATCAACGACATCATCCAGCGCGCCAAAAAAGACTATCAGCGCCCACTCCACCGGGAATCCCTGGTCAGCGCCCTGACCAAAAAGGTCCTGGACCAAAATGCCTTCACCCGCACGGCCCCCAACACCTTCGACCTCTTGAAACGCCCCTCATGAAAACCAACCGGCTGCACCCCCTGCTCTGGCCTTGGGAGGCTGCCGTGCTGGCCGTAGCCGACCGCCGCCCGCCTCACAAACCGGTGCCACCACCGTGAGCGCCAGCCAACCCCATTTACGCGCGCCCTGTTGAACACAGCCTTGGCCCTCTCCTGCCAGGAGAAAGCCGAACTGGAAAGCTTAAGCCGGCGGCTGGCCGCTCCCCGACGTGCCGTCGAACGCGCCCGCATCATCCTTTTGGCCGCCCAAAACACCAGCATCCCCGCCATCGCCACCAGGCTCCAGGTGTGTGCCAACACCGTGCGTAAGTGGATCCGGCGATACACCCCCAAACCCTTGGAGAGCCCGGCCACCGAAAACTCCGGTGCGCAACCTCCGGCGGTTGAGCCCCCGCCCTCCAAGCTGCCCCTCCTGGCCGATGCCCCGCGCTCGGGCCGTCCCGACACCTTCACCGCCCAACAAACCTGTGCCCTCGTCGCCATCGCCTGCGAAAAACCCCAGGACCATGGACGACCGATCACTCACTGGACTGCCCGTGAGTTGAAGGACCAAGTGGTCCAGCAAGGAATCGTTTCCAGCATCTCCGAGCGGCAGGTCAACCGCATGCTCGCCGCCCTGGACTTGCAGCCTCACCGCAGCCGTTACTGGCTCAACGCCAAGCCCGATCCGCAAAAGGAGGAGAAAATCAGGGTCGTGGGCGCCCGCTATCAGCAAGCCCAGCAAGCCGCCGCACGGGGTGAATTGACCTTCTCGGTGGATGAGATGACCGGCATCCAGGCCCTGGCGCGCATCGCTCCGGACCAGCCCATGAAACCCGGTCAACCGGTGCGGCGCGAGTTTGAGTATGAACGCCATGGCACCCTCTCGCTGCTGGCGGGTTTGGATGTGGCTGGCGGCCAAGTGCAAGCCTACTGTCGGCCCACGCGCAACGAAGCCGACTTTCTGGACTTAATCGACGGCCTGGTGCAGGCCCATCCCCAAGCGGTTGGCTTTACCTTTGTCCTGGACAACCTGAACACCCACCAATCCGAAAGCCTGGCGCGGTATGTGGCGCGCGACGCGGCCATAGCCGAGAGCACCTTGGGCGTCAAGGGCGAGCAAGGGGTCCTCCAGAGTCAAGAAAGCCGCGCCGGCTTCCTGAGTGATCCCACCCATCGGATTCGGTTTTGTTACACCCCGAAACACGCCTCTTGGATGAACCAGATCGAAATCTGGTTTGGCATCCTGGTGCGCAAGGTGATTCGCCGCGGCAACTTCGCCTCCTTGGCCAATCTCCAACAAAAACTGGAGGCCTTTGTGGATTACTTCAACCGCACCATGGCCAAGCCCTTCAAATGGACCTATCAGGGCAAGCCTCTCCAGGGCATTGCCTCTGGCTGACAAAACCGCCATCCCCACGCACCAGCGGCTCCAAAAACGGACTCGCGCCCAAGGTCCACCTTTGAGCGTGACGCTTTCCGGGGCCCTCAAGCCTTCCGGTGGGAATGACCTCTCCAAACGACCTCCATTGCCAGCCACGGCTCCCAATTCCTCGTCTTGACGCGCCAACCTCCTCACGAACTTACGCCGGGCTGTACTAGTGCGAAACAGGACTTGGCGCCGCAGTCGCCGCGATTCCGGGGGGCGTGAGGCGGACAAATGCGGACACAGCTTCGTTCATTACTTCCTCGCCGCAGTCGCCGCGATTCCGGGGGGCGTGAGGCGGCACCCACGGAGTATTGGCCGCGCGAAACCATCACGACCGCAGTCGCCGCGATTCCGGGGGGCGTGAGGCGGTGTCGTGCTAGTACATCGCGGCGCAAATTCGTGAGTATCAAAGTCGGTGAAGTAGCCAGTTGAGCGAAGTCCTCTCTTTCAGCCCGCTCCTGCATTTCGCTTGGTTTACTGCAGGGCACTGATTCCCCGACCACCTCTCGCCGATGGGAGGCAAGGAGTTTTTTTGTCGCTATAGGTAGATTATTTTATTGACATATACTTACCTATACCACACATTGGGCCATATGACAAACTTTTTCCTCGCCCCATGAACCCACTCAATAAAGACGACCTCATCGAAGTCCTGGAAAACACGGCCCTGGCTCAACTCCGCGCCTTGCGCGCCCTCCGCCGCTCGGAGCACCGCAAAACCGCTCCGTCGGCGGAGCCGAAACGTAAGTCTAATATGGATGTAGTATATGACATACTGCTGACGGCCAAGGGGCCCCTCCATATCAACGACATCATCCAGCGCGCCAAAAAAGACTATCAGCGCCCACTCCACCGGGAATCCCTGGTCAGCGCCCTGACCAAAAAGGTCCTGGACCAAAATGCCTTCACCCGCACGGCCCCCAACACCTTCGACCTCTTGAAACGCCCCTCATGAAAACCAACCGGCTGCACCCCCTGCTCTGGCCTTGGGAGGCTGCCGTGCTGGCCGTAGCCGACCGCCGCCCGCCTCACAAACCGGTGCCACCACCGTGAGCGCCAGCCAACCCCATTTACGCGCGCCCTGTTGAACACAGCCTTGGCCCTCTCCTGCCAGGAGAAAGCCGAACTGGAAAGCTTAAGCCGGCGGCTGGCCGCTCCCCGACGTGCCGTCGAACGCGCCCGCATCATCCTTTTGGCCGCCCAAAACACCAGCATCCCCGCCATCGCCACCAGGCTCCAGGTGTGTGCCAACACCGTGCGTAAGTGGATCCGGCGATACACCCCCAAACCCTTGGAGAGCCCGGCCACCGAAAACTCCGGTGCGCAACCTCCGGCGGTTCAGCCCCCGCCCTCCAAGCTGCCCCTCCTGGCCGATGCCCCGCGCTCGGGCCGTCCCGACACCTTCACCGCCCAACAAACCTGTGCCCTCGTCGCCATCGCCTGCGAAAAGCCCCAGGACCATGGACAACCGATCACTCACTGGACTGCCCGTGAGTTGAAGGACCAAGTGGTCCAGCAAGGAATCGTTTCCAGCATCTCCGAGCGGCAGGTCAACCGCATGCTCGCCGCCCTGGACTTGCAGCCTCACCGCAGCCGTTACTGGCTCAACGCCAAGCCCGATCCGCAAAAGGAGGAGAAAATCAGGGTCGTGGGCGCCCGCTATCAGCAAGCCCAGCAAGCCGCCGCACGGGGTGAATTGACCTTCTCGGTGGATGAGATGACCGGCATCCAGGCCCTGGCGCGCATCGCTCCGGACCAGCCCATGAAACCCGGTCAACCGGTGCGGCGCGAGTTTGAGTATGAACGCCATGGCACCCTCTCGCTGCTGGCGGGTTTGGATGTGGCTGGCGGCCAAGTGCAAGCCTACTGTCGGCCCACGCGCAACGAAGCCGACTTTCTGGACTTAATCGACGGCCTGGTGCAGGCCCATCCCCAAGCGGTTGGCTTTACCTTTGTCCTGGACAACCTGAACACCCACCAATCCGAAAGCCTGGCGCGGTATGTGGCGCGCGACGCGGCCATAGCCGAGAGCACCTTGGGCGTCAAGGGCGAGCAAGGGGTCCTCCAGAGTCAAGAAAGCCGCGCCGGCTTCCTGAGTGATCCCACCCATCGGATTCGGTTTTGTTACACCCCGAAACACGCCTCTTGGATGAACCAGATCGAAATCTGGTTTGGCATCCTGGTGCGCAAGGTGATTCGCCGCGGCAACTTCGCCTCCTTGGCCGATCTCCAACAAAAACTGGAGGCCTTTGTGGATTACTTCAACCGCACCATGGCCAAGCCCTTCAAATGGACCTATCAGGGCAAGCCTCTCCAGGGCATTGCCTCTGGCTGACAAAACCGCCATCCCCACGCACCAGCGGCTCCAAAAACGGACTCGCGCCCAAGGTCCACCTTTGAGCGTGACGCTTTCCGGGGCCCTCAAGCCTTCCGGTGGGAATGACCTCTCCAAACGACCTCCATTGCCAGCCACGGCTCCCAATTCCTCGTCTTGACGCGCCGACCTCCTCACGAACTTACGCCGGGCTGTACTAGTTCCTTCTCTGCCGCCACTCGTTGCCGCAGTCGCCGCGATTCCGGGGGGCGTGAGGCGGGCAATCCTCATGCGTTTGGATAACGGCTCCGATCAAGCCGCAGTCGCCGCGATTCCGGGGGGCGTGAGGCGGACGCAGGAATTGCGATCGTGCGGCGCTGCCCCGAGCCGCAGTCGCCGCGATTCCGGGGGGCGTGAGGCGGAGCGGGAACCCGACTAATGGCGCGCTGCCGCGCGGGCCGCAGTCGCCGCGATTCCGGGGGGCGTGAGGCGGTATGATTACATTTGAGGCAGATTGCTATCGGAATAGCCGCAGTCGCCGCGATTCCGGGGGGCGTGAGGCGGGTAGTAGAGGTTGATGTAGCCGCTCTGGATATTGGTGCCGCAGTCGCCGCGATTCCGGGGGGCGTGAGGCGGATGAGCTGGTGGAGTTGATCGGTGGGAAGGTCCTGCCGCAGTCGCCGCGATTCCGGGGGGCGTGAGGCGGCCCAGAGCAGGTTGCGCGGGGGTTCGGCATGGCCGAGCCGCAGTCGCCGCGATTCCGGGGGGCGTGAGGCGGAAAAGGTAGCGTAACTAGTAGTATATGCGCACCTGGCCGCAGTCGCCGCGATTCCGGGGGGCGTGAGGCGGATTGGTCGAGAGGCCGCCCATATCCGAAAGGCGCGCCGCAGTCGCCGCGATTCCGAGGGGCGTGAGGCGGCAAGAAGAGTTGTTGCTGCCCCGACGAGTAGCGTTGCCGCAGTCGCCGCGATTCCGGGGGGCGTGAGGCGGCTGGATATGCGCCCGCCCGTTCACAAAAAGCTCGAAGCCGCAGCCGGCGGATGGTCTCCGGAATGAAAAAAGTCTGATTCACTGTCGCCACTGCTCTGGGGTCCATTCTGTGCGAAATCTCTCACTTCAGCCAGTTGATTTTGATCTCCTTCTCCAGCGCCTTGAATTCCGGGTCGCCGGTGACGAGTTCGCCTTTCTTTTCCTTGGCGAGCGCGGCGGCAAAGGCGTCAGCCAGGCTGATTTTGAAGCGCGCTTTGAAATCGGCCGCGGTGTCGGCCAGGCGGCGGTCACCGGGATGAAAATTGATCGGCAATCCCGAGAGAATGCGGGCAGAGGCGGCCCACGCTTCCGGGCCATCTTTGCGGATCAAGGTGTATTTGACCTCGGCGTAGTTCACCTCGGTCATGTGCAAAGGATGGTCACTGGAGGCAGCTTTGGCGAGAAGGGCCTCCACGTGTTCAGCACCGGGTTCGTCCCGGAAATAGGCTACCAGTGCGTGGCTATCGAGCACCACCGGTACCGCGGGCATATTTGGCCTCCTCCATAGCCTTCTCCGCGGCTTTGTGCTCTGCCCACCATGCATCGAACGGCTCATCGTCCGGCCGGCGTTTGGCGATGCCGCGTCCGCGCTTGATGAGAGCGGCAGTCACCGGCTTGAGCAGGATGCCTTCAGGGGTGACTTCCAAGACCGCCCTCGTTCCGTCCTGAATATGAAACTGTCTGCGAAGCCGGGCGGGAATGACGACCTGGCCTTTGGTGGTGAACCGAACGGAATCGGTTTTCGTTGTCGTGCTCACAGAGTGAAATCTGACATAACTTTGGAAATACGTCAATACGCAAAACGTAGGATATTTTCACCATAAGCCGAATTCGGGCATATCCTCCATTGATTCTTACAATTCCGCGCGATTTCAGGCGTCCGCTCTCCAAAAGACGAAAACGCGCCCAGCGCGGTGAGTACACGGCGTTTCAACGCCAGAAAATGTCAAATACAGCCAATAGAGCCAATACAGCCAATGGAGCATTTGCGCTCCAGCCCCAATTATGCCAAAACTCTTGCCTATGGTTGCGATACAATCCGCAGGACCCAAAACTCAGGGCCCGATGTTATCAAGTATGCGGGCGCAGGTGTCGAGTGGCGAGTGTCGAGGGAGCCGGACGCCACGCCGCGCCCCTCGACACTCGCCCCTCGCCCCTCGACCCCTGCATATCCGGTTGTTTATGAATGGAGACCTAACCCGGATATTTCACGAGGTTTCGCCAACTGGAAGGCGTAGCGCAGGCTTCCAGCCTGCTGTATCGCGGATTTCTAATCCGCAGATCCGGCCAAGCAGGTACAGCCTGCCGACTGGAAGTCGGCGATACGGCAGGTTGGAAACCTGCGCTACGCAGCTTCGGCAGCCCAGGACCGCTCTCAGGCTGTGAAAAACCCGGGCTAAGCCCCTTTCTAGAGGTTTTAAGCAATTTTAAGTATTTATACCCACCCCCCCCGTAGCCAACTGTGCGCCCCCCCCCACGCCCCAGCCTGGACGCCCTTCTCAACCCGCCAGCGCCCCGGCCCGGTGAAGCGGTCCCAGAGAGCCGGCGATAAAGAGCATTTCTCAACCGTATCCTCGAATGCCCCGACAAGCTGAAATCCGCCCCCCTGGCCGTCTGGATGCGCCCGCCCCGATCCGGCGCTTGGCAAGGAGACGATCAGCGGCTAGAGTTGTCAATGAGCTGAAACCCGGATGCCGGCGCAACGGGCAGATTCCCTGGTGGCCGCAGAGCAGCCGCATGAACGCTTTTATTCATAACCCTGGCGCAACCGGCCCCAAGGGCGTCCCGGTGGGGCTTGTCCCAATTCCCGGTCGAACTGCAAGGGCCTGCCTCTCCCGGGCGATCGTCCTGTGGTTGGTCTGTGTCCTCGGGGCGCCCCTGTGGGGCGGGGGCAGCGGCCTGAACGTGGTTGTGGTTGTAAACCTGAGCAGCCGCAACTCGGTGCAGTTGGGCAATTATTATTGCGAGCGCCGGCAGGTCCCCCCGCAAAACGTCCTCCGCATCAACTGGTCCGGCGCCAATACGGAATGGACCCTGTCTGATTTCACGAGCGTCCTGCTCAACCCGCTGTTGGCCATGCTCGCCAACCGGCAGTTGACCAACCAGATCGAGTACGTCGTGCTCTCGATGGACATTCCCTACCAGGTGACCTCGCCGGAGTCCTCCGCCGTGAACAGCACGACCTCGGCGCTTTTCTACGGCTTCAAGCCCGATACGCCTTACCCCCCTTGCTCACTCGCCCCCGGCTCGGCCAACCTCTACGCCGGCAGCGAGGGCGTGTTCCGCGCCACCCCTCCGATCAACGCCGCCGGCAACTCCTTCCTGGCGACGATGATCACCTCGAGCAACCTCGCCCTGGCCATGCAGATCGTCAATCAGGGCGCCGGCAGCGACAGCACTTTCCCCACCCAGACGGTCTATCTGGAGAAGAGCGCCGATGTCGCGCGCAACGTCCGCTACACGACTTTCGACAACGCCATCTTCGACACCCGCCTGCGCGGCAATTACTCGATGCAGCGGACCAATGATTCCTCCATTTGGGGGTATGGCTACATCCTCGGCGCCCAAACCGGCGCTCAAGACTACAACGTGGCCTACGTTTCCTTCGCCCCGGGCGGCATCGCCGACAACCTCACCTCCTTTGGAGGCCAGATTCTGCAATACAACGGCGAGCAGCTCGACATTCTTTCGCTCCTGGCCGCCGGGGCCGCCGCCAGCTACGGCACCGTGGACGAACCGTGCAACTATCTCCAAAAATTTCCCTCCCCGCTCGATTACTTTTACCAGGCCCGCGGCTTCAGCCTGGCCGAGTGCTACTACCAAAGCCTGGCCAATCCCTACCAGGGCCTCATCGTCGGCGAACCGCTCGCCGCTCCCTTCGCCCTGCCGGCCGAGGGCGCCTGGAACAACCTGCCCCCCAATGCCCTCCTGAGCGGGACCACGAACCTCGCCCTCCGGTTCGACGCCAGCGATGCCGGCGGGCTTCCCTTGCAGCAAGTGGACCTCTTCGTGGACGGCGTCTTCCGGCAGACGCTCACCAATATCCCGCCATCCCCCAAAAACCTCCTTGCCGTCACGGTCAACGGACCCTTCAACTATACCGTGCCCGCCCATGCCACGCTCAACGGCATTGCTGCCGGCCTGGCCGCCGTCCTGAACACCGGCGCCAGTCTTACCAAAATAGCCGCTTATGCTTATGGCGATCGGATTGAACTGCGCTCGACCGACCTTTCCCGCACTGCCTCACAGCTCGGGCTTGCGGCCAATACCTCCCCAGGCGCCGCCCCCGCCCTGACCACCTTCCTCACGCCCGACAACGCCGGTTTCCTCGATTCCGTTGCTTACGGAATCCGGCTCTTCTCGGTCACCGGGAATCCGAATGTCGGGGATTACCTTGAGTTTGCCGTCACCAAGACTAACGGCGCGGTGGTCTCCGTGGCCCTCACCAACACGGTCAGCGGCGCCCAACTCTCCGATCTGCTCCAGAACCTCGTGGACCTCATTAACGCCAACGCCGCCCTCCAAGGCAGCGATGGAGCAGTGGCAGAAGATTTTTTCGCCGGCGATACCCACAATCCGCCGCAGTTCAACCTGCGCGCCCGCTCCCCAGGCTGCAAGGCCGCCCAGCTCCAAGCCCAACTCTCCGGCTCTTCGACCTTCACCTTCACTCCTTCCGGCACTGCCAAGCTCGACAGCAATCTCCCCGACCTCCAGCCTCGCGCCCACCTCTACGTCACGGCCGGAACCACGAGCCTGCCCCTCACCTTCACCCTGGACACGACCACGCTGGCCGACGGTTTCCACGAATTGACTGCCGTGGCTTATGAAGGAAGCAATGTCCGGACACAAACTCGAGCCGTCCAAACTGTGCGCATCCAGAACACCCCCCTCTCAGCCCTCTTTACCCTGCTGTCGTTCGACGCCACCAACGTCGCCGTCGAAGCCGTGCTCCCCTTTTCCGTGGTGGCCAACTCCGCCAGCGTGGCAACCATCGAGCTGTTCAGCACCGGCGGCTCTCTGGGCAGCGTGGCCGGCCAATCCACCGCCACCTTCTTCGTCTCCGGCACCAACCTGGACGTGGGACTCCACCCCTTCTATGCCCTGGTCAGCGCCTCCAATGGCAGCCAATACCGGACCGAGACGAAGTGGATTCGCCTCTCAGGCCCCGACGCACCCTTTTCCGTCTCGCTCACCACACCGCCCCCCCAAGTGGCCTGGCCTGCCACTGCCGGCCGAAGCTATGACATCCTGAGCGCACCCGAGCTCGCCACCCCCTTCCGGCTCGATGCCACCGTGACTCCCACCAACTCCTTGGGGCTGTGGACCGACACCAATGGAATCGGAACACAGCAATTTTATCGCGTTCGGACCTCACCGTGAGTATATTGGAATCCATGCGAAGAAGTTTTTTGCCAAAGACAGCCCTGGACAGACCCGCCGGAATCGGCCAGCCGGCCTGGGCAATCCTCGCATGGTTCCTCCTGTTCGGTTCCCTGGCCGGCCACGGCGCCGAAACCCTCAACTGGGATGCCCGCCAGAACCGCGTCAGCGCCGACATTAAGTCCGGAAAACTCTACCCGTTGCTCGAACAGATAGCCGCCGCAAGCGGCTGGCGGGTCTTTGTCGAGCCCGGCCTTCAGAACTCGGTCTCCGCCAAGTTCCAGGCTCTGCCCCCCGGCGAGGCCCTGCGTTTGCTGCTGGGCGACCTCAGCTTCGCCCTCGTGCCCGAAACCAACCACAGTTCGCGCCTGCTGGTTTTCCGGACCACCGCCCAACAAGCCACCCAACCCGTCCCGCCGGCGCCCAAGGCAAAGATCATCGCCAACGAACTCATCGTCCGGCTCAAGCCGGGAGCAAAAATCGAGGACATCGCGCGGCTGCTGGGCGCCAAGGTGACGGGCAGAATCGGCGGCCTCGACGCCTACCGCCTCCAGTTTGATGACGCCACGGCGGCTGCGGCAGCGCGCGAGCAACTCGCCGCCAATCCCGAGGTCGCCTCGGTCGGAAACAACTACTTCATCGATGCCCCTCCCTCCCCCAACCGGGTTGGCCCTGCCCCCCTGCCGCCCCCGCCCCACCTCGAGCTGACACCCCCTCCCAGCAATGGGCGCATCATTATCGGCCTGGTGGACACCGCGCTCCAGCAACCGCTCGGCAACGGCCTGGACGCCTTCATCCTCAAACCACTCTCCGTCGCCGGCCCGGCCGAGCTGGACCCGAACACTCCCTCCCACGCCACCACGATGGCCGAGACGATGTTGAGCAGCCTCCAGGAGGTGACCAAGGGCAGCTCTTCAGTCCAGATCCTGCCGGTGGACGTTTTCGGCCCGAACCCCAGCACTTCCTCCTTCGATATTGCCAACGGCATTGTCCAAGCGGTCAATGGCGGCGCCACCATCATCAACCTGAGCCTCGGCTCCCCAGGGCAGAGCAGCTTGCTCCAAGGCGTCATCCAGGACGCTCAGGCCAAGGGCATCGTGCTTATCGGCGCGGCCGGCAACGCCGGAACCACAACTCCATTCTATCCGGCCGCCTATCCCGGAGTCAACTCCGTCACCGCCCTGGACAACGGCCAGCTTCCCTCCTATGCCAACCGGGGAGGCTGGGTCTCCTTTGGCGCTCCGGGCACCAGCATCATCTACTACAACAACCAGCCCTGGTCCGTCATTGGCACCTCCGCCTCCGCCGCTTACGTCAGCGGCGCCCTCGGCGGCTACATTGACTCCACCCACGGCAGCCTGAGCCAGGCCCAGGCCTTTATCCGCAACAATTTCGGCATCGCCGCCCCGCCGCCCAGGTGAGGCAGCCGCGGTGACAAAGTCGCCGGAATAGGCCCCATTCCCTGACTGTAGGAGACGACGTAAGGAGTCTCTGATCAATGGCCTCCGAGCGTAACCGGCTTTTGCTGTGCCCAAAAATTGATCAGAGACTCCTTACGTCGCCTCCTACAATGATTTGCGGACAACTTTGTCAACGGCCCTGCCAAGTGACGGGCCCTGGCTCCTTTGCGCTTGCACCCCGCAACGGACCGGCTAATGTGTCACAGTGACTTGGTTTACTAACCAACAAACCGCCGACCGCCATTTCTTCATGCTGGCCGTGGCGCTCTACGGGCTGAGCATGATCCATTCGGTGTTTCTCTGGCGAAAAGGCTTCCGCCGGGACACCCATGTAAGTTATCTGCTGCTGCTGGGCGCCTTCGGTTTTCACACGGCGGCGATGATGATGCGCGGGCTGCGCCTCAACCATTGCCCGGTGAGCAATCTTTACGAAGCGACCGTGTTTGTAATGTGGACCGTTGTGGCTGCCTACCTGGTGGTCGGGCTTTGGTCGCGCCTGCGGTTCCTGGGCGCCTTTGCCTCACCCGGACTCTTTGCCCTTGGGGTCTTTGCCCTCATGGGGCGGCTCGATATGCCCCAGGGCGCGCGGCCCGAATTGCCCGTGATCTGGACCAGCCTGCACGCCTCGTTTATGGCCCTCTCCTATGGCGCTTTCGGCCTCAGTGCGGTGGCGGCCCTGATGTATCTTTCCCAGGAACGAAATCTCAAGATGCACCGGCTCAAGGCCATCTTCGCCCTCATGCCCCCCATCCAGCGCCTCGAGGCGGTGGTAAACCGGCTGCTCGTGAGCGGATTCGTGCTTTTGACTCTCGGGCTGGGGATCGGCGCCTTCGACATGGCCTATCTCAAAGATCCTCATGCTTATGCCGGCGACCCCAAGATTGTCTGGTCGGTCCTGGTCTGGGTGCTCTACCTGGGCCTGGTGCATCATGCGCTGGCGCTTTGCCCAGGGTGGACGGCGCTTCGCCCTGGGCGCCATCGGCGCCTTCGTGTTCGTGCTGCTGACCTTCTGGGGCACCAACGCGTTGTCCACCCTCCAACCCAGCCCTACACCCATGAATGAGGCAGGCACTTCGACATTACCAGCACATGCCCATCGTCGTCATTGGCCTGAGCCATCATTCCTCGCCGGTCACAGTCCGTGAACGCTTTGCGTTTGCCGAAAGCCGCATTCCGGCATCTCTCCAATCCTTGCGCCAGGCAGGCATTGCGGAGGAGGCGGTCATCCTCTCGACCTGCAACCGGGTGGAGATTTACGCGGCCAGCCTGCTCGACTCCGCCCTGGCCTGCAGCGCCCTCCGGCAATTCCTGGTCTCCTGCCACAATTGCCAGCGAACCGCTGGCCGAGGAGATCTACGCCCTGGGCGAGCCGCAGAGCGTGCACCACCTTTTCCGGGTGGCCTGCGGCCTGGACTCGATGGTCCTGGGCGAAACCGAAATCCTCGGTCAGTTGAAGAAGGCCTACGACCTGGCCCTGCAAAACGGCCACACCGGCAGCCGCTTGAACAAGGCCTTCCAGCGCGCCTTCAACGTCGCCAAGCACATCCGCACCGAAACCAATATCCAGCGCGGCAGCGTCTCGGTCGGTTCCGTGGCCGTCGAGTTGGCCGAGAAGATCTTCACCAAATTGGGCGACCGCGAGGTCATGATTATCGGCGCCGGCGATACCGGCGAAAAGACCGCGCGCGCCCTGCTCTCGCGCGGGGCCCGCAGCATCGTCGTGACCAACCGCTCCTATGACCGGGCAGTCGCCCTGGCCAAGGATTTGGGCGGGCGCGCCATTGCCTTCGAGGATTGGGCAAAGGAATTCGCCAATATCGACATTATCATCAGCAGCACCTCCGCCCCCCATTACATCCTGGATCGCGCCCGCCTGGGGCCGCTGCTCAAGTTGCGCCGCAACCGGCCGCTGCTGCTCATTGACATCGCCGTGCCGCGCGACATCGAGCCGGAGGTCAATTTCCTGGAGAACGTCTTCCTCTACAACATTGACGACTTGCAGGCCATTGCCCGGGACTATCTCAAACAGCGCCAGGTCGAGGTGGCCCGCTGCGAAAAGATCATCCGGGAAAAAGCCGAGGCCCTGCTCGGCCATCCCGGCCGCCCGCAGGACCCGCCGGCGGCGCAACCGGCCTTCGGGCCCGTCTCCAAACCATCATGACTGCCGCGCGATGCCATCGCCATCGCCACCCGCGGCAGCGCCCTGGCCCTGGCCCAGGCCAACCTGGTCCTGGCCCAGTGCCGCGCCGCGTTCCCGCGCCTCGAACTTCGAACTCAAGATCATCAAAACCACCGGCGATAAACTCCAGACCGCTTCGATGGCCCAGGAAGGCAAAGACCTGCCCAAGGGCCTGTTCACCAAGGAACTCGAGGTCGCCTTGCTCAAGGGCAAGGCCGATCTGGCCGTCCACAGCCTCAAAGACCTCCCCACCGGCCTGCCGGCAGGACTCCGCCTGGGCGCCGTCGGCAAACGCGCCGATGTGCGCGACGTGCTCATTTATCGCGACGCCGACTATTTGCGCGCCGCCCAGGCCGACCCGACCGCCGCCGATTGGACGCCCGGCCAATCCGCCCGCCGCGGCTTTCGGCCCAACCTGGCGGTCACGGATTTGCCCGCCGGGGCGGTGGTGGCCACCAGCAGCACCCGCCGCAAAGCCCAGTTGCTCGCCCATCATCCCGGCCTGAAGGTGCCGGACATTCGCGGAAACGTCGTGACCCGGATGCGGAAACTGGCGGAGCGGGCCGAACTGGATGCGACCGTGCTTGCCCTGGCCGGCATCACCCGCCTCAACTTCAGGGTCACCCCTCAAGGCCGGCTCGAGGGCGATGCCGTCCCTGATGGCCTGTTGGCGGCAATCCTTGATACGGAGGTCATGTTGCCGTGCGTGGGCCAGGGCGCAATCGGAATCGAGGTGCGCCAGGATGATGAGCGCATCGCCGCTATCTGCGAGCGGCTCAATCATTTCAACACGCTGCAATGCGTGACCGCCGAACGCGCGTTCCTGGCTGCCATGGGCGGCGGCTGTCAAAGCCCCGTGGCCGCCTATGCCCAGGTCCTCGGCTCCCAATTGCGCCTGCGGGCCGCCTCCTTCGCCCCCGGGCCCGTCCGCCGCGCCGAGGCCAAAGGTCCGATCAATCACCCCCTCGAGTTGGGCCGGGAAATGGCCGCTAAAATCAAGGATGAAGGATGAATTATGATAAACCGCCTTGCGGCGCGCCTACCGCCTCCTGCGCGCCCGGTTCGGGCATCAGCACTGGTGGCCCGCCTCAACCCCATTCGAAGTATGCGTCGGCGCAATTCTGACTCAGAACACGAGCTGGACCAACGTCGAGCGGGCGCTCGAAAACCTCAAAGCAACCGGGGTGCTCGAGCCCGAAAAACTCTATGCCCTTGAGGAGGCCCAGCTCGCCGAATTGCTCCGGCCGACCGGCTATTTCAACATCAAAGCCCGGCGGCTCCGCTCATTTCTACGCGTGTTGGTCGAGCAGTTCGGCGGCAACCTCGACCGCCTGCTCGCTGGCCGGACCGCCCAAGGTCCGCGAGCGCCTCCTGGCCATCAACGGCATCGGGCCGGAAACCGCCGACAGCATGTTGCTCTACGCGGGGGCTCACCACCGGTTTGTCATTGATGCCTACACCAAACGCATCTTCCATCGGCATGGCTGGAGCCGGGCGCAGGCTGCCTACGATGAGCTCCAGCAGTTGTGCGAATCGGCTTTGGCCCGGAACCCCCGCTCCCGGCAACTCGACTACTGGCAGGATTTCCACGCGCAATTGGTCATGGCGGGCAAGCACTTCTGCCGCCCCGCTCGCCCCGATTGCACAAGCTGCCCGCTGCGGCCCTTGCTGCCGGAATAGGCCGCCTTGGCCCGGATATTTCGCAGCCTAACAGCGCTACTGGGCTGCCGAAGCTACGTAGCGCAGGTTTCCAACCTGCCGTATCGCCGACTTCCAGTCGGCAGGCTGTACCTGCTTGGGAACATCTGCGGATTGGAAATCCGCGATATCCCGGCGCGCCGGGAGAAGCCTGCGCTACGCCTTCCAGCTAGCCCCGCCTACTCGATGCGCAGGGTGCGCTGGATTTTCTCGAGGGAAACCCCCTTGGTTTCGATCATCACCAGGAGCACCCAAAACAATTGCCCGATCATGCACAGGGCGTAGAAGGCAAAGGCGTGGCCGCCCGACTGTTTGGCGATCATGGGAAACGTCCACGAAATGGCCGCCGCCATGGCCCAATGCGTGAAACTGCCCAGCGCCTGGCCCCGCGCCCGAACGCGATTGGGAAAGATTTCGCTGATGTACACCCAGATCACCGCTCCCTGGCCAAACGCATGTGAGGCAATAAAGACCAGCAGGCTGCCCAGCAGCAGCTTGCCGCCCCGCCCTGTATAGAAGCAATAGGCCGCCGCGCTCAGGCTCACGATGTATCCGATCGAACCGGCCAGCATCAATCGCCGCCGCCCAAATTGGTCAATCACCGACATCGCCGCCATGGTAAAGACCAGGTTGGTCAGCCCGATGATGACCGATTGCAGCAGCGCGGATTGGGTCCCGGCCCCGGCCATCTTGAAGATGTCCGTCGTGTAGTAAATCAAGGCGTTGATCCCCGAGAGCTGGTTGAACATGGCGATGGCCACCGCCAGCAAAATCGGCTTTCGGTACTTCGCGCAAAAGAACGGTTCCCTCACCGTGTGGTGCTCGATATCCAGCGAGGCCCGGATGTCCCTGATGTCCTGCTCGACATCCCCGCTATCCGTGCCGCACCGTGCCAGCACCGAACGGCCCTCCTCGACCCGCCCCTTGGAGAGCAGCCACCGCGGGCTCTGCGGCGTCAGAAACAGCAGACAGAAAAAAGCCGCCGCCGGGGCCGCCATCACCCCAAACATCCACCGGCACTCGGTCTGCCCAAGGTGAAGGCTGCCGATGACGTAGTTCGACAAGTAAGCCAGGAGAATGCCCAGGACGATGTTGAACTGCGTCACCGCCACCAGGCGCCCCCGATATTTCGCCGGTGAGATCTCGGCGATATACATCGGCGATACCACCGAGGCGCCGCCCACCGCCAACCCGCCGATGAACCGAAACAGGACAAACGACCACCAGCCCCACGCCAGCGCGCAACCAACCGCCGAAACCAAATACAAGACCGCCAGCGTGAATAGAATGCCGCGCCGTCCCACGGCGTCGGCCGGCCGGCCCACCATGATGGAACCGACGATCGTCCCAATCAGGGCGCTGGCCACCGTAAACCCCTCCATGAAGGCCAGGAGATCGTCCCCTTTGACCGTGGGCGCCCACGCGCGCATCTGCTCCACGACCTGCGCCACAAAGCCCCCTTTTAGCCAGCCGGTGGCGCCGGAAATCACGGCGGTGTCGAAGCCGAAGAGCAGACCACCCAAGGCCGCCACCAGGGCGCTGCCTATTAGCAACGGGCTCAGCCTGGCGGAGGAGGCGGTTTCTGGCTGTGTCAGCGTCTTCATAAGCAGGCGGGGTTCATGACCGGCGATCATAAGGCAACCCCCGGCCAAGACAAGCCGTAACGGAAGATTAACTTGAGCCTGTCCCAAAAAACTCCGATTCCAGACCTTTGTCGCGACCTTCGTCGCCAACTTTGTCGAAAAATGGCCAATTCGACAAAGGTTGCGACAAAGGTTGCGACGAAGTCTTCCGTTCGCCGGACTTTCGAGACAGGCTCTAACTAACTGCTTGCCAACCTGCGCCCGGCTTCTGACCTTATGCGCTGAATGGAAGCAGGCCGATTGAGAGTTTTGTACGTGGACGACGATTACAACGACCTTGCCCTCTTCGGAGCTGCCGCCGAAAGGACCAACCTGAACCTCTGGGTCCAGACGGCGACCGCGGTGCAGCAGGCCATTGAACTGTTGGAAGGGCGCGGCTCGTACGCCGATCGCGCAATGCATCCCCTGCCCGATGTAATCCTCCTGGATTTGCTGATGCCCGCCCAAGGCGGCTTCGAGTTCCTGGAATGGCGTCGCCACTCCGCCTTCAAGTCCATCCCGGTGATAGTCTTCTGCGGCTCTTCATACGAGGTCAACGGCCAAAGGGCGTTGGCCCTGGGCGCCAGTTTCTTCATCGAAAAACCGGCCGGCTTCGATGATTTGAAACAGGTCGTGCGGCGAATTTGGAGTTTTGGAGTGAATCTGCGCCCCGGGACAGTCCCTGAGAACGAGGGTTAAAGCAGCCCCGTAAAGCCAGTTGACGACCGTGGGGCTTTCATCAATTGTTCGCCTGTGCCTGGAAGATGGTTTTCTCGATTTTGCCTTTGCCTGCTGCTGCTGCAGCCGGCCGGCACGCCGTTGCGCGTTGACGTTGCGGGCGCAGCCCAGTTCTCGTTCGCCACCACGCCGGGGGAATTGCCCAAAACCGTAGTCCCCAGCCGCTACGTCCTCCATCTCGAGCCCGATTTGACTCATTTCACAACCATCGGCTCTGTGGATATTGACATCCGGGTGCTCGAGCCGGTGGAGGCAATCATCCTCAACGCCCTCGACCTGGAGATAGCCCAGGCCACGCTCCACCCGGAGCGGGCCGCCGCAACCAGGCTCGAGCCCCGGCCGGAGCCGGCGCGTCAAAGGGTGGCGCTCAAGCCGCCCGGAAAGCTGGCGCCCGGAAAATATCGTTTGGCCATAAAATTCAGCGGGCACATTGCGGAGCAGAACCAGGGGCTTTTTTATGTGAAGTATTCCGCCCCCGCCGGCCCAAAGGTGATGCTGGCGACGCAGATGGAACCTGCCGACGCGCGCCGCATGTTGCCCTGCTGGGACGAACCGGTTTTCCGCGCCCGGTTTGAGCTGACCGCCGTCGTGCCGACGAATTACCAGGCCGTCTCGAACATGCCCATCCAACGCGAATCGCCCCTGGAACACGGACTCAAGGAAGTCCGCTTCTGCCCCACCCCGCCGATGCCCAGTTACCTCGTGGTCCTGGCAGCCGGTGAATTCGAGGAACTGCGCGACCATGTGGACGGCGTTCAATTGCGGGTCCTGACGACCCAGGGCAAGCAGCAGCAGGGACGCTACGCCCTGGACGTGGCCAAACAACTGCTGGCTTACTACAATCGCTATTTCGGCATCAAGTACCCGCTGCCCAAGCTCGACCACATCGCCATTCCCGGCGGCTTTGACGGGGCCATGGAAAACTGGGGCGGCATTATTTATGACGAGGGCGCCCTGCTCTATGATCCGCGCACCAGCTCGGCCCAGACCAAACGCGAGATTTTTGTCACCGTCGCTCACGAGATGGCCCATCAGTGGTTCGGCGACCTGGTGACGATGGCCTGGTGGAACGACCTCTGGCTCAACGAAGGATTTGCCTCCTGGATGGAGACCAAGGCGACCGACCATTTCAACCCCGCATGGCAAATGTGGCTCAGCGCCGCAGCCGATAAATCGGCCGTCATGAGCGGCGACGCCCGGCGCTCCACTCACCCCATCCAAATGAGCGTGGATAACGAGAGCCAAGCCAACGCCGCCTTCGACAACATCACTTATCAAAAAGGCGGTGCCCTGCTCCGCATGCTCGAGGCCTATCTCGGCCCGGAGAAATTCCGACAAGGCCTTCACCGCTACCTCAGCGACCATCGCGGCTCCAATGCCACCACCGCCGACCTCTGGACCGCACTCGAACTGGTTTCCGGCAAACCGATCGGCGCCATCGCCGCCGGCTGGACCGAGCAGCCCGGACTGCCCCTGGTGAAAGTCAAAACCCAATGCTCCAACGGCAGACAGCTCCTCTGGCTGGCACAGGAGCGGTTTACCGTGGACTATCCCGGCGCCGAACCGCTCCTCTGGACGATCCCGGTCTCGCTGCTCCATCCCGCCGGCCGTTCCGGCGCCCAGTTATGCGTGCTGCTCCAAGGCAAATCCGCCTCAACCCCGTTCCCTCTACCGGACGGCCTCATCAAGGCCAACGCCCACGACACCGGCTACTACCGCGTTTGGTATGAGCCGGCGCTCTTTGACAAGCTGCGAAACCATATCTCCCAACTCCCCCCCGCCGACCGCCTCAACCTCCTGGACGATCAATGGGCCTTGGTCGAGGCAAACCGCGCCACGTCCGCCGACTTCTTCGCCCTGGTGGAAGCCCTCGAATACGACCCCACCTCCGCGCTCTGGGACAAGACCCTCTCCACCCTCACCTTGATTGACGACCTCGAACAAGGCGCCCCGGGCCGCCCCGCCTTCCGGGAGTATGCCCGCTCGCTGCTCGCGCCCCAATTCCAGCGCCTCGGTTGGACGCCCCGGACCTCCGAGCCGGAGTCCGAGGCCCTGTTGCGCAGCCGCATTATCTGGGGCCTGGGCTATTTCGGCGACACGGCGGTCATCGAGCAGGCCAAGGAGCGCTTCCACCAGTCCTTGAAACACCCCGGCACGCTCAGCGGGGACTTGCGACCCACGGTGTTGCGGTTGGCAGGCCGCTATGGCGATCAGCAGACCTACGACCAACTGCACGCCCTGGCGCGCCAGGCCGAGGGAACCGAGGAGCGGCAGCTCTGCTACGGCGCCCTGGCCGAGGCCCTGGACCCGGAATTGGCCCGCCAGACACTGGCTCTCTCTCTCTCCGAAGAAGGCTTTCCCCAGGAAGCTGCCGCCCTGGTCGTCAAAGTCGCCAACAACAGCGGCCAAAGAGAGCTGGCCTGGGATTTCGCTCGCCAGCACCTCGCCCCGCTCCTGGCCCGGGTGGACCCCTTTAGCCGCGGCAATTATGTCCCCTCCATTCTGGCCGCCTTCTCCGATGCCTTTCGCGCCGCCGAACTCGAGGCCTTTGTGCAACTCAACCCCGCCAATGACGCCCAGATCCGCGCCCGGGAAGCCGCCGAGAAAATCCGGTTCAAGGCCGCCCTCAAAGAGCGCGAACTGCCTGCCATTGCGGCGTGGCTGGCCGCCCGCAAGCGGCGCGTTGAAACGTCGAAGCATTGAGGCTAAGACGTAGGGATCAACGGCTGCGCTCAGTGGTCCATTTCATCCTAAAAACGGCACTTCATGAACCGCAGAGAACGCAGAGAGCACAAAGATAGGCAGTTACAGATAACATCGCTTCTCTGCGATCTTTGCGCTCTCTGCGGTTAAATTTCTCTTCCCAGGTCCAAGATAGCAATGGACGCTCTGGGTCAGACGCGCTCGACTCGCACGGCCCCCGCAAGTCTCTCGACTTCTGCCCGCGCCACTTCGCCGGGCATGAGTGTGACGGCATTGGCCGCCCCCGCCGCGCCGGCCCAGCGGCAAGCCTCCCCCAGACCCTCCCCGCGCAACATCCGCCAGACCAGGGCCGCGGTAAACGCATCTCCGCACCCGATTGGATTCACCACCCTCACCGCCGGCGGCAGGATTCGCCAGAATGACTGGCCGTCAAAGGCCACGACCGCCTCTTTGCCGGCGGTGACCACGACCCGCTCCGCGCCGCGCCGGCACAACTCCCGCATCGCCGACATCACGTCGGCCTCATTTTTGAGTTCTCGTCCCACCGTCGCCGCCAACTCGGCCCGGTTCGGCTTCACCAGCCCCGGTCCCCCCTTGAGCGCCTCAGCCAGCGGCGCGCCTTGGGCATCGACCACACAGAGCACCCCCGCCTCGCGCGCCTGCCGGGCTGCCTGAAAGTAGAGGTTGACCGGCCCGCCGGGGGCAAGACTTCCGGAGGTCACCACGGCCCGGCAGGTCTTGATGCGCCGCCGTAGGACAGCCCCAAGCTGCCCGTAATCCGCAGGCGATACCGGCGGACCCTCCTCCACCAACTCCGTTTGCGTGCCCGCCTCCTGATCGATCACCGTCACGCACAGCCGCGTGTGCGCCGCCACCGTCACAAAGTCCGTCTCGATCCCCCTCGCTTCCAGCATGTCCCGCAGGTATCGGCCGCGCTCGCCACCGAGCAGGCCCGCGGCCAAAGGTTCTTCCCCCAGCGCCTTGAGCACTTTGGCCACGTTTACTGACTTCCCCGCCGGACCATCTGCCACGGCCAATGCGCGGTTGACCGCGTCCGGCGTCAGCTTGCGGAAAACCATCACTCGCTGCACTGCCGGCGTTGTTCCCAGACAAAAAATCATGCGTTCAATTCGCCCCCATTCTCCTCTCTCATGGCCTGTCGCGCAAGAGGCCCTGAGGCTCAGGAGTCGGTCCGGCAGCGGGCCGCCTTTGCAACTATTCGGCACCAGTCCTTTGCCCGAAGCCGGCTGAAGCTGGCGCTCCGGAGCGCCGGCTTCAGCCGGCCTTACGCGCCCGTAGTCTGTAAGGCCTCGATACCCCGCGCCCGACCGGGGATGGTCCATCTTCCCTGCCGCTCGACGTGAATAGTTGCCCGCCCTTTTTGCCCCTGCGCAGCGCCCCGGTGGTTCCCCTGGACGATTTCCAGCGGGCCTCCGGGTTGATCTGTTTCGGAGCAACCGCTAGAGTCGCCGTGCAAGTAATCGTTGCCTTCCGTTGGGCGCAGTCTCCGCTGGCTGCGCCCTGTTTTCCGGTGTTGGTTCGATTGGCTTGTTTCGTTCTTGTCAAGCATCTTCTTGTGGTTATTGTATTTCGTAATGAAGCCTTTGGATTTTGCCGATCTCGTGCGTCTGCCCCTCGTGCAGCAGTATGAAAGCGCGTTCTGCAAGGCAACCGGGGTGCCTCTGAAGCTGGCGCCGCCCGATCGGCCCTCTTCACCCGGGAGCTGCGGCCCTGGCGGGAACAAATTCTGCGCGCGGCTGGCTTCCAGTCCGGCAGGATGCGCCGCGTGCCTGGAAACCGAGGCGCGCCTCCAGCGGAGCGTGGCCCGGAAACTGGCGTTGCAGCAAGCCTATTGCTACGCCGGCCTGACGGTAGTGGCACTGCCCGTCGAGGTGGGGGGCCAACACGTGGCCACGCTGTTGAGCGGGCAGGTCTTGCGCCGTGAGCCGACCGAGCGGGATTTCGCGCTGGTGCTCAAAATGTTGGGCGGGGGCCTGGACGCCGCCTGGGTGCAACAGGCGCGCAAGAGCTATTTCGACCTGCCCGTCGTCACCGCCGGCCGGTTTCAAGCGATTCTGCAGTTGCTGAATGTCTTCGCACAATATCTGGCCGACTCCGCCGGGCGCCGGGCGCTGGCCTGCTCCAAGGCCGAACCTGGGCCCGTAGCGGGCGCCAAGCAGTTTGTCCAGTCGCACGCCGAGGAACCAATCACTTTGACCCAGGTGGTCCAGCACGTTCATGTAAGCCGATTCTACTTTTGCAAACTCTTCAAGAAGGCCACGGGGATGACGCTCACCCAGTATGTGACTCGAGTGCGCGTGGAAAAAGCCAAGGCGCTGCTGGTCAATCCTTCCCTGCGAGTCTCCGAGGTGGTCTTCGCCGCCGGCTTTGGTTCGGTGGCGCGTTTCAACTCTGTCTTCAAAGGCCACGTCGGCATGGCCCCGGGCGAATATCGCGCCTCGTTGCGCGAGCAGTTGTTGGCCTGACCCTGCCGGAGCGTGAAGCGTGAAGCGCGGAGCGTGAAAGCGTGCAACGTGGCTGCGAGGCCCTCACACTCTACGCTCTCCGCTCCACGCCCCGACGCTCCACGCCCTCGCGGGCCAAGGCCAATGGCCAATCAATAAATGCCAACCGGCAAGTAGCCGCGCGCCCGGCAGTTGGGTTAAAAAGACAGTGTTGTTGATGCGGCAAACCGGACAGGCAGGCCGACAGAACCGCAGCCGACTCACCGGGGTAGGTATTTACCTACTTGTCCGGCGAGATCCGGTTCGGCTTCAATACCGCACAGCTCCACGACATTATGAACACAACTAAATCGTCAATCCGCTCCCTCAGTGCGGCAGTGGTTGCCGCCATTCTCAGCCTCCTGCTCGGCGCGCTGGCCACAACCGGCTGGTCTGCCGAGAAGAAGCCCAAGTCGGAAAAAGCGGCGGCCCCCGCCAAGAAGAAGCTGAGCGGCGCGGACCTGTTTGCCATCCACTGCAATCGCTGCCACCCGGAGCGGTATCCCACCGAACGCACGGCCGCGCAGTGGAAGACGATCATGACCCATATGCGCGTGCGGGCCAACCTCCCGGCCGAACAATCCAAAACCCTGCTGAAGTACCTGCAGGAAGAGAGCGGGAAATAGCTGAACCTCAATCTTAACCATCCAGGACTTTTCTTATGAAGCTGCATTCTCAAATTCTTGGACTGTTGGCCGGCTGCTGTGCCCTGGCCATTGCGCTGCCGGCTCGTTCGGCTGCCGTGGACGACGAAGAGTTCAGGGCCTTGAAAGAGATGGTTTCCAAAATGAGCCAGCGGCTCGATCAACTCGAGCAGTCGCGCGCGCAGGATGCCAAGCTGATCGAGCAAGGCCAAAAGGTGCATGAGCAAGACCAGCAGGAAATCCAGCGTCTCAAACAACAGTTGCAGGAAACCCAGAAAACCGCCACCGACGCCCAGCAAAAGGCCGAGGCCGCCTCCCAGGTGCAACCGGTGCATCCGGTCCCCGAGGAGGCCCCCTGCCAGGCAGAACTTCATGGTTGTGGGGGATGCCGAGGTCCAAGCCGGCAAGACCGATGGCCAGCACAGCGGGTTTGCCCTGGCCGACTTCGCCCCCATCTTCCTGTTCCGGTCCTCGGACAACGTCCTGTTCGAGGCCGGCTTCGATGTCCGGGTAGGCAACGGCTCGACGGGCCCGGGCGGCACCGGCGGTTCCTCCACTTCCATCGGCCTGAGTTTTGCCACGCTCGACTATCTGCTCAGCGATTATGTGACCTTTGTCGGCGGCGACATGTTGCTGCCCTTGGGAACCTATAGCGAGCGCAGCGCCGGCTGGCTCAACAAGATACCCGATGACCCGCTCCCGCGCGCCGTGCTGCCCGGCAGCGGTTTCGGCGCCCAATTGCGAGGCGCAGTCCCTATCGGCTGGCAGGGCCAGTCGCTGACCTATTCGGTTTTTGCCGCCAACGGCCCCTCCTCCATCGACGGCTCCGGCACCAGCACCAACCTCGACCTCGGCGGCAACGTCGGCCTCAACGGCAACGGCGATTTCACGGGCAACCTGCATGGCACCCCCGCCGCCGGCGGGCGCATCGGATGGTTCTTTCCTCTGAAACCTCACTATGACCTCGAATTGGGAATCTCCGGCCAAACCGGCCCCTGGGACAACGCCGAACGCCGCTTGTGGTCGGCCGGCGTCCTCGATGCCGCCTTCCACGTCGGCCCCTTCGTAGAAGTCAAAGGCGAGTACATCCGCTCCTGGGTCGAGACCGATGACGCCGGCACGATACGGCCGCGCGGCTGGTGGGTCCAGGGCGGCTTCAAGCTGGCCAGCCTGAACCTGGACCTCCCGGTGATCAACATCAACAACCTCGAGTTGGTCGGCCGCTATGACGACTTTCGGGACGGTTTGGGAACCAGGGCCGAGCGCTACACCGCCGGCTACGTCTATTACTTCACCAGCTCGTTGCTCTTCGAGGGCGATTACGAATTCGCCAGCAGCAACAGCAACGACCTGAACCACAACCGCCTGGTCTTCCAGGTCTCCTACGGGTTTTAAACAATATTTGTTATATGATTGACAAAATATGGCGAGACAACCCGCAGGCCTTGCGCGAATTTCCCAAGTGAACTGGAATTATGAATAGTACCAAAAATCAGACCATCACTGCCCTGGTTCTCATGCTCGCCGCGGGGGCTGCCACGCCGGCGCGCGCGGCCGCGGCGGATGAAAACCTCGACCCGGCCACCAAGGCCCGCATCGAACGGTTCGAAAAGGGCCCGGCCAGCATCAACATCTCCAAATACCCGGAGGGGATCAAAGACAACTACGCGGTCTTTTCCGAGAAATGCTCCCAATGCCACAAACTGAGCCGCCCGATCAATTCGGACTATGCGCTGCCTGACGAATGGTCGCGCTACGTCAAGCGCATGATGCGCAAGCCCGGTTCAGCGGCATCGGCGCCACCGAGGGCAAGAAGATTTACGAGTTCCTCACCTACGACTCGAGCGTCCGCAAGAAGGCGATGGTGGAAGAGAAACTGGGCAAGGCCTCCCCCGAGGAAAAAAAGGACGCCGGGACCAAGATCAAGGAAGTCCACGACAAGTACGACAAGTAGTTCCGCTCCGGAACGGGCGCCTGCAAGCCATGGTAACGACTTATCCGATCGAACTCCCGGATGTGGATTATTTCACCCGGCAGGTTCTCTGCCGGGAGGGGTGCCCGGTCCGCACGGATTCGGGGGGTACGTGCAGGCGATAGCCGAAGGCCGTTATGAGGACGCCTACATCATCGCCCGCGCGCCCAACCCCTTCGCCTCGATCTGCGGCCGGGTTTGCGCCGCCCCCTGCGAAGCCAAATGCCGGCGCGGCGCCCTGGATTCGGCCATCTCGATCCGCGCCCTGAAACGGTTCGTCTGCGAAAAATACGGCGTCGAGTCGGACCGGTTCGACCTTGGCCGCGTCTATCCCGCCCTGCGCGCCGGCGACCGCGAACGGCTTGGGGGCGGGCGCAAAGTTGCGGTGGTCGGCGCCGGTCCTGCCGGCTTGTCGTGCGCCCACGAACTGGCCTTGATGGGTTTTTCTCCGACGGTCTTCGAGGCGCACCACGTGGCCGGGGGCATGTTGGTGCTCGGGGTTCCCGAGTACCGGTTGCCGCGTGAGATTATCCGGGCCGAAATCCGGGCCATTGAATCGCTCGGCGTCCAGATTCGCCTCCAGAGCCGGTTGGGACGCGACTTTACGCTCTCGGACCTCAAGCAACAGGGTTTCAAGGCGATATTCCTTGGCATCGGGGCCCACAAGAGCCGCGAGTTGGCCATCGAGGGCGTGCAACTGGACGGCGTCTTGCGAGCCATCGAGTTCCTCCTCAACATCAATCTCGGTTTCCGCGTAACCCTTGGCCGCAAAGTCCTGGTCATCGGCGGAGGCAATGTTGCTTTCGACGTCGCCCGCTCCGTGGTACGCCAGGCCGAGCAGTTTGCCGGCATGAGCGAAGCCGAATTGCGCTCCGCGCTCCACCAGGCCGCCGCGGCCCTCGAACAACTGACCGCGCGCGAGCCCGAGACCTCCGACGAGGTGCGCCTGGCACTGGACGTGGCCCGCGAAGCCATTCGCAAGGGCGTGCCCGAGGTCCACATGTACTGCCTCGAGAGCCTCGACGAAATCCCGGCGGCGCGCGAGGAAATCGAGGAGGCCGAACGGGAAGGCATTCGGCTCCATACCCGCTTTGGCCCCAAACGCATCCTCGCAGGGGAATCCGGCAAAGTCGGCGGCGTCGAACTGGTTCGCTGTGGCCGCGTTTTCGATGAGAACCGCCGGTTCAATCCCCAATTCATCGAGGGTAGCGAAACCACGGTTGACTGTGATACCGTGGTCCTGGCAATCGGCCAGGCCGCCGACCTGTCCTGGATTCAGCCCGGAGACAACCTCAAGGTGACGCCGCGAGGCACCTTGCAGGCCGATGCGCATACGCTGGCTACCTCGCGCCCGGATGTGTTTGCCGGCGGTGACATCGCCTTCGGGCCGAGAATCATCATCACGGCCGTGGCCGAAGGCCAGCGCGCCGCCCGCTCGATCGCCAAGTACCTCACCAGCCGGACGCCTGAGCCGCCCCGCAAAACCCGCGTCACGATCTATCCCACCGAGTCTTACCGGATGCCGCCCGATTATGAGAAGCTGCCGCGGCGCTCCCCTCCGGTCTTGCCCCTGGATCGCCGCATCGGCATTGCCGAAGTCGAACTGGCCTATCCCGAGCCCAAGGCAGTCGTCCAAAGCCTGCGGTGCCTCAAATGCCATGTCGGCCCGGTCTTCGACGGCGACAAATGCATCCTCTGCGGAGGCTGCGCCGATGTCTGCCCGGAGAATTGCCTGCGCCTGGTCGATGTCTTGGCGGTCCGGGGTGATGAACGCCTGCAGGCCGCGCTGCTCGCCCGTTATGGCCGCATCCCTCAGGCCGGCGAACAGGCCGCCATCATCAAAGACGAGACCCGCTGCATCCGCTGCGGCCTGTGCACCGTGCGCTGCCCCACCGGGGCGATCACCATGGAGAAGGTCGAATGGGTGCCAGCGTGAACTCCAACTCCTGCTTATGACTCCGCCTGCCGATACCCCACTTAAACGCCGGACGTTCCTCTCCCTGTTCTTTGGCTGGTGCTCCGCGGCCTTTGCGCTCACCGCGTCGCTGGCCGCCGCCGGGCGTTTCCTGGTTCCTAACGTCCTTTACGAGCCCGACCGCCGGTTCAAGGCCCTCAAACCCGAGGATTATCCGGAAGGTCCCACGTTCCTGCCCAACCTGCGCGTCTTTCTGTTTCGCAAGGGCAACAGTTTTCGAGCCATCTCGGCGGTCTGTACCCATTTGCGTTGCACCGTCAATCTCGCCCCCAACGGTTTTCACTGCCCCTGTCATGGAACCGTCTTCAACCAAACCGGGTCGGTGGTCAGCGGCCCCGCGCCCAGCCCGCTCTGCTGGTTTCTGCTGAGCCTTTCGCGGGATGGCCGGCTGGTCATCGACACTGCGCAGCAGGTCAGGCCCGACCAATACCTCGTGGTGTAATATGCTTGAGCGATTGTGGACCTCATTCCAGGCCACGCGGGTGGGCCGCTCCATCTTCCGGGTCGGTCTGCCCCGCAGCAACCTCGAGCGCGCCCAGGCGGCCATTCGAGTTTCTTGCTGCACTTCCAGCCCGCCAAGGTCAACCGCCGCACCCTCAAGTTCCGCACCACGCTCGGCCTGGGCCTCATTTCTCTCTACCTCTTCCTTATCCTGAGCGTTACGGGCGTCCTGCTCATGTTCTATTACGTGCCCTCCACCGCGCGCGCCTATCAAGACATGAAAGACCTGGAATTCGTCGTCACCGCCGGCCAGGTCCTGCGAAACATGCACCGCTGGGCTGCGCATCTGATGGTGCTCTCGGTCGTGCTGCACCTGTGCCGTGTCTTCTATACGGCCGCCTACAAACCCCCGCGCGAGTTCAATTGGGTCCTCGGTGTCTGCCTCTTCCTGATGACGCTCGCCCTGTCGTTCACCGGCTACCTCTTGCCCTGGGATCAACTGGCCTTCTGGGCCATCACCGTCGGCACCACTATTGCTAGCTACGCCCCGGTCATCGGCAAGAACCTCCAGTTCATGTTCCTGGGCGGCCATGTCGTCGGCGAGTCCGCCCTCATCCGGTTCTATGTCTTGCACGTCCTGGCCTTGCCGGGCCTGGCCGGCCTGTTCATCGCCATCCACCTTTGGCGCGTCCGCAAAGATGGCGGCCTGGCCAGCCCGGCAGAACCCCCGGTCCTCCAGGAAGAACTCGAGCCCGCCCAACTGCCTCTGACCAAGACCTATGGCTTGATGGAACTGGCTCGTGGCACCACTCCGATGGTCGGCATCAAGCCCGAAGACGAAGTGTTCGCCTGGCCGAACCTCATTTTCCGCGAGCTCCTCCTCTTCCTGGCCACCGTGGCCGTCGTCCTGGTCTTGTCCATCGCCTTCAACGCGCCCCTCGAGGAAATGGCCAATCCCGTTCATCCGCCCAATCCCGCCAAAGCCCCCTGGTATTTCCTGGGATTGCAGGAGCTGGTTTCCTATTCTGCCTTCTGGGGCGGGGTCATCGTGCCGGCGCTGATTGTCTTCGCGCTCCTGCTCCTGCCCTACCTGGATCGCAGGCGCAGAGGCGTCGGCGTCTGGTTTTCCCGCGAGCGCAAGCTCGCCATCGGGGTCTTCACCTTCTGCTTGGTCACCGCCGTCGTGCTGACCGTCATCGGCACCGCCTTTCGCGGCCCGAACTGGTCGTTTCAAACCCCCTGGAAACCGGCGCCGGCCGCAACCGAAGGGACCTTGAGCGCGAATAGAAATCGCACTTATGAACGATTCTTCCGTCCGCCGATTATACCCGTGGTTCACGGTGTTGGGCCTGCTGGTGGGCGGCCTGGTCGTGGCGGCCTTCTATAAAGATCAGTTCCGCGAGTGGAAAGAATGGCAGCGCCGGTACATCAAACAGGAAATCGCCCGCGCCGCCACCCCTGAACAACGCGCCCAGGCCGCCCGCCTCACCGTGGAAATCCACCAGTATGTCTTGACGGAACCCGACCGCGTGGATCGCTGCGCCACCTGCCATGCCGCCGTCGAAGATCCCAGCTACGCCGGCCTGCCGCAGCCCCTGGCCTACCACCCCAATCACGACCGCCACCCCTTCGAGAAGTTCGGCTGCACCATCTGCCACCAGGGCCAGGGCCGCGCCACGACACGCCAAGCCGCCCACGGCCAGGTCGAGCATTGGGACAGGCCAATGATCGAACTCAAATACATCCAGTCCGCCTGCGCCAAATGTCACCTGCCCAGCGACATCCCGGACGCCCCGCAACTGGCCCGGGGCCAGGCCGTCTTTGAGGACAGCGGCTGTATCGGCTGCCACAAGCTCCATGGCTCCGGCGGCGTCATCGGCCCGGAACTCGACCGCGTCGGCGCCACCCGCAGCCCGGAATGGCTGCTCAAACACTTCAAAAACCCCGCCGCCGTCACCCCCGGCTCCGCCATGCCTCCCATCGAGGCCGGGGACGCCGACCTCCAGGCCCTGACCCTTTACGTCATGAGTTTTACCGGCGAACCCTTGAGCGCATACTACGTCTCGATGAAGACCCTCCCCGGCACTCTGGCCGGCCGCCGGCTCTATGAGGAAAGGGGTTGCCCAAGTTGCCACAGCCTCGCAAGCAAAGGCGGCAATCTCGGCCCGCCGCTGGACCAGGCCGCCAAACGCCATGACCCACAATGGCTCATCGCCCACTTCAAAAACCCGCAGGCCATCTCGCCAGGCACAATCATGCCCCAGTTTTACCTCTCCGAGCAGGAAACCCGCGCCCTGACGGAATTCCTCCTTTCATTGTCAGATACCAACGTCATCGGCTTTCTCAAGACTCCCGCCACGATGACTCCCGTCGAGCGCGGCAAGGCCGCTTACAAAAAGTTCGGTTGCGCCGGCTGCCACGGCCTCGAGGCCCAGGGTGCCATCCCCAATCCTAACGCCAAGACCGCCCAACAGGTCCCCGGCCTCAAGTACGTCTCCGAAGGCTACACCAAAGACGAACTCCGAAACCGCATCCTCGACGGCCAGCGGGAAATCGTCGCCCTGGACCCGCACAAGCCCCCGCCACCTCTCTACATGCCTCCCTGGCGCGGCAAAATCGCCGAAGGCGAACTCAACGACCTCGTCGCATACCTCATGAGCCTGACCCCCAAAGGAGAAAAGCTCGAGTTTTAGAAAGGCCCCGTGAAGGGGTCCCGGAATTTTGATTGTTGTTCACGTCTCGGCCGGCACGCCGCTTCCCTATGCCCTTTCCAACTGCTCCTTGAGCCTCTCCACTAAGGCCTCAAGGCGAGAAAGTCATCCAACGCATTTTCAAGCTTCTGGAACGTTTCTTCCAAGCGCAGCGTCAGCGGAGACATTTTCCGCCAATCCAGGTCAAAGGAATAGGCGCTGCGAAACACGTGACGGAAACGCAGGTATTCCGGCAGGGTGTCGTGAAGTTCTTCCGACAGCAACGCAGGGCGGCGCAAGGCCGGCGTTTTCATGCGCAGCAAAAGTTCACGATGCCAGGCATCGCCGCGCACCGGCGCGCCGTCCAACTCCACTGCCACGCGCTTAAAGATGTTTTCCACGCCCGTGTAGAAGGAATGGAGCGTGGCTGCCAGCGCGGACAGTTCGATTTCAGTTGGAGCCGTGTCGCGGCATTTGGCAAGGAGCTGCTGCATCCCAGACAACAGACGCTGCAATTGTTCGCGTTCCGCTGCCTGTTGTTTGCGAAATTTATCCCACTCGGACAAGTTCATTCTCCGTGCGGAGGTAGCGCGTGAACGGCGTGTTGCTGTCCAGGTCAATCAAGTCCACCGAACGGCCAATCAAATCACTGACACGCGCGCCCATGCGATAGAAAACCGACGGCGGCAGGCCGGAAACCGCCAGATCGAGATCGGAAGCGGCATCAGCCGTCCCCTTAGCAGCGGAGCCAAAGACGTAAATCTCCCGTGCGCCGGCGGTCTTAAGTTCGGCGGCGGCGCGCTTGATTAAAATGTCCGTCTCGGTGCTCACGGTTCCAGTTGACTGTGCGTCTCTTGAACCTGAAAGTCAAAATTTTAAGAAATCGGCCACAGCATGAATATCCCTGGGTTTAAGCTGTGAGATTGCGGATTCAATTTCCTGCACGCTCTTATTGACCAAAACGGGTGTCATGCTCTCTACGCGAAGATGGTCAACATCAGTTCGGAATCATCGATCAAACGGTATTCCGGTTTTCGACCTGAAAGTTCCTCGCTCTCCCGTAGAATTATCGGGACGCCGTCGCCGCGCTTCTCCATATAGAACGCTCGTTTGACACTGCCGGCCGCCTCTGGAACAGGACACTCGGCGAGCAAGCTCGTAATCAATTCGTTTCTTGTAGATTGACGCAACGGCAAGCTGTCCACCGTCACCGTATTCGGCAACGCGCCGGGGGAGTAGAGTTCCAAACGATCGTCGAAGATGAAAAACCTGATTTTGGACCCATAAATTGAATAATCGCGGTGCGCAACTGCGTTAACGATTGCCTCAAAAACCGCTCGCTCGCTGAACTGCGGCTTCTCAACCCGAAGGGTTTCCTTCGTCGCCGCCAGGACTTGATTTCGCCTCAAGAACAGCATCGCCTGCCGAATTTGCTCATCAAGTGGGCCTTGAATTTTCAGAGCGTCCAACTGGTAATTGGAATCTTGCATGACACCCCAATATCGAACCGCTTCGATGTAGGCTCCGGCCAAGTGCTTTTCTGGATTCTCGGAACACATCACAATCCCCGCAACGGATGCCCGCACGTTTTCTTCGTCGTCGCGCGTAAGCAGTTTCCGCTTAAACAACACAATCTCGGCCGGTTCCGCGGAACGAGTCGTAAATCGCTCCCAAAGCTTCTGTGATAGGTTGGCCATGCTTGTATTCGGAACGGCTTGTTCCTCAAACCGTATGAGGAGAGCTTGGCTTCTTTGTTGGAGAAGCCGGACCACGTACTCCGGGGGCATAGGTCTCTTCGAGCTTCCAATACGACGCAAATAGCCCCCGGGGCTTTGGTGGACGAATAAGCTCCTGGGGACATCAATCTTAATCACGGGTTTCGCATTCCCCGCCGAGTCTTGAAGTTCGATACGGAAGATGCCTACCTGCAACGGCGGTTTGAGCAGATCGTTGCACAGGTTTCGAACATAGAGTTCCACGGCGTCCAGCTTTTCGAGGGGGATGCCCGTCACCTCGCGTGTCTCGTCGTCAACGCCCAACACGACCACTCCATCGCGAGTGTTTGCAAATGCCGCCAATTCATCGGCCAACGAGTTTGCATGAGGACCGCGGACATTTGCCCCGCTGAAAAAGACAGCCTTCAATTCCAAGCTGGAGTCTTCGCCGAGCCGGATTTTCCTGGATAGTTCTTCGATTGAATCAAACATGGGTTAGTCCTTCCTTGATGCGGCGGTAACGAAGCTCGAACGCCGTCTCGCCGCCCTCCATGACCTCGCAAATCGTCTGTCTTACTTTGTCGTCTTGGAGACCGCCTTGAGCCTGGTAGGCGGTCTGTCCCCTCCTCGACTCCAAAGCCAATACCAACTCCGCGTCGCCGTTCACTACTATATTCGCGTTGTGCGTGACAACGATGACTTGCCGCCGGGTTTTATTCTCAATCAGCTGTTGAGTCACCAGATTGAAGATAAGCTGGTTATCGAGATCATCCTCGGGTTGGTCCAAAAGAATGGGTTCTGTCCCGTACGACAGCAGGAAGGCAAGGAGAGCTGCGGTCTTCTGTCCTGGCGAACCTTGCGAGATGGGGCGCAGACCCTCGCCCTCCCGCGGCCGATACATCACTTCCAAACTGTCGTCTGGGAACCACAGGTCAAGTTCATCCAAATCCTCCGGTCTCACCTTTGTGCTCAAGTGGTTGACAAACCAGCCGCTCAGCCCCTCCGCATCGTCCTTGGAACCCCCGGTCAGTGCCGTCGTTCGTCCCTTGACTTCTTCCAGGTGGACTGAGAAGTCGGTTGCGGGCTTGCCGGGGCTATCATACAGCGGTTTCAGAATTCCCGTCCCTGCGTCGAAGTCGAGGACATCCTCATCAAGACCCATTTCGCGGCGGATCGCTCGCCGATACTCTCGCACCGCACTCTCATGGTCGCCGAACGGCACGACGCGGATCTGAACATGGGTCGCGCCCTTTAATACCCCGCGCAAGAATTCTGCGCGGTTTTTGGTCAAGCTCTGCCGCAGCGCAATTAGCTTCTTCAGAATCTCGATGCGCAACCTTAGAAGGGCCGTCAACTCCCGCTTCTTGCCTTCCAGATCCTTGAGTTGTTGCTCCAGCGTCTGTCTTTGTCGAATGCGGGCGCCAAACTCGCTAGGATCTTGGACTCCCCGCGTTTGGAGTTGCTGAACCAGTGCCTCATAATCCTGTTGTGCCTTCGCCACACGTTCGCTCCACGCAGAATCCGACTGAAAAACCTTCCAGGATTTTGTGACCGCGTCGGCTTCGGCTGCCAGCGTCTCCAGCTTCTTTGCCAGGTCTTTCATGCCCTCTGCCATCTTTCCAGCGGCGGCAAGCACTCCGCCGTCCAGGGTCGGATCGAATTGCCCAGAATCAAAATCCGGCAGCCCAACCTGCTGCGCAAAATCGAGGATTCTGTGTGGCAAGTCCTCTGCGTCCTTCGCCCACAATTCAAGATACCGTGCCTGGTTTCGAGTGCGCTGGTAAGCTTGGAGAATGGCTTGGTTACCGGACTTCTCCAGCACCTGAAGTTTACGATTAACGTCGTCGAGCTCACCTTGCAACCGGCTCTCATTGGCCAGGGCTGTATTAAGTTCTCGGATCTTGGCCATGAGATTGCGATAGCCTGCTTGTTCCCTAGCCCAAGCCGCTTCCCACTCCGACTTGCCGACAGCAGGGTCTTGGTCAATGACTCCCAGCAGAGCGGCCGGGCTGTCAGCAAAGGCGTAGATTTCCTTTTGGCTGTAGATTCGGACTGGGAAACGACTGGGGATATCGCCGGTGGCGGACTTCCATTCATTAGCCCCGGCGCTCTCCTCGATCAATGGCAGCGATCCGTTTCGCGCGAAATTGATGCGGTAGTGTTGTCCATCCTTTACGTAAACCAGCCGGAACTGGGTGTCGGCCGTCTGTAATCCACCCGCCGCGCGGCCTGCCCGCTCGGATGCGTACTTGCCTTTAAACTCCGACGCCAAATCCGGAAATTTATCCAGTTCCCCTTCACGGCGCAGCGTGATCCGCATGAACTCAAGCACCGATGACTTCCCGGTGCCACGGCCCCCAATCAGCGCGTTCAACCAAGGGTTGAATCTGACCAAGAAAGGCGTGACCATGCCAATGAACCTGGCCTTGCTCACCTCAACCTGCTCGATCATTTGCGTTGCCTGTGCTTCGTTCGGGTCGCCAGCACATTCGTCATGGCGCCGAAGGGACAAATTCCCGTCCAGAAGCGCCAGACGCAGTCCTTCGAGCGTCGGTTGCCCCATTTTGACCCATGTGAAAGCTCGCCCAACCTCCGCCAATCTGTGGCTGTCCAACCCTACAACTTCCGCGAACAGCTTGTTCACTACGGTCACGGCCGGGGGAACCACCGAACTCTTGGACAACCGCTCAATAGCGAATAGTTCTCGATTGTTTAGGGCATTGAGTTGGGAGACGTAGTCCGGCGCTCCCCACAATCCGTTGTTGCCGTCCACATGCGCCGGGATGACGATGGCCTTTTGCGCGTGTGCCACTCCGAGAATATGCTCAAGTGACATGGTCGAGCGCCCGGAAGGATCGCCCCATTCACCGGTGTAAGCGCAGGCTCGAATCAATCCCGCAACGTCGGAAGTGCCCTTCGTTGGGTCTAAGACAAGCAAGACGTGGATGCCGCCGCTGCCTGCTATTTCAACGCCAGGGAAAACTGCAAGTTCGCGAAATTGCGGGTGCTGCTGCGCCTTCAGTTCTTTGGCCGCGGCATTTAGCGGGTCAACCCATTCGCCCGAATTGTGATCCGTGACAACGACTGCATCGAACTTGTTCCTCATGAACGCCAAGAGCCACTCCGCCGGGGTGACTGCCTTGTCCGCGTAATCCTCGGACTCGGGCGTGTGGGCGTGGAAGTCGAACTTCCACCATTTCGATCCAGGAATGCTTGTGTTGCTCATACGTTCGTCAGTCCTTTCTTGCTCTGCGTTTCTGGCCCGCTGCGTTCCTCCGGTTCGTACCCGCCCAGCGCCAACAACTCCGGCCCTAAGGCGCGTGTCTCATTGGCGCGCGGGTGGCGAGTCCGCCAATGAAGCGCCGGGGAAGCGGGCGCGCGCGCGGAGAATTGAAAACAATCCGGCCATAAGGAGGCCGGTTAATGAGGTTCTCATATTCCCGGCCTACGGCTTGTCGGCGGGGGCTTTGCGGCCTTGTTCGACGAGCAGCTTCTGAAGCTCGGCCAGCGAACGGGATTGGGAGGAGCCTTCGACGGTTTTCTCGGCGATGATCTGGACCTTTTGGTAGGCGGCCTCGAGTTGCGCGGCCAGCTTCGTGTTGGCGGCCAGCAGGTCTTTGTTGGTCCGCTCGAAGGACTCGTTTCGCGCGGCCAGCACGTTGCGCTCGCCCTCGAATTCCTTGCGCAAGAGTTCCTCGCGGTTCTTGGCCTCGAGCTTGAGCCGGTCGGTTGTTTCTTTAACCGCCTGGCCGACGGCGGTTTCGAGCTCTTTGGGGAAGGCGGCGGCCTTGGCCCGCAGTTCGGCGAATTCGCGTTCCTTTTCACCAATCGCCTTTTCGCGCTCGGCGAGGTCTTTTTCGGCCGCCTCTCTTTTGAGCTTGATTTCTTTCTCGAGCGCGGCTTTTTCGTCGTTGAGTTTGTCTTTGATGGCCTGCTGGTCGCGCTTGAAGGCGTAATTGAACTCCTCGCGTTCGCGCTCGCGGGCCTTCTTTTCGGCGGTATCCCGCTCCTTGAACTCAGCCTCGTGGGTCTTTTTCTCCTTGTCCCATTCGGCCCGCAGGAACGCGATTTCGCTCTGCAGCTCTTCTCGTTCCCGGGCCATGTCACTTTCAAACTCGACTCGCTTCTGATTCTGGGCTTCAAGGAGCGCCGCCAAGGTCACGGCGGCCTTCTCGATGCCGTAGAGTTCCTTGAGCTCGCGCTCTTTGCTCTCGACGGCCTTTTGAACGCTGCCGAATCTGCTGGACTCGGAGCCCAACCGCTCCGAAATATCGGCCAGGAACTTCCCAACCTCCGACTTGAGCTGGCCGATTTCCCGGTCAATGCCCTCCGGCTCGACCGCCGTCGCGACCCTGACCGCTTCTTCAGCCCTTTTTTCCTCCGCCCGCCGTTCCGGGGCGAGCTGGGCGGCGCGTTTTTCTTCGAGTTGCTTGGCCAGGGTCTCGTAGGCCTCCAGCATCTCCTGCTTGGTGCTTTTCTCGGAAATCCGTCTCGATGGTGCGGGTTTTTCAGCCATAATGATTTCTTTGTCCGGGTTCGTTCAAGTTTTCCGCACGATGCCAGCGATCATCCGGGACGGAAAGCAAAATCCCGCGTTTCCCGCCAGGAGCAGAGACTCCTTACGTTGTCTCCTACAGTCAGGGAATGGCGCCCGTTTCGGCGACTTTGCCGCTGGCCCTGCCGCGCCCTCACCGCGTAGCCGCCGTCCGGCCTGACGTGAAAAAGTTCGTCGCCGGCAGCACGGAGAGGTAATCGACCAGGATATGCTCGGCCTCGGCCAGGGCGGCATCCGCTGCAGGCGGCTTCTCTTCCTCGGCGTCGTCTCCCAGGTCGTCATGAGGGCCGCGTGCCTGGGGCTTGCCTCCGACGGAGGCATTGGTCTGGCCGACGGAGCCGATCAAATCCTTGTGCGGCAGTAACCTGGCCACCGAATTGGTCTTTTCCACCGGCGGCGGCAGACCCGGTTGGCCGGCCTGTACCAACGTGAGTTCATGGACAATTTCCGGCGAAGGCTTCCGAGCCAGGCGCTCTTTGTCGCGGGCCTTCTCCCGGGCGTCATCTTCCTCCTTCTGCTTGAGCCGCTCCTTCTCGTCGAGCGAGACCGTCTTGTCGGCCTGGAGCTTCTTATAGATTTCGATGTCCTGGCGGATATAGGCGTATTCGGGGTCGGCAGCCAGGCGCTGCGAGGAACGCTTGCGCAATTCAGCCAGGTAGGGCGCTACCAGGTTCAGGCGCTCGTAGTCGGTACTGGGCACCGAATCGGGCACCAGGGCGTTTTCCAAGGTGCTCTCGCCGATCTCCTTGGATTCGCCCAGCACCGACGGCAGGATGATGTCGGGGATGACCCCGTTGCGTTGGGTGGAGGCGCCGCTCGGACGGTAGAATTTCTTGATGGTGATCTTCATCGCGCCTGGGTCGCTGGCCAGGCCGGCACTGTGGGTAATGTTCGTGTAGTACACATTCACCGGCACAAGACTCTGGACCGTGCCTTTGCCGTGCGTCGAGGAATCCCCAACGATTAACCCGCGGGCGTAATCCTGCAAAGCGCCCGCCAAAATCTCCGACGCCGAGGCGCTCAGCCGGCTGGTCAGCACAATCAACGGCCCGTCGTATGCTACTCCCGGATCGGGGTCCATGTCTTTCTCGATCGAGCCGTCCCAGTTGCGGACCTGCACGACCGGCCCTTCCTTGATGAAAAGGCCCGTGAGCTTGATGGCTTCCTCGAGGGAACCGCCCCCATTGCGTCGCAAGTCCAGGATGACGCCCTTGACATTCTCCTTCTTGAGCTTGCTGAGCAGTCTGCGGACATCGGCCGATGTGCTCTTGTCAGAGTGGCTGCGCGGGCCCGTGAGGTCCATCGAGGCATAAAAAGAGAGGAGATCGATTACCCCAAGCCGCAGGTTGCCGCCCTGGCCGTCGGGCAACTCGATCACCTTGGCCTTGGCCTCCTCGTCATGGAGAGTGATCTCCTTCCGGATGAGGGTGATGCAGCGGCGCGCCGAGGCATCGGCCCCCGCAGGCTGAATCGTCAGTGTCACCTGCGTCCCCTTGGGCCCGCGAATGAGCTGCACCGCCTTGTCCAGCCGCATGTCCACCAGGTCCACGGGCGGCGAATTGCTCTGCGCCACCGCCACGATGCGGTCGGTCTCTTTGAACTGCTTGCTCTCCAACGCCGGCCCCCCGGGCAGCAGCCGAACGATCGTGCAATACCCGTCTTCGGAGTGCAATTCAGCCCCGATCCCCTCCAACTTCAAATTCATCGCGATCGAAAAGGTCTCCAACTGCGAATGGGTCATGTAGTCCGAGTGCGGGTCGTACACATGGGCCAGCGTCGTGAGATAAATCCCCAGGACATCTTCGTCATTGAATTCTCCAAACGCCCGCAGCTTCCGGTGATAGCGCCGGTGCAGTATTTGGACAATCTCCTCGTGCTGCGTCTTGGGTTTGGCCTCTGCCTGCGGGAGGGCCTCCCCCGCGCCGGGTTCCTTGGGCGAGCCTCGAGCGGCCTTCTTCCTGGCGGCGCCGCTGTCGGCGAGTTTCTCCTGGAGATACTCCGCCCGCAACCGTTCCCGCCATAGCTTCATGGCCTCATCCAGGTTCTTCGGGTAGGGCAGTTCTTTGCGGTTGATGACCACGCGCTCATCCGTGTCGAACGTGAACTTCTCGTGCTCCAGCAACTCGTCCACATAGGCCACCTGCTGCTCCAACCGCTCCACGAAACGATTGAAAATCTCGCACGCCGGCGACGTGTCCGCGCGCCACGGGGAAAGGGTCAGCCGATGGAGATTGGTCCGGTAATGCCCGAAACCGGCAATGTCCCCCTGCAAAAAATGCAGGTGCTCCGGGTCGTAAGTCTCCAAGTACTTGTCAAAAAACTTGCTCGAAACACTTTCGTTGAAGCTCCGCCTCAGAAACTGCGAGTGTTCGAGCATCCACACGGTGGTAAAGGCTATCTTCCCGTCTTCAGGTCCCGGTTTGAGGGGCTGAAAGACGTTGGTCGAGCTCTCGGCGCTCTCCTCCCGGGCCGTCGTCGGAAGGCCGGCGGGCTGGGAGGACTGGGCGGCCAAGAGCGGCCAAGCCAGGTTGCAACTCAACCAGAACAGCAGTATGCGGGACAGGAAACGATTCATTATCACTTTCAATGTGCTTAATCTTAGCACAGGTTCGACGGTTCGCACCATCGAATGTTCATTCAACCTGCACACTCACGGCTGTTTCGCCGGCGCGGCGGGCAGCCAAACCTGCATCGGGCCGGGCTGGCGGTTGTCCCAGACGCAGTAGGGCACAGCGGTTATGTCCACGCGCCGTGGCGGAGGAAGGGCCTGGTAGAGGCTGCCGTCCGGGCTGGGCTCCTGCGCGATTTCGATGGCGCCTTTAATGACCACGACGCCCCCAAGCAGTTTCTCCTCTTTTTCCGCCCGCAACGGGCCGGATGCCGGCAGATAAAGGGAGGAAAGCGGCGCAGGCTGGTCGCAGGCCTCGAAGCAATACACCAGCGGACCCCGCTCGAGGGCCAGTTGCCCAAGATCGGCCTTGACCTTGGGGTTGGCGGCGATGCGCCGGACGGGCATGGGCAGGTCCAGTTCCACGAGGTCGCCGTTGTCCCACGTGCGTTCAAGGACCAGGTAGCCGCGCTCGACGCGCGGTTCGGACACCTGGTGCCGGTTGATCGAAACGCTGGCGCCCCGGCACCACCCCGGCACGCGCAGCCGGAGGTCCAGTTTGGCCGGCCTTTCCAGATGCGGCCGGAGCGCCACCTTGCCGTCCCAGGGATAATCGGTGGCAACCTCCAGACTGGCCTCCTGGCCCTGCAAACGCGCCCGGGCGGCCCCCTGGATGTAGAGGTTGACCCAGAAACCGTCGTCGCTGACAGCATAGGCATACCCGCCCAGGGAGGCTACCGTCCGGCAAATGTTCGGCGGACAGCAGGCGCACCCAAACCACTCCTGGCGATGGTGCTGGCCGGCGCTGGCCAACGGGTTCACATAAAAAAATCGCGTCCCGTCCAGCGACATCCCCGCCAGCGCCCCGTTATAGAGCGAACGCTCGAAAATGTCCGCATACCGGGCGTCGCCATAAAGCAGGGCCAGGCGATGGTTCCATTGGGCC
This sequence comes from uncultured bacterium, assembly GCA_963713735.1. GTDB lineage: Bacteria > Verrucomicrobiota > Verrucomicrobiia > Limisphaerales > UBA8199 > CAVQND01. The sequence continues at coordinate 70,355 of CAVQND010000030.1, forward strand.
AGGGCCACCGAGGCGCAGGTTTCCTGGTAAGCAGTGAGGTTGGGCAGATCATAATCGGTGGTGAAACCTTCATTGTGCGCGCTGGGACCGATGCCCCCCGTCAGGTAGAGGTTCCGCTCCGTCGTGTTGCGCCACACACGGTCCAGCATCCCCAATAGCGCGCCGTCCCGGGTCTCCGCCGCCACGTCGGTCGCCCCGCTCATCAGGTAAGCGGCCCGGACGGCATGCCCTTTGATTTTCTGGTGCTCGACCATCGGCACGTCATCCTGCCAATACGACCCGTCGTACCGGTCCAACGGCGTGTGGTGTTCCTCCGCGAAATACTTGCGCCCCCGGTTTTCAATGAAAAACCGCGCCAGATTGAAATAACGCGGCTCCCCGGTCGCGCGCCACAACTTGATCAGCGCCAGCTCGATCTCCGGGTGCCCGGGATACCCCAGGCGCTTGCCGGGGCCAAAAACCGAATCAATATGGTTGGCCAGCTTGACGGCGACCTCGAGGAACGTGCGCTTGCCCGTCGCCTGGTAATGGGCAACCGCCGCCTCGAACAAGTGCCCCGCGCAATACAGTTCATGGCAATCCCGCAAATTGGTCCACCGCTTCCCGGGCTCCTTGACAATGTAATGCGTATCGAGATACCCGTCCGGCTGCTGCGCCGCCGCAATCTTGGAAATGATTGCCTCGAGCCGCTTCTCCAGGTCCGCATCGGGATGGACCGCCAGCGAGTAAGACACCGATTCCAGCGCCTTGTAGAGGTCCGAATCCATAAACACCGGCCCCGAATACCCGTTGGTCGCCCCGGCCGCCGCCAGCTCGAAATTATGGATGTTGCCCGCCTTTTCAAGCATCGCCAGGTTGATCGCAATCGCCGCCACTCGGTTCGTCTCCTGCCGTGCGGCCCAGAATGAGTCCCGAATCTGGACCTGCGTGATCGGCACCGGCCGAAGTTTCAAAAGCTGGGCCGGCTCGGCATCAAGGCTCGCACAAGCCATGGCCAGCGGGAGGCAGTAGAATCCGTTTCGCATATCAGGGCCTCCTTATAGAGGTTTCAGCCCGACGTTGCCAGCAGTTTTTCGGGCGCGTTTGTGTGTGCTCCAGAGCCAGCGACAAAGTTCGCCGTAAAATTGTAGGAGACGACGTAAGGAGTCTCTGATGGCTATCAAATTCTGCCAATGCGCAAATTCAGAAGCAAATGTAAAAAAGTTTAGATCCGACCCCAATGTTCTCCCGGACCGCCCCCCACGTGAGCGGATTCAATTCAGTCGGTCGGAAGTTGCCACGGCTTTTCGCGGAAGACGGGAGGGGGACCGGGCGAAGGGGTATTGAAATGGAGATAATTGAGCAGGGCTGCCGCGCGGCTCTTCAAGGTCTGAGGATCGCCCAGGACCATGCCCCAAGTCCAGACTTCGCCGTCGCGCGTGAGAACCACGCCGATGGGCCCGATGGACGCCGGGAGCCGCGGCGTGAACAGCCCCGGCTGCGTAAGCGACATACCCCTTCTGAAAGTCAACTCGCCGGAATCGGACCGGCTTGTAGGGACTCTGCGGCCCGTTGGATTTGCCATCGGATGCGTCCATGAGCCAGAGTGAGCCGTCTTTCCTGGTCAGCCCCTGGCACCACCAAGCAGTGCAGTCAGAAATAGACCGCCAGTCCGAATCCGTTCCGACGCGAGTGGGTGTGCCCTCCGTAGCCGGGTCGCTGGCGCCGGTATAAACATGCGCTTGCTGGCCCCAGGCCCAAAGCGTGCCGTCTGATTTGATGGCGAGAACGGTGCTCACGGCGAAGCCAACGTCCACCCAGTTGGTGTCCGGGCTCACGCGCGTAGGGACAAGGATTTGGTCCCGTTGTTGGGCCAAGGCCCAATTGGGATTCTCTCCCCAGTACCAGAGACTGCCGTCGGATTGCATCGCCACGGTCTCAAGACCCCTGGCCCAGACCCTGATCCAATTCGTGGCCGAGCCAACCTGCACCGGCACAGAGCTGCCGTTGGTGGAGGCAATTCCCACCGACCCGGCCCAATTGTCGCCCCACGCCCACAGAGTGCCGTCCCTTCTCAACGCGACCGAATGGATGGCGCCCGCGGCGGCTTGTTTCCAATCATTGCCCGGGGCGGCGGGGACAGGAACCCTAATCGCCGTCGGCCTGCCAAAGCGGGCCTGCACACTCTCTCCCCAGGTCCAGAGCGTGCCGTCGGATTTGAGCGCCAGATTGTGGTCTGTCCCGGCCGAGATGCTGACCCAGTTGGTTTCGTGGCCGATGCGGCGCAAGCTCGTGGAGCGGCTTGTAAGATTTCCCAAACCAAGGACCGGCCAGCCAAGAAAGTCCGAGCCCCAGGCCCACAGGCTGCCGTCCGAAGCCAGAATGAGTCCATGTCTCTCGCCCAAACTGATCGCGGGAGCGCGGTTGCCAACCGGCAATCTTAGCCCCTGCCTGGACAACCCCTCCCAAGTCAACAGCCCAATGACGCCAAGGAGAACCACGCCCAACGCAATTCTCGCCCCCCTCCGCATGGCTGCCGCTGACTCGATCAGCCAGAAGGCCTTGGTGCGACGCGCCCCTTCGATGAGCCTGTGCTTCATGGTCTTCAATGTCCGTTGCCCGTATCGGGGGCCCACCAGCAAAGCGTCTTTCCCCCTAGCCCCACCGTGCCCTTGGCATCGGACTCGGCCCGAAACTGCCTCACTGTGACGAACTGCACGGTCCCGCATATGGTCACAGCATTGCCGCCGTTTTTGCTGTGCAGCACGGAGATGCCCTGGGTGTCATCTGCGTAATTGGATGCATCGTTGAACTGTAGGGCGGGGTCACCCGTGGCCTCGAACATCTGCTCGTCCGGTTCCCACACCAGCCAGCATAACGGGTTCCAGGGATCGGAGAACTTCTCATGCGCCTTGGTGTAGTCGATGCGCCCAAATCCGTTGGCGGCCCCATCCATGACGTAGCTGGACATCTTGTTCTGCCTCACAGTCACGTTGAGGACACCCTGGTTGCGGGGCGTCGTCCACGTCTTGCTCTTGATATCAACCGGGCAGAGATACGACCGGGGGTTGGGCATGTACTGGAACCAGAGCCCGGTGCCATAGGCGAGGGTTTGCAGGTACTGGTAGGCTCCCCCCGGCCCCGTATCCGGAACTCCGCCACTCCCGCCATTGGTGGTGCAATAGAGCCACCCCGGCGGGAAGCCGACCACCCCGGCGTCCCAGTTGTCGAAAGCGAGGGCGTCTCGATTGTCGTCGGCATACATGCGAATGACACTGCCCATCTGCTTCAGGTTGTTGGTGCAGGTGATGCGTTGGGCCTTGGCCTTCGCGTTGGCCAGCGCCGGCAGGAGCATGGCGGCCAGGATGGCGATGATCGCAATGACGACCAGCAGTTCGATCAGAGTAAAGGCAACGCGTGCAAACGTGCCGGTCGAGTTCGTCTTCATGGCTTCACTTTACTATTTGCGCTTTTCATGTGGACAGTTCGGATCGACCCCTTGTCCATTCCGGGCCTTACGGGAAACGGCGATCGTATTCCCGAGAGAGCCGCACAAGGAGTGCGCCGTATTCGTTGACCGTCCTGCCATAGTCCAGCCACTCAAAGGGAAACGGGGCGATGTTCGTGGCCTCGAAAGGGAGGACTTGGAACTCATCAAAGGCCGGCGCGGCCTTGGCCAACAGCCGTTTTTCGGCCTCGGCTGCCTCTTGCACAGGATGCTTATGCTTTTTCCCGTCGGTTGGCCACTCACGGCTACCTTCATAAGAAGTGTAGCTCCGGGCGAAGTTCACCCCGACGATGCCGACACAAATGGGGTTCCCTCCGGTTTTCCTGAACTCCTCAACCTGGCGACCCAGATCGCCGATTACCCGATCGATCTGTTTGATCATCGCTTTGGCGAGGATTTTTGTTTCCACACCAATCTCAACGTTGGCAACTTCGCCCCGGGCAACCAACAAACCTGATTCAGTCACGGCCACTGCGGCGGGAATAAGTTCGCCCAGTGTGCCGTCTCCCCTGCGGCTTGGCCGGCCCACCGTTTTGTTGGCCAGGTTGACCACGCGCTCGTGGGCCGCAACTCTGGCAACCAGTTTCGCGGATTTGCCGAGGGTGACCAAGTCCTCGTAAAGCTGATTGGCCACCAGGTCCCCCAGGCTGGAATCCCGATGCTTGTACTGTTTGCCCTCAAAGAGACTGCGAAAAGTGTCGAGAAGGGAGAATTTGTCCATGAAATCTCAGTTGAAATCGAGCTTGGTTCGGACAGCTCCAACGGGCATGGGGAGAAACGCCGCTTCGCGCAGGCGTTGCTGAGCCATGGCGACGTACTTCGGCTCGATATCCACATTCACGCTGTTGCGTCCGCAGGCCATCGCGGCCAGGGCGGTTGTTCCGGTGCCGGCAAAGGGGTCGAGGACGGTGTCGCCGGCGAACGAAAAGAGCCTGATCAATCGCTCGGCCAGGGCGACGGGGAACGGGGCCGGATGACCCTTGCGCGTGGATTCGCCCTTGACGTCCACCCAACAGGATCGCAGCCACCGCCGCATTTCCTCCTTGTTGAGCATGGAGAGCACCCTCTGGAGCGTCGAGGGCGACCGGTACTCACCGCCTTTTCGAAGGAACAGAATGTGCTCGACGTCATTCTTGATGATTGCTCCTGGTTGATAGGGCTTGCCATAAAACCCTGCGCCGTTGCCTTCCACCTCGGTGACACCATTAGCGATTTTCTGCCAGAGGATCGGAGTCAGGCAGTCAAGTCCAAGCCGTCGGCAGCGAGTTTGAATGTCCGCGTGCAAAGGCAGAATGTAGTGCCGTCCGCCTCGTTTCCTGGGGATGCAAACGTCACCGACCACACAACAAATCCGGCCGCCGGGCGCGAGAACCCGTACGCATTCAGCCCAGACCCGGTCCAGTTCGCAAAGAAAGGCCTCGTAGTCGGCGATGGCCCCCAACTGGGCGTGGCGCGGTTCGTAATCCTTGAGCGTCCAATAGGGCGGCGAGGTCACGACCAGATGAATGCTCTCCTGGGGCAGCCATGACAAATCGCGGGCATCCGCGCAGCGGATGCGATGGGTTGTTTCGTCGAAAGGACTGGGCCACGGGAGTTGTCTCAGGATAGCATTGGCGCGCAGCATTTTCTCCACCGCGCCCTCCATATTATCTGAGGCCGGCAACTCTGCCAGGGCCTTGCCCACGGCATCAAACGTTTCCTGGCAGTCGCACCTCGCTCGTGGAAAAGGGATAACGGACACGCTCGGCGTCCCGCTTTTCTTCGCTTGACTGCCTTTGTTCGCAAGAGGCGTCTGCCGCGAGGCGTTTCATACCATATCCGTCGAGCTGCTCCACACAGATATTCTTATAGCGGACGACGCTCCTGGGGTTGTGGCCCTGCAAGGTGAACGGGAGTGAAAAACAGGTCTTGTCGCATGACGCGCACCTTAGACCGGAGGGCCGGTGGCGCAAGAAAAAAGTGGCGGGCAACTGGTCCATCCCGCAGGGATGAAAGACGGTAGCCGGGGGTCGAAGCGCAGCGAGACCCCCGGTCGAGCGACGGCGTGCGTCTGCATCCCAGGGGGATGCTAGAAAGCGGCTCATGCTCCCGGCGCCGCGCCGGGATTTCTGGCACCCCGTTCCGGGGTGCTTGCTCTTCGCCACCGTCAACCGCGGGTCGCTGCTGCGTCGCGACCCCCGGCTACCATCTGGCAACCCTGAGGGTTGCGCGCCTGAGGCCCTGCAACAGGCCAAAAGGTCGGGTGAAAAACAAGCTTGAAGTCCTTCCTTGAATGGTGATGCATTGAAGGCAGAATATGAAAACAACAATCAGGCTCGTCTGTTTCGTTGGTTTGGGGCTGCTGATGGCCGGCAGCGTCGATGGCGCCGAACCGGTCCTGCGCGTCGTCAAAAGCGGCAACTCCGGGGCGAAGCTGCTGCAAAACGGAGATTTCGAGGAGGCAGCAGGCGGCAGACTGGCCGGGTGGACGGCGGCTCCCCAGGGCTATTCGGCGGCCAAGGGAGAGGGACGCAACGGCTCCCAGGCCCTGCGATGCGAGAATCCAGACGGGCGCGTTTGGGTCGGCGCCAGCCAGAGCCTCGAGCTGAATCGCACCAACGCGGCGCCGCTGGTGGTCCGGGGCTGGAGCAAGGCGGAAAACGTCAGCGGCGCTTCTGACCGTGACTATTCGCTTTACGTGGATATCCTTTACGCGGACGGCTCGACGCTCTGGGGCCAAACCGCCAACTTCCACGCCGGCACGCATGACTGGGAACAGCGTGAGATGGTCATTCTGCCGGAAAAGCCGGTCAAGGTGCTGACGCTCCATTGCCTGCTGCGCGGGCATTCGGGCAGGGCCTGGTTCGACGACGTGGCGGTCGAGGAAATCCAGGCGCAAGAGGGAACCGTGCTTTTCCAAGGGGCGGCGGTCAGGCCCGCCGAGCGGCCCGGAAGACCGGCCGGCCCGGCGTCCGCCTTTGCCACGCGGGATGGTTTGGAGATGCAGTTGCGGGACGGCGCGGTCGTTTCCTTGCTGGCCGCCGGTCGGGAATTGGCGGGCACAGCGCCCTCGGGCTTTCTGGCGCGGGACGTGGCCGCGAACTCGGACATCTATTCTTTAGCAGGCGGAGAATGTCCGGAACTCGGTTTGAAACTCCAGAGCGCCTTTCAGGCGGAGGCCGACCATATCGTGGTCCAGGGGCGGATTGCGGACCTGCGCGGCACGGACCGGGCGATCACTTTGATCTTCGCCCTGCCCGTGGACGCCGCCGGTTGGCATTGGGGGGATGACATCCGGCGGAGCCGGGTCATCGGGGGACGCGCCGAATTTGCCAATGCGGTGGCGGTGCATGGCGGCGCCACCGGGACCGAGTCGCTTTATCCGCTGGCGGCGATCTACAACGACCAGGCGGGTCTGGCGCTGGCTCTGGACATGGCCCAACCGGCCCAGTTCCGCCTCGGCTATCACGCCGGCACCCGCCAGCTCTATATCGCCTACGATTTCGGCTTGGCGCCCGAAACAGAGCGGTTCCCCGGCGCTGCCGGCTTCCGCTTCGTCCTGTTCCGCTTCGACCCGCAATGGGGCTTCCGGGCCGCCTTCGAGAAGCTGATGGCGATTTTCCCCGACTACTTTTACGTGCGCGCCCGCGAGCAGGGTCTTTGGATGCCCTTCACGGACGTGAGCACGGTGCAGGATTGGCAGGACTTCGGCTTCAAATTCCACGAGGGCAACAATAATGTCGCCTGGGATGATGCCCACGGCATCCTGAGCTTCCGCTATACCGAGCCGATGACCTGGTGGATGCGGCTGGCCAAGGATGCGCCCCGGACGATGGCCCAGGCCCTGAGCACGCGCGACGAACTGGCCCGAAAGCGGCAGGGGTTCCGACCGGCAAATGGCGCTGGCCAGCCGTGTTGCCGGCATGTGGGATGAGACCGGCCAGCCCTGCTTGCTCTTCCGCAATGAACCCTGGTGCAACGGCGCGGTCTGGAGTCTCAATCCCAATCCGGCCCTCCCGGCCCCTCCTGGGACGGCTGCGGCGTCGGAGCGCGAGGCCGGAGAAAGGGGACCCGAGCCGGCCGCATACAACGGGGCGACCGTGCATTGGAACCAATCAATCAAGCAGAGGCTTTACGGCCCGGGCGCCCGGGGACAATTGGACGGCGAGTACCTCGACTCCCTCGAGGGCTACGTCACGGCCGACCTTAATTTCCGCCGCCAGCACTTTCGTTATACGAGCGTGCCGCTCACCTTCTCGAGCGAAACCCTGAAACCGGCGCTCTGCAAAGGGCTGGCGGTCTTCGAGTTCACCAAGTGGTTTTGCGACGACGTCCATCGCCTGGGCAAGCTCACCTTCGCCAACGGCGTGCCGTATCGTTTCACCTTTCTTTGCCCCTGGCTCGACGTGCTGGGCACCGAAACGGACTGGCTTTACCAGGGCAAATACCGTCCGGCCTCCGACCGGGAGATGAGCCTCTGGAGGACGATGGCGGGCCGAAAACCTTACCTGCTCCTGATGAACACCGATTACAACGCCTTCACGCCGGAATGGGTCGAGCGCTATTTCCAGCGCAGCCTCTTTTACGGGATGTGGCCCGGCATGTTCAGCCACAACGCCGCCGACAATCCCTACTGGCAGAACCCCAAGTGGTACAACCGCGACCGGCCACTGTTCAAAAAGTACCTGCCCCTGGTCAGGCGCGTAGCCCAGGCCGGCTGGCAACCGGTGTCCCACGCCGCCTGCGATAATGCTCGCATCTGGGTCGAGCGCTTTGGGCCGGATGCGCACGGGGCGGTCTATTTCACCCTGTTCAATGACACTCCCGAGCGCCAAACAGGGGCCTTGCGCGCAGACCCCTCAGCGCTGCGCCTGACCGGCCCCCTCGGCGCGCAGGAACTGGTCTCCGCAACCACCCTGGACAAAACCACCGCGTGGCCGGTCAGTTTGGGACCGCAGGAAGCGCAGGTGATCAGGCTCTTCACCCCCACTAACCCACAAACACCTGCAAAATAAGGGGTTTTTGAAGGTTTCTTTACGCAAAAGTCGAAACTGAGAATAACACTAAGAATGGAAAGTCGCTTTTTAACTTGAATCGGTCGCGGAACTGGCAATCGGTCGGTTCAAGCTGAAGCCCCGGATGGTCGTAACCGTTCACGGGTTTCGACGCACCGCTTGAGCACATGATCTGAGCGGACCGTAGATTTTGCTGGCGTCACCGAGCGGCCCTTGTTAGGGTGCGTGGCCGTGGACCAGGATTTAGTGATTAGGCGCCGGGTTGTTCGGCAAGCCGAGCTGCTGCTCATCCGACAGTTGATCGAGGATGAGGGAGCTCAGGGACGCAGCCATGTTTCCAATCGCCTCTGTGAGATTTGGAACTGGCGCCAGGCCAATGGGCGCTTTCGTCAGATTGCCTGCCGCAACCTGCTCCGTCGGCTGGAAGCGCGCGGACTGATCGAGTTGCCTCCGAAGCTCTGCGAGGCCCGACGACCCGGTTATCGCAATGGAACCTCGACACCCGATCTCCTGGATTGCAGGCCGTTGACGGGCAGGCTGCCAGAGTTCCAAAACCAGATTGGCATTCAGTTAGTCCAGGACTCCAAGCGGTTGGCGCTCTACCGTGGACTGGTTGGAACGTATCACTACCTGGGCTATCAACAGGCCACCGGAGCGCAACTCAGATATATTGCTTACTTCCAGGACCGGCCGATTGCCTGCCTGAGCTTTGGTCCGGCCGCCTGGAAGCTCGGGGCCCGCGATCAGTTCATTGGTTGGTCGGCGCAAGCCCGGCAGCAAAACCTTCGGTGGGTGGTCAACAATGACCGCTTCGTGATTCTTCCCTGGGTTCAAATCAAGTGCCTGGCTTCCCATCTATTGGGCCGGACCGTGCGCCAGCTTCCGGGCGATTGGTCAAGGGTTTACGGTCATGATCTGGCTCTGGTCGAAACGTTTGTGGAAAAGCGGCGCTTTGCCGGGACGGCCTACGCGGCGGCCAGTTGGATTTGCGTGGGGCAAACCCTGGGACAAGGCCGCAATGATCGGACCCACGACCAGGCCGCCCCCATCAAAACGATCTGGCTGCGCCCGTTGCGAGAGGATTTCCGGCCCTTCCTCTGCCAGGAACAATAGCCATGGGCTGGTTCATCGGAAAAAAACGACTGCGCCAGTTGGAGGAGGAAAACGCCCAACTCCGCCAGGACAAGGCGCGCCTGGAGTCGCGGCTGGCCCAACTCCAAGCCGAAAACGCCCGGCTCATGAATCAACTGGCCGCCGCCCGCAAGCATTCGGCTAACTCCTCCAAACCGCCCTCCAGCGACATCGTCAAACCCAATGGGCAGCGGCGCCAGAAAAAGTCCAAGCGACGCATCGGCGGGCAAAAGGGACATCCCCAACACCAGCGGCCCGCCTTTGCTCCCGAGCAAGTCGATCAGCGGATCCCCTTCCGCCTCAAACAATGTCCGGTCGATCCCTCCCACCGGATTAGCCCGGCGGAAGGGCCGGAGCACCAACGCACGATCCAACAGGTCGAGTTGGTGGAAAAACCGTTCCGAGTGGTCGAGTATACGGCTTACAGCATTTGGTGTCAGGACTGCGGCTGCTACCACCAGGCCCCTTTGCCCGGGCCATTGTCCAGGCCGGACTGTTCGGCCCCCGCTTGACCGCCCTGGTCACTTATCTCAAGGGCCGGCTGCACGGTTCTTACAGTGGGATTCGGGATTTTCTGGGCAAGGTGGTCGGCGTGTCGGTCTCGCGGGGCTATCTGGCCAAACTCTGCCACAAGGCCACTCAGGCCTTCGCCGCACCCTACGGCCAGCTACTGGCCTTGTTACCGCGGCAGAGCCACCTCAACTGCGATGAAACCGGACACAAAGACAACGGACACCGGTTCTGGACCTGGTGCTTCCGCGCGAGCCAGTTTGTCGTCTTCAAAATCGAGGCCTCGCGCGGCGCTGAGGTTCTCCAGCGCCTGCTGGGCCAAGAGTTCCAGGGCATTCTGGGCTGCGACTATTATGCCGCCTACCGCAAATACGCCCGCCAATGCTCGGTCCTGGTCCAGTTCTGTATGGCGCACTTGATCCGGGACGTCAAATTCCTGTGCGAATTCCCCGAGCCCAGCGTCCAAGGCTATGGCAAAGGGTTGTTGGCGGGCCTCAAGGCCCTGTTCTGGACGCTGCACCGCAGGGACCAACTGAGTGCCCGCGCCTTCGAGTCGGAGCTGGCCGCCGCCCACGACCAAATCTGGCGCGCCGCCCTGCCGGGTTCGGGCGGCCCCTTTCACCGGTTGATATGGAACATGGCCGAGCGATTTTACCGCCATGGCGAAGCCTACTTTCAATTCATCACCACCCCGGGCATCGAACCCACCAACAATGTGTCGGAACAGGCCATGCGCTTTGTGGTGATGGATCGGCACATGACCCAAGGCACCCGTAGCGCCCGAGGGCGGCAGTTTTGTGAGCGACTCTGGACCGTGATGGCCACCTGCTCGCTACAGCATCGCTCCCCCTTTGATTGGATTTGTCAGGCCCTGAGCGCTTGGTTCAAAGGACAGCCGGCTCCTCCCCTATTAGCCGATTCCTCCTGAGTGACAACTTGAGGTGTGAACGGTTACCGGCACATGACCCAAGGCACCCGTAGCGCCCGAGGGCGGCAGTTTTGTGAGCGACTCTGGACCGTGATGGCCACCTGCTCGCTACAGCATCGCTCCCCCTTTGATTGGATTTGTCAGGCCCTGAGCGCTTGGTTCAAAGGACAGCCGGTTCCTCCCCTATTAGCCGATTCCTCCTGAGTGACAACTTGAGGTGTGAACGGTTACGGATGGTCTGCGGGGCTACGGGATTCCGCATTCTTCGTATTCTGCAAATGTCCACTCAAAATCCTTTGTAACCTTTCGGGCGTTTTGCTTCTGGTAGAGGATGGATATGAAAGAAATGAAACGACTTCGCCGACAGTCGGCATTGGGCAAAGGGCGGGAGCCCCACCGGGACGCGCGGGCGGCTTGGCCTTCACCTTGATCGAGTTGCTGGTGGTCACCGCAGTCATCGCGATCCTGGCCGCCCTGCTTTTGCCGGCGCTGAATCGGGCCAAGGTGCAGGCGCGAATCACCTACTGCAAGAACAACCTCCGGCAATGGGGTATCGCGCTGGGCACTTACGCCGCGGACTTCCAGGCGTATCCGCTTTACTCCACCCCGCAGCCGTCGGGCACGAACGCCAGTGCTTCGCAGCCCTGCGCGTGGTTTCAGTTTCTGCAGCCGTACCACGCGGGCCAACTGGACGAATAGTCCTCCGGGAAACCAGCCACCCGGTATTCACGTTTGTCCGGACTACGTGCGGCTGGGAGGCTTGTTCCAGGTTTACCCTTCCCAGGATGGCAGCTATGGGTACAACGCCGAGGGTTACTCGTTCGGCTTCGACGGCCTCGCTTTAGGCTGGGAGGCCAATAATACGGGTCGCGCGGTCCACGATACCGAGGTGGTGTGCCCAAGCGACATGATCGCCATAGCCGACGCTTTGTTGCTGGACTCCTCTGACACTAATTCTACTGCGTGTGGAATAGACTTACTGTGCCCGGCGTTTGACCCCGTATTCCCCTCTTTGGATCTCGGCTATCCCACCGGCTTCACCGTGTCGCCGGGATATATTTACTGGCCGCCCAAGCGCCATGGTGGCCGCTGGAACGTGGTGTTCTGCGATGGCCACGTCGAGAACCAGACCACCAAAGGGTTGCTTGATCCGCGCTCGGAGGCGGTCTTACGGCGCTGGTATCGGGACCACGTAGCCCACGTCAACGGCTGGACCGCCCTGATGCGTTGAGGAAGGCGTCGGGCAAGTGGCCTATTTCTTGCACCGCGCCATCGGCCAGAAGCACTTCCACGATGTCAAAGCGGGCTTCTACGGCCGGTCGGCAGAGCGGTAAGAGGGCGTGTGGAGCGTCTGGAGCGTGGAGCGTGTGAAGCGTCCGCTGATCCCGATCCAGTCCCCATTACCTTTCCTGCCACGCTCTCACGCTCTGACGCTCGACACGCTCTTCACTCCCACTCAATAGTCCCCGGCGGCTTGCTGGTGATATCGAAGCAGACGCGGTTGACGCCTTTGACCTCGTTGATGATGCGGTTGGAGAGCCGTTCGAGCAGGTCGTAAGGCAGCCTGACCCAATCGGCCGTCATGCCGTCCTGGGATTCCACGGCGCGGATGGCGATGGTGTAGTCGTAAGTGCGCTCGTCTCCCATCACGCCCACGCTCCGCACCGGCAGCAGGGCGGCAAAGCTCTGCCAGATCTTGTAATACCAGCCGCTGTCCTTCATCTCCCGCACGACGATGCGGTCCGCGTTGCGGAGGATTTCCAGCCGCTGCGGCGGTCACCTCGCCCAGGATGCGGACGGCCAGGCCGGGCCCGGGGAACGGCTGGCGCAGGACGATCTCGCGCGGCAATCCCAGCTCCAGCCCCAGCTCGCGCACCTCATCCTTGAACAGGCATTTGAGCGGCTCGACTAACCGGAGGCGCATGCGTTTGGGCAGGCCGCCCACGTTGTGATGGCTCTTGATCATCGCCGCAGGGTTGCCCCCGATAGGGACCGACTCGATGACGTCCGGGTAAAGGGTGCCCTGGGCCAGGAACTTCGCCTTGCCCACGCGCCGGGCGGCCGCCTCGAAGACCTCAATGAACGTCTTGCCGATGAGCTTTCGCTTCCGTTCCGGCTCCCTCACGCCTTTGAGGCGGCGCAGGAACAGGCGCGAGGCATTGACATAGCGGAGCTTGATCTTGAAGTGCTGGCCAAAGACCTCCCGCACCACCCCCGCCTCCCGCCCGCGCAGCAGGCCGTTGTTGACAAAGATGCACGTGAGCTGGTCTCCAATCGCCCGGTGCAGCAGCGCCGCCGCCACGCTGGAATCCACACCGCCGCTCAGCCCCAGAATCACCTTCTCAGGTCCCACTTGCTCCCGAATCGCCTCGACTGCCAGGTCGATGTAGTTGCGCATCGTCCAGTTCTTGCCGCAGCCGCAAATGTTGTGCACGAAGTTGGCAATGATCTCCCGCCCTTGCGGCGTGTGCGCCACTTCCGGATGAAACTGCAGGCCGAACATCTTCCGCTCGTTGTTCTCGATGGCCGCAGAATCCGAATTCTCCGTCACGGCCACCGACTTGAACCCGCTGGGAATCTTCGTCAGCTTGTCCCCGTGCGAGTTCCAGACCTGCAAGGTCTCCGGCAGGTTGGCAAACAAGGGGCAGAAACTGTCCTTGACCCGCAGGGTCCCTTTGCCGTACTCCCGTTTCAGGCCCGGTTCGACCTTCCCGCCCAGAAAATGGGCCAGCACCTGCAGCCCGTAGCAGATTCCCAGCACCGGCAGGCCCAGCTCGAAGAGCGCCGGGTCCGGCAACGGCGCCTCCTGGGCATACACACTGGAGGGACTTCCGGACAGGATGACGCCCCGGGGCGCCAGGGCGGCAATCTCCGCCGCCGGGGTGTCGTAGCGCAAAATCACCGAATAGACATTGCACTCGCGAATGCGCCGCGCGATGACCTGGGTGTACTGCGAACCAAAATCCAAAATGACAATTTGCTCAGTCATCGGTGCTGATTCCCAAAGGCACTACTCTCTGACGTGTCCTGGCCCGAATACTTCATAGGAACGGTCCCGGGCTCCGAGGCTGCGTAGCGCAGATTTCCAAACCTGCTGTATCGCCGGCTTCCAGTCGGCAAGCTGTGCCTGCTTGGCCGCATCTGCGGATTGGAAATCCGCGATACAGCAAACGGGAAGTCTGCGCTACGCCTGCCAGTCAGCGAAACCCTGTGAAGCACCCTGGCTAAGGCGCTCCTCATGCCGATGGGGCCAGCGCCTCCCGCCTGGCCATGATCGCGGCGCGTATCCTTTCCTTGAGCTCCGGCTTTTCGGCCAGCGCCTTTTGCGCGGCGTCTTTGCCCTGGCCGATGAGTTCGCCCTCGAACTGGAGCCACGCCCCTTTTTTGTCCACCACGCCGTCCTCGAGGCCCACGTCCAGGATGCTGCCTTCCTTGTTGATGCCCTGGTTGTAGAAGATGTCGAACTCGGCCTCCGCGAAGGGCGGGGCGACCTTGTTCTTGACGATCTTGACCTTCACATGGTTGCCGATGGCGTTGCCGGCGGCGTCCTTGATGGTGTCCTTGCGGCGGATGTCGATGCGGACGCTGGCGTAAAACTTGAGCGCCTTGCCGCCCGGCGTGGTCTCCGGGTTGCCGAACATGACCCCGACCTTCTCCCGCATCTGGTTGGTGAAAACGCAGGTGGTTTTGGCCTTGGCCAGCAAGGCCGTTAGCTTGCGCAGGGCCTGGCTCATCAGGCGCGCCTGCATGCCCATCGTCGCCATCCCCATCTCCCCCTCCAGCTCCGCCTTGGGCACCAGCGCCGCCACCGAATTGATGACAATGACCTGCCAACGCGTTGGTGCGCGCCAGCGTCTCGCAAATCGAGAGCGCCTCCTCCCCGCTGTCCGGCTGCGCCACCAGCAAATCGGCCAGGTTCACCCCCAGCCGCTTGGCGTAGGCCGGGTCCAACGCGTGCTCCGCATCAATGAACGCCGCCAGGCCGCCTGCCTTCTGCGCGTTGGCGATGACATGCAGCATCAAGGTCGTCTTGCCGGAAGATTCCGGCCCGAAAATCTCGACCACCCGCCCGCGCGGCAAACCGCCCACTCCCAGCGCCAGGTCCACCGCCAGCGACCCGGTGGGAATCACTTCGATTCGCTTGAGGGCGCGCCCGTCCCCCAGCCGCATGATGCTCCCCTCCCCGTAGGTCTTGGTGATGGTCGAAATCGCCGCCTCGAGGTCCCGCTGGCGGGCCGCCGCCGCTTTGGCGGCCTCGGCCGCGCCGGCCTCGGCCGCGCGGTCTTTGGCGTCCGCCGGCCCCTCTTTGGCCTCGATGGCCTTCTCGGATTTTTCAGTGGTTTTGGCAGCCATAATCTTCTTTCGTAACTGTTCAGGCTGTTCGGGCCGGGTTTGACCTGGATGCGCGCCTTCCAGGTTACTTTTCTTCGTTGCCATCCGGCCTATACCTTCACCAGGGCGCCGGTCCTGACGGACTGTTCTTCGGCCTCGCAGATTTCCAGCGCGCTGAGTCCGTCCTGTCCGGTGACGATGGTTGGGCGTTTGCCTTCGTAAACACAGTCCACGATATAGCGGACTTCGATGCCGTAGCCGTCCGGGCCGTCGTACTTGAGCGTGCGCGCAGGCTGTCCCGTCTCGGTTACTTGCATGGCCTCGGCTCCGCGCCCCAGGTCGAAGTCCAGCGTCGCCCGTTCGCAGTGGAGGGTGTAAGACATATTGAAACCCTTGGCCAGGAGCCAGCCGCCCTCGGCATAAACCGTTGGGCCGCCCGGGTAGAGGTATTGTGTCACCACGTGATCGATCGAGCCGCTGGGCCGCGCCACGCCGGTCGAGAAGACGCTCGCGGGGCGGCCGAAAAGGAACTGGACGAAATCGGTGTCGTGAATGTGCAGGTCGAACAAGGCGCCCCCCAGGTCGGTCGCCCCGGTGTAGGTGCCTTGTTTGCTCCAGGTGGGCAGCTCGGACAGGCGGCGGAACCGCGCCGCCAGGACCTGGCCGTAAGTCTGCTCCTGCACCACTTGCTTGAGCCAGCTCCAGCCCGGCCAGAACCGCATGCACATGGCCGGCATAAGAAATCCGGGCGCCGACTCAGCCGCTTTGACTATCTGGCGGGCCGCCGCCGCAGTGCGGGCCAGCGGCTTCTCGCACAGGACATGTTTGCCGGCCTTGAGCGCCGCGATGGCTTGCTCCGCGTGCAGCGGCGTCGGCGTGCACAGGTCCACCAACTCGACCTCCGGATAGGCGAGCACCTCTTCCAAACGCCGGCACACCTTTACCTGCGGCCCAAGGTCGATGTCGTCCGATTTCTTGACATTGCCGGCCACCCCCGCCAGCACGCCGTTGACCGGCAGACGCACGGGGTCGCACACGGCCACAATTTGCGCCGACTCCACAGCCTGATAGGCGCGCAGGTGCGTCACGCCCATGAACCCCAGGCCCACCACGGCCACGTTGACTCGGCGATTTGAATTGGGGGAGGGGCGTGTCTTCATAATTCTTGATTATCCGTCGTTGCCATTCGACCCCGGTTCATAAGCACCCCGACATCCAAGGGGCGAGGGTCGAGTGTCGGCACTTGGTTCCCTCGACACTCGCCCCTCGACCCCTTCGTCTGGATATTGTCGAACTGCGGTCTCATCACTCTCTGCCGGTTCACGAGCGCAGGGCCTTTTCCACGGCGGCCTTGGCCGCGCGGATATCCTCGGCCCGCTGATTGCCGGCTTCGCGTTCAATCACCCAATCACCCTCGAAATTCATCTCTCGCAAAGTTGCAAAGAACGCCCGCCAATCGACTTCGCCCGTCCCGACGGGCACTTCCTCGCCCCAGGTGCCGGGCGTCCGGGTCCGCCGGGCATCCTTGATATGCACCTGCCGCACCCAGGGCCCGAGCAGGCGCAGGGCCTCGATGGGATTGCCCTTGTCATAAAGGATCATGTTGGCCGGGTCGAAGTTGACGCCCACGTTGGGCCGGTCCAGTTTCTGCAGCAGGCCCAGCAAGACGGGCGCGCTCTCCTGGCCCGTCTCCAGTCCCAAGACCATGTTCCGTTCCTGAAACACCGCGGCCACGGCCCGCAACCGTTCGAGCATCTTGGCAAAATCCGGGTCCGACTCCTGGTGCGGCAAAAAGCCGGCATGGAACGTCACCAGCTTCAGCCCCAGGTCCGCCGCCAGCCCGGCCGCAAGCCGGATGTTCTTCAAATTCTCCGTCCACGTCGCATCGGGGGCGATGCCGCCCGTGCGCCGGATGCTCTCCAGCGTTGTGTAATCCTCCCCCGCGCAGCCGAACATCCCGGAGACAATCCCGATGCCCTGCTCCCGGCAAACGGCGCCCGTCTCCCCCCAAACCTCCGGACGTTCGCGCAACGGATCCAGGGCCAGTTGAATCCGCCCCACGCCCGTCGTTTGGAGTTTGGCGGCCAGATCCCGAGGATTGGCCGGTTGCAGCGACCAGCTACAGACCGCCAGACGCTCCGCTAATTGACGATTCTCTTGTGGCCATCTTGCTTGATCGATTCGTCTTGCCACCACTATGTTCAAATACCAGCGCCCTCTGCAAGAGTGTTTTTGCGCAACCGTTCTGAGCGGGCGCATCCGGACGCTGCCCCTGAGGAGGACGGAAACCGATTAGGATTAGGATTAGGAGCCAGCCCGGCCGTCCTCGCCTTGCGGCTCGGCGTTTTTGCGGCTTTGCGTTTTCCCGGCCTTCATGGGGTCGAAACGGAACTGCCGTTCATTCGTGATAATCATCCCGCGCCATGAGTCGCCGAAGTCGTATTCATAAGCCAGCACGCCTTTCTGCCGGGGGACGACTTGGCGGAGGGTCGCCTTGTTCTCGTCGAGGACCTGCGGATCCCCCTCAAACTCGGGGGAATTTTGGCGCAGGTCGGAGTAGAGCAGTTCGCCGGCGTGGAACTGGTGGAGGTGGCTGTTGGTCCAGCCCATCGCCACCTGGAGGACGGCGTGCAGCCAGCCGAGGCTGGCGTTGCCGGGCACTTGCAGCCGGCGCCAGATAATCGGCTTAGTCTCGTTCAAGACGACTTTCAGGTGGTAGAGGGGGGCGCTGGCTTTCGTCCCGGCGGGTTCGATCTTGGCGGTCATGGGTTGGTTCTTAGTGCATTCGCAGGGCAAGGCGATGGTCCACGCGGCGGGTCTGGTGATGCTGGAGGGGCGGCAGCTCGGTGAGGGTTGGGGATTGCGTTTCGTTGAGGATGGTTCGCGCCAGGGCCTGGAGGGCGCGCCAGCGCGGCCAGTCCAGGTCGGGGGAATGCGCGATCTGGCGCAAGAGGCTGCGCCATTCAATGATGACCCGGTCGATGTCTCCGGGGCCCAGCAGGTCCGTCACCCAGGCATGTTTGCTCGCGGGGTCCTTGTGTACGCAGGCCACCACCTGTTCCGCGCCGGCGCCGTACTTGGGCGGGACCCCGTTTTCGAGATAGCCGGGAATCGAGACTAGCCCGAATTGCTGGTGACAGACCAGCCCCAGACGGCCTCCCCAGCGGTTGGTGTCTTCGCTGCAGAACCGGAAGCCGGCATCGAGGTTGGCCAGGTCGTAGATCAATTCGTCCAACGGGTAGCTTTCATCCTCGAGGGCGGCGGCGACCGCCAGGCCGTCGCCCTGGGAGAAGAAGCTCACGACCCGTCCGCGCAGGGTCGGGGCGCCGCGGTCGTCCACCAGGCGGAGGCGCCGCCATAGCAGCGCCACGCCGGTGACTGGCGGGCAATTCCCGGCAGACCGCCACGAGGGAGCACTTGGCGCAGTCCCGCCCCAGCACCTCGCGCTCGGGCGGCACGCCAAAGAGCCACGCCGTGCGAGTCCACGGGCACGCGCAACGTCAGCTCGGCGAGGCTTACCCGGGCGACGATGCGCTGGGCCTGATTTTGAAAACTCACCACCGGTGTTTTCTGCTCTGCCAGTTTTTCTACGACCAGCGGGGCGATCTTGTCGTTCCAGAGGCCGAGCGGCGCCTGGCGGCCATTCCAATGGACGAGCCGCCGAACCCACTTCGCCAGGAATACCCGTCCACCCTCGAGCCGATCCGCCACCGTGAGCGCCCGCCCGTGGACTTTGCCGTGCTCGCCTTCAGAAAGAACACAGAGGATCCCATGCCCGACTCTTTCCAGGGCCGCCGGCTCGGACAGGGCGCAACGCAACTTCCAGTTTCGAGGCTCTTCGACCGGCCCGCCGGGTTCCAGGTCCGAGTTTGCCGCTGGGGCGGCTGTCCGGCCCGTGGGCGATGGGCCATCGGCGATGGGCAATATCCGGACCTCTTTGAGCGCGACCGGCGCCGGAACGGGGCAGGCCTCCCACTGGCCGCGGCTGTTGAGCATTTCGCGGACTCGCCTGCGCACATGGCGGGCCCGTTCCGCGTCGGTTTTCAAACCGCAAGGGACCTCCGGGTGACGGAGGGATTCTTCGACGCCCAGGCAGATGGGCTTGGTCGTGAAGAGCCGTTCCTGGGCCAGCACTGCCTGCCGGTAGGGGTCGCGGCCTTGCTCGGCGGCAGTGGCCATCAAGCCGAGCAGCGCCCCCCAATCCACCGCCCCGCTCCGGGAGAGATGGCCAGCGTGGGCGTCCAGCAGACGCAGTTCGTTGGCCGTGATGAGCACGAAGCCCGTTTCGTCCAGGCCGCGCCGGCCCGCCCGGCCGAACATCTGCAGGATTTCCTCGGGCTTGAGCAGTTGTTCGGCCTCGTCCCGCCGGTAGGATTCGGCGGCCAGGGCCACGCTGCGCAGCGAGAAATTGATCCCCGCTGCCAGGCCCATGGTGGCGACCACGACGCGGAGTTGCCCGGCTTTGGCCAAGGGTTCGACAACGCCGGCGCGCGCGGCATAGCTCAATCCGCTGTGGTGAAAGGCGATGCGGCTCTTGAGCAACTTGGCCAGGTGCTCGCCCACGATGAGCTTCTGCTCGGTGCTCAGCGGCAGGGGATTGGGCGTGGGCAATTGCCGGGCGAGGTCGGCGGCCATGGCCTCGGCGGCCTGGCGGCGGGGGGCAAAGATCAGGATGGGCCCAGGTCCTCGGCCAGGCCCTTGGCAACCAACCGGGGCCAGTAACCCCGAATCTCGCTCGGGACGTAGTAGCTCAGGTTATTGGCGTGGACCTCCTCGAGGGGCACGGGCCGATGCTCATGGCGAATCAACACGGCCTGGCGTCCCACCCGGCCCAGCCACTTCACGACCTCTTGCGGGTTGGCGACGCTGCCGCTGAGCAAGAGCAACTGGGTCTGCGGCGGCGCCAAAGCTATCGCCAGTTCGTAATTCAAACCCCGATCCAAGTCGCTGAGCATCTGATACTCGTCCACCACCAACAGGGCCGGACCTTCCCCCCGCATCAGGCGGTTCTTCTGCGTTTCGAGGGTGGCCACCAGCACCGGCGCCCCGAGGTTCTCGGCCAGATCCCCCGTCGCGATGCCCACATCCCAACCCCGCCGCCGCCATTCGGCGAGCTTGTCGTTGGCCAGGGCCCGCGTCGGCACCGTGTAAATCGCCTGGCCGCGGTTCTTGCCCTGGTTGCTCCAAAGCTCGAAAATCAGCGTCTTGCCCGACCCTGTGGGGGCCTGCACCACCACGTCCTTGCCCTCACGTAGCGCCGCCACCGCCTGTTGCTGCCAGAGGTCGGGCACGGTCACCTGGTTCAAGGCCGGCATTTCGGCAAATGGGGAGAAGGTGGACACGGATTTTAGAGAGGTTTATCAGCTCACGGCAAAATTAGAGTCGAGCGAAACCGCCCGGACCAAGACCAACGCCCTGAGCGGCTCCGCGCCACCAACATTACCACCTTTTCCAAAACTTGAAAGGAAAAGCAAACGGGGCGCATCTTGTCAGTACCACCATGCGAGCCACGAGGTCAGGGAGAGTGCCTGCCGCCCAGGAATTCATCCCGGAGGGATGACAGATGGTAGCCGGGGGTCGAAGCGTCGCGAGACCCCCGGTTCAGCGGCGGTGTGGGTCGGCATCCTATAGGGATGCCAGAAGGCGGCCTGCTCCCTTTGCGCAGCCTTCTGGCACCCCGTTCCGGGGTGCAGGCCCCCTCTGGCCGCAAACCGGGGGTCGCGGCGATGCCCATTCGCGTCAGGCTAAGGCGTCTGCGGCTCCGGACAGCAGTTCGTAGTAGTTTTTGCGATCGTTTCGCTTTTCGTAGAAGGCATGGCGGGCGAGGCAGAACTCCACCCATTGAACGACCGAGACGCCCAGCACCATGGCCGAGAACCAGCAAGCGCACTGTCCGAGAATGTGCCCCAGGCGAAGGAGGCTGACGTGTTGGCCGTGGGGACAATTGAGTTCCAGCAGGTCAGAAAGCTGGCAGACCAGCGCGCAGAACAACAACTTGGTCAGCACCGAGAGCTCAAGCAAGACCGGGGTGCGGCAGTTGAGGTGAGGCAATCCCAGGTGGCTTTTCCAGGTTTTAAAAACGATCTCAATTCGCCAGCGCAGCCGATAGATCGCGGCCAGGACCTTGGGGGGCCAAGTCGCCGCCGGCACGTTGGTCACGAAGATGTTCCAGCCCATCAAGAAGAGATGCTCGGCGCCAGGAGGGGAGCGGTGGCGTTTCTGGGCGGAGACTTTGGCCTTGTGCCGCCGCTGATTGGCCACTTCCTCTGGCACGGGCAGGGCGACCAAGCGCACGGCCGCTCGCTCCGGTCCCAGGAGCACGTCCATATCCAAGGAGCCAGAGTTCTTCAGGAGGGCCTTTAAATTCAGCGGTTGGCCCGTCTTGGGGTCGTAGGGATTGACGCCGTGGCGGTAGCGGCTGAGGAAGGAGATGCCCGCACTGACAAACTGGGCCAGGACTGCCGTGGTGAAGTAACCCAGATCCCGCAGGACCAGATTGCCGGGGCGGGCGACTTCCAGGATGTCCGGGGCGGCGGCCTGGTCATTGCGAGTATAGCCCGAAAGGGAGACGTGCCCGACCACGCCGTTTTTGATGTCGCAGATCCATTGGATTTTGAGGGTGGCGTAGTCTTGCCCATGTTGGTTGCCGGCCCCGGGGAAGAGTTCAGCCAAGTGCTTGGGCAGCGTTTGGGAGGTGCTGTCATGGACCCAGACGTGAGCAAAGCGTTCAAGGGCTTGGCAGGTCGGAACGCCACGAGCGATCTGGCTGAAGAGGGCCGTGACGACCCCAGCCAGAAAGCCTTTGAGGCCACCGGAGAGCCGTTCACTCAAAGACTGTTTAGTGTAGGTGGTGTCGGCGGCCAAGCCGATGACTGCGGCGGTATGCTCCAAGGCGAGGTCGGTTTCGGGAGCGAGGGCCAGGAGGCCCTTGGCAAATTTGAGCATGGGGATTTTACGTGGGCTGCGCTGCAGAAAGCCTGAGGCTCGGGCGATACCCTCGGCGTCGATGGCGTCGAGTTTGGGGAGGCAGGCCGGGAGCTGTTGGTGGAGGGAGGCGGGCAAACCGGAATTGTTTTGCGCGGAAGGGTTAGGAGATGACATGCGTGGTTTTATATAGTATTAATACTATATGCCAAAGCGACAAAAGGCGACAGAAAAAACGACGGGTTACCTCATCAAAGTGCAAAAGGTGGAGCGGCCAACCAATCGCTCCTACTATCTGAACTTGCCGGTGGTCCTGGCGGAGGCGCTGGAGATCAAAAAAGGGGAAGAAATGAAGTGGCTAATCGAAGACAAAAACGTGCTGCTCCTGTGTCGGACACAGAAAAGGCCGCCGCGTCAACTGCGCGCCAAACCTTAGCCTGACGCGAATGGGCGATGCCGTGACCCCCGGCTACCCTCTGGCAACCCTCCGGGTTGGCCCGAGCCGCCGCTCCTGGCTGGAGGTGGTGGTACTGACAAGATGCGCCCAAGCAAACGGGCGCGCGCACAGCGATTCCGTAAGGTGGGTGGGGTTTCAATTCCAACCTGGCTGACCACAGGCAGTTAGGGCATTTTCGGAAACAGAGGCATTTTCTTTTTCGCTTGCATTGCTCGCCCGCTCTGCTATCCTACATCTATATATGAGTAGGATACAGCCGCTCCAGCGCACATCAACCCTGGCCCTCCGCCAGCGAAAGGCCCATCTCCTGCGCTCCTTCCAATTCCCCCCCGGAGTCCTCCACGCCTCCTTAATCGAGCGATTCCTCAAATGTGGCAAGGCCAATTGCCGCTGCCACACCGGTGGCCCCAAGCACGGCCCGTTCTTTTATCTCAACCGCTGCTTCGCCAAAGGCCAGGTGCAATCGCTCTTGCTGAAGTCCCCGGGCCAGATCAACCAAGCACGCCAAGGTGTGGCCGCTTATGCCCAGGTCCAGCACGTGCTTGACGAAATCAGCCAAATCAATCGCGAACTGCTCCGCCGTGGTGAACCTCTGGTGGCCGCGTCTTCATGAACGAACTGGCTCAGTTTCTGGGCTACGTAACGAAAGTCTTCGCCATGGGCCGGGTCGTGCGCGGGGTGCGCAGCGATCGGCCCTACGCCAAGATTCCTACGCGGCCCTTGTTGCTGAGCATGCTCATGGGCGTGGCCATCCGCGTCGGCAGTTACCTGGATCTCTCCAAGCAAACCAAGCGTCGGCGCTGGCAACACCTCATCCATTGGCAAGAGCGCATCAGCGACGACGCCTTTCACTATGTGAGCGAGCGCTTCTACCTGGAGGACTTGCGCCAAGGCCTGGCCGGGGTGAACAAGAACCTCAAGGCCAACAAGGCGCTGGAGAGCTGTAAAATCAACGGCCTGCTGCTCCTGAGTTTGGACGCCAACGAACACTTCCACAGTCGCAGTCGCTGCTGTCCGTGCTGCTGCCAGAGGGAGATTCAAGAGACCGACGACCAAGGCCAAAAACACACGGTGATCGAATACTACCACCGGTATGTCTTTGCCCAGATCAACGGGCCCAAGTTCAACGTGCTGGTGGACGTGGAGCCTATCGGTCCCGGGGAAGAGGAAGCCCAGGCCGGCCTGCGCCTGCTGGGGCGGATTCGCCGGCTTTACGGCGTGCGCTTTTTCAACGCCGTGACCATTGACAGTTGGTATGTGCAAGGCCCCTTTTTGAAGGCGGTGGAGAAGCTGGGCTGGGCCTGGATCGTCGTGCTCAAACAGGAACGGATGGAGGTCTTGCAAGAGGCGCGCGCCCTGAGTGCCGGACAAGAACCCGCTCTGGAGTTTGACGACGAAACCCGTGGCCGGCACGTCAAACTCTGGGAGGTCAAAGACCTGAACTTCAGCAAGAGCTACGGCCGCAAAGTGCGGGTGGTCCACTCGCAGGAGACGTGGATCCAGCACAAGATGGTGGGCGGAAAAATGACCCATCAACCCCAGACCAGCGACTGGTGGTGGATGGCATCGGAGGGCTTGGCGGGCTATCCGGTCCAGGTCGTCTATGAGGGCGGTCACCGGCGCTGGGGCATCGAGAACAAGGCGTTCAATGAGCTGACGCAATTCTACCACCTGGAGCATTGCTACCATCACGAACCGGTGGCCATGTTGGCGCAAATGCTGATTTTAGTCCTAGGTTTCGTCCTCTTTAGCGCCTACGCGGTGCTCCACAGTCAACTGGTCCGGTTGGGCCAGGTGAGCCTCAAAGAGCTGGCGCATGACCTGGATCTGGCTTTGGAGGAGGACTTGCCTTGGGATTTGTGGTTTGCCTGTGGCTGACGACCGCCTGGGTGAGCGCTTTCGGGGTGTTGCTCTTTGCAAACTGGCCGACGCAACAAGGAGGACTCGGGGACTGCGGGAGAGGTGTTGTCTCGCGCGGGCTCTGCCCGGCCGCCCCTCCATCACGACAGCGCTCGGCGCCGACAAAAATCTGGGCCTCCGAAAGTAAAGCGGCGGCGCACCCCACCTTGCGGAATTGCTGGCGCGCGCATAACAGGTTTGACTTGGGTTGGTGGCAACCTTAGATTTGCCGGACATGTTTGCGGCTGACACCAAAATGGTTTCTACGCCCACGACCGACGCCTTGAAGACAGAGGCGACTTATTCCTGGAAACAGATCATCGGTCCGGTCGAGCCGTTCCTGGAATCAGTGGCGCAACGGTTGACGCAACAGGTCGAGTCCTTCGATCCCGCCATCATTCCCTACGCCGATTATGCCCTCAACGGCCAAGGCAAGCATTTGCGCCCGGCCCTGGTGGCGCTCACGGCCAATGCCCTGGGCGGGACCAACGACGACCATGTGACGGTGGCGGTGATCATCGAAATGGTGCACCTGGCGACGCTGGTGCATGACGACGTGATAGATGAGGCCGAAATCCGCCGCAACCGGCTCACGCTGGCGGCAAACTGGGGCAACGATATTGCCGTGCTCTTTGGCGATTGCCTCTTTGCCCAGGCGCTCGAACTCGCCGCCAGCTTTCCCACACCCGAGGTCTGCCGCGCAGTCGCGGTGGCTACGAACACGGTTTGCTCGGGCGAAATCCTCCAGACGCAACACCGGCGCGATTTTCACTTCACCCGCGACAACTACTTCAAAATCCTCGAGATGAAGACCGCCGAGTTGTTCGCCCTTTCCTGTGAATTGAGCGCCTGCCTGAGCCAGACTGCGCCCGAGTCCCGCCTGGCCTGCCGCCAGTTTGGCCTGGCCTTTGGCACGGCCTACCAGGTCTATGACGATTGTGTTGACCTTTTTGGTTCGGAAACCGTGGCCGGCAAGTCCCTGGGCACCGACCTGGCCAAAGGCAAACTGACCCTGCCCGTGCTGCTGCTCTGGGAACGCGCCAAGCCCGGCGACCGCGCCCGCCTCCGCAAGTGGGTCCAGGCCTGGCAGTCCGAGTCCCTCAAGCCGATGGCTGAGTTGCTGGCCAAACACGACACGCTGAGTGCTTCCCTGGAGATCATTCACCAGTACCTCGCCAAGGCGCGCCGCTGCCTTCAGGTCTTGCCCGCCTCGAGCGGTCGCGCCGGGTTGATAGATTTGACCGAGTACCTCGCCCGCCAGACCGATGCGCTCGGCCACGCCTGACCTTGGCCTATGCTTATGACCCAGCCGGCAACTGGCAAGGCGCCCAAGCCGCCCTCTGATGAGCCTGCCGAGGGTCCCGCCCCGATGCCGGCAGAGGAGATGGAACTGGTCAAGCGCGCCCGCAGGGGCGACCTCCCCGCCTACGACGACCTGGTCCGCCGCTACCAGGAGCGCATCTATGCCACCGTCTATCACATGACCGCCAACCACGAAGACGCCAATGACCTGGCGCAGGAGGCCTTCATCAAGGCCTATCACGCCCTCAAATCCTTCAAGGGCGGCTCCAGTTTCTACACCTGGGTCTATCGCATTGCCGTCAACAAGACCATCAACTTCCTCAAGCAGCGCAAGAACAAAGCCCAGTTGAGCCTCAATGATTTGGACTTCAACGCCGAGCATGACCCTGACCTGGTCGCCTTGATCTCGGAAAAAACCCCGCGGCGTGAAGTCAGCCTGGCCGAACTCCAGGAAAAATTGAACGCCGCCATGCAAAAACTGTCGGAACCTCATAGATTGGTAGTGACTCTGCATGATGTGCAGGGGTTGTCGCATGAAGAAATTGCCAAGATTATGGACTGCAATATTGGCACCGTCCGCTCGCGGCTGTTTTATGCCCGGCAGCAGTTGCAGGCCTACTTGTCGGATTATTTGAAGTAGTATTGAAGTAGTATGAATGCCGAACCGGAGAACTTCGAGCAGTTGCGCCGACTGCTCATAGTCAAACGCCACGAACAGCCGCCACCCGGCTTCTTCGACGACTTCTCGCGCCGTGTTATGGTCCGTATCGAGGCCGGAGATACGGGTGAGGTCGCCCTTGGCATCGGTCGTTGGTTCTGGAAAACCGCTTGGCTTCAGAGGTTTTTCAGCGCCCTGGAACAGAAGCCCGCCTTGGCCGGCGCTTTCAGCCTTAGCATGTGTGGTCTGCTCCTGGCCGGCATCATTTCCTCCGTCGCCCCTGCCGAGCCCGGAAGACTGGACCTCCTCAACGGTTCACAATCTCTGGCCGCCATGGCCGTCCCTCAGGTAGCCGACCCCTCTCCGGTGTTCGTGTCCAGCACTAACGGCGTTCTGCCAGGTCCCCTCCAAAACTCGCTGTTCGAGCAGTTCGGAAGCTCCGAGGCCCAGCCGCGGTTCATCCGCGTCAGCGAACCCGTCATGGGCGAGTGATTTTCGCAGCGGCGCCTCGGCCGAGGGCCGCCGATAGCGGACCATCCCAACAACCCGGCCTGAACAGCCGGTGATGTTCAATCTTCCCGGGTGAAGATGAGGTTCATTCCTTCGCCTGTGTTGATGGTGAGGCGGTCCCCTTCGATGATGCCGGTGAATTCCTGCTGTCCGCCGGCGGACATGCTGAGTTGGTATTTGCCGCCCTGGTTGGCCCACTTGCCATCGAGATTCTGTGTTGCCAGCGAGCGAGCGGCGGCGCCGGCGGCGGTCGGCAGGCGCAACTGCGGCACACTCTTGAGGAGCGCCCGATGGTCGGTCATGGCGACGAAGCTCGTATTCTCGAAAGAGGCGGTGATGTAACGCCTGACCGCCTGCATTTCCTTGGCGGCCATGTTGGGCCTGAGCCGGCGCGCCGCGTTCACGGCGGCGGGGACGTCGAACCTCCATCGGCCGAGGATCTTCTCACTGTCGTATTTGGGCGATTGGCCGGTAACAAGAAAGATGCGCAGGTCCTTCATGTCAGGGGCCACCGTGTTCCACACCTGCCGCACCAGGTCCGGATTTTTAAGCATCCCATCAATCTTGGGATAGCGGATGACCTCCATGACCGCCGCTCGTCTCTGGCGCAGGTTTGCAAATTCCTTGTCGTTGCCCAGGTCCGCGAACTGGGGCATCTCGGCCAGTCCCAGAAAGGCAGGGTAACGGGACAGCCGGGCCTCGGTGAGGGGGTTGTTATAGATGATGCCGGCCAGGTCCGCCGCGTCGTACCAGTCCTTGGGAAAGCGGTCAATGGCCCGCGCCACCTTGGCGAAGCCGGAGCTTTGCAGGCCCTGCCCGAACCAGTTGAGGAGCTTGATGGCGGTCGGGTCCTCGCCGGGGGAGGCCATCTGGAAGGTCCAATAGCTCAAGACAAAGAACACGAAGCAAATCAGGATGAGGTAAGCGGTGGCATTGAGCAGGCCCAGGCACAAACCGAGCCGCCGGCTGAGCCGCTCCCATAGCATCAGCCGCAGGTCGCCGGCGTGATACCTGAAATGGACATCCACCTTTTGGTGCACCGGCAGCGCGGCCACCTTGAAGATGATTGAAACCAGCACAAACACGATGACCGGTCCCAGCAGCCAAACCAACACCGGATTGGTCACCCCCAACGCGATGAGGACCGGCTTGAGCAGGCTGCCCAGCAGGGGCGCCAGCAGCGCCCCCAACACAATCGCCAACAAGGAAAACGCCACACGGATGGCCCCTTGCCGGTAGCCCAAACCGGCCAGAGAGGCCATCAGCACCAACGCAAGCACCCACATTATCATGGCCCCCAATTAACATCCCTTCCCCCTGAAAAGCACGAACAAAATCAAGCGTACTTCCTCAAGATCGGCTCCAGCTCCCGCCTCGTCCTGGGCG
This sequence comes from uncultured bacterium, assembly GCA_963713735.1. GTDB lineage: Bacteria > Verrucomicrobiota > Verrucomicrobiia > Limisphaerales > UBA8199 > CAVQND01. Next base: position 98,873 of record CAVQND010000030.1, read on the forward strand.
GCCAGACGCCCTTGGCGGTCATGATCGCGGTGCGCAGGGCTTCGTGACAGGGCCAGTGGGGTTCGGCCGGTATTTGGGGGAGCACGCGCGCGATGATGGCCTGGGCCATGGCGGCATTCTTCGAGAGATTCTCAACGATCATCTCGACGGTCACGTGCGCCGCATCCACCTTCCAGCAATCGTAATCGGTGACCATCGCCAGGGTGGCGTAGGCTATCTCCGCCTCGCGCGCGCATTTGGCCTCGCCCAGGTTGGTCATGCCCACGACATCCAGGCCCAGGTTGCGGTTGGCCCGTGATTCGGCCCGCGTGCTGAAGGCCGGACCTTCCATGTTCACATACGTGCCCCCGTCATGGACCCGAGCCTTCAATTCGCGCGCGGCCTTCAACAGGAGTTGCCGCAGCTCCTCGCAGATCGGGTCCGCAAAGGCTATGTGCGCCACGATGCCCCGGCCGAAAAAAGAGTGCCCCGCCGACTGCTTGGTGCGATCCAGGAATTGGTCCGGCAGGACAATGTCGCACGGCCTGTATTTGGCCTGGAGGGAGCCGACGGCGCTGACGCTGACGATCCAGGCCGTCCCCAGTTTCTTCATGGCCCAGATGTTGGCGCGGTGATTGAGTTCGTTGGGCAGGATGCGGTGACCCCGGCCATGGCGCGGCAGGAAAAGCACCTCCCGCCCGCCGAGGGTCCCGCCCAGCAAATCATCCGATGGCGGCCCAAAGGGCGTCTTGACCTTCACCCATTTCTGGCGGGTAAAGCCTTCGATATGATAGAGACCGCTGCCGCCGATGATGCCAACACGATAACTGGACATGCGGGCTTTTATACCATCCTTTACCAAAGGCGCGAGTCCAATTTAGACTCGAACCGGAGCTGTCAATCACGCCCCCCCCTCCCCCTCCGGCGGCAGCGGAAAGTGCTCCTGGACAGCCGCCACGAATTGCTCGACCACGCGTCAAGGGGCGGGGCGCCGCCAGAGCAGCGCAAAACCTTAGCGAGAAGCTGCACTCGCTCTGCCTCGGTGAGACCGTGAGCCCCTGGAATCCCCCGTCCTGGCAATGGTCCTCCCGGTCTGGCTCTGCCAACCCGCCCGAGGAGGAACCAACCAGACGGGAAGGCCAAGGCGCCGCAGACCCACTTAGGCTGCGACCGGCCAAGTATAATCGGCGAGGAGCAACGACGCTTCCTGCTCGCAGCGGACGTAGATGTCCTTCAAATGCGGCTTCAAGGCGTGGAATCGCTCCCGCAATTCCCGTTCTCGAAGTCCTCGCCTTTGGAGGAACAGGACAGTGCTGACCCCTTCCAACTGCTTCGTGTGGAGGGAATTGAGGTGCTTGGCGAGCGGCGCCCACCGCGGCTCTTTTTCCACTTCCAAGCCGTTGAGGAACTCGTCGAGTGCTGGGGTGCTCTCAAAGGTGTAGGTCAGTTCACCGGCCTGGTTCGGACTCGCCTCCTCCTTGACGAGCTTGTCTTTGACAAGTGAGCCAAGCTCGGCGCGGAGTTCCCGCGAGTACATGCCGTAGTAGGAGTACTCGAACCGCTCCGCAAACGGGTAGCCGAGTTCCTGCAAGATGTGGACTTGCTTGTGAAGTCTCTTTCGGCCCTCGACTCGGCGGAGCACTCGTAGCAGTTGCGCAACTTGCAGCGTCGGATTCACCAGCACATTCATGTCACGGTCCTCAGAGTTTTTCAAGGATTTTCAGTACGGGTTTCGCTATCTGCACGTGGAAGTTAAGGCGCGTCATCAACTGCAGGGGCTTTTGGCCCAGTGTTTGGAAGAGCACGGAGTCCGTCTCCACCGGTTTGGAAGGCGCGCCCAATTCGCCGCTGGCCAACAGAATCGCGGTCGTCGAGATTTCGGCCTGTCTCTCCTCCTTTTCCGGCTTTTCCCACTCCCGGAAGACCGCGCCGAAATCCTTGTACGAGTTGAATGGGATCTCATCCAGCAGCCAATCCACGCCTTTTTGGCCATGCCTGGAAAGCTCACGTTCCAGTTCCGTTGCTTTCGTGAAACCGAGCGGCTTCAATTCTCGGCAAAAAAAGGCTTTCTCTCGCCTCAAGAATGCCCCGGCCAAGGCTGCCAAGGGTTCGTGCTGGCGCCCAGTGGCACAGGACCACGATTGAAACGCGGACAGGAGAGTCGCCTCGTCCAAGAGCAGGAATTCGTCCGGTGGCAGGCTGCCGCGCTCCTCAAGGAACCGCTGCACGAGGCCCGGCGTTCCCCTTGGCAGCCGTGCCTTCGCCGCCAAGTCCTTGGCGATGTTGAGGAGACAAAGCAGGAGCGCCTCAAAACGTCGGGTGTTCTTGTGGAAATATACCTGCAGGCTCATGTGCATCCGGGCGATGATCAGTTGTTCCGCAGAATACAGCCCTCGCCGGTCATCCAGACAAAGCCGCCATTGTGCTGCGTTTGCACCCTTCAGGAGGCCCGGCTCGGCGCCGATGCAGAGGCAGTTCAGCAGCCACTCGGCGTCGAACACGCCGTATTTGACGCCCGTTGCCTGGGCGTCACGGAGAATATAATCCATCCGGTCGGCGTCCAGTTGGCTGCTAACGATGTCAACAAGCAGCCGATGCTCAGAAGTCTTGTCAATAATGCCGGCAACTTTCCTCGGGTCGAGCCTGTGGTGTGCCAGCACCTGGGGGATGGAGGAGCCTTTGCGGCAAATCAACGAAGTGGTCCTCTTCTCGTGATTGCCCGCCGGGCCGAATGCCCGCTCCATCACATGGGAAAACGGGCAGTGACCAACATCGTGGAGCAAGGCGGCCGCTTTGACCGTGCAGCCCTGTTGGTTGAGGAGGTCCTTGGCGGTGGAGTCTCTGCGGTAGCGGTGACTGAGAACGTTGAGAATGCGCTGGGCGAAGTTCAGTACGCCGAGGCTGTGAGTGAAACGGGAGTGCTCGGCCCCCGGGTAAGTAAAGCTGCTGACGCCAAGCTGCCGGATGCGACGCAGCCGTTGGAATTCCGGCGTGTCGATCAGCCGGAGCAGCACTTCATCCTCCGGCTCAATGCGGATGAGGCCGTGGATGGGGTCACGAATCACCTTGCCTGCCGGGCCGATGGGCTTGTGGGTCGCACTCATCTGTCCTTGCCTGCCCAAACGTATTGCCCGTCCCCCGTTTGCTGAAGCGGCTCACGCGGCACGTTCAGCCTGCCGCGGACGGCCTGAGCTTTGTTCGACTCAGCGAGTTTCAAGTTCTCGGCCTTTTCGGCGAGCCACCAGCGAAAAGCGTCCACGAGTTGCTCCACGCAGGCAACCGGGCCAGCCAACCAGCGGTTGCTCACCTTCCACTGCTCGTCCCACCGCCGCTTATAAACCGGCTGCTCTACGCGGTGGATGTGTTCGTTGTCGCGGATGTCGTGCCGCATTTCCTGGCGCAGTGTGCCAAAAAGGTCCCGTGAGTGGAAGATCGTTTATTCTGCGAACCCAGGGGAGAAACACAGTGCCTGAGACAAACTTGAGATTGAATTAAGCCCGCAGGCCTTTATAGTGGCAGGCGCCAGACAAGCTGGCGCAATATGCCTTTTACCGCTGCTGAAATTGCCAAACACGCCGGAGGGGAGGTCCTCGGTGATGCCGCCCTTCTCATCAAGGGCTTCGCCCCTGCCGACCACGCGCAACCGGGCGACCTGACGTTTGCCGAGAACGAAAACTACTTCGCGCGCGCCGAGCAGAGCGCGGCCTCGGCCGTCATTGTGGACGGGGCGTTCAATTCCACCAAGAAGGTGCTCATCCGCGTGCCCAATGCGCGAATTGCGTTCGCCAAAATCCTGCCCCTGTTCTTTCCCGAGCCGGTTTTTGCCCCCGGCATCCATCCAACGGCGATTGTGCCGGCCACGGCGCAAATCGACCCGAGCGCGCATATCGGGCCGTACTGCGTTTTGGGACCCAAGGCGCGAATTGGCCCGCGCTCCGTCTTGCAAGGCGGCGACTACATCGGCGCTAACTGCCAACTCGGCGAGGAGGTCAATCTCTTCCCCAACGTCACCCTCTACCCGGGCACCGAACTCGGCAACCGCGTCCGCATCCACAGCGGCGCCGTCGTCGGCTCCGACGGCTTCGGCTACGTGCAGGACGGGGCCATCCATCGCAAAGTGCCCCAAATCGGCAACGTGATCATTCGCGAGGATGTCGAGATCGGGGCCAACGTTACGATCGACCGCGGCGCGCTGGGCCCCACCATCATCGGCAAAGGCTCCAAGATCGATAACCTCGTGCAGATCGCCCACAACGTCACCCTCGGAGAGCATTGCCTGATTATCTCCCAGGCCGGCATCGCCGGCAGCACCAAGCTCGGCAACTACGTCATCCTCGCCGGGCAGGCCGGCATCGCCGGTCACCTCAAGCTCGGCAACCGCGTCTCCGTCGGCGCCCAATCCGGCGTCATGCACAACATCCCGGATGGCGAAAAATGGCTCTTTACCCCGGCTCAACCCGATCGCCAGGCCAAACGCCAGATCATCGCCCTTCAGCAGTTGCCCGAACTCCTCCACCGCGTCGCCGAACTCGAGAAGAAGCTCAGCCAGGCCCCCGAACCCCCGCTCGCCCAACCGCCCCGATAGGACATTAGACCGCAGGTCAAAGGCATCCGGACGCTGGTGTCGAGTGTCGAGTGTCGAGTGTCGAGGGAACCAAGCACCGCCCCTCGACACTCGACACTCGCCCCTCGCCCCTCGCCCCTCGCTCCTCGCCCCTTACTCCGGCTTCATATCCGCCCTCTGTTTGACTTCCTGGATCATCTTCTCCCAGTAATCACGCAGAAACGGCGGGTCTTTCACGCTGTCGAGCACGTACTTGCGATCCGCCCGCTCCAGGTCCAGCACCGCCGTGATCATCTCTTCGTGGTAGCAGCCCGCCTCGGCCAGCGGCATCCCGGACGGCTCCCGGATAAAGGACATCCCGCTGGAGGTCTGCTTGCCGTCCGGAGGCTGGCCCACGGTGTTGGCCACGCAATGAAAAATCTTGCTGTTCGGTCCCACCGGCTGTTGCGCCCGGCCGGAAGTCCGCTTCCAGATGACCGCTTCGATCTCATCCGAACTGCACGACGGATGGAACAGGATCCGGGCCCCGGCCATCGCCGGAATCCGATAGGTCTCCGGATGCCGGCCATCCCGGCAAATCACCAGCGTGCACGGCACCCCATCGATCTCGAAGAGCGAGAGCTTGTTGCCCCCTCGGCAATACCGCTGCTCCTGGCGGCCCGCCATGTGGACCTTCGCATACTCATGGGCAATCTTGCCCGCCGGCGAAATCACATGGGCCAGGTTGAGGAAGCGATCGGCAGTCTTTCGCAGCGTCCCCACGATGGCCCATATTCCCGCCTCCTTGGCCGCCTGGCAGGTCTGCCCCAGCGCGTCCTGGACCGCCGCCGGCTCGAGCTTGAGCACGTCCGGAAAATAATACCCCGTCAAGCTCGTTTCGGGAAAGAGCACCACCCGGCTGCCCTCGGCCGCTGCCAGCCGGATGTAATGCCGGGTGCGTTCGAGGCTGCGCGCGAGCGATTTCGCCCAATGCAACTGCACACAAGAGACCTGCAAGGCTTGGTTCATGATGGAATGGTTCAGTTTTTCAGGCCGCGAAGAATAGAGGCCATTTCCAGCCGGCGCAACGCGGAAAAAATCAGCCTTAGCCGTGCGCGGCCAGGAGCAACACCCGTCGCGCTTCGCCGCCCAGGACGGAGGCGTTGGAGAAACCGGCGCGCCGGGCCAGCAGGCAGGCCTCGGCGCGAGTAAACCAGGTCTTGTTTTCGGGGGCGTGCGCATAGAGGGTCCGCGCCGCCTGGTTCAGAAAGTCAAAGGCAACAAAACCGCCCGGCACCAGCGCAGCGCGCGCCGCCCGCAAAAGGGTCTGGCTTTCCCGCCGGCCGTAGTGCGACAGCAGGACGCCGCGCGAAAAGACCGCCCCGGCTTTGGGGCAAAGCCCGGGAAGCGCGAAGCAATCGCCCAGGACGAACTTGGCGCTTTGAATCTGCTTGGCCTCGGCCAGGCGAATCATCTCGGGGCTGATGTCCACCCCGATGCCCCAGGCAAAATCGTTGATAACTTTGGCCAGCACCAGGCCGGTGCCGCATCCGGCGTTGATGACGCCTTGCCGGGCGCAAAAATGGCGGGATTGCCGGACTAACTGGCGGGCTTGGTCCAGGAAACGAGCATAGGCATCGTCCTGGTTCAAGTGGCAGGCGGGGTCTTGCAATTGGCGGTCCCAGGCAGCGGCTTTGGCATCCCAGCGGGCGGCCAGGGCCTTGAGGCGCCGGCTTTGATAGAGGGCCTGGCTGCCGATTGGCTCAGAGCCTGGCGGCGCTGGATTCACAGGCGAATCTGTCCTTTCAAGGCCTTGCAGGTAGCCACCAGTTTGTCGAGGCCGGGGTAATCGCGCCAATGCCAGCGTTCCGGCAGGCCCAGCTCGGCGCTGATAATGCGGCGCACCAATTGGGTGGGAACATTCTGGGCATCGTAGGCGTGGCGGGCGCCGTCGTTTTCCTGCACAAACAAGTAACCAAACTCGGCCCGCCGCAGCCGCATGAGTTCGGAAAGCGGGCCTAGCGGCATGTGCATGCGGTCGGCCAGGCGAGGGTGGACCTGGACGCGGGCCGGGAAAATATTGAAGTGGGCATGGTCCACGCAGCAGAGGCCCTTGCCGCGCTGCGGGGCGGGGCCGTGCTCGAAGACCAGGGGCGGCAGGCCCCACCGTTCGATGACCGCCCGGCTGATCGCCCTGAGCAGGCCCTCGAGGCGGTCGAAGAGCGCCGGGGGCAAGCGCGCCAGGGACAGGATATGCTGGCGGGTCAGCAAGAGCAGGCCGCCTTCGATGAATTGACCCAGCGGGGGCATGACCACGAAGTGCTCGTCTTCATAGACAACGCGATTGGCCAGGCGGTCTCCCATCATTTGCGCAAAAACGCTGAGGCCGTCCGCCTCGAACTCCGCGCAAAACGGGCAGTCGGAGTGCGGAGTGCGGAGTGCAGAGTGCAGAGTTCGGAGTGCGCTGGGCGGAGTGCAGAGTTCGGAGGGTCCATCCGCCCGGCTCTCGGGGCCGGGTTCGACCTCTGCGCTCTCTGCGTTCTCTGCGGTTAAATCTCCATCCGCCCCGGTCTCGGGGGCGGGTTCGAGCTGGAGGTGCAGGTCGAAGATGTCCGTGGCCAGGGCGTCCAGGGCGCGGGCGCGGTGGGGCAATTCTCGCGGGTCCGCGGCGCCCGCATCGGGCACAAACAAATCCGAGAGCATCATGCGCGGGCTCGCGGGGCCGGCGCGAAAAATCAAGCCGTCCCTGGACGGCGCCGCTCCAGTGGCGCAGGGCGCCGTTGACCCAGCAGCCGAGGTGGCATTCCATCCATGCGCGATCGGAAACCCCCGCCACGAGCCGCTGCGAGCCCAGCCGGACCGAGAGAGGAGAGGACCGAAGAGGTGAGCGGCCCCGGGAAGGGCCGGCAGGCCTCCAGGACCAGGCCGGCGTCATCCACCAGCACCGGCCGGCCACACATCGCCGCCGCCGCGCGGGCTTTGGCGGCAAGGGCCTCGCCAAAGTCCAGGCTCTGGAGCTCGAACAACGGTTGCTTGGGGGATTCCAAGACGATGCGCCAGCGTTCGAGGCGCGAGGCAAAGGGGGCGTACTTGGCCGGATTGGCAGTCAACAGCGTCAACATGGGACCTTCTGGCGAATCAGTGCCGCCGCCTTTTCCAGGACCTCGTCGGGCGACGCTCGCTCGACGTCCAGAAACACGAGCGTCGGAACCTGGCGCGCCAGCCAATGGTAGAAGTCCTGTTCCCGGGCGTGGAAAGCGGCGGTAGCGGTCAATTCATCCAGGGCGCGCGCCGGCCCGCTCTTTCGGGCAATCCTGGACTGGCACACGGGCAAGGAGGCCTCCAGCACGAGCGTCAGGCTCGGGAGACGGACCTGCCCGGCGAGCGGGCCGAGCATCGTGAGCAAGCCCTCGAGCCGCTGGGGACTCTCGGCCGCATGGACCGCCAGCGTGGACCAGAGGCAACGATCCATGATGACCAGCGGAGCGGGCGAGTTGCCGAGCAGACGCATTTGCTCGAAACAGCCGCTCAGGAAGAACATGGCCGAGGCGAACCAGTCAGCCTCGCGAATCATGCGTGTCTTGAGCGGCTCGGCAAACCAGGGGGCATCCGTCCCCAGACACCCGGGCGCCTTGAGCGCCCGGCACAGGGACCGGCACAAGGTGGACTTGCCCGCCCCGTTCGGGCCTTCCAACGCGACCACAAACGGAGGGGCGGGTTGGCCGGCCGCGAACTGGGGCAAGACCAGCGCGTCCAGGGCGAGGCGGTACCGTGTGCGGTCAAGGTCCATTTAGGCTCCTTTGCGGGGACGGAAGACAGTCATCGAGTTTTCGTTGAGCGGGGTGGTATAGATGAACTCCGAATCCGGCCCGGCGTGGTCACTGCTGACGTAGCCTGCCCCTTCGAGGGCCTTGGCCGTGTCCTCGAGCAACCGCGCCAGTTGGGAATGGCTGAGGTAGTCAAAGCGGATGTTTCCGTCCAGACCGCCGTAGCAAAAGCTCTCGAAGGCTTTCGGGTTGGCGAGGCGGATGCCGAAGCGGGCGGGGTCCTGGTAATAAACGGTGCCCGGGAAGGGGATGAGCTGGTGAATCGAAATCTCCTGGGGACGCAACTCGAGCATGAAGGGGATGGATGCGTATTGTTCTTCGAGGGAACCGGGCAGGCCGTAGATCCAGCCGGTCTTGACCCGCAAACCGGCTTTTTGGGCGGCGCGCAAACCCAGGCGCACCTGGGCGCAGGTCAGGCCCTTCCTGGCATTGCTCAGGATGCGGTCCGAGCCGGATTCGATGCCGAAATAGACCCGCCGGCACCCGGCCTCGGCCATCGCCGCGCCTGCCTCGTCATCCACCTGGTCCGGGCGCATCTGGCCGATCCATGCGATGCCCGGGCGGCAGTCGGCGCAGGCGCGGCAGAATTCCAGGATGTCTTTCTTGCGCAGCAGGAACAAGTCGTCGGCGAAGAATATCTCGCGCGCGCGATACGCATCGCGCAGGTGGAGCATTTCCGCCAGCACCGGCTCGGGTCCGCGAACCTCCACCCCGTTGTGGCGGACAGTGCCGGAATAATTGCAGCAAAAGGCGCAATGATGAGGGCAGCCGCGTGAAGCCATGATGGAATGATGCGCGTAGCGCGGGAGATTATAGAGGCTGCGCTTGATGACCGGGACCTGGTCGAGCCGGGCCACCAGCGGTCCGCCGGGCGTCCGGATGACCTGCCCCGCCGGGTCGTGAAGGACCAAACCCGGCAGCCCGCCCAGCGGGCGTCCCTCCTCGAGCGAGCAAACCAGTCGGGCTATGACCGGCTCGGCTTCCCCCAGCACGACGGCATCTGCGCCGTCGGCCAGGAGGTCTTCGGGAAACAGGTTGGCGTGAATGCCGCCCGCTATGACGCGGATGCCGGGATGCTCTGCTTTGAGCCGCCGGATTTGACGGCGAGCCGCCGGGTAATTGGGGGTGATGACCGAGAAACCGACCACGCCGGGCTGGAATTGGGCGGCCAGGTCGAGCAACAGGGCATCCTCCGGCCCTTCGACGTTCTGGTCGAAGATGCGGACTGCATGGCCCTGTTGTTGGAGGATCGTGGCCAGGTATCCGACACCCAGCGGGTACTCGCGGTACATCTGCTTGGGGTTATGGGAGCGCGGGACGGCGAACAAGACGCGCATTACTGCCTCCCGGTGCGGGCGCCGTTGCTCAAGGCCTCCTGCGCGCGCGCCAGCATCCGCCCAATGGCGGGCAAGTCACGGTGATACACGTGGCTGGAAGCGATGAAACCGGTGACGTTCCCTGGCCGGAGCCCGAGACCGCCGGCCACCTTTTGCCCCATAAGCCCAAGACACAGGCCGTCGGCGTAGAACTTCCCAAAGGCGTCCTGTCCCCGGGCAAAGTAAAAAGTCCGGACCTCGGCGTTGCGGACCAGGAACTGAATTGCATTGACGCAGGGCACCTCGCCGGCGGGCAGGCCGCACAAGGACAAGGCGGCGCGTTTGGTCCAGGGGTCGGCGCGGAGCATCGAGATGATGTCCTCGAGGTCCGAGCGCCCGCCGGGACCCCGGCTCAGAGTCGCGTAGCTGTGCCCCAGGGCATTGGGACCGTCGGCAAAGAAGACCTTTTTCATCTCGGCAATCATCTCCGGGTTGCCGAATTGCTCGAGCAGCGGGTCCGCCCCGCCCGCCGCCGGAAAGCCAACCGTCACGCCGAGCAATTCCCGGCCCTCATGGCTCATCGGCGCCCCGGCTTGAACCGTCTGATAAACCAGGTTAATCCACGTCTGCCCGAGGCTCGGAAACTCTAGCGAATTCATGGTCGCCGGCTCAGGTTGTTCGTTGCATGGGTTGGCCCGTTGGGGCCGATACGCTAGGCCGCATCATTCGAGCAAATCATGGACAAGCCAAACAGAATGTCAACCCACTACAGAGCCTGTCCTAAGAGTTCCGATTCCGGACCTTTGTCGCAACCCTCGTCGCAACCTTCGTCGCCGGCTTTGCCGAAAAGTGGCCGATTCGACAAAGGTTGCGACCGAGGTTGCGACCAAGTCTTCCGTTCGCCGGGCGCTTCGGGCCGGCGCTAATACGGCCGTGTCAGACGACGTATTTCGGCTCGAACACGGGCCCGAGGGCATGTTTGCGGAGCAGCTCTGCAAATCGGCCCAGCCCGCGCTTTTCGTCGGCGCCCAAGTGGTAATGGATATGCCAGCCGAGGTAATCCTTGCGAAAATCGTAATCGTATTCGGTGCGGTCGCGGACAATCGAATCGAGGGTGTCCAGGCCGAACTGGCGGGCCTGGCGGAGTTGGCGCCGCAGGGCGGCGTTTTCGATGCCCCGGCGCAAGGCCCAGACCGCATGGACAAACGGCAGCCCGGTGAGATCGTACCAGGCGGCGCCCAGGTCCCAGATCTGGTGGGAGTGGGGCGCCAGCGAGAAATCCAGGGCGGTGTCTCCAATCAGGAGCGTGTAATCCGGCAGGCCCGCAAAGTCGTAGCTGGGCAGCGGCTTGAACCCGGCGTTCACGCCCCGTTCCGCCAGCAGCACCCGCAGCAGGTTCACACTGGCCAGGGAGGCCGTGTCGCAAAAGACCTCGCGGGCGTCCTCGAGTGGGCCGCGATGGGCCAGGAAAACGCTCTTCACTTCGCCCAGCGACGCGATGGCCACGCCGTCCAGGATGTCGTAGCATCCGCGCAGCAGCGGTTCGGTCACACTCACCAGCGCCGCGTCTAATTCAGCGCGCTGGAGCTTTGCCCCCAGTTCCGAGGGTGTGGCGAAAAGGACTTGGTCCTCGATGCCGCGGGTCAGGGGCACCGCATTGAGAAAGCGGACTGAGCCGATGCGGAAAGGGGCCACGGACTGGGCGAGGTTGCCTTCGCGCTGGAGCCGGGCGGCGCGCTCCTCGCGCTCGCAACGACGCGCCAGTTCTTCCGCCGTTTCGAGCGGCGCCAGCCGCAGCTTGGGTTTGTCGTCAGTCATATTGAGCCAAAGATTGCACGGAACAGCGCCGCCGCAACCCACGCAGCGCAGCGCCGCCGCAACCCACGTAGCGCAGGTTTCCAACCTGCTGTATCGCGGATTTCCAATCCGCAGCCGTGCCTGCATTCCGGCGGCTGGGGTGTTTCCGCCGCCCTGCCGGCTGGAAGCCGGCGATACAGCAGGTTGGAAACCTGCGCTACGCACGGCAGGTTGGAAACCTGCGCTACGCACGGCAGGTTGGAAACCTGCGCTACGATGTCACCAATCGTTGGACCAGGAGATCGCGGTAGTGGTCGAGGTTCTTCCAGGCCGTGGCCACATGCATCGGCTTGGCCTGTTGGTCAATGAGCGTGTAGCCGTCCTCGGAGACGCGGATGCCCAGGCGCTCGATCTTGCAGAGGTCCTGGCTGAAGGCCAGATAGACGGCCACGGTATCGAACAGGACGCTCGAGCGGAGTTCGGCGTCGCCCGGGCGGTTGTTGCTGCGGCTCCAGAGGCGGTAGTTTTGGATAACCGTGGAGGCCACCGGGTCGGCGGCCTGGAGGACCCGGCGGTAGCGCTCGCCTTCAAGGGTGACCAGGCCGCAGGTGTCCAGCGGGGTGATGGTGATCTCCCAGGGCGCCGAGAGGACTTGGCGGGCGGCTTTGACGTCGGCTTTGACATTCCATTCCGCCGAGACGGCGCTTGAGCCGCCGTAACCGAGGCGCACGCTGCCATCCATGCCGACCAGGCGGGCGCGTTGGGCGATGAGGGGTTCGCGGGCCAGGGCGGCGGCCACGTTGGGCATCGGCCCGATGCAAATGAGCGTGATGGGCCTGCTGGACTGCATGAGGGTGTCCACCAGGGCCTGGACGCCATCGGAGTGGACTTTGCCCGGATAGGAGCGCAGGTCATAATCCTTGACCCAGGCCGCCTGGCCTCCTTCGCCGCGCGGCTCGACATCCGGCCCGATGGCGAGCGGCACGCGGGCATGGCCGGTGGTTTGCAGGAATTTGGCTAGGAGCTTCGCGCGGTACTGGGCCTTGCCATATTCGGTCATGACCAGTTTCAAATCCAGCTCCGGACTCTTGAGCAGCAGACCCAACGCCCACGTATCATCAATGTCATCCCCGATGTCGGTGGCCAGAATCACCGGGACTGGCCCTGGGGAGGAGTTGTCCAGGGTGGATTGTGCCGACAGCCGCACCGAGCCTGGAGGCATCCCGGCTATGGCGGCGCCTAGCACGGCAGATTCCTGCAGGAAGCGGCGGCGAGTCAGAGAGTGCGAGTCGTTCATAAATAACGGGAGGAAAATGGAAAGTCCGGCCAGGTTTGTCCAGAGTGAAACGGGCGCTCAACGTTTTCCCACGTCCAGGCAGACCATGCGGGTGAGGTCGCGGGCCAGGAGACGCCCGCCCGCCAGGGCCAGGGGACCCCAGGACTCGGGGCCCTTGAGCACCTGGGCCTGGCCGAGCAAGGTGAATTTTTCGGGCGTGGCTTCGATGAGGCGCAACAGGCCCGAATCGTTCATTGCGAAGATGAGGCCGTCAGCCAGGAGGAAGGAACCGAGGCCAAACTGCTGGCTTGAATCGCTGGCCCAAGCGATTTTGCCTTCGAGGTTCAGGCAAACGAATCGCCCGTCGGGCCGCACGCCATAGATGTGGTTTTCGTATAAAATGGGGGTGTGCTGGGTTGCGCCGAAGACCGAGGGTTCGAGCCTGAAGACAGTCTGGGTCAGGAAACGCTCCTCCTGCTTCTTGAGTTGCAGCAAGAGGCTGCCGGCGTTGTAACCGCCGGAGAGAAAGACGCGCCCGCCCTCGAGTATCAGGGGCGAGGGCACCGTGGCGAGGCTGATCTTCCAATCGGTCGTTTCCCAGAGGATCGCCCCGGTGTCGGCGGAGACGCCCACGACACCGTTGTTGGCGCAATAGACATACATCCGCTGTCCGGCAAACTCCATGGGGATGACCGAGGAATGAGTCATCTTCCAGGCGTGGGGATTGGGGGTTTGCCAGAGCGGCTGGCCGGTCTGGCCATCGAGGGCGAGCAGGAGGGCGTTCCTGCCGGCGGGCGCCAGGATAACTTTGCCGCCGTCAATCAGCGGACATTGGCCGGCGTACCACGGCGGAACGGTTGTCCCATACTGGCGCGCCAGGTCCAGTCCCCAGCGCAACTGGCCCGTGATTGCATCCACGCACACCACGTGGCATTTCGGGCCCAGCCCGACGACGATTTTGTCGCTCACCGCAGGGACCGTTCGGGACATGCCGTGGTTGCGCTTGAGGGAAACCGAATAGGCAAACCGCCAAATCTCGCGCCCATCGGCCAGCCAAAGACAACGCAGGACATCCTGCTTCCGGTCGCGGTCGTAGTCCATGACATAGACCCGGCCATTCAGGACCGCCGCCCCGGCAAAGCCCTCGCCAAGGTCAATGGACCACAGTTGCGTCGGCCCCGTGGCCGGCCAGGCGCGGAGCAGGGCCTGCCTCTCCCGGCTGATGCCGTCCCGGTTGGGGCCTCGAAACTGCGGCCAGGCGCCCGGCAATTTGGCGGCCTGACCCTCCGCAGGCAGCGGATCACCCGGATGGACCCCGCCCTCAGTGCCGGAGCGAATCAACTTTCCGGCGAGGACCGGGTTGGCCAGCGCACCCCCCTCTCCGGCAGGCTGGTCTGTTCCCGGCACCCGTAGCGCCAGGGGCCGGTTCGGACCGTGCCACAACCAGAACGCCAACAGCGCCATGGCCACAACCCCGGCCGCCCACGGCAGAAGCAGGGTGGTCCTGGAAGACAAAGGTTTGTTTATCACTGCGCCACCCTTGTATCGGAAACCGAGGTGCAAGTCGAGTCGATCTGCTGCCCCCGGGGCCGTTGACAAATTGGTCATTGGGAGTGCGCCGGCAGAGCGAAGCGTCCCGACACGTCGGGATTTTGGCCGCCCGGGACGCCCAAGCACGCCAGACGCTGCCCGAGCCAAAGCGGTGTCGCGCTCCGCTTGCCACCGCACTCCAAAGTGGCCTGCCCGAGACGGCTCGACAGACTTTGTCACTGGCCCTGCCCTGGGGGGGGGTGTGCGTCCAAACGCACACTTTACAAAAGGCGGGCAAACGGATAGTGTTGACTCCACTCGCGGAATGCCTATAATTTGAAGCCATGAAAGCCAACTCGACCCGCTCGTTTGCACCCGTTGCCTTTACCCTGATTGAACTGCTGGTGGTCATTGCCATCATCGCCATTTTGGCCGCGCTGCTCCTGCCGGCGTTGGCCAACGCAAAGGCCAAAGCCCAGCGCATTACGTGTACGAACAATCAAAAGCAGTTGGTGGATGCGATGCACATGTATGCGCGATGACAACCTCGATCGGCTCGCGTTTGCGAACTGGGACAGCGGTAATGCCGGTTACCCGCGGGGTTGGCTCTACTACAACACCAACGGCGTGATTCCCGATCCGGGGCCGGGTGGGCTTTATGAAAATGCGAAGCTAATCGCCTACCAAACGGGCCTCTGGTTCATGTACAGCCCAAACCCCAACACCTACCTCTGCCCGGTCAACATCAAAAGCAAGACCTACGCGGTCCCGTCCAGCAAGGGCGGGCGCAATAACCGCATGTCGAGCTATGTCATGAACGGGGCGGCCTGCGGCTATCAGAACGGCAACATCAAGGAGATGACGCTGACCAAGACCACGGATGCCTGGAGCCCGATGTGCTACCTGATGTGGGAGCCGGACGAAAACGCGGATGGACCGGGAGATCCGGGAGCTTTCGAATTCAACGATGGCGCCAATTACCCGCGCGCGACCGGGGTCATGGGGCAAAATGGGACGGGCGAGGGCATTGGGCGGCTGCATAACAAGACCGGCGGGAACATTATGGCCTTGGCCGGACATGTGGTTTTCATCACCTCCAAGGCGTTCGCCCAGGATTCACTCTCGGTCGGGACTTCATCGGCTCCCGGACCGGGACACAAGACCTACCTGTGGTGGAATCCATATAGCGCCAATGGCGACTAACCCGCGTTTAGTGCAGCCCTGGGGGGGTGTGCGTCCAAACGCACACTTTACAAAAGGCGGGCAAACGGATAGTTTCGGGATTACACGGATCCACATAAAATGTATAGATATCCGAATGCAGGATGGAGCCTCGATGGGCTTGATAGAAAAAATGCGGGCGCAAGCCGGAAATCTCTTGACTCCATACGCAGAATGCTATAATGTGAAGCCATGAAAGCCAAATCGACCCATTCGTTTGCACACGCTGCCTTTACCCTGATTGAACTGCTGGTGGTCATTGCCATCATCGCCATTTTGGCCGCCATGCTCCTGCCGGCGCTGGCCATCGCAAAGGCCAAGGCACAACGCATCACGTGTACCAACAACATGAAGCAGATTGGCGCTGCCATTCGCATGTATGCCGACGACAATCGAGACGCCCTGGCTTTCTCCAACTGGGACGGCGGGATCGCCGGGTTCCCGCCGGGCTGGCTCTATTGCGCCACCAATGGCGGGAGTGGCGGGGTTCCGGATGTGGGGCCGGGGGAGCTTACCTGTACCAGCAAGCAATCGCCTACAGCACCGGGCTGTGGTTCAAATATGTGCCCAACCCCAATTCATATCTCTGCCCGGTCAATATCAAGAGCAAGACCTGGACGACCCCTCGCACCAGGGGACCATCGGGACGACCGTGAGGGAGAACAAAATGTCCAGCTATGTCATGGATGGGGCCGCCGACGATTTCGGGCGAATGAACTACTTCTCAGAAGTATAGTGAAGATCACGGATGTCTGGAACCCCATGTGCTGGCTGTTGTGGGAACCGGACGAGCAGATGTACACCCAAGCGCGGGCAACCCCGCTTTCGAGTTCAACGATGCATCCAATTCCCCGGATGATATCGAGGGCATCTCCACCCTGCACAGCAAGAGCGGCGGCAATGCCGTGTGTATGTGCGGGACCGTGCAGTTCGTCACGGTGAAGACGTTTCGTAACGAGTCCGATCACCAGGGCACCGTGGGGCCGGGGGGAAAGACGCTTTGCTGGTGGGCTCCCGATACAGTTGCCGGGACAACACCCGGACACTGAGAAACGCCTGGCGCCGCACTCTAATCACCTGTAGGAGCCGACGTGAGGAGGCTCACTTTCTAAAAAGAGCAGAGATCAGAGCCTCCTCAC
>CAVQND010000031.1:0-279341 GCA_963713735.1 uncultured bacterium
ATCCAGGTAACTGCCGACGCGGATGGCCACGCCCATGAGCATGCTCAGCAACAAGGGCCGCGTAGGAATCTTGGCGTAGGGCCGATCGCTGCGCACCCCGCGCACGACCCGGCCCATGGGAAGACTTTCGTTACGTAGCCCAGAAACTGAGCCAGTTCGTTCATGAAGACGCGGCCACCAGAGGTTCACCACGGCGGAGCAGTTCGCGATTGATTTGGCTGATTTCGTCAAGCACGTGCTGGACCTGGGCATAAGCGGCCACACCTTGGCGTGCTTGGTCGATCTGGCCCGGGGACTTCAGCAAGAGCGATTGCACCTGGCCTTTGGCGAAGCAGCGGTTGAGATAAAAGAACGGGCCGTGCTTGGGGCCACCGGTGTGGCAGCGGCAATTGGCCTTGCCACATTTGAGGAATCGCTCGATTAAGGAGGCGTGGAGGACTCCGGGGGGGAATTGGAAGGAGCGCAGGAGATGGGCCTTTCGCTGGCGGAGGGCCAGGGTTGATGTGCGCTGGAGCGGCTGTATCCTACTCATATATAGATGTAGGATAGCAGAGCGGGCGAGCAATGCAAGCGAAAAAGAAAATGCCTCTGTTTCCGAAAATGCCCTAACTGCCTGTGGTCAGCCAGGTTGGAATTGAAACCCCACCCACCTTACGGAATCGCTGCCCCCCCCCCGCCCCGCGCTGGGGCGATCGGCAAGGTGCGCCGCTGGCTGGCCTTGTCCGCTGAGGGCTGGTATAACCCTAAATGTGTAGCAATATTCGCTGCCACGGAGTTTATCGCGTTCCTGTTATTCACCTTATCGCGGGCTGTCACGCGGTTGCCGGGATTAAACAATTCTCCCCTACGTGCTCATTGGCAACAATTGCAAACCGCACCGGACTAGCGCCGCCTGGTTTACGCCGGTCGCAGCCGGCATGGAGTAAAACGCGCTCTGGCAGCATTTGAGCATGCTGCGGAAGCTGGGTCAACAAACTTCCGCATGGCCGAACTTGCGCTACACAACGGCCGTTTCCGGGAGCAGCGGCCAAAGCGGAGCGAGGCCGCGCCACCCCAGAGTGGGTGGCTGATGCTAGCCCAGGGCAAGGGCACGGGAGCGAAGCGGAGTGCCCGCCGCCCTGGGTCCCGGGCGGGTGGCGCGGCCCCGTCGCCAGCGGCGTGGGGACACCCCCCCCCCCACTCATCATCAGGGGAGGAGAAGAAAGACCAGAAATCCGGCGCGGGTTCCAAGCCCGACCAACAGAAGGATCAGCAACAAGGGAACAGCGGCTCGAAATCCGGCCAGCAAAAGCAGGCCGAGCAAAAGGGACAGCAGCCCAAGCCTGCCAACGGCCAGCCGCAGGCCAACGCTCAAGCCCAGGCCGGAGCCGACCAGCGCAAGGACGAAGCCGCGCAAGCCGCCGAGTCGCAGCGCGAACCGGGCCAGATGAGCAAAGAGGAAGCGCGCGCGCTCCTCGACTCGATGAAAGGCGAAGAACGCCGTCTTCCGGCAGCACCGGTCGCGCGCAACAGCAGCGACGACAAGAGGACGGATCAACCCATCAAGGATTGGTGATATGAAAACAAACTTATCTCGCTTCCCTCCGAGGGTCGCGGCTTTTGCCGCCGCCCTCGCCCTCGCCGCCACCGCGTCCGCTGCGCCGCCCGCCGTCACCGCAACACTCGACCGCGCTGACATTGCGCTCGGCGATGCCGCGCAGCTCACGATCACGGTTTCCGGCAGCGGGCATGACGCGGTCGCGCCGCCCGCCGTGCCCGGGCTGGAGTTCGTGGCCGTCGGCCAATCAAGCCAATATCAATCCATCAACGGCGCCGCGACCTCGACCACCTCGGTGACTTACGAGGTAATTCCGCAACGCGCGGGCACATTCACCATCCCACCCGTGGGCCGCGGGTCGCAGCCGGTCGTGTTGCATGTGCAGCCAGGCAACGGACGCAGCCGCGCAGCGGCGGGCAACAACTCCGGCGCGTCCAGCCTGCCGCTGCCGGCTACGGGCGGATTGTCCGCCGGGGAAACGCGCTTGACGCAGGACGGCTCGGCGTTCGTGCGGCTGCTCTTGCCCAAGCGCGAGTTGTATGTGGGTCAAACCGTGCCGGTCGACGTCCAGGTGGGGCTGCGCCCGGGCTTGGAGGCGTCGCTCAGTGGTCTGCCGACGCTCAACGGTGACGCCTTCACCTTAAACAAATTATCATCCCAGCCCGAGCAGAGGCAGGAGGTTGTCGAGGGTAAACCTTATACGGTGCTGACCTGGCACAGCGCCTTGGCGGCCGTGAAGCCAGGCAATTTCTCGCTCACCGTCGAAACGCCGCTCACCGTGCGGATGCGCACCGCGCCGCCGCGGGGCGCGCGAATGCCGGGAGGAGTTTTTGGTGATTCGCTGTTCGACGACGCTTTCAACGATTCGTTCTTCCAAAGTTTCTTTGGCGGCACGACCGAGAAGCAAATCACTGTGGCGAGTGAGCCGGACGCGCTCAACATTCTCCCGTTGCCCACCCAAGGCCGACCGGCCAGCTTCAGCGGCGCGGTTGGAAAGTTCGAGGTCGGCAGCGAACTGTCGACCGCCAGGACTGCCGCCGGCGACCCCCTCACGCTCCGGCTGAAAGTAACCGGCGCGGGCAACTTCGACCGTGTCAACAGCGCGATGCTCGGCGAAGTGGACGGCTGGAAGACCTACAAACCAACTGCCAAGTTTCAGCCGGCCGACAGCGCCGGTTACAGCGGCGAAAAGGATTTTGAGCAAGCCGTCATCCCGATGCAGCCGGGCGGGCAAACCGTGCCCGCGCTGGCGTTCAGCTTCTTCAATCCCGACACGCGCCGATACGAAACCAAAGGGACTGCGCCATTGAGCGTCGAGGTCTCACCGACTCCCGCTGGCAGCCTGGACACGACCACTGCCCCCGCATCGAGCGCAAGCCCCATTCCGGCAAGCAAGCCGCCGCGCGATGGACTCTGCCCGGACCGCGTCGAAACTGGCAGCGCCGTTGCGACTTTGCGTCCGCTCTATTTTCAGGCGTGGTTTGTCGAGAGTCAGAGCGCGTTGGTTCTTTGTTTCGCCGGCGGTTTGGTCTTCTTGCGCCGCCGTGAGCGGCGGGCGAATGACGCTGACGGCGCGCGAAGGCGACAGGCATCCAGCGCGATCGCAAGCTGCCTGGCGAAGATGGACGCTGCGTCCAGCGCCGGCGATGCCGCCCGCTTTTTCCAATGCGCGCGCGCGGCGTTGCAGCAGAGGCTGGCCACGCGCTGGCACGTGGTGCCCGCCTCGATCACCATTGCGGACATTGACGCGCGCCTGAATGGCGGCGGCGCGGAGATTCGCCGCATCTTCGCCCTCGCGGATCAGGCCGCCTATTCCGGACAACGCCTGAGCGCGGGGGATTTCCACCAGTGGAACGAAACCGTTCGCGGCCAACTCAACCATACGGAGGCATTATGCGCTTGTTCCAGATTCTGACGCGATGTGTGTCCACAGGCAAAAACAAGGTCACGCGAAAACTGCTCGATCGAGTAAGCGGCGAAACTGGCGGGAGACCCTGCTCAAAGCCTTCAAAGCCGCGCCAACCAAGGCGTGGCGGATTTACCCGGTCGTTTTGCGCCGCGCTCGAGGCAATGCTGACACTCCCGATCTGGCTCGTCAGCGCACAGGCGATAACAGGCGCACAACCCAGGGAGAGCGCCACTGCAACAAGCGGTTACTCCGCCGCGGCGCTCTTCAACCTGGCCAACGCCTACGCCCGCGACGGAAAACCCGGTCTGGCTATTCTGAATTACGAACGCGCCCGACTGCTCGCGCCTAACGATGCCGACATCGCCGCGAACCTTCACTTCGTCCGGGCGAAGGCCGGGCTGCCGGACGCGCAGGAGAACTGGTTCAGCCGCAGCTTGACCCGCGCCCGCCCCAATACCCTGGCCTGGCTTGGAAGCTTTGGCCTGGTGATCGTCGGCATGAGCATTCTCCTTGTGCGGCTGCATCCGCAGCGGCGCTTGGCCTTCTGTTCGTTGACCTTCGTGGGCGCCTTGCTCGTCGCCACCGCCATCGGCAGCGCGATCACAATGTGGCCGAGAGTAAAGGAAGCCGTCGTCATCACTCGCGATGCGCCCGCCCGCGCCTCGCCTGTCTCGGTCGCTGAACCCGCGTTCACGCTGCGTGAAGGCGAGACCGTGACGGTGCGCGCGGAACACCAGGACTTTGCGCTCGTGCAAACCGCAGCGGGCCGCTCCGGTTGGGTGGCGCAGGCAAATCTTGCGCTCGTCGTGCCGCGGTCCAGCGGCCGCCCTTAATCCAGGAACCGAACCTGAATTACCCCAACACTCTGGACGCACAACGCGGGATGGTGCAGAACGAAAAGCGCGAATGATTTTCGGGAGCGCAGGCTGATGTGACATAGTGCATCGCGGCGCTCTTGTAGTTGGTGAATCGCGGTGATGGCTGGCCGTGCCAGCCGCCACGGCTTGCGTCTCCCGAATATAGGTGGACCAGTGCAGCCAATCGCTCGTATGCAGTCGGAGCGCCAAATCGAGCGAGGGCGGATTCTCGTGAGGATGGCCCAGCACCCAGTAACCCAAACACCTTCACGCAGAAGGCGAATCGTCAGGTCGGGGACCAGACTGCGGAAGCGCGACCACAAACTCCGAACCTTCGCCCGGCTGACTCCGGACCGACACTTCGCCGTGGTGGGCTTCAACGATAGCTTTTACCAGGCTCAACCCAAGGCCGAGGCCGCGATGGGAACGGCTCTTGTCGCCGCGGTAAAGACGCTCCCAGATGCGGGGTTGCTCGTTTGGCGGGATGCCCATGCCGGTATCGCGCACCCGCACGGTCACACCACCGGATTCAACGGCGCAGGAGAGACGGACGTTGCCACCCTCGGGCGTGTACTTGAGGGCGTTGTCGAGGAGGTTGGCGAAGGCCTGGCGCATGCGTGTCGCGTCCACGAGGGCTTCGCAGGGTGTGCTGAGGTCGGTGGTGAGAGTGATACGCTTTTCTTCGGCCACGATTTCGTAGAGTTCGACCACATTGTTCAGCAGCGAGGCGATAGAAGTCTTTTCCAGGTGCAGCTTCATCACACCGGCCTCGGCTTCGGTGATGTCCATGAGCGCGGTGAGCATGGTAAGGACGCGGTCGGATTCCTCGACGCAATCCGCCAGGGCTTCGCGCGCGGCCCGATCAGGCGTCGCTTGCACGGCGACTTCCGCCGTGCCCCGCAGGCGCGTGAGAGGCGTGCGGAGGTCGTGCGCGACGTTGTCCAACGCCTCGTGCATGCCCTGGATAAGCGCCTGGTTTTTTTCGAGCACGCGGTTGAACTGGCGGGCCAGCTCCTCCAGTTCGGTCTGACGGAGGCTGGTGGGGACGCGGGCGGACAGGTTGCCCGTGTCAATGATGGCGCGCGCCGTGGCCACGACTTCGCGCACGGGTTTGGTCGCGCGATGGGCAAAGAACGCGCCGCCGAGCACCCCGAGCAACAGCGTGGGCGTCATCACAATGAGGAAGTCGCGGCGGAATGGCTGGAGCAGGGTCTGGCGATTGTTCGTGCTGCGGCCGACTTGCAAGACCGACCCGTCGGGCAACCGCGTCGCGGCGACGGTGAAATCCCGTTCCTCGTCTTTGGGAATGCGCAGCCAGACGAGTCGCGACCGGTTGCCGTCACGGTCGAGCGCCGAGGTGTCGAACTGAACCCAATCGTCTGGCGCAGCCAGCAACACCACGCTGCCGAGTTGTCCGGCCAGGCGCACGAAGAAGGATTTGTCCTTGTCCGAATCGCGGCTGCGCTGGACGAGGTCCTGTAACCCGGCGAGACCGCCGTTGTCATAGACGGCGGCACATTCCCTGAGCCGGGCTTCAATGACTTCGCGGTCCTTGCTTTGCAGCGTGGCAGCCAGCAGCAGATAAAGCAGGCCGAAGAGAATCACCGCACTGAGCGTGAACAGAGCCGCGTAGCCGAAGCTCAGGCGGAAAGTGAAGCTGCGGGCCAGACGCTCAAGCGGGTTTGAGGACATAACCGACTCCGCGGATGGTGTGGATGAGTTTCACGGGAAAACCCTTGTCCACCTTCGCGCGCAGCCTGTGGACGAGCACGTCCACGACGTTGGTTTGCGGGTCGAAGTTGTAATCCCAAACCTGCTCCAAAATCATGGTCTTGGTGATAGGGCGGCCGGGATGGCGGAGAAGCGCCTCGAGCAGAGCGAACTCGCGGGATTGAAGCTCGATTTTTTGCCCGCTACGCGTGACCTCGCGCGTGAGCAAGTCCATCGTGAGGTCGCTGGCCGAGAGTTTTGTCGGCTCGGCGGTGTGCGTGGCGCGGCGAACGAGTGCCTGCACGCGGGCCAGCAACTCGGAAAACGCAAACGGCTTGGTGAGATAATCGTCCCCGCCCGCTTGCAAGCCTTTCACGCGGTCATCCACGCTGGCTTTCGCGCTGAGGATGAGCACCGGCGTGAGGATTTGGTCCTGGCGCAATTGCCGCAGCAAGGCAAGCCCGTCGAGCTTGGGCAGCATGATGTCGAGCACAACTGCGTCGTGGTGGGCCACCCGCGCCAGCTTGAGGCCCTCTTCACCATCGGGCGCATGGTCCACGGCGAAGCCGTTTTGCTTCAGCCCGTTGACGACGAACGAGGCGATCTTGGTGTCATCTTCAACTACAAGCACGCGCATAACTTAAGTGGGGCGAGTGTATCCGAGATTCTCGCGCAGAGGAATCTTTAAAAGGATTCGCCCTCCTGACTGGCGCGACAGGAGGGCGAAGCGGTCGTCAACAATCAATGCCCTGCCACGGCCACCGAGGAGGGCCGGTGCAGCATTGCCACGTAATCCGCCAGGATGCGCTCAGACTCGCGAAGGATGGGATCACTCTGCGGGATACTTGCCTCGGCCTCCTCTGTTTCGTCAGCTTGGGACTGCGGCAATTTGGCCACCGTCGAACTCACCGTGGCTGCCGGCGCGGGCAAACCCGGGATGTCCGCGTTTTTGAGCGTGATTTCGTAGCTGGCCGGCTGGCTTTCCTTGCGGGCGACACGTTCCCGGCTCCGGGATTCTTCGCGCGCCTTGGCTTCCGCTTTTTCCTGGCGGCGATCCGCTTCGTTCAAGGAAACCGTCTTGGCTGCGAGGCGCATCTTCAATTGCGCGATGTCTTCCCGGAGATAGGCGAAGTCCTTGTCTCCGGCCACGCGCGCGGCGGACCGGGCCTGGAGTTCGTGCCGGAAGGGGCTGACGTGGTCCTCCCGGGCGAAGTCGGATGGAGGAACGCGGTCCCACGGCAGCGGATCTTTCAGTTCGGTTTCGCCCACATCGGCAGCGTCACTCAGGGACGGCAGCGCGATGTCGGCCGTCACTCCCTTGAGTTGAGTGGAGGCGCCGCTCGGGCGGTAAAACTTCCGAATCGTGACTTTGAGCGCGCCTGGGTCGACGGAGTGCGCGAGATGGCTCCGGTCCATTAACCTCGCCAGCGGAACGACCGACTGCACCGTGCCTTTTCCAAACGTTGACTTGTCCCCCACGATTAGAGCCCGGCCATAGTCCTCCAACGCGCCCGCCAGAATCTCCGACACCGACGCGCTGAACCGGCTCGTGAGCACGATGAGCGGTCCATCGTAAAGCTCCGAAGCATCGGTGTCTTTTTCAACGTCGGTGCGTCCGTCCGGCTCGCGGGTCTGCACGACCGGTCCTTCACGGATGAACAAACCGGTGAGGGTGATCGCTTCTTCCAGGGAACCTCCGCCGTTGTGCCGCAAGTCCAGAATGAGGCCTTGGATGCGTTCGGCCTCCAGTTTGCGGATGAGTTTCGCCACGTCGGCCGTGGCGCTGATGGGCGTGGTCCGCGTCGGCCCGTCGTCGCCCCGATAGAAGGAGGGGAGGTCAATGACACCCAGGCGCAGCGTGGCGCCGTTCTTTTGCGGCAAGTCCACGATGCTCGCCTTGGCCTGCTGGGCCTCCAGTTTAACCTCGTCGCGCACGAGGGTGATGGTCTTGCGCGCGGACTCGTCGCCGGCGGCGGCGGGAATGAGCGTCAGGCGGACGCGCGTGCCTTTCGGGCCGCGAATCAAATTCACCGCATCGGGCAGCGGCAGGTCCACGATGTCCACGGGCTTCTGTTCCCCTTGCCCAACCGCAATAATGCGGTCGCCCGGTTTGAGCAACCCGCTCCGGGCCGCCGGGCCGCCGGGCACGAGGTCGTAGATCTTGCAATAGCCGTCCTCCGCCCGCAACGTCGCCCCGATGCCGAACAGGGACAGGTTCATCGCGATGGAGAAGTCGTCCACCTGCGCGCGCCCCAGGTAATCCGAGTGCGGGTCGTACACGTGCGCCAAAGCATTGAGATACACCTCGAGCACTTCGTCGGCGGTCAGTTTTCTCATGGTCTGCACCAGGCGGGTGTAGCGGCGCGTGAGGGTCGTGACGATGTCGGCGGGCTTCTTGGCCGCGAGCTTTTCCTCCAGATACTCGGCGCGGAGATCTTGCCGCCAGAGCTGACGGGCGGTATCCAGGTCCTGCGGGCGCGGAGCTTTCTCGCGGTCGAACGAGTAAGCGTCGTGCCCGGTAAAATCGAATCTCTCGCGCTGCAGCAAGTTCGTGACATACGCCGCGCGCTGGTCCAGCCGTTCCAAATATCGCTGGAAGATGGCGCGCGCCGGAGTGAGGTCGCCCTCGCGGCGGGTCATATCCGCCAGGCGCGAACGGAAGACGTTGAACTCCTGCGCATCCGACTGAAGAAACAGCAGATGGGCGGGGTCGAGTGAATCGAGGTAACGGTTGAGGAATTTCACGGCCAGTTCGTCATCGAGCCGGTGGTGCGAGAATTGGGAATGCTCCAGCAGGCTGGCGGTGATTCGGGTGATGTTGCGGTCGGTCGGGTCGTTCGCGCCCGCCGCGAGCGAGGCCGTTCGGCTTCCCGAGGCGACCGCTGTGACGAGGCCGGCGAGAACAAGCGAAACCAGCGCGGCAATGGCCGGGCGCAGGAGCAGTTTTGACTTCATAAAACTCTAAATGTTGACTTGCGTTTGTTGTCGTGCGACTGAGCGGTTGACCAGCGCTCGCCGCCTTTGTTTCTGCCAATAATAGATAGACTACCGCCGCATTGCCGCGTGCTTTCCCGGAGATTACACGTTTGCAAGACACCTGGTTCGGCTTGCGGCAGGAAGCGGCGTGAGATCGAAATCAGGGACATGCCGATCCTGTTCTTTCCTCAGGCCGGCCAACAGGGCGGCCATTTTGCGGCGGGCATAAAAGAGCCGCGACATCACGGTGCCTTTCGAGCAGCTCATGGTCCTGGCAATCTCTTTATAGTCCATCTGCTCGAATTCACGCAGCACCAGAACGGTGCGCTGCTCATAAGACAATTGGCTCAGGGCCCGGTCGATGCGCTGGCGCAACTCGGCGCGCTCGAGGCGGGCCGTCGGGTTGACGCACATCACCGGCATCCGGCGCTCGACCCCGCCGGATTCCGCGTTCAGTTCGTCAATGGATTCCATGCGCTCCCGTTTGTGTTTGCGCAGGTAGTCCAGGCAAAGGTTGATTACGATCCGCGTCATCCACGTGCGGAAACTTGACTCTCCCAGGAATTGCGGCAGGCGCTGCCAGCCCTTTACCCACGCTTCTTGAGAAAGGTCGATGGCTTCTTCTTCATTCCGCACCATGCTGACGGCGCGGGCGTAAATCTTGTCGCAATGCCGGGCCACCAACTCCTCGAAGGCCGCCGTATCGCCCTGCTGTGCCGTTCGCACCAACGCGGAATCATCATCACTGGAATGATCTTTGACATTCATGGGTTCGATGGTGAGCCGTTCTCACGCATTTGTTGTCGTGCGACTGGGCGGTTGACCAGCGCTCGTCGCGTTCGTCTCCGCTAATAATAGACCACCACTGCGTTGCACCGCGCTTTCCCGGAGATTACAAGTTTGCAAGCCAGCGCGTTCGGCTTGCCGCAAGAAGTGGCGCAAGATAGTCGAGGCATTGCGGAACTACGCGCAGCAACCCGCGGGTGCGGCGGACCATACGGGCGAGAGGATTCGCGGCAAGACATTCCAGCAATTGCTGGCGGCGGTCGCCGCAGTGGCGGTGATTTGCCTTTTGCTCCTGGATTGGATCGAGATCCCGCGGTTGGCGCGAGGTCGCGCAAAGTCACGCCGTTTCGCGCCGGTTCGGCCTGGAATACAGCGCCACAAGGCGGGCTATCATGACCGCCAGATACAGTACGCCCGCTGTCGCCTCCGCCATCATCAACATCCGCGCCACTCTCGACACCGGCACGATGTCGTTGCACCCGAGGCAGGTCAGCGTGACAAAACTGAAATAAAGGGCGTCGAAGCGGTCCATGGGTCCGGCTCCCGGCGCGCGGCTGATCAGGGAAAAGGCGTCAGGCGTTAGCCTCGCCACCAGCAGATAGGCCGCAGCCCAAAGCAGCCCCAGCAACAGGTACGCGGAGATGCCCGCGCTTAGCACGTCGGCGTTCACCCGGGGCGCGCGAAGGATGAACCGCACCAGTTGCGCAACCACGAAACCGACGAACAGCAACCCAACACAAGTGGTTTCCCACGCGGGCACCAGGCCCGGCTGATAGTGGTCAACCCACTCGGCGCCCAGTGCGGGCAGGACCAGCAGGATCGTCAACGCCAGCAGCCGCCCACTCCCTCCGACCGCAAGCACGGCCGAAATGAGCACCAAGGTCATCGACACGCTGACGATGACCTCGCCGCGGTGAAATTGGGAAAGAAACGGGTTGGCCACCAGCACCAGAATCAGCGCGACAAGGAATTGGGTGACGGAGAAGCGGAACAGCCCGGACGTCACATGATTCCGCGCCACTATTTCGCCCGGCATCGGCGCGTCGCCGGCCAGGGCCGTTGCGGGGGTTCTTTTGGAGGTTTTCTGCCGGAAGGAGGGTTGCTCGTCGCTCGGTCTCATAGGAAGCAAGATTAGATTGGTGGTTGTTCGTTTGACTTCGAGGCGCTGCTGCACCCGATCCACTCCCGAAGTGAATGCGGCGCTCAACATCAGGGCGTCTCTGCCTCCTGTCAACCCTTCTCACCCCGGCCAGGAGGCAGACAACCGTTCCAAGGCATCGGCGGCGGTGCCCACCAGGATCTGTGCCGTTGTCTGTCTTGGCGCCTCGGCCGGCGGATTGGAATCGCTTGAGGAGTTCTTCAGACACATACCGGCACTGATCCGGGTATGCCGTTCGCTGGGCCGGCACCCAAGCATTGGTTTGACCCGGTCTCAGCATTTGGAGGAGACTTTTGTAGGAGTCCGCCGGACGGTTCATCTATGGAATTCGACGCGCGGATTGGTCTCCTTGTCTTGAAGCGTCCGCATCCTTTCAAAACTGTCATGTTCCTGACAGGTTTCGGTCATCCCAACCGAGTCCAATCCAGTGAATGAACAAGATGCCGGCCAAAGTACTGACTGTCGACGACCACCCCATGACGCGGCATGGAATAGCCCGACTGCTCGAGCCGCAGCCTGACTTGGTGGTCTGTGGTGAAGCTGAGGACGCGCCGCGTGCTCTGGCCACGGTCAGGCCGCTTAAGCCGCAGGCAGTTCTGGCCGGCCGGGAGTTTGAAGTGTTTCGTTTGCTCGGACAGGGCCTGACGACCGGCGGGATCGGTCGTCGCTAACGAAAGAACCAAATACTATGAACAAAGAAACAAAAGAAGCCAGTAATGACATGGGCACGCTCGCCGAAGACGCGCGCGCCTTGATGGCCGCCACGGCCGATGTGGAGGGAGAAAAAGTCGGGGAAACCCGCAAGCGTCTTGCCGCCGCACTGGAACGGGGCAAGGAAATCTGTGGCCGCGTCCGCGAGAAGGTGGTCGAGGGTGCCAAGGCCACGGACCAAGCCGTGCATGAGCACCCTTATCAAGCCATCGGTATCGCCTTCGGTGTGGGGGCGCTCATCAGTTATCTGCTCGCGCGCCGGGGCTCGCGCAACGGCGACTGATCACGCCATCGAACCGCCCCTCACCAATGCCGTGCAACTCGTCGAGACGTCCAAGCGTTTGGCACGATGGCTATTGACCATCGGTGAAAACCGCCTCGAATTGTTGATCGTGGAAGTGCAGGAGGAGCGCGAGCGCCTCCTGCACGCCCTCCTGCCGGCCATCGGGGTGGGGGCGTTTGTGCGTGCCATTTGCATGAGGGATGCTCCGTTGGTTGGGGGTTTTCTTCGCCGTTCCCTGGTACACGCTCTCGGCCCTGTCCAGTGCCTGGTTGAGTTTCGCCATCGGTTCGGTCAGGTTTTTCTCCCAGTTCTGTTGGAGGTGCTTCATTGCGGCCACCAACTCGGGCAGGACGGTGGCCGTATGGCACAGGTACTGCGCTAATTCGGGGGTCTGAATTCCATCGGCGATGACTTCGCTGTCCCGGTAGATGGCATAGCCAGTCGAGCCGAGGCGCGGGCGGTCTGTTTCAGGGTCAAGCTCCGGGTGAATCGGGAGCGTGACATGCTTGAGCAATGTTTCGAGTTTCATGTTCATCTTCTCCTTTCGTTTTGCTGATTGATTTCTGGCCACAAACCCGCATCCTCTCCTCATGGGCGTATGCGCGTTTGTGGCCAGTGGTGTGAATGCGGATGTAATGCTCACTTGGTAATTACCGCGATGATGTATGAGCGAAGCAGTTCCTGAGCGGATTCCTCAGACCCAAGCTGCATTTTCAGGCCGACCACCAGGGCCTCCAAAGGGTCTGGAGGACTCGCCACCCGATGAGCCTGGCAAGACAATCTATTTACCGGACCTTGTGGCGGTCAGGGACTTGGCTTCTGCGATTGGGGTGAAACCGTTCAAGATCGTGGCCGACCTGCTGGGGTTGGAGCAATTCAAGAACGCGGATGAAGAGGTTGATTTTGCAACTGCCTCTATAATCGCACGAAACCACGGATACCGGGCAGAAAGACCTCTTCCTGAACAACTGGTCGGCCGGAACTGCCTGGAACGCGGCAACCTCAGGGACTGACTACACGCGAGATCGGCCGGCGGCTGCGCCTGGGCCCGAAAACCGTCGAGACCCACCGCCTCCCACCTTCGCGAGAAGCTCCGGCTCAAAAGCGGGCCGGCGCTGATCCAATGCGCCGTCCGTTGGGCTGGAACTCAGGACTTGATTTAAGCCGGTCTCAGCATTTGGAGGAGCTTTTTTCAGGAGTCCACCGGATAGCCGGGCGGCTTGGTTCACGTTAGTAATGATAGGTCAATGACAATCTCATGAAATGTCCAAGATGCGATGCCGTCCTCCGCCCGGTTGAATACGACGGCCACCAACTTGAGGTCTGCCCTGCGTGCGAAGGGGAATGGTTGCACTCCGGAAACCTGCAAAGCATTGTCGAACATCACGAGGAAATATTTGCCCCCGCGGAAATCGCCGCGATAGACGCGCTCAACAAGGAGGTTTTTACCGTTAAGAAGGAGGATCATGACGAGTTGAATTGCCCTCATTGTGAAAACGCGCGGATGGAACACTTCAATTATTGCGACACCAGCGGGATTGTTTTGCACAAGTGTCCTGAATGCGGCGGCATTTGGACTGACAGGGACCAACTGAAAAAGGTGGAGATGTTGGTTGATGGCTGGAAGCAACACTTCAAGCAAGACACTGCCGTATTCGGTTCGGTTTTGAAAATGGTCGCATTGAAGGAACAACAAGACCTCGGCAAAGGCGTCTCGATTTCCAGATTCGGCTTTGTGAACGCCGTTCTTGGGCGGTTTTGTGAGTGACAAGACGCCGGATAGCGCCTGATCTGGGATGCCTGCTTGCCTGTTGACCGTCGCCGCTCTCTTGCTGGCGGGCCGTGCCGCGGCGCACGAGCATCGGCGCTTTCCGGCAGAGCACGGGTGGCCCATCCCTGCCGATTTCTACGGATTACAATGTTGCTTCGTGTTCTGACGGTCGCTGAGCTGCGTCAGTCTCGAGGGCGCTACCAGTCGTTGCGCCGAGCCGTCGGCCGTCATAAGCCAGACGCGCTGGCGCTGGTAGGTGACTTTCTTGATCTTGAGCGCCGGTCGTCAGACCGGCTCGGTACCGCCCAGTGCGCGGCATTCCTGGCGAACATGCCAGTGAAACACGTGCTCTTCACCCGAGGCAATCACGAGGGTGCAAACTGGCGGGAGTTTGTTCGTGCATGGCCGCTGGACTGGCGCCCGCTCACGGCGCTATACGGCACAGCCTTTACGCTCGGACCTCTGGTTGTTCTGGGATTTCCTTGCTGGATGGGAAGGGAAAAACCGTGGGCAAACTCCATGCCCAAGCAAGGCAACCAACTGACGCGCGATCCGGCCAAGAGCGGGCGGCCTGAATTGCCACTCGTCGTGTAATGTTGGCTCTCGCCCTTGATGCGACGGTTGCGGCCGGCGGGCCGCACCCTGTGGCTCATGCACGAGCCGCCGATCGGCCAACCCATCTGCAGACCGCGGATTTGCAACGGGGCTTGGCGAAAAGCGGTGGATCGGCATCAACCACTCTTAACCGTGTCAGGCCACGACCACGACACCCCACTTCTGAATAACACTTGGTGGGGCAAGTATGACGCCCCGGTTTGCGTCAATGTCGGCCAGGGGCTTGGTGAATTGTCGCACACTGTCATAGAGTTCGATTTCCGTCGAATCGACCCTGGGCTCCCTGCTCAAATCACCGTCCGGGCCTTCCCGTGGAAACAGTCACTGGGGATAACGCCCTGAGGCGTCACACGGCCGAGAGACGGCATCCCTCATCATTTGTCGCAACACAGCTTTCCCGCTTGCGCGCGATTGACCGCCTCCCCATTAGCCAGACTTTTTTGCTCGACCGCGGCTCGCGTCTTAAGGAGTTCTTCAAGCACATGCCGGAGCTGATCCAATAGGCCGTTCGATGGGCTGGCACCCAGGCATTGGTTTGACCCGGTCTCAGCATTTGGAGGAGACTTTTTCAGGCAATCCCCGGATACCAATCGTCCCCTGCCGATGCAAGATTTGAGCAAGACATAAGTGGTTGTTGCGTTTTGCAGGCGCGGGCGCGGAGCCAGACACTCGAAGTGTCGGGGATGGGAGAAAAGCATGAGAGACTATGGTGGCACAACCGAACATTAACGCGAACAAGGGAGAGGACCTTGGCATGAAAACGACAAGCGAAAACAATCCACACCTTGATCACGAGGAGATCGCCAATCTGGCGAAGCAAATCTGGGAACGAGAAGGTCGGCCGGCAGGCAGGGACTTGGAGTGCTGGCTTAGGGCCGAGCGCCAAGCGCTTTCGAGCAAGAACCCGGCAAGCAATCTCCCTCGGAAGCTGCCCGTAACGGGCACGGCCCAGTCCCAGGGAGCGAGCCGGGCGATCAGGCTTCCTGACTCCACCCCAAAACCGGCTCATGCCAGGTGAGCGCTATGAGCGCGCGAATGATTGTGGTGCCGCCAGTCTCGGAGTTGGCCGCTAAAGCCGAAAGTGACCATGACCGCCGCCGCCCGAACTGTTGGCGGGAGGGGGTGACGGTCCAAACCATACCCGCCAACAAGAAATGAAATCATGAATGCATTGACACGTTGGAATCAGCTACAAGAACTGGAGGCCCTGCGACACGGTCTGGGCAGCCTCTTTGGCCATTCCCCGGTCCACTCGTCCGAGGGCCCGGAGGAACAGATAACGGTGCCCGAATGGGCCCCATTGGTGAACATCAGCGAAGACGACCAGGAATATCTGCCTGAATTCGACCTAGATTTTATTCACTACAGTCGGGCGAAAGTGAGTGCGATCGGGGTTTCGGCCTGATTTTACAGGGCTCCCAATGACATGCAGATTTCTCAAAAAACCGCTTGCTCGTCTCCGAGGTAGTGTATATAATAGTCACTACATAAGCTTCATTCGGAAGATCCGAAAAGGCGACCGCACTTACCTCGCCGAGGTCGAAACCCGCCGCGTCGAGGGCAAGGTGGTCCAGCGCTTTATTCGCTATGTGGGCAAGGAGGCTGACGGCCGCACCATCCTATCGACCTCCCTCTCGGAAGCCGAAGTCGAAGCCGTCAAACTCTACGGTCCACTGCTGGTGCTGCACCACCTCGCCACCGAAATCCAACTGCCCGAACTCCTGGGCGACTACAGCCAGGAAATCCTCAGCCTGGTCTATGCCCACTGCTTGGACTATCGGAGCCTTAACTACATGCCCAGTTGGTTCGAACGTACCGACCTGAACTTTCTTCTGGATCTGGAGGGCCTGACCGAAAGGCGCCTGGTGGGCGCGTTGGACCACCTGGAAAGCCTCGACGCGGAGGCCTGGCAGCGGCAGCTCTTCCAAGGGGTTTGCCACCAATACCGCCTGCGGCCCTCCGGTGTCATCTACGACGTGACTAACACCTACCTCTATGGCCGGCATTGCCCGCTGGGCAAACCGGGTCACGACAAGGAGGAGGTCAAGGGGCGGCCCCTCATCCAGGTGGGTCTGGGCGTGACCCAGGTCGAAGGCATTCCCTTGTTTCACAAGGTCTTCGACGGCAACGTCCATGATGCACGCACCTTGCACGACTTGGTCACCCTCTTTGCGAGCTACGGCTTGGAACCGGGGCTGTTCATCTACGACCGGGGTATCACCAGCGGGCGTAACATCAAGGACATCAAGCACTTGTACTGGGACACGCTCTGCGGGGTCCCCCTCAACGACGCCTTGAAAAAGTTCTGGCGCCCTTATGCCGATCCCCAGCTATTGATGCAACTGCCCTATCGGCAACGAGTGGGTTCGACCGTCTTTTACACCTGCCTGCGCCCCTACCAATTGGATGGGGTGCGCGGACGCTTGGCGCTGTGTTTGAACGAGCGTCACCAACGCGACGCCCGCGAATCCCGCCGCGATGAGATCCTCTACGCCCAAAACCTCTTGGCCCAAGGCAAGTCTATTAAACCCGGCCTGGAACGTTTCTTCGATGCCCGCGGCCATCTGCTGCCCGCCGTCTTGACCGAGGCCGAAGAGTTCGACGGCTACTCGTGCATCTTCTGTACCCGCTCCTTATCCGAGGACCAAATGCTTTCCCTCTATTTTGACAAGGATATTGTCGAAAAAGCCTTCCACAGTCTCAAGGGTATCACCCACCTGCGGCCGGTGCGCCACTGGCTAGCCGAGCGCGTGCATGCTCACGTCTTCGTTTGCTATTTGGCCTACCTGCTCTTGTCTTTGCTGCGCTATCGCTTGCGCCGTACGGACTTCACCGCGGAAGCCGCACTCCTGGAATTGGGCACGATGTATAAGGTCTATCTTCGGGACGCCAAGCGGGGTTTCAGGCTTTCCCGCGTCGTGGCGCTAACCAAG
The DNA here is from genome assembly GCA_963713735.1 of uncultured bacterium. GTDB lineage: Bacteria > Verrucomicrobiota > Verrucomicrobiia > Limisphaerales > UBA8199 > CAVQND01. Next base: position 17,248 of record CAVQND010000031.1, read on the forward strand.
AAACAGGAAACCATCCTCAAGGCCATCGACAAGCGGCTCCTCCGGGCGCAGGATTAATGTAGTGATCACTTTTTAGGTCGAATTCAGGTATCTGATCAAGGCCGAATTGCCTGAAGTCAAGAGGGAGGACGTGAGCGTCACGGCCGAAGAGGGCACTCTGACGATCATGGGCGAACGCAAATTCGAGAAGGAGGAGAAAGGCAAGAAGTACCACCGCGTCGAACGCGCCTACGGGACCTTCGCGCGCAGCTTCTCGCTCCCGGATGATGCCAGCCCCGAGAAGGTCAGCGCCGAGTTCAAGGACGGCGTGCTAACCGTGCATCTGGTCAAGACCCAAAAGCCAAAGCCGCAGCAAATCGAGGTGAAGGGCGCCTGAGCGGGCGCTATGGGGCGGATGGGCCAGCCCGGCCATCCCTGGCTTAAGAACCGAATTCTATGAACAAAGAGACTCATGTAACCGTCAGCATAATGTGGACTGAGTTTCTCACCTCAGGAACCAAATACTATGAACAAAGAAACACAAGCAGTCAGCAATGACATGGGCGAGATCGCCGAAGACGCGCGCGCCTTGATGGCCGCCACGGCCGATGTGACGGGAGAAAAAGTCGGGGAAGCCCGCAAGTCCCAAAGCAGTTCGCCCACTCCGGCCACGGTCTTTCTTCGAGGTTGCGTCAACATGGTTGCGTCCATGGATTTGTGCTGGCATCGGGGTACAACGCCGAACCATCCTGGAGCAGAGACCGGTCCTGTCAACAAACAGAAGAACACACCAAGCCACCCATGACAACCGTGGGGTTTGCTCATCCCCCTCAGTCTCATTACGCTACGGGGCAGCAGCCGCACTATCCAGAAGGGCTCGATAGTCTGAAAAGTCGCGATAGATGCCCACAGTGGAGAAGAGGCTATTCACCAAATCAATGCGCTTCTCGGGATGAGCGCGTGCAGTAAGCAAGAGGCCGAGCAATTGGGCTGCCGTAACCAGGCAGTGCTCGCGCTGGCATGAGTATTTCAGCATCTGGTGCGGAAACGCCGGGGCAGCGCGCTCTGACAGCGGTGTTTCACAATGGGCATTGACGAGCAAGATCCCCTTTGGATCGGATCCTCTCTCCGCCTTAAACCCCGCGACCCACTTTTCCAATTGGGCGGCATTCTGCTTCTGCGGCCGAGCTTTTCTTACCCTTGACCTCGACCACGGCGTGCTTGCCATCGAATTCGACGACAATATCATCCCTGCCTGGGCCCCGGGTTCCGCCTTGGCGCCCAGCTCGCGAAAGGCTTCGATGACCGTCTCAGCAAGCACGTCCCCCTTCGCAGTGAAAAGGGTCTTCCACCTCTCCTCAGCCTCCAAATTGCGAGACGTTTCCGCAACGGATTTGGAAAGCTCGGCTGCCCGCTGTTGCAGGGACACCAGGCCGGCCTGCAGGTCACGCAAATGTTGCCAACCATATCGCGAGTCTCCAGGCTGGCAAACGAAATTCCTGCTCCTGGGGTGAGAGGCTGGGGATGAGGGCCAACAGGGCTTCCATAAAGTTATGGCACTGTTGGGCGTAGCGCTGATCCGAGAGGCCGCGCCCCCCCGCCAATTGCGGCAGAAGCAGCAGGTTGCCTCGGCCGCGCTTTATCCACGTGGCGACAGGTCTGTTGGTTTTTGAAACGAGGAGGAATGGGGTGCCATCGATTCCATCGAGATAAGCAAGGTAGGCCATGCTGTCTTGCACGCTCGACCAAAAATGTTTCAAACAATCCGGTCCGCTGAAGTCCATTCGTAGTCCCATGGAGGGCACGGTCCGGATGCCTTGGACCGGCAGCAGGGCGTCAAGCTCAAAGTCATAAAGGAACACCACGACGGAGCGTCCCAAGCTCAAGAACTCCTGGATCTCCAACTTCCGCCGGTGCATCGAAGGCGCGGCGGTCATTGACTCCGAATCGCCCCTCAGCCCTTGTAGATCGATGAGCGCGACATCAAAGTCCAAGAGCGTTCGGCGTGATTGAAACTCGAGTGTCTCGACCCTTTGCCCTTCAAGGGCTCGCCCAATGCAGCAGATGTCCATAGCTTCTCATTCTGGCCCAGCAACCGCACCCTTTCTACCAACTTCTTTGGCCCTCGTCGAGTGTGGTTACGACCGGGGCGAAATGGAAGGCAAAAATCAGCTTGAAAGGGAGTCCGCTCATCCGTAGTTTTGGAGCATGAGAAACGGCAAGAAGAGAGCGCGCCCCCCTGTGTCTCGGCGGCTTGAGTTGGGCCAGCACATCGTAGCCGACCCGGAGGTTTGCCACGGCAAACCGACGTTCAAGGGAACGCGCATCATGGTCTGGCAGGTGCTGGACGATGTGGCCGAGGGCCGCTCCTGGGACTTCATCTGCAACACTCGGTGGGGCGGGCGGATTCCATTGACGGCCGTTGCGGAAGCGGTTAAACTTTCGCGCCGAGCCTGGCTCGACAGAGGCGGTCGAACTGGTCGCCGGCGCACCGGCCTCAGTGGCCACGGCGGTAGCCGCTTGAACCTGCTCGACGAGAACTTTCCGGAAGACCAGCGCGTGGTGCTGCGCGGGTGGGGGATTCCGGTTCGACAGATAGGAGTCCATCTGAGCCGCCGCGGGGTGAAGGATGATGGCATTATCCCGCTCCTGCACCGCCAACGAAACGTCACCTTCTTCACGCAGGACGAAGATTTTTTTCTCCCCCAATTCTGTCACCTCGCGTACTGCCGGGTATGGTTGGACGTGAGGGCTGACGATTTGGCTCAGTCTCTCCGCTGTTTCTTGCTACATCCGCGTTTCGACACCGCGTCCAAGCGTATGGGCACCGTGGCCCGCGCGCACCACGATGGCGTTCACTTCTGGCACCACAACCGGGTTGCGCTGCGGCATGTTCACTGGCCCATGGGCCGGTAACCTGCCGACGACGCTGGCGGCCGGACGCGAAAAAACGCAAGAGACGCAAAAAAGAGCCAATACAGCCAATAGAGCCAATAGAGCCAATGCAGCATTTGCCCCCGCCCCCCATTTGTGCCTAACATCCCCTGCATGAATGCGACACAAGCCGCAGGACCTATCCCGGTTTTCGCCCGCCTGGCGAGCTGGCGTGGGGCAGGCATCCTGCCTGCCGGCAGGCAGGATGCCTGCCCCACTTTACGGCCGGTTGGAAACCGGGATAAGACCGAACGTCTGGTGTTGCCAAGTATGCACGCGCCGTTGCCCAGTTGCGGGTGCCCAGCGAACAAGATGCCACCCCTCTACACTCGACATTCGCCCCTCGACTCCCCCGCGTCCGTTTTAAGCAGTTTTAACCAATTATCACCTCCCGCCCCGCCCAGGACGCCGCCACCACCACGCCCCAATAAAGCCAAATCCAACCAAATCCGACTAAATCCAACCAAATCCAAGCAAAAAAAATCGCTCGAAGTGCAGAAACCAATTCCTGCCCATAAACCGCTCGACTATGAACTCACCTCCCGCCTTCTTGAGAACGTTTGCAGTCCTCGTTCTCGCCATGTCCGCCTTGGCCCAACAAACCACCGTCTCCCTCGAAAACCGGGCTCTGCGCACCGAACTGGACTGCTCGAGCGGGGCCATAACCCTCCTCGACGAGCAAACCGGCGCGAGCTGGGAACTCGGCCGCCCGGTAGCAACGCTCAAGAGTGGCAGCACAGCCACGCCGCCGTCTCTCCGGCTGACTCATCGCGATAAGAGCACCCTGCGATACCGACGCGAGGGCATTGGGGAGTTTTCACTCAAATTGCTGCCTAATCCGCCAAGGCTGGAATATTCTGTCGTCCCCGAGCAGGAGGTGAAAGACCTGCGCCTGCTCAGCAAGGCCCTCCCGGTTGGCCCTGGGGGAAACAGCTATTACGCTGCCCCCCACCGGATGGGGATTCAATTGCGAGCCGAAGGCGGCAAGCCCTATAGCCGCCGTTTCCGGGACAGTTGCTCAATGGCGATGTTCGGGGTGGTCAAAGAGGGTTCAGCGCTGCTGGTCACCTGGACCGATCCGTACACCGAGGTCCAGGTGGATTACAGCCTTCAGCCGTCGCCCCAGCTCAGGATGGGGCTGGCCATGCGGGAGCGGGGGCAGTCGGTCCGCCTGCAGCCTCTGGGGCTCGGCGGCTACGTCGAGATCGCCAAGGCCTACCGGGCAGTGGCCCGCGAGCGGGGTTTGTTGAAAACGATTGCCGAGAAAATGCGCGAGAACCCCCGTGTTGCGGAGATGTTCGGCGCGGCCGATTTCAAGCCCTTCGCCTACATGCGCCTGGCCCCGAACACCCCCTGGCACAGGCAGGACACCTGGGGCGCGCAACTGAACTTCACCTTCGAGGAGTGCGCCGACCTGGCGGAGCACCTGAACCGTGACCTGGGCATTGACCGCGCGATGCTGGTCCTCAACGGTTGGATCAATGGCGGCTACGACAACCGGCACCCGGACATCCTGCCGGCGGCGCCCGAAATCGGCGGCAACGACGGCTTGTCCGCGTGCAGCCGGCGGGTCAAGGCCCTGGGTTGGCTCTTTGGGCTGCATGATAATTACCAGGATATGTATCGCGATGCCCCATCCTGGAACGAGGAGTTCCTTATCAAGAACCGGGACGGCTCCCCGCGCAAAGGCGGGGTCTGGGCCGGCGGTCAATGCTGGCTCATCTGCTCCCGGAAAGCCGTCGAACTGGCCAGCCGGCCGCAGAATATTCCCCAGGTCAAGGCGCTCTTCGCTCCGACGCTTTACTTCTCCGACACGATCTTCGCCGCGGGATTGTACGACCCGCTTCGACCTGAACCACCCCACGACGCCCGCCGAGGACATGAAGGCCAAGCAGCAGCTTTGCGACTACCTGCGGGGCCAGTTTGGCCTGTTCGGCAGCGAAGAGGGGCGGGAATGGGGCGTGGCGCACGCGGACTATTTCGAGGGCCTGATGTCCCATCGCACGCATTTCCAGCAGCCCAACGACACCGACATCATCATTCCGCTCTTTGAGCTGGTCTATGGCGATGCCATTGCGATCTACGCCCACCAAAGTGATCGGCCCCGCCCGGACAACCCCGACTACATCCTGCACCACATCCTCTATGCGGAGATGCCGGTGTACAGTTTTGGGAACCATCGGTACTGGGGCAGCCCCGACGGCGATTTCAAGCCGCCGACGGGTGCCGAGGCCCGGTTAGTGTTCGCGCACAAACCTGGATTAGGGCTGACCGACGGCTTCATCAAGAACACCTACGAGGTCCTCAGTCCCCTGAACCGCCTGACCGCGCTGATGCCCATGACCGATCACCGCTTTTTGACCGCCAACCGCAAGGCCGAACGCACGCGCTTCGGCCAGGACGTTGAGATCACCGTCAACTGCGACACAGCCGACCTAGTCTTGAAAAACGCCGTGCTGCCGCAATATGGCTTCCTGATCGAGAGTCCAACGCTGGTTGCCTTTCATGCCCGAGGCTACGGGGCCATGGAGTTCACCCAACCCACGATGCTGGTCATCCGGAGCACGGACGGGAGGACCCTGCAGTCCTCCAGGAATATCCAAATGTACAGCGCCTTCGGATACCGCCCGGTCGAATGGAATGGAAGGACCGTCACAATCAAGCCCTGATAGGGAGCATCCAGGCGTGATGAGAATCAGATTAAGTCACCTGGCCCGCATCGCTGAAACCTTGGCCTATCGTTTCGTTTGTTCTGCGCTGCTGCTGCTTGCCCCTGCCACCACGCAGGGCGCCGAGACGGAGATGCTGACCAACGGGGAGATGGAGGCTCCCTTCGTTAACGGCCTTGCCCAAGGCTGGGCACCCAATTGCTACGGATTGAACGAAGTGGTCTTCGCCCGGGAGTCAGCCGATGTTCACGGGGGAAAATCGGCCCAGCGTGTGACCTGCGCGCGCTTCGATGACGGGGGCGTGCAGTTTCACTCCGGCGACATTGCCGTCCAGAAGGGCAAGCCCTACACCCTGCGCCTATGGATGAAGGGTGACGTGACGGCCCCGGTTTACGTCGGCATCCGCAAACACGGCGCGCCCTATACGCCCTATCTCAAGCGCGACATCCGGGTGAGAAAGGACTGGACCCCCTGCCTGATCATGGGCCAGGCGAGCGATTCCGATGTTCGCTGTGGCCTCTACATCATGTTCGCCGGGACGGGCACGTTGCTGGTGGATGATGTGTCCCTGAAACCAGGCCTTCAGGAAGATGCCACCCTTGAGGTGGGGGGACCCGCGCAGAAAGGCAACCGCATCTACAACAGCGGCTTCGAGGCCGGGCCGGAAGGCTGGACCCCAGTGGACGGGTTTGCACTGGACGATCAGGTGGTCCACTCGGGCCGGTTCAGCGCGCGGTTGGAGGCGAGTCCGTCCCGGGGCGAAGCCGCGGGCATCGAGTGCCGGCCCTTCCTGGTCCGCACCGGACGGCGCTATACCCTCAGCGCCTGGATCAAGGCCGCCGCGCCAAATACGAGGGTTCGGCTGCGGCTCTTCGAGTGGGCCGACCGGGGCGGGGATTTCCCGGAAAATCGCCACGAACGCGAGGCGACCATCACCGCGACGACGCAATGGGCACGCTATCAAGTCAGCGGCATCGTGCTGCCCAATTTGCACGAAGGCTACGTGGCGCGCATCGTACCCTCCTCCAGGATCTGGCTCGACGACGTGCAGGTGGAGGAGGGCGGCCAAACCGATCACCAGGCTGCCCAACCGCTCGAGGTGGGCGCCGAGACACCCACTCGCTGGTGCCGCGTCGGCGACGCCGTGGAAGTCACCGCTTGGGCAGCAGCCGGCTCGCAGCCCGAAGCAGTCACTCTCGAGTACACCCTTGAGGACCTCTGGGCGCGGCCCCTGACGAACCTGATGCACCAGGTCAAACCCGGCGAACCGGACCGCGCCCGCTTCCTGCTCCGGCAACCCGGCATGTACCGGGTGCGGGTTCGGGCCAACGAGTCGCCCGCAACCGGCGAGGTGTGGTTCGGCGTCTTTCCGCAACGGGATCGCCGGCTGCGGCCCGATTCGCCCTTTGGCACGCACGTGGCCTTGATGGTGCCCGAGCCGGGCAATGCGCTGCTGGCCTCGGTGGCGATGGGGGCGCGCTGGGTGCGGCTGCATGATTTCGGAGACTTTTGCCACTGGTGGCGGGTGGAACCGAAGAAGGGCCGGTTCGTCTGGCATGACCGGGAGATTGACGCGCTCCGCGAGCGCGGGTTCCTGATCCTCGCCAACCTCGGCCATCCGCCACGATGGGCAGGTCGCGACCGCGAACAGAACCAGGGCACCGGCTCCTGGACGCCCGCGCCCCCGCGCGATTTGGGTGAGTGGGAGGATTACGTGTTCCGCACAGTGGAGCATTACCGCGAGCGCATCCGGCACTGGGAAGTGTGGAACGAGCCCTACTGGAAGGGGTTCTTCACCGGCACGCCCGAGGAGTATGCCGAGCTGCTCAAGGTGACCTGCCGCGCGATCAAACGCGCCGATCCACAGGCGGTGGTTGTGGGCGGATGCTTCACGCCCTCGGAGGAGGCCTGGACCCGGCGCGTGCTCGCCGCCGGCGGCCTCGACTTCATGGACGCGCTCTCGTACCACGTCTATTGGAGCCCGCCCATGACTGAGTCCACGACCGCCGACGCAGCCCCGCTGGTCGCCCGGCAGGCGCAACGTTACATGGAACTGATGCGCGAACACGGTCAGCCCAAGCCGATTTATATGTCCGAAGGCGGCATCCGCCGCCCGCCTTTCGCGTCCTGGCTGCCGTCGGACGGTTTCGAACGCAGCGCCCCCTTTGGACCGTACACAGGCGCGGGGGTTGCGTTGACTGGCCTTGACGCGGCTGCCGGGTTGGTGCGCGGTCTGGTCGAAATGCTCTCCGCCGGAGTGGAGAAAACCTTCTACTATTACAGCGGCCATGGAAACGGCGCCATGCCGTGGTTTTCCACGATGGCCAACGGCTACTACGTGCTTCTGGACTACGACGGCCGGCCCAAGCCGACCATGATGGCGTACAGCGCGCTGGAGTCCATGCTGGTGGATGCCACGCCTGCCGGAGTGGTGCGCCGGGACCGGCTCACGGTCCATTTGTTCGGGCGCGGCAGCGGCGCCGTCGCAGTCGCCTGGAGCGCCCGCGCGCGGCCGCTGGCAGTGCCACCAGAGGTCTCCGTGTTCGACCTGATGGGCAATGAGATGCAATCGCCCGCGCTCAACATCTGTGAACCCGTTTATGTCCTTGCGCCGAGACTGAAACCAGCGCAACTCCCTGAATTGCTGCGATGAACGCCCAAGAGTGATGAAGAAACCGATTTTCGTGTTGCTGTGCCTAGCCTGCTACGCTTCGGCCATGACGCGCATCCTGTTCCTCTGGCTGCTCTCTGTGCTGCCGGCCCTGGCGGCCACCTCCCCAGGCCCGCGTCCCAACATCCTGTTCATCCTCGTGGACGACTACGGCATCAAGGACGTGGGCATCGAGGGCAGCACGTTTTACGAGACGCCCCATATTGACAGCCTGGCCCGGAGCGGCATGCACTTCACCCAGGGCTACGCCAACTGCCAGGTGTGCAGCCCCTCGCGCGCCAGCATCCTGCTGGGGAAAAACCCCACGCGGCACGGCATCACGGACTGGATTGGCGCTGGCGTGGGCGAGGCCTTCGCCCGGGAGCGGCACGTCAAGCTGCTGCCTCCCGATTACGTCCGCAACTTGCCCGCCGCGGACATCACCCTGGCCGAGGCGCTGAAGCAGGCAGGCTACGCGACCTTCTTCGCCGGCAAATGGCACCTGGGCAGCAAGGGTTCGTGGCCGGAGGATCACGGTTTCGACCTCAACAAGGGCGGCTGGGACGCGGGCAGTCCGATAGGCGGTTACTACGCTCCGTGGCAAAACCCCACACTGCGCAGCGGTCCGCCGGGTGAATCGCTGACCCAGCGTTTAGCCGACGAGACCATCGCCTTCATGGAACAGCACAAAGGCAAGCCGTTCCTGGCCTACCTGGCGTTTTACGCGGTACACGGGCCGATCCAAACCACCAAACCGCTCTGGGGCAAGTATCGCGACAAGGCCGCCAAGCTGCCCGTCGCGGCGGCCCGCTTCAAAATCGATCGCACGCTACCGGTCCGGCAGGTGCAGGATAATCCCATCTACGCCGGGATGATCGAAGAACTGGACACGGCCGTGGGCCGGGTGTTGAGGCGCCTCGATGAACTGGGCTTGGCGGACAACACCATCGTCATTTTTACGAGCGACAATGGCGGCGTTTCCTCGGGCGACAGCTTCAGCTCTTCCGAACTGCCCTACCGCGGGGGCAAGGGCCGCCAATGGGAAGGCGGCTTGCGCGTGCCTTTTTACGTCAGAGCGCCGGGTGTCACCCGGCCCGACAGCACTTGCGACACCCCGGTGATCGGCACCGACTTCTACCCCACCGTTCTTCAACTGGCCGGCTTGCCCTTGCGGCCGCAACAGCACGTGGATGGGGTCAGTCTGGTGCCGTTGCTCAAAGGCGGTCAGATCCCGGCGCGCCCGCTCTTCTGGCACTATCCTCACTACGGAAACCAGGGCGGCGAACCATCCTCGATCATCCGCAAAGGCGACTGGAAGCTCATCCACTATTGGGAGGACAACCGCAACGAGCTGTACCACTTGCCCGAGGACCTCGGCGAAGGGCACGACCTCGCAGTTATAGAAGTGGAGCGAACCGGTCAGCTCTGGACGGACCTCCAGGCCTGGCTCAAAGAAACGCACGCCAAAATCCCGCAACCCAATCCCGAATATACGGAGGCGATGGCGGAGCAGAACCGCAAAGACGCACAGGCGCTCAAAACCCGCCTCGAAAAAGCGCATGCCGCCTACCTCGACCCCGCTTGGCAACCGGATCCCACATGGTGGAAGAGCCTCGTACCGGAAGACTGACGGCACGCAATACGGGGTCATCTGCCTCCAGATCCACTCGCAAGTCAGCCCGCATTGAGTTCCCAACCCTCGCGGCACTCCCGTTTCACCCAGCGGTTCAGCTCCGGCAGGTTCGGGCACCGCAGGTTCGCGCTGTCCCATTCCACTTTCGCGTCCACACCCGCCTTGATGGCCAGGTGCCCGAGCAAGAGGAACTCGGTTATGGCCGAGGCATAGCCGAAGTCCGCGCAGGTTGGCTTCCCCTCCTTGCAGCTTTGAATGAAGTGATCGAAATGCGAGCCTTTGATCCGGGGGATGCGTGGTTCAGGGACGGGAAACGCCCAGTGCGCCGCCTCCGGCCACAGCCGTGGTCTTTGGCCGTAACAACCGGTGTGCATCACGCCCTTGGTCCCGATGTAAAGCGTGCCGCCGTCCCATCCCTCGTGGAAGTCCCATTCCTAATTCATGGCGATGGTCGGGAGCGGCCACAAAGACCGCATCGATCTCCTGGTGCATCGCGTCGAACATCCGGCGGTAATCGAAAAAGGCCTGTGGCTTGGCTCCACTCTCGGCAGCCTTCTTGCCAGCAGCAGCAAGGCGGCCATCGTCCACGTCCGCAATCGCGGCCAGTTTTTCGCCCAGGGCTGCCGCCAGGCTCGCCTCACCTCTGCCGCCGCAGCCGATTACGGCCGTAGCGAGCCTTGAATTAGGCGAAGGATCGGCCAGGACGAACGGGGCCGGGAACAGGCGAGAGGCCCCCACGAGGCCTGCGCCAGCCACCATGTTCTTGAGCCACCATCGCCGGGTGCATCGGTTTGTCATACTCTCAGGGGTTGGTATTCTCACATCTCACAGGTTCCGAATCTTTGCTGTGACCGCCTCGTGCCATGCGACGTCGTTCCACAGGCGCGGGAATTGCGGGTGGGTGAAATTCGAGGCGCAGTTGAACCGATACCCGTGCTTCTGGCCCAAGCCCGCGCAGAGCATTCCCGCCTCCTTGACGATCTCCCAGTTCAATGCCGGATGGTCCAGCCAGTTGATCGTGCCCCAGCCTTCGGTGTTGCCGACCGGCTTATGGTGACGGCGACCCAACTCTGCCACTTCCGCCATGTTCCGGTCCATCCACTCGACGAGCTGCGGTTTATGGCCCGCCCAGTTGCGGAGCAACGCCTCCTGCACTTTCGGAAACTGCAGGTCGTTTTCGGCAAGGTTATGGATGTTCTCCCAATAGCCGGTCCGGTCGGCCAGCAGCCCGTTCATCACAAACCAGTAATGCACGTCCAGGGCCGCCATCGGCACGGGCGCCATGACCCGCCAGTCGGCCGAGCCGTTGTTGGTCAGCGAAAAGAGAAAATCCAATTCGGGCCACCTGGCCTGCAGGCGCGCGAGGACCTCGTTGGCAAAGCCGGTGTAGAAGGCGCGTGAGGTCTCGTCATTGTATTCCCCGGGCCTGGCCTTCCATTCGTGGACTCCGGCGGTGCGCGCCTTCTCCTCCCGCTCTTTGATGCCCCGGTCCATCTGCCGAGTTAGCCAGGAGAAGCCGTGGAAAAGGGGATATTCGTTGAGCAAATCCACGTAGTAGATGTTGTGGAGCAGGTCGTTTTCCTTGAGGAATTCGAGCGTCTGATCCCAGACACGCACGAAGCCCTCAACGCCGGCAACCCGGTCTACGCCCGGGCCGAAGAACCAGGTCGAGAGCCCCAACAGCAAACCTCGCCCCAGGCAGCGCGGAATAAACTCCTTCAGCGCCCGCCGTGGTTGGATGGTGGTCGAGTATTGCCCGCCCCACATGACCGGTTTCCAGTCCGACTTGGGAAAGGCGTGCTCCTGGATGATTCGTCCCTCGGGATCGGGCGCGACCAGCGCCGGGAACGCGTCAAACCGGATGGCGTTGTAGCCCCGTTGCACCAGCCCATCGAGCACCAAGTCCCAGTTCTCGAACTCCCCGGTGGGGTAATGGCGCAGCAGCCAGGAGAAGTCCCACATCGCGATGGCGGCCGGGCTCTGCAACTGACTGACGCCTCTCGGGTTCTTGGGCTTTTCTGCCGGGCCCAGGGAGGCAGCCTCCGCCCCCAGGCCCGTCAGCAGGGCCAAGCCCGTCTTCTTGAGGAAGTCACGTCTGTTATTCATGGCGGCTCGGACCCGGCACTTCGTTCAGGTCGGTGCAGTCATCTGGCCAGAGCTTGTAGCACAAAGGGGCCGCACGGGCCAAGCGGCGAAATCTTTGCGATGCTGAACACTTGGGATCGTATCAGGAATAGGATAGGCACACGGGTCCCCGGTGGCTGATCTTCCCGAGCGCCGGACCAAAGGTGCGTGAGGTTGACTGCCCTCGGCCTGGTCCTTAACCTCGGAGCGCATGAGCGCAAACAAGTTGCTGCCGTGACCTATGAAACATCTCCTCCGCACCTTGGCCGCGGTGTCTCTGGCCGGCGCCTTCGGCGCCTGGGTCACCGCCGGGGCGGAGCCTGAGCAATTCATCGTGCTCAACGCCGTGCCGGCGTCGGACTTCGATCAGATTGGCCGCGAGTTCACCAACTCGCCGGGCGCCAGGGTACAGGTCGGTGTGGCGGCGATTTTCTCCTATCTCGGCCAGCCGCGCGCCAAAACCGCAGCCGACCTGCGCGGGTTCCTTCGCCGTTCCCAGGAAACCGGCCTGCCGATCGTGGTCCAACTCGACGGCGAGAGTTGGTGGGGTGCCCGCCCGGATTTGTGGAACTGGTGGGACCCAACCGCGCCGGGCTATTCCACCGCCAACCGTGAGAATGTGGAGTGGACCGGATGGTCGCCCGAGGACGCCATCAAGATCGCCTGGCGCAACTGGGGAAGGCAGTTGCGGGTGCTGCCGCCGCCCAACCTGATGAGCCCGCGCTACCGGGCCGCGTGCCACGCGGAAATGGCCGAGCTGATCCCCGCCCTCCTCGACTGGTGGAAGGCGTTGCCGGCGGACCAGCGGCGCCTGTTCATCGGCCTCAAAGTCGGGTGGGAATCCTCCATCGGCGTCAACGCCTGGTACTATCCCGACGGCAACGCACTGCTCAGCCGGCCAGAGAGGCTCGATCCCGAGTCCGGCCTGCGCGCCGACCAACCGCCTGCGCGCGGCGTAGCCCAAATCGGGTACGCCGCCGTCAAGACCGCGGGGTTGCGGCGCGAGGGCGCCATCTCCGAAGCCGACCTGGCTGAGGTGGCGCGACGGCATCTGGAGGACCTCTCGCGCGAGGCCCGGCGGCTGGGCGTGCCGCGCGACCGGCTGTTCACCCACGGCGCGGGCTGGAAGGATGGCGAACTGCTTTACCAGGCCGCAGCCAACGAGTTCAGTTGCCCGGGCTGGAGCTTCTACCGGCATGCGGACGCCCCCGAAAGAGACCTCGGCGTGCAGTTGGCCCTTCGGCATAGCGACGCGCCGTATTGGGCGGCCGTCGAGTGGCTGTATCAAGGCCCCCGCGAACGCGAGCCCTGGCGTCGCGCGCTGGAAGCCACCCTGGGCCAGCCGCACTGCCGCTACCTCTGCGTCTACAACTGGAGCGGTATCCGGAACAGCCACGAAATCCTCGATGCCATCCGCGACGTTGCCGCCGCGCACAGCCGGTGAAGAGGCCCACGATTTGTGGGCTTGCTCAAGCGGGGCGCTATCCGAATTGACCCCAAGATCTCCTTCGGGGGCGTCTTCTCCGATGCGAACACGGCCAACCAGAGCATCCTCTTGTTCTGGCTTGGCTGCGGCACCGAAGGTCGCCTCCACGGCGCCGGCAAGAGTATGCACAAAGTCTTGACGGCTGCCGGGGTTCAGCACCTTTGGCATCGGGAGGAACAGCGATTCCGTAAGGTGGGTGGGGTTTCAATTCCAACCTGGCTGACCACAGGCAGTTAGGGCATTTTCGGAAACAGAGGCATTTTCTTTTTCGCTTGCATTGCTCGCCCGCTCTGCTATCCTACATCTATATATGAGTAGGATACAGCCGCTCCAGCGCACATTGACCCTGGCCCTCCGCCAGCGAAAGGCCCATCTCCTGCGCTCCTTCCAATTCCCCCCCGGAGTCCTCCACGCCTCCTTAATCGAGCGATTCCTCAAATGTGGCAAGGCCAATTGCCGCTGCCACACCGGTGGCCCCAAGCACGGCCCGTTCTTTTATCTCAACCGCTGCTTCGCCAAAGGCCAGGTGCAATCGCTCTTGCTGAAGTCCCCGGGCCAGATCGACCAAGCACGCCAAGGTGTGGCCGCTTATGCCCAGGTCCAGCACGTGCTTGACGAAATCAGCCAAATCAATCGCGAACTGCTCCGCCGTGGTGAACCTCTGGTGGCCGCGTCTTCATGAACGAACTGGCTCAGTTTCTGGGCTACGTAACGAAAGTCTTCGCCATGGGCCGGGTCGTGCGCGGGGTGCGCAGCGATCGGCCCTACGCCAAGATTCCTACGCGGCCCTTGTTGCTGAGCATGCTCATGGGCGTGGCCATCCGCGTCGGCAGTTACCTGGATCTCTCCAAGCAAACCAAGCGTTGGCGCTGGCAACACCTCATCCATTGGCAAGAGCGCATCAGCGACGACGCCTTTCACTATGTGAGCGAGCGCTTCTACCTGGAGGACTTGCGCCAAGGCCTGGCCGGGGTGAACAAGAACCTCAAGGCCAACAAGGCGCTGGAGAGCTGTAAAATCAACGGCCTGCTGCTCCTGAGTTTGGACGCCAACGAACACTTCCACAGTCGCAGTCGCTGCTGTCCGTGCTGCTGCCAGAGGGAGATTCAAGAGACCGACGACCAAGGCCAAAAACACACGGTGATCGAATACTACCACCGGTATGTCTTTGCCCAGATCAAACGGGCCCAAGTTCAACGTGCTGGTGGACGTGGAGCCTATCGGTCCCGGGGAAGAGGAAGCCCAGGCCGGCCTGCGCCTGCTGGGGCGGATTCGCCGGCTTTACGGCGTGCGCTTTTTCAACGCCGTGACCATTGACAGTTGGTATGTGCAAGGCCCCTTTTTGAAGGCGGTGGAGAAGCTGGGCTGGGCCTGGATCGTCGTGCTCAAACAGGAACGGATGGAGGTCTTGCAAGAGGCGCGCGCCCTGAGTGCCGGACAAGAACCCGCTCTGGAGTTTGACGACGAAACCCGTGGCCGGCACGTCAAACTCTGGGAGGTCAAAGACCTGAACTTCAGCAAGAGCTACGGCCGCAAAGTGCGGGTGGTCCACTCGCAGGAGACGTGGATCCAGCACAAGATGGTGGGCGGAAAAATGACCCATCAACCCCAGACCAGCGACTGGTGGTGGATGGCATCGGAGGGCTTGGCGGGCTATCCGGTCCAGGTCGTCTATGAGGGCGGTCACCGGCGCTGGGGCATCGAGAACAAGGCGTTCAATGAGCTGACGCAATTCTACCACCTGGAGCATTGCTACCATCACGAACCGGTGGCCATGTTGGCGCAAATGCTGATTTTAGTCCTAGGTTTCGTCCTCTTTAGCGCCTACGCGGTGCTCCACAGTCAACTGGTCCGGTTGGGCCAGGTGAGCCTCAAAGAGCTGGCGCATGACCTGGATCTGGCTTTGGAGGAGGACTTGCCTTGGGATTTGTGGTTTGCCTGTGGCTGACGACCGCCTGGGCGAGCGCTTTCGGGGTGTTGCTCTTTGCAAACTGGCCGACGCAACAAGGAGGACTCGGGGACTGCGGGAGAGGTGTTGTCTCGCGCGGGCTCTGCCCGGCCGCCCCTCCATCACGACAGCGCTCGGCGCCGACAAAAATCTGGGCCTCCGAAAGTAAAGCGGCGGCGCACCCCACCTTGCGGAATTGCTGCGGGAGGAATGCTGATCTCGACACCACAACCGACCCCGGCTAAGATTGTTGACCGTAATATGCCGGCAATTCATCCGCAGCCACCGAAGCAATCGAGAACGCACGAGTGGATTGACCGGCGCAGCTTGGCGTTGGACCGGGCCATTGCCCGGAAGCTGCGTGCCCAGCCCGCCCTGCTTCGGCACGCCAAGACCACACTGGAACGCTGGATTGAGCAGCGGCAGCCGTCCGTCTCACCAGTCTTGCTCGAATGGCAGGAAATCCTGAACCACTGGCCCCCGGAAAGGATCTTTGGATTCCTGACCAGCGGTGAGGAACGGCCGGCCAGACTGCGCCAGTCCAGCCCATTTTGCGGCATCCTCTCCCCCCAGGAGCGCCTGGCGATATTCAAGGAGTATGAATCGAGCCGAGCTTGAGCACATCATTCGCGCAGCCAGCGGCGTCACGAACCAGGCTGACATCGTGGTGATTGGCAGCCAATCCATCCTTGCCCAGTTTCCGGACGCGCCCCCGGACCTGCTCGCCTCCATGGAGGCCGACGTGTTCCCCCTCCATCGGCCCGACCTCTCCATCCAGGTGGATGGTGCGATCGGAGAACGCTCCCTCTTTCATGAGACCTTCGGCTACTATGCTCACGGCGTTGACGAAACCACGGCCACACTCCCGTCTGGATGGAAGAACAGGCTGGTGCCTATTCGCAATCCAAACACCAACGGCGCAACCGGCTGGTGCCTCGATGTTCACGATTTGGCGGCGTCCAAGCTCGTGGCTGGACGGGAGAAAGACCTTGATTTCGTAAGAATCCTCCTGAGCAAGGACATGATCCGCCTTGAGACCATGGGCGAACGCCTCGGCGCCTTGCCCTTGGCACCGGAACGCCTGATGGTCCTAAAGGAGCGATTAAGGCGGCTAAAAGCTGCCTGAAAACCTGAGATCCATCGGGAACTCGTTTGCGAGTTCCTTTCTGTCCACAACCTCGCATACGTGTTCGCGATTCCATTCGGTTCGAGCATTGAGCCGACGATGTTCAGGGGAGCGTTCGCCGATGACGGTGGACAAGAGCGGTTTGGCCGTGGCGCATCAGGCAGCCGTACGCCTCACGGCTTCCATGCCGTCCTGAGCGGGGCGTTACGCGACCCTGGGGGCCGGAGGCCGGCCCACGAAGCCTTCCTACAGGAATCCCGTTATCGATATTATCAGTCTTGTACCCACGTGTGGACACGGCCTTCTGAGGTCTGCCACTGCCCCTGTGTGCGTCCGATTCCTGGTTCACCCGAAAAAATGGAAAAGAAAGGTGCGCTGTGCGGCGGCGCGACAAAAGCTCTAAAATGCTCACGTTGCGCCCTGTCCGAAGACAGGGCCGAAAGAATAATGCGAGACAAAAACTATATATGAAAATGACACCATCGCCCTCTGATCCCCAACCGGCCGGCGGGGAGGCGCCACCGGACAAGGAACTAAGCCCGGGTCGGGCCATGCCCGCCCAAATGACAAGAGCTGTAAACTGCACTCTAGGATTCATTGACGTAATGTCGTTTGACGAACCGATGCCTAATCTCAGGGGGCCGAAAGCCGTCGCGTCGCATATTAGGCAACACAAGTACCCAGGTCTGGACGTTGAGATTGGCCTACGCGACTGGGACGAGGAGGGGGCAGACTTCACCGCATGTATACACTTCAAATGTGCCAGCTTGGAGGAGTTCGCCGAAAGAGTTGGCGACCTGTATGATCAAAGGGTCGCCCCCAACGCCTTTGAGGTCAGACACGGCAAGACGCACGAATTGACAGAAGAGTGTTTTGACGGCAATTATGACCTCTCACCACGACCGATAACCCCTTGGAGTGCGAGGCCAGCCTGGGAGCGCGCGTTAGACGCCCTCATTGACAGTGAGACAATCTGGCCGGAGCGGCCAAAGAAGAGGTAGCGGCGACGAAAAAGCTGATCCCCTCGTTGAACCCCCGCCCGATGGTCGCGGCAGCGGCCAGGGCGCAGAGCGAAGTGATGGGGATGCATTGATCCATGTGGGGCAGGCTGGGTTGAAGGTGCGGGTTTCACGGCGCGAGCGGCCCGCCGAGCGCCGCGCGGCGCAGGGCCCCCGGCTGCGACATGAGCTCCTTGAGCAGCGCCAGATGGCCCTCATACACGCCCCGGGGTGTGGTCTGCTGGCACACGCAAATCCACGCGGCCTTGCCGACGATTTCGCCCATCATGCCGCAGGTTCGCATCACGCGGACCGGGCCAAGCGCCTCAGGGTCCACGCTGATGTCGCGGCCGGCCATGAAGAGATTGGCGACGTTCCGGCTGTAGAGGCAGCGGTAGGGCGCCCAGTAGATGCCTTTGTCGTTGATCTGGTCCTTGTCGAAGCCGCTTTCCCAGAACCAGCCGCCGAGATTGTCCAGCGGCGCGCCTGCCCATTGGCCTTTGAAGCTCCGGCGGCCGGGAAACGGCCTGTCGGTGAGGTCCATGGCCCAGGGGCAGCGCGGGAAAGGGGCCGCGACGCTGCCGGCCTTCACCGACAGGCTCAGCGCCTCCTTGTCCTTGCACTCGCACAGCAACACCTGCGCCGGGTCCGAGACATCCGTGAGGTTCCACAAGTTGCTCGCACCCATGACCCCTTCCCTGGAAACCTCGTAATCCGCCCCGGCAAGGAAGCCCAGGGTGCCGTCGCCCGTGCAATCCGCGAAGAGCCGCGCCGACAACCGCACCCGCCGCGCCGTGCGCACGTGTTGGGCGACGACGGATTCAATGCGGCCCGCGCGCGCGACCACGGCGTTCACGTGCTCCTCGGTGAGCAAGGTGATGCGGGGCTCCGCGCGCACCAGGTCGAGCTTGCGCTCGTCGGCGTAAATCGAGGCGCCCTTGGCGTTGCCGTCGCCGGGGCCCTTGTCCGGCACGAGTTCCTCCACGATGTCACCGATGTGCGGAAAGGGCTCCTGCCGCGTCTTGCCCTCCGGCCAGACGCGGACCTCGGAGCTGCCGTTGCCGCCAAGCACCGGGCGGTCCTGGACGAGGGCAACCTTGAGTCCGTTGCGCGCGGCTGAGAGCGCGGCACTCGTCCCGGCGATGCCGCCGCCGACCACCACGAGATCGAAGGAGCCGCCATCCTTCGGTTCCTCCGGCAGGCCCAGGGCGGCGCGGCGGAACTTCGTCAATGCGGCGGGCTCATTCGGCGGAACGAACGCGGCATCTTTGCTGAACAGGACCGCATCGCAACGTCCCTCGAACCCCGTGAGGTCGTGCAAAGCAACCGTCGCTTCCGTCCCGACCTCGACGCTGCCGCCATCCTGCCAATGCCAGGCCTCGCCCTCGGTGCCGAAGGTCTCGGCGAGCGGCTTGCCATCGACCAGCAGTTTGAACCTTCCCGGGGCGCCCGGCGCCTTCCACGGCGCGACCCAATCGCGCGTGCGCACCCAGACACGATAGCGGCCGGGCGAGGGAAACTTCGCCGTCGTCACCGCATCGCGCACGGGCACACCCAGGCCGTGCGCCAGCAGATAGGGCGAGCCCATCTGGTCCATCAACTGCTGGTCCACGTCCCAACCGCCCGGGTCAGCGAACTGTTCGGCCTCCAGCAGGACGTGCTGCGCCGGGGCCGCCGGCGTGAGCAGAGCCAGGCAGGCGAGCAACAGCAGGTGTGAATTAGGCGTCATCCGAGGGTATTCTCCGATAGCCAACGGCCACCTTTCAAGGCCCAATTCTCAATCCGGCCGAAAAAGGCGCATCCTGGGCGCCTTTGAGAGGCTCAGGGGCTTTGCAGGAAGCGGGTGATTTGGGATTGGATGTCGTTGTTGAACTCGGCCAGGCACGTCGGGCTGTAGAGTTGGAGCTTATTGCCAGCCTGGCGGGAGTCGTATGTGGACCTGGCGGCTTCGATAGCCTGGGCGACATTGCCCTGGGGATGGTGCCAATCCAGCTTTGGAGCGATCACCAGCAGCGGGCGGGGAGCGATGGCCGAGAGGATTTCGGGGAAATCGACCGGCACGGCCCCCTCGTTGCCGGCGAAGCCTCCCAGGCGTGGCAGCCAGCCGTAGAGGTGAGACCAACGGCGCAACCCGCCGGTGCCGGCCGCGTCGTTGTCGCTGCGGAAGGGGGTGAAGCCCGAGGCGCTGACCGCATAGGCGGCCCGCTCATCGAGCGCGGCGGTGAGCGCCGCCACCATGCCGCCCATGCCGAAGCCGACAAGGCTGATGCGCTTGGGATCAGCGTCTGGATTGGCCAGGACTGCGTTGATAGCGTGCCGGGCGTCGAGCACCATTTGGCCCATGAGGCTCCACTGCGGATGGCGATCGTAGAAGCCGCGGCGTTCTTCCTGGCGCGAGCCGGTGGCGATGGGATCGAAGGCCAGCACCAGGAACCCTGCCTGGGCAAAGCGCGTATGCGGAACGTCGCCGGTGCGATAGTGGGGGGTGTAGCCCAACGAGCATTGGAGGGGGGCGAGCCAGATGATCGCGGGAAGCTTGCTTTCAGGGGCAACGATTTGGGAGGGCCGGCTGGCTGGGCGATTGGGTGGATAATAAAAGTTCCCGTTCACATCGCCGAATCGGCACCGGAGGTGCGAGTGGTCAGCGCGGTTCAGGACCTTGGCGACTTCGTCAGGCTCGCCCTGGCCAAGTGTGGTGTTGACTGGCTGATAAGCGGGGCCGTCGCCGAGGAGCCATCCGATGAGTTGGCGGGTCTGGCCGGGAGTTTTGGCGCCTTGGACCGGGGCCGCCGGGACGGGGTTTTGCCGCGCCCAAACTTCATAGTTCCAAGGATGGTAGGGCCGCCAGGGGAAGGCCTCGGCCGGAGGTTTGCCTTCGGAGCAGAGCGCCAGGAAATGGCTATGGGCCGAAAACGTGGCGGCATCGGGATGGTGCTGGCCCGGGCGGTAACGAAGAGCCAGGTTGCCGTTGCGGCCCAACAGTTGCCAAACGGGGGCGATGGACTGGTAAATCTGCTCGACCGCCCAGGTGCTCTCCACCGAATCGTTGATGGCCGTGCTCATCAGCACCGGGCGCGGCGCGATGAGGGCGTACACGAAATGCATGTCGGCGGGCAGCTTGTTCTCCCGGCCGGCGAAAAAGCGCACTTTGGGCAGGACCCACAAGGGGAAGACCGTCGTGAGCCGCTCCGCTGATTCGCCGTAGTAATACTGGTCGCAAAACAGGAAATGCAGCGAACCGCCGGAGCCGGGCGAGGAGGCTATCACGCCAGCGATGCGTGGGTCGAACGCCGCACACGCCAGCGCCTGCTTGGCGGAACGCGAGTGGCCGCCAATATAAATCTGGTTGCGAGCGACCAAATCCAAGGTGCATAGCCAATCGACTGCCCGCGAGGCGCTCCACCCGCGCCGGCGAAACTCCGACCAGTCGAACTTGCCAAACAGGTCCTTGTAGCCCTCCGATTCGTCCTTCTTGCCGGCCCGATAGGCCGGGTCGGTCGCGTTATAGACGCAGATAAGGAACCGGCCCTGGTCAAAAGCCTCGCGGGCGAACTGGGTGTAGTTCGTGTTATCGACCAGAAACACTGGCGCAGGTCTCTTCCGAAGATTGGGGGGCAGCCACAGCCAGCAGTGGAGCTTGGCGGCGTGCTCCGGGCCAAACTCCAGGCGCACGGTCCAGGTTTCGCGGCCCTCCTCCTCCTTTTTCTCTTCGATGATGGCGCGGACGTTGCCGGGCGCCGGCGGCGCGTGGCCAAGCAAGTACTCTTCGACCAGGTTGGCCAGTTGCTCCCGCCGCGCCGGCCATTCGGATGCGGTGAGGCGGCGGGCTTGGCCCTGCTCGTTCAGACTGAGCAAGTCCTGAGGGTACGGGACCGCCGGCAGCTTGTCGAAATCGGGCGGCAGACAGTGGAAGGTCTCGAGCCACTGGTCGAAGTCGCGGCAGGGAGGGAGGACCTGGCGGAGTTGCTGAAGCTCGCCGAGGCGCTTGTCCTGCGTGGCGGCGTGAACCAGGCCGGTGAACAACAGCACGAACACGGCGAACAAGCGTTGTCTGGTGACGGGCTTCATGTTGAGTCGCAGTAAACCACCCGCGGGCGAGGGAATCAAGGCGCGGCCAACCGGCAAGACCGCCACACGAATCGGCGGCTGACGATGCACCACCTCTTGCGGAGGACTCCGCGCATGCGCGCAGGTCACGGCCGGTTCTTCCGCCAACGGCGCGGTTTGGAATCCATCCTCGTTTCCCTGGCGGCGGCTGGCGCACCCTGGCCCGGGAGCCGGCGCGCGGCCTGGATGCCGGTATGCCGCATCTGCGCCGGGCCAGCTCGGCCACCCAGATCCTCGCGGACGGCGAACCTCTGGTCATGCCCTGCGGAGAGCTGCACAATTCCAGCCCCTTCGAGCCTGTCTGTACCTCCTGCCACTCTGGTCCAAGCCGGTCGTCCTGAACTTAAACACCGTCATCGTCGGCCTCTCGTGGGAACGTGCCGAACCGGAGGAAGGCAAGTTCGACTTTTCGCCGGCGGACGGCATCATCGAAGCCGCGAGGCTTTACGACGAGTCCTCAACCGGCGCCCGGGTGCGCTTCGTGAACTGCTCATTTCGAAACCCATGGCTTTCGGCTCATGCGGAGGATGACACGCTACGCGTGCCCATCCTGTTCGAGCTGCGGCGAGCCCAGCGGACGACGAGCCCGGGCGGTGTGGATTCCCTGAGCTGCTACGTCCATGACGCAGTGGCCTGCCCGGCTCTCGGTTTCGATGAAGGCAAGCCCAATCTTCCCCTTCGCGACGTCACGGTCAGGTCCTTGTGACCAGCCCCAAAGTACCGTCAAATCCACGCTCTGCGCTTTCGAGCTGAACTTCGCGGTTAATAACCAGGGCCACTCAGTAGTCCGCCGCCCCGCTTGGGAAGACGCCGAAGGAGGCACCCGCAATTTCCACGACGCCAGTCACCTGACCTTTCACCGCATGGCCGATTTTCGACACCGGCATTGAGCCGACGGCGTCCACTGGAGCGTTCGCCGGTGACGGTGGACAATGGCGGTTCGGCCTTGGCGCATCAGGCAGTCGTACGCCTCATGGGTTCGGCGCCGTGCTGAGCGCGGCGTTACGCGACCCAGGGGGGGCCGGATGTCGGCCCACGAAGCTTTCCTACACGAGTCCCGTTATTGATATTATCGGTCTTGTACCCACCTCTACACACCGCTTTTTAGAGCCTGCGGCTCCCTCCGCGCGCGCCCGATTCTTGCTCCGCCCGAGAAAATGGAAAAAACAGGCTCGATCTGCGGCGGGGCGACAAAAGCCATAGAATACTCACGTTGCGCCCTGTCCGAAGACAGGGCTGAAAAGAACAATGCGAAACGAAAGGCATAGCTATGAGACCGCCGTTCGATGCACAGGAACCCAACCGCGACCCATCCCTGGTGTACACGCTCGGGCCGGAGGATGTTGCTCGCCTCCTGGGGGGCAACCCCCTCCTGGTGGACGCCGTCCTCTGGGGAGGGACCGGATCCGACGTGGACGCGATAAGCTACGACCCGTCAACGGGCTGGAGGTGGCAGCGCCTGCCCCCCGATCAGCAACGGGACTGGTGGTTCGCGAACAAGTACTCGCCACGGGACAGCGGGGCTTTCCCAAGGCAAAAGAACTATGCGTACCAGGAGGTGAGCCACGACCTGCCCTCGCCCGCCGCCCTGGCTTTGGCCACTTCGGCTGACTGGGACGAGGTGGTGAGAATTGTTCAGCCGGCGTTCATAGTGGATGGCGACCACCTGTGGCTCCTGCGGCAGACGAACCCACGGATAGCCGGCGAGGTGATGCAGAAGATCTGCGAGAGAGAGAATGCCTGGATGCTCGCCCGGGGAGTCGCGCGCGGAAACCTCAACCAGGGCGATGTGCTCTCCTACACGAAGCCGGGGAAGCGGAGGGAGTGCAAGCAACACCTCAAGGCTTGGTTTTCGATGGCACAGCCCGGGGTGGCGCATCCGTCTCCCCCGCCGACCCCCTCCGTGAGCCAGTCGGGGCAGAAGCCCAGGAAGCCCCCGCCGGATCCGTTCGCCGGGCTGACTAAAGACGAGGTAGCCAGGATGGACCCGGGGACGTGATCTACCGGATGCGGGAGCTCATGGCGGCCGAGGAGGACGTGGAAGGGGAGCCTGCGGATCCCGACGATGACAAGGTACTGCGAGACGTGCGACCGATTCAAGGGTGAGTGCATGTGCGGGAAATACCCCGCGCCGCGCCCTAGTCCGTGGCCGAGCTGGTGGTGCGCGTTCTGCTGGAGGGCCAGCCCTAGCCCTCCATCGCGGTGTTCATGGCCATCCAGGCCGGGAGGACCGCGAAGAGGCCAAAAAACCCGGCCGCCGCCAGGTAGTGCTTGGCCAGGAGGAACCACCCATCCACGCCGGTGAGGATCAGCGCGATGAGCGCGAGGACGCCGGCGGTCAGGAGGTTCGGGCGAGGACAGGATGCCGGGTCGTTGCTCATGCCTCGAGGAACGAAGGAAAGCGTAGACGCTGTGCCAGAAGTGCATCCGCGATGGATTCCGCGGCCATCGCCAGGTGCTCCGCACGCCGGATGGCCGCTAGCTCGTAGCGCCTTGCGTGGCGTTCGCCCGGGAACCTCCAGCAGCGCCTGTACGCCTCACGGCTCGTATGGACATCCACCGGCGTCCACTTGGGCGGCCTCTTTCCCCGCTGCCGGTCGATGAGGTGCTTCACCTCGTGCATGACGCTTTGCACGATGAACGCGATACCCGGGGATCAGCTCAGGCAGCCCCGGCTGCCCGCGGAGGTGGTGCTGAACCATGAAGCCGTGGGCGGCGACAAGCTCCTCCTCCTGGAGCGCGAGCAACGCAGGCGGAGCGGCTGGCGGGCGCCCACCGCCTGAACCGCTTCCTCGTCCGGGTAACGGCCATGGCCTCGTCCCAGTCTTCAGCGGGCCATGTGCCCGTACCCGATCGGCACCAAACAAAAAGTCACATGAGAGGCCATATAATAGGAGCATGAAAAAGCGAATCGCTATAGCAGACCTGGAGAACCTAGGCTGTGACGACGAGGGCCTGGACTTCGCCGGAAAGTACCGCACGGTGGCGGAGGTGTGGGACGCCTGCGAGAGCGGGCACTGGCTGCTCTGGCTCCTGCGGGCGACCGGCCGGCTGCGCAAGTGGGAGGCCGTGAGGATAGCCATCGCGTGCGCCCGCCGCACCCTCCCCCTCTGGGAGGAGCGCCACCCGGGCGACAGGAGGCCGAGGAGGGCCATCAGGGCGGTGGAGGCGTATCTGGCCGACCTCACGGGGCAAGCGAGGGCCAAAGCCGCCGCCCACGCGGCCGATGCCGCCGGTGACGACGAGGGCCTCGCCGGCTCTTACGCCCACTCATGCGTCAGCCACGCCTACCGGGCGGCGAAGCACGCCCGCGGCACCCCCGACCGCGCTCTCGGTGAGGCCGAATCGCGTTGGCAGGCGGCCGCCATTCGACGGATCGTGCAGAATCCCCTAGGACCAAGCTGCGGGTTGAGAGGGCAGGCCGATTTCCGTGTTCTGCGGCCAGCCGGGCAAGCTGCCGGAGTGGCCTCCGGCAACCGGCGGTTGGTCAACTGAGGCAATCCCCCGCGCGAGGTGGCCTGACTGCAGCTTCGACGCCGCCCCCACCGGTGACGCCATGACCCGCGCCATGCTCGACCGGCATCCCGCCGTCCAACGCCTCCGCCCTCGCTGCCCTGCTCATGGGTGGCGCCGGCCCGACCTCGGCCAGCGCGATCGGCTTGCCCGCCGCGAGCTTGAGTAGGCCCTCGTAGTAATCCTGCTTGAAGTCGCTCCGATAGACATCCAACGCTGCCACATCAAAGTAGGTGGCGACCGGGAAATAGTCGGCGAACTGGCGCTACGGAGTGGTGGGCCGGTCCACGCTCCTGGCGCGAGCCGGTGGCGATGGGATCGAAGGCCAGCACGAACTGGCCAATGACCTGGCAGATGTTTACACGAACAAGGCTAACGCGCTCAGCGTGCTGCGCGACACCCTGGCTACAGTGGCGCTCTACGATCAGGCGATTGCCATTTGGTACCGCCTAGTCAAGTAGGGAGGCCGCCGCGAACTGGCCGATGAGTTGGAGATAGCCTAATCGAACAAGGCCGCCATGGTCGGCGCTCCGGGCGGTACTCTGGGTGCGGTGGCGTTGAGGATCAAGCCATCGCCATAGGACAAAGCCTGGTAAACCAGGAAAGTCGTCGCGACCTGGCCATTGCCTTGGCGGGTTATTACATAAGCATAGCCAACGTGGTTGGCGCCTTGGGCGGCAACGGAGGTACGGTGCTGCTCCGCGATCAGTGGATCGCCATTTCGCAGGTCATCACCTTCACCGATCCCGATCTGGAGAAGTGCTACGTGTTTACCAAGCTGCCGTGGTGACTGTTGCCGGCAATGCGAGCAATTCGGGGCCGCGCATGATCATGGCCTTGGGGTTATCGGACCACTCCCTGTTTCGGGCGTTCGTAGCTTTCGGGCCAGTCTCGGGTCAGTCTTAGGATCATTTGTGCAGTCGCTCCTAATCTCTCTCGGTACCGGCGCACGGGCGGCCTTTTCTTGCATCCTCTCCTTGGACTTCATCGCCCAGTAGGCGGCGAGGAGCTCCCCCAGGAAGCCTGGAGATGGCGGATGTGTGTGGATTTGCCTGCCCCCATAGGCTGGAGCAGTGGAACACCGCGTCGGGGCTGTCGGGGCACAAGACAAAGGCATGTTCCTCGCATGCATCCAGTGGAATCGTAATAGCAAATGAGCGGCCGACTTTGCCCCAGGACGCGGCGGTGTTCAGTTGGCTGATGGATACCGTACAACTCGCGTGAAAAATGCAAACGCGCTGCGGCGTTATACAATGGCACCGTGCATGTGTGCTTGCCAACTTCCCGAAGGGCTATTCGCCCGTCGGCTGTCCTGTCCAGTGGGGCTGGGTGGCGTAGATCCTTGCCACAGAAGTCAGAGAGTTGTGTTCCGGAGTGCGTTGCGTTGCATCGTGGCAAACTTGCCTCGATCACATTGGACGCCCCCATGCCGCGCCCGCCATGGATGGCCGTGGCCCTTGCGGCGATCAAGGTTGCCGAAGCCGGACAGGCCGAGCGCGCCAAGTACACGAGGCGCAGCAACGGCTCCTGGATACACACGAAGGGCAGGCCCTGGTACGGGAAGTCCCAGCGCCGGCAGGTGCTGAAGCACCGCTGGGCGGAGTGGCTCGCCGCCAAGGCATAGTACTCTGGCATACGAAAGCGAAAAGAAAGGAAGCGATATGGGTTGCAACATGCGAGCGATGATAGAGCGGCGGAACACGAGCGGCTCCGCGGCGTGGGTGGGGGAGTGGTTCTGCGCCGGCGAGATATACGTCGAGCGGGACTACGAGCTGTTCGCCGTCCTGGCGAACGTGCGCGATGACTACCCCGCGCCGCCGATATCCAAGCCGCGCGGCGTGCCCAACGACGCAAGCTCGGCGTACCGCGGGTTCAAGGCGCAGGTGAGCCGCCAGCTTCCGGGCGCGGTCCACTCGCACTCCTGGGTCACGCTGGCGGAGCTGTTGGATTACGACCTCGACCAGGAGTTTTACCACAACTCGCTCGTGACCGAGCGCGACGCCGAGGGGCGCATAGTCAATACGACCGCCTCGTGCAACACGAGCGTCCCCAATTCCGGTCCCGTGGGCAGGAGGAAGGTGTTCTCGCTTGGCGCCTCGCACCACTGGGGCCCGGAGCAGTGGAACATGATCATCGACGAGATGGAACTCGTGAGGGATCATTGGGAGCTGACGAACGAGGACGTGCGGCTCTGCTTCTTCTTCTACTGCTGACCGCTATGCCCTCTCGCCCCAAATCGAAGGAAGCGCAGGCGGCGCAGGACGCCCTCCTCGCCACCTTCCTCCGGCTCTACCTGCGCCTGGAGCGCACCAAAGTCGCGATCGCCCGCGATGTCGTAAAGGGCTTGAACACGGTCGCGGATCAAATCGCTGCGGATTTTCGGAGGGCCCAGGTGTTCGACGCGGCCCGTCCGATGACGAAGCTCGGAAGGCTCAAGGAGTTTTCCAGGAATGTCTCCGAATCGCTGAAGGGGACGTACAGCGCTCTTTGGATGATCCTTAAAAGAGATTTGTACCACGTTGCGTATCGGGCCAACGTGACGGCCCTGAAGGGCATGAACGCGGCGGCCGGCTTCAACCTCGTAGAGGAGAAGGACTTGGGCGTCCGGGAACTGCGCGATGTTGTCTCGAACGCCAACATCCTTGGGGCGCCCCTTTCTGTCTGGCTCGGGCGGCAGGAGACGCAACTCGGCCAGCGCATCGCCGACATCGCCAGGGCTGGCGTCCTGCGCGGCGACTCAGCCGTCCTCGATAAGGTCGAGCGGGATGCGCTGCCCCAGGCCCAGGTCCGCCTCGATGCGCTCGCGCGCTCGGCGGTCGCGGCGGTCGCGGCCGACGCCGTCATGGCGACGCTCAAGGCAAACAAAGAGGTCGTGCGGGGCGTGCAGTGGATGTCGGTGCTCGACAACCATACGACCGAGCAGTGCCAGGGGCTGAATGGTAGGGCGTGGGACATCGAGGGCAAGCCCATCGGCCACGACGCCAAATTTCCCGGCGAGCCTCCCATCCACTGGGGCTGCCGGAGCATGATCATACCCGGTCCTGAAACCTTGGAGCGAGGTATAACATGCGTACGTTTATTTTGGCGACTTTCTTTGTCCTGGGCCTCTGTGTGGTCTTTCTGGGCATCCCCTTGAATAGCCTCGCGCTTCTTCCGATCGGTTTTGCAATCATATTGTTTGGTGGGGTGTTGGCCAACTGGCTGTTCCCCGATCGGTCCATCAAGGATGAGCAAGCCGATCCCGTCGCTTTGGCGAAGGAGGTTGCAGACCGCGCCGCCGCCTACACCGAGACGAAGCGCAACTACGATGCCGCAGTTGCGTGCGTACAGGATTATCAGCGCAAACACGAAGCCCTGCGTACAGCCGCCTACGCCGTCTTAGAAGAGGAAGGGTTGCTCGATATGAGTTGCGGCAGAGAAGCACCAAACAATTTGCGCCGCGAGATGGGCCTCAAGGAGAGAGACTACGGCAACCTATGACCCCCGTCGCATTCGCGCAGGCTAACACGCGCTTCGGCCCTCCCGGCGATCTGGAGGAGTCGCAGTGCAAGGCGGTCCCCGCGTTCCGGGGCGCCGTGCAGGGCGGCAGCGTGGACGGGGCGAACGTGGTGGTCGTGGCGTGGCTGCCGGCGCCCGCCGAGGTGCTCCGCATCCTGCACGGTCAGCCAATTTTCTTGTCGTGCCTCGGCGGTTTGCCGCCGCACTTCCTTTCCACAACCTTCGAAGAAGCAATCAAACCGTCCTGATTATGTTTGAAACACCCTCACCCGGCTTCGTACCGAACACCCCGACCCGCATCTGGCGGGGCATGCGGGACGACGCTGAGCTCCAGAACTCCTGGCTCGAGCGCCTCAACGCCATCCCCGAGGTCGAAGTGTGCTCGACGTGCTGCGGCCATCCGGACGGGGTAGGCATGGGCCTCGGCGGCCTGAAGTCTCCGACCTTCAGCTTCAAATTGCGTAATCGCAACGAAGCTGAGGGGAAGGCTATCGTGCGGGTATTCCGGCTCAACCCGCTGCTGATGTCGTTCGCAAACGTGCGGGTCTGGTCGGATGCCGAGCTGGACGCCAAAGATCTCAACGAGCTGTTCAGCGAGTGCCAGCTGACGTTCAAGTCAGGCAGCGCGGTAATGGAGGACGTCGTGCGCCGCAACGGCAGGACCCTGCGCCGCCAGGTGCCCGGCGCCCCGATCAGCCAGATAATGATCTGCATCATCTGCAAGATCGAGAACGTACCCGTCAACGCGGAGAGGATAGCCAGATGGTGGGATGGGAACATCGCCGTGCTGGAGCAGTTCAAATTCAAAAGGTCCAAGGTATGACCCCCGCCGAACGCTATCGCAAAGCCCTCGAAGCGCAGGGCAAGACCCCTGATGAAGTGCGCCAGGCGGTGAAGGTCGCCCGCGCGCGGCTCGACGGCGGGGCCGCTGCCATCCCCTTGACCCTGGGCGCGTGGCTGTCGGGGTTGTCGGCGGCGGAGCAGGACGCGCACCTGGGGCAGGCGAAGGGGCGCCTGTTCCGGGGCGGCAAGATCACGAAAACCCGCGAGCTGGTCGCATGCGCGAACCGGCCGCTCGAACCGGAGGAGCTATAAGTATGACAAAGTTCAATTCGCAGGATCCCCCCGACCCGTTCGCCGGATTGTCCAGGGAGGAGAGGTTGCAGCTGAGCCCGGGGGATATATTGCTCAGGATGAGGAAGGCCGAGGAGGAGCGAGAGAAGGTGCGGTGGGAAGCGCGTCAGCGTCCGCAACTTCCATTGGCTCTGAGCTACAGCACCTCGTCGTAGAAATCGAAAGGAGAAAGTGAATATGATTATGAGCAACGATAGTTTTAGGCCGCACGAGATACGGCCCGAGCTGGAAAGGGCTCTGGCAGATGGCTGTACGCATCTCATCCGGGCGATGGACCCGTTGGAGAACGAAATTGAGTTTCACGGTATCAAGCCCGGGGAAGACCCCCGCGAGGCCGTGCAGGAGCTGGAGGGCGCCCATTACCTGGTGATGGAGGTGTACGACCTGCGCCTGCCGCTGCAAGCCCAGTTCGCCAAGGGCCCAGGGGCGCGGCACTTCTGACATATATGCCCGTTATTCGTATGAACCCAAACAGACCCGGGCAGTTCGCCGTGCTGAACAGCGGAGGGCCGCCCCTCGAAGTGACGGAGGTCCGCGGCCAGACAGCCTTTGTGGAGTACACGGACTCCAAAGGTGTACGCCGAGAGGTTGATTTCCCGCGAGCGTGCCTCTGGTTGCTCACTCCTCCGACCTCCGTTCAAGGAAAGGTGCAGGTGCTAGACGCATGAGCGCGCAGAATGGAAAAGGGCGCGGCCCGGAGCGCGGGCGCGACTTGGCGAAGTTCCGCAGGGGATACGATGGCATTAACTGGGGGCACTTGTGCGCCCTGCGGAGATTGCGAGAGCAGGGCATCTACTGGGGCCTCGGGCCGCCGCTCGATAGCCGCCAAACGAGACCAGCATGCAGAATGGAAAAGGCAGATGTCCGAAGCGCGGGCGCATAAAGATGAACCACGAGATCGCGCTGGCCGTCGGAAAGGATGCCGGGAACCGCAGCATGAAGGCGGCCGGGCGCAAGATTTGGAGCGTCAATGACTGGAACGTAGCCTGCGATACCTATGACCGCCTCATGGGCCAGCCGCCCGATGCCAAGGCGACCCGGTAAGTTAGGAGGGTATGAGCAAACTCATCGGCAGTCTGAAAAAGGGTGCGCTTGGCGGTTGCCAGTAAAAACCGCGCCGGAAGCCAGCCATAGGCTCACGCGTCGGCGAGGTCTGCCGCCGCACGGCAAACTAATTGGAAGGGAGGGCCCCTAAAGAGGGCTGTCCGACCACTCCCCTGCCTGATCATTCATCAGGCATGCTCGAGAAACGAAGCGGCAGCGGATACCGTCCGGCTCTGGGCGGGATTGGGCGCAAGACATTGGTTCACGGGGAAAAAACTTTGATGACCGAGTTTCAACTGCGCAAGGGCTCTGTCCCGCCTCGCCATTCCCATCCGCACGAGCAAACCGGCTATTTGGTCACTGTCTGCATTCGGCTCCTCATTGGCACAGAGGAATACGAGGCGCTGGCTGGCGACAGTTGGTGTATTCCCGGAGGCGTCGAGCATGGCGCGGACATTCTTGAAGACTCGGTGGCGATTGAAGTCTTTTCACCCGTTCGCGACGATTACCTGCCTGGGCGGATGTGAGGCTGGCGGCGGCGCGAATTCGGATGGCGGCATTGACCCCGTGACTGAAAAGGACGGAACGCGCACCGCCGTCCAGTGCAACCCTGGAAGACCTGGAACGTCGGCGTGAAGGCCGTGCGCGAGTTTCTGTTCCACCGTCGGGGATGAAAAGCCTGCGGATCTCGGCAGCTCGTCGTAAACGGGCTCCAAATTGATTAAACCGCCTGTTCCCGTTCCGGCTCCTCGCTTTCCGGTTCTGAAGTCAATTCGGCTTCGACCAAGGATTGCAGCGGGGGGATTGCTCGCCTTCGACCCGATCCACCTGCCTCTACCTCCTGTTGCCCCCGTAACGAGAAACGCGCCCAGGGAATCGCCTGTAGTCGCGCCTCCTCGATGGGTTCCCCGGCCACTTCGTGGCCGAGCGTGAGTGGCAACGGGCCCACTCGCGATGTGCCGGCCCGGTAATGGGCGTCGGAGTGGCATATCCCCGCCGCCTTGACGCGCACCAACACGTCCCGAGGGCCAATCTCCGGCACCGGAACGGCCTGGTGCTCGAGCGGGCGGCCCGGCTCGACCAATCGCACCGTTTTCATCATCGCCCCTCAATTGTGAGGAGCCTGCCTCCAGTGGGCAAGCACAACGCGGCCTGGCACAACGTGCGGCAACGCTCGCCATGGTGGAACGCTCCTTGGTGGTCGTGTGCTTACTCTTGTGCAAACACGGCCTGAAATGCACCTCGACCCTGTAAATATTGGTCGGGATGATGTTTTTGGTGTGCGCGGTGAATCGCCGGGATACGCGGTAAACCCCCGCAAAACGGTTTTTCAGTCCTTTCCCATGAAAGCCATGCCCCATGCCCGCGAAAGACTCCGTCGCGGTCAAGCCAAGTTCCTTGCCGAACGAAAAGTCATGCAAGCAGGAACCCTCATCAGAATAACGAAGACCAAAGCGGCCCCGAATGCCCTGTTTCCACCTGGAAGGCTCAGGCCTGGGAAGAGCGCCGCAAGCCCGCGCCATAGCCTCCCGGTTGCCTACGCGGTGGAGGGCGTGCTGCTCGCGGATGTAGAGGTCGGGAAGCCGGTGTACCTGGCGAGGATGGCGCGCAACGGCGAGGAGGCGGTCGGCCTGTTCACCTCAATCCCCTTGGTCTCAGTGACGCAGGACGGATTCGCGACGGCCAACCCCAGCTACCGCGTCGAGCTGGGCGGGGAGCCGGGCGAGTTCGCGCGCCTCGCTCAGAACCTCATCCAGGAGCTTCTCGCTTGAATATGTCCCAACCGTCCTTTCCGCAAAACCGGGTCAAGAGGCTGCTCCTCGCGCTCAAGGCCAGCCTCGGCCGCGGGACGGGGGCATCCCTGACGTTTGATGAATGGGGCGAGATGGTGGGGTGCCCCGGGAACACGCTGGCGAGCTGGTGCGCCGATGGGGAGGCCCACCAGAATCCAGGCCCTGCTCGCATCGCTGGAGCGCCTGCCCAAGCCGGACCGGCACCGCATGGTCGACGATGCCTGCCGGCTATACGCGACCCTCCGGCATAGGCGCCTGGCGCACGACTTCGTCGCGGTGAGCGAGCTGGCGGCCCTCCTGCGCCAGACTATCGGGTTCACCGCCATCCACGGCGCCCCGGGCCACATGCCGGAGTTCCTGCTCACCGCCCTGGGGCACTCCTTCCAGGAGTCCGGCGGAGCCGTGGCAGGGCTCGATTTCCAGCGTCCGAACGGCTTCGTGCCGGTCGTCGGGGTAAGCTACCTGTGCGGCCCGATGACTCACCAGGAGGCATTCTCGGCGGGTCCACCAAGCGTGGCCGGATGTCCGTAGCACCAAGGCTGGCCTCATCCTCCTGAGCGGCGTCTGGTCCGTGGCGCCGGAGCTGCGGCCGGAGATCGTCGACCTGGGCCGCCGGGCGCACGTTGTCGTGGCGGACCTGGCCGTACTCCCGACCAAGCTCCAGTTGCCGCCCCCGGTGCATCTGATCACGGTTTCGCCTGCTCGGGAGCGCCCGGGGGGCATCCGCGTCGGGGTGCAGGCGCTTTGATCTCCTTCCATGCCGGGGCGCCCTTCGGCAACCACGAGAGCTTCGGCCAGTTCCCCTGGGTCCAGTGCGGGGGTATTGGATCTGGCGGCCTCCGCATCTGGCATTGCCTACGCAGCTTTTGAAGGGGAGCAGGAGAAGTTCGACCGCGAGGTTGCGCAACCCTCGGGTGTCGATTCCGAGGATTTCAGGATGCAGATCACGGAACGCGCGGGGGTGTGAGTACACCTGGGCGATGACTTTCCAAGAAGTTCTCGACATCTGTGATCTCGGCCTGGAAACCCGCGCCAAACAAGGAGTTATGAGCATTGTCACCGGACATTCCGCGCACGTGAAGATAAGCCTGATTCTGGATGACTGGGAGCTCCCGGCCGATCAACTCGGCCCCGACTTCCTCCTGCTGAAGGCGCCGGTCGGGGCGAAGTCCGTCCACGGAAGGCTACTCCTGGAGGTGGATGGAGTGCAGCGCGCCTGGAACGTCGAACTCCCTGACGGTCTCCCCATCAAGTCCCCTCGGGTTCGCGTACGGGCGGAGCCGGATTAGCTGGGCCACGCGAATCCGCGCCAAACGAAAAGCCATGCGAGCAGTGGCTGTCGGCCTTCGCGATCACCGCGACCGTCACGTTCCTCTGCAAGCACTGACACTATGCAGAATGGAAAAGGCAGAGGTCCGAAGCGCGGTCGCATAAAGATGAACCACGAAATCGCGATGGCCGCGGCGCTGGATGCCGGGAATCGCAGCAAGAAGGCGGCCGGACGCAAGGCATGGAGCGCCGATGACTGGAACGTAGCCTGCGATGCCTATAACCGCCTCATGGGCCCTCCACCCGAGGGCTAAGGGGTCCCCTTTTCCGGTGGGAGCTTTCGAAGCCTCGGGAGCTGCTGGCCCAGGCGAAGCAACCGGAGGATCCTTGCTCGGCTTGGCTCCCTCCACTGCAGTTACTTCTTTGGACATCTTCAGCACCTCGGCAAACTCCTTCACGCTCAATCCCTCGGTCTGGGTTACGACGGAGCTGTCGGTGCGCGTGACCATGACCTTGCGGCCCGATTTTGCCCGGATCCAGTGATCTCGGCCTGGAAACCGCGCCAAACGAAAGGCGTGCAAAAAGGAACGTTAGTCAGGATCACGAAGACAAGAGCGACCCCGAAGGCCTCGTTCCCGCCCATGAGGTGGACGAATTCACGCCGGGGAAGAGTGCCGCGGCCTCGGGCCGCAGCCTTCCGGTCGACTACGAGATGGAGGGAATATTGCTCGCGAATGTGGAGGTCGGAAAATCGGTGCATGTGGCGCGGCAAATGCCGAGCGGAGCCGTCCGCATCTTCACCTCATCCCCCGTGATCTCGGTGCAGCAGGGCGCGTTCGCGACAGCCAACTCCTTCTACCGCCTCGAAGTGAGCGGCAAGCCGGGGGAGTTCGCGCCCCTCGCCGAGATCCTCATGCGGGAGATCCAGGACCCATGAGGCGCAGGCGCCTGGGATTTCAGCGCTGGATCAGCCCGGGATGCGCTCCCCCACGCTCTCGGCTAGAGTCGGCGTTTCCATCCTGCAGGAACTCCACAGGTATCGAGGCGAAAAGGCCAAGCTCTTCCGCCATGCCCTCACGGTCTGCGGGCAACCGGGGGTGTTTTTCCATGCGCGACCCGAGGGGGCAGTCTGCTTTGTCCCCCTCTCATGCATCGCCCGGCTTGGGGAGCCTGTGCTGGACCTCAAGAATTACGTCCAAAGCGGCTGGGATTTTCGCAACCAGAAGGTGCAGTTCAATCCACCGAGGGACACGCATTGCGTCCCCGACTGTAGCCGGCCGTGCATCGACATCGACCGTTGCCTAAAGCTCGCGGCGAATCGTTCGGGGTAGCCGCAAGTCATGGCACGTTCTGGCCAAGCGTGGCTGTGGCGGTGAAGATGACGGTGTTAATGGTGAACGGGTCGAAGAACACACGTGGCGTCTTGAGATCGCACTACCTTAAGTCCACCGCTAAACGACATTTCAGAACCTCCGCCATTCCAGAAGTATTTTGCCTCCTCCAAATCGGTTAACAGAAACGGTCTTGTGTAACAATGGCTGCCCGCGAAACGGGCGGACCAATTTGGCTGAGCAAGCTCAACTGCATCCCATTCGCCGCTTTTGCGTTTATACAAGCCCACACTTAAACATAGGTGGCCGGACTGCGTTGAATCCACGGATAAGAAGCAGTGGATTTTCGGACTGCCGGGGTAGCGATCGAGATCAACTTCGGTCAGATGAAAGGCCGAGAGAAAATGCAGTGCCAGGAGGTCGGCATTTGTCTCAATCACTCGTTTTGTCGATCCGATCAAACGCTTGAGAGTAGCCGTGATGCCATCCTGAATCGCCTTGAAATGATACGGGGGTTTGCCCCAGTCGGACGTTTCAAGCTGCGCGAGAACATGTCGCATTAACTGCAGGTCTTCAACGTTTTTGTGAGACCCTGAAACCAAGTTGTAAACACCTTCCTTGTCCGCCTTGCAATACATCCAATTCAGGCTGGCCAAAAGTTCTTCGCGAGAATGGCCGCCCGGAAAGTCAGCTTTAAGGTCGATCCCATGAAAGCGGAATTCCGGGTCTTTGAACAAATTCAGAAGGCGTTCAAATATCGGAGTCGGAATTCTGTTTAGCCGAGGGGGATCGGTGCTGAAGAACGCATTCACCTGGAACTTCTCCAGCCAAAGGCCGCTACCCGCTTCAAATGCAACCCCTTTGTTCCGCCTCTGGTGTGCAACGCTGTCTGTCCACTCATGCAATGCGCTGCCTCTATCGCAATGCTGTCGCAAGATCATCAAAACGCTTTTGAATTCGGGCGTGGTGATGCGTCTCGCCGCAAGGTTCTTCACGAAACCACTGAGTTCGTTTGCCTGCTGAACGGCGATTTTAGTTTTCACTGCCATGTCGCCTGGCTTAACTGTTTTCCCAACAAGACTGAATCCCACGGTGTTTTGCGTCAAGAAACAACCGCCGCTGGCAGCGGCACAATCACGCGCTCGGGGGCGGCGGCGAGTTTCCGCTCGTAATCCTCCAGGGTCGGGATCACGACCTGGGCTTTGCGCGCGCAGGCGCGATGCACGGCCTTGCTGTTGTGCCCCAAAGCCTCCTGAGCGAACCGTTCCAGGTAGCCGCAGGTCCGGGCGCGTTCCGCCCAGGCGTAACGGTAGCTGTGCAGGACGGCCTTGGCGGTGACTTGGGGCCGAGCGGGTTTGAGGATTTTGTTCACTTTCTAAGCGTTTGTTGCGGCGGTGTGATCTCAGCCAGCGATACTTGGTCCGGGACTACTTCCTGGTGAACCTGTCGAACACGGTGATAACCGGCAACGCGTTCCCGTCATTGTCGAACATCCCTCGCGCATTCCGTCGGCCCGCCACGGCCGGTTCCCACCAGAAGACGCCCTTGCCCCGGTTGTCCGGGGTGGCCAACACTGCCCGGTTCACCTCCTCGAGAAAGTCCTTCTGGCCCTCGCGAGTCTCGGGGAATGGCGCCGGTTTGTTGCGGTATTCGGCCGGGCGCCAGTTATACGCCGTTTCCACCACGATGATGTCCTTCTGGTACTCGGCCGCCATGAACGCGAGGTTCTCCCGAAGATCCAGCAACGTGCCCTGCCACCACGGATAATAGGACTGTCCAATCACGTCATAACCGACACCGTAAGAGTTCAGTTTGTCGAAGAAGTATTTCGTCGCCTTTCGATTGCCGCCCTTATCGATGTGGATCATTATGAGCGGGCGTGGTCCGGCCCCCTGGCCGGCCTCGACGCCCTTGATGCCCGCCTTCACCAGGTCGGCGAAATTGTCCCAGTGTTCCGGCAACTTGCCGTCCGGCCAGAGCATGCCGTTGCTGATCTCGTTGCCGATCTGAACCATCTGCGGCATGACCCCTGCCTCGTCGAGCGCGGCCATCGTGTCCCGCGTGTATGCAAACAGGGCCTCCACCAGCTCGGCGTGGGGTTTTCGCTCCCAGGCCTTTGGCGGATACTGTTTTCCAGGATCAGCCCAGGTATCCGAATAATGAAAATCCAGCAGGAACTTGAATCCGAGCCGGTCTGCCTCCTTGGCGAGGGCGATGGTGTAGGCGAGGTTGTTGGGCAGTTGCGTTGGCGAGTGGAACAGCCGGAGGCGCACCCAGTTGTAGCCGTGGTCCTTGAAGATTTGGAGCCCCGGCTTGGCCTGGCCGCCCTCTCTGAAAACCGTCCCCCGCTCCTCGGCCTGCTTGAGAAAGGACAGGTCCGCGCCGATGGCATAGTCGGACGCCCTGGCCGCGTGAGGCAGGCCAAGACAAAGAGCAACGGCAAGGCCAGTCGGTATTACGACACCACGAGCTCGGGGGCCGGGAGAGAAGTTTCTTGGGTTCATTGCTGGGGCAGTGTTGTCCAATCAAGCGTCACGGCTAGCCCGCCGGCCGAAAACTTCCAAACATCGCCTTCCGTGCTGGCCTGGACCGTCTTCGGGGTCTGGCCCAACCTCGCCCAGGAGAGCGCCACAACGTTGCGCCAGACTTCGGCCTGCTTGCTCAGCCGAATGGTGAACATGCTCTGGTTCTGCTCGCCGCGCCGTCCTTCAATGGGCATGTCCTGGGCCGACACATCCACTTCGGATGACTCCCTCAGCGGCTCAAACCGCAGAACGGACTTGGCGCCACGCATCACGAAGGCGTTTCCGTCCCGCTCGGCCTGCCGGCTCTCCGGGTGGAAGCGCAGCTCCAGCCGCCGCGGCTTGTCTGTCCGCACCTCGTCGCAGACCAGGAGCACATCCGGCTTGAGAAAGACCAGGTGGCGGAGATGGCGCCGCAGGCCCAGCTCGGGCGGGTAGGCCGCGGTAGCATCGCCAGTCATCTGGTCCAAGTCCGCGTTGGAGGAGACGCGCACGATTCGCGGGCGGGCCTTCACGGCCAACGGTTGGGTCCCATCGAACCACTCCTTGCCCTCGCCCATTTGCCCGCGGCCATCCACCAGGAGCATGTTGTGTTGGCCAGTCCATTTCCAGTGGTAGCCGTCGTCGCGGATCAGCCATTCGCCGGCGCCGAAGAGGACAAAATGATTGGCGTCCGGATGCACGTGCCCGCCGCCCGCGTCATAAGTGAATTCCTGGACCCCCTTGTGGCCGAGGAACGGGCCGCATTTGAAGACCACCAATGATTCGTCTCCCGACCAGTCCGAGCGAGCTGAGACAATGCCCATGTCCTCGAAGTGCCGCAACGTGGGCAAGGAGGAGGGAGAGGCGGCGGGCAGGCCGGGGTCAAACCAAAGGAGATTCAACCACGGCGACTCTGGCGAGGCGACGCCGGCATCCTCAACCTGCTGGGCCAGCCATTGGGCGTAGCTGTCGCGGAACTGGCGGGCCAGCTCCCGCAGGAGATAATCGGGCCCATACCAATGGCCGCGCGGACAGTCAGCAATGTCCACGATGCAGTTGTCACGCGCCCAGGCTTGGCGAGGCAAGGCGAGGTACTGGGCGTAGCGCGCCGTGTTCCGCCACCATTCGTTCGTGTAAAGGTCCACTCCCAGCCGCGAGCGGGCCAGGTCCATGAACTTGAGCATGTATTCGGCCCCATATTCCCAATAGCCCACGCTCTCATGGCTCGCCCCGTCCGGGCCCAGCGCGGCCATGGTCCGCCGGAACTTGTCCAGCGGCAGACCGATCCAGGCCGAGGCCTCGTCCACTTCGTCGAACAGCGCCATCCCCGCCACGGCCATCCCGCAGATGTTCACCCAGAGATGGTTCCGGAGATAGGACCGGCGCCACCAAGCCTTGCCGGTGGCCGCCGCCTCGAACATGGCTGAGGTCCGCCGGACCAGCGTCTCCCGGATGGTCCGCCGCGCGTCCTCTCCCAAGTCGGCATAGCACCAGTCATAAACCAGGCCCAGACCATAGAGCTGATGCCCGGCGGCCAGGTCCATCCCGTCGATGCGGCCCAGGCCCCAGGTCCGGTAGCCGCAGGAGGCCAGCGCCCATTCACGCGCCGCATTCAGGTATTGCCTCTCGCCGGAGAGCACCCAGGCCATCGCCAGGACCGGCAGGGCGTTGCCCACCTCCCGTTGCCAGAGCTGTTCGTCGCCACTGCGGCTGTCGCGCTCGCGGTAGGGAGGCGCGCCCCGCTTCACCGCGCGGTCGGCCCATTGGCGAAGTTCCTTCCACATCGGCGCGTGCGTGGTTTGGTGCGTGATTCGAACGACCTCACGCAGTTGGGCGATGCGCGTGGCGTCCAGGTAGAGCCGCGGGTGGACTCCGCGCGTCTTCTCCAAAGGCGGCGGTAGAGCACTCAAGGGGTATTTCTCAAAAATGCTCAGCCTTGGAATCGGCTCGAAGACGACCTCCTCGAGGTAGGCGTTGATCTCAGCGGGCCCGCTGGTCCCTTTTTCCAGGGCCAGCCAGAACTGCGTCGTTCCTTCCGGGGCGCGGAACTCGCCCGATAGTCTCTGCCAAGCGCCCAGACGCGCGGTGTCGTAGGAGTCCGTGTGCGCCTGGCCCAAGGTGCCCTGCCCGCCCGCAGGCACGAACTCGCACTTGAGATACGGCATGGGAGTGCTGGCCCCGATCCTGTCCACCCGCATCCAGGCGGACAGCCGATATAACCGCCCGACGGCCATCCCGCGCCGCTCGGAGAGCGCATAGTTCCACCCCTCGTCGATCCGGTCTTCCACATGCAGACTACCTCGACTGCTGTCGCGCAGGCCTGTGACTCGCGTGAGGGTGATGGTCCTTGAGCGCGCCTGCCAACCGGATGGGTCCGTCTCGAACCGCCATTCGGAACGTCTGGGCAGCAACGGCAACCGGCACGAGCAATAACATGACCGAACGGCTGGTTTTCACAGGCCGAGCATGGCCCGCAGCCCGACGCCGCACAATCCCTTTTGGCGTTTCCGGCGGGGAACAAGAACTCGTCAACAGAGCTGGGATCTCAGATCGTCCAGTCATGACCCACCCCAAGGCCATCACTGAGCCCCGACTCTCACGCTGGCGCTTCCTCAAGCAGTCTGGCCCCGCAGGGCTCGGATTGGCGTCCCTGGCTGGGTTGCGACTGACGGCCCTGTGGGTGTGCGCCC
Organism: uncultured bacterium; assembly: GCA_963713735.1. Taxonomy (GTDB): domain Bacteria; phylum Verrucomicrobiota; class Verrucomicrobiia; order Limisphaerales; family UBA8199; genus CAVQND01. Next base: position 57,678 of record CAVQND010000031.1, read on the forward strand.
CAGAGGTGCCGGCCACCGAGGCGCACGCCCCGGACTAGGCTGGGGATGCACGTTACCCCCTCCTCGCCAACGGCATCGTCCTCTGTTCGGGCTACTCGCACGCCAGCGTGACTTTGCTCGAATGCCTTCTGCGCTTTGCCCACAAGGCCGCTTTCCGCCATTCCAGCCGCCGCGCTGGGGCCTCACCACGGGATGATTTCCCTGCCCCGCCAGAACAGGCCGCTTTTTTCCTGCGGGGGGGCTGGCCGCCAGCCAGACGATTCCGACAATGTTCCTCGCGCAACCAACCCGATTCTGCCAAATTGCTTTACACGGGACATTTCGATATGCGCGTCCCTTATTACCAGATTGACGCGTTTACGAACCGGACCTTCAGCGGGAATCCGGCGGGGGTCTGTGTGTTCAAGGAGTGGTTGCCGGACGCCGTGCTCCAGAATATCGCGACGGAGAACGGTCTCTCGGAGACCGCTTTTTTCACCCGGAGGGATGACTTCTTTGAATTACGTTGGTTCACCCCCCTGGTGGAGGTGGACCTCTGCGGCCACGCAACCTTGGCATCGGCCTTCGTGCTGTTTTCCGAGTTGGGCTACCGCGGGGACCGCGTGCGGTTCCAAACCCGAAGCGGTTGGTTGACCGCCACGCGGCGCGGTCGAATTGTCGATCTCGATTTCCCATCACGGCCCCCAGTGCCATGCGAGCCTCGCCGCGAATTGGCGGAAGGACTGCGCTCCAAGCCCCAGGAGGTGCTGAAGTCACGGGATTACATGGCGGTCTATGAATCCGAGGCCGCCGTGGCGGCACTGGCGCCGGATATGGGCCAGTTGGCCCGGTTGGACTGCCTGGGCGTCATCGTGACGGCCCCGGGAAAGGAGGCCGACTTCGTCTCCCGCTTTTTTGCCCCGCGGGTGGGCGTGCCCGAGGACCCGGTGACCGGTTCGGCGCACTGCTCCCTCATCCCGTATTGGGCGAAACGGTTAGGCAAGACCGAATTGTCTGCCCGGCAGTTGTCCCGTCGTGGCGGAGAACTCCACTGCCGCGACGCCGGGGAGCGGGTCCTCATCGGAGGCGAAGCTGTGACTTATCGCAGAGGCGAGTTGGAGCTCCGGGTTGGGGGGGGTAATCCAGCGCGGGAGTATATGAATCCCGAGGTGCGGATGAACGGCTTCATCGCTCAGGCAGAGTTTTGACGCCAGCCGGGGTTTTGAAGTCGCGCACCCGGTTGTCGTGAACGCCATGGACGCCTTCGATGGAATTGGCGTCGATGCTGAAGGTCATGGCTTCCCCGTCCACCTGGAAGGCTGTCGGCGGCTCGGGCGAGGAACCGACCGGATACCAGAAATAGGCCTGGTTGCGGCGGAAGACCACCGCGTCGCAACTGTGGGCGGCGTGGTAGGCAACCTGCGCGTCGCGGACAACGTTGAACTCGACAATCGTGCCGGTGACCGACGCGGCCAAATCTCTCACGCCTGCCGGCGTTGGCCGGCTGGTCAGGATGACGCCATCGGTCCGGTTGCGGATGAAGGAATTGTGCCGCAGGACGTTGCCCAGGGCGCGAGGGAACTCGATCGGCAGATCGTGCTCGTCGCCGCTCGTGACCAGCGCGCCGGCACTGCACTCCTCGACACGGTTGCCTTCGCACAGGTTCCAGAACAGCGGGCTGATGCCGCGGTTCCACGTACGCGGCATCGAGGAGGCCAGCGTGGTGCCGTTGGCGTACAGAAAGAGGCCCGGCTTGCGCTGGCGGGCAATAGTGTTCCCCGCGATGACGTTCTCGATGCACGAAATCCAGAGTTGAATCCCGGTCATGCCGTCGGCCGTGTAGTTGCCCACGATGAGGTTGCGGTAGAACCCCGTGCCGACGGCCACGACCGAGCCCGCCCGCGGCGGCACGGTCCACGGACGGTCGAGCCGCAGTCTCTCGCCGCCGCGGCTGGCGCACGCGGCGCGTTTGGCCCTGGCCGCGTCCGCTGAAAACCGAAACGTAGTATTCATAGGCCGGCGGCTCCTCACTGCCATCATCGAGATCTGGCGGCCAGAAGGGCGTTTCGTTGCCCGCCGCGTCGCGGGCCAATTCCTGCCGCCGCACATTGCCCAGGCAATTGTCGGGCGTCGGATGGGTGGTCCTGGGCAGGGTGACACTGGCCCCGTCGGCGTCGGCCAGGGGGCCGAAATAAGCCGTCCGGTGGTTGGCCTCGAAAAGGATCATCTCGCCAACGTTCTGGTCCGTCCCGGCCACGCCGCCGAAGCGCGCCTGGCCAGCGCCCACCTCGGCCCCCGGGCCGTTGGGCCGTTCGACGCCGTTGTTGGCGATCCAATTGTGAGTGACCGAGCCGTGGCCGGTCGAAAACCAGAGCAGGCGGCGCGCCGTGGGTCCCCCGGCTTCGCGCGCCGGGCGGCGAGGCGACCACATTGCCTTCAATGACGCACTCCTCGATGGTCTCATTGCGTCCCAGGATCGCCGCTTCCGCATTCCCGCCAAAGCGGGTGACCGAAACAAGCCGGTTGCCGGCGAATTCGCTGTGCTTCGCCCCGGAGATGAAGAGCGGGGCGCGGCCCCAGAGTTCGTTGTCGCGGACCCGCGCAGCGTCCGCGTAGCGCAGGTAAATGCCGCAATTCTCCCCTTGCTTGCCGTCGCAGTCGGCCACGCGCACGCGCTCGACCAGGCAGTTCGTAACCCAGCGCAGCGCCGCGGGTGATTTCACCGCCATGCCGTAATTGACCTGCGCGTTGCCCAGGAGGGTCAAGTCCTGAAGCCCGGCATTGTCCCCAGCCAGCCAAACCGCCGCGTGGTCGCCGCCGGGCAACCGGCCCTCTTTGCTCACAAACCGCGTGCAGTCCTCAGCCTGGAGGACGAGCACGCTCGGACCGTTGACGGGAAACGGGGCTTCCGAGGGGACGTATGCCGGGTCGAGCGCAAAGACAAACGCGTCCAGCGAAATGCCGCCCCCTTTGACGTTTCGCCAAGTCAACTTGTGCCTGCCGGCCGCCAATTTCAGCGTGGCGGACCTCGACCAGCGGAACGCGCCCCAGCCGTCGGTGTTTTCCAGGTTCATCAGCGCCACGGGCGGGCCGTCATCCACAGCCAGGGCGTGATTGCCGCTGACGCCACTCTGGTTCCAGGGCTTCATGTCGGTCGCATAGCGCAGCCATACCGTCCATTCCCCCGCCCGCGGCACCTCCAACTCGTATTCCATCGTGTCGCCCGGCGTATGGATGGCGCCGGGCGCCTGGTTCCAGCCCGAGTCGTGCAGGCGGGCAAACGAGGCGGTCGGATCCTGGACAAGCTGAAGCGTCGTACGCTCCCTGCCGGCCCCCGCCAGGATAACCCGTTCGGGAATCCGCAGAGTGCCGCTGAACTGAAAAACACCGGCATCCAGGCGGACGATGCCGCCGCCTCGCGCCGCTAATTGCTCGATGGCCCTTTGAATGTCGGCCCCGGCCACGCCGGGCTTGCATTCCTTAACTGTGCCGCCCACCCCGAGGGACAGGTTCGAGAGCCCGGAGTTGCGCGGTGCCGCTTCGACGCGCAACGGCACCGGCCCACCCCAGCCAAACTCGCCGCCCGCCCCCGCATGAACCCTTACCGCGTAATCGCCCGGCGGCAGGTCCGGCGGCAGACGGAAGGTGACGGCGTACTTGCCCGGCTTGATTATCTGGGGCCAAACCCCGGGCTTGTCCATCTGGCAGAGATAGACGAAGGCGCGGGCGAAGTCGGGCCGGCGCGAAAGGTTCCGTCCAAAGACCCTGACCTCCGCGCCTGGGGCGGCGATATTGGGCCCGCACCACCAGGGCTGAGGCGCGTTGAGCACCGCGGGTGCCGACCAACCCGCCTGGTTCCTCAACCATACAACGAAAGGGCCGTCGGGCGCCGCCTGGGGTATGGTGGCGGCCAGGTACGCGTTGGTCAGGAACTGCACCCGCGGGCGCCATTCCTGACCCGTTGGATTGTCCGGGCTGAGCCCCCACACGACAAGGTTGGTGCTGAGCCCCTCGCCGACCAGGAGGAAGGTCTCGTCCGGCCCGGCTTCGTTCGAGTGCTCGAAAATCAATGGTCCGCCGGTCGCGGCCACCCGCTCGGGTGGCTCAAACCTGCCGCCCGGCGCCTCCGGCGCCGGCCTGGGCGCCGCCGCCAGGGTGGCCAGCGTCCACCCAAGAACCAGAAACCGCGGCCATCTCCGAATTCGGGAATTCGCACCGGTTCGAGCCCGGCCGGACTGAACCGAACCGCATCCGCTTTCGGCCTTCATAAGGGGACCCAGGGTAGGGCGAACCCGCCCGGTAGTCCATTGTCAATTGCTCGCAGGGGCGAGTGAAAACAACTCGCCAAGCGAGTTGGGATCGCAGACTGTTCCATCCGTGAAGGCACCGACGCCTGCAACCGACTGCCGTGTTTCACGCCGGCTGTTTCTCAAGCGGTGCGGCATCGCCGGCCTCGGCCTGACGTCATTGGCCGGGTTGCAACTGCCGCTATCCGGCGTGCGCGCCACGGCGGCGCCCGCCAACGAGGCGGATTGGGTTCACGGGATAGCTGATCCGGAGATCCGCGCCGGCATGCAGGCGGCTGTGTTCAAGAACCTCATTCCCGCCGCCACGGAACGCGCCTATCCGGGCCACTTCACGATCAACGCCGACGGCGGCGGCTACGGGAACGATACGACGTGGCCAGGGCTGGACTCCTGGCAGATGGTCGGGCCATATCTGCAGTTGGGGCGCACGCGCTTGGTCCTGGACTACTTCGAGTTCGTCCGGGCCTCGCAACGCAAAGACGGCAACATCCCGTTCGCCATCTTCAACGGCAACACCCGTCCCGGAGGCTGTCTGCGGGGCCTCAAATACCCGGATGACCTCTTCACCTACACTCCCCCCAGGCGCGAAGGGTTGCCCGCTTCCAGCCAGCAGACGCGGCAGGGGATCGGCCTGTTTGAGCATTGGCAAACCAAAGGCTACCCGCTCAGCACCCTGGGACCTGTTTGCTACCTGCTCACCGCCGCGGAGATCTTCGACGCCACAGGCTCAAGCTCCTGGCTGAAGGAGCGGCTTGGCTCGATGGAATCGGCCGCCCGGTTCCTGCTGACGCTCCGTAAGGACAGCGGGCTCATCGGCGGCTCGGGATTCTACATCGAAGCGCCGCCACGGGAAGGTTGCGACGGCGTGACGCAGTGCTACGCGGTTCACGCCTTCCGCCAACTGGCGAAGCTGTTCGGCGCCGCCGGAAAGGAGGCAAAGCAGGCCGATTGGTCCGGCTACGCGGATAAACTGGCAAAGGCTTTCGTGGAGACCTTTTGGCGGGAAGACCATTTCGCCGAGTATGTCCACCCGGAGCAAGGGCTGGTGGACAGCCACGGCCTTTCCAACGTGAACTGGGCGGCGGTAGCCTTCGGCCTGGCGGACGAGCAGAAGCTCGAACGGCTTTGGCCGCGGCTGATGGCCGAGCCGGCGTTCTGGGCCGGAGACATGCCGACGCAGCTTGTCACCAAGCCCTTCGCTTACGAGAAATGGGAATTCAGCCGTTCAGCGGACTGCCCCGGCGACCCGCTCAACGATGTGGCGGCTATGGGGCGGGTCTGGTATTTGGAGGCTATGGCGTGCCGGCGGATGAAGGCCCGCGCCCGCCTGACGGATTCAGTGCTGAGGGTGTGCCGGGCGGCCAAGGCGGACGGCTATTGGCGCGAGCGTTATCACCTCAAGCCTGACGGTTCCGTGTCAGCGGACGGTTCGCAGAAGTACTGCGAATACGCCGCGGTCCTGGCGCGGGTTGTGTTCGACAATCGAGAAATGTTCTTTGCATGAGCACTCGGAAACGCCGGCCTCGACTTAGGATCAGAGGGCTACCGTCAGCAGCCTCCCGAGGCGTTGCCGGTGGCCGCGGCACCGCCACCGACAGGCCGGAGACCGATCGCATTGCAGAAGGCTTTTGTCATCGCGATCCTTCGTCGGTGCCACCACCGTTCTCAGCCTGAGCTCAGGCTCCAGCGGAACGCTGGCGGGCCGCCTTCCAACGGTTGCACTTCACTTAGGCGGCGTAAATAAATAAAGGTATCAACTTCTGAGAATCGTGGTATGATAGCTGCACATGAGTGCTATTGCCGCGCTGACGCAGAAGTTCAGGGCCATTTGGCCACTCCTAAATGAGCGGACCCGGCGCCTTACCGCCGCCAATGAAGCTATGCAGATGGGTTATGGCGGTGTCTGCGTGGTTCACCGGGCTTGTGGCTTGTCCCGCAAAGCCATCCTCAAGGGTATTGGCGAAATCGAGCGGGGCGACTCCTCGCTGGCGGAGCGCATCCGGCGCCCGGGCGCCGGACGCAAGAACCTCACGGTGTTGGATTCCGGGCTGGTGGCGGCGCTGGACGATTTGATTGAGGGCGGAACTCGCGGCGATCCGGAATCTCCCTTGCGCTGGGTCTGCAAGAGCACTCGGACCCTGGCCGAGGAGTTAAGCCAGCAAGCTCATCCGGTGAGCCACATGCGGGTGGCCCAACTGCTGCACGAGCAGGACTACAGTTTGCAGAGCAATCGGAAGCTGGAGGAAGGGGAGGACCACCCGGACCGCGACGCCCAATTTCGGCATATCAACCGGTGCGTGAAGCGGGCCTTGGCGGCGGGGGAGCCGGTCATTTCGGTGGACACCAAGAAGAAGGAACTGGTGGGCAACTACGCCAATAGCGGCCAACAATGGCGTGTGGCGAAACAACCGCAACGGGTCAAGGGGCACGACTTCCCGGGTCCCGAGGTGCCTCGCGCCTATCCCTACGGCATCTATGACTTGGGGCGCAACAGCGGATTCGTAAACGTGGGCACCGACCATGACACGGGGGCCTTTGCGGTGGCCTCGATTCGTGGGTGGTGGCGCTTTGAAGGGCGAAGACTTTATCCTGCGGTCCGGACGCTGTGGATCACCGCCGATGGCGGAGGCAGCAATGGGTGGCGGCTGCGACTCTGGAAACTCGAGTTGCAGGGCTTTGCCGACAAAAGTGGGCTGTGCCTTTCCATCTGCCACTTTCCGCCCGGCACCAGCAAGTGGAACAAGATCGAACACCGACTCTTTTCGTTCATTTCGTCCAACTGGCGCGGTGAACCGTTGCGAGATTACCAGACGGTCGTGAACCTGATTGCCAGCACAACGACGGCCAAAGGATTGACGGTGACCTGCCGGCTGGATCGTCGAAAGTATCCGACGGGTAGAAAAGTCTCACGCGAGCAGATGAAGCAAGTGAACCTAAAGCCTAACAAGTTCCATGGTGAGTGGAACTATACCATCGAGCCTCACGGGTGAACCAACTTGATACCTTTATTTATTTACGCCGCCTTAGTCGGGCCGCGCAGCCGCCCCCAATGAGGGTGGATCAGCCTGCATTAACTCGGGATTCTCGCGACGAGTGGTTTGGCCCGTCCTTATCCTCAAGGGCCTCTACGAGTTGCGCGAAGTCCACTTCGAGCACAACGGGCCAGCGGAACAAGCCTTCTCCGCGTGATTGGGGATTCGACCCCGCCGTGCAAAGGCCGGCGACGCCTGCCCAGCCGTCCGGCGGCGCCATTACGCTCCCAAAGGTCCAAGTCTGAACAAGTGTTGAAGTTGGTCTTGCCGAAAAGCGCCGTTTCGGTGGCTCCCTTGAGACATTCACCACGGGAGGACTTCCTTGTCCCGCCAGAACAGGCCCGTCTTCTCCTGCGAGGCGTCGGCCACAAGCCACACGATTCCAGCCGCGCCCTCCTCGACCGAGCGGGGAGCGTTCGTGCCACCCATTCCGGTACGGCACCACCCGGGACAAACCGAATTCACGGCGAGGCCCTTGTCCTGGAGCGCGGCCGCAAGCTGGCAAGTGATGGCGTTCAGCGTCGTCTTCGATATGGCATACGCCGGCGACCAGGTCCCCATGTCGCTGAGCTGGCCGGCGCCGCTGGAGACATTCACGATCCGGCCGCCAGGGGCGTCAACCGGAAGGTCCTGAACTTGTCCACATCGCGCCCGGAGCAGTTCCCGATGTCAACCACCCTCTCTGCCAGATCCACGGTGGGGATGGCGATGACGCATTCCTTGGTCGCACATAGAGCGCCAAAGCTATAATCCCAAGAGCCGATGATACAGCCGACCCGTGGCGTAAAGTCCATCACCATGTGCCAGCTCATGGTCATAATGTTGGCCTTGCCATGATGCGCCGTCGTTACCAGGACGACCGGACCCGGTTCGATCAGCCGAAATGCCTTTGAAAGCGGAAGTTCGTTCATCCTGGCTGGGATTCTGTTGCCATGTCCCGTGGGCTTGTCAACCCGCAAAGCGCGGAGCCGCTGACAGCCGATGGCGCCCAAGCCCCCCACCGGGTCCCGGGGCTTCGTCTGGTGCCCGGCCATGCAGATCGGTTCCGGGTGCCAGACTCACCTCCGGGCCGAGGAGCTACCAAAGGGCCGGCTCGTCGTGGCCGTATCCCGCCACTGCGTCGCAGTGATCGACGGCGTGATTCATGACATCCGCGACCCATCACGAGGCGGTCTCGGGTGCGTTTATGGCTACTGGCGGAGGACCGCGAGCCCCGAGAGTCCTCCGCCATCGTCAACGAGGACTCCAGCGTAACTAAACCGCAGGTCAAGGCACCCGGTATTCCTCCAGAGAGCTGGGCACTGGTCGTCAAGCCCCTCCTGGGCGATGCGCGTGGAATCCGAGTAGAGCCAAGGATGGACTCGGCACCCATGCTCCAGGTGGGGCGGAAGGGGATTCAGACGATATTTCTCAACTCCCTCATCACTTCGGACTTGCCGGTGCAGACCGCCTCGACGGTCGTCGGGAGGCGGGCCGTTCTACGTCATAGACCATAACTGGGGCGTCGCCGAGGGCATCGACCCCAAGACAGACCAGATGCGCGGCGACCTTCAGGTTTCTGGCGGGCGCCGCTTCACGACCACCTCTCTAGCCGAGCCTGGCTACGGTAGCCTCGTAGTTCCGCTGAGCAGAGTTCCAGAAGGACGCGGGGACGCCTGTGGCACGCTCAAGCTGAAGGGCGGTTTCGGCGGTAATGGCCTTCTTGCCTTGGATAATTTCGGCAATCCGTCGCAAGGGCCAGCCCATGCGCTGGGCCAGCTCGCCCTGAGACAAGCCGAGCGCTTCAAGGGTCTCGGCGAGGGTTTCGCCCGGGTGGAACGCGTAATCCGGCCGTCCTGCGCATCGGTACTCTTCCCGACGTGGTGTCAGGCAGGCTTGCCCAGTATTACGGCGCGGCCTTCCCTTGGATGCAAGATGCCACCGCGACGGCGCTCGGCAGACCGATCCAGGCGCCAGACCAATGCTGGGACTTAGGCGGCGTAAATAAATAAAGGTATCAAGTTGGTTCACCCGTGAGGCTCGATGGTATAGTTCCACTCACCATGGAACTTGTTAGGCTTTAGGTTCACTTGCTTCATCTGCTCGCGTGAGACTTTTCTACCCGTCGGATACTTTCGACGATCCAGCCGGCAGGTCACCGTCAATCCTTTGGCCGTCGTTGTGCTGGCAATCAGGTTCACGACCGTCTGGTAATCTCGCAACGGTTCACCGCGCCAGTTGGACGAAATGAACGAAAAGAGTCGGTGTTCGATCTTGTTCCACTTGCTGGTGCCGGGCGGAAAGTGGCAGATGGAAAGGCACAGCCCACTTTCGTCGGCAAAGCCCTGCAACTCGAGTTTCCAGAGTCGCAGCCGCCACCCATTGCTGCCTCCGCCATCGGCGGTGATCCACAGCGTCCGGACCGCAGGATAAAGTCTTCGCCCTTCAAAGCGCCACCACCCACGAATCGAGGCCACCGCAAAGGCCCCCGTGTCATGGTCGGTGCCCACGTTTACGAATCCGCTGTTGCGCCCCAAGTCATAGATGCCGTAGGGATAGGCGCGAGGCACCTCGGGACCCGGGAAGTCGTGCCCCTTGACCCGTTGCGGTTGTTTCGCCACACGCCATTGTTGGCCGCTATTGGCGTAGTTGCCCACCAGTTCCTTCTTCTTGGTGTCCACCGAAATGACCGGCTCCCCCGCCGCCAAGGCCCGCTTCACGCACCGGTTGATATGCCGAAATTGGGCGTCGCGGTCCGGGTGGTCCTCCCCTTCCTCCAGCTTCCGATTGCTCTGCAAACTGTAGTCCTGCTCGTGCAGCAGTTGGGCCACCCGCATGTGGCTCACCGGATGAGCTTGCTGGCTTAACTCCTCGGCCAGGGTCCGAGTGCTCTTGCAGACCCAGCGCAAGGGAGATTCCGGATCGCCGCGAGTTCCGCCCTCAATCAAATCGTCCAGCGCCGCCACCAGCCCGGAATCCAACACCGTGAGGTTCTTGCGTCCGGCGCCCGGGCGCCGGATGCGCTCCGCCAGCGAGGAGTCGCCCCGCTCGATTTCGCCAATACCCTTGAGGATGGCTTTGCGGGACAAGCCACAAGCCCGGTGAACCACGCAGACACCGCCATAACCCATCTGCATAGCTTCATTGGCGGCGGTAAGGCGCCGGGTCCGCTCATTTAGGAGTGGCCAAATGGCCCTGAACTTCTGCGTCAGCGCGGCAATAGCACTCATGTGCAGCTATCATACCACGATTCTCAGAAGTTGATACCTTTATTTATTTACGCCGCCTTACATCCAGGCGGCACGACCGGGTTCTTCCGTACTGTCGATGAGAATGGCGTTGTTTTGGAGCAGCCCGAGTTGGGAATTGACGCGGGGGCCGCAATTCTGGACCCGAGAAAGGTATTTCACGAAATGCACCACGCCCGCCAACACTTGGCGTGTGAGGATCCGATTTTTGATTTCATACCCAAACCAAATTACACTGAGGAGGTCGTTGAGCGGAAGGCCAAACTGGCCGAGGCGGCGGTGATCCGAGCGTTCGGAATCCTCTACTGAGCTAAGTGCGGCCGTCCTGGCTTGGGTTTGCATTGCCCATCTTCGGCTATCCCAGCAGTATCTCGGTGCGCTTCTCCTGGAGCCATTTCTCTGAGAGCTTGAAGCGGTCTCCCTCGAAGCGCTTTCGGAGTCCCGCGCCCTTGGCCAGCGTCTCCAGCGCGCACATGCGGTCCATCGAGCAGAACTGGTCATGCATGGCCAGATGGTGCAGTGCCCTCAGCGTGCCTGCATCCGGGCCGCAGAGCCACCAGGCGGCGTCTCCCTCCGCCAGCGCCAGAGTGAGGAGGCCCTTTTCGCCCGCGTGCAGGTCCACGGCTCCCTCGATGAGGAAGTCGAGCTGGGCGGCCTCGTCCTCCGACATGGCGCAGCTCCTGATGAGCCTCTTCAGCTCGCCCGGTTCCGCACAGACCAGTTTCTGGCCGAACCAGTTCCTGCGAGTGGCCTCCTCGATGCAGAGATCCGTGCTGTGCAGGCGATAGACTGCGGCTATGGCCCTCAGGCACCCAGTCCCGTGCGCTCCGGCGATGGCGTTTGCGTCGATGAAGACTTTCGACCCTCTTGGGACCATACGGGAGTGGCCTCAGAAGGCGGCGTCGAATCCGTAGGCGGACACGATCTCCTTCAGGTCGTAGGGCTCGCACTCAAGGAGGTCGGCGGCCTTGCGCTCGCTGACCAAGCCTCCGCGGAGGACTGCGTGGAGCCGGCGGGCGAACTCGGCGTTGTAGCGGTTCGGCTTGCCGGCCCTGTCTTCCCCATCGGAGCGTGACAGGAGCCGGAGGTCGACGGGGATTGTCTTCGACAGCAGGTTGGCGTAGACCAATCGCCAGGTACAGGGCTTGGCCAGATACCCGAAAGTCCTTCGCGTTGGCGATGATCCACTGGTGGATGTCGCTTTCCGGCAGGCGAGCCTGCCAGCGGCCTTGCACCTCCCGGAGCGGCATCAGGAGGCCAGAGCTGAAGTTGTCGGCCAGCTTCTCCACCTTGGGCCGCTGGTCGCCCTGCAGGACCGGATCGATTCGGGCCGGCGGCATCTCGGCCCAGGTGAGGACATGAAACAGCTCGTGGGCGAGGTTGAAGTTCCGGCGGAAGGATGCCTCGTTCCGGTTGAGGAGCACGTAGTCCCCGTCCGGCAGGTGACAGGCGGCGCCCGAGATGCTTTCCGGTGCATCCACGAAGAGGATGGAGACGCGCAGTTGCTCCTCCACGGCCCCCAGGAGCTTGAGCGCCGGGGTCTCGCCCAGTCCGAGCGACCTGGCGGTCCGGTCCCCCGCATCTGCGGCGGCCAGCAGGGGCGTCAGCTTGTTGACACCCTTGAGTTGGTTGCCGAACGGCGCATCGGGCTCGCCGAGCAACCTGCGGAAGCGGCGGTTGGCCGAGATCAGCCTGTGCGCTTTCTGCTCGAACGCTCCGATGTCGGGCGAATTTGGGCTTGCCCGGTAAGAGAATGCGTTCGTTTCCGTGATGACATAGGGGTCGGTGAAGAAGGACACGGGTTTGGAGAGGATCTTCGCGATGCGCACCATCTCGTCAGGGGCGATACGCCGTATTCCGGTCTCGATGGCGGAGATGGTCTGCCGGTCGTTGCACCTGAACGCGGCGGCGAACTGGTCCTGCGTCATGGACCGCTCCACCCGAGCCTGCCGGATTCGCTCCGCCACCTGTGCGGCGAACTCCTCTGCGCGCTGGGCATCTTTTGGCGTCGGCGGTTTGGGGCCTAACAACAACATGCTGACAGCGTATCTTGCGGAATGAAAAACGCAAGATTAAAGTTCGGCTCCGTTTTTGGGCCACCTCGGGGCCATGGCATGGGCAACACGATGCGCCGCGATTTCAGCGTGCAGCTTTGCTATCCCCAACTCCACCTCAGCTACCACCAGCTTTGCCTCCGCATCGAACTTTGCGGCCGCCGCTTTCGACTCGGCGTCCATCTTGGCGGGGGCCGTCAGCACGAGGAGCCAGAAGTACAGCAGGTTTGCCGCCAGGGCGCCCAGGGCCGCCGTGCCGAATATCCTGACCGAATCGCGGGCCGGCCTGAAGCCCTCCTCGTATTCCAACCAGTAGGTCACCACGCCTCCGAAGACTGCGGAGCACAGGATGAGAACTAAGTTAATCTCTTCCCAGGCGCGCTTGAGCACGCGCCGCTCGTAGCGCATCCACTCGGCTAGGGTGACCCAGCCCTTTCCCATGAAGGCCATGTCACGAGCTTGGACCCGGAGATGCCGTCGTCAAGTTAATTGAGCTGACTCTTCTCCGAGTTGTACGTCAAACGACAAAGCATGAGCAACGTAGTGACGAACGACAACTATTGGGACTGCGAGTGCAAGGAGGAGTACATCCACGCCAAGAGCAGGGGGAACTACTGCCCCAGGTGCGACAGGTTCGATCGCGAACAGCCCGACTCCCGCGAAAACGAGCTCCACCTGTACAGGCCGGAAAAGGACCATGCAGTCTTCAAAGACCACAAAGAGCGACAGCAGTTTTCCGTCGCGTTCCGCCCCAAACGAAAAGGCGTGCAAGCGGGAACATTCGTGAGGATCACGAGGACCAGGGCGCCCCGAGGCCTCCCGGTTGACTGCGTGATCGAAGGCGTGCTCCTGGCGGACGTGGAGGTCGGGAAGCCGGTGCATCTGGCGCCCATGGAGCGCAATGGCGAGCTGGTGGACTTCGTCTTCGTCTCTTCCCCCGTGGCCTCCGTGTTGCAGAACGGGTTCGCGACGGCGAGCGCCGCCTACCGCGTTGATCTGCTAGGAGAGCCGGGCGATTTCTCGGTCCTCGCCGAGGTCCTCCTGCGGGAGCTGAAGCCCCACGACGCGCAGGAGATGTAGCGGTTCCGCGCCAAACGAAATACGCAAGCGAACAGGCAAGTGAACCCCATGAAGAAGATCCTAATCGCGGAGGATGAAAACCAAGTCCTGAGGCTGATGCGGCGCGTCCTGGAACACGAGGGCTACGAAGTCCTCGCCGCCGCCGATTTTGCAACCGCCAGGCGACTGTTGCTTTCCGGTCCTGTTGAGCTCCTTCTATCGGACATTGACCTGCCCGATGGCAGCGGCCTTGAACTCTGCCGCTGGACCCGCAGCCAGCCGGCGCTGCGGGCCATCAAAGTCATTCTCTGCTCCGGGAGGCTGGAGCCGAGCCTGGAGCGTCAGGCACTCGAGGCGGGAGCCGTCGCCTTCATCGCCAAGCCCTTCAGCCTGGATCAATTCACGGCGACCGTTCGCTTCCACGTTCCACCGGAACTCTGAGGCGGCGCCGCGATTCGTCCCGGCCGTAGAGGCCACGAACCTCCACTCGTTTACCATTGCAAGGAGACCAGCACAGGACGGTCACAGCCACAACAGGAGCAATGATGGAAACAGCGGAGCCAGATCAGACAGAAGGGGCCAAGCGGAGTCTCCCGGCCCGGCTCAATTGTCACGCGGAAGACCGTTCCGGCTTGGAGAAGCGCCATGGCCCGGCGTGGGACACGGTCGAGTTGGCCCGGGACTTCGAGGTGCTGGGATTCGCCGCGCCGTTCGTTGTGGTCCGGAGGCGGAGTGACCAGAAACTCGGCTCGTTGCTCTTCCAGCATCACCCGAGGTTTTGCTTTGCCTTCAGCGAGGACCCGTGAAGCCAACCGACCGACTCGCTTCATGGTTGGCGCACTCCCGGCCTGCACAGGCAAACCGCCACAGACGCAGATCCATCCTGGCCCAACATGAGGGTCATCGCCTCCAGTTTGGAACCCTTGCGCTCCCGCCCGGGTCCCGCGCCCTCAGGAGGCCCCCGGCCACAAAAACAAGGTCGAACACAAGTCGTGACACAAGCCGAGAAACAAGAGAACAGCCATCACTCACGCAAACCATCAGTTCAATCACCCCGAGCCACGCCATGAAGAACAACAACACCGAGCGCAAAATGGAGATCCTTTTGCACCATCAGGCACCCTATCCGCAGCCTGCTGGACCTGCACGGTGAGCCACTGCCAGAGGGCGCAAACCCTGCCAATCTGGCGTTCCGCCTCGCGCCGTGGTTCCACTTCCTGCCGATGCCCGTGCTTTTCGACATCCTGGGCGACGACCTCCTCATCAAGTATCCTGACGAACCCCAGAGCGCTAAGGCGCGAGCAGCCGAATTGGCTCGCCGGGCGGCGCAACGCGCCGACACGGGCGATTATGCGGGCGCCGCTTCTCTCTGGCGCAAAGCCCTCAAACGGCAGCCATCGCTCCACAGTGCGCGCCGAGGCCTGGCCCACGCCTACGTCGAGTTGGGCGACGCGGAAAAGGCCAAACCCGCCCTGCTCCAGGTCCTGCATTGGGACCCGGAGGACCTCTGGGCTCTGCGCGCTCTGGGCAACATTTGGTTTCGCCAGGCCGATTACCAGCGCGCCGAGCGCTTCACGCGCCTGGCACTGGCCCTTGAGCCGGCGAACGCCAGGACGCTGCACAACCTGGCCGCCGTGTGTTGCGAGGCAGGGCGGAGAGACGAAGGAACAGAGATCTTCCGCGAGTTGATCCGGAACGACCCCGGCCTGCCCAATCCGTACGTCAGTCTGGCTTGGGAATTGGCGCAGCAGCACCGATGCCCGGAGGCCCTGGCCGTTGTCGAAGACCTCTTCGCCAAGGCTAAACCCCCGGGGCAAGAATCAGGCGAACTCTTCGAAAGCGCCAGGCGTATCTATTTCAGCTGCCACCAGGAACTGCTGGAGCAGAACCGCGCGGCCATGAACCAAACCATCCAGGAGCTTCACGCGGAGACTGAGAGACTCACGGGCTGTCCGATCCGGGTCGCGTTCGAAGGCGGAGAAGGCTTGGCTGGCGTCGGGGTTACCGAATTGGCCTGGGATAATGGGCGCGATCATCATCTGGTGAGGTGTCTCCGCGACTATCCCGAGCCGCTCCGGCCCCATATCGTCGGGAAAGCACTGCTCCACATCCGGACTCAATGGGAAGCGCGCAATGCGGGCAAGCGGCGCGCCTTCAGTATCGCACCGCAGCGGGAGCTAAACATGATTAAGCTTTTCGAAGAGCGAAGCGGTCGCCTGGTCGCTGAGGGCATGGCCCCCATGCGGGTTGCCAGGAGCATCGCAGAGAATACTGAGTGGCTGTTGACGGCGTTGCTGGGTTCTGCGGCCAACATGCAGGTGGAGACCAGGCTCAATCGGACTATTCCGGTGCTCCGGTCCGCACAGCTTCTCTCCCTCTCCGTCATGGTGACGGCGAATTTGGATGACCGCCAAGACCCCAAGCTGCTTCACCTGATGCCTCCATCGCTGGCGCGAGCCATCAACGGATTGCACGGGCTAACGTCGCTGTTCCTGGACCACCTGTTCGACGGCGTGACCGATTTTGCCGCCCACTACCGCGGGCTGGATGGGTTCGACCTCTCACGCCGGCTCTGGCAGCACTACCAGGACCGCTTACCCACCTTGGAACCGGGAGACGAGTTTGGCGTGGCCGACGAGTTTGCCGAGATCGTTGGGTTGGCGGGCCGGTATAAGTGGCGCATGGATCCATTCGGAGCCGGAAAAGGTCCTGCGGCCTGACCCGTGCCAGAATGGCGGAGCAGCCTGGGCGTCGCCTTCATCGGTGCGAAGGTCAGCCACTGTAAGCAAGTTCCACACGGCCATTTGCGCGAAAGGAGGGATGCGTCCAGGTCTGGGAGTTCGACGCCAACGCCTCCACTTCGGCTTCGCCCAAGAAAGCGCGCCGGAGAAGACCAGATGACCGCCAAACACAAAATCAATCGACAACGACAACTCCATGAAATCCGACGGCATTCCATCCCAACCCGACCCAAGCCTCCCTCCGTTCGTGCAAGGACCGCCGCAGGCCCAACTCGACTCTCTCCTCGACCTCGCCCAGGAACACGCGGAGGATGCGATGCGCGAGGACGGCGCTCTGACCCCGGCGCTCTTCGTGGCCTCGCCCGAGGGCCTGTTCCTGCTGGGCTCCGGGCCTTGGGAGGACCCGCAGCAGAAGCACGACTTCGTTGCCAACGCTCGCCTCTTATGCGTAGCCCATGCAGCCACCGCGGTGGTGGTGCTGGCGTACGAGACTTGGTGGGACGAGGCCGGGCCGGGCGAGCGCCTGCTCCCGGACGTGCCGCCCTCGGAGTCGCCCCGACGCAAGGAGTTCATCGTGCTCAGCGGCGAGGCCGTCGGCGGGTTCCACAAGCGGCGCTTGAGGCTCATCCTTCGGGACCAGAGCGGCCGCTTCTCGGGCCTGGGAACTGCCATCGTGCCACCTCCCAATCCGCCTGAGGGGCCTTTGGCCAGGCTACTGCCTGAGGCGCCGCCCACACCGCAGGTTCGCGCCTTCGCCTCCTCCCTGCTCAAGGCCCGCGGCGTGAAATTGGTTGAGGCCTCGACAAGCACCTGAGGAGCCGGACGGCGACGGTTTTGCCGACCCCGGCGAGGAAACCCTGCTGGCCTGCATCCAGTCGGACATTCTGAGCCTGCGCGGTCGCGGAAGTGGCGAAATCCCGAAGAAGGCGGTCTCGTACGCCTCCTGCCGCCGGTTCAACTCGGTCAGGCTGCTGGCCTTGTATATCCAGCCGCAGGGCCGGTCGGGCCTCAAGCCCCCGCGCCAGGTTTTCTCGTCTCTCCGGTTTCGGCGCCCTCCGATGCCGCGGCAAGGTGATCGCGGCGAAAAAAATCCAGAAAAAGGTGAAAATCCTACCGCGTGACACCTCGCGGATCCTAAAACTAGGATATGTTGCTTAACCAACCCCAAGCCTTAACCGCACCCGGTCATCGGACCCGTTCCGAGGAGGGAGATTAATTATGCCAAGCCAGGACGAAATCGATTTGTTGCCTGATGACGAGCCCCTTGCAGTTCGTTGGATGCGGGAGGCCAAGGCAGCCCGTATCGCCGCTGAGCAGGAGCTCGCGGCGGGAAAAGGCGCTGGTCTGGCCCCGAAGGACGCCGAGGAACCCTTCAACGAGGCTTTGTACCTCATCCAGCGGATCCTCGAGCGTAAGCTTATCAGCAAGCGTTTCGACCCCAGCTTCTGCTTGTCGGTCGCAAAGCAAATCAAGGAGAAGGGCGGGGCGAGCCCGAAGCAGACCGCTGCGCTCCGCCGGGTGGCGGAAAAGTTCCGTGTGTTCGCACCGGATCAAAACGACAACTGATCAGCGGAGCGAGGCCCGGGCCGCCCCATCCCCCCTGCTGGCGGCCGCCGGGCCAATGCCGAGACTCGGACCCAGGGGGTAATTGCCGCCGGCTTTGCGATGTCCGCCTTCGCGGTCACCGCGACCGTCACGTTCCTGCACGAGCACTGAGCATGCGGAACGATAAAGGCAGAGCTTCGACCGCATAAGCTGAAAACCTATGAAGATGAGCCACGAAATCGCGATGGCCGCCGGGCTAGTACTCCGGCACACGAAAGCAGAAAGAAAGGACGGGAGATGGGTTGCAACAGGCGAGCGATGATGGAGCGGCGGAATAAGGACGCCGCCTGGCTGGGGGAATGGTACGGCGCGGGCGAGCTGTACGTCGGGCGCGATTACGAGCCGTTCCGCGTCCTGGCCGGCGTGAGAGACGATTTTCCTGCGCCGCCGATATCCGCCAAGCCGCCCGGCATGCCCAAGGATGCCAGCTCGGCCTGGAGAGACGATGACGCGCGGCCAATCATGGAGGCAATCTCCATGATCCGGGGCGTCGCGAGTGTGCAACCCCACGTGGTCACCGCCGACAATGCCCTGCAACGGATAGTCGACCAGGCTTCGACCACAACGAGGATGGACTCAAACGAGCCGGTGCATGGCAACTTCGGGCTGATGATGCCGGACGGCACACCAGTCCCCGAGTACCTGCGCAAACCTGGACTGACGTACTGGTAGGGCGTAGGCGAAGGCCGGCCATGCCTGGACCCTGTAGCGGCTGAGTGCGCAAGCACACAGGCGGCTGATTAACCCGCCCAAGTATGACCCCCGTCGCATTCCCGCAGGCCAACACGCGCTTCGGCCCTCCCGAGAGCCTGGAGGAGTCGCAGTGCAAGGCAGTCCCCGCGTTCCGGGCCGTCGTGCAGGGCGGCAGCGCGGACGGGGCGAACCTGGTCGTGGTGGCGTGGTTGCCGGCGCCCGCCGAGGTGCTCCGCATCCTGCACGGCCCGGCAGTTTGCCGCCGCACTTCCTTTCCACAACTTTCAAAGAAGCAATCAAACCATCGTAAGAACATGGGCACACAAAACAAAATGCAAGACTGAGTTGCACGACGACGCGCGGCACCCTGCAGGACGAGGACGGGCGCTGGCAGGAGAGCTTCGTCGCCGGCCGCAAGATGCTGGTCGAGGCCATCGACAAGCTTCGGAAAGAACAGCCGCTAGCGGATTTGGAGCAGTGGATCGCGTACTATAAGAGGATGTCCGAAGGCGTGATCGGATGCTTTCACATCTTTGGCTTCCCCACCTCTGGCGAAATATTGAGCCGGCTGGAGAAAGAGCGCGAGCGCATTTTAGCCGAGCTTGCCTACCGACGGTGCAAGAACTGCAAGCACTGGACACCCTGCGGGCCGGAAGACTTTGATTTCGAGCATCGCATTCCCGCCGGCTTCGGCAGTTGCGGGAACAAGAGCATTCTGTGCTCGTTTGAGTACGACAAGCAGAGCGTGAGCAAGGCGAACCCCGATGCGTTGACATCGGATCCGGCAAGTCTCGGCATCAACGACAATGCGGAGGTGGTGAGCTTTGGCCCCGACTTCGGTTGCGTGCATTGGGAGGCGAAGGAAGCAGTTAAACCATCCTGATTATGTTCAAAACCCAAAACACCCCCTCCCGGCTTCGTACCGAACACCCCGACCCGCATCTGGCGGGGCATGCGGGTGAACGCCGAGCTCCAGGACTCCTGGCTCGAGCGCCTCAACGCCATCCCCGAGGTCGAAATATGCTCGACGTGCTGCGGCCAACCCGACGGAGTAGGCATGGGCCTCGGCGGCCTGAAGTCTCCGACCTTCAGTTTCAAATTGCGTAATCGCGACGAAGCTGAGGGGAAGGCTATCGTGCGGGTATTCCGGCTCAACCCATTGCTGATGTCGTTCGCAAACGTGCAGGTCTGGTCGGATGCCGAGCTGGACGCCAAAGATCTCAACGAGCTGTTCAGCGAGTGCCAGCTGACGTTCAAGTCAGGCAGCGTGGTAATGGAGGAACGTCGTGCGCCGCAACGGCAGGACCCTGCGCCGCCAGGTGCCCGGCGCCCCGATCAGCCAGATAATGATCTGCATCATCTGCAAGATCGAGAACACCCCCATCAACGCGGAGAGGATAGCCAGATGGTGGGATGGGAACATCGCCGTGCTGGAGCAGTTCAAATTCAACAGGCCCAAGCCATGACCAAGCGCACTTGCATCATAGCCGCCGGAGGCATCGTGGGAGCGTAGAATTGCTGAGCTACATCAGGAAGCAATTCGGTAAGGACAAGGAGGGGAAGCAGGTGACGCAGGCGCAGGAGGTGGGCCGGTGCCCGGTGTGCGGCGCCTACCGCTTCGAGGAGGACCCCGAAGAGGTCCGGTTCGCCGCCATCAACCTCTCGACGCGCGGTATCGCCGACCGCCTGGCCTACCTGCCCAGGCAGATAACGATGGTCGTGGATTGAGTTATGAACGCCCCCAAACCTGTCATCGAGCAACCGCCCACATACCGCTACTCCCCCGAAGACTGCCCGCTGTGCCTTGGCTATGGAGTCCGCACCGACATCATCAACGGCGGGGTCCCATTGCCTGTGACGCCGGAGTACGCCAGGAGGTTGATGAAGCCCGGCATGATCGAGGCACCCATCGCCCCGTGCCCGGACTGCGGGGCATACTACTGCCAGCGGCAGAGCGAATGCCCCGGCGAGAGGCGTTGCGTCCGGCCTCCTAAGTTCACGTGCGACCGGTGCGACCTGTCCAAAAATCTCGTCAAACGATCTGCTATGGTAATAACAAACGACCTGTACTGGGACTGCGAATGCAAGGATGGCTACATCCACCACAAGCTCAAGGGGAACTACTGCCCCAGGTGCGGGATGAGCGAGAGTGAGATGCCCGATTCCCACGAAAACGAGCTGCACCTATACAAACCGGAGGACGATTGCGCGGTGCGGGTATGCCCCGCCGCGACGGACATCTACGGCGGTCCAGGCCCCCGGCTCATGCGGGTGCCGGAAGCAAAGGCGGAGCTGACCCCGCAACAGATCGAAGCCGAGTCCCAGGCATGGGAAGAAGCGGCAGTGGACGCCCACTTCCAGGACATCGAGGAACACTTCCGATCCGAGGGGCTTATCCGATAGCGCCGCATGGGCTCCGCGTTCCAGGCCGAGCCGCGGGAGTGGTTCTCCGATGCCGACCGGCGCGAGGTCGTAACGTTCTCCCTGGCGAACCCCGACTGGGTCATTCACCGCGCACACCCGGACTGCCCGCTGGAGCATCCGCACCTGGCGAGCGAGTGCGGCCGATTGCTTGGCAAACGAAAGGTCATGCAAGCGGGAACACTTGTCAGAATAACGAGAACGAAGGCGCCCCCGGGCTTCGCGGTCGATTGTATCATAGAAGGCGTGCTGCTGACGGACCTGGAGGCCGAGAAGCCGGTGTACTTGGCGACGATGGGGCGCGACGGGGAGCTAATGGACGGCGTCTTCGTCTCGTCCTCCGTGACCTCCGGAAAGCGCCAAGCAAGCTTGGCGGTTCTTGTTAACTGAAATGTGTTAATCATGATAAATGGTCGAGAGTCATGTAGCCGACCCCGAAGCGGAGGGGAGCGATCCTGCTGCGCTGAAGGCTGGGGAAGGCCAACGCGCGAGCCGTAGCGTCCCGCGAACTCGGTTCGGCCTCGTTACACGTATAATGGGAGTGGCCAGCCTGCCGGATGTGGTGAAGCCAGCACCGGTCGGGAAGCCTCGATCAGACGCACCGACCGGACTCCCCGGGGTGAGAGGAGACAGCGCGCGCGGAAAGAACCGACAGGAACTTGGGAGACCCCATCTGGAGTTCTGGCCGGGAGGCCAGGACAACCGCCGACGGGAAGCCATAACCGGCTGGCGGGGCCGGAATGGCGGTGTCGGATGGGCTCATAGTAGCTGCGAAGTCTCGATTAAGTCGGGATGGAGCCAAGGAGCCCTGGCCAGGGTCAAGCCGAGTCAGAGGGAACTGGAGCTGATTGGGGTGAAAACTTCTACGACAGAACAGGCGGTGGAGGAGCTTTCCTTTCGGGAAGCGATTCTGCCGCCGAGCCTCCAGGCACTGAGACAGAAGCTGGGACAGAAAGCCAAACAACAGAAGCGGTTTCGCTTCTACAGTCTCTACGGTCTGGTGGGCCGGAGCGATGTGCTGCAAGCCGCCTGGGCGGCGGTACGGCGCAACGACGGGGCACCGGGCGTAGATGGAGTGAGCATCGAAGGAATTGCCGCAACGCCGGAAAGGGAAGCGGCCTTTCTTGACGAAATCCAGCGGAGCTTGAAGGACAAGACCTATCGCGCCCAAGCGGTGCGGCGGGTCTATATCCCCAAGCCCAATGGAAAACTGCGGCCGTTGGGCATTCCGACGGTGCGGGACCGGGTGGTGCAAGCGGCGGTGCTGCTGATATTGGAGCCAATCTTCGAGGCCGACTTTGAGGAGTGCTCCCACGGGTTTCGGCCCGGCAGGTCGGCGCACGATGCCTTGCGCATCATCCAGAAGCACCTCAAGGAAGGCAAAACGGCGGTGTATGACGCGGATCTGGCTGGCTACTTCGATACATATTCATACTACACGCTTGCTGTTGAAGGTTGGCCACGAGGCGGCGGATTGCTGGTGTAAAGTGTTGATGTGCAATGCTTTCTGCTCGGCACGGCTCGTGCGCGCTACCGTAAGACCCCCGTGCTTTACACGGTGCATGTTCGCTGGCCGTGAGGCTCCAGGCGTTCGTATCGCCTGGGGCATGGCGAGGTGGGCTGGCGGCGCTTGGCCCATGGTCATGTCGGCAACGGAGCACACGGAGCAATTTGCCCGCCCACAATAAGTCTGTCCAGCAGCCATCGGAGCAGAGTCGGCCAGACCGAATGGGTCGGCGGCGGTTCCGACCCTCTGCAGCTTGCCCGAGGCTTGGTCGAAAAGCTGCGGTTGGCTGTCCGAAAGCCCGATGCGCAAGCCCTTGAGCTTGCCACGGCACACGTGAACCACCGGAAGCTCTCCGCGCTTCACACGCTCCATGATCGTCTGGCGCGACACCCCGAGGATGCGCATGGCTTGGGGCATGGCGACATAACCCGCCGGCACCTCAGGCACGATCAACTTTTTCAGTTCATTAGTCATTTGAATGCGCCAGGGAGCTCCCGGCGTGACTTGCTCGCCGCCGATAAATCCATCGTTGAGCCACCGAAGCAGAGTCGAGGCCGCAACGCCCAGTTGCTTGGCAGCGGCGTCAACCGTGAGCCACTCGCCCTCCGCAGGCTTGGCCGGGGCTTGATAGCAGGGGATTTTCCAGTGGTTGCGAAGGCTCGCGACCCGATTGGCGGTGAAGCTCTCACCGCGAGCCGTCTTCCTTCCTTGCCGATTCAGCACCCCGGCAATGATGGCGTCGGTATGATGCACGGCCAGGCGGCGCATCAACTCGATCGTCTCTTCATCCGTTCGGATCGGAGCCGGTCTGGGACTTCTCCAAAGCACGTCCAGTTCGGACACGGCGCTGGTCTTCCAGCGCAGCACCAAATGCGCTTTGCTTTCGTCGGCCAACACATTGATTTTAACTTCCTCCAGCAAGCTGCGCAGCAGTTCCTTCCGGTCTCGGTCCGTCGTGGTCGGCGCGTCCCAAACTTGTTTCAAATCGCTCCCCAACGCACGAATCTGTTCCTGCTGCAGGTCGGTGAGCTGCAGTCTCTGTTCCTGCTCTTTGCGCGCCAGCTCGGCTTCCGCGCCTCGTTGGTCGTGGAGTTTGTTCTCCCACTCGGTTTCCAGCGTGCGAGCGACCAAGCGGTTTTCCGGCTCTACGTTTCGGAACCGGCGTTCGGCGCGCTCGGCTTCGTAGCGGGCTCGCTCGACTTGCAAACGAAACTGTTTGAGCGCGTTCTGGTCTTGAGCTTCACCGAGGCTCTGGGCGGCAATAGCGGCCTCGAGTCCTGCAGGAGCGATCGCCTCCAGGAATGTTTCCACCACCGCTCGATCAACGCGCACACCTCCGACGCGCAGGCACCAGGTCCCACGGCCGTTGAACGCTTGGCTGTTGGCGCAATAATACCCAGGGGTCGAGTTCTTGCCTTGGTAATAGACCGTGTTGCTTCGGCAAGCGTGCGTAGCGGCAAAAACTTGGAGGCGGGCGGCTTTTCCAGGGCGCCGGGGCCGGACGCGGGCGCCCACTATGGGCGAGGGCGGGCTAATCAGCCGCTGTTGACCGCTTGGATGGCCTGTCGGTAGTTCCACGGGAACCAACAGGTCGGGGCCTTTGCCACCGCCTGGGCGTGTTGCTCGAGGGCCATGAGGTGGTCGAAGGGGTTGACCCGGTTGAGTTCGCAGGTGTGGATCAGGCTCATGTGGATGTCGCCGATCCGGGCTCCGTTGAGCGTTTTATAGGACAACGAGTTTTTGCGGTGAAGGATCGCCATCTTGAGCGCCCGCTCCGCGATGTTGTTGTCCAGCGGCGCACCGGGGACCGAGAGGAAACGGGTCAACGTTTCCCACCGTTTGAGCATGTAGTTGATGGCCTCTCCCAGACCGGAGTTGGGTTCAACCTTCTTTTGTTCCAACTGCTCTTTCATCCACTGCCGGAGTTGGTCCATCACCGGTTTGCTGTGTTCCTGGTGGAAGGCCAGTCGTTCCAGGTCCGAGAGCTGCCGTTCCTTGGCCAGGGCCTCAAAGCGATAGATCTCCCGCAGGCTTTCGATGACCTGGCGGCATTCCTCCGGAAAGCTCTGGCCCACGTCAATAAAGTTTCTTCGGGCGTGGAGGAGGCAATGGCACAGCAGGGTGTGGAACTCCTTGGGTTCATTGCGCGCGAGCGCATCGCACATCTGCAGCGGCTGGCTCCGATTGGCCTCCCGGCTTTGGAGCAGTTGGTCCAGATTCTCCCCGGCGTGCTTCTGGCCGGTGAAGAACAGGGCCACCGGGACTGGGCCGACTCGGGCGACGATGCTGGTGGTGAAAATGCCCGTGCGCGGGTCCGGGTCCTGGGCGTCGGCGATTTGCCGCCGCAAGCTCTGCACCCGCATGGGGGTGTCATCGTTGTGCAAAACCTCGGCTTGGGCGGCGGCTTCGATCAGGGCCTCATAGACCACTTCGGGTGTTTTGGAGGCCGCCGCCATCAGTTCCCACTGCGTCGAGGCGGCCAGCGGCACGCCAAGATAGTGCTGCCATTTGTCGGTGCGATACATGGGCTGGCCCACCCCAAAGCGCTGCAGGTTCAACATGACGCCACAGCTCGGATCGTATTTGCTCTGCCCAGCCTCCGGCGGCGGGGCGGCGGTGAAGAGGGCTCCGCACAAAGCGCAACGCAACCGTTCCAGTTCGAAGATCGTCGCGCTAAACATAGGCTGGGCGGCAATGCGCACGATCCGGGCTGGGGTCTTGAGCAGGTAGAGTTTGCCTTTGAGGCACTTGGGGCAGAGGTCCCCAAGGCGCAGCTTGGGATGAGGCACCGGCAGGCGCTTGGCTCCCGGATAATCCTGGGCGGCTTTGCGCCCGTGCCCTTTGGCTTTGGGCTTGGGGTCTGGCGTTTTGGCGCTGGCAGCGGCGGCGTCACTTTGAGCCAGCAGGTTGCGGCTCTTCTCGGTCTGGTCTCGAAGATCATCCGCCGAAGTCGGCCCAGGGTGGTGTTCTTGGCTTCGAGCACTCCCATGACCCATTGGAGGGTCCGCAAGAGCGTTTGCACCAGTTGGTAAGTCTCCGCCGGCAAGAGCCCGGCCAGCTTGACCAACAACTCTTCCAGTTGGGTCGGGCTCAGGGCGACGACCTCCGGACCGCTGCCCTGAGCCATAGCCCCCTCCGCAAAGCTGGCGGCGAAAGCCCGGCCGTAGCGGATAAACCCACAACTGCTTGAACGACCGGCTGGGTATAAGCCAAATAATGGTGCGCCTCGATGAGGCTGCCGAAGAGTTCTTCGGCCGGCGTGCGCCGCACTTGGCGGATTTCCAAGGGACCCAATTCGGCCAAGGAACATTCCTGCGGCCTGGCCGCCAGTGGGCCACCAGCCAAATCGTCCCTGAGAGAGCCGTTTCTGGCACAGCCAAAAACCCTGGCCGTCATACATGAGGATCTTAAGCGCCCGCCGCCGCCGATTCGAGAAGATGAACACGGCGCCGCCAATCGGGTCGGTATCCAGCCTTTGGCGGCAAACCTGCGCCAGCCCGTCAATGCCTTTGCGAAAATCCACCGGCTCGACCGCCAGCAACAACCGCATCTGCGGGGTAATCTGAATCACGACCGATGCCTCCAGAGCCCTTGGGCCAAAGCCAGTGCCGCGACACTGTCGCTTTGCGCCAGCCGCAGGGTCAGTTTCGAACCGCGGCGGTCCTCCAGTTCAATCACCCACTGCGGGCCGCTGGGCCAAGTGGCCACCGGCACCTCGACAAACCCCGGAGGCAGGGCACCGGCCCTGGAAGGTTCCGGAACTGGACTGGCCGCCAAGTGGCGCTTGAGGGCAGTGTAATTTACGCCGAGAGCTTGGGCCACAGGGCTCAGTCCGTAGCCTCGTGCCAAAGTCACCATTGTCCGCCATAACGCTTCCGGGATGGGTTCTCGATGTTTACGCCGCTGGCGCCAGGCTGCCAGGGCTGGTTGCACCCGCGCAATGGCTGCTGCAAATGCGGGGTCCGATTTGATCGTTGTCTTCGCTGCCATAATCTGCCGCGAAGACTACCACCGGGGGCCGAAACCCCGTCACACACCCTTACCGAAGCAACACGAAGTGTTGTACGACAACTCGTCAGCACCGCGGAGCCAGTCGCTTCAACGGGGCCGCGCCCGCGGGGGCGCGGAAGTAATAAACTCCATAACTCGCGCCGCCGATAGGTTAGAGGCTTCAACGGGGCCGCGCCCGCGGGGGCGCGGAAGTAAGGATCCAAACGTCCCTGGCCCGCAATTCGTCGTGGCTTCAACGGGGCCGCGCCCGCGGGGGCGCGGAAGTTCGAGGTCCTTACGGAGGGCAACTCCGACATCATGGGGCTTCAACGGGGCCGCGCCCGCGGGGCCGCGGAAGTTCTGTCAAATCGCTGTTGCAGTATAAGAAAGATCCAGCTTCAACGGGGCCGCGCCCGCGGGGGCGCGGAAGTCTCTTTCGCCCACTTTCGGCCTAATTCGCCCCTATCTGCTTCAACGGGGCCGCGCCCGCGGGGGCGCGGAAGTCACCAAGACCAAGCGCGAGATTGGCCTTTCCAGTGCCGCTTCAACGGGGCCGCGCCCGCGGGGGCGCGGAAGTCTCTTCAATCTCTGTTAATTTACCTGCGCCAGCGGTCGCTTCAACGGGGCCGCGCCCGCGGGGGCGCGGAAGTGCGGCGGGTTTCCGGGTCGAGTGGGCGAGGCTGTTCGCTTCAACGGGGCCGCGCCCGCGGGGGCGCGGAAGTAGCCTGGTCATGTGCCAGGTGGCGCTGACGCCGGCGACGCTTCAACGGGGCCGCGCCCGCGGGGGCGCGGAAGTTCCTGCGACGTGGTCTGGGTCGGCCTGGGGGGAACGCTTCAACGGGGCCGCGCCCGCGGGGGCGCGGAAGTGGACGCGGACGACCAACATTGTGGGGGTGAACATATCGCTTCAACGGGGCCGCGCCCGCGGGGGCGCGGAAGTCCGGCGTCCGGGCCTTTAGCCTTTCAATTTCCGTGCGCTTCAACGGGGCCGCGCCCGCGGGGGCGCGGAAGTGCCGTCCAGCGGGTCTTGAGGAAGCCCGTTTTGCTGCTTCAACGGGGCCGCGCCCGCGGGGGCGCGGAAGTCGGCACCACGACGGTCGCCGATATTACCGCTGAGGAGCTTCAACGGGGCCGCGCCCGCGGGGGCGCGGAAGTCCCACCAGCATCACCATTGACGCCGCCCTGCTCGATGCTTCAACGGGGCCGCGCCCGCGGGGGCGCGGAAGTGCCCCCCATGCCCGATGGCCTCAGCCAGAGCATGGCCGCTTCAACGGGGCCGCGCCCGCGGGGGCGCGGAAGTTTCGAGCACGGGCCGAACTGCCTGACGGGCTGGCTCGCTTCAACGGGGCCGCGCCCGCGGGGGCGCGGAAGTCGCGCAAAGTGCGCCCGAGCAGCGGCTTTCCAACCAGCTTCAACGGGGCCGCGCCCGCGGGGGCGCGGAAGTAGATTGCCCAGCATCGGCTATGGGCTTTGGCCGAGCGGCTTCAACGGGGCCGCGCCCGCGGGGGCGCGGAAGTGGGAAGATTGGCGGGCCTGGCACGAATTTGTCTCCCGGCTTCAACGGGGCCGCGCCCGCGGGGGCGCGGAAGTCCGGCAATCCCCCCGTCGTCACCTATGGCACGAACTGGCTTCAACGGGGCCGCGCCCGCGGGGGCGCGGAAGTGTCATCCAATCCGCCCGCTACGACTTTTTCCACGGCGCTTCAACGGGGCCGCGCCCGCGGGGGCGCGGAAGTTTCCTGGACCGTCAAAAGCGCGCCGCGGGCCCACTCGCTTCAACGGGGCCGCGCCCGCGGGGGCGCGGAAGTCGAGGCCGCGGCGGCGCTGTCGCCGAGGGCTTGCGGCTTCAACGGGGCCGCGCCCGCGGGGGCGCGGAAGTATATTTGCGCATTCCCGGTCACCCGCGCATCGCCAAGCTTCAACGGGGCCGCGCCCGCGGGGGCGCGGAAGTAAATTGACACCCTCCGGGTTGGGGACCTCCTGGGTGGCTTCAACGGGGCCGCGCCCGCGGGGGCGCGGAAGTGACTGTTATGCTCCCGTGATAGGTGTAAATACCATAAGCTTCAACGGGGCCGCGCCCGCGGGGGCGCGGAAGTTTGTCGGATTGGTGGGCACAGTCTTGGCAACATACTGGCTTCAACGGGGCCGCGCCCGCGGGGGCGCGGAAGTTTGGGCGATGCACAGGTGGCTGGGAGCGCGGTGGTGCTTCAACGGGGCCGCGCCCGCGGGGGCGCGGAAGTCGCTCGCGCTCCCAATGCTGTACGCTGCCTTCACGTCGCTTCAACGGGGCCGCGCCCGCGGGGGCGCGGAAGTTGCGGCCTGGGCGGCGGCCGCGAGGGATTGGAGCTGCGCTTCAACGGGGCCGCGCCCGCGGGGGCGCGGAAGTACTGCGGTTTGCGCGGCAGCCCATGCTGGCAAGTCTACGGCTTCAACGGGGCCGCGCCCGCGGGCGCGCGGAAGTTTCCCTCGGCGCCTGGCGCTCCTCTTACCTGGTCGGCGCTTCAACGGGGCCGCGCCCGCGGGGGCGCGGAAGTTCGACGTAGCAGAGGTCGCACGCCTGGCAGTCGCGACGCTTCAACGGGGCCGCGCCCGCGGGGGCGCGGAAGTCGCCGCCTGCTCATCCGTCCAGCTCCGGTCCACCTCGCTTCAACGGGGCCGCGCCCGCGGGGGCGCGGAAGTGATAATCATAATGGTATTCGTTTGAGATTTCAGTACCGGCTTCAACGGGGCCGCGCCCGCGGGGGCGCGGAAGTTCAAGCCGCCCGCCGGTACCGCAATCGGCCCGGCATGCTTCAACGGGGCCGCGCCCGCGGGGGCGCGGAAGTAACGGAGTGGCCCGAGGAGTGGAGCGGGGCGGTGGTGCTTCAACGGGGCCGCGCCCGCGGGGGCGCGGAAGTTATGTGGTTGCGTGGCAACCCGGTAGCGCAGATTACGCTTCAACGGGGCCGCGCCCGCGGGGGCGCGGAAGTGGTGCAGCCGTCTGGCTACACGGAACCAATTAATTAGCTTCAACGGGGCCGCGCCCGCGGGGGCGCGGAAGTGTCTTGCACCCCGGAAACCAATCGAGCACCGACCAAGCTTCAACGGGGCCGCGCCCGCGGGGGCGCGGAAGTAGCTTGTTCATTAGCTGTTCTTGGGCAAGGCCGCAATGGGTGAATTGCGACCGGGGAAGCCATTTCGGTTGTTTGGAGGGGACGTTCTGATCGTATGCTCATCGTTTGTTGTTCATTGTCAATCGGTTGCGACATGCGAGCGGGGGCGGGGTTTTGCGCAGCACCTCGCCGCTCGCGGGTTAAATTGTCAAAGAGCGCCGACGTTTCAAACCACGTAACATGGGGCATCGAGCTTCGTGTAGGGCAATCCGAGGGCGGTGATGACGCGGTCACCCCGGCCTTCTGCCGGCCCCAGGGCCACAAAGATCACCTGATCTTCGTCGTGATTGATGATGTCGCCCAAAGCGGTTTGCAATTCAATCTTTTCCGATGGGTTCAAGTCGCACTCGAATACGGAGAATTGCAGATGGTCGCCAAAATTGACGCAGGTCTTAAAGACTTTTCGCAGCCGTTTGTCGTCGGCGATGTCGTAGCAAACCAGGTAGGTTGTGCGCATGGGTCACCTCGTGATCAACGGGATGTATTGCTGCTGCCGCCTGGAGGCGGCGTTCCGGGGAGGAGGGTTGCGCATGGGTCACCTGGTCATCAGCGGGATGTATTGGGCGATCTCGCCCGTGAGCGTTTTGGCCAGCAGGCGCGCCTGCAGCTCGAGTGCCCGGCGATAGCTCACCTTGTAGTCGAACAATGGGTGCGTAATGAGCGAACTCATGCGCTGCTCGTATGTTTGGAAGAACCGTTTGCGTCCCGGCGCGGTGAGGTTCACGGCCTGGCCGGCACGCACGAAGTCTTTTTCCGTGACCACTCGATGGTTGATGCAGCTCAAGACCGTGGACTCCGCGATGAGCGGCCTGAACTCTTCCATCAAATCCAAGCCCAAGGCCGGCCGTCCGAAACGGGGCTGATGGTAAAATCCCAGGTAGGGATCGAAACCCACCGCCAGCGCGGCGAGCGTGCAATCCTTGGCCAACAGGCTGTAAGCGAGCGAGAGCATGGCGTTGACCGGATCGGTTGGCGGACGGCGGTTGCGGTTGCTAAAGTTGAAGTTGAACGCGGCCTGCCGGGCATCCTGCCGTTGCGTTTGGATGCCGGGCAGGTCGTCCTCGACCTTGACCATGCCGCTGAACTGTTGAAAATACTGGCTCGCGGCGGCGCCCTCGATTCCAAGAAGCTCCTCAGTTGAAGCGGCGGCCAGCGCATCCTCGGACGCGCGCTTGAGTTTCATGATGATCGCCTCCGGCGGTTCCAGGTGGTTGCGCATGAGCAGGGTGCGATGGTTGCGAACCTTTCCGTGCACAAACTGCCGCGCGAGTGACAGGCAGGTCGTTTCATCGCGCGCCAATCGGAACTGTTCCATGCGCAGAAACACATTCTTCATCGCGTGGCCTCGAGTAATCCCGTAAAACCAGCCACCCATTGAGAAATAGGTCACTGGCACTTCCTGTTCGCAGAGGGATTGAATGGCTTGCGTCGAGATCTGGATGTTGCCAAACAACGCCACATGCGAGACATCCCGCATCCGCACTTCCTCGATGACCCTGTCCTTTTCTTTGACCTGCAAGACCTCGTCTTTGCAGCCGACGCGATAGCCCTGAGTATTCAGATAGAGCGGACGAGTATCGTCCCGGGGAGCAATCAATCGCCGGGGCGCGGCGGGGGGGTCGGGGCTGGCGGCCAGGGTGGGGGCGGGGGGCGGGTTGAGAGCTGAGAGTTGAGAACTGAGGGTTGGGGACTCGGGGGGAGGCGGATTAGGATTAGGATTAGGATTAAGAGTAGGCGACAAGGGAGAGAGGGCGGGCAGGCTGGAAGCCTGCTCCACTTGGGCCAGCATTCGGGTCTCGTCGGGCAGGCAGACTGGGGCGAGCGAACAACGGACGCACTTGGGCGAATGGACCAAAGGCGCGGGAATCGGCCCGGCGATGGCCCGTCTGGCTTGCGCGACGTTTCGTAGAATCCAATGTTCCAATTCGGGAGTGATGGGCAGGCGAACGCGCTGCTTTGTGGCGCGATAATAGATAACGCCTTCGTTGCAAGTGTAACCGTTGTCGCGCAGGATGAGCGCCTGCAACCCAAGCTGCATCTTGTCGGTGTCCCATAATTCGTTGGCCTCCTCGCCCTCCTTGGGCGCGCCCGCCTTGTAATCGACGGGGCAGACTTCCAGCGCCGTGAACAGGTCTCCGGTTCCATCGGCCGGAACATTGGGCGGCGCTGCTTCGGTTGCCAGACCTTTGTTTGCGGCGCTCTGCCGAGGCGCCGCTACGGGGGTGGCATTGGCCGGCGCGGCTCCGGCGGCCAGTCCGGCACCGGTGGCCAGTACAGCTTCGGTGGCCAGTCCGGCACGGACCTCGACCAGGTCCATCTTGGCGACGACGCCCAACCGGTCTGAACCCATTTGCACGGAACGCGAATGAATGGTTTCGGGTTCCGCCTCTTGCGCCTCTGGCTCTTTGCTCACGGATGCAGCGTCGGCTGCTTTTCCCTGTGCTGCCGGCTGAAGCCGGCGTTCCGGGCGGGGGTCTTTGCTCACGGATTCAACGGCCGCCGCTTTTTCCTCTGCTTTAGGCTTGCCGGCTTCCAGCTTGCGTTTGGCTGCCGGCAAAGCGCCGTTGCCCGAATCAACCCGTTGATGAATCGCGCCGCCACGCAACGTATCCGCGCTCTCGACAAAGACGCCCTCGACGAATTCGTAATAGAACAGCCGCTGACAATAGACGAACTCGTTCAACATCCGCGCGGGAATGACTTCAGTGGCGAGCGCAGGGTGCGGAGTGCAGAGTGGCGGGACGCCCTCAGCCCGGCCCCCTTCCATCGGTTGGCCAGGGGTGCCGGCGCAGCGCGTGGGCGACGCAGGCATCTCGCGGCGCAGGATTTCGAGGGCCTGCTGGAAAACCGGGTGCGCCTGCTCGGGCGCGGCGCCGGTCTCAGCGGCGGGAGGGGACGAGGGGCGAGGGTCGAGGGGCGAGGGGCGCGAGACACCAACAGGTTTAACGGAAGGCAACGAAGGAAGCGAAGGCGACGGGGCCGGAGGCGGCGATGGGGGAGAGGGCGCTTGCGACTCGGGTTTCATGGCTTGGCGAGCAGGATTGGGATTAGGATTAGGATTAAGATTAGGATTAGGATTAGGAGCGGCTACCCAAAGGACGCATTCGACTCTGGTTTCATGGCTTGGCGATGGTCTGTTTGACCAGGGCGTAGTGGCGGCGGAAAGCGGCCACCAGTTGCCGGTCCTTGATGATGTGATCGAAGATTTTCAGGAAACCCTCCGCGTGGGGTCCCTGTTCGCCGAGAGGTTCCAAGGAAGCGCCCGCCATCTCACGCCACAGGCTCGGGTCTCGGCTGCGGCTCCACTTCTTGTAGAACCCGGCCTTTTCCCACCCGTAGTGGATCGTGGCCATGACCCGGGACGGCTCGGCGTCCTCGATGAACTGCACCCCCACCCGCCGGCAGTCGCACCGCGGATCCGTGCAATAGTATTCCCACAGGAAGTATCGGCCTTTCGGCGCGAGCGTGGAAGTCGTCGGCACCTCGACTAGCCGCGCCTCCGCCAGCGCCATGTGGTGGCAAATCAGGCCAAACGGTTCGAGCTTATCCAGGTTGGATTTCATTTCGGCGGCCAACACTCGGCAGTCCGGAGCAGGCTCTCCGGCAGGGCGATCAGCTCCGCCTGGCCTCCGTCCGGACGCCACGCCACTCGTCCGTCGGGCTGGACACGCACAATGACGCCGCGCGTCGAACCGCGAAGCGTCTTAACGCGGTCACCCGGCTTGAGGTCGGCGGATTGCCATAGGCCTTCGACGATCTCGACCATGCTCTGGCGAGCCAGCACCCCGGCGATGTAATGGGCAACCGCGGACATGACCTCACGCCGGCGCGTGGTGGGCATTTCCGCGAAGACGACGTCAACTATGGTTCTGCCGACGTCAGCGAAGGTATTGCCGTTGAAGAAGAGAAAGGGCGCCCGCCGGTGGCAGGAGCGGAGGAATTCTATGGTTTCGTCGAGGGAGGAGAGTTGGGCTTGTCTGCGCCGCCACTCTGCCTCAAGCGTTGCATAGCTCTCTGAATTCTGGCCGTGCTGCGCGCCTCCTCTTGCGCACGCTCCGCGGTTGAGGCCGACGACAAGCTCCCAACTCCGGTTTTTGAGAAATTGGGCTCGGGCTTGTAGCGGTGATTGTTCGCCAGGACCTCCTCCAGGATGTCCTGGTCGCTCAGTTGCTCCAGCAGGTCCAGTCTCAATTTCATCGCCCATACAATAATACCTTCAGCGAAATGATTCAAGGCCCTTTCCGGCGCCCGCCGGGCAGCCTTGGCGCTGCTCCGCGTCGCGCGCGCTTGAACATTCGATAATGGCGGCGAAGCCGGTCAATGTAGGCCCGATCTTGGAGGATAATATGGCGAAACAGCTCCAGCAGCACCGGAGACAGTTTGGACTGCGGATTGAGCGGGTCCAGACTGGCGCTCGCCATATCACGCGCCCCCTCGCGGTCGCCGTGCAGCCATTGGGCGTAAAAGGCCTCGCTCTCCCAGCCGTAATTGATGGTCGCCAGAACTTCATTAGGCCGGTCGGCGCGGCGGACCTGAACGAGGACGCGCCGGCAGTCGCAAGCCGGCTCGTCGCAATACAATTCCAGAAACCCGTATTCACCGGCGGGCAGCCCGGCGTGGGGTTCGAAGAGCGTGATGGCGCGAGTCTCGTGCGCCGCCAGCTCCGGAAAGCGCGAGAAAAAAGGGGCCATGTGTGCAAGAGGCTTCATTGCAACCTCCTAAGAGAGTTGGCATTCCGATAAATGCCACCCCAACCATGCCCCCTCCAGGCGCGGGTGAAGGCGAGTTCGCCGCGTTCTTTGGTGAAGCTGGTGAAGTGCAGCAACGCAAGCACCGCATCGTCAATCTTGTCGAGGTCTCGTTTCATGGGTTGAGTTTAACCGCGAATGAACGCGAATGCACACGAATCATGCGGCGACCAACAGGCCGAGGCCTTGATAGCCGCGAAGAGGCGCAAGAGGCGCAAAAACCCTGATCTCTTGCCCCTTTTGTGCTTCTTCGCGGCTATTCCTTTCGGGGTTGGGTGTCGTCCATCCCACGGACCAGCCATTACCTCCGACTCTGGCACTCCCTCCGGGGTGCGCTCGCGCTCGACGGCTTTCCGGTGGTCGTTCGCCCCTTGTTCCCCGAACGACCACCGGCTACCCTCTGCCAACCCTGCGGGTTGGAAAGGCCGCTCGCATTCGGAAGCATCCAGACGCAGGTGTCGAGGGTCGAGAGTCGAGGGTCGAGCGTCGGGGGACGAGGGAACGAGGTGCCGCCCCTCGACACGCGACACTCGCCCCTCGCCCCTCAGCAATCGCCCCTCGACGCTCGGCAAGAGACACTCCGTGCCCGTCCATTCGCAGCCGGGCAAGCCGGCGAGCGGTTCCAAAACGACTTTCGATGCAGCGCAAATAAACGGCTCACGAGGACAGTGGGTCAGCGTTGATTTCTCTTTGGCCGAGGGGCGGTCTTGCCCAGCTTCAGCCGAAAGCAGGTCTCGCCGAAGCTGTCGTATTCCTCAACCGTGATCCTGCGATTCTCACCCAGGACATTCCAATCCAGCTTGCCCCTGCCCCGGTTCTCCAACCCGGCCCGGCGGACGATCAGTTCGACAAGTGCCGTCTCCAAGGCGCGGTCCTTTAGAACGGTTCCCATACCGGAACTGCCTCTGAAGAAGCAAATCTCCAACCCTTCCGGTACACGCTCCAGGTCCACCACGTCGGCCCCGCCCTCGACTGCATTACGCAGGAGGCTGTTCAGATACTCGGTTGCTCGTTTGGTTTCGCTCTCTTTGGCGTTCATATTGGCGAACAGTTGTTGTCAAGTTGTCGTCATTGACCCTCCGCCCCAGCCGCAACCGGCACGAATAGGCCGAGACCGAAATGGGCCGTGCCACAAATTGTCAAGCGAAACCGCGGTGCCACAGGTTTATTCCGCAATGGCGGCAAGCAAGCCTAAACCGCAGTGCCGACCAGCACCGATTACCAACGGACCTGGCATGCTCAAGCCCTCCTTGAAATGCAGCATCAAGTGGATGGCGGTCTTGCTTAACAAGTGATCCGGCCGAATGTAGCCGGCCGGTCGCCCGTTGCGATCATACTTGAGTGCCGAGAACGACTTCGGGAACTGCGAAAACGCGCTCCACTCGAACTCGCACGGTTGATCAATGCCGGATTGTTGAAGGGCTTTCTCAATAAGCTTGCGCGTCTTGTCGGGCCTGTGGTCGTCGTGGCCGGGGAGGATGACGGGAGTAAAGCTGTGCCAGACGTTGGCCGGCTCGGTATAACATCGCACGACACCATCACGGGTCTGCCGTGGCATCGGCACAAGCATTGGCGGCCCGCCGCCAGCGAATTCGTCGCCGCGAAGCGGCTTGAGTACCTGACCCACCAAATGCCGAGCGACGTGATCGAGCAAACGTCGTCGCCCACCGGCGCTGCAATCATCACTCGCCGCACACCGGGGTCAGCATGCTGGTGGCCGACCGAAGGGAGCGGCAGATATGAGAGTTGATGATGGTCGTTGGAATCTGCTTCGGCGTGGCCGGCGACATACGTCTCAGGCCAATTGGGCGCCACGCCGTGCGGCGGGTCTTTCGTCATCGTTTCCTTCGCCAGATGCCGAACCATGCCGGCGATGTGAATGAGCTTGCGATGCGGATAACGGAAGCGCGAGCCGTCGGTGTTGCGGAGTTCGAAGACGCGCCAAGGGCGACCAAGGGGGCGCTCGGCACTGGCATAGAACACGTGTTCATACACTCGCGGCTTCTTCGCGGTGTGCAACGGCTTGCCGTGTTCGATCCGCGCCGTTGCGGCCTCATGGCATTGCTTCAGGTCACGCAGCGTGGATTCTTGCTGTCCGGCATGCACAATCGGCACGCGAAGCATGCCCTCGTCACGCCACGCACCGGGCATCGGATACCACCGTACGCCCGGAAGTTTCTGCACTTCGGCTTGGGTCACCAGCCTCGCATCGGCGAACGCCATATCTATGCCCCAGCCCAAGGCTACAAGACTTCGTGCCGCATGGCGGAGGCGGTTGAATGGCACGTCAGTCCTTCCGGCGATGTCCCACAGGTAATGCAATTCAGGCTTTTCGTATCTCTCAGAAGCATCAGTGTCGGAATGTTTAGTTTTGCCGCCAGCCGCTCCTGCCGGTCGGGCTTCTTGTCGCCGTCATTGTTTGGCACAAAACGGGTAAACGGCTGCCCGTGTTTGGACTTTGGCGTGATAATGATCGGTGGCTCAAGGCCCTGCAACCATGCCAAAGCTTTGCCGGTGTCGCCTTCCAGTTCGCCTCGCCGCGCCACGCCGGCGACCAGCGCACAGAACAACCGGAACGGCGACGGCGGCCACTCCGGGGGTCCGTTGCGCGCCAGGAGCCCGTGGTAGCGGTCGTCAAGCAACTGGATCGTCAGGAGAAGGCGCTTCATTGCGAATCTTTCTCGGTACCGCCGTCGCCCTCATCGGATTTGTGACCGCTCACGGTGCCTTCCGCGGGCGGAAGAAGGTCCTTCAGTTTCTGAATCTTAGATGCAGGGTCATCACCGCCTTCCAGTACAGCGCCCATTTGGAGGGCGGTTTCCTTCAGATCATCGCCCTCCTGAAAGCTCTCGAGATGCTCTTTGAGCTTCTTGGCGGGTGCCTCATTCAGCTTGTTACCTGCCTTGTTCGTCTTCAGGCCTTCAACAAGCTGGCGGAGCTTCACGACCGGATGTTCACCCTGTTCCCGCTTTTTCTTGGCGGCCTCAAAGCGCGCCAGCGTTTCAGCCGTAATCGGCCCGAGTTTCCGAATCTTGTCACGTTCGGCCTGTGGGTAAGCGAGGAACTTCTCGGCCACCCCGGTTTCAAACGTCACATCGTGCCGGTCAATGGCATTCTCCTCGATGCCCCCACGCTTAAAGAACTCCTTCTTCGCAGATCGGGCAAACTGAACCACCTGCTCCCAGCCAAACGGACACGGCCCATTCTCCTTGGAGCGGTAGATAAATTTGGCCGAGGCCGACTGACCGTCCGCGTGCTTCAAATGGCATCCCTCGCGAAGGTTCAGGTCCGGCTCGTGAAATGCCGCAACCAGCGCCAACCCGAGGATGTAATTCCGGAGTTCCTTGGTGCAGTCGATCGCTTCTTCAGCTTCGCCAGCCCCATCGCCCTTTCGCGTGGGAGGAACAGCACCTCGAAGCGTTCGAATTGCTTCCAGATTAACGTTTACCGTTCTCAGTAACTGGCTGTCCTTTGTCAGCATGACGCCGCCAACTGTTTGGGTGCTGAGGGCGTGGACCATGCCTTCCTGTGAAAGATTGCTTTCTTCGCCGGTCTTCTTCTCGACCTTTTCGCCGATCGCGCCGGAATCCACATACGCCACCGCCGGTGTGTATTGAGCTGAGCGAGACACCTCGCGAACGTTGGTGGCTCGGATGTGGGCTTTGAGCACACGCTGCTGTTTCACTTGGGTTGAGCGTGAGTCCCACACGCCAAAGACAAGCGACGTGGGGGCAAGTGTAGCGAGTTTGAAGACGTCGCGCGACTTGGCGGCGGTGAAGGCTTCGTGAATCTCTGCCGCCAGCGAAGACATGCGCACCACGGCGTCACCGGCGCGATGTCCAACATCGAGCAGGTTCACCTTTTCGTTACCGACCTGAATCTCGACTTGCGGGACAAGCTTCCCTCCGGCGATTTCCTTGAACCTCGGCTCGATTCGGTTGCTCTGCGATTGAGGGCTGTCGATCTCGCAGATGTTCGTCCCATCGGGGAATCGGTCAATTTGATAGCCGGGCCTCTGGTTCTCCCTCTTCTCGTCTTTGTTCGCCCTCGACCCCGTGGGCAGCTCCACCGTCACCCGATAGTCGCCATCACGGATCGTGTGAACTCGGCCCTTCCACTCTGTCAGGGGATAGGTTGGGGGGAAGACGATACGATCATCCTCATCCACGGGTGCGAGCGGCTGTTTGATGATGAGGGCAACTGGACCGTCGTTGTTCAACAGGTTTCCGATGTCGTTTGTTTCATTCATTGTTGTTCCTTTCAAGTAGGGCCGCTTTGGTAAAGAACTTGAACTTCCCACGCGCTCCAATCTTAAAGCGATAGCGAGCCATTCCTTGGATGCGGACGCTGCAAGATGCGACAGCCCGGGCGACAATCGGCGGCACTGGAGTGGACCAGCAGGCATAAACATAACCGCCTTCCACGTGGGCAGACCTAAAGGTCTCGAGTCCAATTGCCGCTAGGAGTTCGGTTGAGGGGTAGGTGTCAACAGGCAGCGTCTGGTCATTCGGAGAGAAGCCTTCGTCAAGCGTGTTCCAACTGCTTCTGGTATCTAATCCGATTCGCCCGGTCATGCCGACGCGTGACTCGAGAAGGGTGCTATCGGTTATGACGTCGGCGACTATCGCATGCACCATGTCGGTGATGAGGCCTTCGGACGTGAGATGCGCACCCCATAATTTGAACTCGGTTTGTTTTCCTTCCAGTTCATCAAGCCACCAACTGAGTCGAAGCGAGACTGGATATTCAAACCTGACCGGGTTGGTCTTTTTCGCATCTTTAACGGGTTTTCCATTCGATCCCACGATGACTCGATACGGATCAACCGCTGTCCGTTCACAATCGAGGAGTTTCTTTACAATATCCGTCGAGCTGAAGGTAGCGTTTGCGAAGATGCGGAAGCGCGAGCGTTCAAAGCGTGGCGCGGCGAAGGCGCCGACAACCTCCGCTCCCGGCCAGAGACGGTCGGCCAGTTCCAGCAGCCCGCAGCAGGCGAAGAACTGGCCGGGGTTGGTCACGTCCACGTCCACGGTGATGTTGGGTCTTGCGTCGCTCATGCTTCGTCCCCCTCGGGTTCGGCGGCGTCATCGTCAACCTCGGGATCGCTGCCGGCGGCGCGACTGGCGGCCCAGTCGGCGGCGCGTAGCAGGGATTCGAGGTACGCCAAGCCCCACCGGCCGAAACGGCGTTGCAGCCTAGCAAAGCGCCGGACGACTTCGATGTGCATTTGCTCACACGCGGCGGTGGTGGACTCGTCGTCCCACGGGTGGGTGAAATGCGGTCGCCGTAGCCGTGATGGGCGGCGATCAGGTGCAGGGCGAGTTCGAGGGCGTGTCGCTGCGCATCGGAGGTGAGGTTCAAGGCGGCGTCGGCGAAGTATCGCCGGGCCTCGTCGTCAGCGATGCGGAGCAGGCTGCCGAATTCGTGGCGGTAGCCGGCCAGAAGTTTCGGGTCGCGCCACTCGGCGGCCTTGCCCAGCGGAGGATCGCTTTCGTTTCGGCGACCAATGTAGCGCTGCCAACGCTTGGACTTCTTGCCCTCATCGTGCCACTTGGCGGCGAAACGCAGCGCGGCGCTGGCGGCCCCGTCGCCCGGAAGCAGCACCCTGGCGAGCCCTTCGGCCTCGCGCTCCACCGACGGGACATGATCTTCGAGGGCCTGCTCAATGGCCGCCCGGCCCTTGGGCGGCGGCGAGAGGCAGACCAATAGGCACACCGGATCGCCCTCCTCGTCCAGCTTGACCGGCCGCACGAGGCGGATTTTCAGGCTCGACTTGTTCTCGAGGTGTTTCACGAGTCGCGTTGGTGTGTCCTGCAGTCCGTCGAGCTTCCAGTCTGGCGGCAGCGGCGCGGTGCCGGGCAGCGCGTGGGCTGTCCAGCCCTCGCCGGAGCGATTGATAAGGAGTCGCCGCCGGGCCTTCGCAGGCGGGTCGCGCTCGTAGCCCTCCTTGTCTGCGATGTCCAGCGACTGAACGGGTTCCACCTCGCTCCTCGCGCTGCCCACTGCCGGATGGCCGCCGGTCGCTTCGGACGAGGCGGGCTTTTTCTCTTTGGGCTTCCGGATGCCGAGCATGCCGTTCTTGTCAAGTCCGCCAAAGCTCGCGGGCAGAACGAGGGTTGGATCGGCGTTGAGCGGGCGGGGATCGTCAATTAGCGTCTTGACCGTTGTGAGACCAAGACCGCGAGAGAAGATCAATGCCACCCGGGTGTCGAGCAGGTCGGGGCGTTCTTTCGGGGCAGTGATTTCCTTGAGAAACTCGACCAGGTGAAAGCTGTTGACTATCAGCGACTCGTGGGGCCGGATGCGATGCTTGGAGAAAATGGCGCTGAGCACGGCCTTTGCGTCCGGATCGTCCTTGAGCAGGTCAAGTTCAGCCCGCCAGGCGATGGTGGTCTGCGGAAGGTCCTTGGCAATGCCGTGGAGGTACGGGGCGACCTCCGGGCGGCCGGGCATTGGCTGCGTAATGCTGGTTAGCGCCCAGGCGTCAAAGAGGATGTCCGTTGCGGTCGGGATCGTTGGCCGTGGAGCGAACGCGGCCTCGCGCTGCTTTTCGGTCAGCAAAGCCATCAGCTCGCCCAAAGCCTTTGGACTGGCATCGCCGTTCAATCGCTGGAGCAGCTTCAGGGTGGCTTCTCGCGCGGGAGTGAGCTTGTCCTTGTCGTCAAACTCCGCGGGGTAAACCACGGTGATACGGGTGTCGGTGCGCAAGCCGTAGCGGTTCACGCGTCCGAATCGCTGGCTCGTGCTCTCGAAGGTTGAAAGATCGCAGACCGTGTGGTCGGCGGAGATGTTGATACCGACTTCGCCAGCGGAGGTGCAGACCAGAAACACCGTGCCGGGCACGGGGGTGACGCTAGGATTACGCCTCTTTCCTGGCAAAAACCGCATGAACACGGGGTCTCTTTCCGCCAGGGCGTCGCGCTCCAAGCCGCGCATCGTCCCAGTTAGTTGCTGAACGCTGCCTCTGGAGACGCCCTCCTTCTCGTTCGTCAGTCCCTCGCAGACCCTTGTCACCTCGTCAACAGTTCGCATGAAGATCACAACGGCAGCGTTGGCATCGTTGCCCTGTTCGTCCTTCCGCAGTTGTAGGGCGAGCTTGGCGATCTCTTCAGCGATCTTCGTATCATCGGCGGCCTGCTTGAGATGCAGTCGCTTTCTGGCTTTGAACCGTCGCCATACTGTGTGAATCGGAGGTTCATTGTCCGCCGGCTCGGGAACCACCTCCGGCGGGTTCTTTTCTGCGGTCGTCAGTTCAAACGGCGGCTCTTGCTTCGAGTCCCCGTCGCCTTCGGGTTGCCCATTCGCGCTACGAGTCGTGGCAGTCAGTTCCATCACACGGCATGGAGCGAAATCATTGCAGCGACCCTGCTCTCTATAAATGCTCGTGATCAGCCTCTGGAACGCCGGCTCAAGGTGCGCCTCGTCATGGACGATCAGCGCGTCCTGCCCCAGGAAACCCGCGTGGAGGGGTCTCGATTTGAAGCCTACGCCATAGCCTGAGAACAGCAACCGCGAGCCGATCATGTCCACCGTGCCGCAGATGACGGCGGGGCGCGACGGGTCGGCGGACCATTCGCGGTTGTCAGCAAACTGGCCGCGAAGCGTGCTGATGGCCAGCCGCCAGTCATCGCCAAAAAGGCTTGTGGTCGGCAGATTCGCCCGCAACCTTTCGACTTCAATTGTCGTCTGGTCCACGACTGTTCGGCGGTTGACGACGTAAACCAATCGCCGTGGGATTTTCTCCGGATGGTTCGCGAGGGCGATCAGCCAGATGGCAACGACGGACGTTTTCCCCAGCCCTGTCGGGAGATTGCACAACGACGGGAATTTACCCTTGCAGAACCACTCCCCGTACAGGTCCTCCTGCCACGGGAACGGTTGATTGCCTGTCAATTTCTCGAAGGCCTCTCGAAACTGGGTCAACTGTTCCATGTGAGATTTCCCCCCCTTGTGCGATTTCTGCGCTGATTCCTCCGCTCGACCAGCGTGCGCATCGACAGGCAATAGACCAGACGGCGAGGCCACTGGGCGGATTTGATGGTTGATGGTTGAGAGTTGAGAGACGGAACGGCCACGCGGTTCCAGAGCCAGGCGAGGACAACGGCGGCAGTTTTGCCGAGGCCGGTGGGGATGTTGATCAAGCGCGATCCGCAGGGGGTTCCACGTTGGAGCCAGTGTAACTCAGGCTCATTGCCATTCCGTTCGCCGCACGTCAAGCGGCGTTGGTATCCAAAGGGCAGGTTGCCAGTCGCTGAGTTGAAGAAACCAGGAAATGTCATTGCTTCCCTAAAAGACAACACAAATTAGTCGACTTGTCAAGGCACTTGAGCTAAGTTTTTCGCCGGTGCAAGTCAAACCCTTGAGACTGAAACGCGCTCGTCGGCAGGCTGGATGCCCTCGGGGAGGCGCACCGTCCAGCGTTCTTCGTGGCCGTCCACGCTCAAAAGGACTTCGGCTATGCCGGGAGGATGGCTGGCTGGGGCGGCCAGGAAGAGAAAGTCCGGTCCGAGCTGGGCAATGGGCAGGATGCGCTCGTTCACTAAGAGCGCCATTCGAACGTCGGCCGAGTGTCCGTTGCCGTTTTGCATGAGCGGAAGCGACGACATACTGTATCAGAAGGCCCTCGGTTACGCCAGCCGGCACCAAATGGAGGTGGGCAGGCGCTTGGGCCATGGAAAGGATGGTATCGTGTTTGTCGCGGTGAGCAAGCTCAAAGCTCTGAGATCGGCGATAAAAAGCCATAGCGGTCTGGAGGCGTTCAGGCGCGAGCGGCGCGCGTACGAGCGGTTGGCGGAGTGCCGGGTCAGAAACATCGAAGGTTTCCACGTGCCGCAGCTCCTGGGTGCCGACGATGAGCTTCTCGTCATTGAAATGACGATTGTGACACGGCCTTTCGTGCTGGACTTCGCCGGCGCGTACTTGGACCGGCCACCGGAATTCCCGGAAGGCGTCATGGATGATTGGGAGGCCGAGAAGCGGGAGGAGTTCGGCGGGAACTGGCCAGTTGTCGAGTCCGTGCTGCAAACTTTGCGTTCGTATGGCGTACATCTGCTCGACGCAAACCCGAGGAACATAGCCTTCCTCGATCGCGAATGATCGACCTCGTCGCAATCGAGGCCCCGTTGAAGCGTGTTCTCTTTCAGGGAAGGCGCGTAAGGACGCATAAACCTCCGCGCCCACCTGGGCGCGGCCCCTTTTGATAAGCTCGGCAGAGACATTGAAATCGCCCGCGCTTGCGGTAAGCTTTGAGTTGTGACATTGACCGTAGAGATACCTGACGAGGTGGTGCAGGCAAAGCACCTGTCGGCCGCGGCGGTCCGCCTGGAGGTAAAGAAGGAGGTGGCGCTGGTCCTTTATGTGCGGGGCCTGATCTCGGCGGGGAAGGCCGTGGAGTTTGCCGAAATGACGCGGCAGGATTTCGAAGGGGTGCTTGCCAGCCGCCGAATTGAACGGCCGTACGACGACGAGGAGTTGGACCGAGACCTCGCTTGGGCTAAAGGCCCTGGTTAAGGCAGCGTCAAAGTTCATTTTGCCTCGGATTCGCCTGACTCCCGAAACCAACTCTGGGGCTGTTGTGCGCGTTTCCGGGGTTTTGGGCAAGCACTTTTTTGCCGCGAGAGGGCGCAAGGAGCGCAGCGCGGGGAGCCGCAACCGAAGTGATAACCGCGGAATACGCGGAATACGCGGAATACGCGGAAAGAAAAGCGGTCGGGTTCGGAATTCCGCGCATTCCGCGGTTCATTCCTTCTGTGAGAAATCTTCGCGGCCTGCGGGCAAATTGGGCCATTGCGGTGCAAAAGGGGGGAGCGGAACTGGGGGCGGTATCCGGATGCGCCCGTGCGGGCGCGGGCGCGGCCCCAAGGAAGAAGCAAGGCCTCAGTGAAGGCGGCTGAACCGCTCTTTCGTAGCGGCGTCTCGGCAGAGCGCCGCCATACCCGGAAGCTGTTTCCAGCGGCGCTCTGCCGAGACGCCGCTACGCCTCGCTTCCGGGCCCCAACGCCCCCTGCCACCTGCCCAGCCTCCGCACCTTCTGAGGGATCGCAGGAAGGAGGTGGCGCTGGCCCTCTATGTGCGCGGCCTGATCTCGGCGGGGAAGGCCGTGGAGTTTGCCGAAATGACGCGCCAGGATTTCGAAGGGGTGCTT
Source organism: uncultured bacterium (assembly GCA_963713735.1). Taxonomy (GTDB): domain Bacteria; phylum Verrucomicrobiota; class Verrucomicrobiia; order Limisphaerales; family UBA8199; genus CAVQND01. The sequence continues at coordinate 102,336 of CAVQND010000031.1, forward strand.
GCCAGCCGTGGAATCGAGCGGCCCTACGACGAGGAGGAGTTGGACCGAGACATCGCCTGGGCTAAAGGCCCTGGTTAAGGCAGCGTCAAAGTTCATTTTGCCTCAGATTCGCCTGACTCCCGAAACCAACTCTGGGGTTTTTATGCGCGTTTCCGGGGTTTTGGGCAAGCGTTTTTTTGCCGCGAGAGAGCGCAAAGAGCACGGCGCGGGGAAGCCGCAACCGAGGAAGGGAATTAACCACGGATGACACGGATGAACACGGATTTCTTTTATCCGTGCCATGTAATCCGTGGTTGAGTAATCCGTGGTTGAAGAATCTTCGCGGCCTGCGGGCAAATTGGGCCATTGCGGTGGAAAAGGGGGGAGCGGAACTGGGGGCGTTATCCGGATGCACGCGCACGGGCGCGGGCGCGGCCCCTTTCCGGCTTGAGTTCCGGCCTGAGCGGGGTGTAAGCTTTCGGCGTGAGTTCCGTTGCCGAAATCGAAGACGCCATCTCCCAACTCTCAAGGGGGGACTTCGCGGAAGTGGAGCGCTGGTTCGACGAGGAGCGCAATCGCAAGTGGGATCAGGAGATCGAAGCCGACTCAAAATCCGGGGCCTTGGACTTCTTGTTACGCGAAGTAGAGGAAGACATTGCCAAAGGCCGGACGCGCCCCACGGATGAACTCGGTTGACGAGAATCACCGCGTGCTTGCTCACGTCATTGGAGACACAGCCCACTGGTTTTGGATTGGTCCTCATGCTGAGTATAAGCGGATCCTCAGCCGCCAGCGCTCGGGTTAGCAGCCTCCATTGCGGGAGCACGCATGACCGCAGTCCCATAATGGGAGGCGGGGGAGCGCGCCGAGCCAAGCGCGGGTGGCGCGCGGGTTACGCCGGGAGCGCGAGCGCGACGCGCTTCGAGTCCCTGGAAATGCCGTTGGGGAGGCGAACCTGCCACCGGCGCTCGCTCTGGTCCACCTGGAGCACAATCGTTGCGTTGCCCGGCGGATGGTCGGCGTCGGATTCGACGAAGAGGAAATCGGGACCCATTTGGGTGATGCTGATCGATGAGCCATTGACGATCAGGAACATCCCCACCTGGGCCGAATGCGCGCCGTAATTCTGGTCTGAAGTCATGAACGAGAACCTGATACCTAACGCTGGCCTGTATGCTTCCCGGCGCGAACTCAAGATCGCCGAGACGCTGGGCTCTGGGAAAGACGGTATCGTACTGGTGGCCAAAGACAAGGCCAAACCCGCGAATTTGGCCATCAAAGTGTTTCGGCTGGACAAACCATACTCTCGCGAAAAGCAGGTGTACGAGCGACTGAAGAGCTTGGGAGTCGAGGGTGTTGCCGGCTTCAATGTTCCCCAGTTGGTGGGTTTTGAGGATGACCTGCGCGTGATTGCAATGACCATCGTCAAACGGCCATTCGTTTTGGATTTCGCCGGGGCGTGTCTCGACAAGCGTCCAGAGTTTCCCGAGGAGGTCTGGGCGGATTGGGAGGCGGACAAGCCGGAGCAGTTTGGGGAGCGCTGGCCGGCGGTCCAAGCGGTACTGGATGCGTTTGAAGAGCTCGGGGTTTATTTGATGGACGTTTCCCCAAGCAACATCGCCTTTCAGGACTGACTGCGACAGCGGCTTTACCACTGATCCCGGTTTGGCCTGGAAAGCGCAGAGCTCATGGCCAGCATTGTTTTGCCGCGAAAGAGCGCAAAGAGCTTAGAGCGGCAAAGCGGCAACCGAGGAAGGGAATTAACCACGGATGACACGGATGAACACGGATTTCTTTTATGCGTGCCATCCGTGTAATCCGTGGTTGAGTAATCCGTGGTTGAAGAATCTTCGCGGCGTGCGGGCAAATTGGGCCATTGCGGTGCAAAAGGGGGGAGCGGAACTGGGGCGAGCCGGTTCGGTGGCAGGCGGCAGCGGGTGGCTTCGACGGAGGAAAGGCGCGAGGTTGGATGGCATGTAACGTTATGCAACATTTATGTTGTGTAATGTTACTCAGAATTGCTATAACAGCGACGGTCTATGGCGAGTCAAGAGCAAGACCTTGAGAGAATCCAACGGATGACCGCGAGGATCGTGGCGACGAACCCCGCCGGCCACAGTCTGCTTCTGATCGGTGGTTTTCGCTATCGTCTGCTTGATCGCAGTGCCCGCTTCTCGATGGATATTGACTATCACTGGGAGGGTGACCTGGGGCAAAAGCAAGGTGAACTGCTGCGGCTTTGCAGAAGAATTCTGCTTCCCCAGGCGCGTCGCGAACTCGGTTACGAAGGGACCGCTGGGCTTCCGACGGGGCCTGACGCCGAATCCCCGAGCGCCCGGTTTGTGGAACTGCGCTTTTGGAAACCCCCGCCGGGCAGCAGCCAGATCATCCTGCCACTCGAGATTACCCGAATCGCCTGCCTCGATCCGGCCACCATCCGGACGGCCGCGGGAATTGTGTATCCAACCCCCTCGGACCTGGACCTGATCGAGGCGAAAGTTATAGCGGTGCTCAACCGATCGTTCATGGCGCACCGCGACCTTGTGGACATTTTCCTCTACGGAGATCGTTTGACTCCAGATTCGCCGAGGCGCCTGAGGGAGAAACTGAAGAAGCTGCAAATCGAGGCCTGGCCGCTTCGGAAGCGATTGAACGAGTTGGAGCAAAACGTCGAATACCACTCCCGCTCTGTCCAAGGCGTAATAGACAGTCAGCTAGAGGCGGCGCCTGCGGCGCAAATCAACGCTGGCGGGGGCGGTAGAACGGTCTTCGGCCGGGCGCTCGAGCTGAGTCCAAGCCAATGTTCGTTTATGAAGGCGCTTGAGTGGCAACAATTCTTTCAGGTCCAGCGGGAGCAGCACGGAAAGAGGGTGTTCACCGTCACGGAGCTTGCCAACGCAGCTCAGGCCTCGCCGGGCGTGCTGAGCGTCCAGATGGCACGATTGTTGAAACGGGGCCTGGTGCTGCGGTACGCGCAGGGGCGCTACGGCCCGGCCACGGGCGTTTCGCTGGAGGATGTCTTGCCGTTGGTTGATTCGTCGGCCTACGCCACAGGCTTTTATGCTCTGTCTCGGCATAACCTGGTCACGCAGGTTCCTTTTGAGATCACGTGTTTTACGAACCGGCGGCACAACCGATCCAGAGAACGCCAAAGTCCCCTGGGCAAGCTCGTTTTTGTGTGCGTCAGCCCGCGCGTTTACGCCCGGCGGGCCAACGGGCTCATCGCGTCGCCGGAACAGGCTTTTTGTGACTTCCTCTATGTGACGGGCCGCAAGTCGCTGGCAGCGGAGACTCTGGTCACGTTTCGGAATCTGGGCAGCCTGCGGAGGCGAAGCCTGGACCGCATCCTTGCCCGGTATCCGCAAACGGTCACGGAAGCGGTGCGGCGAGTTATTGGATTTTCAACTTGGCGTCGGCTCGGCTAGATTCGGGCAATGGAAACCGGTATGCCGGATTTGTTGGCGCTGCTGAAGCAGGTACTTCGGCTTCACCTCGTTTCGTCCGTTGCAGGAGCAAATCATCCGCGACGCGCTGGGGGGCAAAGACGTTTTTGCGTTGCTGCCGACCGGGGGCGGCAAGTCGCTCTGTTTCCAGTTGCCGGCGATGGCGCGGGAGGGTCTGACGGTGGTGGTTTCGCCGCTGATTGCGCTGATGAAGGACCAGGTGGACGGCTTGCAGGCGAGCGGGGTGCCGGCAACGTTCCTGAATTCTTCGCTGCGGGCCGGGGAGTCGCGGGAGCGGCTGCGCGGATTGCACGGGGGCCAGTATCGGCTCCTCTACGCGGCCCCGGAGCGGCTCATGCTTTCGGGGTTTCTGTCGGACTTGCAGCGGTGGAAGGTGGGCCTGGTGGCGATTGACGAGGCGCATTGCATCAGCGAGTGGGGGCATGATTTCCGCCCGGAATACCGTCAACTGGCCGGTTTGCGCCCGCTCTTGCCGGGGGTGCCGATGATGGCGCTGACGGCCACGGCCACCGAGCGGGTGCGGCAGGACATCGTTACGCTGCTTCAATTGCGCGAGCCGGCTTGTTACGTAGCCAGCTTTAACCGGCCGAACCTGGCCTACCGCGTGCTGGCCAAGAGCAGGCCCTACGAGCAGGTGCTCGAATTGGTCAGCGCGCGGCCGCAGGACAGCGGCATTGTCTATTGCCAGGCGCGCAAGACGGCCGAGAGCGTGGCCGAGCGGCTCAATGAGGACGGCATCAAGGCCAGGCCCTATCATGCCGGGCTGACGGCGGCCGAGCGGACGGAACACCAGGAGCTGTTCCTTCGCGACGAGGCGCGGGTGATCTGCGCCACCATTGCCTTTGGCATGGGCATCAACAAACCCAATGTCCGCTTCGTGGTCCATTACGACCTGCCCAAGAATATCGAGGGCTACTACCAGGAGACCGGCCGGGCCGGGCGGGACGGCCTGCCGAGCGAGTGCGTGCTGCTGTTCAGCCCGGGGGACGTCGTCAAGCAGATGGGGTTCATTGACGAAAAACCCGACCTCAAGGAACAGCAAATCGCTCGCGCCCAGTTGCAGCAAATGGTGCATTATGCCGAGTGTTCGGGCTGCCGGCGCGGGGAGTTGCTCGCCTACTTCGGGGAGACTTTCCAGGAAGAGAATTGCGGCGGATGCGATAATTGCCTCTCCCCCCGCCAGACGTTCGACGGCACCATTGCGGCGCAGAAACTCCTGTCGTGCGTCTATCGCGTCCGCGAAAAGACCCGCTTCGGCGTCGGCCTCGCGCATATCGTCGCTATCCTGACCGGCGCCGAGACCGAAAAGGTCCGGCGCTGGGGCCACGACCGGCTTTCCACCTACGGCATCGGCGCCGAGCATAGCCGCGCGGAATGGGGCGCCATTGGGCGGGAACTGATCCGCCTGGGCTATCTGGGCCAGACTTCGGAGAAGTTCAGCGTGATCGAACTCACTGCCGAGGGCCTGGCCGCCCTCAAGGAGCGCCGGCGCATCACCTTGACCAAGCCGGTGAGCGCCCCGGCCCAGAAGGCCCGGCGGGCCGGCGAGATTGCCTGCGACGAGGCCCTGTTCGAGCACCTGCGCCAGCTCCGCAAAAGGCTGGCCGACGAGCGCGGCGTCCCGCCTTACATCGTCTTCTCGGATGTCTCCTTGCGCCAGATGGCGCACGACTATCCGGCCAACGAGCGGGAGTTCGCCCGCATCAGCGGCGTGGGAGAGAAGAAGCTGCAGGAATTCGGGGCCGTTTTCCTGGCCGAGGTTGCCGCGCACCTTCAAACCCACCCGCGCCAGATCTTCGCCGAGGATTCCTTTGCCGCGCCCCCGCCGTTGCCGGGCCGGGCTCGCTTGGGCGACACGGTCCGCGAGACGCTCCGCCTGTTCCGCGCCGGGCAATCCCTCGAGGAGGTCGCCCGCCAACGCCTCCTGACCCCGGGCACCATTTACGGCCACCTCGCCGAGGCCGTCGAGGCCGGCGAACCGCTCGACCTCAAGCCATTCTTCACCGCCGAACAGAAACGCGAGGTGGCGGCCGCCTTCGATAAGCTCGGCCTGGCCAGGCTCTCAGAGGTCTTCGAGTCGCTCGGCGGCCGTTACGATTACCACCGCCTCCGCCTGGCCCGCGCCGCAATCAGGGCGCGGCAGGCAAAAGGGGGCGACCTCCGGGCAGGCAACAAAACAGTTCGGTTCACGCCGGCAGGGGTGATAGAATAGCTCGGCCGCCGGTGCTCAGGCCGCCTTGGCTTGCGCCCGGCCCAGCGGAGTTCCGGTTCCTGCACAGGGCGCGGCTACAATAAGTATTTCGGATCATAATCCACACCATTGCGCTCCAGCAGATGCTTGAGTTCGCCCACGAAGCTGATGTTGCGATGGTGGGCCTCCTGACCCGCGATGTACTGCCCATAACTGCTTTCTGTCACCCCTGCCGGGGTGAATTGGACCCATTTATGCCTGCCCCGGAGGTCGCCCCCCTTTGTCCCTGGCGACCTCCGGCCACTGTCTTGCAACCCTCCGGGTTGCCACTCGCTGTCCAGCATGAACGCCAGGGTTCATTCGAGTCGAACGAAAAACCTCCGGACTTCAGGCCAAAACGTCCAATCTCCAGGGCCCCCTGCCCTGGAGAAGGCCGGGGTGAGGGCAAACGCGACGCTCAAACCGCGGGGTGCTCAGGAATGGACCTGCGCCCGTTCAGAAAAACCGAGGGATTTTGGGGGTGGCCGTCGTTCTGCCTGGTGAAGACAAACGCGGGGCGGGTTCGCCTTTGCGTTTCGGCAAAAATCAGAGACAATCGCGACAAAGACCGACCGTCATGAAAATGAAAGCGACCTTCCTGCAAACCATCGCCTTCGGGCTGCCGCTGGCGCTATGGATGCCCCTGAGCACGCAGGCGCAGGGCAGCGGAGAATTGAAGCCGCCGCCGCAAACCAACGAGGGCGAACAAGTGTTCAACTTTCCCGGCGGCACTCCGCGCCAGTTCATCGAGGCCGTGGAGAAACAGTTCAAGGTTGACTGGCTGAGCGTGGCCTCGATTCCGTCCGAGATGGACAAAGTGCAGGTCCCCAAGCTGCGCTTAACGGCCCGTCCAACGACGCGCCTGGCGGCGCGTGAGTTGGTGAATCTTTACAACCGGCTGGCGGAACGAAGTCCTCAGCTCGGCACGTTGGTGGTCGATGGGAATGATGCGAAGCCGTCATTCGTCATGCTGGTCCCTAACCCTGCCTGGGGGTTGGAGCAACCGAAGATCAAAGTCAAAGCCTTCACCGTCTGGGGACTTAGCGACATTCTGAAACAGAAATTGGAACAGGACATCGACCGGGCCCGCGAGGAGGCGATGGATTACACGGCCGTTAGGCGTGGCTCTCCGGTTGCCTTCAGGTCGCTGGCAGGCCGGGTGGCGATACACAAGGACACTGACCTTCTTGTCGCCATTGGACCGGAGTCATACGTCAACATGGTCGAATTGATTGTCGCAGCTTATCGTGAGCAGGTGGGCGGGAGCAACCGACCGCCCCCCCGAGCAACCATGCCCGTCATGCCCGGGAAATAAGGCTCCTGCCAACCATGGCCGCGCGTGAAGAAGGCTGTGCCGCAACGGCTATCGAGGCCTCAGGCGTCGTGCCGCCGAGTTGCGGCGTTGACTTCGCAACCGGGGCGAACTTGAACTCTCAACGGGAAGCGGCAGCGGCAGAAGGGCTGCGGGCCTTGACAGGGTCGATTTGTCGCGGCGACGAAGCGGCCTTCGCGCGGTTTTACGACCTTTACAGTTTTCGCCTTTACAAATTCCTCCTGGTGCTGGCACGCGGGGACCAGAACGAAGCCCGCGAGGTCTGCCAGGCCGTAATGATCAAACTGGCGAGGCGATTCGCCGTGTTCGACGAGGAGCAAAGGCTTTGGGCCTGGCTTCGCACGCTCTGCAAAAACGCGTTCATTGACCATTGCCGGGCCCGGGTGCGCCAGCGCCGCCTGGTTTCGCTGGAGGAACTTGCTCCGGAGCCGCGCGGCGAGGAAGCGGCCGAGCATCACCTTGCGGGAATCCTGCGCGATGCGCTCGCCGAGCTGCAACCCGATGAACGCGAGTTGATGCAAGCCGCCTACGTGGACGAGCGCAGTCTCCAGGAACTGGCCGATGCATCCGGCCAAACTTACAAGGCCGTGGAGTCCCGTCTCGCCCGGCTGCGCCACAAGCTCAAGACACAAGTGCTCAACCAGCTTCGCCATGAACCCGAACCTTGACAGCGAAACCGAACGCGCCCTGCTCGACACCGTCCTTGGGGATGAAGAGTGGGAGGCGGCAAACACAACTCTCCGGGCCGGGACGCTGGCCGCGTTTCGTCACCGCCGGCGCCGGCGCCGGCTGGCGCGGGCCCTCGCCGGCCTGCTGGTCCTGACCGCAGTGATTGGGGCCGCCTGCCATTGGCGGGGTCGTTGGGCCGCGACGCCCGCCCAAGTCACCTCGAGCCGGACCGTGGCGCCCAAGCCCCCAGGCCAGGTCCGCTACCTGAGCGACTCGGAACTGCTTGCCCTGTTTCCGAAGGGCAGTTGCGTCCTGGCCGAGGTTGATGGCCGAAAGGAACTCGTCTTTCTGGATGCGAAGACGGAGCAAACCTATCTCGCAAGAACGGGACAGTCAGAGCGCTGACTGTTCCCGCCCTTGCAGGGCGGGTTGGGATTGCGCGTCGGTTTTCCCAGGGCGGTTACCCTGGGTCTGGAGTTTCAAGCGTCGCTACGCGACGCACAACAATTCCAGGGCCTCAGACCGTGGACTGGAAGTCCACGGCTAACCTCAAAGCACCGCTACGCGGCGGCCCCCGATCCGGTCACCCGAAATGTCCAAACCCCAGTCCCAGGGCGTTGCCCTGGGCTGATGTGCCCGCGCGCCTTTGGCGTGCAGAGTGTCCAAATTCGAGTGTCTCCAGGACAAAATGCAGGGGCGGAGGGTGTACAAGAGCTGATTGGCTGCTCAGGTCGGATCGTGGGGATGGTCCGATAGCGGCGGCGCTCTGCCGAGACGCCGCTACGTTTTGCTCGCACGCGTGGGGCTGATTGTTCCGGTCTGTACCACACATGAACACTTACTCAGAAAGATCTGGCATTTTGCCCAGGCGTTGGCCAACATGCTGCGCGGCACGTGGCTGGAAACTCCATTGCTGGATGAAAGCGAAGATTGTCATTACGCCAAAGAAAGCGGTCGTCGATCCGCAAGGTAAAACCGTGCAGAGCGCCCTGACGCAGATGGGCTACACCGGCATCGGGGCGGTGCACGTGGGCAAGTACCTGGAAATCGAGTTGGCGGGCCTGGACAAGGAGGCGGCCCGGCGGCAAATCGACGAGGCCTGCCACAAAATCCTCAGCAACCCGGTCATCGAGGATTACCGGTTTGAAATTGAGTGAGAATGGGTTGTCAGGGATCGGTTGACGAGCTAGCATGAACTTCGCCGTGCTTCAATTTCCGGGGTCGAATTGCGACCAGGACGTGGTGCATGTTCTGCGCAATGTGCTGGGCCATTCCGCCCGCCTGTTGTGGCACAAGGAACATTCGCTCGGGGAGGCCGAGGCGGTGATCATTCCCGGCGGCTTCAGCTATGGCGATTATCTGCGCACCGGGGCCATCGCCCGGTTCAGCCCGGTGATGCAGGCGGTGCAGGGCTTTGCCGCCAACGGCGGACTGGTGCTGGGCATTTGCAACGGGTTTCAAATCCTCTGCGAGGCGGGCTTGCTGCCGGGCGCGCTGGTTCGAAATCGCTCGCTGCAGTTCCGATGCGAGACGATCTTTCTCAAGACCGCCACCGCCGACTCGCCCTTTACGAAGCGCATCCCTGCCGGGAAACTGCTGCGGTTGCCGATCGCCCATGGGGAGGGCTGCTATTTCGCCGACGACGAAACGCTGGCCCGGCTCAGGGCGGGCAACCAGGTGCTTTGGCACTACGTCAACGCCCAGGGCGAGCCGACGCCGGCCTCCAACCCGAACGGCTCGCTCGAGAGCATCGCGGGCATCTGCAACGAGGCCCGGAACGTCGCCGGCCTGATGCCCCATCCCGAACGCGCCAGCGAACCGATACTGGGCTGCGCCGATGGACGCCTGGTGTTCGAGAGCATGGGGGCGCAAAGAGAATGAATTATGAAGTATGATGTCCATGACAGAGCCAGCCATCACGCCGGAGTTGGTGCGCCAGCACAACCTCACGCCGGAGGAATACGAGAAGCTCAAGGCGGTGCTTGGCCGTGAGCCGACCTACACCGAGCTGGGCATCTTTTCGGTGATGTGGAGCGAGCATTGCTCCTATAAGAACAGCCGCCCGCTCCTCAAGAGTTTCCCGACCCGGTCGCCGAAGATCCTGGTCGGCGCGGGCGAGGAAAACGCGGGCATCATTGATATTGGAGACGGGCTGGCAATCGCCTTCAAGATGGAGTCGCACAATCACCCGAGCGCGGTCGAACCCTTCCAGGGCGCGGCCACAGGGGTCGGCGGGATCATCCGGGACATCTTCACGATGGGGGCGCGGCCGATCTGCTCGATTGACTCCCTGCGTTTTGGCCCAGTCGCGGAAGTGCGGAGTGCGGAGGACTCCGAATCGGGGAAGGCCGGCGCGGAAGAAATGGCCCTGGCCAACAACCGCCGGCTATTCAGCGGCGTGGTGGCCGGCATTGCGCACTACGGGAACTGTTTTGGCATTCCGACGATTGCGGGCGAGGTCTATTTCGACAAGTCCTACGAAGGCAATCCGCTGGTCAATGTTTTTTGCCTGGGCGTCCTGCGCCATGAAGAGATCGTGCGTGGCCGCGCCAGCGGGGTGGGCAACCCCGTCTTTTATGTGGGCCCGGCGACAGGGCGGGATGGTCTGGCCGGGGCCGCCTTTGCGTCGCAGGATTTGACCCTGGAATCGGCCGAGGTCCAGCGCGGGGCGGTGCAGGTCGGGGACCCGTTCATGGAAAAGCTGGTCTGCGAGGCCTGCCTGGAACTGCTGGCCACCGGGGCGGTCGCCGGGATTCAGGACATGGGCGCCGCCGGCCTGACCTGTTCGACGTGCGAGACGGCGGCGCGCGCGGGCACCGGCATCGAAATCGAGCTGGACAAAGTGCCCCAGCGCGCGCCCGACATGACGCCTTATGAAATCATGCTCAGCGAGTCCCAGGAGCGCATGCTCATCATCGTCCAAAAGGGCCGCGAGGATGAAGTGAAGCGGATTTTCGATAAATGGGACCTTCCGTGGGCCGAGATTGGGAGCGTGACCGGGAGCGGCCGCATGGTGGTGCGCCACCACGGCCAGGTCGTCGCCGATATTCCAGCCAGGAAACTGGCCGACGAGGCCCCGGTGTATGAGCCTGAATCTCGGGAGCCGGCGTATCTGAAGGCCGTGCGCGCCTTCACCCTGGCCGGTCTGGCCGATACGCTCAGACCCGGCGCGCGACCTCAAGAGGCTGCTGGCCTGGCCGACCATTGCCTCCAAGAACTGGGTCTATCGCCAATACGACCAGCAGGTGCGCGACGGCACCGTCGTTTGCCCGGGCGCAGATGCGGCCGTGCTGCGGATCAAGGAAGATTCTCTGCCGGCCGTTGAGTCGAAGCGGCCTGTGCCGCGAGCCACCCCCGAAAAGCTCATCGCGTTGACTGTGGACGGCAATGCCGGCTACGTGTACCTGGACCCGTTTGAAGGAGGCAAGCTGGTGGTGGCGGAGGCGGCGCGAAACCTGGCCTGCTCCGGCGCAGTCCCGCTAGGCACCACGGACAACCTCAACTTCGGCAACCCGCACAACCCCGAGATCTTCTGGCAATTGCGGGAGGCGGTCCGCGGCCTGGCCGAAGGTTGCCGGGCCTTCAATGCCCCCGTGACCGGCGGTAATGTCAGCCTCTACAACCAAAGTCCCAACGGCCCGATTGACCCGACGCCCACCGTCGCCATGGTGGGCCTGATCGAGAAACCGGGGCACGTTACGACACAATGGTTCAAAGACCAGGGCGATGCGATTATCCTGCTGGGCAGCCTGATGGACGAAAGCGACCCATTGGTGGGCCTGGGCGGCTCGGCGTATCTGCAAGTGGTCCACGGTTTGAAGAACGGGCGGCCGCCGCGGTGCGACCTGGAGCGGGAAAAGGAGGTAAACCTGGGGTTGCGGGCGCTGATCTGGTCGGGCGTTGTCAAGAGCGCGCACGATTGCAGCGAGGGCGGCCTGGCGGTGGCGCTGGCCGAGAGTTGCATCTGCCAGCAGGTCGCCCGCGAAACGCCTCGGCTGATCGGGGCGCAGGTGGACCTTGCCGCCGCCATGAGCGCCGGGCAAAGCGCCGGGGCCTCCCGCCTGGATGGCCTGCTCTTCGGAGAATCCCAGGGCCGCATCGTCATTTCCGTGGCCGCCGTCAATGCCGCCAAGGTCCTGGCCCAGGCAAAGATACTGGAAGTCCCGGCCGCTCTGCTTGGGGTCGTTGGCGGGACAACGCTCTGGATTCAGGCCCCCGGCGCCAGCTTGAGTTGTGAGGTTGCGGAGTTGCGGGACCTGTGGTGGAACGCGATCGCCAATGCCATGAAATAGGAGCGGGGAGAAGAAATTGTCCGCAGCGCGCGGGGTACGCATCTCAGATTTCTCAAAGAGAGTCTTTTTCGGAAGGATCTGATTGAGAATTGATTATTGAGAATTGGTTATTGGCAAATGAACACGGGCAGCATCGATCCCGGATCCAATTACCATTGGCCAATTGTCAATTCCCAATTTTCAATAATCCTTGGAGTGCAGAGGACGCCAGGGTTCAGAGCTGGACCCGGTAGAACATGCTCTTGCCGGGGCCCGGGGTCACGGTGGCCATGGGGGCCGCTGCTCCGGAAACCTGCGACCACGGTCCGTTGAGGCTGGTGGCCTGCAAGAGGGTGCCACCCTGCCAGATGAAGAGGAGGCCGTTGCCGGACCTGAGGACGGCCAGGACGGGGTGCCCCACGGCGTCGAATGAAGCGCCGGCATTGGCGCCGGCGCCATAGATCGTGCAGAACGTCCAGCGGGGTGAGCACCGCCTGCCAGACGGCCAGGTCATCAATGTCAGCGGAGCCGGACTCGTTGTACTGCCCGGTGGGGTCCTGGCCGATGCTGAGGGAGTTGCCGGAATCGAAGTTGCCGAGCCCGGCGATGGAGTCTGCATGCACCTGGAGGCCATCGAGATAGGTCGTGCCGACGGCGGCGCTGCGGTCGAAGGTGAATAGCAGGTGATGCCAGTTGCCATCGTTGATCGAGTTGTCGGGGCCGTTGATGTCGAAGTCTCCGGTGGAGGTGGCATCGTCCAGGCACCATTGCCAGCCGCCCAATGCGTAGGACGGGCAGAAGGTAAAGCCGTGGGAATTGGCGGAGTTAATAGCGCTGCCAAAGAAAGGCAAGTCACCACCCACGTAACCTGCGGGCAACCGAATCCAGAAGCTGACGGAGAAACTGGCCCCGCTGGCGCCGAAGTTGAGGTCGGCGGGCGTGCCGAGGGTGACATAGTTGGCGTTGGTGACCGAGCCGCCCGAGGCCCCGGTATCAGTCATCGTGCTGTAGTGGAGGGCTTGGGAGCCAATCTTGCCAGGCACAAAGGCGGGAGCGCCCATAGCCGTGCCGTTATTGCCCTGGCCGGAGGCATCATTGTAATCGCCATCGAATTTGAGGTGCAAAATCAGGTTATTGGTGACGTTGGCGAAGGTCGGGGGCGGCAGGACAACCAGCGAGACGCTCAAGTTGGTTTTGCCGGCGCTGTTGGTAGCCGCCAGTTGATAAGTGGCCGTGTCCGAGAAGACGGTGTTGGTGAGGGTCAGGGAGTTGGTCGTGGCGCCGGCGATGGGGGCGCCGTTCTTGGTCCACTGCAGGCTGATGGGCAGACTGCCTTCCACAATGGTCGAGAAGGAAACCGGCGTGCCTGCGCCGACGACCTGGGGGACAAGGGAACCCCGGAAGATCGGCGGGCTGTTGGCGCCGTAGCGGGCCTGATAATGGGCCTGGATCTGGGCGGGGGACAGCTCATTGGTATAGACGGCGACCTCGTCAACCTGCCCGTTGAAGAAACCATCGGGACTGGTGCTTGAAGATTCGCCGAGCGCGCCGATGAGGAGCGGGCCCGCGCCGTTGCGGTCGAAATCCTGAAACCCCTGGCCGTCTGTCTGGCCGTTGATGAAAAAGCGCATTCCGTCCGCGTCAGCGTACGTGACGACCAGGTGCGTCCAGCCCAGGCTAATGGCGTTGGGCGCGACGCTTGAGGGCACGTAATAATCGGTGCCGCCACTGTTGACATTCAGGGTCCACCCGGAGACGTTCACGCCCGCCGGAGCAAACCAGAATCCCTTCTTGCCGAAGCGGTCGGAAACGGGCACTCCGGAACTGTTCACCGAATTGGCCCAGCACTCGAGGGTGAAGGTCTCGGCGTTGAGGGCCGGGGAGTAGGGCGCCACGCCGTAACTGGCCGAGGTGCCGTCGAACGAAACCGCGGTATCCGCGTCATTGGCCAGGACGCCGGGCGCGCCGAGCGTCACCGGACTGCCGGAAACGTTCGTATAATAGCCGTCATGCCGGCCCATGCTGTCCCACATGCTGGTCGAACCGGCGGTCTCATCCAGGCGCCACCAGGCCACGGGGGCATCGGCCGTGACGACGGCCTCGTAGCTGCCCTTTGGCGGGGTGGGTATGGTAATGGTGGCGGGGCCGAAGGGGGCCGTCCCGAGGCGGTTGCTCACGATGCCGGTGTAGGCGCCGGCATCGGCGGCAGTCACCTTGCTGACCTGGTAAGAGGAGGTGGTGGCGCCGGGAATATTGGTGCTGGCACGCTGCCACTGGTAGGAGAGAGCGCCCCCGGCGGCCGTAACACTCAGGCTAAGGGTGGCGCCCGGATAAAGGGTGCGCGAGAGCGGTCCCTGCAAGACCGAAGGCGCGCTGACCGCCGTCACGCTGATCGAGAGCGAGCCGCTCTTGACAGTGCTGTAGCTGTTGGCCACGCTCACATAGTAACTGCCTGTATTAGTCACGGTGAACACCTGGGTGAAGGTGCTGTTGGTGGCGCCCGTGATGGGAGCAGCCCCGAAATACCATTGATAACTGAGCGGCGGAGTGCCGCCTGCGTCAACGCTCAGCGTAACGGTGTCTCCATCGAAGATGGTGGCCGCCGAGGCGGATGGATCCCTGAAGACCTGGGGCGGCAGATTGCCGATGGCGGCCGCGTACTCGCTATAGACATCACCTTGGCCCAAGGCCCGGTTGAAGATGGCCACCTGGGCGATAGAGCCGTTGAAATTGGTGATTAACGAGTTATTGCCGACCAAGGTATAGCCCTCGAAATCCTGAACGCCATGGGTGATGTAGTTAGTCGCGCCAACGAAGTCGGTAGCGTTGGTGCTGTCCACGACGTAGAGATCGGCCTCGGTGGGCTGCACGACCAGGGCGACAAAGTTCCAAACCGAATCCGACAGGCTGAGAAAGCTGTCCCAGCTATAAGCCGACGGGTCGTTGTTCCAGTTGTAGCTCACGCCCAACCCCCCGGTCTCGTCCATCTGCAGGCCGGCGGCGGTGGTGCCCGCGCCGCTGACCACCAGGCCGGCCATCGGGTTCTGACTGCCGTTGGGCAGAACCCAGGCCGTGATGGTGACGGTGTTGGTGTCGAGGTTGAGGGCGGGCAGGCTCACATAGCCGCTAAGCCCGTCGAAGCTCACCGCCTTGTTGGCCGGAGCGAAGCCCGGGAAGACCGGGGCTGCCGGACCGGGCTGGCCGGGCATGGCGTTATAGACGTAGCTGCCATTGGCGGCAGCCCCCAGGGTGCCCAGATTGGCCGCGGGAGGATCGCCAGGCTCGCCCAGGCGCCAGTAACCGACCGGGCTGCTGGAGAGGACCTGCGTGGGATAGGCCGCGCCATTGGTGCTGCCAATATCGTAGTGCTCCTTGATCGTATCGCCATCCAGGGCCGTATTGTAGAAAGCCACCTCGTCAACCCAGCCGTCGAAGGTCCGGTTTGGTATCGTGGTGGCCCCAATGCGGAAGGGCTGCGTGCCATTGGGCACGAACTGGGTGCTGTCCACGTTCGTGCTGGCAACCGGCGTGCCGTTGACGTAGAG
Source organism: uncultured bacterium (assembly GCA_963713735.1). Taxonomy (GTDB): domain Bacteria; phylum Verrucomicrobiota; class Verrucomicrobiia; order Limisphaerales; family UBA8199; genus CAVQND01. Next base: position 117,827 of record CAVQND010000031.1, read on the forward strand.
AAGAATGCTCGACCCGGTGTAGGTGCCGACGACATGGTGCCAGGCCCCGGGCGTGGCCGTACCGCCGGTGATAGTGCCGACGTAACCGTTGGCGCCGCCGATTCTGAAATTCCATTGGCCAGTCGCCCCATCATAATAAACCAGATAGCCCTCGCGGCTGGCGGTGTTATTCTGATTCGCATCCATCGAGCAGACCGGCGAGAACAGGTCCCCGGCTGGCGAAGAGGGCTTAACCCAAAGCTCGACCGAGAACGGGCCTTTGGGATTGAGGGCGGCATTGTAGGCGACATCAATATGCGAGCCCAAATAAGTTATGACCCATCCGGGGTTGTTAAACCGGCACGAGGGGTCGGCGCTCCCGAACAGGGCCCCGGGTTGGCCCCGGATGACGTCAAGCACATAACTGCCCTGGCCCGTTGCGCCTAATTTGCCGAGGTTCGGGGCAGAGATGGGCAGGACAGGGGCAGAACAGTTTCATCCAGCCGCCAGTAGCCCACCGGGTTCTGAGACACAAGGGCGGATTGGTAGTTGTCTGCCTGGGCCGGCAGCGTGGCCGCCAGGGCCAGGAGCGCGGCGCCCGCGAGACAGTTGCACGCAGGCTGGTTTTTGAATTTCATGGAGGTTCGTTTCATCGAATACGGTGGTTGGTTCTTGGTTGGTTCTTGCCTTTGAATGGACTGGGGCTGGGGCTGCAAGGCCGGCTGCTATTTGAGCCGGGTCGAGTGGTCTTGCATCCAGGCGATATCCGGGTCGTTGGGAAGCGGGAACGAGGCGTTCTCCCAGTAGGCCTGCTGGTAGTGCATCTCCGGCATCCAGCCCAGCCATTTCTTCATCTCCGAATGCCCGTCGGTAAAAGAAAAGCTGCACCCCCGGTTGTGGTAGATGCCGGGGAGGTCCTCGGAGTAAATATAGGCGCTTGGGTTGGACAGGTAACCGGCCATGTCCGTCGCGTAATTGCCCCAGTTGACGCAGTCTTCCCGCTCGTCCAGAAAAAGAAAGGTCTTGGCCGGGCCGGGCGAGAAACCGCCGGCGATATCCGACAGCCGTCCGTAAAACCTGGTAGAAATAAACTCCTGCATTGGAGGGTCGCCGCCGTCACCGAGGATGCTGTTGACGCTGACGCTCGGCGCGAAGCCGCCCACGTAGAGGTTCATGGCCATAGTGCGAACTCGAGGCATGGCCTGGCCGTTGACCGTCACATGGGAATGGTCGGCCGGACACTTATAGACCCCCGCATTCCTGATGTAGGGCCAGAGCGGACGCACCTGGGTGTCGATGGTGATGTCCCAGTTGTAGCGGTTGGCGTTGTCGAAATCCATTTGGGAAAGGGTCCAGGCGTAGGCGTTCTTCCAGTTGCTCGCGATGGCCCCCAGGCCCACCGCGTCACCGCTGGCATACACGATCACATCCCGGTTGTCCTCCGCATACATGCGCCAGCCCAAGGCCAACTGCCGATGGTTGGACAGGCACTGCATCCCCTGGGCCTTTTGCTTGGCCTTGCTCAGGGCCGGCAGCAGCATCGCCGCCAGAATCGCGATAATCGCAATCACGACAAGCAACTCAATCAGGGTAAATCCATCACCCGAGGCGCCCAGGGCCTCCCGGTGGCATTTCCGGTCTTTACGCATAACTGTTTAATGGCCGAATCTTCCCTTCACGACCACAACTGCACTTCACTGGGCCACAACCGGCTAATATTTAGTCCATTAATCAAAATGTTCAAGTCAAAAGTCACTGTCGCCTTGCCAAGACCGCTGGCGCGGTTATATCAAGGGAGATGTCCGACGCCTACCATCACCTGCTCGAGGCGACGATTGGGCACCTGGAGGCACTCAAAAGCCAGGGCATCCGTTTCGTCCCCGTTTTACCCCAGACCCTGGCCGGGTTGGGCCAAGCCCGGCAGATTGCGCCTGCCAGGAAGGCGTTGGCGCCCCCTACGCGCGCCCCGCGCCCCGGGGTGGAACCGCCTCCCTCCAAGCCCGCGCCCCCGCCCCCGCCCAAACCGCCGGAGGACAAGCCCCGCTACGAGCACCCGCTCGCAGCTCGGCTTTCCGCAGCCGGCCAGCGCGGTCTCTGCCATGCCGACCCTGAGCCCGGAAGCCGTGGCCGCCGCTTTCGCCGAGCTGCGGTCGCAGGTCATGCCCTGCGTCAAGTGCGCGCACCTGGCCGCCGTGCGCAAAAACGTGGTCTTCGGTGTTGGCGCTATCAACGCCAAACTCATGTTCATCGGCGAAGCCCCGGGCTCCGACGAAGATGAACGGGGCGAACCCTTCGTCGGGAAGGCCGGCCAGTTGCTGACGCGAATCATCCAAACCATGGGGCTCACCCGCGATTCGGTCTATATCGCCAACATCCTCAAATGCCGGCCGGACACCCCCGGCCAAACCTCGGGCAACCGCAAGCCGACCCCGCAGGAGATGCAGACCTGCATCCCCTATCTCCTTGGCCAGATCGACCTCATCGGTCCCAAGGTCATCGTGGCCCTCGGAGCCACTGCCCTGGAGGGCCTCCTGGGCAGGAGCGCCCAAGGCATCACCCGCCTGCGCGGCCACTGGCAGACCTTTCGCGGCATCCCACTCATGCCCACCTACCACCCTGCCTACCTCCTGCGCAACCAGTCCCTGAGCGAAAAACGCAAAGTCTGGGAAGACATGCTCGAGGTCATGGCCAAACTCGCCATGCCCATCACCGAAAAGCAGCGCCACTATTTCCTTTGAAGGGATCCCCGCCAGCCCAATTCCATTTGCATTTCCGGCAGGATGGCGGAGTATATGCATCGTTCGTTAGCATGTGGATTGCCCGGTTTGCACCGTTTGTTCGGGGACTGACTCTCACAGTCCTTGGCGGGTTGGTTTATGTAATCCCGTTCCAGGCTGGGGCGGTGGAGACCAAGGCCGTGGCGGGGCATGTGCCTGCGGCGTTGGCCGGCTTGCAGCCCATTGGACGCCTGGAGGCTTGGAGGCAGTTGCACCTGGCGCTGGGGTTGCCGTTGCGTAATCGGGTGGCCCTGAGCAACTTGCTCGAGCAGGTGTCCAACCCGGCCAGCCCCAATTACCGCCATTACCTGACCCCAGAGCAGTTTACGGAGCGATTTGGGCCGACGCAGGCGGAGTACCAGGCCGTGGTCGAGTTCGTGCGGGCGCGGGGCTTGACACTGAGCAGCGGCCCTCCGGACCGGATGGTGTTGGAGGTCAGCGGCACGGCGGCCGCCATTGAAAAGGCCTTCAGCGTCAACCTCCGGGTTTATCCGCATCCGACCGAGGAGCGCACGTTTTACGCCCCCGACTCGGAGCCGCAGGTTGAGAAGGGCATTGAGGTTGAGCATATCAGCGGGCTGGACAACTTCGTGTTGCCTCGTCCGGCGAGCCTTCGGGCGGGGCCTTCGGCTCCAGGGGGCGGGCCGAGGCCCGCTGTCGGCTCGGGCCCGGGCAACAGCTATGCGGGCAATGATTTTCGCGCGGCTTACGCTCCCGGCGTGCCGCTGACGGGCACGGGAGAATCGGTGGCCCTGTTGGAATTCGCCGGCTATTACGTCAGTGATATCCGCCAATACGAGGCTCAATTTCATCTGCCCAACGTGCCGCTGGCCGACATCCTGCTCGATGGCGTGAGCAGCGCTACCAACGGAGCCGGCAGCCTAAACGGCGAGGAAGCGTCTCTGGATATCGAGATGGCGGTGGCGATGGCGCCGGGGCTTTCCTCGGTCAGGGTCTATCATGGCCAAAACGGCGACAACGTCCTGAGCCGCATCGCCGCCGACAATGCGGCCAGGCAGGTCAGCTCTTCGTGGACCTTTTCGACCGATAGCACGACGACCGAGATCTTTCAGCGGATGGCGGCCCAGGGCCAGTCCTACTTCAACGCCTCCGGCGACTCGGATGCTTACACCGGGGCGATTCCCCCGCCGGTTGACAACCCCTATGTGACCGTTGTGGGCGGCACCACGCTGACCACCAAGGGTGCAGGCGCGGTCTGGCTCTCGGAGACGACGTGGAATTGGGGAGACGGGTCCGGGAGCGGCGGCGGGGTCAGCCGCACGTATCCCATTCCGGTCTGGCAGCAGGGCCTCAACCTGTCGGCGTGTTTGGGTTCGACTACGATGCGCAACCTCCCGGACGTGGCGATCGTGGCGGACAATGTCTGGCTCATCTCCCAGAACGGCTCGTCTCAGTCTGTCGGGGGCACCAGTGTGTCTGCCCCATTGTGGGCTGCCTTCACGGCGTTGATGAATCAACAGGCCGCCGCCAACGGCAAGCCTCCGGTCGGCTTTCTCAACCCGGCGGTTTATCTTGTGGGCAAAGGGGCGGGGTACACTACCGCGTTTCACGACATCACGACCGGCAATAATGTTGGGACCAATACTGCACCCAGATACCCTGCCGTGGCCGGGTACGACCTCTGCACGGGCTGGGGCAGCCCGGCCGGGAGCAATCTGATCAACGCCCTAGTCGCGCCGGTTGACTTCCTCCAGGTCTCCCCTGACAGCGGCTTTACGGCGGTCACTCCCTACGGCACGCCTTTCAGTCCCACGAATACGACCTTTACCTTGACCAACACCTCGGCCAGCGCAATCAACTGGCGCTTGGGCAACACGTCCCTGTGGCTCAAGGCCTCCTCGAGTGCCGGTGTGCTGACCACCGATGCCCCCGTGGCGAGTGTCGCCATTGACCTCGACACGGCCTCGAGCAGCAATCTCTCGGCCGGCACTTACTACGCCAACCTCTGGTTCACCAACCAGACCACGGCCCTGGTGCAGAGCCGCCTGTTCACGATTACTGTCTCGAGCGCAAATTGGCCGGTGGGAGTCAGCGGATTCAATGCGGGCGTCATCGTTCCGGCCAGCGCCACGATCGCCAATCCCCAGGCCACGAGTTTTGATCTGGTCAATGACTATTGCTTTTACGAGGCCGGCCTGGGCGGCGGCTCGGCGGGTCTGCCTCAAAATGGCGCCTTTGTCAGCCAGGCGGATAATACGACCGTTTTCCAGTTCGGACCCTACGGCGGCGCCAACGTGCTGCTGACGGGCTATGCCTATCCCGGTTCAGGGACGCTCACGCTGCTCAATCCGCAGTCATACAATTCGCTGGCGGTCCTGGCCGCCTCGGCCAACGGCAGCACGGAGGGCGCGCTGGTGGTTAACTTTGCGGATGGCAGCCGCAGTCAGCCATTCAGCCTGCACGTCCAGGACTGGTTGAACGCCACTAACAATGTGGCGATCGCAGGGGTTTGGCCGTCTGAGGCTGAGCGACTTCGTGTTTGACGACCCCGGCCCCGCCAACCCGAACCTCTGCCAGACTACCCTCAACCTGGCCGGGCTGGGCTTGAACCAGCCGATCGCCTCGATCACTTTCAGCAACTTGAGTCCAGAATCCAACGCAGGATTGCGGCCTCTTCGCCTTGAGCGGCGCGGTCATGCCGCCCCAGACGATCATCGTCCAGCAACCGCTCTCGGTGACCAACACGGTTCCTGCCGAGGCGGCGGTTTTCAGCGTGGTAGCCATGGGGACGCCGCCGCTGGCCTATCAGTGGTATTTCAGCGCGAGCGGGGCCACGGGGCTTTTGCGTTCTTTGGCCGGGCAAACCAGCCCGGGCCTTACGCTTCCTCAGCCTGCCAATGCCAATGCGGGCAGCTACTACGTGGTGGTTACCAACTCTTACAATGCCGTTACGAGCCTGGTCGCCACGCTGAGCCTGTTTCGGGCGCCGGTGATTGTCCAGCAGCCGGAACCGGCCAGCGCCACGCTCTTTGGAGGGCAGAGTTTCAGTCTTTCTACGGCCGCCGATGCCGCGCTGCCGGTGTACTACTCGTGGACGCAGAATGGCATTGCCATCCCGGCCGGCACCAATGCCGTGTTTTTGTTCGATGCGCTGGAAGTCAGCAACTCGGGCAATTACAGCGTGATTGTGAGCAATGCCTTCGGGGTCGTTACGAGCAAGCGTGGTTTCGTTGACCGTCATCCCCGCTCCCAATTACGCCTATGCCCAGGAGGTCCTGGCAGACCACCCGTTGGGCTACTGGCGTTTGGACGAGTTGAGCGGCACAGTGACGCACGATTACGTGGCGGGCAACAATGGCATTTACAGCCACACGACCCTGGGCCAGCCGGGCTATAACCTGCTGGATAGCCACACGGCGGCCCGATTCGGCACGCCTTCCAGCGCCAACAGCTACGCGGGCGAGCATTCCGGCCGATTTCGCGACGGCCGCCAGCGCCGCCTTTTCCATCGAGGCCTGGGTCAATGGCAAGGCCCAGACCAGCGACTGCGGGTTGGTCGCCAAAGGGACCGGTGGCAACGAGCAGTTTTCGCTGGATTGCGGCGGCACGAACTATGCTTTCCGCTTCCTGGTCCGCGACGCCTCGGGCCTTGCCCATGCTGCCGGGGGGACCTTGGCGCCCGATGGCAAATGGCACCACGTGGCCGGCGTTTGTGACCAGGGCCGCAGCCTGGTGTTATTGTATGTGGATGGGATGCAAGCCGCCCAAGCCGCCATTACTCCGGGCAGCGGTATCCTGGGCTCCACTAATTCGGTCTCGATCGGTTCCCGGCAGTCCGGGACCAACGTCTATGACCTGCAGTTCGTCGGCTACATGGAAGAAGTGGCCCTCTACAACTATCCCCTGAGCTCCAATCAAATCCAGGCGCACTACAGTGTGGTCACCAATCTGCCCCCCCCGGTAATTACGGCCGCTCTTGCATGGCAGGGGAGCAATCTCCTGTTGAGCTGGAGCGGGAGCGCAGCCACTTACCAGGTGCAGGAGACGACCAACCTGGCCACTCCCAATTGGCAGAACCTGGCCGGACCGCTCACTGCTACCAACGTTCTCTTTGCGCCCAGCAACGACGCCGCGTTTTATCGGATCCTGGGGCAATAGACGGCGACGGCGGTGGCGGAGTTTGCGCCAAGGGCCATTCGCGTCAGGCTAAGATGAAGCCTGCCGCTTATCCTGCCAAATTGCAGGAAGCAGAGGCAGCTTCTGGTCGGAACAGTGCCACGCGACAATGCTCGGGACAAAGTGTCGCGAGCGCAGATTTGTGGCTCACCCGCGCGGCGTCAATAACCGGCGGCGCGTCAAAAAGCAAATTCCTATCAGCTCGTGGTCAACCTGATCTCTCCCCACATGCCGCACTTTGGCTCAACGCTCACGTTTCCGGGGAAGTAAAGGCGAAAGCAAGGAGCGGCGCCGTTTTTCCAGCCAGTCGTGGAACAGTTCGGAGGGGGGATCATGGGAAAGGCTGAAGGCTGAAGTGCGGTCACCAGACAACCTTGACAGGGTATTGCATGATAGCGGGATCGTGACTGACCAAGGAACAGTCTTCCGCCAGAGCCTGGGCGACCAACAACCGGTCGAATGGGTCCTTATGGAGGGACGGCAGCGAATCAAGCCGCAACACATGCTCTAGCTCGACGGGCAGGATGCCGAGGCTGCCGCCGCGCACACAGTCTTCCAATAGCAGGCGCACCGGTTTCCGGGTGGTCAGCTTGCCAAGCATGACCTTGATCTGGATTTCCCACACGCTGGCGGTGCTCAGCAGGAGGGTGTTGGCCGCGTCTTCACACGCCGCCCTGGCGCGGGCCGAGAGCTTTCCGGGCTCCGCGTCGGCCCAGAGAAAGGCGTGCGTATCGAGGATCAATTTCATTCCTTGCCAAGCCAAAAATCATCCGGCAACGGTTTATCAAAATCATCGCTGACCACCCACGCGCCGGGGTGTAAACCCAGCTTCCGTTGCTGCGGCACGGCGGGCGCTTTCGCCTGCGGGCCGGCAAACGGGACTATTTTGGCCACGGGCTTATGGCCCTGGGTCGGTACCACTTCTGCCTCTTCCTTGGCCAGCGCGACCATCTCTTTAAGACTGGTTAACTCCGTCATCTCAATCGTTTTCATGCGTAGCCTTTTCGTCAATCGAAGCTTAACACACCCTGCCCACCTTTGAGCATCAGACGCTGAGTTTTGAATCCTGCGGGCCGCATCGCACTCATACGCAGGAGTCTTGGCATAATCGGGGGCGGGGGGCAAGTACTCGATTGTCTGCGTTGGCTTTATTGGTTTCTTTTTACGAACGCTGTGACGACGCGGACCCCACGCCCGATTGCAAAAACGTGCTCACGGATTGAGAACTGTCCTCTGGAGGGCCGGTTCGGAGGCGGGCCTTTAGCCGGCGGCGGCATCTTCCCGGACAGGCCAGCCCAGAGCCGGCTTCGCCGCCGCGCAGCTTTCAGCCGCTGAGCCGGCCCTCAGGCCCGACCACCCACCAGAGCAGCCGTGCTGCGCCGAAACCGCCAAAACTCGCCCCTTGAAATCCTGGTCCGCCTCTGGCATCATCCGGTCATAATGAGTGAGACCGGAGACCAATTCTCCCTCACCCGCGAAGCGTCAAAACCGGGGGCGGGCAAAAACCAAATTCTTATCAGTTACATAGTACTGGCTTGCTCGGACACCCCCGATTTCAGCGAGTGGGAGAACCAAAAGCAGAACGTGCCCGAAACTCCCCCCCCCTGGGCCACTGTAATGATCTCGGACATCTCAAGCCCAAACGCCCCTTCGCGGTGCTGCGGGCGGCCTTCGCGGAGCGCGGCCCCTCGGGGCGCGCGCAGCTCCGACCACACTGCGAAATACGCGCTGCAGGAAAGCCTAGTCGATCCCTTTGGGATGGCCGTAACCGTCTGCCACCATCCCACCGGGGCCTCGAAGTGGAACCCGATCGAGCACCGGCTCTTCGGCGAAATGAGCAAGCACTGTGGCGGCCTGCCGTTTACGCACTGTACCACTATTATGCGCCGGATTGCCGGAACGCGAACCCGGACCGGATTGCGCGTCAACTGCGCCTTGAGTGCCAAGCTCTACCCCACCAAAATCAAAGTCAGCGATGACCAAATGGGCGGCCTGGACCTGCTCGAACACACGGTTTTGCCGGAGTGGAATTACACGCTTTTCGCGAGAATAAATCGGAATTAATTTTTGCACGGACGCTTAGCTGCCAGTATGATTTCCTTCATTATTCCCGCGCACAACGAAGAGCTGTGGATTGGCGAATGCCTGGCCAGCATCCGCTCGACCATGGAAAAGCTTGGCGAAGCTTACGAGGTGATCGTGGTGGATGATTCCTCAACCGATTCGACTGCGAAGCTTGCCGAACAGATGGGAGCGCGTGTCATTCGCGTCGAGCATCGTCACATCTCCGCCACGCGCAATGCCGGAGGGCGTGAAGCGCGCGGCGAGGTCTTGTTTTTCGTGGATGCTGACACACAAGCGAATGAACGCGCCGTTATCGCTGCTCTGGAGGCGTTGCGCGCTGGTGCGGCCGGTGGCGGTTGCGTATTTGAATTCGACCGTCCATTGCCGCTTTGGGGCCGTATCATGTATCCTGTTGGAGTTGGGGTTGGCCGCTTGATTCGATGGGTGGGTGGCTGCTTCCTGTTCTGCACCCGGGGGGCTTACGATGCCGCTGGCGGATTCTCTGAGCGTCTATATGCCGGGGAGGACCTCGCCTTCATTCAGGCTCTCAAGAGGGTCGGGCGCTTTGTGGTGCCCAAGCCGACGGTGGTCACTTCGGGGCGGAAGTTCGACGTGATTGGTCCATGGGAAGCGATTCGTCTGTTGCTTGCGGTTGCGACCGGCAGTTTTTACCACGAGAGGAAGGACGGACTGGATTTCTTGTATGGAAAACGAGCTCAGGATTGCAGGAAATGAACTCACAGAGCCACGCTCCCGTCGGACTCCACTTCCTAATTTCCTCCCTTCTTCTGGTCTTCGCCGCCAGCACTTCGGCGGCTGAGTCCAGCAATCCAGCCGTGCGCGCCTATAGCGTGAAGCGGAAGGTGAGCGGCTTCCCGACTAACGAGGATTTGTCCACGCCGGAGGCGGCCTACGCCAGCCTCATCAGGGCGCAGGTCGCGGAAGGAAATGCGGCCTTTGCCCGGCTGACCATCTCCGAATGGGCCAGAGGAATGCCCTCCGGCCCCGCCAAGCCAATGCCCGCCAAAAAGGCCGCCGAATGGCTCGACGCGGAAGTGCTCGAAGTTGAGATTGCTCACGAGACCAACGGGGTGGTCTTCGCGCGGCGGAAGCTGGGCGGAAAGGAGAGCATTGATTTGCGCTGGCTCAGACCCGAACAGGGGCGATGGCTCAACGCCGGAAACACTGTGGTGGACACCCTGGAGGAGGCGCGGCAGGTGTTCGCCCGCGCTTGTGCCTTGGGGGAGGCCCAGGACAAGCTCGCCTCGCGTCCGCCTATTGCCAATCCCCAGGAGCATCTGCGGCCGTTCGTCGAGTTCTTGCGCCGGGAAGCGGCGGACCCGCAGGCTTTTCTGCTCAAGGCCCTGGCCAGCCACCAGATGGTCATTTTGGGCGAGGTCCACCACCGTCCGCGCTACTGGGCCTTTTATAGTTCATTGCTCCGGTCCCGGGCTTTTGCGAAGCGGGTCGGCGTGATTTACATGGAACTGCCTGCAAACGACCAGGGTCTGGTCGATCAGTTTCTCGCCGCGCCGAATTGTGACGCGCAGCCGATCATCGAGATGCTGCGGGACGTGGAGTGGGCCTTGGGTTGGCCGGACCAGCCGATGCTCGATTTCTTCAAAGCCGTTTGGGAAGCCAACCAGGAGCTGCCGCGAGAGCAACGTCTCCGCGTCGTGCTGGCGGATATGGAGTTTCCCTGGAAGAAGATCCGCCAGCGGAACGACTGGCACGTGTACGAACATGAGCGCAACGAACGCATGGCGGACAACGTGGCCCGAGACCTGCGCACACACTCCACCGACCCGCGTCACGCGCTATTTATCGTTGGTTACTTGCACGCGATGGTGGATATCACCGCCGGCGGCGAGCCCTTCAAGTCCGCTGGCTGGCGCCTCCGCGACACATTGGGCGAGACGAATGTCTTCGCCATCTTTCCACACTCGCCGGTCATAGCCAACATGGGCGGGGGCAACGGCCGCATCGCGCTGGGCCTCTTCGAGACCGCCTTTGCTGCGCTGACTAATCGCCCCATGGCCTTCCCGCTCGACCACGGCCCCTTTGGTGAGCAGGTCTTCGATGCTTCCATCAACCTGCCGACCGCCGACGCCTTCTGCAAGGGCTATCACGCCTACCTCTACCTCGGCCCGATCGAGGATGAAGTCTTTTCGCCGCTCATCCCCGGCTTTTACACCGACGATTTCGTTCAGGAGGCGGAGCGGCGCTATCGGATCATGTCGGGCAAGGGCCTGGTGGAGGGCGAGGGCATCAAGCGGTTGGATGCGCAGAGTATCATCGAGTGGCTCGGCCATGATTGGGGCCGGCCGCGCCGCAACTGGTCGGCCCTCAAGCTTGGGCCGCTGCGAGCCTGGGAACTCGGGGCGGGCTGGGCAAAAGCCAGCACTGGGGGCAGTCCGGGCGGGCAGTAGAGGGGCGCGGACAGAGAGAATTTGGACCAATGCGTGTGGCGAGCATGCAGTCGGATGTCCAAGGGGCGAGTGTCGAGTGCCGAGGGAACGTGGAGCGGCCGCGCTTCGACACCCGGCGCTCGTTACCTGCCCCCTGTCCGAGCCGGGTTTCCTTCGCATCAGCAAAAACCGCAGGGCCTACAATGTCAGCATGGCCTTGGCACGACAATCGTTGGAAGCCTTCCTGGCCGCCCACAAGGTCAAGCCCATTCCCGCTAACTTGGCGGCGCTCTGCCGAGACGCCGCTACGAGGGTAGGGTTCATGGAGAGAGGGAAGGGGCCGCCCAACGAAACCAGTTCCCAAAAACAGATATTGGTCTAAGTTACTCTCTTGATGAACGGCGTTGTGCGAGCGGCCATCGATATCGGCACCAACTCAGTGAAGTTGCTGGTGGCCGAGGTCGAGGGGGCGGAGGTGCGGCCGGTCTGGGAGGAGAGCCGGCAGACGCGGCTGGGGCAAGGTCTTTACAAGATGCAGCGGCTGCAAGCGGGGGCGATTGCCAAGACGGCGACGGCGGTGGCGGAGTTTGCGGCCAGGGCGCGCGACCATGAGGCGGCTTCGATTCGCGTCATCGCCACCAGCGCCGCCCGCGATGCCCACAATTCCGGCGAGTTGATCGCGGCCATTGGACGGACTGCCGGCCTGAGAGTCAACATCATCTCCGGGGAGCAGGAAGCAGACTGGGTATTCCAGGGAGTGACGAGCGATGGAGGGTTGGCGGCGATGCCGCTGCTGCTGCTGGACGTGGGCGGCGGCAGCACGGAGTTCATCGTCGGCCAGGGGGCGCACCAGCACTTTCGTCAGAGCTTTCCGCTCGGGACGGTGCGGCTGCTCGAGCGGTTTCCTCCAAGTGACCCGCCCACAGCCGGGGAATTGGCGGTCTGCCGCCAGTGGCTGAGGGATTTTCTGGAAAAGGAAGTCGAGCCGAGCCTGGCCCCGGCACTGAGGCAGGAAGCGGAAGGGGGCCAACTCGGACTCGTGCTGCCGCCTGAAGGCGGCGTTCCGGGCGTAGGCGCGCGGCAGGAAGCGGAAGGGGGCCAACTCGGACTCGTGCTGCCGCCTGAAGGCGGCGTTCCGGGCATGGACGCGCGGCCGGAAGCGGGGGCGGGTCAACAACTCCGGCTCGTGGGCACCGGCGGCACTGCGAGCATCCTGGGCTGCATGGAGGCCGAACTGCGGACGTTCGACCGGGAACGGCTCGAGGCGACTCGGCTGAGCGCGGAGCGGCTGACCTGGCACACGGAGCGGCTCTGGGGCCTGACGCTGGAGGAGCGGAAACGCCTCGTTGGTTTGCCGAAGAACCGGGCGGACGTCATCCTGACCGGGGCGGCGATTTACGAGGCGGTGATGGGCCGGTTCCATTTCGACGAACTGCGGGTCAGCACTCGAGGACTGCGGTTTGCCGCGGTGATGAACGACCCAGGGCCGCGATAACGTCGCCGAGGCGGGCTCTGCTCCCTGACTGTAGGAGACGACGTAAGGAGTCTCTGATCAATGGCCTCGGAAGGGAGCGGGCTTTCGCTGTGCCCCAAACTGGATCAGAGACTCCTTACGTCGTCTCCTACAATGGTTTGCACGAAGAGTCGTGACATCGCCCGGCAGATAGGTTAGCCTCTCGCCGAATCGAATATGAAAACCTCGCGCTATACCCTTTGGCTGTTGTGCATCGCACTGGCCATGCCTCGGCTGGCTTCCGCCCAGGCCACGGACACCAACTCTCCGGTCCAGCTCCTTTCTTCGGCCCTGGCCAAGGTGGCGGCGCTGGTCCAACCGCCGGCGGGAGAACCGGCCCGCACATTTACGGGCACGCTCAAGGTAGCCCGAGCCGAAGGTTTGGCCGGAGACCTTGCCGGGCGCGAATTGGAGTTGGCCTTTCAGGCCCCGGACCACCTGCGCCTGGCGGCGAAGTGGGGGGGCGAGAACTTCCTGCTCGGCCGCAACGGGCAGGAGGTTTGGCTGGATGCGCCCGAGAGGAAATTCGGGTTAATCGGCTCGCCGGAGGTGGCGCTGTTCTCGACGGCGCCGGACGCGGAAGGACACGGCGCCGCTCGGGGCGCTCAAGCTGCCCGTGCCGCCGGAGCAACTGGCGCTCCTGCCGCTGTTGATGGACGTGACCTCGCTGCCGGAGGAGGAGGTTGGCGGCGCGCGGTGCCAGGTTCTCAAAGCGACACCCAAGGTCGAAGCGGTCAGCGGTCTCGGCCTGCCGCGAGGGACTTGGCAGGTCTGGCTGCGGGAGAGCGATACCCTGCCCCTGCGGGTGGGGTACCGCGAAGCCAAGGGCGCGGACGTGGAAGTCGAGTTGGTCCACCCCCGGTTCGAGGAGGCCTGGCCGGCGGAGAAATGGAAGTTCGAGCCTCGGGCAGGCGAGAGGATCCAGACGGTCGCCCGCTCGCATGTGACGCGTTTTCTGAACGTGGCGCTCAAGGCGTTGGGGGAGAAAGTGCCGTCGCTGGGTCCCGCCACGGGCGAGAGGCGGGTGATTGGCCGCGAGGGCAAGGGGCGGTTGGAGCTTCTGGACGGCACGCGCGTGCTGTTTCTCAAAGGGACACCGGAGGAAATGGGCCGCCAACACGGCGTGCTGTTGAAGAAGGAGATTCGCGATTTGGCGGACCGCATTCTCTACGGGGTGGGGGTGGGGAGTTCCTTCGAGAAGGGGCGTTGGTTTTTCGGCGAGATCGAGTCGGCCCAGCAGCGGTTGGCGCCATTCATGGACGGGCGGTATTTTCGGGAGATGGACGCCCTGGCCTCGGCCGCCGAGCTCTCGCGCGAGGAAGTGCGGTTGTCGAATTTCTTTCCGGAACTGTTTCACTGCAGCGGCTTCGCGCTCTTTGGCCGGGCCACCGAGGGCGGGAGCCTGTATCACGGACGCGTTCTGGATTATCTGCGGGGGTTCGGCCTGGAGCAAAACGCGGTGGTGATGGTCATTCAACCTGATGAGGGCAACGCGTGGGTCAACATCAGCTATGCCGGGATGATCGGCACCGGTGACGGCCATGAACGAGAAGCAGTTGGCGATAGGCGAGATGGGCGGGCGCGGGCAAGGGCGTTGGGACGGCAAACCGATGGCCGAATTGCTGCGGGAGGTCATGGAGAAGGCCAACACGCTGGAGGAGGCGGTGGCGATACTGCGCAAAGGACCGCGCACGTGCGAGTATTACTACGTGGTTTCCGATGCCAAGACCAAACAGGCCGTGGGCATTGCCGCCACGGCGGACAAGTTCGAGACCATCGCCCCGGGCCAAAGCCATGCCCTGCTGCCGCACGCAATTCCCGGATGCGGTGCTGATGTCCGCCGGCGAGCGTTACGAGGAACTGGCCCGCCGCGTGCAGGCGGACTATGGGAAATTGGATGCGGAAGGGGCGCGCCGGCTCATGCGGCGGCCGGTCTGCATGACCTCGAACATCCATTGCGCGCTTTTCGCGCCGGACTCGCTGGATTTCTGGGTCGCCAACGCTGATTCGCAGAATGTCGCCGCACATGCGCGATTCACGCATTACAATCTCAAGGAACTGCTCCAGGCCGAGAAGGTGCAGTAAGCCGGAAACCCTTTGCAAAACTATATGACCCGTCGTCTTAGCGCCATTGCCCCTGATTGGTGGGATTATACAACGCTGCCGCCGGACTTGATCGAAGCGGCCGCCCGGCTCACGCCGCGCGACCTGGAGAAGCTCTCGCGTCCGGGCTTCAAGGTCTTGCTTTACGATACGCTGGAGGAGTTTTACCTGGCCGAGGCCCTCGAGTACGTCGAGGGCCTGGCGCCAGAGCACGGACGGACAACCCCGTGGGCATCTGCGGCCCGATCGGGCCGACCGAACAGCTACCCTTGGCGGCGCGCATCGTCAATGCGCTGGGTCTGGATGCGCGGTCGGGGCATTTTTGGGGGATGGATGAATGGTGCATGGATGGCAAAGAGGTGCCGCTGACGCATCCGTTGAGCTTCGAGCGATGCGATCGCGAGCTCTGTTTCGAGCGCATCGAAAGGAAGTTCCGTCCAGCGGAGGGGCACCTGCATTTCCCCAAGGCTGACACCGCCCCTTATCGGCGGAGTTGGGAGGCGGGGGTGCGTTGCGCCGTCATGCAGGGAGGCCAGGGGGATGTGAAGCATTGGGCCTTCAACGACCCGCCCGAGCGCAAGGGCGCGCACAAGGACAATCCCCCGGCGCCGGCGGAATATCGCCGGCTAGGCACGCGCGTGGTCCGACTCCATCCGCTCACAGTGGCCCAGAACGCGCGGACCAGCGGCGGGGGGAACATTTCGCTGGTGCCGACCGAGGCGATCAGCGTTGGGCCGGTCGAGACCTGGAAGGCGGAGAAGGTATCGATCTGGCACGCCGGCAACCACGACAATCCGTTCGGCCAGCGGCTGACGGCGTACATGATTTCAAAGGGAGTGGTGGATACGGCGGTGCCGATGTCGCTCCTGGCGGAACACCCCAACGTGCAATTCAACTATTATCGCGGAGGGCTGGGGACCTGCGAGGTGGTGATGCACTGACGGCTCGGGGCGGAGCGCGAGAGCGTCGGGGCGTGGAGCATGGCAGGTCCTACTGCGCCCTCACGCTCTACGCTCCACGCTCCACGCTCCGGAGGCTCCACGCTCCGGACGCCAGGCAAAGCCAGTTTGTTAGAATTCCGCCCAAAGCACCGAAGTTGTCTTTGCACGGGTTCTCACCGGGCGGGTTCGAGCCTGCGGAGGCGCTCGAGGATGTCAGGGTGGAGCCTGGCCAGGTTGGCGCGCTCGCCGGGGTCGGCGTCCATATTGGCCAGGAACCATTGCTTGTCCTGGGGGTCAAGTCTGCCGCCCGCTTCGTCGTTGGGGGTGTGCAGGAGCTTCCAAGGTCCCTGGCGCACGGCCCATTGGTCGCCCAGGCGCCATTGGAGAACGTCATGCGGGCTGGGGGCGGAGTCGGAGCGGATGACCGGCACGAGGCTGCGTCCGTCCAGTTTTGACTTGGGCAGGGCCACGCCGCACAGTTCAGCCAGTGTCGGCAGCCAATCGCATCCGTGGGCAACCTGGTGGCGGACCTGGCCCTCGGGCAGGTGTCCGGGCCAGGAGATGATGGCCGGCAGGCGGATGCCGCCCTCGAAGAGGCTGAACTTGGCGCCGCGATAAGGTCCGCTGCTGCCTCCGCCATAGTGGGCGCGTTCTTCAACCGAATGGCCGTTGTCCAACTGATAGACCAGGATAGTGTTTTGGCGCAGGCCGGAGACTTCGAGGAATTTCACCAGGCGCGCCACGCGCTCATCGAGGGTCGAGACGAAGGCAGCGTAGAGCTTCCGGGGATAGGGCAGGTTCCGGTAGTAGCTCGAGCCATTTTACCTCTCCCTGATACGGGTAATGAGGCATGTTGATGGCGAAGTAGATGAAGAAGGGCCGGTCGCGGTGGCCGGCGATGAAGGCCTCGGTTTTTTCGAGCATCAGGTCCGGGAAATAGCGGCCGGGCAGGCGCACGCGCCGGTTGTTTTCCCACAGGTCGTGGCGGTTTGGGCCGGACCAGTAGCAGAAATGGGTGTAGTTGTCGATGCACCCGCCCATGAAACCGAAGGAATAATCGAAGCCGTGGTCCAGCGGTTTGTGGCCGGACCCGGAGCCAGGTGCCATTTGCCGACGTGGGCCGTGGCATAGCCGGCGGCGCGGAACATGTCGGCCAGGGTGATTTCGCTCGCGGGCAGGCCCGGACCGGTCAAGGTTTCCAATTGGTCATCGGCCTCGGTGGGCGGGGCGGCGCTGTTGTTTGGCATTCCCGCCAGCCACGGGTAGCGGCCCGTGAGCAGGGCCGCGCGGGAGGGCGAACAAACGGGGGCCGCTGAATAGAATTGAGTGAATCGCACCCCGTGCGCGGCCAACCGGTCCATGGCGGGGGTGGCCAGGTCCTTTGCCCCGTAACACCCGGCATCAATGCTGCCCTGGTCGTCGGCCATAATCACGATGACGTTGGGCCTCATGGGCTGGGACCAAAGGCTGTGCGCAAGCCCGAGGAGCAGGAAGAACGCCAGCGCGCCGCCGCAACGTCCGGCGGATGGAAAAAATGCAAATTGCAAATTGCAAATTGAAAATTGAAAATTGAGCATTTCGGGAAGTTGCAGTTTTCAATTTGCAATTGTCAATTTGCAATTCAGGCCGCTAGGCCAAGCGGCCAGGCCGATGTTCTTTGCAACTGAAGTGAAACACCAGGTCTCACGCAAAGGGCGCAGCGCGGTGAAGCCGCAACCAAGCGCTCCGAACCCGGTTTCTGAGCCACAGATTGCACAGATTGCACGGATGGTAATTCCTTTCTGTGCAATCTGCGCAATCTGTGGCTCAATTACTCGAGCGGAGCGTGGCAGGGTCTGAGGCCTCTCCGGGCGCATCTTGTCGGTCCCACCACCTCCAGCCAGGAGCGGCGGCTCGGGCCAACCCGGAGGGTTGCCAGAGGGTAGCCGGGGGTCACGGCATCGCCGCAACCCCCGGTTTGCGGCCAGAGGGGGCCTGCACCCCGGAACGGGGTGCCAGAAGGCTGCACAAAGGGAGCAGGCCGCCTTCTGGCATCCCTGTAGGATGCCGACCCACACCGCCGCCGAACCGGGGGTCTCGCGACGCTTCGACCCCCGGCTACCATCTGTCATCCCTCCGGGATGAATTCCTGGGCGGCAGGCACTCTCCCTGACCTCGTGGCTCGCATGGTGGTACTGACAAGATGCGCCCTGAGAAAGGTGTGATGGATGTCTTCGGTTGCAAAGGGGCGGGGGCATGTCTAGGATAACCGGGTCCGGCACTTCGCGCAGCGGCCGGCGACCATGGCTGAGTATAAAGTAAAATTCGAGGTCTTTGAAGGCCCGCTTGATCTGCTCCTTTACTTGATCAAGAAGGAGGAGGTGGACATTTACCAGGTCAACCTGACGCGCCTGGCGAGCCAGTTTATCGAGTATATCGAGACCATGCGGCTGCTCGATTTGGAGGTGGCCGGGGAGTTTCTGGTCATGGCCGCCACGCTGATGTACATCAAGAGCCGCGAGCTGCTGCCCGTGGACCAGCAGGTGCAGGCCGAGGCCGAGGACGCCGGGGAAGACCCGCGCTGGGAGTTGATCCGGCAATTGGTCGAGTACAAGAAATTCAAGGATGCGGCGGCGCAGCTCCAGGCCCTGGAGGCGCGGCAGGAGAACGTTTTTCCCCGCGCGCCGGCGAGGCTGGAATTCGCCCCCGAGACGCCCGCGCGGTCCGAGGCCTCGATTTTTGACCTGGTCAGCGCCGTCAATGCCGTTTTGCAGCGGTTCGGCCAGCGCGGGGAACAGCGGGATATTTTCGAGGACAAATGGACGGTCGCCGAACGGATTCAACACCTGATGCGGGTCCTTGGCGAACAGGCGCGCATCAGGTTTTCGGAACTCTTCGCCGACGCCGCCAGCCGTTCCGAGGTCGTGGCGACTTTTTTGGCGCTGCTCGAGTTGATTCGGCTCAAGCAAGTGGCGGCGATTCAGGATGAGCCTTTCGGGGAGATTCTTATTTGCCGGGTGGACAACCCCCCGGCAGCGGTGACGGCGCCCACGCCGGAAGCCGCGGTTTCTCCTGCGCCGCCCAACTCAAGCGCGGCGGACGCGGGGCCGAACACAACATCGGCCTGAGGAGCTGGGGCCTTAAACCCTTTTGCCGCCACATTTGGCGCGAGGAAAAATTGAAAATTGAAAATTGAAAATTGAAAATTGCAGGCCAGGGCCAGTGACAAGGCCGGCGAAACGGGCCCCATTCGCTGATTGTAGGAGACGACGTAAGGAGTCTCTGATCAATGGCCTCCTATGGGAGCAGGCTTTCGCCGTGCCCAAAGCTCGATCAGAGACTCCTTACGTCGTCTCCTACGGCGGTTTGCGGAGAACTTTGTCACTGGTTCTGCATTTTACGTATAGCAGCCGAACATGGAACTGAAACTCATATTGGAAGCCGTTCTCTTTTCAGCGCAAAAGCCGCTGAGTTTGAAGGAGATTCGGGATGTCTTTGCCGGCGCGCCGGAGCACGCCGAGGGCGAGGAGAGCGCGCGCCGGCTCAAGAAAGTCAAGGAAGGCGAGCTGAGGGCGGCGCTCGAGGAGTTGGCCCGGGAGCACGAGCAAGGCGGACGCAGTTTTCGACTGGCGTGCGTGGCGGGGTCGTGGCAATTCGTGACTCAGCCCGAATACGCCCCCTGGCTCAAGGCGCTGGTCGGACACAAGGCGCGCCCGCCGCGCCTCTCGCAACCGGCGCTCGAGACCCTGGCCATCATTGCCTATCGCCAGCCGGTCACGCGCGCGGAGCTCGAGCAGGTGCGGGGCGTGGCGGTGGACGGCGTGATGCAGACGCTGCTGGAGCGCGGATTGATCGAGCAGGCGGGACGCGCCGAGGTCGTGGGCCGGCCCATGACCTACACCACCACGCCGGTGTTTCTCGAGTATTTCGGCCTGCGAAGCCTGGAAGATTTGCCGGCGGCCGACGAACTCCGGCGCGTGGCGGCGCAGAAGCCCGCAGGGCTGGCGACCGTGGACCCGGGCCTCGCCACCGCTCCGCCCGAGCAACTGGCATCGCCGGTTGAAAGCGCCATACCTGTGCTGCCGGCTGAAGCCGGCGTTCCGGTCGCGGGCGAGCAATTGGCATCGCCGGCTGAAACTGCCAAACCTGTGCTGCCGGCTGAAGCCGGCGTTCCGGTCGCAGGCGAGCAACTGGCATCGCCGGTGGAAGGCACGAAACCGGAGGAGGAACCCCAGTGAACATCCTCGAACACCGCAAGGCGATTGACAAATACGACTCCCAGATTATCAAGCTCCTCAACCAACGGACCAAGCATGTGCTGGCCATCGGCGAGATCAAGCGCCGGGCGGGCGAGGAGGTCTATGCTCCGCACCGGGAGTGGGCGGTCCTGAAACGGATTTGCCGGCTCAACCCGGGGCCAATAACGGACGAATCGCTGCGGGGGATTTACCGCGAGATCATGTCCAGCGCCCTTTCCCTCGAGAAATCCCTGACCATCGCCTATTTGGGGCCGAGGCCACCTTCACCCACCAGGCGGCCATCCAGCGCTTCGGCTCGAGCCTGGACTATTCGCCCCAGAACACCATCAACGATGTCTTCGCCGAAGTGAGCCGGAAGCGGGCAGATTACGGGGTGGTGCCGGTGGAGAACTCGACTGAAGGGGCGGTGACGCACACCCTGGACATGTTCGTGGACAGCGAGCTCAAGATTGTGGCGCAGCTCGTCCTGCCGGTGCAGCATTGTCTGCTGAGCAACTGCCGCCGTCCGCAAATCAAGAGGCTCTATGCGCACCCGCAGGCCCGCGCCCAATGCCGCGGCTGGCTCCAGGCCAACCTGCCGCGCGTCGAGGTCATCGAGACCTCCTCCAACGCGCGCTCGGCGGAGCTGGCTGCCAAAGAGAAAAACGCCGCCGCCATTGCCGGCGTATTGGCTTCGGAAAAATACCGCCTGTCCGTGGTGGAATACGACATTCAGGATAACGCGGCCAACGCCACGCGCTTTCTGGTGCTGGGCCGGCAATCCACGCCGCCCACCGGCAATGACCGGACCAGCCTGATGTTCAGCGTGGCGCACCGGGCGGGCGCCCTCTATAGCGCGCTGGCTCCGTTCCGCCGTTACCGTCTCAATATGACCAAGATCGAGTCCCGCCCCAGCAAACGGAAAGCGTGGGAATATTTCTTTTTCGTAGATTGCGACGGGCACGTAACCGACCGCAGGATTTCAAAGGCCCTGGCCCAACTGGGGGAGCATTGCAGCTTTGTCAAAGTCCTCGGCTCCTATCCCAACGTCGAGGAGTAGAGGGTTGAGGGTCGAGGGGCGAGGGGCGGGTGGCGGCACTTCGTTCCCTCGCCACCCGGCACTCGGCACTCGACAATTGCCCTCGCTTCCCCGCATCCTGAACGGGTGAGTCATTTGGTCCATGCCCGCAAGGTATTCGACATCGAGTTGGCCGCCCTCAAGGCGGTGCGAGCGCAACTGGATGAATCGTTTGACGAAGCAGTCGAGTTGGTTGTGGCTACCCTTCGCCAGCGGGGCAAACTGGTGGTCGTGGGGATTGGCAAGTCAGGCATCATCGGGCACAAGATCGCCGCCACGCTGACCAGCACCGGCGCGACCAGCGTGGCCCTCAACAGCGTGGATGCGCTGCACGGGGATTTGGGGTTGGTCAGCGACGGGGATGTCATCCTGGCGCTGAGCTATTCCGGGGAATCGGAGGAGCTGCTGGATCTGATGCCGCCCCTCAAGCGGTTTCTGGTGAAGATCATCGCCATCACCGGCGCCCCGAGGTCTTCGCTGGGGCGGTTCGGCGACATCGTCCTCAAGGCGCGAGTTCCGCAGGAGGCCTGCCCGTTCAATCTTGCGCCCACGGCCAGCACGACGGCCATGCTGGTCCTGGGCGATGCCCTGGCCATGGCGGTGCTCCGGGCGCGGGGTTTCCGCAGGCAGGACTTCGCCAAGTTCCATCCCTCCGGGGCCATCGGGCGGGCCGTGCTTTCGCGCGTGCGCGACATTATGCGCACCGGCCCTCGCAACGCTGTGGCCGAACAGAATCTGCCGGTCAGAGAGGCCCTGCTGCTCATGACCCAAGCCAAGTCCGGCAGCCTGAGCGTCGTGGACAAACGCGGCAAACTCATCGGGGTCTTCACCGACGGCGATTTTCGCCGGCGGATGGCGGCGGACGAGGACCTGCTGTCCCAGCCGCTCAAAGGCGTCATGACCCGCCGCCCGGTCTGCATCCATGAGGACGCCCTGGCCGTCGAGGCCCTCAAGATTTTCGACCAACGCAACATTGACGACCTGGTGGTCGTCAATACCAGGCACGAGCCGGTCGGGCTAATCAACTCTCAGGATTTGCCAAAACTCAAGATCATGTAATTTAATTTCAATATGCAAATGCAGACCCCTAAAGGATTCGGTCCGGCGCGGGCAACGCTGGCGTTGCGATGGCGGGCCGCCGGGCGCCGCTTCATCCCCTGGGCGGCGGCGGCCTGGCTCTCCGCGAGCGTGCCTGCCAGCGCCGCCGACAACCTCAATCCCTCTTCTGTGCAAACTGTCAAACAATTCAAATTCGAGCGCACCCGGAAAGCGGAAGTGAACTACCTGCTGTTTTTGCCCAAAGGGTGCGAGCCCCAGTCCGCGAAACGCTGGCCGCTGATTCTGTTCCTGCACGGCGCCGGCGAACGCGGGACCAACGTGTGGAAGGTCGCCGTCCATGGCCCGCCCAAGCTCGTCGCGCGGCAGCCCGATTTCCCCTTCATCGTGGTCTCGCCTCAGTGTCCCGAGGGGCGGATCTGGTCCAATGACGTGCTGGTCGAGCTGCTGGACGAGGTGCTCCGCCAGTACCCCGTGGACGCGAGCCGGGTTTACCTGACTGGCTTGAGCATGGGCGGGTATGGCGCCTGGAGCCTGGGGCTGAGCTGCCCGGAACGCTTTGCCGCGATCGCTCCGATTTGCGGCGGCGGCGACTTGCTCACGATCCTGCTGGTCAGCCAGCAGCCCGAGCACGCGGCCGCCCTCAAGACCCTGGGCGTTTGGGCCTTCCATGGGGCCAAAGACCCCGTCGTGCCTCTCCGGGAATCCGAGCGCATGGTGGATTTCCTAAAGAAGGCGGGCCTGCCGGAAGTCAAACTGACCGTCTATCCCGAAGCCGGGCACGATGCGTGGACGGAGACCTACAACAATCCCGCGCTCTACACCTGGTTGCTCGCACATCAACGCAAGAGCCCCGGCGCAGGCACCCAGTAAGCCGCCAACGCAAGACAGCCCGGCCAATCTGAGTGGCCCCTTTGGCCGCTGGCATCGTCGCTCGCTCGTCACAAATCCGCGAGGCATGTGCTCATGAGTATGAACCCAATTAATTCTGCCGAAGTCCGGGTTCATCCCGAAGGGATGAAAGAGGGTAGCCGGGGGTCGAAGCGCAGCGAGACCCCCGGTCCGGCGACGGCGTGTGTCAGCATCCCGGAGGGATGAAAGAAGGTAGCCGGAGGTCGAAGCGCAGCGAGACCCCCGGTCCAGCGACGTCGTGCGTCCGCATCCCGGAGGGATGCCAGGAGGGGGCTCGCGCCTGTGGCCTCCGTTTCTGGCACCCCGTTCCGGGGTGCACGACCTTGCTGCGCCAGACCGGGGGTCGCAGCGACGCCGCGACCCCCGGCTACCTTCTAACAACCCTCCGGGTTGCTCAACTCCAACGGGGCTGATCTCATCACCAGCCTTGGGTCTTTACTGAAGCGACCGGAGCGCGTAGGGTCGCAGCATAGGTTCCACATACTACAGTCTTCATCACCATTGGATTTGCTCGACAAAAGGCCGGTGCCCCTTCATTGGGGCCGAGTGGCGCGCACGCCTTTTCGAGTACCTGGGCGGCACAGCCCGCGGTCTTGGCGGCGTGGCGCTGAAGCTCGGCGGAGTCGAGGACCACGTTCACGCGCTGATCGGGCTCAAACCGACGCACTGCATTTCGGACTTCACGCGGGAGCTTAAGAAGGCCTCCTGCGTTTGGGCGGCCGAGCACTGCGAACGCCGGTTCCAGTGGCAGGACGGCTATTCGATTTTCGCCGTGAGCGCGAGCATGCTCGAGACGGTGGACCATTACATCGAGCGCCAAGCGGAGCACCATCGGAGGAAGAGCTTCGTGGAAGAACTTCAGGAGCTATTGAAGAGGCACGGCGTCAAGTGCGATCCCAAGTATTTGGTTTGATGTGAACGCCGGCGCGGCGGTCCAATTCGCGCATGCAGCAATTCTATTCGCGGGCGCAGCGTTCCATTTCATCCCGGAGGGATGAAAGAAGGTAGCCGGGGGTCGAAGCGCAGCGAGACCCCCGGTCCGGCGACGGCGTGTGTCCGCATCCCGGAGGGATGCCAGAAGGCAGCTCACGCCTGTGGTGTCCGTTTCTGGCACCCCATTCCGGGGTGCAGGACCCTCACCACCCTCGACCATGAATCCCGTTAATCGCTCCCGGCGGCGGTATGGCGAACCCGGCCGGAGTGTGGCAATGGACGAGATCACCTTATGGCGGTAAGCTGACGTATGTTTTTGGGCGCACACTGTTCAACGGCTGGCGGGGTCCACATGGCATTAAGGCGGGCCAAGCAGATCGGGGCTGCCTCGTGCCAACTCTTCGTCAAGAACAACATGCAATGGTTCGGAAAGCCGTACTCCCCGCAGGATTTGGCCTTGTATGCGAACGAGTTGGCGGCCAACACGTTTGGCTGCGTGTTCGGCCATACGGGCTATCTTATCAACCTGGCGGCGCCGCCCTCGGAGAATCGCGATCGGTCCGTCAAATCGCTGGCCCAGGAAATCCGCCTGGCGGCAGACCTGGGCCTGCCGTTTCTGGTCGTGCATCCGGGCGCGCATTTGGGGGCGGGTGAACCGGCCGGACTGGACCAGGTGGTGGCCGGGTTGGATGAGGTGCTGGGGGTAACCCGGGATTGTCCGGTGCGCCTCGCGTTGGAAAACACGGCCGGTCAGGGCACCTGCCTGGGCAGCCAAATCGAGCACCTGGCTACGGTGTTCGATCGCGTCAAGCGGCCGCAACGCCTGGGTTTGTGCCTGGACACCGCCCACTTCTTCGCCGCCGGTTACGACCTTCGCACCCCCAAAGGCTGGAATGCCGCCATCCGCCGGGTCGAGGTCCTCATCGGCCTCGAACAGGTCCTGGCCTTTCACTTGAATGATTCGAAAACGGACCTGGGCTCGCGCGTGGATCGCCACGCTCATATCGGCCAGGGCAAGCTCGGCAAGGAGGCCTTTCGTCCTATTGTCAATGACGCCCGCTTCAAGAAGCGCCCGGGCTGCCTCGAGACCCCCAAGTCCGAGAGCCTCAAGGAAGACCTCGAGAACCTGGCGACCCTGCATTCATTGGTGAGGTCCTCAAAACGGTCGCCGACCACACCCATGCCACGGACCACCGTAGGAGACGACGTAAGGAGTCTCTGATTGGTTCTTCGGCACAGGGAAAGCCTGCTTTCCTTGGGGGCCATTGATTGGAGACTCCTTACGTCGTCTCCTACAGCCAGGAAATGGGGCCCGCTTCGGCAGCTTTGCCCCTGGCCCTTCCGCCTCCTCTTTTCGGCTTGCCCTTGCCCTCGGACCTTTGTTCAATCGTGGCAATTAGCCGGCACCTTTACGAGCTTTGCGCGCTTTGTCCTCATGGCGGAGCCTGTTCCCGGGGTTAGCCTGTCTGCTCGCGCCCACATTGCTGTGGGCCCAGGCCTGGCAGGACGGCCCCGGCTATCGGTGGAGACCACTGGCCGTCCCACTCGACGGCAAGGCCGGTTTCACTCGCCTGCCCCCCGAGCAAACCGGCGTCTGGTTCACCAATCGCCTGCCCGAGTCTCGTTCGCTCCCCAGCACGATCCTTGTGAACGGCTCCGGCGTGGCCGCCGGTGACATCGATGAAGACGGGCGCTGCGACCTCTTCTTTTGCGGCTTGGGCGGCGGCAGCCGCTTGTATCGCAACCTCGGCAACTGGAAATTCGAGGACATCACCGAACGCGCCGGCGTGACCTGCTCGAACCTGGATGCCACCGGGGCCGTGTTCGCCGACATCGCCGGCACCGGCCACCTCGACCTGCTGGTCAATTCCATCGGCGGCGGCACCCATGTCTTCTTCAACGACGGCAAAGGACATTTTACTCACAGCCCAAACGTCCTGAATCCCGGCCGCGCCGGCACGTCCCTCGCCCTGGCCGACGTCCAGGGTCATGGCCTGCTGGATCTTTACATTGCCAATTACCGCGTAACGACCATCCGGGACGCCCACGGGGTCCAGTTCACCATGCACGTCGTCGATAACAAACCCGAGGTTGCGGCCATCAACGGCCGTCCGTTGACCGATCCGGAATGGACCAACCGCTTCCGGTTCCACATTCAGGTCAACGGCCCGGGCCGCGCCCGGTGCGACTACGAGGAACTGGGCGAGCCGCACCTGTTCTGCCGCAATGCCGGCGGAGGCCGTCTCGAGCCTGTGCCCTGGACCAGCGGGACCTTCCTGGACGAAGACGGAAGACCACTCACCCGGCCTCTTGATTGGGGACTGTCGGCCCTCTTCCACGACTTCAACGGCGATGGCCGCCCCGACCTCTATGTCTGCAACGACTTTGCGAGTCCCGACCGCTTCTGGCTCGCCGACGAGCAGGGACGCTTCCGCGCCGCCCCGCGCCACACCCTGCGCGAGACCAGCTTCTCCTCGATGGGCATTGATGCCGCCGACTTGAACGCGGACGGCTTCGATGACTTCATGGTGGTCGAAATGCTCAGCCGCGACCACCACCGGCGCCTGACCCAGCGCAACTCGATGCTGGCCGAGATGCTCCCCTCAGCGGCGGACGAGGACCGCCCTCAATACACTCGCAACACGCTGTTCCTGAACCGCGGCGACGGCACTTACGCCGAGATTGCCCAGTACGCCGGTCTCGAGGCCACCGAGCGGTCCTGGATGCCCATTTTCATCGATGTGGACCTCGACGGCTTTCCGGACCTGGTCATCCCAACCGGCTTCGCCCGCGACACGATGAACCTCGACGTGCAGGACCAGATCAAGAAGGCCACCACGGCGCAAAAGATGTCCCCCGCGCAGAGGTTCTCCCTCCGCCGGCTTTACCCCCCGCTGGCCACGGGGTGCCTGGCGTTTCGCAACCGCGGCAATCTGCGCTTTGACGAACTCACTCGGGAATGGGGCCTCGACTTCCCGGCCATCTCCCAGGGCGCCTGCCTGGCTGACCTGGACAATGACGGGGACCTGGACCTGATTGTGAACAACCTCAACGATGCCGCGGGGCTGTGGCGGAACAATGCCTCGGCCCCGCGCATCGCCGTCCGCCTGAACGGCCTGCCTCCCAACACACGGGGCATCGGCGCGCGCCTCTCGGTCGCCGGCGGCCCCGTGCCGCAGAGCCGGGAAATGGCTTGCGGCGGACGCTACCTTTCCTGCGACAACACGATCCGCGTCTTTGCCGCCGGCAGCCTCACCAACCGCCTGCGCCTCGAGGTCGCCTGGCGCAGCGGCAAACGCAGTCTCGTCCCCGACGCCCGCCGCAACTCTCTCTACGTCATCGACAAAGCGGCCGCCGTCACTCCTGCCGCCAGGCCCCCGCCTCCAATTCCATCCCCGTTTTTCGAGGACGTCAGCCAGCGGCTCAACCATCGGCACCAGGACGCAGCGTTTGACGATTTCCAGCGCCAGCCCCTGTTACCCAGGCGCCTCAGTTCGTTGGGACCCGGGGTCTGCTGGTGGGACGTGGATGGCGACGGCTGGGACGACCTGGTCATCGGCGGCGGCAAAGGCGGCCAATTGGCTTGCTACCTGAACGATTGAAAGGGCGGCTTTAAGCCCCTGAGTCTGCTCCCCTGGACGACGGCGGTTACCCGTGACCAGACCGGGATTGTGGGCTGGGGACCAGGGGCCATCCTGGCGGGCAGTTCCAATTACGAGGATGGCCGGGCCGGCGGCAGCGCCATCAGCCTCTATCGAATGGGCCAGGGCAAGGTAGTCGAACTGTTGCCGGCCTCCGACTCGAGCGTCGGTCCCCTGGCAGTGGCCGATTATGACGGCGACGGGGCGCTCGATTTGTTCGTGGGCGGGCGGGTCAAGGCCGGGAAATATCCACTGCCTGCCGATTCGCAACTTTACCGGCAACAAGATGGCAAGCTGGTCCTGGACGAAGCTAACACCGCGCGACTGCGCCAAGTGGGCCTGGTCTCCGGGGCGGTGTGGAGTGACCTCGACGGGGATGGATGGCCCGATTTGATCCTGGCCTGCGAATGGGGACCAATCCGGGTCTTTCACAATACGCGCGGCGTCTTGACCGAGGTCACCAAAGAACTGGGGCTGGCTCAGTTCACCGGGTGGTGGAACGGGGTGACCACCGGCGACATTGATGGCGATGGCCGGTTGGACATCATCGCCGCCAACTGGGGCTGCAATACCAAATACGAACGCTATCGCAAGAAACCCGTGCGCCTCGACTGCGGCGACCCCCGGGAAGACGGCAGTGTGGAACTCATCGAGTCCTGCTTCGACCCGCGCGCCGGCAAGTACGTCCCGATTCGTATGCTCGACAGCGTCGCCAAGGGCCTCCCCTCGCTGGCGGCCCGCTTTGCCTCTCACCGGGCCTGGGCCGAGGCCGGTGCCGATGACGTGCTCGGCGAGCTGCGCCCACCCCTGCGGCGCTTTGAAGCGAACTGGCTCGAAACGACCTTGTTTCTCAACCGGGGCGGGCGCTTCGAGGCGCGCATCCTGCCGCTCGAGGCTCGAACTCGCCCCTGCTTTTGCCGTTTGCGTCGCCGATTATGACGGGGATGGCAACGAAGACGTTTTTCTCAGCCAGAATTTCTTCGGCGTCAATGCCGAGACCTCGCGCTACGCCGCCGGCCGGGGTTTATGGTTGCAGGGCGATGGCCAGGGCGGATTGCGGGCGGTGCCCGGGCAGGAGAGCGGAGTCCGCGTCTATGGCGAGCAACGCGGCGCGGCGGTCGGCGATTTCGACGGGGATGGCCGGGTGGACCTCGTCGTGGCCCAGAATGGAGCCCAGACCTGCCTCTTCCGCAATGTGCGGGGCAAACCGGGCCTGCGCGTCCGCCTCCAGGGCCCGGAGAAAAACCCGCAGGGCATCGGCGCCGTCGTGCGCCTCAAGTTCGGGGACCGTTTCGGGCCCGCCCGCGAACTCCACGCCGGCTCCGGTTACTGGTCTCAGGACAGCCCCGTGCTGGTGCTGGCCACACCGACCGCCCCCACGCAAATCCACGTCCGCTGGCCCGGCGGGCACACCACCGCCGCCGATTTGCCTCCCTCCGCCCGTGAGGTCGCCCTCACCATCCAGGGCAGCCTCCGGCTGATTCGGTGAACTCCGGACTATGCAAAGGGCCGCAAAGGCAGTAGAGTCAGGGTTAAGACAAATCATGAAAGCCTGCTTCTCAACTTCCGTAGCGAACTCGGGCGGTCATCCTGTCCAGAACCTTGGCCCCGCAAGGACCAGCTTGGGGCGCCGCCAGGGCTTTACCCTCATCGAGCTGCTGGTCGTCATCGCCATTATTGCCATCCTGGCGGCAATGCTCCTGCCCGCCCTCACCAAGGCCAGGGTCAAGGCCCAGCAGATTGGCTGCGTCAGCAACCTCAGGCAACTCATGACGGCTTGGCACATCTACTGCGGAGACAACAACGAGAAGGTGGCCAACAACTTCGGCGTGACCGAGACGGAGAATTCCATCACCAGCGGCAAGCTGGATAACTGGGTCAACAACGTCATGGATTGGACGGCCAGCGGTTCGGTCGCGGATCGAAGCATTACCAATAATGCCTGGGTTGCCAACGGGGTCCTGGGCAAATACACCGCGGCCGCCGTCGGCGTCTATAAATGCCCGGCGGATGTTCATTTGAGTCCGGTGCAGAGGGCCTCGGGCTGGTCGCAACGCAACCGCAGCCTCTCGATGAACTCGGTATTCGGCCTCTTCAGCGACCACGAGGCCGGGGACCTTACTTTCATTGGCGAACACTGGTGCGAGGGCTCCTCGGACTACGTCCAGTTCCTCAAGACGACCACCGTGCCCAAGCCGGTGAAGACCTGGCTGTTTCTGGATGAGCACCCGGATTCAATCAACGACGGCTACTTCATCGATGACCCGCAGACTACGGCCTGGTCGGATATTCCGGGCTCGCAGCACGATGGCGGGTGTGGGTTCTCGTTTGCCGATGGGCATGCGGAAATGAGGAAATGGCTCAGCAGGACGTCGAGGTTCCCCGTTCAGTATTACTATCCGACTACGCCGACCTTCGATGCTGCGGGGTTGAGAGATTTCGCGTGGTGGCGCGAGCGTACGGGCTATGTCAGCCGCACCACCGGCCAGTGCATGTTTAATTACTAATCCGCCCCCGCCCGGGGCCGGGAACCTGCGCGCCTCTTTGGACTATGCAAAAGGCCGGAAAGGCAGTAGAGTCAGTGTTAAGACAAATCATGAAAGCTTTGTTCTCAGCTTCCGTACCGAACTCGGGTGGTCGTCCTGTCCAGAACCTTGGCCCCGCAAGGACCAGCTTGGGGCGCCGCCAGGGCTTTACCCTCATCGAGTTGCTGGTCGTCATCGCCATCATTGCCATCCTGGCGGCGATGCTGTTGCCTGCCTTGAGCAGGGCCAAGGCCAAGGCCCAAGGCGTCCAGTGCATAAGTAATAACAAGCAGTTGATCACGGCGTGGACCATGTATTCGTTGGATTACAGGGATCGGGTCTGCAATAATTTCACTATCCCCGGCACCGAAGACGCCATTACCAGCAAGAGGTTCGACAACTGGGTCAACGATATAATGGGATGGACTACGACCAGTTCAGTCGATGACATAAGCATCACGAACGAGGCTTGGGTTAAGAACGGCCTGCTCGCCAATTACACTGCCAGCGCCCTGGGCATTTACAAGTGCCCGGCGGATAATTACCTAAGCCTGGCACAGCGCGCGATGGGTTGGAGGGCGCGATTGCGGAGTAATTCCATGAACGCCCTGTTCGGTTACAGCGGTGACAATGGAGCCAACGACGCCAACGGCCAGGCCTGGTTCAACCAAGGTTATGTCCAGTATCTAAAACAAGGTGACGTTCGCCAGCCGGCCCTGACCTGGGTCACAGTGGATGAACACCCCGACTCCATCAACGACGGGTTTTTCATTCTGAGCGCCATTAACGCCACCGAGTGGGGCGATACCCCAGCCTCTTATCACAACGGCGCGTGTGGGTTCTCCTTCGCTGACGGACACGCTGAAGTTCATAAGTGGAGAAGCAGAACCTCCATATACTCCGTCAGATACACCGACGGTGTAACCGCGATTACCTTCGATGCCGCCGGGAGAGCCGATCTCCAGTGGTATATCTCTCGCACCGGCTATATGTTGCGCTGAACAGAGGGCTCCATCATTTCAGATCCGGACTCCCGGCCGGGGCGCGAATCAGATGGTACTCATCCACGGCGGGCGCCCGCAGGGTGACCCTTGAGCCGTTTGCCCACGCAATTTCCGCCCGCTCCACCCGGTCCGCGGCGCCCAGCCCGAAATGGATGGTATTGGAGTGTTGCGACCGGTGGGAATCTCCCGTCACAATCTGCCCGGTCGCGCTACGACCCGCGTAATGAATCGTCACACGCGCGCCGACCGGTGATTTTCCCTGGCCCTCTTCACGGAACCGGAACCCGAGCCAATGGCCGCCGTCATTCAGTGTGTTCTTATAAATCCGCAGGGTCTGCTTGGCTTCCGGCCAGGCCTCCAGGGTGGTGACGACCAGGTCCACCCGGCCGTCACCGTCGAGATCGTCCGCCACCACGTTGCGGCAATCCTCTTCGAGGGCCACCCCTGCCAGGTGGCCAATCTCTACAAACGATTCGCCACGCCGGTTCAGAAACAGCCGGTTCTTCTCATAACCGCCGTAGGACCAGCCCTGGCCGCGGGTGCGGCTGAATTGTTCCATGAAGTAGCCGCTCGCGGCCGCGGCCTCGATGGTTTCATCAACAAAAATGTCGTGCAGCCAGAACATCGGCTCGTAATCTCGGACCGACTGCATGGTCTGGAGGCCATTGGCGATATAGACATCCGGAAAGCCGTCGTTGTCGAAATCAAATGCGCCGCACCCCCAGGACCAACCGGAGCGGGCGATAGAATCGTTAAGGGCCGTTTGCTCGAAACCGCCTCCGGGCCGCGCCAGATAGAGCCGGTTCCCAAACGCCATCGCCGGCCGCCGCAGCCGATCCTCGGCGGAGTAGGGCCGCCACAAATCCAGGTGTTGCAATCGGTCCACGGTGGGCGAGGGCATCCCGATCATGAGCAAGTCCAGCCTGCCATCCCCGTTGAAATCCGCCAGGGCATGCGCCATCCCGAAAGCGTGCGGTTCGGCGACCCACTGGCGGGTCACGTCGGTGAAGTGGCCATGACCGTCATTTTGGTAGAGATCAAGGCCGGCAAAATCACTCACCACCACCAGGTCAGCGTGGCCATCGCCATGCAGGTCGGCCAAGGAAGCGCTGTAGGTGCGGCGCCACCGTTTCGGACCCAGGCCGGCGGCCTCGGTCACGTCGCTGAAATTCCCATGGCCATCGTTACGCAACAGATAGGCTGGCCAGCCGTCATTCGCATCGTAGTAATACGGCCGGAGAACCTGGCCAAGGGTGGGAACTTTGTATTGGCCCAGAAAGATGTCCAGTGAGCCGTGCCCGTCAATGTCGCCGCAGGTTAGCACCATCGCGTTTTTCAAGGGTGGGTTGGCCGGCCAAACCAGCCGGCCGGCTCGTCAAAATGCCCTCCGGGGCTCCCTTTGAACAGAACCAGCCCGCGGGAGTTGGCGCACAGGAAATCGGCGACTCCGTCTCCGTCGAAGTCGGCAATCACGGCGCTGGTGATGAACTGGGGCGGGTAACGGCACAATGTCTCGGCCTGGTAGCGATCTGGGCCGTGCCGGCGATAGACCAGGTTCCTGGCCGCCAGAACGATCTCCGGCAAGCCGTCGCCGTCGAGGTCGTAGAGGATCAGCGGATCGATGTACGGGGCGCCACCGAGCCGAACGATCGTGTCCTGCAAGATCAGTTGAAAAGGTGGCTCCCCGACCCGTGTTTTGAGCTCGAAATGGCTGGCATCGATTCGCTTCACGGCAGGGGGTTTTTCGCCCGGGCGCTTGGCCGCCCAGTCCACCACCAGGTCACCATCCAGGCTGGCCCGTTGGGAATGTCCAGGATTGCAGAGGTGGGCCGAGAAAAAGAAATGGCTTCGCCACGGGCGGCTGTTTTTGTCGGTGTCAAAGCGGTTATGGCGAAACTCGATATTCTCAAGTTGCCAGCCCTCGCGCTCCCACTGTTCGACCCACTGCCGCCATTGGCCAGCCGAAAAGGCAGGGCCAGGGCCGATCCCCTGGCGCAGTTCAATACCATGAGGCAGAAGTTGCGCGGGACCCCATCTTGCGGTGACAATCTCCCCCAGGGGAAATGCTGCTATGAGGCTCAGTTTGTTGCCGGCGGCGTTCAGCGAATCCCAAAGGTCTTCAAAAGTCCGGCCACAGCTCTGCGCGAGCATCTCTTTGGCCCAGTAATTCATGTCAGCCGCCTGCTCCCCGGCTTCGAGTTTGGCCTTTCGCGCTGCGACTTCCTGAACGCCGCGGTCGGAGGGGGTGGAATCGTCCTCGGAAAACAAGGTGCGAGCAAGCCGCGGCAGCAACAAAGCAGTCCCCAGCAGCGCGAGGCCAAGGAGAGGCAAAAGGGTTCTTCTTCGGAAAGCATTCACCCAACAATAATGAAGTCAACCAGCATCCGCTTGAAGCGAGCGATCACCCTTGGATTCTGGCTCCGAAGCTCCCTCGGGGCAACCGCAAACCACCCCTGAGCAGAGCCCTGACTGGGACCAGTGGCAAAGTCTGTCGAGCCGTCTCGGGGAAGCCACTTTGGAGTGCGGTGGCAAGCGGAGCGCGACACCGCTTTGGCTCGGGCAGCGCCCGGCGTTCTGGGACGTCACGGGCGGCCCAAGGCGCCGTCGCCGCTTCGCTCTGCCGGCGCACTCCAAGAGACCACTTTGTCATTGGCCGTGGGGCAGGGGACCTGCGCGCCTTGTTTTGGCTTGGCCTGCGGCCTGGGCTGGCCGAGATTGCCGGCGTGGATTCCGGTTCCGGCTACAGACTCGTTAAATTGGTCAGCGGCGCTCACAGCGTTCATTCGCTCGCCCATCACGAGACCTTCCATCCGGTCGTCGGTCCGGCAGCGGAGGCCGGGGCGCTCTATGTTCGGCAGCTCGGCCTGCTCGAGCGGCTCCGGCGCCACCAGGGCGAATTCGTCATCTGGGACGTCGGCCTCGGGGCGGCCGCCAACCCGCTCACCGTCTTGCGGGCGGCGCGGGAGGTTGCCTCCTCGATTCGCCTGCTGAGCTTCGACCACACGCTGGAGCCGCTCAAGTTTGCGCTCGAGCACACCCAGTATTTGAGTTATCTCGCCGGGTTTGAACCCCATCTCCGGCGCCTGCTCGCAGCAGGTCATGTTTCCTTCAGCCTGGGCCATCTCGCCGTCGAATGGGAGGCGCACGTAGCGGACTTTCCGGCCCTGCTCACTCGGCCCGCCGCCCTGGCCTTTCCCAAACCGCACACGGTTCTGTTCGATGCCTTTTCCCCGGCCAAGAATCCCGCCATGTGGACTGAGCCGCTCTTTGCCAGCCTCTATCGGTTGCTGGCCCCAGAGCGGCCCTGCGCCCTGCCCACCTACTCTCGCAGCACGATGTTGCGCGTGACGCTGCTGCTGGCCGGATTCTACGTCGGCATTGGCCACGCCACGGGCCAGAAGGAGGAAACGACCGTGGCCTCCAACACGCCGGCCTTGCTGAGCCAACCCCTGGGCCGGCCCTGGCTCGAGCGGGCCCGCCGCTCGACCAGCGCCGAGCCAATGTGGGAACCGCGCTACCGGCAGGCGCCCCTCTCGCCCCAGACCTGGGAACGCCTCCAGCGCCACCCGCAGTTCGAGATACAGAGGTGATTCCGGGCACATCTTGCCAGTACCAGCGTAGCGCAGACTTCCAGTCTGCTGTATCGCGGATTTCCAATCCGCAGATGCGGCCAAGCAGTTACAGCCTGCCGACTTGGAAGTCGGCGATACAGCAGGTTTGGAAACCTGCGCTACCAACGCGAGCATCCCGGCGACTGGTGGTACTGGCAAGATGCGCCCGCTGACTCCAGGTGGTTAACTTGACGCTTGACATCATTGGCTTTTCTGATACACCATTGATCAATGGATCGTGCCAACACCCTGTTGTTTTCGACTCGGCGCGAATCGAACGTCGGTTTCTGACCGGTGATGCGCAGCCAATGGAGGTCGATTATGAGAACACTGCTACTCACGGGCTTGGCTGCAACAGGCCGCGGCGCTCTCCGCCCCGGCAGCGACCTGGTCTAACCTGGCCGTCAACCCGGTAGTCGGCCCCACCGCTATCCAGGTCACTGTGCAGCCGGCCGCCAGCGGCAAGTTCTACCGGCTGCTAAAGCAGTAATCGAAACGATCACAGGTCGCAAATGTATGGCTATTCCGGGCCTGGGGCGCTAAGTTTTCCGCGTGAAACTCTCTGTGAAGAGCGATTATGCCGCTCGAGCGGTCCTGGGTCTGGCGCGGCATTATGCGGAAGGGACCGCGTTGCGGGCGGAGGACCTGGCCACCGAGCAGGGCGTGCCGGCCAATTACCTGGTCCAGATTCTCATCGAACTCAAGGCGCAGGGCATCGCCCGCAGTTTGCGCGGCAAGGAGGGCGGCTATCTCCTGGCGCGTCCTCCGGCGCAAATCACGCTGAGTGACATCCTGCGGGCCATCCACGGCGCCGTCTTCGACACCCCGGCCCTCAGCAACCCGGAATGTCCCCTCGAACTCAGGAACGCCTGGCGCAAGCTCCAGCAGGCCCTCGAGGCCGCAGCCGACGCCATCAATTTCGAGCAGTTGCTCCGCGAAAGCGGCGATAAAGAAGAGATGTACTACATTTGAGCCGGACTGGCCTCGCCCGCCACTTGTGATCAAGCCCCCTTACCGCGCCAGGGCGACGAGGTAGCGTTGGAGCCGGGTTGCCTCATCGGCCAGTTCGAGCTGGAGGTAGATTTGGTGGAGGTTGGCGCAGATGCGCAGCAGCAGCCGCCGCGACGTGATGGGCGCCAGGTAATCGTCCCGCACGCTGAAATTGGCCTGCACCAGGTAGTTGATGCAATCGGCCTTGGTCAGGAGCTTGCCGCGGTTAAAGACATCCAGGTAAATCTCGACCGCCGCCGACTGGTAACGGCAAACAAAATGACCGGGCAGGCCGATGCCCGTGATGGGCAGACGCAGACGCCGGGCAAGCAGGAGATAGACCAGGCAGAGATTGATCGGGTTGCCGGTGCGCTGGTCAATGACCCGGTTTAGATAGCTGTTGTCCGGGTCGTAATAATCGGCCTCATTGCCGGCAAAGCCCAGTTCGGAGAACAGGTAGTGATTGAAGACGCCCAAGGTTTGCTTGGCCTCGCCGGCCGGCTCGAGCCGCTCGCGCAACTCTGAGGCGTAGCTGTCCAGCAGCGCCCGGTAGGCCTCGATGTTGATGTCGGGGTATTGGGTCTGCGCCAGCAGCCAGGCGCCGGCCTCCAGGTCGAACTCCTCGCCGTGTTTGAGGCAGAACACCAGAAAGGCGTTGTCGGCGGTCTGCCGATCGAAGTAGCGCACGATCTCTTGCGCGCGCCGGCGCAGTGCCGGCTCGCGGCTCAGAGTATGCGGCCGCAGCCACCCCGCCACCGACGGCCCTAACGAGAGGATTTTCCGCCGAATCGCCTGGTAGATCGCCGGGTCGTCGTCCGCCAGCAGGCTCAGCAAGGCGGCTTGCCGCTTCTCGGACAGCTCTTCCGGCAACTTGATGCTCTGGCCTGCACATTTCATACTCGTCGGCTGCAGCACCAATAAAGCAGAGCCGCCGCAGGAATTCAAGAAGGAAACAGAGGCAAGTCCCTCGACACTACCGGGCTCCCGGCTTTGCCGGACGGGTTGGGCCCTGCCGTTGCGGTTTGGTCCTGGCTTCGCGGGCGATCTGCTCGAGCGTGGCATGGAAGAGGTGGCGTTGCTCCTCGAGGTTCCGGCGCTGGAGGGCCCGCAGGTCGCGAAAGGCCACGACCATCGCCAGGCCCGTCAATACCAGGCAGACCAGCCAATACACCATGAACAGGAATGGGTTGAGGCTTCCGGAGAGAATGGTCTGGCCTGCAATCAGCATCGCCAGGGCGGCGGCCACAAGCAGGGCCCCAAACCACCGGCGGCGGGCAGTAACATCCAGAGCCATGCCCCAATCATAGCATTGGACCCTCCGGGAGCCTAGCCCGGATATTTCACAGCCTAAGAGCGGTACTGGGCTGCCAAAGCTACGTAGCGCAGGTTTCCAACCTGCTGTATCGCCGACTTCCAGTCGGCAGGCTGTATCTGCTTGGCCGCATCTGCGGATTGGAAATCCGCGATACAGCAGGCTGGAAGCCTGCGCTACACCTTCCAGCCGGCGAAACCCTGTGAAATATCCGGGCTAGCGGAATCAGGGCATCGCCCCCCACGACCGAATCAAGATTCCCCGCAGAATGCAGGAGCCGACGTAAGGAGGCTCACTTTTTAAAAAGACCAGCGATCAGAGCCTTCTCACGTCGGCTCCTACAGAATCTTGAATCAGCCGGCCCTGGCCCCAAGATTCCCATTTGGCGATTGCGGGTGAATGGATTAGAATGGGACATGGCACTTATGGGCAAACTTCCCCTGCCAATGCAGGATCGAACTACCAAACAAGGCTGACTATGCAAATCACAAAACAACTCGCTATCTTTTTGGACAACCGTCCCGGCACCTTGGCGAGCGTCGCCGAGGCCCTGGCGGAGGCCAAGATCAACATCTATGCCATTGCCACGAGCGACACGGTGGATCACACCGTCATTCGCCTGGTGGTGAGCGATTACCGCAAGGCACTGCACTTGTTTGAAGAGCATGGGACGCTGGTGGTTGAAGATGATGTGGTCATGGTCGAGGGCAGCAACAAGCCCGGTGAATTGGCTCAAATCGCCCATAAACTGGCGGATGCCAAAATCAATATCGAGTACTGCTACAGCGCCACCCCCCCGGACGCCAAGAAGGGTTTGCTCATCCTGCGCGTTTCCAATCCTGCCAAGGCCCTGAAGGCGCTTAACTCGTGAGGCCTTCTCATCCGCTGCTCTATGAAATCAACACTCGTTGCTGGTTGCACCGGTTGGCCGAAGAGCACGGCGGCCCGGTGACCCTCGCCAGCGTGCCGGCGGCTCAATTCGAGCAATGGCGCCGGCTGGGCTTCACACATGTCTGGCTGATGGGTGTCTGGACCAGCGGACCCCGCGCCCGGCAGAAGCGCGCTGGCAGAACCGCATCAGCGGCGCCTTTACGACGAGGCCTTGCCCGGCTGGCGGGCGGAGGACGTGGGCGGCTCTCCCGTACGCTATCGGGGACTACCGGGTTCCGGGCGCCCTGGGGGGCGAAGCGGGCCTCGCCGAATTCCGCAGCGCCCTCCGTGCCTGCGGGCTGAAGCTGCTCCTGGATTTCGTGCCGAACCATCTTGGTCTGGATCATCGCTGGCTCAGAGAGCGGCCGGACCTGTTCGTGCAAACTCCAAAACCGCGCCCGGGGACCTTTCGGCAGCAGACCCGGCTTGGCCCGCGCTGGCTGGCGCATGGCAAGGATGCTCACTTCCCGCCCTGGACGGATACCGTCCAACTCGATTATCGCCGCCCGGCCGCCCGCGCCGCCATGACCGACTTGCTCCGAGTCGGTCGCCCGCCGGTGCGACGGCGTGCGCTGCGACATGGCCATGCTGCTGCTCAACGACGTGTTCAACCGCGCCTGGGAGCAATTCCCCGCTCCTGAACCGGCGCCCACGCGCGGAGTTCTGGGCCGAGGCCATTGCGGCAGTGAAACGGACCCTGCCGGGTTTTCTCTTTCTTGCCGAGGCCTATTGGGGTTTGGAAGGGCGCCTGCAAGAGCTCGGCTTTGATTACACCTACGACAAGGGTCTCTATGACAAGCTCATCGCCCGCGATGCCGCAGGCGCGCAGCGCCACCTCCTCGGGTTGCCGCCGCATCGTCTGGCGGCGGGCGCGCACTTTCTTGAGAACCATGATGAGCCCCGCGCGGCCTCCCTCCTCTCGCCGGCTGAGCAGGGCGCCGCCGCCCTCCTTATCCTGGGCCTGCCAGGGATGCGCTTCCTGCACGAGGGCCAACTCTCCGGCGCCCGAATCCGGGCGCCGGTCCAATTACTGCGCCAGCCCGCGGAACCGAAACAGGCGGCAATCCAGGCGCTCTACGAACGGCTCCTGACCACATTGCCGGCCACGGCCATCGGCCGCGGCCAAGGCGAGCTCCTGGTCCCGCGCGCCGCCTGGCCCGATAACCCTACCGCTCAGAATTTCGTCCTGGTGCAATGGCAGGCGCAGCCGCCGGAATTCGACCTGGTGGCCGTAAACCTCGCGCCTCACCCCAGCCAATGCTATGTCCCTCTGGACTTGCCGGGCCTCGCTGCCCGTCAGTGGCGCCTCGAGGACCTTTTGAGTCACGAGCATTACGTGCGCGACGGCCCGGATTTGCACCGCCGGGGACTTTACCTCGACCTCCCCGCCCACGGAACCTGCCTGCTCCATGCTCAGCCCGCCGAGGCTGCCCGCTAATCACTTGGTCCATTCAGCCGGTCCCCACGCCCGACCACGCGCCGGCGCCCCCGTGCTGCCCCCCAGGGCCAGGGGCAAAGTTCTCCGCAGACCATTGTAGGAGACGACGTGAGGAGTCTCTGATCGAGTTTGGGGCACAGCGAACGGCCTTTCCCCTCGGAGGCCATTGATTAGAGACTCCTTACGTCGTCTCCTACAGCCTGTTTGGGCGACTTTGTCAACGGCCCTGTGCTGCCCCAAAACCGGCAAGATTTGCGGGTTGACACCCTCGTCCCCGTCTGGCAGCATGGGAACAGAATGAGCGGGACCCGAAACCAATTCTCCCTCACCCACCAAGGGTCAATAAACCGGCGGCGCGACAACAAGCAAAGTAACCATTCAGCGCCTGTCCACGTTCTTTGCCCAAAACCGGCTCAAGCCGGCGCTCCGGAACGCCGGCTTGAGCCGAATGGCGCTAAGTTAAGAACGGCGCTTCTTGCGGGCGGGAAGATGGTCCACGCGCGCCGCCCTCAATTCACGCCGGGGGCGCTTCATGAAAGGGTAGGCTTTGGGGCGGCGTTTTTGGCAGCGGGGTCGAAACGGTCGGGCCGTTTAGGCACTTGGTCTTCGGCGACGACGGCCAGCATGTCCGCATAAATGGCCCGGCGCAATTTGCGGTGGGAAACCGGGACTTGGGCGATGATTTGGCTGTACTGGCGGGCAGTGTCCAGCGTGCCTTTGAAACTGAGTCGGTCCAGCGGGGTGTGGCAGACACAGGCTGCCTCGCCCATAATGGAGCGGATGAGGTTGTAGGCAATGAGGTGCATTTCCAGTTCTTTGTGGATCATCGGCGGGGTCAAGCAACTGAGCATGTCCATGTGCAAGGTGGTCTTAATGTCATCCAGATAGAGTTCGATATTCCAGCGCCGTGCGTATAGGGCTGCCAGCAGTTCGACGGGCCAGAGCACTGGATCGGTGAGGGTGGTAATCAGAGTGATCTTTCTGGAGCGGCCGTTGGCGGTGGGCACCCGGAAACGCACCATGCGCACGGTGAGGGTGGCGGGCAGGCTCTGCCATTGTTCTGGCGTCATGTTTTTGGATCGCTGTCTGGGTTTGGCCAGGAGGATCAAGCGGTCGTTGTGGCCCAAGCGTTGGCCCAGGCGAAAGTCCTCGTTGCGGCTGGCGTGGAGGCGGAACAGTCCGTCGGCCCCCTGCTCTTTGAGGGTGGCCAGATTGACCCAGGAGCCGAAGTTGCGGTCGCCCAGGAGCAGGTCATCCTTTTTGATGGTCGGCCACAGCGTGTGAGACAGAGCGTTTTCGCTGGTGCTGTAGGGGCCGTAGGCGCGCTCCAACAGGGCGCCGGTTCGGAGGGAAAAGATCCCGACCAAACGCAGGAGAGGGAAGCCGCACTCGGGCTGCTGGTCGGAGGATTGGGGATAGAGCAGGCGGTTGGCCTGGGTGTCGGGCAGGTTGAGGCAAGTGCCATCGATAACCTTGAGAGGGCGCATTGCTGCGAGTTCCAGATCGAAGGGATCGCGACAGATGTGCCCGGCCAGGTGGGAGCGGATCTCGGTCAACTCATCGAGGGTCCAGCGGGCACGAGCCTGGCAGTAGGCGCTGGTGTCTTTGTCCAGGTGCTTGGGGTCGGGCTGTTTTTGGTGGTAGGCCCTGATTTGTTGGACCGCCTCGCGGCAGGAGGAGTCCGGACTGAGGGTCTGGCCCAGGAAGCTCAGGAAGGTGAGTTTGGGGGGATAGAGGCGCTGGCGGCTATTGGTTTTGGTGGGGTTGGGGGCGAGCAGGGCGGGGTCGAGGCGGTCGGCCAGGAGGCCTTCCAGGTGATGAAGGGGTTGGCCGCGCAAGGGGCTAGCGGTTTGCTTCAAAGGGGAGTGGAACTTGCCGAAGAGAGGAGCGGTCGTAAACATATATATCTGTATAAATACAGATATTAATTGACAAGTCAAGCCCTTTCTGGCAAAATTATGGCCCATGGGCTTAAAAGCCGAACACCCCCTGGGACCTCCGCCCGCCGCCTATACCAAACTCCTGGGCCGGTTGCCCCGGGCGGGCTGGTTCTGCCAGGGCACGGTGGTCAGCCGGCCCTTGCGACGCAAGGTCGCCGGCCAGTGGGTCCAAAAGGGGCCTTATTACCTCTGGACTGGCAAGCGCCAAGGCAAAACCGTTTGTTACGCGCTGTCCCGAGAGCAGTACGAAGTGGCTAAAAGTGCGATTGCAGCCAATCGAAGGGTGATGGCTACCCTGGGCAAACTCCAAACGATGACGCTCGAAAGAATCCTCAAAAAGGTGCCTGGTGTGCGAAAACGCAAGTAGTTCACAATACGAAAGTTATGCCTTAACTTAGCGCCATTCGGCTTGAGCCGGCTTCGCGCGCCCGTAGTTCGCGAAGCCATCTGCTACGCAGAGGCGCTCTGGTTGCTGAGTTCGCGGTTCTTGTTGGCCTGAGCGTTTCTCTTAGCCAAGCCCAACCGGCGAACGATATGTTCGCCAACCGCATTGTCATCACCGGCACGAATACCGTTGTCACCGGCAGCAGTGTCGGGGCGACCCGGGAGCCCGGCGAGCCGTACATCATCGCCGGGGACCCCGGCGGTGCTTCCGTCTGGTGGTCATGGACGGCCCCCTTTGCTGGCACAGCCACGATTAGCACTGCCGGGAGCGGCTTCGACACTATCCTGGGGGTCTATACAGGTTCGTCGCTGGCCGCGCTGACGGAAGTCGCGAGCAACGACGATGAGGATTACAATGCGGGAATCACCACCAGCCGGGTGGTCTTTGATGTCGTCGCCAACCAGACCTGCCAAATCGCCGTAGATGGCTACTCCGGGGCCTCGGGCAGCGTGCGGCTCTTCGTTCAACTGGGGCTCCGGCCACCGGCCCCGGCCTGGCAGTTGGGGGATCAAAATGGGGTGATGGTCTCCTCAACGAACTTCGCTGGCAAGGTGGTCATATTGGATTTTTGGGCAACGTGGTGCGGCCCATGCAAGGCGGAGATGCCCGATTTGGTTGCTTTCCAGGACAAATATCGCGGCGACGGCCTGGTTGTCGTAGGGGCTGACGTGTCCTGGAGCGCGGACACCCCGCAGGCGGTGCAGGGCTTCCTCAAGACCTTTACCCCCGCGATCAACTACCAGGTTGTCATGTCCACCGTTGCAACCGAAGCGGCCTACGATCCCGACGGCATCAACGCCATACCGAGGACGTTCATCATCGATCGTCAGAACTACGTTCGGACCAATTTTCTCGGCACCCAGTCCGGGACCACGCTCGAGAATGCTATCATTCCTTTGCTTTACAACAATGCTTGCCTGGCCTGCTGCAGGAGCGGAAACCAGACGGTGCTTTGCTGGCCGACCAACGCGCAGACGTTTACCCTCGAATCGGCCGCCAGCCTGGTCAGACCGACCTGGTCTGCCTGGCCCACCGCCCCGACCGTGGTCAAGGGCACGAACACGGTAGCGGTTCCAGCCGCCGGCTCGCCCCGCTACTTCCGCCTCCACATGTCGTATTGACCGAGGCATGATCAAGCGGTCATCAAACCCGTTGCCGGCTCGTTCGCCGGGCTTCACGCTCATCGAGTTGCTGGTGGTGATTGCAATCATCGCTATCCTGGCGGCGATGCTCTTGCCGGCGTTGGG
This sequence comes from uncultured bacterium, assembly GCA_963713735.1. Classification (GTDB taxonomy): domain Bacteria; phylum Verrucomicrobiota; class Verrucomicrobiia; order Limisphaerales; family UBA8199; genus CAVQND01. The sequence continues at coordinate 161,028 of CAVQND010000031.1, forward strand.
CCGGGGCAAAGGCTCCGCCCAGCGGACGGCCTGCGCGAATAACCTGCGGCAGCTTCGTCTGGCGCTCGGGTTGTACATCACCGATAACAATGGACTTATGCCGCCGCGGGGCGTGCCCGCCAATGCGTGGCCGACGCAGCTTCAGCCGAGCTACTCCGCCCTCAAGCTCTTGCGCTGCCCGTCGGACCCGGCGGCGAGCGAGAACGCAACGCCGACAAATACGCCCCCCGAAACCGCCGCACGCAGCTACCTGATGAATGGTTGCGAGGACGCGATATTGGATATGTTCGGCGGACTCGCACCGCCCAAAGGGGTGGCCTTGCCGACGTTGAGGGAAACCGTGATTACGAGGATGGCGGACACGGTTGTTTTTGGAGAAAAGGCCTCCGCCTCCGCCCAGTTCTACCTGGTGCTGGACACCGATGCCAGCCTTTACCTCTGGACCTCGAGGAAAGCCGCCACGGCGGGTCGCCCGGACCGCTCAACAAGTCCGGCAGCTCCAATTATGCCTTTGGAGATGGCGGCGTGCGCGCCATTCGTTACGGGCATATTTTGTGTCCGCAGAACCTGTGGGCCGTTACAGAAGCGGGACGGACGAACTACGCGGTGTGCCGGCCCCATTGAAGCCGGGGCGCAGCAACAGAGAGATTCGTCTTCATCCCTTCCACTGGAATAGTCCAATTTGCCCGCAGGCTGCGGAGAATCTTGAGCCACAGATTACACAGATTACACAGAAGAGAATTCCCATCTGTGTAATCTGTGAAATCTGTGGCTCAAAAATCATGGTCGAGGCGCTTGGTTGCGGCTGCGCCGCTCTAAGCCCGTTGCGCCCTTCGCGTGAGGCATTCCACGGTCCGAGGCCCCGCCTTGCTATTTGAGGAGGATTGCTTTGGTTCTGGCTGCACCAGGTGAGGATTTCGGATTTCTCTCGACCTTCGACCTTCGGACTTCCAACCAGGTTTCAGGGCTGTGGGGTTTGCCCCTTCTCCCGCCGCTGTGGGCAGACAGCTAAGCAACATTTATTTGCGAAATTACGTTTCCTGTTGAATAGTAGGAGCGTTCAGAGCACAGACAAGCAGTGAGCTAAAGCCGATTCAGTATGATTATGACCGCAGCGCCTGCCGCAGCGACGCCGTCCGCTTTTCCGGTGGAAAAGGAGACGGGGGTGGGGAACTATTTCGTGGCCAATTATCCTCCCTTTTCCGTCTGGAGGCCGGAAAATCTGGCGGAGGTGGGGGCGGCGTTGGGCCGCGCTCCGGCGCCGGGGACTCCGCTGGGGGTGTATCTGCACATTCCGTTTTGCCGGAAACGGTGTCATTTCTGTTATTTTCGCGTTTATACGGACAAGGATTCGGCGGCGATCAAGGGCTACCTGGATTTGGCCGTGAGGGAGCTCGAGCTTTACGGCAGGCAGCCGTTTATCGGCGGGCGCAAGCCGCAATTCGTCTATTTTGGGGGCGGGACTCCGTCTTATCTGTCGGAATCTCAACTCGATCAGCTTGCGGGGCGGATGCAGGCGATTTTGCCCTGGGACGAGGCGGAGGAAGTGACGTTCGAGTGCGAGCCGGGCACGCTGACGGACCACAAGCTCAAGACCATCCGGGAGATTGGCGTTACGCGATTGAGCCTGGGAGTCGAGAATTTCAGCGACCACATTCTCGGCATCAATGGGCGGGCGCATCGCTCGCGCGAGATTCGGCGGGCCTACCATTTTGCCCGGGAGCTGGCTTTTCCGCAGATCAACATCGACCTGATTGCCGGGATGGTGGAGGAGACTGAGGAGAACTGGCGCGATTGCGTGCGCCAGACCCTCGAGCTGGCGCCCGACAGCGTGACCATTTATCAGATGGAAATCCCCTACAACACGACCATTTACCAGGAGATGAAGGCGCAAGGGAAATTGGTTGCGCCGGTGGCCGAGTGGGCGACCAAACGGCAGTGGGTGAGCTACGCCTTTTCCGAGCTCGAAGCAGGCCGGTTATACGGTGACCAGCGGTTACGCGGTGGTCAGAGATCCGGGACGGACCCGGTTCGTTTATCGGGACAGCCTCTGGCAGGGGGCCGACCTGCTGGGCTTGGGAGTGGCTTCCTTTTCGCACGTGGGGGGAACGCATTTTCAAAACCAGCACGATTTCGAGCCTTACCTGGCCAAGCTCCGCCAGGGGTTCCTGCCGCTCTATCGCGCCCTGACGCCCACCGCCGAGGAGCGGTTGATTCGGGAAATCGTTCTTCAATTCAAGCTCGGCCGAATCAGCCGGGCTTATTTCCAGCGCAAGTTCGGCGTGGACCTCCTGGCCAGGTTCGCGGAGCCCCTGGCCAGGCTCGAGTCCTGGGGCGTCCTAATCCAGGATGGCGACTGGTTATGCCTGACCCGGGAAGGGCTGCTGGAGGTGGACCGGTTGGTCCGGGAATTCTTCCTCCCCAAGCACCTGGGCGCTCGCTATGCGTAGTTGAACCAAGAACCCCAAGAACTGTTATGCCCACATCCCTGCTCTGCGAACCGACCGCGCGCCCGCTTCCCAAGGACGCAAGGCGGCCGGAAGTCAAACCGGAACCCCCGCTGGCGCCGTCGGCTTTGTTGCAACGGTTTTACTGGCGCGCGGGTCTGGCCCCGCCGCGCCTGCGCGTCGTCAAAGGGGTTGAAGTCCCTGAGCCTTACAAGTCGCTGCTGGTGCATTCCAGGGACATGACCCCCACGCTCGAGGGTTTTCATCGTCAGCCGATCCACCTCGAGGCGCTCAGAAGCGAGCGGCAGGACGATGTATATTGGCGCGAGGTCATCCTCCGGCGCGAGGATGACGGGCAGCCCGTGGAATATGGCGCGATTCGGATCTGCCTTGCGCTGCTTTCTCCGGCGGCGGCCAAGAGTGTGCTCGAGGAACGGCGGCCGCTGGGCAAGATCCTCGAGGCCGAGGCCATTGCGCACCTGAGCTGGCCCCAGGCCTTCTTCAGAGTCCAGGCCGATGCCCGCCTGTGCAAGCTGCTGGACCTGCGGCCACCGGCCACTCTCTACGGGCGCCGCAATGTGCTGGTGGACGGCTGCCGCCGGCTGCTGGCGGAAGTGGTCGAAATCCTGCCTGCCGAACAATGAGGAACAGCGACCCGTTGGACACGATTATCATTGGGGCGGGCCCGGCGGGCTCGGCGGCCGCGGCGTTGCTGGCGGAACAGGGGTTGCGGGTGCTCGTGCTGGAGCGTGAGAAGTTCCCGCGCTATCACATCGGCGAATCACTGCTTCCTTTTACCTGTTTTCCGCTCAAGCGGCTGGGCCTGCTGGAGCGGATGCGGAAGAGCGAGTTCGTCAGGAAATACAGCGTGCAGTTCATTTCATCCTCCGGCAAGGCCTCGCAGCCGTTTTATTTCTCGACCCGCTACGAGCCGGAGGTGGCGCAGACCTGGCAGGTGCTGCGCTCGGAATTCGACCTGATGCTCATGGAGAACGCCCGGGCCAAAGGGGCCGCCGTCCTGGAGGAGACCACGGTCCGGGAATTGATTCGGGAGGATGGCCGGATAGTGGGCGTGCGCGCGCAAGGCAAATCCGGCCAGGCCCTCGAGGGCCGGGCGCCGATGACCCTGGATTGCTCCGGGCGGGATGGTTTCGCGCCAACCCGCCTCGGTTGGCGAGTGCGGGAGCCCAGGCTCAACAAGGTGGCGGTGTGGACCTATTATCGCGGCGCGCGGCGCGACCCGGGGCTGGATGCCGGCGCGACCACGGTGGCCTACGTTCTGGAAAAGGGCTGGTTCTGGTACATCCCGCAGCATCGGGACATGATCAGCGTCGGGGTCGTTGCCGAGGGCAAGTATCTCACGCGCGGCGGGGTGCGCGAACCCAAGGACATCTTCAATCGCGAGATCCAACAGAACGCCTGGATTGAGGAACACCTGGCCTGCGGCACGCAGGTGGGGAGCTATTATCTGACGAGCGAATTCTCCTGGCGTTCGCGTTACTGTGCCGCTCACGGACTGTTGGTGGCGGGCGATGCCTTCGGATTCCTGGACCCGGTTTTTTCCTCCGGCGTCATGCTCGCCCTCAAGAGCGGCAGTCTGGCCGCCGACGCCATCAAGGCGGCCATTGACGCGCAGGACTTCTCGGCCGAGCGATTCTCCGAGTATGGCCGGACGATGCGCGAAGGCCTCGAGAACATGCGCAAGCTGGTCTATGCCTTCTACGACGAGGCTTTTAGCTTTCGCGCGCTGACTGACAAGGACCCCGGCCTGGCCGGCCTCATCACCGATTGCCTCTCAGGCGACGTCAACAAGGACTTTTCCCGGCTCTACGATGCCGTCGCCCAAACCACCGAGGTCCCCGAACCGCTCCCCTACGGCATGCCGCTGTGCCCGCAGACGGTTGCCGGAGGCAGGCCTGAGGGCAGCCCGGTTTAGCCATGCCTCACGATTTCCATATGACGCGGCGGGTGGAGTTCTGCGACACGGACATGGCGGGGATCATGCACTTCTCGAATTTTTTCCGCTTCATGGAGGCGGCGGAGACTGCGTTCCTGCGCTCGCTCGGTTTTTCGGTCGCCTGCCCCCGGGGCGGTCTCGAGCTTTGCCTGCCGCGGGTGCATGCGGAATGCGACTACCTGGCCCCGCTCCGGTTTGAAGACGAGGTCCTCATCCACCTGCTGGTCGAGAAAAAGGGCGCGCGCAGTTTGACCTACCGGTTCCGCTTTTATCGCCTTGGGGGGCCGTCCCGAGAGGAGGCCGCCCGGGGACGCATCACGCTTGCATACGTCGTTCGCCAGCCCGATGGGGGTTTCAAGGCCGCGCCGCTGCCCCGGGGCTTGGCGAAGGTCCTCCAGCAGGCCCCTGCTCGATTGCTGTCCGCCAAACAAAAGATAAACCTATGAATGACATCGTCCGCACGACCACCAGTCCGCAAAGCCAGGCCTGGATTCTCTTCTCCCTGCTAACGGTCTGTTGTTGGGGCCTTTACGGCGCCTTTCTGCATTCCGGCCAGGTCAGCATGGCCGACCCCGTCAATGGCCGCTACAAGGCCTTCCTTTGCGTTGGCCTGGCCTATTTTCTGACGGCAGTGCTGGCGCCCTTGGCCGCCCTGGTGTTCAGAGGGGCTTCCTGGAGTTTCACACTGGGCGGGGTCGCCTGGTCGGTCCTCGCGGGAGTTGTCGGGGCCATCGGCGCTTTCGGCGTATTGCTGGCCTTCGGCGCCAAAGGGACGCCTGCGGTGGTCATGTCCATCGTCTTTGCCGGGGCGCCCGTTTTGAACGCGCTCTACTCGCTGGCGTTGCATCCGCCCGCCGGCGGCTGGCAGAAACTGCCTTGGCCATTTGTGCTGGGCCTGCTCCTGGCGGCCCTGGGCGGATGCCTGGTGACTCTCTACAAACCCGCCCCCGGCCCCGTGCCCCACAGGCCCGTCATGGCCGCCCCGGCCATGTCTCGAGGACGGTGCCGCGGGACAACCACTGTGATGAAGGATGAAGGACGAAGGATAAAGGATAAAGTATGAGGCGGTGGAGCGACGAAGCGATGACAATCTGCCAACGGGCCCAAACCAGGCTTTGTGCATCCTTCGCACCGGCATTCTGTCCCGGAGGGACATCTGAGAATAGCCCAGCGTTTCAACGCTGGGTTTGGCCGCAGCGCGGAGCAAGTCCCGAAGGGACGGCCGAAAACCAAGGGCCACTTCGGTCGCCCCTTCGGGACTTATGCCTCGGTGCATCCAAACCCAGCGTTGAAACGCCGGGCCTGGAGTTTGGGCATTCTTGCTTCAAGCCCAGTCTCTCACGGGCGCGCGCTGAAAGCGCGCCAGCATATCAGCCCAGGGTAACACCCTGGGAAACTCGGCCCCTCGCTAGACTCCGGCGCCCTGAAAGGGCGCAGGCCGCGGAAGCTACCCCCGCCCTTGCAGGGCGGGCCGTGCCGTTGGAGGCTGGTTTCCCAGGGCGTTGCCCTGGGCTGATGTGCCCGCACGCCGTTGGCGTGCAGAGTGTCCAAAGTCCAGGCCCAGTGTTGAAACGCTGGGCTATTTCCAAATGTCCCTTCGGGACACAGGCCCGACTGCAAAGTGCATTCAGAACGTGGTTTGCACCCCCTGGCAACCTGAAAACCGCTTGCCCATGCTTTCAGCCCCCAACTCCTTAAGCTTGATTGCCGAGGAACCCAGCCCGGCGCCACGCCGCATCTTTCCCTCGCGGGCGGAGATTCGGGGCCTGCAGCTCGACAAGGTCCGTTCGCTGCTCGAGGCCATCGTGCCCGCGAACCCTTTTTATGCGCGCAAACTTGCGTCCTGCGCGTCCGGGCTGCCCGTCACCCGCCTGGAGGAGTTTTTCCGTCTTATCCCCATCACTTCGCGGCATGAAATCGTTCGCGACCGCCTCGCCCACCCGCCTTATGGGACGAACCTGACGTTTCCGCTCGAGGCCTACGTGCGCTGCCATCAGACCAGCGGCACGACCACCGTGCCGATACGCTGGCTGGATACTGCCCAGAGCTGGCAACACCTCGTCGACAACTGGCTGCAAATCCTGGCCGTCGCCGGCGTAACCCGCCGGGACCGGTTTTTCTTCGCGTTTTCTTTCGGGCCATTTCTGGGTTTCTGGTCCGCGCTGGATGCGGTGCTCCGGCTGGGTTGCTTCTGTTTCCCGGGCGGCTCGATGAGCAGCCTTGCCCGTCTCCAGGCCATCCTCGATAACCAGATCACGGTCCTCTGCTGCACCCCGACCTACGCCCAGCACCTGGGCGAAGTCGCCCGCGACAAGAAAATCGACCTGAGCGCCAGCCGGCTGCGCCTGGTGATTGTGGCCGGTGAGGCCGGGGGCAGCATTCCTGCAACGCGCGCGCGCATCGAGCGGGCTTGGCCGGGCGCGGTCGTCTTCGATCACCACGGCATGACCGAGACCGGCCCGGTCACTTACCAATGCCCGGCCAGGCCGGGCGTACTCCACGTCCTGGAATCCGCTTACCTGCCCGAGGTCATCGATCCCAAGACCGGCGCGGCCACGCCCCCGGGCCAAACCGGCGAACTGGTCCTAACCACGCTCGATCGAGTGGGTTCGCCCCTCCTGCGTTACCGCACCGGCGATCTGGTGCGGCCGGGCGCCGCCTCGCTCTGCGCCTGCGGCCGCCACGAACTGAGCCTCGAGGGCGGCATCCTCGGCCGGAGCGACGACATGGTCGTCGTCCGTGGGGTGAACGTTTATCCCGGCCTGATCGAGGAACTGGTCCGGGCCTGTCCGGAGGTAACCGAATACCGGGTCCGCATCGATTGCCGCCGGGCCATGGCCGAGCTCTGCCTGGAAGTCGAGGCCGTGCCCGGCTCTCCCGCCCTGGCCTCGCTCCAACGGCGCTTGGAACAATCTTTCCAAACCATTCTCAACCTGCGCGTCCCAGTCCGGCTCCTCCCCCCGGCTCGCTGCCGCGTTTTGAAATGAAGGCCCAGCGGTGGGTCAGGGTAACAGAATGAGCGCAAATCAGCTCCTGAACGGAGCTTCCAATCGAGCTTCTGTCCCTCCGGGACAGAATCTGGAGTTTGGACATTTTCTGGAGGTTGGATATTGTTATCGGCTCCCATCCCCGTCGCAAGCCAGAGGCTTGCAAGAGAGTGGCCGGAGGTCGCCAGGGGCAAAGGGGGGCGACCTCCGGGCTGGCAACAAAACAGGTCAGTTCACCCCGCAGGGGTGACAGACAAGCGCGTCTCGGCGATGTAATCAGAGTCCGGGCCGTTCATGGGACGCGCTCGAACGCATCGGCGATGTCTTTCTCGAACTTGTCCCAATCCCGCTCGGACATTTCGCGGCGGCCGTCTTTGCCGTGCCGGAGGCTGGGCGACGGCCTCGGCGCAGCCTCGGCGTGGATGATCGAGACGTTGGGGCGCCCCCTCAAAGGCCGCAGTGTAAAGGGAAACCGAAAGCGCTTCGCAATTGTCGCTGCACTCATAATAGAAGAATAGCCCCCGGTGCCATGCCGGGCAAGACTTTCGACCAGAGCGCCGTACGCCGCGAGTCTTGCTGCGCACGGCTACGTCCACCCTGTCGGTTTCTGGGCAAAGGGCGGGACGGAGGGGTGCCGGTCGGAAGGGAGGCTGGTGGCATCAGAGCTCTCGGACAAGGTCGCTCACGCGGACGCCCAGGGCTTCGGCCACTCTCAGAAGGGCGTGCAGGCTGATCCGTTGCTCCCCACGCTCGACTTTGCCGACGTAAAAAAATGGTAGGAAGTTGTTATCTTACGCGCCGCGGGTTTATTGAGTGCGCGGGTGATGGGCGGATAGTTCGGCAGCGAGGTGGCGTCCGCCAAATGCAGCGGCTATGTCTTCTCCAGCCCGCTAAAAGCCGTCAACCAGGTCCTGCGCAAGAACGCGCAGGGCCCTCGCGATTTTCACGAGATTATCCACCGACGGTGATTCCGCCCCTCGCTCGATTCGGCTAATAAACACCGTGGAGAGGTCGGCTTTCTCCGCCAACTTCTCCTGGCTCAGGCCCGCTTCTTTCCGTCTGGCCCTAACGGCCTCGGCGAGGAGGCGGCGGTGTTTTCGGACGGCCGGCATGACCAGCCCAAAGAACAAGAGAGGCCGCAATCGCGCCATGTCGTTAACGACTAGTTTCGCCGCTCGATTTCTCTTGCATTCCTCGGCGAGAATGCCCAAAATGGCTGTGATCTCTGAAGGTCTGTTTGGTTGCCGGAGACGGGTGTCCAATCCCGGCCGCATTTGAGGCTTGCTGCGGCGGTATGGGCATGTCAGCTCTCGGGCACAATCAGGGCGTCTATGAAAGCAACAAAGGCAGTATTCGGAATTCTGGCCATTACTTTGGCTGTTGTGGCCCGGGTTCAAGCCCAATCCCCTGTCACCACCTTCGCAAACGGCAGCTTCGAGCTTCCCGTAATCGCCACGAATTCGGAGTACTACCTCTACAACGGAGACACATTTCTGACCGGCTGGAACATCGGTGGTGTTTCCTCACGCCTTACCCTCATAAATGGAGATGCTGATAATGGTCTCGGGCCGTTGGCTGGCAATCAGTATTTGGCGTTTCATGCCGGAAACACACCCACCGGGCTCGCCATTTCTCAGAGTTTCAACACTACAGTCGGGCAGGCGTACTCAGTCAGCTTTAATGTCGCAAGAACAGGTCAGGGGCTTGGTCTAATGCAGATTAGGGCATCAACAACGGCGAACGATGGTTCTATACTCGCTCCTTCCCTTACTGTTACTCAGGCAACCATAGGTTGGGGACCGACAAACACTTTCACATTCACCGCAACTACTCCAAGATCCACTCTCCTTTTTCAAGACGCATCCTTAGCCACGATCAACGTCAATGTGGCCCTTGACAATGTTTCTGTCGTGCCGCTAGAACCCTTTGCTGCCACTGGCACTGCAACGCTGGACAACGGGTTTGTGGTTGGCGTAACCGTAACCAATGGAGGTTATGGCTACACGAACACGCCTTCCTTGAGAATCATTGGAGGTGGCGGCAGTGGGGCAGAAGCCGTGGCCGTAGTGACCAATGGGGTGGTCGTCGCGGTCAACGTTCTGGCGGCGGGGGCAGGCTACACCAACACCCCGGTCGTCGTGATCGAGCCGCCGTTCATTCCGCAACCGACAATGGCCACCACGGTGCTGGTCTTTGGACCGTTGGTAACACCCGTGGTGGAACTGAACTTGGGCAACCTCGCCCCTTACGACAATTACCAGCTTGAGTTTACGCCGGTTGCCGGAGGGGCCTGGACCAAACTGGGCGCTCCGTTCGCGCCCACAGCGGCCACAACCATCCAGTACGTCAGTGCCGCCGGCGATGCCGGGTTCCTGCGGGTGAAGTACTTACCGTAGCGCACAGGATGCGACCGACGTGGGAGGCGCGCAGGCCATTGCGGCCCTGCGCCGCGGCGTGGTCCGCGGCGAATGATCGGCGTGCTCGTTTCGCAGGCGACACAAGGCGGGTGGATGCCAACTCACTGAATCAAAACCATTGCGACGGCGTTGCGGGCTTCGTCCGCGACATCTTCCAACTTTCGGCCTTTGGAGGGATGCGGCGGTTTGAGCTTGCTCCCTTCCACTGAACCTGGCACTCTGCGCGTACACCAGCCGCCGATCAGTGCCGGGAGCAGGAACGCCATCTGGCCGGCGGCGCCACTGGCTCAATTCGGTGCGTTTGCGTGGCCATGAAGACTCTCAAATGCTGCTTGCTCGCGCTGCTTCTTGCCTGCGCCGCCGGCTGCGCGCCGGATTCAAACCACACGGCGCCGGCCCAAGTTTCCGAAAGAGCGAAGCGTGAAAGGGCGAGACTTGTGGAGCTGGCGTCCAAACACCACGCGTCGGTTGACTGGATGCTGTCATTCCTAGACCGGGGCATGGGCAGGGTTTTCACGGCTGACCTCGAAGGGCTCTCATTCCCACAAACGGCCAGCCTGTCGGGCTGATTGCCGAACTGGTGGACATGACGCAGAGGAACGGCGCCTATACCGCCCACTTCAACATGCGGCCGTTTCTGCCATTCACTGGCCGGACCTACTCCCCTATGAATGTGGCGTTGCGGTGCGACGCGCAACAAGCCGAAGATCTTCGGAAAACCAGAACCGAGCCAAGCATTCTTGCAATCCAGTACGCGGTCATAGCAAAGGTTGCATCGGTGTCCCGGGTTCCCGTGCCCGTGATCTCCGTGGAGGACGACACACCAACCGCCGAAGGTGTGTGCGTTGATCTGCTGCGGTTGGAACCACCGGCCAAGAAATAGACGTTATGGCGCTTCGGAAGGTTTTCAGACCTCCTGACAGAAGGAAGACGATCTTGATTTGGACTGCGGTGGCGATTGTCGTCAGCGGTTTATTCCCGCCGCGGCTTTACACTTTCGACAAAGGCAGCACCAGTGACACGGCAGGCGGGCATTGGGATGTGAGCGCGGGTTATGCGTGCATTTTCAAGCCGCCGCCATCCGGCCTGGAGCCTCTTGGAGCGAATGACGAGTACCTGCACTTTAACGCTCTAGCCGGGGCCAAGCTCGACATGGCAAGGCTGCTGGTAGAGTGGGGCTGCATCTTGGCGGTGAGCGGCGCGGCGTGGGGGTTGGTGCGGTTGAAAAAAGAACGGCTTTCGGAAGCAGCCACAGGATAGGCGCGCGCCTGCCATCGGGAGTCTGCGAGTGTGCCGCCCCGGCATTCTGCTGAGGTTACGGACGGCGGTTTAGCTGATAGGGCCTGTACCGCCAGAGTGGGCAACAGTGGTCGCCGCACTCGGCTACCGCCTGGCGATCCTCGCCCACGCAATCGAGGCACTGGCACTCGATCGCCGCCCGCAGGCTGGCCCTCCCGCGCCAACAGTCCCCGACGAGTTTTCTGTGCCGTGGCTGCCAATGGTGCTCAAGCCGCGCAACCTGGGCGGGCAGCAACGGGACTCGCCCGGCCTGGGTTTTGGCGAGCTTGCGGGCCTCCAGGTGTTCCAGCTTTTTCAGCATCTCGCTCACATCGTGATTCAGTTTTTTCATGCGTGCGCGATCTTGCCACTCTCTGCGGGAAACTGGGTGGGGCCAAAACGGTGGGCGGCCGGTGAAAACTTGCCCTGAGGGGACGGAGTTGGCCAGATACCGGCTGTGCTGCGACCTAAAAGCAGCCGGTGGACACCACCAGCCATCAGGCTCTCAGCTTGGCTCTGTCCTCGAGGGCGCGCCAGAGTAGCGCAAGCGAGCGCCAGTCTCAACTCGGGTCTTGAAACAGTGCTTCCCGCCGTTGCAGAACGTGAGAACGATCATCCCGTCATCCCCTTTGTCCGCTGCCCGTACATGGATCGGGCCCTGCACCAGACCTAGCCGCCGGAGGCGGTCTCGGCTGTCGGACTTTGGATCGGTGTCTTTGTTGAGTGGGAATCCAAGGTGATGAAAGAAGTACGCCAGGGCAGTCTTGCTGAAGAAGCACAAGCCAGGATCTCCGTTAGGAATCCGGAGCCAGCCGGTGAGCAGCAGCCACTCGCGCGGGGAGTTCTCACGCGGGGCTGCAGCCAATGCAGCCGTGTTTGTCGGGCTGGCCCAGAGCTCTTCGGCTTTTCGTCGGCCAATTCGCCGCGCCAGGCGTGCCCGCTCGGAAGCCACTTTGGCTTGCACCACCGAACGCAGACCGGCCGGGGCAGCCGCTTCCAGTCGGCCAGGCAGAAACGTTTCTGTGGCACGGAGGAGTCTTCCTTCGAGCTGCTGAACCTTGCGCATGTCGCCGTTGCTCACCGCGGCCTTGTACTGCTCCGCGCGGTCGCTCCTCGGCGTCGCGACTCCGCGCGCTATGCGGGCCAGCCGGTGCGCCCCGTACTGCGCACTCTTGGCTGCGCGGCAAAATTGCAGCACGTCTTTCGGCATTCCCTTGGCGCCAAGTAAGAAGTCCCAAGTGTCCTCCCGGCGCGCCACTTCGCGTAGAATCCAGTTCTCAACTTTTCCGAGAATCGTCCCGCAAAGGCCAGGATCAGAGGCCAGCGCCAGCACGTGATTCCATTCCTTTATCGAAGGGATTTCTGAACTCATAAGCGCCTTCACTGCTTGCCCGCCGGGGCGTGGTGAAGGCACGCCCACGGCAGGGCTTCCCCGGCTGATCGGGCCGGGGCGAATTGTCGGTTTCAGTTTCCCGCTTCCGGGGCGGTTTGTCCATCCCCGGCGGCGGCCTTCAGGAGGGCCAGAAGGGCGGTTTTCTTCTCGCGCCACTTCTCGCCAGTGAGGCTTTCCGCAATGGCGTTCATTTCGCCCAGCAGTGCTTCTGTGTCGCGGTTTGGCGGTTCCCGCCTGGCGTCGCCCGTCAGGAAGGGCAATGAAGGGGTCATGAAGGGGTCCTAGAAAAATGACCATTTGAACATTCGCGCTGGACGGCGGCTTGGCATAGGCGCGAATGGTCGCTTTTCCAGGAACTCCCGCTGACCCCTTGGCCTTCGCTGAGAGCCGCTACAGTTGGGCGCTTTCCTGGCCCGGGTGCGGAAAGCCAATTTGCATTCATAAGCCCAATGGGGCTGGCCGACAGGCAGAGGCCGCTTGTCGTCCAAATCTGCTCGTGGCGAGGGTCCGCGATTGGCGCAAGTTTTCTGGCAGAATAATGGCGCATAATGAGCTCTAATGCAGTCAGCACCCGGCTCCCCGCCTCGCACAGCGCGAAGCCATACTGGTCCCTGTCCAACACGTAATATCCTGCCCCCAGCATCAGCACCACCGTCCCGCCTGCCCCCTCCGTCTTCCGTTCTCCGTTTCCTCCGTTTGCTCCTGTAAGATGCACGCCCGCGGCCCCCGCTTCGACACCCGCCACGAGCGTCTCCGCCAGCGGCGTGCTCCCCAAAAGGAAAAATTTGGGGGTGTTTGCCGCCGGCAAACGGACCTTCGAAGCCCAGTTCGTGCAATCGCTTGACCAGCTTGCGGCGGGAAACAGGGGCGAGCTTAGGCATTTGAAATGACGCCGATCTGATTGAGATTCATCTGAGCCAGTTCGGGTATCTCCAGTCCGAGTCTGAGCCGGAGAGCAATCCAATCACTCAAAGCCTCACGCAACTCACGTTGACATCCGGCAAGAGTCTGGTGTCTCGCCCAGACGCCCTGAAAACCGGGGATCTCCCCCCAGTACGTCCCGTCATCCTCGATGATTTCGAATTGGGCTAACTCCATGGCGACGTCGAGGAAGTGCGCGAGCATAAATTTCAGCCTGATTCTAATCCAAACTCCCCTTGCGGGCAACGGATAAAATTCCGAGAGCAGAAATCACCAAGTCAAAAGCGGGAATTGTGAAGGCAGAAACCTGAAATTGGGAGAGCATAGACTTCCGCTCGGCTTTCGGGGTGCAGCCGGAGGCGAACGCTGTCGCAATCCTGTGTTGGGTCTCCGCCCGTTCTGTGTCCGCATCCGGGGCGGGCTGCCCTGGTGGCAGGCAAGATGCCTGCCCCACTAACACGCGCGGGGGTGCTCCGTTTTAAAAAGTGCAATTGGAGGCCACTTGTCGTCCAAATCTGTTCCGGGCGAGGGCCCGCAGTTGGTGTAAGTCTTCTGGCAGAATAATCGCGCATTATGAGCGTCACCATTGAATTGGATTTGCCCGAAGGGCTCATCCGGCAAGCGCGCCAGATGGGTTTGCCGGGCAACCGTCGGGTGGCGGAATTGCTGGCCGGCGAAGTCCGCCGCCGGAGCGCCGGGCAGGAATTGAAGAAGGTGCTGGACGAGATTCGTTGCGTGCCGGGCGAACCGTTAACCATGGGCGAGATTGGCGCCGAAATAAAGGCCGCCCGGGCGGAGCGGCGCGATTAGAGCCGTCGGCTAGCTCGTAGCGCCTCTCGGCCCCGGAGGGGCGTCCGAAAGTAGCCCGGCGTTTCAACGCCGGGTCAACGAACAGAAAGACAGGTCCGTCCCGGAAGGACGGCTGAGGGCAGGGGACATTCTCAGTCGTCCCTTGGGGACGAGGGGCCCTGCTCCGGCTTCCCCGGCGTTGAAACGCCGGGCTATTGCCAGATGTCCCTCCGGGACAAGACTCCCGCGGCGGATGTCCGACCGTTTTAATCGGACACCGGGCGGTAGGTTTGCCGGTAAACATGGCTTGTCGACCATTGACCCTGGGCTGGGGTTCGTGGATGATTCATGCACGGGTAAGACGATTACCATCGACAATAATGCCTACAAGCTCTTATCTTCCTTGAAGGTTGGGCCACGGGATTCCTTCACGAAGGTCATTCTGCGGAACATTTACAGGCCCCTGGAGACCTGCGGGGAGGTTTTGGAGGCCCACGAGCAACTTCCACCTCCAAACATCAACCTGGAACTGCTGGAGAAGGTCCTTAAAGGGCGCGGCCGGCGCTCCGGCGGGCGCAAATGATTGTTTGGGCAACATCGGCGTGAGGTGGTCAGGACGACCATTATTTCGATGGCCGAGATTGCCGTTATTTTCCCCAATTCGGCGGACGCCTGGTCGCACTTTAGGAACTGGCGGATTTACTGGATAGCCGGATTTTGCCGCTATTATCGGGAACCGGTTATTAGTTTGGACGGCGCGTTTGACCGTGTCCCCGGACTTCGCCGGCTGTCCTATTAAAACGCTTCCCCGGTCTTCGCTGCTGGGATTCCTAAGATGATGAAGAGGTCTGCCCCCAACGGGATGGGATAAGCATTCTCCATTTGCAAAATCATTCAACATGATGGAGTGTCTTCCAAGGCGCCGCCAGGAAACAACTTGGCCAACGGTCAGGAATGTTGCTGGAAGGCGTAGCGCAGACTTCCAGTCTGCTGTGTCGCGGATTTGCAATCCGCAGATGCGGCCCGGTAGGGACAGGCTGCCGGCTGGAAGCCGGCGATACAGCAGGTTGGAAACCTGCGCTACGCAGCCTGGGGAGTCTGTACCGCTCTTAGGCTGGGAAATATACGGGTTAAGAATGTCGAATCATAAACAACTGTTGCACAGCATGAGGATGGAGCCGTTGCTTTCATGCCAAAGGCCTGATTCACACCAGCACAGTGAATCGCGCTTTCAGCGCTCAGCAGACAAACCCAGGGCGTTGCCCTGGGCTGGTATGACAGACGCCGTTGGCGTCTCAAGCAGGCCCGCAGCGCCTCACGTGTGCCGAACTCGGCGTGGACCCCAAGAGCCGAGGCTGAAACGGCCCGTCATATCAGCCGTCCCTTCGGGACTCGGCGCGCTCGTGCTCTCATCCCAACGTTGAAACGTTGGGCTATTCTCAAAGGTCCCTCCGGGACCAAAACTGCCCTGGCCGGGGCGATGGCTTTTGGGGTTTTGCTCGCACCAACTCCGCGCGCTGGCGGGGAGCCGATACAGGGTTGGCTGAGCTGGCGAGGGCCGGAGCAGACGGGCGTATCGCGGGAGACGGGCCTGCCGGAAAAGGTGTCTGCCCGGGAGGCCTTGTGGGTGGCGGATTACCCGGGCCAATCGGCGCCGGTGCTGGCGGGGGGCCGGCTCTATGCGATGGGTTATGTTGGCCAGGGGCGCGATTTGCAGGAGGGGGTGACGTGTTTCGATGCGGAGACGCGGGCGGAAGCTATGGGAGCAGCTCTACAACGATTATTTGAGCGACACGATATACCTGCGCTATGCCACGGCCAGCCCGGCCATCGATGCGGAGACCGGCAACGTGTACATGCAGGGCACGCAAGGCATCCTGGCGGGATTCACCTCCGAAGGGCGGCGGCTCTGGCAGCATTCGCTGATGGAGGAATTTGGGCGGCTCACCTTTCCGAACAGCCGCACGGCCACGCCTGCCATCAATGGCGACCTGGTCATCACCCGGGGCATTACGGCCAACTGGGGGACGCAAGGCCCGGTCGCCGACCGGTTTTACGCCTTCGACAAGAAGACGGGCGAACTGGTTTGGACGTCCAGTCCGGGCGGGCAGCCCAAGGACAATTCGTTTTCCCATCCGCAGTTTGGGTGGTGGCAGGGCAAGCGGGTGTTTTTTGCGGCCACAGGCGATGGCAGTGTCGTGTGCGTCAACGCCCGCACGGGGGAGCCTCTCTGGCGTGCGGCCCTGTTCCGCGCCGGCATCAACGCCACGGTGATGGTCCATGACAACAACAAGGTCATCGCCGATTTACGGCACGCCTTACGATCCGGGCCAGATGGTTGCGCTGAGGCTGCCGGAGGCGCTGCCGGCCCATAATCCCGCCGCCGGGCCGGTGGTCTTCGAGCGCAAGGCGCTCGAGCTTGGGCCTGGGCCGATGACATCTTCTCTTCCGCCAGTTCGCCCATCCTGGCGGGCGACACCATTTATCGGTAGCTGAGAGGGGCGATCTGTTTGCGGTGGACGCCAATACGGGGGCGGTGAAATGGAAACTCAAGCTCGGCATCGAGGAGCGCAATTCGTGCCCGCTCTTCGCCGATGGCAGGCTCTACGTGCCGATGCTGGACGACCCGGAGAGCAAGGGGACCGGCGAAACCGAGGCGGGGACTGCAGGGGCGTTTTACATCATCCAGCCCGGCGACAAGGAAGGGCGTGTGCTCTGCCATGCCGTGCTGGAGGGCCGTTGTTTCGGCACGCCCGTGGCCTATAACGGCCGGCTTTATCTCCAGACCACACGCCACCTCTATTGCTGGGGCAAGCGCGGCGATAATCCGGGGCGCCCGGCCCCCGCGGTGGAGCAGCCCTGGCCCGCAGTTGGCCCGCCGACCCAACTCCAGGTCATCCCCTCGGAAGTGTTGCTCCACCCCGGCGAGCGGGCGAGCTTTCGCGTGCGTTCGCTCGACGCCAACGGGTTGACCGTCCGGGAATCCATCCCGGCAAGCGAGGTCAAATGGGCGAGCTATCTTCCCGCCACGGCAAGAGTGAAGTCCGCCCTCAAGGGCGCATTCAACGAACAGGGCGAGCTGGTTGCCGCCCCCGACCCGGTCCCATCGGCCGGCGCCTTTGAAGCCGCGGTGGGTCCTTTGAAGGGCTACCTGCGCGGGCGCGTGATGGCCAATCTTCCCTACCGGCAGGACTTCGAGTCGTTCACGCTTTCTGAAACCAATGCCCAGGGCACAGCCTTTGCGTATCCGCCGCTGCCCTGGATTGGCGCCAGATTCAAATTCGACGTGCGCGAGCAAGACGGCAACAAGGTCCTGGCCAAGACCACCGACAACCGGTTCTTTCAGCGCGCCACGGTCTTCATCGGCACGCCGGACATGTGCCGCTACACCATCCAGGCCGACGTGATGAGCGAAGGCAACCGGCGCAAAATGTCGGAGGTCGGGGTCATCAACCAGCACTACCTGATCGTTCTCAAAGGCAACGAACAGAAACTCGAGGTGAACTCCAACCAGGAGCGTTTGCGGGTGGGCCGCGATTTCAAGTGGTCGCCTAATGCCTGGTACCGTCTCAAAGCGCGGGTGGACCGGCAGGCGGACGGTTCGGCGCTGGTGCGCGCCAAGGCCTGGAAACGCGACGAGCCGGAGCCGGGCGACTGGACCCTCGAGGTCCCCCACCGGACGGGCCATTGCGCCGGTTCCCCGGGGCTGTTCGGATTCTCCCCGCAGGACATGCGCGTTTGTATTGATAATGTGGAAGTTACCCCGGACTGATATGAAACTTATAGCTATCCCGTTTTTGGTTGCCCTCGCGGTCCAGGCGCAGGACTGGCCCCAGTGGGGCGGCACGCCGGAGCGCAATATGTACTCTCCGGCCCGGGGCCTGCCCGACCATTTCACCCGGGCAAGACCCGCCGAGGTCAAATTTAAACCCGGCACGGAGGAAATCGAGCCAGCGAACCTCGTGAACTTCAGGTGGGCGGCCAAGCTCGGCTCGCAGAGTTACGGCAATGTGACCGTGGCCCGGGGCCGGGTGTTCATCGGCACCAACAACGAAAACCCGCGCGACCCGCGCCATCAGGGTGACCGCAGCATTCTGTTGTGTTTTGACGAGAAGACCGGGGAGTTTCTCTGGCAACTGGTGGTGCCCAAGCTCGCCTCGGGCAAAGTCAACGACTGGGAGTCGCTGGGTCTGCTCTCCTCGCCGACGATTGAAGGGGACCGCGTGTATCTCGTTACCAGCCGATGCGAGGTGCTTTGCCTGGACATTGACGGCATGGCCAACGGCAACGACGGCCCGTATAAGGACGAGGCCAAATACGTCGTCAAAGACGTCATCCTGGACAAGGGCAAGCCGACCGAGCGTCCCGCCCCGCCGATCGAGCCGGCCCAAGGATGCGGACATTCTCTGGCGCTATGACATGATCGACGAACTGGGTGTGTTCCCGCATAACGCCTCGGACGGGGCGCCGGTCATTGTAGGGGACCTCCTCTATGTCCAAACGTCCAACGGCCAGGACTGGACCCATTCCAACATCCCGTCGCCCAACGCCCCCAGCCTCATTGCCGTCAACAAGCACACCGGGGAATTCGCCGGCGAGGACGACGCCAGGATTGGCCCGCGCATCTTCCACGGGCTCTGGAGTTCGCCCTCGACGGGCAACGTCAATGGCCGCCAGCTCATCTTTTATGGCGGCGGCGACGGCGTCTGTTATGCCTTCGACCCCATTCCCGCGAAAGAGGGGGAGAGCAGTTACTTGAAAAAGGTCTGGTGGTACGACTGCAATCCCCCGGAGCGCAAGCAGTTCAAATATCCCGACGCCAAAGGCCCCAGCGAAATCAATGCGACGCCGGTGTTTTGGAAAAACCGCGTCTATACGGCCGTGGGCCAGGACCCGGAACACGGCGAGGGCGTGGGCATTCTCACTTGCATCGATGCCACAAAAACCGGCGACATCACCCGGAGCGGCAAGCTCTGGTCTTACGACAAGATCGCCCGCAGTCTCTCGACCGTTTCGATCACGCCAGACGGTTTGCTCTTCATTGCCGATTTCTGCGGCTATCTCCACTGTCTGGACGCGGAAACCGGCCAGGTCTGGTGGACCCACGATCTCAAGGCGCACATCTGGGGCTCGACCCTGGTTGCGGACGGCAAAGTCTATCTCGGGGACGAGGACGGCGACCTGACGGTGTTCGCCGCCAGCAAGGAAAAGAAGGTCCTGGGCGCGATCAACCTGGGCGCGCCGGTCTATTCGACCCCCGTCGTCGCTAACGGTGTCCTCTATGTCTCTTCCAACACCCACCTCTTCGCCTTCGCGAGCGACTCTGCAAGAACCGATACCGCCGCGTCCCGATGAGCGTCGAGTGTCGAAGGGTCGAGCGCATTTCAATCCGTTGGGCGGCGCAATCCCCGGCTCTTACATCCTAATCTGGCTCCGAATCTTAGTCTCAACCTTGAACCGTGCGAATCGCCTGCTCGACAATGAAACACTGCAAGTCGTAAAGCCATTTCACACTAACGCCTGCCGAAGGCTAGGAGCGGGTTTCCAACCTTACGTTAGCACGGCTACCCAAATATGAAATATCCGGGCTGGACACTCGCCCCCTGGCACTCGCCCCTCGACACTCGACACTCACCCCGCCGACCATGAAGTGGCTCAAACCCGCTCTGCTCACGCTCCTTGTCTTGGCCGTCTATCTGCTTCACCAGGATTTCTGGAACTGGAAGAGCGCCACGCCGCTCCTTTTGGGTTTCCTGCCTGTGGGGCTGGCCTATCACGCCGCCTATTCGGTCCTCGCGGCCCTCACCATGGCGGTGCTGGTCAAGTTCGCCTGGCCCAAACATCTTGAGGACGCTGGCAAGATATGACACCCATTCTCGTCATCCTGCTTTACCTGGCCCTCATCGCATTCGTGGGCAGCATCGCCTTCCGGCGCGGCAAGACCAACACCGAGGACTTTTTCCTGGCCAACCGCTCGGTAGGGGGGATGGTGTTTTTTCTTTCGATTTTCGCGACGAACATGACGGCGTTTGCCATCCTTGGCAGCTCCGGCCAGGCCTATCGCCAGGGCATCGGCATCTACGGTTTGATGGCCTCGTCCTCGGGGCTGGTCATTCCGCTGACGATTTTTTTCATCGGCACGCGGCTCTGGGCGTTGGGCAAGAAGTTCGGCCACCAGACCCAGGTGGCCTTTTTCCGGGACCGGTGGGAGTGCGACGCCATCGGCACGGTCATCTTCGGCCTGAGCGCGCTCATGCTCGTGCCCTACATGATCATCAGCATCATGGGGGGCGGGACGGTCCTGGCCCAGATCTCGCACGTTCGAGGGGCGCGCCGCTCCGCTCATTCCTTACTGGCTGGGGTGCGGGGTGGTGGCGGTGGCCGTGACTCTGGGGGTCTTCCTGGGCGGGATGCGAGGGACGGTTTGGGTGAATATCCTGCAGACCTCTCTGTTCCTGTGCTTCGGCGCGGTCGCCGTGCTGACCATTTACCATGCCCTGCCCGGCGGTTTCGGCCACTACATCGCCTCTCTGGCCGGCGATCCCAAGACCCGCTTTCTGGTCACGCGTGAGCGGATGCCGCCCCAGGCCTTTTGGAGCTACACCCTCATTCCGCTCTCGAGCATCATGTTCCCCCACATGGCCATCATGTGCTTTTCCGCCCGCAAAGTGACCGCGTTCAAACGCACCGTCGTGCTGTATCCGCTGGCCATCATGCTCATCTGGCTGCCTTGCGTGTTTCTGGGCGTCCTGGGCGTGGCCGCTTTGGGCAAGGTGGCCGACCCGGACGGCATCCTGCTCTCGATGCTGGAAAAGTATGCGCCGGCCTGGCTGGCGGGCTTGCTGGGCGCCGGCATCATTTCGGCCGTCATGGGTTCGGACGCCCACCAGGTCCTGGCCCTGAGCACGATGTTCACCAAGGACATTTATCAGCACTATGGCGGGCGGGAGAAGTACGGGGAAAGGGCCGCAGTTCATTTCGCCCGCGCCTTCATCCTCCTGGTGACGGTCGCCGCCTATCTCATCGCCCTCAGCCTCAAGGCCAAACAAGGCATCTTTGAGATTGCCGTCCGTTATGCCTTCTCCGGGTTTGCCGCGATGGCCCCCATCATGCTGGCCGCCTTGTTCTGGAAACGCAGCACCAAATGGGGCGCCTTGGCCGCCGCCCTCTTCACCGCTGCCTGCCTCCTCTATTTCGCCGTCCTCCAAAACTCCCGCCATCCGGGCGATGTCATCTGGCAAATCGGCCACGGCAAAACCGCCCTTAAACTCCTGTTCATCAACCCGCGCGGCGATGTCTCCTTCTGGAACGGCTTCATGACCGTCGTCCCGATGGTCTTCGGCTCCGCCTTCTGCATGCTCGCCGGCTCGCTCCTGACCAAAGCCCCCAGCCGCGCGACTCTCGACAAATACTTTCCAAAAACCCAAACTGTCCGTCAGCCCGTTCTCCCTCACCTCAGCCCGCCCCCGCGGGAAGAGGAAGAACCCTCGCCAGTTGGCCGGCCAAGGCAGCCGTGTGGGACTGCCGGCGTAGCGGCGTCTCGGCAGAGCGCCGCTGGAGATCTTTCCGGCGAACGGCGGCGCTCTGCCGAGACGCCGCTGCAGGGGCACGATTCATGGGCAGAGGAAACGGGACGCCCGTAATACTTCCACAATGATTATGCACGGCATCGTAAACGGCCCGGAGGCCGCTCAAGACCAACTCGACGCCCACTTGCTTGAAATCATCCGCTGGCATTTTTCTCCCGAAACCGGCTGTCCTTTCTGGCTCGACTGGGCGGCCAAGGCCGGCTGGGACCCGCGCGCGGAGGTGAAAACCTTTGCCGGCCTGCTTGCCAGGTTTCCACATTTCCAGGACCAATGGCTCCGCGACGTGCCGCCGGAGGCCTGGGTCCCCGCCGCCTTCAAGGACCGTCCCTACCACATCTTTGAAACCGGCGGCACCACCGGCGTCCCCAAACAGCGCATCGGCTGGGACGATTACAAAATTGATTATGAGGAGTTCTCCTCCAAGCTTTCCGACGGCCATTTCCCACGCGGAGCCGCCTGGCTCATGGCAGGCCCGACCGGCCCGCGCCGGCTCCGGCTGGCCATCGAGCACCTCGCCAACTTTCGCGGCAGCCCGTGCTATTTCCTGGACCTGGACCCGCGCTGGGTCAAAAAGGTGATTAGCGACAAACAGTCCGACCAGGCCCGCGCCTACATGGAGCACGTCGTGGCCCAGGCCGTGACGCTGCTCAAGCACCGGAAGATAGCCAGTCTCTTCACCACGCCCAAGCTGCTCGAGGCCATCGGCGAAAAACTCAATTTGCTCGAGGCGGGCATTCGCGGTGTTTTTTGCGGCGGCACGACCATGACGCCCCAATACGTGCGCTTCCTCATCGAGGAAGTGCTCGGAGACGGCATCGGCTTCTATCCCACCTACGGCAACACGCTCATGGGCCTGGCCGCCAGCGCGCCGCTCCGGCCCGAAGACAATTTCTCCGTCACCTATTACGCCCCGCAGCCTCGCGCGGTCCTGCGCGTCGTGGACGCCGAGCAAACCGATTCCCTCGTCGAGTACGGCCAGTGGGGCCGGGTCGAATTGACCACGCTCACCCAGGAATTGTTTCTGCCGCGCTTTCTCGAACGCGACGAAGCCATCCGCCGAAGACCTCGCGACCCTTACCCCTGGGACGGAGTCGGCGAGGTCCGCCCCTTGGGCGCCATGGAACAAGACGATTGTCGAGGGAGTCTATTAAATCCTCCATGCTCCCCCACCTCCCAGCCCTGCGGGGCGGCAAACCTTACGCCAGCCTCGACCAGGGGCAGGTCAACGGCTGCCGCACCGGCCAACCGCTGGCGCGCATCAGCCAGGTCAACTCCGGCATCATCAGCAAAGACCTCGCCAGGGCCGGCGAGGCCCGCGCCGCCCTCAAAGAGTTCACTTGCGAAAAGCTCATCGAAATCTGCCGCAAAGCCGCCGGCCTTTTTCTCAATGAAACCCTCCCGCTGGGCGACCAGGGCCACTCTCAGTCGCCGGATGAATACGTCGAGACCCTCTCGGCCACCAGCGGTTTGCCCTGGGTCATGGCGCGGCGGAACAGCGAGAAGCTGGCGCACGCCCTGGGCAACATGGACCTGATTCTCAACGGCCTGACCCGCGGGCTGGATTTGGCCATTCTGGACCGCGGCCTGGGCGAGCAACACGGCAGTCGAATGGCCTTTTATCCCGCCACCCAGTGCCTGGGGCTGGTCATGCCGAGCAATTCCCCCGGCGTCAATTCCCTTTGGCTTCCCGCCATTCCGCTCAAGATTCCTGTCCTCCTCAAACCGGGGCGCGAGGAGCCTTGGACGCCTTACCGTCTCATCCGGGCGCTGGTGGCGGCCGGTTGCCCGGCACAAGCCTTGGGCTTTTATCCAACTGACCATGAGGGCGCCGCCGCCCTCCTCCGTGGCTGCGGACGCGCCCTGGTCTTCGGCGACGCCTCTGCCACCGCCCCCTACGCCGGCAACCCCGCTATCCAGATCCACGGCCCGGGGTTGAGCAAAATCCTGATCGGCGAGGACCAAATCCATCGCTGGCCCGAGTTCATCGATTTGATGGTTTCGTCCATCGCCGAAAACGGCGGGCGCAGTTGCACCAATGCCTCGGCCATTGTCGTGCCCGGACACGCCGCCGAAATTGCCGAGGCCCTCGCCCGCCGAACTCGGGCCGGTCGTGCCGCGCCCGGCTTCGGACAAGAGCGCCCAACTCTCCGCGTTTGCCAACCCTTCGATGGCCGAGCGCATCAATGCCGCCATCGAAGAAGGGCTTCGCACCCCCGGCGCGATGGAAATCACCGCCAGGCACCGGGACGGCCCGCGAAAAGTCACCCTGGACGGCGCAGTTTACCTGCGCCCGACCCTCGTCCTTTGCGGCTCATTTGCCCATCCCCTTGCCAATCGCGAGTTCCTTTTCCCCTATGCCAGCGTTCTCGAGACGCCCCAAGCCCAAATGCTCGGGCAAATCGGTCCATCGCTTGTCGTTACGGCCATCACGCAAGACCCGGCCTTCCGCGACTCTCTCCTGGAGTCTCCCCTCATCCAGCGGTTGAACCTCGGCCCAATCCCTACGATGCGGGTCTCCTGGGACCAACCCCATGAAGGCAATCTCTTCGACTTCCTCTACCGCCGCCGCGCCATTGAAGTGAGCGACGGCCACTGATCGCTTCGCCCCATGCGCGCCGACTCAAAGGACCGTCCCCCTCTCCCGCGTAGCGGCGTCGCGGCAGAGCGCCGCTGATCTCCATGCACACCGACATAACCGATCGTCCCACCTCTCCAGCCCAATTCGATTACTACCCGCGGACCCGCGTCATCTTCGGCCTCGATGCCATCGAGCAGGTCGGCGGCCTGGCTGTCGAACTCGGCGCCCGCAATGTCCTGCTGGTCACCGACCGCGGCATCGTCTCCGCCGGGCACGCCGGACGCGTGGGCCGCTTGCTCGAGGGTGCCGGCTTGTCGGTTTGCTGCTTCGATGCGGTTGAGGAGAACCCGGGCACTCGCTGCGTCGAGCATTGCCTCGAAGCCGCTCGCCGCGCGAACATTGATACGATTATCGGACTGGGCGGCGGCAGCAGTCTGGACACTGCCAAGGGCTGCAATTTCCTTCTCACCAACGGCGGCCGCATGCAGGATTATTGGGGCATCGGCAAAGCCAACCGGCCGATGTTGCCGCTCATTGCCATCCCGACCACCGGCGGCACCGGCAGCGAGTGCCAGTCTTTCGCCCTGATTACTGACGAACAGACCCACCAGAAGATGGCCTGCGGCGACCCCAAGGCCGCCGCCCGCATCGCCCTGCTCGACCCTGCCCTCACCCTCTCCCAACCGCCCAGGGTCACCGCTTGCAGCGGCATCGACGCCATTGCTCATGCCGTGGAAACTGCCGTCACGAGAAAACGCACCGCGCTTTCCCTGGTCTTTTCCCGCGAGGCCCTCCGCTTGACCCTGGCCGGGCTGCCGCGCGTGCTGGCGGTCCCTGCTGACCTTGAGGCTCGCGGTTGGATGCTGCTGGGCGCCGCCTGGGCGGGGACGGCTATCGAGAACAGCATGGTTGGGGCCGCCCACTCCGCCGCCAATCCCCTCACCGCCCATTTCGGCATCGTCCACGGCCACGCCGTCGGCCTCATGCTGCCCCATGTTGTCCGTTTCAACGCGCGCCACCCTGCTGCCGCGCAAACATACGCTGAAATGGCCTGCGCCGCCGGGCTTGCCGCCTCGTCGGCTACCCCCGCCGAGGCGGCTGCCCAGCTCGCCAACCACTTGGAAGGCATCCTGCGCCTGGCCCGTCTGCCGGCATCCCTCAAGGACCTGGGCCTGAGCCCCGCCCAAATCCCCAGCCTCGCCCGCGAAGCCGCCCGCCAATGGACCGCCCAATTCAATCCCCGGCCCGTAACCGCTGCGGATTTTGAAAACATCTACTCGGCCGCGCTTTAGAGCGCGTCCGAAAAACCCCGTCCCCGGACCTTTGTCGCTGCCTTTGTCGCCGCCCTTTGTCGAAAAACAGCCAGCGCGGGAATGCCGCGCATTCCAAGTGTTTCGCGACACGCGAGCCGGCTCTCGAACTGGCGAAGCCTTTGGAGTGCGTGGAGCTTGCGCCCGCCGACAAGAAAATCGGAGTTGATTTTTGCACGAGCCCTAAGGGGGGCGCTGTCAAAAAGGCTTGATAGGCGGCAAAGAGAGTGGAAGGTTTGTAGAAGCAAAAGCTTGACGCTCTATGATCTCATCCCCCGGGACGAGCGCCCGAGCAACGACCTGCTGCTCGGGCAATTCCTGGAATATGTCGGGAGCCAGCGCCTGAAGTTGTACCCGGCGCAGGAAACCGCCATTCTCGAATTGTTCGAGGAGAAGAACGTTATTCTCAACACGCCGACCGGCTCGGGCAAGACGCTGGTGGCGGCGGCCCTCCAGTTCAAGGCCCTGGTCCAGGGCAAACGCTCGGTCTATACCTGCCCGATCAAGGCGCTGGTCAACGAGAAGTGGATGGGCCTGTGCCGCGAGTTCGGCCCGGACAACGTCGGGCTGAGCACGGGGGACGCCACGGTGAACCGCGAGGCGCCGATGCTCTGTTGCACGGCGGAAATCCTGGCCAATATCGCTCTGCGCGAAGGAGCCAAGGCCAATGTCCAGGAAGTGATCATGGACGAGTTCCATTACTACGCCGACCGGGACAGAGGGGTGGCCTGGCAAGTGCCGCTGCTGACTCTGCCGCAGGCCCGCTTCCTGTTGATGTCCGCGACGCTTGGGGACACGACGTTTTTCGAGGAGGAACTGACCCGGTTGAATGGCCGCCCGACGGCCACGGTCCAGTCCAAGGACCGCCCGGTGCCGCTCGAGTATGCCTATTCGGAGATAACGCTGGCCCAGACGCTGGAACGGCTCATCGCCGAGGGCAAAGGCCCAGTGTATGTAGTGCATTTCACCCAACTGGAAGCCGCCCAGAGCGCGCAGGACTTCACCAGCATCAATGCCTGCGCCCGGGAGGAGAAGAACGCGATCGGCAGCGCGCTGGAGGGATTCAAGTTCAGCAGCCCATACGGACCGGAGATCCGGCGATGGCTCAAGCACGGCATTGGCCTCCACCACGCGGGCCTGCTGCCCAAATACCGCGTCCTGGTCGAGCAACTGACTCAGCGAGGCCTGCTCAAGATTGTCTGCGGCACCGACACACTGGGGGCCGGAATTAACATGCCCATCCGCACCGTCCTTTTCACCCGCCTCTGCAAATTCGACGGGCGGAAGACAGCCATCCTCAGTGCCCGCGATTTCCACCAGGTTTCCGGCCGGGCAGGGCGGAAGGGCTTTGATGACCGCGGTTGGGTCGTGGCGCAGGCCCCCGAGCACGTCGTCGAGAATATCAAGCTCGAGGAAAAGGCGGCCAAAGACGGCAGGAAATCGGTCAAGCGCAAGCCCCCGGACAAGAATTTTGTCAATTGGGACAAACAGACATTCCTTCGCCTGATCCACGCGCCGCCGGAGAGATTGACCTCGCGATTCCAGGTCTCGCACGGCATGTTGCTCAACGTCCTGAGCCGGAGCGGCGATGGCTGCCGCGCCATGCAAAGGCTGATTCGCCACTGCCACGAGACGCCCAAGGCCAGGAAGGAGCACATGAAACGAGCCTGGCAGTTGTTCCGTTCGCTGGTGGACCGCAAGATCATCGAGTCCATCCCGCGGACTCAGGACGGCGCTTACCTGCGGGTCAACGTCGAGTTGCAGGATGATTTCTCGATGGACCAGACGCTCTCCTTGTACCTCCTGGATACCCTCCCGCTCTTGGACCCCCAGGCGCCGGACTATCCGCTGGTGTTGCTCACCCTGGTGGAATCCATCCTCGAAGACCCGGACCTCATTTTGCGCAAGCAGCTTGACAAGCTCAAAACCCGGAAGATGGCCGAGATGAAAATGGCCGGCATCGAATACGAAGAGCGAATCGAAGAGCTCGAAGAAGCTGGAATATCCCAAGCCCAACGGCGACTTCGTCTATGCCACCTTCAATGCGTTTGCGGACAAACATCCCTGGGTCGGCCAGGAAAACATCCGGCCCAAATCCATCGCGCGCGAGATGTTCGAGACGTTCCGTTCCTTTTCCGATTACATCCGCGATTACGAACTGCAACGCGCCGAGGGCCTCCTGCTGCGC
Organism: uncultured bacterium; assembly: GCA_963713735.1. GTDB lineage: Bacteria > Verrucomicrobiota > Verrucomicrobiia > Limisphaerales > UBA8199 > CAVQND01. Next base: position 188,882 of record CAVQND010000031.1, read on the forward strand.
CACCTCAACAGTGTCTATAAAGTCCTGGCCCAAACCGTCCCGGACACCGCCAAGACCGACGCCGTCCGCGAGATGGAGCTCTACTTCGGCACCCTGATACGCCAGGTGGACTCGAGCCTGCTGGACGAATGGGAGAAAATGCGCGATCCCGGTTACGTGCCGCGCGCCCAAACCCAGGAGGTCCGTCCGCCCGGCGCCGCAGAAGCCGAAAAAGACCTCACCCGCGACACGAAGGCCTTCACCGCCGCCATCCGCACCCGCATCTTCAGCTTTTTGCGGGGCCTGGTGATTGCGGACTGCGAGGCCGCCCTTTCCCATCTTGAGTCCCGAACCGACCCTGACGGCCAGCCCTGGACTGCGGAGAGGCTGTCCCGGATCATGGACGAGTACCACCAGGAGCACGAGCGCCTTTGCCTGGACCCGGAGGCGCGAAATGTGCGCCACACTTATGTGATTCCCTCCGAGGACAAAAAGTCCTGGCGCGTCCAGCAAATGCTGGTCAACCCGCAAGCGCATAACGACTGGGTGGCCGAGTTCGAGGTGGCTTTGCCCCAGTCGCGGGCGGCCAACGAACCCGCCCTTCAGTTGCGCAAACTGGGGAGCCTGTAAGCACGAACATTGGGGTCGGATCTAAACTTTTTTACAATCAACATGAAAATCGGGCCTCGGATTTAAACGTTTTTACAATCGCTTTTCGAATTGTAAAAAAGTTTAGATCCGACCCTTACTTACCACTTTTGTTATCCAGGCAACGTCTTGCTGAACTGCACCGTCTCTACCTGCCCATAAAAACCCCGACCTGTCTCTTGATAGCCGTGCTTGCGCCAAAACTTCAGGGTCAATGGGCGCCTTTTGGCCGTGTCCAGGCAGATCGCCCGAATACCAGACTGAAAGGCTATCCGCTCCAGTTCTCGTAGCAACTGCGTGCCATAGCCTCTGCCTTGCAGGCCGCGCTCAATGCGCATACGACGCAACTCGGCGGAAGTACCCGAGAGCCTCATTAAACCGCCCATCGCAATAAGTCTGTCGTCGAGCAAGCCAACGAGAAACTCGCCGCCGTTGCGGAGATAAACCTCGTCGATTGCCATGAGGTCAGCCTCGTCCTCCTGCTGACTCATCCCCAGGACGAATCCCGTGACGGCACTGCGATGAAGGGCGAGCATCGCCTGTTGGTGTTCGGGTCGGTAGCGTACGAGACGCATAGCTCTGTTGACTTTGTAAGGCATCGGCGTCCTCAAGGCAAGGTTGCGAACCGCGCGCCAGCGTTTGGAGTGCGCCCCGGCTTGGCGGCGCTTTCGGACGACCTGGGGCGTTAGGAAGCGGGAGCAAGCTCTATGCGCTCCAAAGGGTTCGGGAAACCGAAAATCGGGGTCGGATCTAAACTTTTTTACAATCGCCTTTCGAATTGTAAAAAAGTTTAGATCCGACCCCGTTTACGGGCCAGAGTCGGCGAAAAGCCTGCCCAGTATAGCCCAGTCGCCGGGACCAAAGTGGCAAGCGGTCGGGTAATCGCCTCGCTCAAGAAAAGGCTCTTTGTCCCCGAGGAACGACAACTGACGGCTTCCCCTCGGCGCGGGCGTCCCACAACCCGCGGCCGCCAGCATCAGGCAAGTCGTGGCCGCGATGAGGATGAACGGTGAGCGAAGAAGTCTCATCATCAATTAATGACACATGAGTCTGGTGTTTCTTAGCTGATTCCCAGGTTGCATCGTTGCCCGGTCCAGTCCATACTCCGGTGCCAATGCCGGCATTACATAGAAAGCTCATCATGTTCCGTTCAAGCTCAGGCCTGTTGGCCATTTGCGCCCTCCTGCTGGTGGCAGTGTCCCCGTTGAACGCCCAGCAATCCGGCTCTGGCCCCAAGCTGGAGGTCCTGCGAGGGCCGGTCAACGCCCCGCTGGGGAGCGTTGCCGGGCTCGCCGTGCCGGCGGGGTACGTCTTCCTGGACGCCAAGAGCACGCGGCTCTTCCTCAAGAGCCGAGGCGAGCCTGTCAGCGGCCATGAAGTGGGTTTCCTGACGGGGACCAACCAGGACTGGTCGGTCTTTTTCATTTTTGACGAGGGCGGATACGTCAAAGACGACGACAAGGACAAACTGGATGCGGACAGACTGCTGGAATCCATCAAAGAGGGCGCGGCCCGGGGGAATAAAGAGCGGCAGCGCAACGGTCATCCGCCGATCGAGGTGGTGGGGTGGGAACTTCCGCCCAAGTACGACCCGGCGACGCACAACCTGGAATGGGCCATCCGAGGCGTTTGCGAGGGCCGGCCCGTGGTGAACTACAACACCCGGATGCTCGGGCGCAAAGGGGTGATGGAGGCCATCCTGGTCGTCGCGCCCGAGAGACTGCCGGAGACGCTGCCGGCCTTCCGCAAAGTGCTGGCGGGCTACTCCTATCAAGCGGGCCAGACCTACGCCGAGTATCGCCCCGGAGACAAGGTGGCCAAGTACGGGCTGGGGGCGCTGGTGGTCGGCGGGGCGGCAATCGGGGCGGCGAAATTGGGATTGCTGACCTGGGTTGCGGTGCTTTTCAAGAAGGCCTGGAAGCTGATCATCGTGGCCTTTGCGGCCGGCGCCGCGTTTTTCAGAAAGCTCTTCTGGCGGCGCACGCGGCGGACGAATGAGTGACGTCCAACTGCTGTTCGCGGTGCTGGCGGTGCTCTATGCGTGGGAGTGCGCCTGGTGGGTGCCCCGCGGTTCGGTGGTTTTCCTGACGTGGTTGGGCCGGCGTTGGCGGGTGGCGCATCCCGGCGCGGTGCTGGGCAACCAACGCGGCGGGTTGATCTTCACCCCGCCGTTGCCTCCATTGGGCGCCGTGCTCACCGGAAATCAGTTTCCCCTCTCGCTCTCTCCCGAGGCGGCCCTTGCATTCGTGGCCCCAAGCGTGAACCCCGGCTCGCGCCCGGTACAGACCGGAGAGTTTTTTCCCTGGGAGACCATTCGGACCGTCGCGGCAAGCGGTAGGAAGGTCCGTGTCAATGGCAGGGTGTTGCTCAAGGCAGCCTCGCCCACGCTGGCCGCGCACCTGGCCGGGCAGTTGCGGGGCTTGATGCAATTATCCCTGGCCAGGCGGGCGGCGGCCATAGAGAAACTCATTCAAGACGCCCTTGACATTGAAGCGATCCAGAAACGATGGGGCGAGTTTCGGCAGCAGACCGCCGGCCTGCGGTTGCTGGCGAATCTGCTGGCCGGCCTTGTTTTCGTCGCTGCGCCGCTTCTGATCCGGCAGTTCGGCCTTGGGCGGTGCTGGCTCGGGTTGCTGGCGGGGGTGCTCGCGTTGACGACCGCCACCGCCACGTTGTTCCACCGCGCTCACAAGACCCTCTACCCGGCGGCCCAGGACGAACGCCTGGCCCATTTCCTCACGGTCCTTCTCGCCCCCGCCACCACCCTCCGCGCCCTGGACATTCTCTCGCGTCCCTTGCTCGAGACCTTTCATCCACTGGCAATTGCCAGGGTGTTTTGTCCCGAGCCGCAGTTCGGCGACTTTGCCCGCGACATTTGGCGGGAGGTTTGTCACCCGGCTCTGCCGGTTTGCCCTGCCGTCGAGCCGCGCGCCGAGGCGGTCGAGGGGCATTTCCGCGCCGCCTTGCAGGCCGGGATCCTGAGGTTGCTCCGGCAAAGCGGCCTCAGTCCCGAGGCCTTGGCCAGGCCCCCCGCGCCGGCCGACCCGACGTGCCGCTCCTATTGTCCGCGCTGCCTGGCCCAGTTCACCGCCGAGGAGGGCGTGTGCGCGGATTGCGGGGGTCAACCTCTGCGCCCGCTGGCAGGGTGTGAGGCAGCAAAGTAACCACCTCACGCGTTCGAGTCGTTTGCCCTGAGGCCTTTTGAGCGAATCGCTATGGCCCATCAAGCCAACCGCGGAATGCCGGGTCCTGGTAGAGCCGTTGGGCCAGCAATCGGTATCCGTCGGTCAGCGGGTGGCTGGCGTCGGCGTAAAGTTCGCTGGGCAGAGTCTCGGGCACGACGTGAGCAACGCGATGGTCCGCCAGCCACGCCGCAATGCCGTCGCGGACCTTGTGGAATGCGGGCCGGTTTTCCTGGGCGATCATCGGCTCGTTGAAGGGGCCAAGGACGACCAGAACCTGGTTGTCCCGGTGCTGGAGCATCTCGAGCAGGCGCTGGAAGGCCGCCCACTGGAGGGACGCGTCCAGGTCCACCCAGTCAAAGCGAGCGGTGCTGGTCCACGGTTTATGACGCGGGCTGGCGGGCCCGCGCTCGGGGTCGTCCTGCGGAGCGCAGGGCACCGCCAAGGTGATCTGGGACAAGCGGGTTCTTCCATGCGTTTGGATAGCTGGGCGGGCTGCCGCCGTCATCCTCGAGGGTCCAGCTCAGGATGCTTTTCTGACCGAAATAGGCATTTTGGAGGTGGCCGACCCAGGCGACAAAGGGCAGGTGACGCTCGATGAGCGCGCTCAGGCGTTCGTTGGCGTCGGCCCGGTAGCAAGGGATGCGGGGCCAGAACTGAGGGACGAGCCGGGAATGATTGAATTGCTCCTCCTTGCTGGTGCTCAGGTCGGCCTTGGGACTGGTCAACCACAGGACATTGCACTGGAGGAGCAACTTCCGGTGACGAAGCGCCCCGCCGTAGTATCTGAGCAATCCCTCCTGCGCCAGCGGGAACAGCCCGTTGAGGCCGCCGTTGATGAACCGGTCGGCGGCCCCGGCTTGCTGGTTCAGAAAATGGGAGAGCGTCCCGTCCGGGGCGACGTATTCGCCCCACACGACCGAATCGCCCAGGACCAGGACTTTGTCCGGGGTGGCCGCCTGGCGCAGCCGCCGACCATAGAGCCAGTAGTCCTTGCTCAGAGAGTAAGGGATGCGGTAGTCAGGCCCGGTTTGAAAGCGCTCGACCCGCTCCCAAAGGCCGGGCGTCAGACCCGCAACCAATCCTACCAGAACGAAAACCGCGAGCCACTGCCAGGCGCTCAGGCGGACTTCGTTCACTCCAAAGGGCACTGCGGGTTGGGACGGCTTGCGGCCGGCGGGCGGGCCGGGGGGCACGCTGGTCCCGCCAGGCGGCGCGGGAGCAGGAGGAGTGTGGGCAGAGGATTGGGGCTCCATGTCAGAACTGGAAATAGATGAAGGCGCCGCCGCCCGAGGAACAGAGGCAGAGATAGATGACCATCAAGGCCGCCAGGCCCACACGCACGAAGCCGACCCGAAGCAGCGGGCGGAACCGGGATTCGTAGCAGAACTCATAGAGCCAGACCACGGCGACCAACCCGAGCATCAGGGCCGGGATCTGGGGGTCGTGGCAGGCGGCCGTGAAAATGCGGCGGATGATGAGCAGCGCCTCGTTCAACGAACCGGCGCGGAAAAAGATCCAGGTAAAGGAGACGAACAGGAACACGCCGGCCTGCTTGAGGAGCTTGGGGACGCGCTCGCGATAGCGGGCGGAGCGCTCCAGCTCACGCGTGACCACCACGCCCAGGCCATGCAGCGCGCCCCAGATCACAAACGTCCACGCCGCGCCATGCCAGATGCCGGAGATGAAGAAGGTCAGGAACAGATTGCGGTAGGTGCCGAGCCGGCCATGGCGGTTGCCGCCCAGCGGAATATAAACGTAATCCCTGAACCAGCTCGACAGGCTGATGTGCCACCGGGACCAGAACTCGCCCAGGCCGGTCGCCAGGTAGGGGTTGTTGAAGTTGAGGATCAAATCGAAGCCCATCAGTTTGGCGACGCCGCGGGCCATGTCGGTGTAGCCGCTGAAATCGAAGAAGATCTGCCAGCCAAAGGCCACCGTGGCGAGCACCAGGGCCGGGGCGCCGAAGGCCCCGGGGTTGTCATAGACCCGCTCCACGTAAAAGGAGAGATAGTTGGCCAACGCCAGTTTCTTGAACAGGCCCACCAGGAAGAGCGAGGCGCCGTCGGTCAGGTTCCGGAGCCGGATGGGGGGGAACTGGTTGAACTGCGGCAGGAGGTGCCGCGCCCGCTCGATGGGGCCCGCCATCAACTGCGGAAAAAAGCAGACGAAGGTGGCGAACCGAAGGAAATTCCGCTCGCGATGGACGTTGCCGAAATAAAAATCGATCGTGTAGCTCAACGACTGGAACGTGAAGAAGGAGATGCCGACCGGGAGCAGGTATTGGAAGCCGAAGGGCATGAGCAAGGACGGGTCGGAGAGCTTGAGCGGCAGATGCGCCCAGGAGAGGACGGCATTGAGGTTTTCGGCCACGAAACGGGCGTATTTGAAGAAGAGCAACAGGGCCAGGTTGTTGACCAGGCTGATGAGGAGCCAGATCTTGCGGCTGCGGTAGAGCGCCCCCAGGGCCATGAGCAAGAGCAGCACGCTCAGTCCGAGCAGGGTGGGCCGCACAGTCCGGGGCCCGGCCGCCGCCAGGGCCAGGCTCCCGAGCGCCGCCCCGCCCGCCGCCAAAAACGCCCATTTGAGCACCGGCTCCTCGAATCGCAGGCGCGTCAGGCGCGACAGGATGTCCACCTTCCGTTCCCCGCCGCGCACAATGGTCCATGAGCGCCACCAGGGAAAAGTCGAGCAGAGTGGAATAGAGCACCAGGCATAGGTAATACGGATTCCACCAGCCGTAGAAAAAGTAGGAGGCCAGGGTCAGCCACGGCAGCCAGAGCCGGGTCTTGCGCAAAGAAAAAAAGACCGGCAGCACGACCAGGAGAAAAACCAGGAATGGCCAGGTGTGAAAGAGCATCAGCCAGGAGAGAGCGACGAGCGTGGAGCGTGGAGCGCCGGGCGCGGAGTGTCGAGCGTGGAGCGTGGAGCGTCAGGCGCAGAGCGCCGAGCGTGCGGCACCTCCCGACGCTGCCCCCAAAGCGTCCAGAGCGCGAACGAAGCGAGCCACATCCAAGCCCCGTAGGGGCGGCGTGATAGTAGCCCAGGGCAAGGCCCGTCCCGCCCCAGGGGGACGGGCCGCCGCCCTGGGTACGCCGCGACAATGAACCACCCCCCTCCCATGCGCCCCGAGCGCATGGGAGGGGGGAAGGGGGGTGGGTTTCCCGTCTGGCTCCTAATCCTAATCCTAATCGGCTTCCGTCCACGTCGGGGCAGTGTCCGAATGCGCTCTGGAGCGTCCGGCGTGGAGGGCGGGATTGGCAAAGGCATCATTGTCTGGACACTAATTCTCGAATTAGTGGCTTTGTGGGTTGGATTCCTTGAGCAACTGTTGGAGTTCCTGGGGTGTGACTCGGCGCACGCAGCGGAAGCCGCAGTAGTCCGTCGAAAAACAGGCGTCGCTGTCGCCCGTTTTCTCGCCCTGGCGGGCCGTCGGACTGCATTGGCCGGGGCTGGATTTCCAACTGCCTCCGCGAATGACTCGTTTGACGTCTTTGCCGGTATTGGGCGGGCCGGGCGGGTCTGCGGCAGGGCTTTGCTTATAGTAAGTGGGGCTATAGACGTCCTCGCACCACTCGGAGACATTGCCGTAGAGGTCGTAAATGCCCCAGGCATTGGGCTTTTTCTGGCCGACGGGGTGAGTCTTTTGCTCGGAGTTATCGGCATACCAGGCCATCTGGCGCAGCTTGCCGAGCTGGCCGGCATCGGCAGGAGCGTCCGTGCCGGCGCGGCAGGCGTATTCCCACTCCGCCTCGCTGGGCAGGCGGTAGCCGTTGGCAGAGCAGTCGCAATCCCAGTCGAGCGTCTTTTCGTTGTAGCAGGGTTTGAGCCCCTCCAGAACCGAGCGTTCGTTGCAGTATTGCTTGGCATCGCGCCAGCGCACCCGCTCGACCGGCTTGTTCGGATTGTCCTGCCAATGCGAGGGATTGGGCAACTGGACTTTGGCGAACATCCGGTGCGTCACCTCGAACTTGTCCATCAGAAACGCGCTGGCCCTGACCATGTGCGCCGGGGCTTCGTCCGGGGCGCCGTGGTCATCGCCCATCATGAATTGGCCGCCGGGCAAATAGACCATCTCGATACCCGAGGCGGTCACGATGCCGACCGGATGGGCGGCCTCGGCCTTGGCGCCGCCCACCGCCCCGCCGGGTCTGGCTTCGTCGGGCGAGTTCGGGCCGGCCTTCTCGCAGCCGGCCAGCCCCAGCGCCACCACAGCGACCATGAAAAAACGAGTCGTCATCATCACTTCAAGCGCCGAGGTCAGGGTTTGGGCGGCTTAAACCACGCCGGCTCCTTGTTGCTCAAGCCGTTGGTGGTCAACATGCAGAAGTCGGCGTCGGAAGCGGCGCTCAGATCCAGGAGGTCTTCCCGTTCCGCCGAGACGGCACACAGGTTCCAATCGGCGGCATAGACCCCGACGATCTCGCAGGCGGAAAGGAAAGTCCCGGGTTTGGAGGGGTCGCCCTTGCTGGCCGGGCCGCGGCTGAAACAGAGGAAACGGCTGTCGGGCGACCAGTCAACGTGATAGGTCTCGTTAACGGGGTCTTTGACACGCACACGCCACTTGCTGATGGCGGGCTGCTCGGCCTCGAGGTCGATGGACCCCACGCCAAGCTCATGGTCGCCGGCGCCCCAGGCAACCTGCTTGCCATCCGGGCTGAAACAGGGACGGCAGCCGGGGATATGCAGGTTGATGATGCGGTTGCCGCGCGCCTCGATGAGCAGAATCGCGTGCTCCACCCCCATCCCGGCGTGCACCGTTGCTACAATCCATTTGCCGTTGGCGGACCAACTCGGGTTGTAAAGATGATGCAGGTTCGTGGTGTTGACATGCGGCTCCACCTTGCCGGTGGCCAAATCATAAAAGCTCATCCCCGTAGTGGAGTAATCCATCACGTTGAACTTGGGGAATTCCTGCGGCAGGAAGCCGATGACCTTGCTGTCCGGGCCCCAAAAGGCCTCCCGCGCGTGGTCCGCCAGCTTCCGCCGGTGCTGGCCGTCAATGTCCATGACCCACAGGCTGCGGACCGCATCGCGTCCTTCCCCCTCGTCGATGGCATAACAGAATCTTCGTGGCGTCCGGCGAGATTTGCGGATAATGCTCGTGGGCCTTAGGGGTCCGCGTCAGGTTGACGGGGTCGGACCCGTCGGCATTCATGACAAAGATTTCCCAGTTGTCATTGACGTAACATTCGTAGGCGATTTTATAGGGCAGCGCCCGCAACCGCTCGCGCAAGGGGCTTTGGGCTTGGGCTTGGGCGGCGGCCGCGAGGACCGACGCCAATAGCAGAAAAGCAAATAGTGCCGGAGGTCCGGCCCAGGGCACAGGCTCGATTCGAGTTTCGCATGGCCCCAAGGCTAGAGTGACGCTCCCGAAATAGCGATATATTTGTTGCACTGGACAGGCGAGTGAAGTCCGGGGTAGGTTCCGAGACGACGAACGACCAAGAAACGCATGGCTGATGAACTTCAGACGCATGTTGTCCCGGAGGGACATCCGAGAATAGCCCGGCGTTTCAACGCCGGGATCTGCCCCCAGACAAACCCCGTCCCGAAGGGACGGCTGAAAAGATTTCTCACAGAAAGAATGAACCGCGGAACACGCGGAATACGCGGAATCCCGAGCCTGGCCGCTTTTCTTTCCGCGTATTCCGCGTATTCCGCGGTTATGGCTTCGATTGCGGCTTCGCCGCGCTGGGGAATTTCCGGGCTAGGGCAACCTGGCCGTCCCTTCGGGACTTGCCCCTCGGTACGTCCAAACCCGGCGTTGAAACGCCGGGCTGTCTTCAAATGTCCCGCCGGGACAAACGCTCGACTGAGCCTGTCCCAAAGACCCCGCTTCCGGAACTTTGTCGCAACCTTTGTCGCCGACTTTGTCGAAAAAAGGCCAACTCGACAAAGGTTGCGACGAAGGCTGCGACGAAGTCTTCCGCTCGCCGGGCCTTTGGGACGGGCTCCTCGACTGCAAAGTGTGCTCAGAAGCTGATTCGCGCCCTTTCCCCCCTCGCGCTTCGCTCCTCGTCCTTCACGCCTCGCCCTTCGGACTTCATCTTCCGCCCCCATGACCCCAACTCCCACCCTTAGTCTGGTCATTCCCTGTTACAACGAGGAGGGCAACCTGCGCCCGCTCATCGCCGCCATTCGCGAGGCGGTCGAACCGCTGAAACTGCCTTATGAAATCGTCATCACCGACGATTGCAGCCAGGACAACTCCTGGGCCATCCTCAAGGAACTGGCGGCGGCGGACCCGCGCGTCTGCGTCCAGCGGTTCAAATTCAACTGTGGGGAGAGCGCGGCGAGTTGGGCGGGCCTCAAGGCCGCGCGGGGGCAATACCTCGTCACGATGGATGCGGATTTGCAAAATGATCCGAAGGACCTGCCGAAATTCCTCGAGGCCCTCCGGCAGTATGACTGCGTGTGCGGCACGCGCGTGCAAACGCGCGGGCAGGGCGACACCTTCATCCGCATCGCCTCATCGCGCATCGCCAACTGGGTGCGCAACCGGCTCTCCGGAGAGCAGATCAGCGATGCCGGTTGCACCTACCGCGCCTTCAAACGCCAGTGCATCCAGGACCTCAAGTTCTTCAAAGGCATGCATCGTTTCCTGCCGACGCTCTTCAAGATCGAAGGCTTCACCGTCACTGAGATTGCCGTCACCAACAACCCCCGCTTCGCCGGGCGGAGCCATTACGGGGTTTGGAACCGGTTGTTCGCCTCGTTCTATGACCTGCTGGCGGTGCGCTGGATGAAGCAGCGCATGTTCCGTTACCAGGTCGCCGAACGAATCAATTAACTGATAAGAACTTCCTTCTTTGCCGCCCCGCCGGTTATTGACGCTGCGAGGGTGAAATAGGCGTGTGTGCCGGCGGTGTTGTCCGTCCGGGCCAGGAGGCGGCCGATGCCGCCGGCCCCTTGCATGGTCCCGCTCAGGTCGCGGCTCCGCGTGTAGCTCACCTGAGGCGTGTCGTTCCCGTCCAGCTCCTGGACGACAACATTGCCATCGTACGGGTCCTGCACGCGCGTCAGAATGGGGCTGCCGCTCCCGGCGTACTCCAACCGCTGCCGCAGCCGCATCCTGGCGTCATAGACGAAATCGCTGCGCCAGACGTTTGCAACCCAGACGCTGACGAGCTCGTTCTGACCCCTTCTTGAAAGAATCTTTGACATGCGCCCGGATGCCGCCCAACAGTATTAGGGTCATTCAATGAGCACTCGATAGAATCCCCGCGGGTGCTCTCTTGCTGAATCAAATAATGATACCTCAGTGCCCGTACCTGAAATCAAAGGCTCGAAGATTTGTCCACTGCGGCTGCTCCAGCGAGGGTGTCCACTGAATCCGATAGACCTTGTTCGTTTCGGATGGCCAGGAAAGCTCTATGGCAGTGAACACGCGGAGTTCCGGTCCAGTTGGCACCATAGTCGGACTAGCGACGGCTTCGGGGTTGGCGGCGCTCGACGAAACCTTCAATGGAAGGCGGACGGTTTCCAGGCTCTCATTGCTCGCCTCGGGTCTGCGGGCAGTTTCGATATATGTCTGGTGGACCTCGCCCGGCGACAGCGCACAACTGTAAACTCGCAACTCGTCAATGATGCCGGCAAATGCCTCCGGAAACGGTGAGGCCGGATGGCCTTGGGTGTTGCCTATGCCGATCCCCGGATTTGACGCGGGATCCAAGTCGCCGAAAGGCCGCACTCTTGTGACTCGCTGCGCGGCCACTCTGCCATCGAGATACATTCTCATCTCCCCAGTGCGGTCCTCCAGCGTAGCGGCCACGTGAACAAAACGGTTAGTCGGGATGGCCGTTGCCAACTCAGCGATCTGGCTCGTGCCATCCTCAACGTGGAACACGACGGTGCCGTCGGGACGCACTGCGAGGAAATACGGGTCGAGAGCTGGCCGGTCATCCCCTCGAAAGAAAATCATCCCCCATCCACAGTTATTCCTGTCGTCGGGCAGCCTGCTGACCAGCAGCCAACATTCAATCGTCAGCGACGCGGTTAGCCTGAGCGATGGAGAGTCAGGAACACTGATGTAACCGTTATCCCCGTCGAAGCCGAATCCTTCGCCGCGCATGGCCTTCGTGAACGTGACGCCGGCGAGTGCGGTCCCGTCGTTGCGGCCAATGACGTCTTTCGCGCTTCCGTCTCCCGGCCACCAGCCGACCAGGCCCCCCGGAGGCTGAAAGGAACCACTGGGCACTGAACTCTGTGCTCCCAAGGAGCGGCTTGCGGCCAAAACCAGTGTGGCTGCGCATACACTGAATTCTAGCTTCGTTGTCATTGTGGGGTCCTTTCCGACAGTTGGCAGGCCGGTGTCGTTGGCGCAGCTGGTGACGGCCGAGCGCAAGTCGCTGGCAAGGGCGCGCCGTGCTGGCAACTGCTGACCTTGGTCACACTCACGAGAATACGGAAACACGTTGCCAGGGCTCTGGCAAGGCTTTTTCTAACTGATAACCGCAAGCGCTCTTCACTTGGCACGCGGGCTTCTCAAAGAAGTCCACATGGGGTGGCAAAGGTGCAAACCGCTGCTCGCCGGGATTCGGCATCAAAGACCGAAGTGGCTCAAACACGAGATTCCAATTCCATATTTCGACTGGTCGAGTGGAGTGGCGGCGCGACCGGTTTAGACCAATGGCTTCCTGTGGTTCGGCCCTTTCGAGCATCGTGGCAAATCCCGATTCGGAATCGGGCTAGGTCCTGCCCACGTTTCCCCCGCCCCCTCGTTTCATCCCGTACGGCGAGTTTTCCAGTACGGTTGAGAGCCAGCCTTGTCGCTGCGCGCCCTTCCGCAGCCGTCCCCGGCTGCGTTTGACGCGGAGCCTGCGTTCCTTTCCATATCTGGCTCAGAGTCCAGATGTCTCGGTCCGCGGCTGTGCCCACAGGCCCTTGGCTCTTCGGAGAAGGAACCACTTTCGGGGCGCCAGTCAGTTCTTAACGTTGCGGCCTGGACGTTGGCCAGAGCGGCTGACCAGTCCCCGCCAGCGGCTTGAGGCCGCCGATCCGGCCTCACAAATTCAAAATTCAAAATTCAAAATTCAAAATTGGCCATTGCAAATTGAAGAAGGCCCGGCCGCGCGCCAAAGCCCAAGGCGCGGAATCCAGAATTAGGCCGCTTCCCTTTCCGCGTGTTCCGCGTGTTTCGCGGTTGTCTGGCGAGAGGTCGGCGCAGGCAGGTCCGTTAGTCGCCTCCAGAGTGTATGGTCCCGTCTTGGCTTCGTTGAGCCAGAGATAGTAGTTGCTCACAGGAATGACCGGGGACGGCCCTGGATTGAAAATTGAAAACTGAGAATTTGCAATTGACAATTGAGGGGGGCGCGCCGTAGCGGCGTCTCGGCAGAGCGCCGCTGACTCTGCTTCAATTTTCAATTTTCAATTTTCAATTCTCAATCCGGCCCGCCGGGCTTGCCAGGCGCCGAGGTGGCGAAGAATCTCTTCGACCACGCGCGGCTCGTGCCAGGCGGAGAAGCCCTGGAAGGTGCGCCTGCTCGACCAGGCAACCTGCTGCGCTTCTTCGCTTGCCTCGAAGGGGCGGCTGCGGTATCAGAGTGTCCATGCAATCAGAACCTGTAACTACAAAAGCCAAGGAACCCGTATCGATCAGTCCTGCGGGCGAGGTGTTCAAGCTCCCAACCAGCGCCGACTACAAGAAGGAATATCTGCGGCTGGAGAAGCTGGCGGAGGAGCAACGGCGCCAGGGCCGGGAGGTAGTGCTGGTCGTCGGCCTTGGCTTCGTGGGCGCCGTCATGGCGGCGGTGGTGGCCGACTCGAAGGACAAGAACGGCCAGCCGGGCAAGTTCGTCATCGGGATGCAGCGGCCCAGCACCCGGAGCTTCTGGAAGATCCCCCTGCTCAACCGGGGCGTCTCGCCGGTCAAGGCGGAAGACCCCGAGGTCGAGCTGCTGATCGCACGCTGCGCCAAAGAGAAAAAGACGTTGGTCGCGACCTATACCGAAGAGGCCCTTAAACTGGCCGACGTCGTGGTGGTGGACGTGCAGTGCGACTATTTGAAAGAGTCGCTGGGGGACGTCCGCACCGGTTCGGCGGACATGGTCGCGCTGGAGGCCTCGATGGCCAAGATCGCCGAGTACATCCCGCCTCGGGCGCTGGTCTTGATCGAGACCACCGTTGCCCCCGGCACGACCGAGCAGGTGGCCTACCCGATCATCAAGAAGATCTTCGAGCGGCGCGGCATCAAGGACGAGCCTCTGCTGGCGCACAGTTACGAACGCGTGATGCCCGGACGAAACTACGTGAGCCTCGATCCGCGATTTCTGGCGCGTCTGCAGCGGCATCAATCCCGCCGCCCGTGACCGGGTCGTCAAGTTCCTCTCCGAGGTCCTCAACGTGGCCAAGTATCCCCTGACCGTCCTGGATCGGCCCATCGAGTCGGAAACCGCCAAGATCGTCGAGAACAGCTACCGGGCGACCCTCCTGGCCTTTATGGACGAATGGTCGCTCTTCGCCGAGCGCAACGGGGTCGACCTCAAAAAAGTCATCGATGCCATCAAAGTCCGGCCGACCCATTCCAACATGATGTTCCCGGGCCCGGGCATCGGCGGCTACTGCCTGCCCAAAGACGGCGGCTTGGGCATGTGGGCCTACAAGCATATTTTCGGCTGGGAGGATGACATCTTCCGCATCACGCCGATGGCGGTGGACATCAACGACACGCGTTGCCTGCACGCGCCGCAGTTGGTGCGCGACGCCCTCAGGAACATGGGCAAACCACTGGCCGCCTCGGACATCCTCCTGCTGGGGGCCGCCTACCGGGAGGACGTGGGCGACACCCGCTACAGCGGCTCCGAAATCATGGTGCGCAAACTCACCGAGATGGGCGCCAACGTGAGGGTCCATGACCCTTACCTGGACCATTGGTGGGAATTCGAGGCCCAGGACACCTACCCGCATCCGGGCCATAGCCTGTCCCGGTTCTTCCATCGCCAGGAGCAATTGAAGAACCTGCGCATCGAGAATGACATGACCCGCGCCCTCAAGGGAGTCGATGCCGTGGTCTTTGCCGTGCGCCACGCCCCTTACCTGAAACTGGACCCGGATGAGGTCGTCCGGAGCGTGGGCAAACCGTGCGCCATCATCGATTGCTTCTGCATCCTCAATGACCACCAGATCCGGCGCTACTTTGAACTGGGCTGCGAGGTCAAGGGCATGGGACGCGGCCACGTCAAACGCATCAAAGACAGCGTGCGTTCAGCCGGAAAGCCCGCTGACCAAGCTTCGGGCCGAGCGTGAAGCGTCAGGGCGTGGAGCGTGAAAAGGCCGCTCGGGCGAGGGTTTGGCGAGGGCAGGGCCGTTGACAAAGTCGCCAAAATGCGCTCCATTCCCCGGCTGTAGGAGACGACGTAAGGAGTCTCTAAGCAGCGGCGTCCGAGGGGAGCGGGGTTTCGCCGCGGCTACGAATCAACCAGAGACTCCTTACGTCGTCTCCTACAGTGGCTTGTGGAGAACCTTGTCGGTGGCGCCCTGCTCGAGGGTCTTTGGCAGCGATTCTGCTTTACAGCGATGCGAAACACGGTATAAAGGTTCACATTCGGGACAGGGATTATGTGCCGGTCTGGCCGAAACCGCGCGTCCGCCAAATGCTTGGCGCTTCAAACGAGCGTTGGCCCTAAAGTTGCGTTCACGCTCATCGAATTGCTGGTCGTCATTGCTATCATCGCTATTCTGGCCGCGCTCCTGTTGCCGGCGTTAAGCCGGGCCAAGGCCCAAGGCCAATCGATCAAGTGCAGAAGCAACCTGCATCAGCTCGGCCTTGCCGAGACGATGTATCTGGCCGACCACCAGGCGCAATACACGCTCGACTGGACGGGATACTGGTGGTTTGAGCTTCTTGGCCCATACGGGGCAGGCGGATATTACGACACGACCAATAACCTCGTCCGCTTCGTTCAGCCCGGCCTGGGTTGTCCCACGGCCAATTATGTGCTCTCCATTCCAAGTGGCAGGTGGGCTTGGAACTACTCACACGACGGCAGCGGTTTGGAGTATTCGGGCTTGGGACTGGGCGGTCACTCGATTCCGCCGGCAAGTCCCGTGTTCTTCACCAACATCACTGCCACTCGCGAGTCTGATGTGGCGGCGCCGGCTGACATGTTCAAGTTCGCGGACAGCTTCATGCGAATTTCGACTGTCAGGCAGGAGTTGGATGCGGGAGGAATCATTGGGTCCATGGCAAACGGCGAGGGTGGCTACGATCTGCCCAGCGAGAACGGGACCCAGCTTGCCCGGCAACGCCACCGCGGCCGGTTGAACGTGGTGTTCTGCGACGATCACGTCGAAGGCGTCAAGGTGGACGCGCTGTTCTTCGATAACAGCCCTCCGGCACGGCAGCGGTGGTTCCGTGACCATCAACCGCACCCGGAGCTTACGCTGCGACAATGAGCCGCTTGTCCCTTCGGTCGCAGTGGCCGTGAGCAAGGCCGGGCATAGTCTAAAGCCTGTCCGAAAGGCTCTAATCTATCTTAGAAACAGTTGTGCGGCAGCATCGGCGAAACGCAGGCCGGCCCGGGTGAGCTGGAAGCGGTCGGGGTCCAGGCGGCCCCAGCCCTGCTCGACCAACTGGCGCATGTCTCCAGCCCATTCCCCGCGCAAATCGTGGCCTGTCCGGCGCCGGAACTCATCGAAGGGCCACCCCGCCACCATGCGCAGGCCAAAGGCAGCCGCCTCGCCCGCCCGCGCCAGCGGCGCCAGTTCTTCGCGCGATTCAACCGCCGGCTTGCCCGCTTCGATCAGCTCGCAGTAACGCTGCGTGTTGGACCAGTTTTTCGTCCGCGCGCCCCGCACATAACTGGTCGCGCCAGGTCCCACGCCGTGAAAAGAGCCGGCGCGCCAGTAGTTGACGTTGTGTTGGCAGGCCAAAGACGGACGCGCGAAATTGGCGATCTCGTATCGCTCGAAACCGGCCTCGGCGGCGCGCTCGACCAGTTCTTCGTGCATGGCGCACGCCAGGTCTTCGTTCACCGCAAATTGGCCCGCCTCGAGTTGCCCGTAGAGCGGGGTGTCCTCCTCGTAAGTGACTTCGTAGCTGGAAAGGTGCTCGCTGCCCATGGCCAGGGCTTCCCTGAGCGTCTCGCGCCAGACTTCGAGCGTTTGGCCGGGAATGGCGAACATCAGGTCCAGGTTCACGTTCTCAAAGCCCGCCTGCCGAAGAATATCGAAGGACTTGAAAACCATCGCGCGGGAGTGAATGCGGCCAAGGCGCTCGAGCAGGGCCTGGTTGAGCGATTGCACGCCCAGGGAAATCCGGTTGACCCCCGCCCGCCGAAGCAACCGGGCTTTGTCCAGTGACAGCGTGGCGGGATTGCACTCGACGGTCCACTCGGCGGCGCCCAGCAGTCCCAGCCGCTCCATTGCCTTGAAAACTTGCTCCCATTGACGCAAATCGAGCAGCGTCGGCGTGCCGCCGCCAAAGAAAACCGTTCGCGGTCGGAGGTCGGCGGCCACCCACTCCAATTCTCGAATCAGCGCCCTCACGTAGCGGCCCATCAACTCGCCGCTCGGCGCCTCCGAGTAAAATGCGCAGTAGCCGCACTTCCGCGCGCAGAAGGGGACGTGCGCATACAAACTGGAAACCGGCTCGGCCCCCGATTCAACCATACCCAAAGAGCCTACTCGACCTGCAGGGCCTGGTCGAGGCACTCCGGCAAGTGCTGGAGGATGGCGGCCTCGCTGACCACGAGGGTGACCCCGGCGGCCAGGGCGGCGGACTGGAGGTCCGTCTTGTCGTCTCCGCCGAAGCCAATGACGGGGAGGTGCCTGGTGGCCTCGTTTTGTCTGAGCCGGGCCAGGGCGCCGAAGATGTCGGTTTTCGTGCAGCTCAAGTCGGCCAGCACGAGCATCGGTTTGGACTGCTCGGCGCTCGTCACCAGCGCCGCCGGGTCGGCGACGACCTGGACACGATAACTCATGTCCTGCAGCCGGTTGACAACCTGGCTGCCCGGCAGTAGTTTCTCGTAGAAAATAAGCGCGAGCGGCTGTATCATGCCGCCGAGCTTGAGACAAGACAGGGCGAGTTGTAAAGCAATTTCACGACCTGCAAGAACCCATCGAAAACCACTCAGATGGGGCTTGACTCTTTCTGCCTTAAACCCTAAGTTTCTTCTAGAACGGTATATTGCTGGCTCGCCAGCGCGCCAAAGTCGGAAGAGTATCATCTGCCGACTTTTTTGTTCCCCACGAGGGAAGCGGTAGAAATGTATGAACGCCGACTTTTTAGCAGTCTTGGAATTCTGGGAGCGTGAGAAGGGCATCAATCGCGATGTCCTGGTTGGCGCTGTACAGGAGGCCCTGTTGTCGGCGGCCAAAAAGGCCGTCGGCCCGGCGCGCGAACTGCGCGTGGCCATCAACCAGAAATCGGGCGACATCCGGGCCTTTGCCAAACTGGTGGTCTCCGAAAAGGTGATGTCAAAGCACGACCAGATTTCCCTCTTCGACGCCCACCGGATTAAGCCCGAGGCCCAGGTCGGAGAGGAGCTTGAGGTCGAGGTAACCCCCGTCGGCTTCGGACGCATCGCCGCCCAATATGCCAAACAAGCCCTGATGCAGCATATCCGCCGGGCGGAAAAGCAACTCATTTTCACCGAGTTCAAAGACCGCGTCGGCGATATCATCAGCGGCACCGTCCGGCGGTTCGACCGTTCCGATGTCATTGTTGATCTTGGCAAATACGAGGCCCTGCTCCCCAACCGCGAACGCGTCCCCACCGAGGAATACCAGCCCGGGGAGCGCCTCCGCTGCTATGTCAAAGCGGTCGAGCAAGGGATTCACGGCCCGGAGATCATTCTCTCCCGCTCCGACCCCCGCTTCGTCATCAAGCTCTTCCAACTCGAGGTCTCCGAAATCAGCGACGGCACGATCGAAATCAAGGGCATCGCCCGCGAACCCGGCTTCCGCACCAAGCTCGCCGTCTGGACGCGCGATGACAAAGTTGACCCCGTCGGCGCCTGCGTCGGCTTGCGCGGCCAGCGCGTCAAGAACATCGTCCGCGAACTCAACAACGAGAAAGTGGACATTATTCGCTGGGACCCCAACGTCAGGACTTTCATCACCAACGCCCTGGCGCCGGCCAAGCTCAAGGCCTTCGACGTGGACGAGGCGCAACAAGCGCGTGCAAATTACCGTGAGCGAAGACCAGCTTTCGCTGGCCATCGGCAAACGCGGCCAGAACGCCCGCCTCACCTCCAAGCTCACCGGATGGCAGGTTGACATCGAGCCTGAGGTCGTGGTCACAAAGGGTTTCGAGGAGAAAGTGGCCGAGGCCGTCGAATCGCTGGCGGCCATCCCCGGCATTACCCGGGAGCAGGCCGACGTGCTGGTTCATCATGGCTTGACCCGGCTGGAAGATGTCCTGGGAGCGGATCAAAGCGACTTGGCCGATATACCGCAATTGGCCGACCAGGCCGCCGCCATTATGGAGGCGGCCCGGGCCGAGGCGGCCCGCCGCACCCTGAACGTGGGAGAGACCCCGGTTTCCGGTTGACAACCCGGCCCTGAGTGGCGCCTGTTGTGGCTATGTGACTGGCAGTGACAGAGATTTATGCCCGTTCGGATTTACGACATTTCAAAGAAGCTCGGCCTGGAGAACAAGGAGGTTCTGGCCAAGGCCAAAGAACTGGGCATAACTCTGGCCCGCGTAGCCTCCAGCTCCCTGGATAAAATCACCGCCGAATACCTCGAAGACCAACTCAAGGCCACCCATCCGCGCTTCCTGGCTCCGCCCACCCCACCGGCGCCTCCCCCGGTGCTCGAACCGGCCGCTCCGCCGGCGCCCCCGCCCGCCCCTGTTCCGGTCCCCGGAAACCATTTCTGTCACTACCGCTCCGCCGCCGCCGGTCGAAGTCCGGGCGCCGCTCGAGACCCGCCGGCCAGCCGGCGCCCCCTCTGCTCGAGCCGGCGACCCGCCGGCTGCTCCGGAGCCGCCGCCGCCGGCGCCCCCTGCGCCGTCGCCCCTGCAGCGCCCATCCCTGAGGCCAAGCCGCCCGAGCCGGCTGTCGTCATAGGTGAACTGCCGCCCGCGCCGCCGGCTCCCGCCCCCGAGCCGGTCACCGCCAAAGTCCAGGAGCCGCCCGCCCCCGGCGCCTCCGCCGCCTGCGCCGCCTCCGCCCGGGCCTCCGCCCGCGCCGAAAATCGGCGACAAGGTCGGGTTCATTCAACTGCCGCCTCGAGCCGGCGCCAAACCCGGCGACAAGGCGGGCAGCGTCAAGTTGCCCTCCCGCCAGGCCGAGCCGAAAAAGGCCGATTTTGCCAGACGCGGCGACCTGCGCAGCTGTGCGCGGCGCCAGGCACTGCCGGCGCGCCCAGCGCCCGGTGCGCCTGCCCTGCAGAAGGGGCCGGCGGCAAAAGGGGCCGAACCGGCGCCCAAGGTGGTTCTGCCCGCCGATGCCCAGGTCATTTCGATCAAGCCGCCCATCGTGGTGCGCGAGTTGGCGGAGCAGCTCAAGCAGAAACCCTTCAAGATTATCGCCGACCTCATCGAATTGGGCATCTTCAGAAACGTCAACCAGGCCATCGAAGAGGACGCCGCCCAGAAGATTTGCGCCAAGTACCGCTACCGGTTCGAGGTTGAGAAACGCGAACGCGGCAGCGGGCTGGTCCATGCGCCGGTCAAGACGGTCGAACTGGATGTCGAAGACAAACCGGCCGACCTGGTCCGCGCGCGCCCCGGTGGTGACCATCATGGGCCATGTCGATCACGGCAAGACGACTTTGTTGGACGTCATCCGCAAGTCCAACGTCGCCGCCGGGGAAGCCGGCGGCATTACCCAGCATATCGGCGCTTACACTATTTCCTTCCCGCACCCCGAGCGGAAGAAGGAATTGGCGCAAATCACCTTCCTGGATACCCCGGGCCACGCAGCGTTCAGTTCCATGCGCGCCCGGGGCGCCAACGTCACGGACATCGTCGTGCTGGTCGTCGCCGCCAACGACGGCGTCATGCCCCAGACCCTCGAGGCCCTCAACCACGCCCGCGCCGCCAAAGTCCCGATCATCGTCGCCGTCAACAAGATGGATCACCCCAACGCCAACGCCCTCAAGGTCCGCCAGCAATTGCAGGACAAGGGCCTGGTGCCTGACGATTGGGGCGGCGATACGATCTTCGTGGAGGTCTCCGCCCTCACCCGCCAGAACGTCGATAAGCTCATCGAGATGATCCTGCTTCAGGCCGATCTGCTCGAACTCAAGGCCAATCCCAACCGCCGCGCCAAAGGCAACGTCATCGAATCGGGCCTCGAACCCGGGGGACCCACCGCCACCGTGCTCGTGCGCAAAGGCACGCTGCGCGTCGGCGACATCATCATCTGCAGCCACTACTACGGCCGCGTACGCGCCCTCATCAGCGAGGAGGGCAAACGCCTCAAAGAAGCCGGCCCGTCGGTCGCTGTCCGGGTCCTGGGCCTGAACGGCGTCCCTGAGGCCGGCCTGGAATTCAGCGTCGTCGAGGATGAAAAGGCCGCCCGCGCACTGGCCGAAGAGCGCGCCTTGGACGCCAAGGCCCTGGGCCAGGAAACCACTCGCGCCAAAGTCACCCTGGAAAACCTCTTCGCCCAACTGGCCTCCAACTCGAGCAAGGCCCTGAAGGTCGTCGTCAAAGCCGATACCCAAGGCAGCGTCGAGGCCATTGTCGAGGCCCTCAAGAAGATCGAATCGGAAAAGGTCTCCCTCGAAATCATCCACAGCGCCGTGGGCACCATCACCGAATCCGACGTGGCGCTGGCCTCCGCTTCCGATGCAGTCATCCTTGGCTTCCATACCCGGGTCGACAGCGGCGTGGCGGACAAGGCCAAGCACGAAGGGGTGCAGATCAAGCTTTACGCGATTATTTACGAGCTGATCGACCAGGTCAAAGAGGGCATGGCCGGACTGCTCGAGCCCCTCCTCAAGGACGTGACCCTGGGCGTGGCCGAGGTGCGCAAGATCTTCGAGCTGTCCAAGGGCGCGCCCGTGGCCGGCTGCATGGTGACCAGCGGACGCATCGTCAAGGGCAAGGTCCGCGTCCGCCGGCGCAAGGAGATCATCTACGAGGGCATCACCCAGTCCCTCCGCCGCTTCCAGGACGAGGTCAACGAGGTGCGCGCCGGCATGGAGTGCGGCATCCGCATCGAAGGCTTCGGCGAGTTCCAAATCGGGCGATAATATCGAGTGCTATACCATGGAGAAGATAGCACAGAAGCTGTGACCAATGCCTTCCCTCAGACTTCAACGGGTGCGCGAACTGCTCAAGCGCGAAATCGGCGAAGTCATCCGCCGCGAGTTCCAGGTCAGCGACGCCGGCCTGGTCACAGTGAACGACGTTGATGTCGCCGGAGACCTGCATTCGGCCATCGTGTTCGTCAGCATCCTGGGCAACCCTGACCAACAGCGGCGCGGCCTCTCCCTGCTCATCCACCATCGCAAACGCATCCAGGGCCTGGTCGGACGGGCCGTCGTCCTCAAATACACCCCCACCCTCAAGTTCCTCATGGACGATTCGGTCGTGCGGGGCAACCGCGTGCTCGAGATCATCGAAGAGCTGGAGCGAACTTCCCTGGCCACCCCGGAAACTGAAACCGAGGAATCAGCCCGGCCTCTGAATGAAGCCCCATCCCAAGATCATCGACCGCATCCTCGAGGCCCTCCGCCAGAGCCAGACCCTCTGTGTGGTCGGCCACGTCCGCCCGGATGGGGATTGCGTCGGCTCCCAACTGGGCCTGACCCTGGCCCTGCGCAACGAAGGCAAACAAGTCCTTTGCTGGAACGAAGACCCGATTCCCCAGAAGTACGAGTTCCTCGATCCGGGCCGCCTCTTTCAGAAACCCAGGCCCGGATGCGAATTCGACTGCGTCATCGCCACCGATGCCGCCAGCTTCGAGCGCCTCGGCGCGGTCGGCCCCTGCGTGGCCCAACGCCGGCTCCTCATCAACATCGATCACCACCAAAGCAACACTCGCTTCGGCGGCCTGAACTGGGTCTCCGCCCGCGAACCCTCCACCGGCGAACTCATCTTCCGGCTCCTCAGGGTCGCCAAGTGGCCGATTACCAAGCCCATCGCCGACTGCCTCTTCACGGCGGTTTCGACCGACACCGGCTCGTTCCAATATCCCTCGACCCGCCCCGGCACCTTTCGCGTCGCCGCCGAACTGGTCGGGCGCGGCGCCGACCTGGCCAAGATCTGCGACGAGGTCTATCAATCCTACCCCGTCTCGCGCGCCAAACTGCTCAAGCACGTCTATAGCCACTTCCACCTCACATGCCAGAACCGCATCGCTTATTTCTGGCTCAGGCAGGCCGACTTCGCCCGGACCGGCGCCGAGAGCTGACGATTCCGAGGGGCTCATCGACCACATCCGCGCCATCGCCCCGGTCGTGGTGGCCTGCGTCTTCGAAGAACTGGCCCCCGGCCTGACGCGCATCAGCCTCCGCTCCAAGAGCGAGAAGGTCAACGTCAATGACATCGCCGCGCAGTTCGGCGGCGGCGGCCACCCCGCCGCCGCCGGCGCCCGCATCCCCGGCAACCCCCTGTCCGTCCAGCGCAAAGTCATCGGCGCCCTCAAGCAAGCCCTCAATTGCGGCACAAAAAAATGAGGTGTGGTGGAGAGCGCAGCGGCGCGTCGATCCCCTCGCTGCACAATGGTGTCCATCTGGGTGCTGGATTTCCCGCGTGACCCCCCGGGCAACTGCGGGTTTGCACACCCGTGCCGTGCGCCGACTGTCCGTCGAGCCCGCGCTGAAAGCGCGCAGCATATCAGCCCAGGGTAACACCCTGGGAAAACGGCCGCGAGATCCGAGCCCGCCCTGCAAGGGCGGGAGCATCCGCTCCGCTCCCACATGGGCGGCTGCGCCCTTGCAGGGCGCACGAGCGGAGTGGGGCCGGCTTTCCGAGGGCGCTGCCCTGGGCTGATATGCCGGGGCGCTCTCAGCGCGTGCTCCTGCGAGAATGGCCTCGAAGCAGGGACACCCAAACTCGAGGCGCAAGGCAACGACTCGGGAAAGCCGGCCCTACTCGGCTCTTGCGCCCTGCAAGGGCGCAAGTCATCCTCTCCGCATGTCTCAATCACTCGTCAAGAACCCACTGATATTGAAACTGACTGATGGGAATTTGCTTTTTGCCGCGCCGCCGGTTTTTGACGCTTCGCGGGTGAGTTCTCGAACGAACACTCACGCGCTTGAGATAAACGTTACGCCCAAGATTGTTAAGGCTGTTTGCGGGCCCGGTTGCACTTTGACTCTCCTCCTTGGAGCCATCCTGATCTCTGTCTCGCCGCTTCGCCTTGCCGCCCAGAGCGCCGACGACATTCTGAGCTCTTTGCGCCGGACCGACGCCTCCGAAATGCTTCTAAACCAACCGACGCAAGCACACGGACTCTTTGGCTTTGCGGCCACGTACGTCGCACATCTGAAGTATGGCCAGGGCCGACAAGAACGACGGGAGACGCTTGAGTGTGAGGCGGTGTGGACGAACGGCTTTTGCATGATGAGCATCAGCTCCCGCTATGATGGCGATCCGTCCTATGCATCTGGTCGAATCCTTGGCCGCTCGACCAATGCCTGCGTAACCCGTACGGTCTGGCGGGGTGTCTTGTACAGCCCGCAGCAGAACGTCGAGCGAGACGAGCTACTAACTTACACAATTAGACCAGATGGGGGCATCGTTTCCACGAACCCGCAAAATACGCTCTTTACGTATGAGGTTGGCGACTCCACGAAGCTTATGTTTTTCAACCAATTTCGGCTTGCAACTGGACGATGCTTTTCGATGTACTTGGAAAGGGCGACGGTGGAGCCCGAAGCAGTTCGACCAGGAGAAGCGTTGACCCTTACAGCCTCGGGTTGGTTCGGGTGGCTCGCAGGCAAAGGGACATGGGCCATAACATGCGACACGGACGCAGTCTGGTTGGTCCGTGAAGCGAACTTCACACGACAAGGCGCACCGGCGCCAAAGCTCCTGGTGGTGACCGCCGGAACCGTTAGCTGTCCCGGGCTTTCAGTTGCCGCATCGGGGACGTGGCAGGAGAATGGGATTACGCAGTCCGATTACCAGGTGTTGTCACTCACAAACCTCAGCTCCCCTGAACAGTTCAATGCCAGATATGCGGACCTCAGTAAACGGATAAACGCGCCTCTACCACCGGGAGTTTCCCAAAGTATAGACTGGAGCGGGCCCGTACCGAAGAGCATTCGTCAGTGATGGCATTTGTCGCCGTCAAGTGCACGAGGTCGTCATCCTCGGAGAAGATGATTTGGCCGTCACGACCGGTCACGGCGTCCCCGAAGACATAGCCGGACGGGCGCCGAGAGTTCCGATTCCGAGGGCCTCATCAACCACGTCCGCGCCATCGCCCCGGTCGTGGTGGCCTGCGTCTTCGAAGAACTGGCCCCCGGCCTCGCGCGCATCAGCCTCCGCTCCGAGAGCGAGAAGGTCAACGTCAATGACATTGCCGCCCGGTTTGGGGGCGGCGGCCACCCCGCCGCCGCCGGCGCCCGTATCCCCGGCAACCCCCTCTCCGTCCAGCGCAAAGTCATCGGCGCCCTCAAGCAGGCCCTCAATTGCGGCACAAAAAAGTGACCCCGCTGTGGAAGACCAGCGGGGCGTCGGTCCTGCTAGCGCGGATATTTCACAGCCTAAGAGCGGTACTGGGCTGCCGAAGCTGCGTAGCGCAGGTTTCCAACCTGCTGTATCGCCGACTTCAAGTCGGCAGGCTGTACCTGGTTAGGAGCATCTGCGGATCGGAAATCCGCGATACAGCAGGCTGGAAGCCTGCGCTACGCCTTCCACTTGGCGAAACCCGTGAAATATCCGGGCTAGGGGACGCCGGAACAGATGAGGTCCTGCTTGCCTCGGAAGCAACCCAAGGCACGCTTCCTCAAGGCTCCCATTGAAGCGCCAGGAAGCCGTGGGGCCGGGGGGACAGTTCCATAGCGCCCCGCACCGGCTGGAGCGGGCCTTGCGGGCGCTCCAGAAGATCGGTCGGCATCGCCTGGCGCGCCTCGGGCATCACGAGCCGCATTGGCGCCGAGAGGCCGGCAGTCTCCCACACCCGCACCAGCAGCCCCGTGCTTCGGGGATCATCCGCCGGTTTGAAGCAGGTCACGAGCGCGCGCTCGGGGTCCAGATAAACCAGAGGGCGATTAAACCAGCCAGCAGGCG
Source organism: uncultured bacterium (assembly GCA_963713735.1). Classification (GTDB taxonomy): domain Bacteria; phylum Verrucomicrobiota; class Verrucomicrobiia; order Limisphaerales; family UBA8199; genus CAVQND01. The sequence continues at coordinate 214,829 of CAVQND010000031.1, forward strand.
AGCTGCCGGGTAGCCCGTCCTGGCACGGCCGCAGACCCGCCAAATGCTTCGGGATGTCATCAAAGTTCTGTCGTGCCGATTCTGGCACAAGTCCCCGAGCGCGTGAAGCGCCTTCTTGCCTCGAAACGGCCGGCCTGAAGAAGCGCGTCCAGATTCGGCTGTTGACCTTCCGCCCGTGTTGCGCCAGCCTGATGACGCTTACGAATGAACGCTGCGCCGCCCAAACTGGACCCGACACCTCGGCAGTCTCCCCCGTTGCTGGAAGTCATTCACGGCGGGCGATTCCCGGCCAATACGCGACTGATCGATCCAGCGTGTGGTGAAGGCGTCTTTCTTCGCGTGGCACACGAGCGTGGCGGGCTGGCTGCGAAATGTCTCTTCGGCGCGGACGTTGACGAAGCATTGGCACCCGCCTGGCGGAGCCCAACGGGCTGATCGCCGTCATCGTGCCGGAGAGCATTGTGGCCAGCGACCGACTGGGACTGTTCCGAATATGGCTGCTTGGGCGGATGGACCTGCTCGCCTCTGTAAGTTTGCCGCAGAAGGTTTTCACGGGAGTCGGCGCTAATGCCAGGACCTCGATCATCTTCGCACGCCGCCGGACCCAAGCTCGCCCCGACGGCTGGTATTCGCCAGACGCCTTCGACAATTTGCCGGGCGAAGACAGGCCGATATTCCTGGCCGCGCCGCGCCTTGATGCGCCGGGATTCAGGTACTGAGAGCTACTTGGCACGCGTTCTGGTCAACGCGCGCCGAGAGAGGGAACAGTTTTGGTCCGACGCCAAATGACCATGCACGAACTACCCGATGCCCCCACGCTCGAGGTCAGGGAGAGTGTCCACCGCCCAGGAATTCATCCCGGAGGGATGACAGATGGTAGCCGGGGGTCGAAGCGTCGCGAGACCCCCGGTTCAGCGGCGTTGTGGGTCGGCATCCTATAGGGATGCCAGAAGGCAGCCTGCTCCCTTTGTGCAGCCTTCTGGCACCCCGTTCCGGGGTGCAGGCCCCCTCTGGCCGCAAACCGGGGGTCGCGGCGATGCCCATTCGCGTCAGGCTAAGGTTTGGCGCGCAGTTGACGCGGCGGCCTTTTCTGTGTCCGACACAGGAGCAGCACGTTTTTGTCTTCGATTAGCCACTTCATTTCTTCCCCTTTTTTGATCTCCAGCGCCTCCGCCAGGACCACCGGCAAGTTCAGATAGTAGGAGCGATTGGTTGGCCGCTCCACCTTTTGCACTTTGATGAGGTAACCCGTCGTTTTTTCTGTCGCCTTTTGTCGCTTTGGCATATAGTATTAATACTATATAAAACCACGCATGTCATCTCCTAACCCTTCCGCGCAAAACAATTCCGGTTTGCCCGCCTCCCTCCACCAACAGCTCCCGGCCTGCCTCCCCAAACTCGACGCCATCGACGCCGAGGGTATCGCCCGAGCCTCAGGCTTTCTGCAGCGCAGCCCACGTAAAATCCCCATGCTCAAATTTGCCAAGGGCCTCCTGGCCCTCGCTCCCGAAACCGACCTCGCCTTGGAGCATACCGCCGCAGTCATCGGCTTGGCCGCCGACACCACCTACACTAAACAGTCTTTGAGTGAACGGCTCTCCGGTGGCCTCAAAGGCTTTCTGGCTGGGGTCGTCACGGCCCTCTTCAGCCAGATCGCTCGTGGCGTTCCGACCTGCCAAGCCCTTGAACGCTTTGCTCACGTCTGGGTCCATGACAGCACCTCCCAAACGCTGCCCAAGCACTTGGCTGAACTCTTCCCCGGGGCCGGCAACCAACATGGGCAAGACTACGCCACCCTCAAAATCCAATGGATCTGCGACATCAAAAACGGCGTGGTCGGGCACGTCTCCCTTTCGGGCTATACTCGCAATGACCAGGCCGCCGCCCCGGACATCCTGGAAGTCGCCCGCCCCGGCGATCTGGTCCTGCGGGATCTGGGTTACTTCACCACGGCAGTCCTGGCCCAGTTTGTCAGTGCGGGCATCTCCTTCCTCAGCCGCTACCGCCACGGCGTCAATCCCTACGACCCCAAGACGGGCCAACCGCTGAATTTAAAGGCCCTCCTGAAGAACTCTGGCTCCTTGGATATGGACGTGCTCCTGGGACCGGAGCGAGCGGCCGTGCGCTTGGTCGCCCTGCCCGTGCCAGAGGAAGTGGCCAATCAGCGGCGGCACAAGGCCAAAGTCTCCGCCCAGAAACGCCACCGCTCCCCTCCTGGCGCCGAGCATCTCTTCTTGATGGGCTGGAACATCTTCGTGACCAACGTGCCGGCGGCGACTTGGCCCCCCAAGGTCCTGGCCGCGATCTATCGGCTGCGCTGGCGAATTGAGATCATTTTTAAAACCTGGAAAAGCCACCTGGGATTGCCTCACCTCAACTGCCGCACCCCGGTCTTGCTTGAGCCTCTCGGTGCTGACCAAGTTGTTGTTCTGCGCGCTGGTCTGCCAGCTTTCTGACCTGCTGGAACTCAATTGTCCCCACGGCCAACACGTCAGCCTCCTTCGCCTGGGGCACATTCTCGGACAGTGCGCTTGCTGGTTCTCGGCCATGGTGCTGGGCGTCTCGGTCGTTCAATGGGTGGAGTTCTGCCTCGCCCGCCATGCCTTCTACGAAAAGCGAAACGATCGCAAAAACTACTACGAACTGCTGTCCGGAGCCGCAAACGCCTTAGCCTGACGCGAATGGGCGATGCCGTGACCCCCGGCTACCATCTGGCAACCCTCCGGGTTGGCCCGAGCCGCCGCTCCTGGCTGGAGGTGGTGGTACTGACAAGATGCGCCCGCCTGATGGCTCTACACGCCGAACAGACCACCGACTTGTTCGGAGAACTTGAGACTATCGTCAGCCACCACCTTGATCTGTAAGCATGGTTTTTGCCTGGAAGCCGGTAAGGACAGGGCATTCGCGCCGTGTGCCTGGCTCCATAATGTATAAACTCCGTTCTGACCCCGCCAAAGGGGAGCCGCTGCCGGGAACCGCCTCGGCCTAATTCCCCGTGACTTTGAGCCGGTAGAAGCGCCCGCCTGGCGTTAACGTATCGAGGACGGTCATCGGGCCGTCGGCCAAGGCAAATTGCTCCCAGACGAGAGTCCAGGTGTTGGTCTGGCCGAGTTGGTCCAATTTCTCCACGGCATAGGTGTAGCCCACGTGGGCGGTGAACTCCAGGACACAGAGAGCGTCCCGGACCGAGACACGTTCAAAGTGCAGGAAATCCTGCGGATTAAGCGGGTCGGTGCCGGCCAGAAGCTCCAGCTCGTCCGGCACGCCGTCGTGGTCGGTATCAACCAGGCACGCCCCCTGGTTGACCGCGCCGGGTGCGGGGCGGCGGCCTCCCAGTTGGCGGGGTCATCGGCAAAGGCAACGCTGGCCAGCCGCTGAAGCGAGTTGCCGCTGCCGGCGGCGCCGCCGGGCCAAGGGGGCAGGCTGGAATAATGCACCTCTTCGACCAGCACTTGCGGCACTGAGCCCGCCAGCACCGATGGCGGGGCCACGGGCTCGCCGGGCTGGTAAAGCGCTACGCCCAGGTCCTCATTGGCCAGATCCCCCTGGTAAGGACCAAAGACCGGAGTATCGGCGTCGATGCCGAAGCGTTGTCGGAACCAGTTCAACCTGACCGTATCCTGGATGGGGTCGAAGCCCACCACCAGCAAGTAGGACCGGGCGGGCATCCAGGTGCCCGGCGGGAAAACAAACTGCACCGCGCCCTCGAGCTGCCAGGCATTGGTAGGATAGAGCAGGTCGAACAGCGGTGCGGGTTGGTTGGAGAAGTTCCTCAACTCGACGTACTCGTCCAGCGTATCGGGCGCCAGCCCAAACGGGGCCGGGCGAGTACATGATCTCGTTGATGACCACCGGGCCGACCTTCGGGCCCGCGTTGGTCCATCCCAACGTGTTGGCTCTCTGGGCCACAAAGTGCTCCCGACCGTCACTGGTCACGTAACGGCCGAAGGTGACTCCCTTGAGTTGCGCCCCGAATTGAAACCCGTGCCCGTAGCCGGTGAGGTTGGTCCCGTCGCCGGAGAACACGTAAGCCCCGTCGCCGAGCGCGCTCAGGGCGAAGCTGTTCGAGTCGTTGTTGTCGAACTGGCTTTTGTCGAACAGGGCGTAACCGCCGGCAGGAATCACGGTGCCGGGCGCAATGCAGTACTTGGCCGGGTGCTGGTGGTTGTCGGTGAGGAACCAGCCCCCGATGCTGGCCGGGCCGGCGGTCGGGTTGTAAAGCTCGATGCTGTCCAGCGCGTGGGCCCCGGGATGGCTCAGGGCCTCGTTGATCACGACCGCCGGAATGTCCGGCGGCTCGAGATCGGCCTGCCCGGGCGAGCCGCCTGGCCTGGCACTGGCCCGCCAACTCGCCGCGTTGCTCCACGCCGCAAATGGCCCGTATTCGTTGCGGATGACCAGCGAGAAGCCCGCGCCGTCGGTCGCCGGATACCACTGGCGGTCGAACGCGAAATCGAGGATGGGCTCTTTGAGCGCCCCTTCGAGGTAAAGGTGTTCCCCGGCATTGTTCAGGGTGTTGGTGTATTGGCCGGCGAGGTTGGTGACCCAGGGGTAGCGCGAGAGGAACGCCCCCGGGTTGCTCACCAGCACGAGGTACTGGCCCGGGCCGAGGTTCGTGATGGCGCTCGAGGCCGTGAAGGCAAACTCGATGCCGTTGGTAAACCGGATGCCTGCCAGGTCGAGGGCGTTGCTCCCGACGTTCTTGAGTTCGATGAACTCGAACTGGCCGCTGTCATTGGCGCCGGCAGTGTCCGGGGCGGGGTGGTACATGATTTCGGTAATCGCCAGGGGCGGCGTGGCCACGATGAAGGTGGCCGCCGTCGGGCCGGACCAGGAACTGCTGACCGGCGGGTTGCCTTGTCCGGTGAGGTTATGATGGGCCGGATTCCAGTTGCGGGCGAAGACGCGCGCATTGTTCGTCAGCGTGAGGGTGGCGGTGTTGAGGCTGGCCAGGGCAGCGGGCGAGACTGCGCCTCCGGGCAGCCGCGGGTCGGTGCCGTTCAGAGTGTAATAGATGGTGCTATTGGCTTCGCGTGTGGCGGCGGTGAGGGTCAGGGTAAAGCCGGAGGGGATGGCGCCGCCGTTGCAGCTCAACACCGGCGCGTTCAGGAGGTTGGTGTCGATGAAGTTCAGGCGGTTGGCGACATAGCTTTTGAGAGTTGCGATCTGTTGTTGGTAACCGTTGCCGTAACCCCAGCGCTGGGCCTCGCGCGGGGCCGCTTTGGTCAACTGGGCGCCCAGGCTGTCCATCACCGCATAGATATGGTTGGTGGTGAGCACGCCCGAACGCAAGCCGGTCCAACGGTCAATCCATCGTTGCCAGAAGTCCGGGTCGGTGAACAGCCGTGACCACCAGCGGACCCCATTGCCGTTGTTCGAGCCCCAAAAGAAGTCCGTGCCATAGCTGGGCCATTGACGGGGTTGGTCCGTGAAGGTCAGGTGAAGGTCCCACATCGGACCCATCTCGATTTTCTTGTCGCGGTCCTTGAAGAAGAAGCCGCTGAGCCGAAAGGCATCGTGATTCTGGACAAAGCATTCCAGCAGGTGATGATCGATCCAGGAGTCAACATTGATGTAGGCGGCGTAGCCCCTGGTGGCATCGGTGTAACCTGAACCCCAGAGGGCCGCGCCAAAGGCGGCGAAGTAATTGCTGATGTAGGCGAGCTGGGGCCGGCGGGCCGCGCTGGCCATTTCCAAGTGCGGCGGATCCACGAAGACGATCGGATTCTCCGAGGCAGCATCGTAAAAGGTCGTTTGCGTCGCGCTGGAACTGTCGATCTTGAGCAGGTAACCGCCGGTCACGGTCGGGGGCGTCGTGTTTTGCGGGTTGAGCTTGGTAATGTTCACCCGGTTTGGTCCGCGCCTGATCTTCTCCTCGATCGTGTAGAACCCGAAGTAATCGCCGCCCGCCGGCGCGGAGAAGGCCACCGGCCCGCCCTTGGTATTGAAGAAGCACTCGGCGAAGCGCGTGCGTGGCGAGTAGCGCCCGGCGTCGCGGCTGAGTTGGTGAATCAGCGGGTTGCGGATGAGCGAATAATCAATAAAGTCCGGCGGATACAGAACCCAATGCGCCTCGGCCGGCAGGCCCAGGAATGCCAGATCATTCTTGTCGTTGTAATCATCCCAGAAGTCCAGCGACATGGGGTACTGAGGCATACCGGCAGTGATTCGGCCTCGCGTATGCAAGCCGGCCTGCGTCACCAGTGCCGGCGGATTGGTGAGCGAGGCCAGTCCGGCGACCGGCTCGAACACCATGAGGATGGCACTCTGCCGCACCGAATCATAAGCCGGCGGCACCGCCCCGCCCCCCAGGTTGTGGAAGAGCATGATGGGCAAATCCGACGTAAACGCCGCCGCCCCGGGGGTGAGCCGTACGTAGCTCTCCGTGTGCACCGGACCGGGAAAGTAGCCGCCCTGTCTCGGGAACGCCCGCGCCCGCACCTGCGCCGTGTTGGTAATCGGCAGCGGTCCGGTGTAGAGCGGCGAGCCGGCCGTGGGAATGTTCACCGGGGCGGGAGAACCGGAAGGCACGTTGTTGGTCAGCATCAGAAAATGGATGTCGCAATTGGGGTCCGCGGTGGACAAGGCCAGCGTGAAACTCGTGAGGAAGGTCCCGCTCCCCCTCGAGAATTGAATCGCCGACCCAAAGCCGGGGCCGCACGTTGCGTTCGGCGCCCCCGGCGTTGGGGTGAGGAAGTACCCCACCAACGACGGGTCCAGGCGGTCACGCCCATACGACACGTCCGCCTGTTGCGGCGGATAGGCCGGAGCGAACTCAGAAACGACGTTCGTGGCCGCATCCACCAGCCCCAGATAGCTCCCGCTGGCCGCCAATTTGAAGTTGGTGTGGAACTGGCCTGCAACGTTGGTGTCCCGCCCCGAGGCAAAGACCACCAGGTAGCCTTGGGCCGGCAGCAGCGTCGCCGGAAACTGCCACTTCGTCAGTTTTGTGGCATCATCGGTCAAAAACCACCCGGCCAGACTCTCATCGCTGGCGCCGGCGTTATGGAGGCTCGATCCAGTCCGGGCTGGCGCCCAGTTCGTCGTGCAGGGAATTGGCTGGCCTGCCGCTGTTCGAGGCCATGAACTCCGAGATGAACACCTCCGGCGGGCCGGCCTGCGCCGAAGTCCCGCCCGCCAGGACAGAGGCCAGGGCGGCCACTGCCGCCGAAAGCATCTTGCATTCCTTGCGTCGCCGCTGGGTTCTCATGCTCGGCCCTTCCATTTAGCACTGCTGGAAAGCAAATCCCCGGACGCGTTCCAGACAGCCGTGCTCGCACAACTCTCTATCAGAAAGCCCGGTTTTGTGAAGTGTGCGTTTGAAGGCACACCCTGGGCAGGCGCACGACAGATTTCTTCCAGGGCTCCCGCCTGCCGCAACGAATGCGGCGTTCCGGTGGGTCTCGGAACGCCGCGTTGATGCGTCAGCGATTCACGGTTCAACCGCCCCTGGCTGCCGCTGGTCATCAATAGGCTTCGGCGCTTCGATTTGGTTCCCCTCGATGGTGGCGCGGCCCACTTTTTCTTCGAGCCTGATGCCGACGGTTTGCTTGCGTTCGCCGGCGGGGCGGGTGTCACGGAGGGTGTTGTTTTTCAGGACAAGGTCGCGCGTCTGCCCCCGCACCCGAATGCCGGCGGCGCCTTCCTCGAGGCCGTTATTTTCGATGAGGTTGTTTTCCAGGCGATTGCGATGGGGCGCCATGCCTTCGGTTTCGTTGCGGAAGAACACCCCGTCGCCATGATTGCGCCGGACCTGGTTGTTGCGGAACACGTTGTCGGTGTCCTTATGCCCGACGGAAATGCCGAAGCCGCGGTTGTCTTCGAGGAGGTTCTCTTCGAAGAGCCCCTGTTTGACCCGCCAGCAGAGGAACAGGCCGTCCTGGCCGTTGTTGCGGGCGACGCACTGGCGGAGGACGGGGCGCTGGGAACCGCTGCCGGGGTGGAGGCCCAGGCCGGTGTTGCCCTCGCTGACGCAGGCGGTGAGCCTCACGTCGTTGCACTGCTGGAAACTGATGCCGTCGCCGTTGTAATTGCGGACGAGGCACCGCTCCAGGACCGCTCCATGGCAACGGTAGAGGAAGATGCCGCCGCCCCGGCAGCCGTTGAGAGGCACGTTCTGGTCTTTGTTCCCCTCAATCGTCAGGTCTTCAATGCTTGCCCCCTCGACATAATAGCCGCTGACGACTGGAAAGGCGGTGGCCGCCTGGGCGCCGCTTTCGACCATGCAATCGGCGTTCAAAGGCAGGCTGATGGCAAAAGTGTTTCCACTGGCGCCGATGATGTGGGCCACCGTGGTATGAAAACCCCCGGAATTCTTGTCCCAGACCGCCACGCCGTCGCCGACGCCAAAGCCGGCGGGGTCCGCAACTGTAATTTGTTCTTCGCCGTAATCGCCGTCGAGCTTCAGCGGGGAGGCGGCCGAGGGCGCCTTGCGCAGGACCGTCTGACCCGGGGCGCCGCGCACCGTCACCTGGGGCCGCAGGTGAAGGGAGTCCCGCATGATGTATTCACCGGGCCCGATGTCCACGATGCCACCGCCCAGGCTGGCAACGTAATCCAGGGCGGCCTGGAGTGCGCGGTTGTCGCTGCCAGTCATATCGCCCGCGCGCAGGCCCACGGTGACATGAGGGCGCTCTTTGATGGGCGCATGCATCGCCTGGGGGACTTGCGTGGGGTCCGCCCCAGGGGCAGGGTCAGCGACCGCCGCCGCCGCGCCGGCCGCAGCGCAACTCAGGACCACGAGGGGGAGAAACAGGGTAATTTTCATCTGGTCAACAAGACCCCATTAGACTCCATCGAGGACCCGGCGTCAATGCGAGTCAACGCGCCGAGCGACGGTGATTTCAACTGCAAGGGCGTGACAGCGGAAAAGGAAGTCGCCCACGGGCGAGGTGGGACGACACGGTTGAAACACCGTTGACTCTTTCCGCTGGCGCGACGATGCGAAATCACCGTCGCGAACGCGTTGCGAGGCCAAAAACAATTCAGTTCGCCTGCCAGGCACTCCAGGTGCTCTAATGGAACGGCAGAATCCGGTAAAACCGGGCTGGTTCGGAAGCCGAAGGTGTGAAGTCGAACGTGGTGACTCCGCCTGGGCCGGCAGGCATTAGAGCGTAAAACTCCCAATACGCCAGATCAACGCTCGTCTCGACCATTACTGAGGGTGTTCCGGAGGTGTTGACCGTTACCGTGAATGTTCCGGCTCCAGACGGAACGATTGAGGCCAAGGTGATGGAGGGCGCGGTGACTACCGCGCCTCCCAGTGGAAACCGGGTTTGTTTCGAGTCGGCCGCCTCGAATAGCAGCGATGGCACGGTTGTCGTTTGTGCGTATCCAGTGCGGCCGAAGGACAGTTCGCCCTGATATTTCTCTCCCGGCTGAAGAATCGTTGCCGGCACGGTAATTGCCACATCCGTGGGTCGCAAAACGATATTCGTGCAATAATTCGGCGCCAGGAACACGGTCTGCATGTGTTCTCCATAATCGCCGATCTCCTCGATGCGCAAGGTAATTGACGAGTTCGTCAAATTGGCGTTTTCGAATGGGAGCCAGCGAACGGTGAAGGCCTGGCCGTTAGTAAAAGATTGGAGTTCATCGAAGTTGGCAACCGTGGGCGTCGGCAGGTTGAAATCGGCCATGGTTAGAGGAACTGAGATGATCGAACCGTCGTCGGCACTGTATTGGGCGGAGTAGCTGCCGGCAGGAAAACCAGCAGCCAGAGCGGACTCGGTCTCAAAGGCAAAATTGGTCAAATAGATGCCAGAGCTCGTGTCGCCCGTCTCCGGCAAAGAATAGACCACTCCTCCGCACCGTATGAGCGGTTCAGTCGAGGAATTTGTCCCCGAGAGAAACACCATCAATGCGGAGAACGGCAATAAATTGGTGCTTTCGCCCGAGCCGCCATACATGAACTGGGAATCGGGCGTCACTTGCGAAGAGGACAACTGAAGGAACATGCCGAGGCGGATAAAGAACAGGACCGTGTCGCCCTGGGGAGTGGCAGGATCAATGGCGCAGCTATCATCGATGCTCGATGCTGTATCGCCCCCCGATTGCGCCTGGGCCGAAACGGCGGCGTGAAACTGCAAACTGGTCAAGACGAAGAGGAAAAGTGCGGTTCTCATATTAAGAAAACGAGGAAAGGTGCGGTTCTCATATTCTGACATTGTCCAAAGGCAAGGCCGATGAGGTGCGGAGTCGCGTTCCATAGAACTCGGCTGATCTCTTAGGGCACGGGTCCCGCGTCGGGATCGACGAACTGGCGCCACGCCGCATCATACCTGGCCTGAAGCACGGGCGGGGGCAGGGGCCCGCCGAAACCGGTGTAGGGCCTTATGTGATTGCCCCGAGGTGGGTGCCACCAAAGCGGGATCGCGGCGCTCCAATCATCCAACTTGTCCGCGGTAGCATTGAGGTGTTCCCCCAGAGCTCGACTCTCAGGCGGTGCGGCATTCTTTGGTTCACACCGTTTCCAGGATCGCGAACGCTGGAGACGACCTCGCTGTCGTAGGTCCAGCTCCTGGCGTTGCAGTTCGCGGAGCCGATGATGGCGAATTCGTCGTCGAAAATCCAGACTTTGGAATGAACGTATGTGTGTGTACCGTCGGGCGTGTTGCGGACATAGATGTGAACACGACCCGGGGCGATGTGCCCGAGTGGGAGAAGAAACTGCAGCCGATGCTGCACCAACAACGCTTGGGGCGATACGAGTGGCCAGTCCGGAATCAGGATGATCAAATGCAATTGGGGATTGTTGGAGAGGGCCGCTTGCAGCGCCGTGGTCGCTTCCGGACTCACCATGAACTGATCCTCAAAATAGATGTAGTTCTTGGCCTTCGCGATGGCATGAAGGATTATGGCCTTGGCGGTTTGCTCCCCTTGAGGGGCGAAATCGTACCAACTTGCGGACTTCGGCCACGGAGGCGGGTAAGTGTGCCCTATTTGGGCCCACTCGTGCTGTGCGAAGTTGACGGTGGACCCGACGTTGCGGGGGTATATTTCTCCCCACAAAGACTTTTTGTCGATGGGGGATGTGGGCAGGGTGGCTACCTCTGGGTGGTCCCACCATCGGTTTTTGAAAACCTGAAGGAGATCCCATGCCGCTGGACCCTGCCACATACATTGCACATCGTGATCGGGCCCCCCTTTCTGGGTTGCCCCGTTAACACCATAGGCGTAAAGGCGGTCCCGATTAAAATCAATGCCCCCGCAAAAGGCGACGAGCCCGTTGATGTTGATGTCGTAAATGATCAGGATCTTCTGATGGTGGCTTCCCCACCATCGCGTTCTGTTGTCTAGAATGGCGCTGCCGTTTTCCAGGTTGTTGATGTCTTGCACCTCCTTCCGGTTCTGGCTTTTGGCGAACTGCTTCCAGAACATGCCGCGGATCTGAACTTGGTGATCAGAAGCTTTTTGGAGCAGCGCGAGAAGTGTTGAATTGGTGTCGCCACCGACCAGGGGAAGAGTATCATCGATCCACCAGTTGAGCAGATAGATATAAGAACCCTGCCCGGAGACGCTCCCGAGCCGGCGAGCCATTGCCTGAAACGTGTTAGGGCCGTCGATGAGCTCCTCCACGTAGCAATTGGGGCGAACAGGCAGCGGATTGCCCGCTCCGTCCAGGAGGGTGGAGTCAAACCAACTCTGCACCTCGGCGTCAGTGAGCACGGCATCCTGGGCACAAACTCGCTCGCCCAGCGCGCCTGCACAAAGGAGCGCGGACACACCGAACACAAAAGTCCAACATTTGGCGGCGTCCATAAACCCAGTGCCGCTGAAGGAGAGAAAGCGGAGGGGCCCGCCTGAGAAGGGGCTTTTCATAATATCTTCTAAGTTTTCGCCTTAACGACGGCGGCTCGTGCTGCTCGCGGGGCGTTGGCTGACGCTGTCAGCGTCTCGTCTCGTGGTAGCGGTGTCTATGCCTATTTGTTACTGCCAAGATCAGAAAAGCAAGCCTTTTGTCGCAGGGCAAACGCATCAATTCCCGAGGAGAGCCGGAATCGGCAGGTCCGCTACCTGGCCATCCAGCGGCGGCAGTAATGGCGCCCGCTGTCGCCTCTGGAAATACGCCCTCCAAACTCAGCTCGTGGACCCTTGCGGGGTGACCGTCACCGTCTGTCATTATCCGACCGGCGCCTCCAAGTGGACTCAGACGAGCGCCCGACAGAATTCTTCCCTGCTGCGTAAGAGATTGCGGGCAATTCCCCCTCTCCCTCGGGGTGAGGGGGAACGGGCTGCGCAACAAAACCATCTCCAAAAAATCAGAACTGCCGTGGGATTATGCTTGCCAGCCACGCCCGACCCTCTAAAGTCGCCTCGTCCCCAGGACAGTGTCTGCGCGTAGCAACCGCTTCCTGGAACAGTCCGGACGGCAATGGCGAACCTACAGGACAGCGCAACGACCTCGGCAGAGCAGGCCGCAGGCTTCACCACCACGCACTGGAGCATTGTCCTCAACGCCCAGGACCCCGCGTCGCCCCAAGCCAGCGAAGCCTTGGGAAAGTTGTGCCGCTCTTACTGGTATCCCCTCTACGCCTTTGTGCGGCGGCAGGGCCATGACGAGGCCACGGCGAAGGACCTGACGCAGGGCTTTTTCGCCAAACTCCTCGAAAAGAATTACCTGGCCGAGGTGGACGAAGCAATCCGTTATTTGATTCGTGTGGTTAGCGAGATTCCGTGAGACATGCTCTTTGATTTTCCTCTTTATTGGGTGAAGGGCCCCTCGTGAAAGGGGCTGTCAATGTCAAATTGCCGAACATGTCCAGAGTGCGGCGCGCCGTTGCCGGAAGACCTGTCCCAGGGGCCGTGTCCTGTATGCACCCTCCAGGGCGCGCTGGCGCTGTCCGGCGGCGATTCCGCCGGGGTCCTCACCGAGCGACCCGGTGATCAAATCGGCCCCTACAAGCTGGTCAAAAAGCTCGGTGAGGGCGGTTACGGCATCGTGTACCTGGCGGAACAGACCGAACCCCTTCGCCGCCGTGTCGCGCTCAAGGTCATCAAGCCGGGGATGGACACCCGCCAGGTCATCGCCCGGTTCGAGGCCGAGCGCCACGCCCTGGCGCGCATGGACCATCCCGGCATTGCCAAGGTGTTCGAGGCTGGCGCGACCGCCGGCGGCAGGCCCTACTTCGTCATGGAACTGGTCGAGGGCCCGAGGATCACCGATTACTGCGACGAGCACGGGTTGTCGCCCCCTGCGCGGCTCGATCTGTTTGTCGAAGTCTGCCGGGCCGTCCAGCACGCGCACCAGAAGGGCATCATCCACCGCGACCTCAAGCCTTCCAACATCCTGGTCGCGCTGCAGGATGGCAAACCCGTCCCCAAGGTGATTGATTTCGGCATTGCCAAAGCGACGCAGGAACCGCTCACGGACGAGACCGTTTGGACGTCGTATCAGCAGTTTCTCGGGACGCCTGCTTACATGAGTCCGGAGCAGGCGGGCCTGGGCGGCATGGACGTTGACACGCGGAGCGACATCTATGCGCTGGGGGTGTTGTTGTACGAGTTGCTGACGGGGCGCACGCCCTTTGAGAAGAAGGAGCTTCTGCAGGCGGGCGTGGAGGAAATGCGCCGGGTGATTCGCGAGACAGAACCGCCGAAACCTTCGACGAGGCTCAGCCAGGAGCTGGCCTCCATGAGTACGAGGAAGCTCGCCTCGGCCCCCCCACTGCCCACACAGAGCTCCGAACCTGAGAGGGCCTCCTTGGGTCGGTTCTCACAGGTCAAGGAACTCATTCCCCGGGTGCGGGGCGATCTGGATTGGATCGTGATGAAGTGCCTGGAAAAAGAACGCGCGCGGCGCTATGAGAGCGCCAGCGGCCTGGCCCGGGATGTCGAGCGCCATTTGAATAATGAGCCGGTAACGGCGGCGGCGCCAGGCACCCTGTACCGCATGGAGAAATTCGTGCGCCGCCATCGGGTTGGATTGACAATGGCGACGACTCTCGTGCTGCTGCTGGTAGCAGGGGTGGTGGTAAGCACTTGGCAGGCGGTGCGGGCAAAGAGGGCAGAGCGGGAGCAGGCGCTCCTGCGCCAGCAGGCGCAAGCAGCGGAGACGGCTAGCCGAACCGAGGCCGCCAAGAGCCGCCAAGTGGCAAAGTTCCTGACAGACATGCTCGATGGAGTCGGGCCGTCGGTCGCCCTGGGCCGGGATACGAAGATGCTCCACGAGATTCTGGACAAAACGGCCGAACGGGTCGGCAAGGACCTCAAGAACCAACCGGAGGTCCAGGCCGAGTTGCGCAACACCGTCGGCAATGTCTATGAGGAGCTGGGCGATTATGGCAAGGCCGGCGACATGATTCGGCAGGCGTTGGCGCTGCGGACTTCAGTTTTCGGGCAAAAACATCCGCGGGTCGCCGATTCGCTGACCGATCTGGGCGCCGTGCTAAAGGCCCAGGGGAAACCTGCCGAGGCCGAGGTCTTGTTCCGCCAGGCCTTGGCCATGCGCCGCGAATTGCTGGGCAACGAATATCCGGAGTTGGCCAGTTCCCTCAACAACATCGGCGTCGCGCTCTTCGATCAGGGCAAGTTCCGCGAAGCCGAAGAAATCCACCGCCAGGCGCTCGCCCTCCGCAAGAAACTCTTCGGCCAGGAGCACGTTGACATCGCCGTTTCCCTCCACAACCTGGGCAGCGCGCTTCTCATGGAAGGGAAGAACTCCGAGGCGGAGGGCCTCTTCCGCCAGGTCGTCGCCATGCGTAAGAAGCTGCTCGGCAATGAGCATCCTCTCCTGGCCACGACGCTCGGCAACCTGGGCACCGCCCTCTGGTATGAAAACAAGTTCTCCGAAGCGGAAACGGCCTATCGCGAAACGCTGGCCATGCAGCGCAAGCTCATGGGCGACGAGCATCCGGACGTGGCCACTTCGCTCCACAACCTGGCCTGCGTCCTTCAAAGCCAGGGCAAGCTCTCGGAAGCCGAGCCTTTGTGTAAGCAAGCCTTGGAAACGCGCCGGAAACTCCTCGGGGCCGAGCATCCCCAATTTGCCTCCACGCTCAGCGCGCTGGCTGCCACTTACCAAGGTCAAGGAAGGTTTATCGAGGCCGAAACCACCCAACGCGACGCGCTGGCCATCCAGCGGAAGCGGCTCGGTCCGGAGCACCCGGAGACGGCGGTCTCGCTCAGTAATCTTGGCGATATTCTCCGCCTCGAGGGCAGATTCGCCGAGGCAGAGACCGTGCAGCGAGAGGCGGTAGGCTTGCTCAGGAAAGCTCTGGGCGGCGAACACCAGTTAGTGGCGATCGCAATCAACATACTTGGCAACGTGCTGCGCGATGAAGGGAAACTCGCCGCGGCCCAGACCTCCCAGCGCGAGGCGCTGGCCATGCGCCGGAAGGTGCTTGGCAGCGACCACCCGGATATTGCGCAATCGCTCAACGACCTCGCCAGTGTGCTGCGCGCACAGGCGCATCCCGATGATGCCGAACCGCTGTATCGCGAAGCACTGGCGATGCGCCGGAAACTGTTGGGCAACGAACACCCCGACACAATCGAATCGCTGGCGGGTTTGGCCGGCCTGCTCCAGGAACAGGGCAAGCTCACCGATGCCGAAGCCATGATGCGGGAGTGCCTGTCCCTTTGCGAAAAGCGGCTTTTGGATGATTGGCGCATTTTCGACGCCCGGGCGCGGCTTGGCAGCATCCTGCTGGCGCAAAAAAGGCACGCGGACGCCGAACCTCTGCTCCTCGCCGGTTACGACGGTCTGAAACAGCGCGAAGAGAGGATTCCCGCCAACTGCAAGCGGCGCTTGAAGGAAACCGCCGGCCAACTGGCGCAACTGTTCGACGCCACCGCGCGGCCCGGCCAGGCCGCCGAATGGAGAAAAAATGGAAAGGGGTCGGTCCCGGAAAGCTGAATTGTGGAGAAAAAATGGAGAGGGGTCGGTCCCGGAAAGCTGAACTGTGTTCATGTCTGGACTCCAGCGTGAAGCGTGGAGAAGGCCTCGGCACACCCTCACGCTCCAAGCTCCCCGCGCTCCACGCCTCCGCACCGCTATCTCGTCACGAGCTTCGGCGGGGGGAGCGGCGGGGCGTGGGCTTGGCCTGGGAACGGGCAGGGGTTGGCTGGGCGGGCGGGGCGTTGGGCGGGGCGGAGGGAAGCCCGAAGTATTGCCGGGCATTAGAGTAGCAAATATTGCGAATCATCGGGCCGAGCATCCTGGGGTCGTTGGGGATTTCGCCCTGCTCGACCTCGCGGCCGAGGACGTTGCAGAGGACGCGGCGGAAATACTCGTGGCGCGGGTAGGACATGAAGGAGCGGGAATCGGTGACCATGCCGACGAATCGGGAGAGCAGGCCGAGATTGGAAAGGGCGTTGAGCTGCCACTCGATGCCTTCTTTCTGGTCCAAGAACCACCAGCCGGAGCCCCACTGGAGCTTGCCGGGAATCGTGCCGTCCTGGAAATTGCCGAGCATCGCGGCGAAGACGTAATTATCGGCCGGGTTGACGTTATAGAGGATCGTCCGCGCCAGGGCCTGCTCCCGGTCCAGCGCATCCAGGAATGCCGCCAAAGCGGCCGCTTGGGGAAGGTCGCCGATGGAATCGAAACCGGTGTCCGGGCCGAGCAGACGCAGCAGCCGGGTGTTGTTATTGCGCAAGGGCCCGAGGTGCAGTTGCTGGGTCCAGCCCTTTTCGGCGTCGAGCCGCCCAAAGAACAGCATCATGAAGCTGGCGAATTGCTGATGCTCGAGCGCCGACGCGGCCTGCCCGGCGCGCGCCCGCTCAAAAATGGCCGCGGCAGTCGTTTCCGGGCAAATCTCCGCATGACATCGGTCCAGCCCGTGATCCGAAAGCCGGCAGCCGTGCTGGTGGAAAAAGTCGTGTCGGCGGCGCGAGCGCCTCCAGCAGGGCCGGCAGGTTCGGGATGTCCAGGTTGGCGGCCTGCTCGAGACGCTGGACCCAGGCATTGAAGCGGCCGGGCAGGTGGACCGCCAGCGCCTTGTCGGGACGGAAGGCCGGCAGGACCACCGTCGCCAGGCCCGAGGCGGCAATGGCTTCAGGTGGTGTTTGAGGTCATCGACCGGGTCATCGGTGGTGCAGAGGGTCGTGACCTTGAACTTCTTGAGGATGCCCTGGGTGGTCAGTTGCGGCCCGGCCAGCCGCTCGTTGGCCTGTTTCCAGATGCGCGGCGCGCTGCGTTCGTCCAGGAGTTCCTCGATGCCGAAATACCGCTTCAATTCCAGGTGCGTCCAATGATAAAGCGGGTTGCGGAGCGTGTAGGGCACGGTCGCCGCCCAGGCCATGAATTTCTCGAACGGCTCGGCCTCGCCGGCGCAGCACCGCTCCGGCACGCCGTTGGAGCGCATCGCCCGCCACTTGTAGTGGTCTCCTTCGAGCCAAATCTCGAACAGGTTGTTGAATTGCCGGTTCTCGGCGATGTCGCGCGGAGAAAGGTGGCAGTGATAGTCGAAAATCGGTTCCGCCTCGGCAAACTCGTGATAAAGACGCCGCGCAGTCCGGGTCGAGAGCAGGAAATCTTCGTGGATGAATTTCATAGTTCAGATCTCGGCCTCATCGTCGTGGAGGTAAATCGAGACGTTCTCGAATCCTTCGGTGCCGACCAGTTCGGTTTGGAGTTCGCTGGAGCGGGAGGGATTGCGCAGGAGCAAGCGGTAGCTCAGGTCGGTGCCTTCCTTGATAGTGCGGCGGTCGCTGGCCAGGTCCAGGCGACGGGCATGGCGCTTGAGGATGCCGGCGAGGGTCCGGAGGCGGGTGGGCACATCGCCATTGAGGCGCAAGGTGAGGACCGCATCGTAGCGCTGGCGCAAGCCAAAGGACACAAAGCGCAGGCAGAGGTAGGCGGCGCTGACGCCGACCAGGGCCATGAGGGCCGTGGAGAAGCGGATGGTGCCCAGGGCTATGCCCTCCATGACCGCCCAGAGGATGAAACTGGTGTCGCGCGTGTCTTTGAGGACGTTGCGGAAGCGGATGATGCCGAACACACCCAACATGCCAAAGGCCACCGCAATGCTGTTGGCCATGGCCACCATCGTCATGGCCACCAGAATCGGCAGTATCGCCAGGGACCCCACGAAGCTCCGGGAATAAGACAGGGCCTCGTGAGTCCACATATAGATGAAGCCGATCGCCACGCCGGCGATAAACGCCAGGAGGATGATAAACATCACCGTCCAGGGGTCTGCCGTGCCGGCCAGATCGGAACGAGTGAGGGCGTTCAACAGGTCATTCATAATATGAGGTCTTCTTCCAGTTCCGGGAGGGCCGACTGACCCCAGTGCAGCCGCTGGGGGAAAACGCAGGCGGCATACTTGCAGACCGGGGTCTGCTGCAGATTAAAAATGCGGACCAGGTCAAGCATCCACCGGGGCGGGCCGTTCGTCGAACTTCAATTCGAGAATCACCCCGTCCTTGGGGAACGGCGCCAGGTAAGGCGGCAGGTAGGGACGCCAGCCGCGCTTGGGCAACTCCAGGCGGCCGCTGCGGTCATAGCGGCTGCCGTAAATGCGCCGGTCCAAGGTCACCCGCAACTCTTCATCGGTGGCCGATTCAAAGATCTCGCGATAGTAGGAAACGTAGATCATGCCCCGAGCCTGGATGCTATTGGCAAAGCCCCAGAAGTCATCGGCCACGTCCTGCCGGCGCCGGCCGTGCTTGAGGTGGGTGCAGTCGGAAACATAGGGTCGGACGCGGCCAGCCCTCCGAGAGGATCTGCCGCACGCCCTCGCGCGAGATCATGGCGCGGTCTTTGCAGATGACCTCGCTGACGCGCCGCTTGACTTCCAGGAAAGCAAGGTGCTCCCACTCGCCATCGTAAAAGCGGATGCGCAGCTTCATCCGGTTCTTGTGGCCCGTGAAGGCCTGGCGGAAAAAGAAGAAATCGGGCGAGTCGAAATAGAGGCTGATGACCGGATGGCCGCGGATGGGGCCGGAGCCGTTGTGCACGGAGGGACGGAGATAGCTGCTCAGGAAATCCGCCACGGCCACTGCCCGGGGCTCCTGGATGACATATTTCAGTTCATAGCGCGCGCTATGGGCCATAAGCTCATGGAAAAATGCTATGACCTTGCGCCGGCGCGCCTGCGGGCGCCGCCGCGAGGCGGTCGCGACTGCGCCTCGAACCGCTGCGTTTCATGGGTCAACACCTCGACCGCCAGCCGAATGCATTCGATGGGCCGCGGACTGTAAACGGTCTCTTTACCCAGCATGACGGCGCCCGCCCGCTGCCGGGCGATGAGCGAGAGGTCGGAAAGCTCGGCGCGCTGGGGCAAGCCGCTCTCGGCGAAGCCTTCCAGGACCTGCGTGGCCACCACCGAGACCTTGCCCGCTCTCCGGGCCGCAGCCACCAGGTGTTCCTGGACTTCAGGCACACGGATATAGCCTACCGCCAGGGCCAGGTCACCCCGAGCCACCATGAGGCCATCGGACTCGCGGATAATCTCCTCCGCGCACTCCACTGCGGCCAGCGTCTCGAACTTCGCCATCACCCGGAAATCCCGGCCCAGGAGCTTGCGCGCCTCCTTGCGCGCCAACCGCACGTCTTCCGGCGAGGCAATCAGCGACAAGGCCACCCATTCCGGCCGCAAGTCCGCCTCCGCGAAGGCCCGGAGCAGCGCGCGGTCCGGCGGCGTGATGGGGGCAAACGGGCTGGGACTGTCCGGCAAGAAAAGCGAGTTGGACGACTTGAGCGGAGTGGTCCCCTCGACCATGCGCGCCACCACGAATGAGCTGTTGACCTCCTCGACGACAAACCTAAGCCGGCCATCGCAGAACCACATGCCGTGGTTGGGCGCCAGCTTGGCCTGGAACTCCTCCAGCCCCGGCAGCGGAACCGGAGCACAGCCATTTTGCGAAGCGGGCGGTTGGCTCGAGGTCTCGGAATCCCAGATCACAACCCGATCACCCACGGCCAGCCGCAATTCCTGCATGGGTCCCGTGCGCGGCCTCGAGGAAGGCAAATCGAGAAGCAACTGGACCGACACTCCTGCCTGGGCCGCCGCGGCGCGAACCGCCCGCGCGTTCTCCACATGCGGCCGTTGCCGGTAGCCGCACGGGAACCGGAACCAGCGGGCGCCCTCCTGGATCGCCCGGCGCAGGTCGTCCGGCTTTTCCAGCGTCGGCCCGACCGTGGCCATGATTTCCGGTACTTTCCAGGACATTAGTTCCTGCTTATCTGACTCAGACTGGCAATTCACTGTCTAATTAAAAAACGCCCGCCGCCTACACTTTTCGGCCAAATGCACGACCACCGTAACCATTCGGCAATAACTCGTCAAGCTTTGATCATCAGCCCCGGTAAGTTTGTCAGGACTGACGGGTTCGTGAGACACCTACTCGCTCCGAATCGCCTGGACCGGGTCGAGCCGGGCGGCGCGGATGGCCGGGATCATGCCCGCCACCACCCCCACGGCTGTCAGGATCGAGCTCGAGATGACCAGCGCCGAAACCGACACGGCCAAATGGATGTCCCCGCGCCCGGAAGTGTCCTCGAAGAGCGGTCCGAGAAAGGGCAGCGACCCGATGAGCTTGACCAGGGCCGCGGCCAACACAAAACCGAGCAAGCCGCCGCTCAGGGTCAACGTCAGCCCTTCAAAGAGGATCTGCAGCAGGATATGGCGGCGTCGCGCCCCCAGGGCCTTGAGCACGCCGATTTCGCGCGTCCGCTCCGTCACCGAAACCAGCATGATGTTCACCACCCCCACCGCCCCGATGCTCAAGGTGAACGTCCCGATAATGGTCAGCAACAGCTTGAGCCCCAGGCTGACATTGGTGATGATGGCCAGGAACTTGTTCCACTCGATGATCTGCACCGCGCGCTCATCCGTCTCGTTGAAATTGTGGGCGCGGGCCAAAGCGGCCCGAACCTCCGCCGCGATCCGGTCGCGAAACTGATTGCTGGCCGGCAGCAACACGATGTCGTCCAGGTAGCGGACATCCGCCAGCCCCGACAACGTGCTGAACGGCACAAAGGCCGTCAGGTCGTCCGGCGCCTCGTAGTTAGTGATTTGCGTCTTCTTTTCCAGCACCCCGACCACGGTGAAACGGGCGCCGTTGATCTTGACCTCGCTGTCCACCGCCGGCAGACCGCTGAAGAGTTGCTTTCGGAGCGTCTCGCCAATCACCACCACCCGCCGCCGCTGGAGCACGTCCTGTTCCGTGAGAAATCTTCCGACCGCGATTTCCGCGTTCCGAATTCGTTGGAAGGAAGCATACACGCCGCTGACCGAGTAGTTGCGCGTCCGGTCGTTGAACACGAAAGGATAAAACCGCCGGACCTCCGGCGAGACTGCTTCGACGGCAGAGCACTCCCTCCTGGATAGCTTTGACGTCGCTGAGCTCCAGGCGGATGTGCCGCCCGGCGCGCTCCCCGCCGGCTTGCAGGCTGGTCTGCCCCGGAAACACCACCACCAGGTCCTTGCCGATTTGCAGGAAGGCCCTGGTCAGCGCCCGCTCGAATCCCTGCCCGTAGGCCAGGAGCAGCATCAGCGAAGCCACGCCCCAGATAATGCTCAGCATCGTCAGCACCGACCGCAGCCGGTAATGGGCCAGCGCCCCAAGGGCCTCGCGAAAGATATGGCCAATCATTCGTACCTCAGCGCTTCCACCGGCGCCAGCCGCGACGCCCGCCGCGCCGGATAAATCGCGGACAAAATGCCCACCAGCACGAGCGTCCCAAAGGCCAGCAGGGCCGTGCCGGGAGTGACCGGCAGCCCGGCAAACAAGGGAGGCAGCGGCAGGCGATTGACGCCCGAGCAGATGACCCAGGCCGCCGCCAGACCCGCCAGACCGCTGAAAAGCGTCAAAGCTATCGCCTCGACAAAAAACTCCAATAGTATCCTCCCCGGCGTCGCCCCCACCGCCTGTTTGACCCCAATCTCCCGCGTCCGCTCGGCCACCGAGATCAGCATGATATTCATCACCCCGATGCCGCCCAGACCCAGCGTCACCAAGGCCATGAAGCTCAGGAACAACTCCATCGAATCGTAAATATGGCTCACCATTTGCGCCATCTGCACGGTGTCCCAGCACCAGAGCGCCCCCTCGTCCGAGGGGTCGAACCCATGCCGCCGGCCCAGCACCCGCCTGACCTGTTGCAGGGCCTCCAGATGGTCCTCCGTCCTGGCCGGCATGAACAGGAGGTTGTCCACCCGGCCCGGGCCGATGAACGGGCGCGGGTCGGGAAAATGCCGGGCCATCGCCGTGTACGGAATGAGAACCTTGTTCCCGTCCAGCCCGTTATAGGAATTGTTCTGGTCCTTTTTGGACAGTTGCCCGATCACGGTAAAGGGCACGTTCTGGATATGGACCTGGGCCCCAATCGCCTGGCGCCCCGCGAAGAGCTGCTGCTTCACGTCCTCGCCGATCACGCAAACCGCCTCCGCCTCGAGCATGTCCGCCTCGGAAATGTGGCGCCCGCCTGCCAGGTTCATCGAGCGGATCTGCTGGTAGATGGGAGAGATGCCGTGCGTCGAAAACGCCCCCGAATTATACCGGCTGCGGATCGGCAGGGAACTCTCCAACTCTCCCGCCACGTGCCGCACCAGGAAGCATTCCTGGCGAATGGCCTCCACGTCCTGATAGCTGAATCGGATGTCGCGTCCGGCCCGCTGGCCTCCGGCCTGCAGGCGGGTCCGCCCGGGCCACAGGATGATCAGATCCGTGCCCATCGCCGAGAGCATCTGGCGGTAGCCGGCCTTGAAACCCTCCCCGATGGCAATCATGAAAACAATCGAGGCAATCCCCCAGGAAATCCCAAACATGGTCAGCAGGCTCCGCAGCTTGTGCGCCCAGATGTTGCGCAACGTCTGAACGAAAATCTCCCCGGCAAAGGTCATGGCAACACCAGCTTGTCCCCTTCCTGCAGTCCCGCGAGGACCTCGGTGCGCTGCCCGTTGGAGATGCCGACCTTGATCGGGACTTTGCGCCAGCCGGATTTCGCCGCCGCATCCAGGAGTTGCACCGCGACGTTCTTCTCCTTGTCATAAACCAGCGCCGCCTCCGGCGCCAGCAGCGCGTGCTTGTGCTCTTCCAGGACGATCTCGGCATTGGCGGTCATCTTGACCCGGAGCTTGCCTTGGGGATTGGAAATGGAAACCCGCACCTCGAATGTGGTCACGTTGTTCTGCTCTTTGCCCATCGGCGCGATGCGCTTGACTACCCCCTCGAACGACTCGTTGGGAAACGACTCGACCTTGGTGCGAACACGCTGCCCGCAGCTCGGCCTTGCCGATGTCCGCCTCATCCACCTCGCCCTTGATATAGACGGTGCTCATGTCGCCCAGCGTCATGATGAGCGTTGCGGCGCTGCCCAGGTTGAGTATCGAAGAGACCGCGTCGCCCAACTCCGTGTCGCGCGTGAGCACCAGGCCGCTGATCGGCGCTCGAATCGTCGCATAGCCCAGCCCCTCCTCGGCCCGGTCCAGCGCCGCCTTGGCCGCCGCCACCCGGGCCCGCGTCTGTTCCAGTTGCGTCTCCGCGCACTGCACCGCCGCCTCGAGCAACTGCTGCTTGTTGCGCGACACCTCGTAAGCCCGGCTCGCATCATCCAACTGTTGCTGCGAGGCGATCTTCTGCTTGAAGAGCTCCTGCGCCCGCTCGAAGTCGCGGCGCGTGAACTCCAGCTCCGGATTGGCCGACTCGATGCGCGCCCGGGCCAGGGTCGCCGCCGCAGTGTGCATGTTCGCCTCCTCCCCGTCCCGCGTCGCCTTGGCCTCGCGCACCTGCGCCTGCAAATCCTCCTTATCCAGTTCCCCGAGCACCTGGCCCGCTTTGACCGCATCCCCCACGTCCACCAACAGCGCCTCGATGATGCCGTTGGCCTTGGACTTGATTTCCACCTTCGACAGCGGCTCGATTTTCCCTCGCGCCACCACCGACCGGGCCACGTCTCCCCGCTCGACCACGACGACCTTTTCCGCCGGAATCGGCTTGGGCCTCTTGAGCGCCACACTCGCAGTCCCAACGCCCCCGGCCAGGATGATGAGCCCCAGCGCCGGAACCCACAGCCGGCGGGGCGCCTTCATTGCGGTTTCTCCAACTCGATTTCTCCAGGTGAATCCGCACCCCGCCATTGACCGTGCTGAGGTTTATCTTCGCCCCACCCTGGCCCAGCCGCGTGTTGACCTCGGCCCCGACCGGCCAGTGCTTCTGAACACTCACATCGCCCGAAATGCTCCCGTTGACCGTGCGGGCCGACAGGTCGGCATTGGCTCCGGCCGGCAGGGTCAGTTCCACCGCGCCGTTGACCGTGCGGGCCGAGATAGACTTCACTTGGGCCAGGCTTACAAATGCCGCCTTGACGGCGCCATTCACGCTCGACAGCTCGGCGCTGCCGGCCAGTCCCACGGCCCTCAAGGCGCCGTTCACCGTCGCGGCCTTGACATGGCCGCGCACCCCCTCGATATCGATTGAACCGTTCACATTCGAGATGTCCTCCAGCCGCGCCGATTGGGGCACCGTGAGCGTGTATTCAACCGAGCCCGAGCGGCTCCTTCTCCAACCCCACCAACCCCTCGATTCCGGGTGCCTGGTCCTGACGGCCAGCCGGTCAGGTTTGGACTCGACTTCGACCTTTAGGTCTTCCAGGTCCTTTTTGTTCCTGGCGCTCTTCACCGCGTCCAGCTTAACCTCGGGCCGGTCCCAGACACTGAGCCGCACCCTGCCGTTGACATTCGCCAGGCTCAGCCGTCCGTCCCCCGCCAGCGGATAGGTTTGGTGCATTTCCTCCTTGTAATCCTCTCGGGCGAAGGCCGCGCCGGCCCAGCAGCCTGCGCCCAACACCCCCGCCAGCGCACTCGCGCCCAGCAGCCAGAAGCAGTTTGTGACGGATTTCGTGTTCATCGTTCTCAGGTCATTCCCGTGTTCCTGCTCAATACCCGGAAACCAGCCCGGAAGTTTCACCCAACTCGCCCCACACAGTCAATGGAACTCTTCTGCTGCTGATTACAGCTCATCCTGTTGGTTCAGGCCGCACCTTCGTTTCCTTCGTTGCCTTCTGTAAAGGGGGCTCGGCCCGTCTCCCTGCGCGCCAGCAGCCAACAGAAGGAAACAAAGGAAACGAAGCATCGAAAACCCAAGCTGCTCCTGAAGCCCCGGATCCGGACTGCCCAGAAGAACTCTGTCTCATGCCCGTTGCTTGCTGGGCTGCCACTTGACAATTGACAAACTTGCCTGAACCTCCCACCTTCCAACCAGGCATGGACGTATGCGACGCGGCGTTTTAGCCCTCCGTCGCATGAGGATTGACACCGTGACCACACTCCACATCCGCCAGGACGCGCCGAGAGACGGCCACTACCCCATCCGCCTCACGTTGAAGCGGCCGGGCCAGCCCGACCAGGAGGCGGAGGCAAACATCGAGTTCGCCCTGAGCGAACAGGAACAGGGGGACCTCCGCTGGTATCTCGAAGATGACCTCGAGCACCCGGAAGCCGTGGAAGCCATTGCGGTCCAGCAGGTCGAGAGGCTGATGAAAGACCGCGGCGAGGAGCTTTACACCAAGGTCCTCGCCGCCAACGGCGCCACCCAAGCACTTTGGTTCTCCATCCGCAACGACCTGGCCAATCTCCGGGTGGAAATCGCCACCGGCATCGCCGAGGCCGCGTCCATCCCCTGGGAACTCATGCGCGATCATGAGCTGGACTCCCCCGTTTCCCTGCGAGTGCGGTCTTTCGTCCGCGTCCAGTCCAATCCCAACATTCTCGTTCGTTCCCGTTCCTCCCGCGCCGGATGGCCGGGTCCGTCTCCTCTACGTCGCCTGCCGCCCCCGCGGCCCCAGAGACGTCGAACTCCGCACCGTGGCCAACCGCCTGCTGCAGGGCCTCGGCGAGGACCGCGGCCGCTTCGCTATCACGGCCCTTCGCCCGCCCACGTTTGAGCAGCTCCAAAAGACGCTCACCGACGCCAAGGAAGCGGGCCGGCCCTATCACATCGTCCATTTTGACGGGCACGGTATTTATGCCGACCTGACCACAACTACGCTCGCAGCCTGGCTCAGCGGCCTCTCCAACCTCACGCTTGGCGGCGCCACGGCGGGCAAACACGGCTATCTCCTCTTCGAGCACGCGAGCGAGGATAAAATGCGTCCCGTGGACGGCCAGACGCTCGGCCAACTGCTCCACGACAACGGCGTGCCCGTCCTTGTCCTGAACGCCTGCCAGTCGGCCATGCACGAAGCCGCCGCGGCCCCGAAGACAGCCGGGCTGCCGGCTGAAGCCGGCGTTCCGGTGGGGCGATGCGTGCACGACGAGATCCGCGCCATCGGCTCGCTCGCCCAGGCCGTCATCGACCAGGGCATCCCCGCCGTGCTCGGCATGCGCTACGTGCCGGAGGAGGGCTTCGTCGGGCGCGATGAAACCATCCTCGCCCTGGACCGCGCCTTCGACCACGACCGCGTAGTCCTCCTCCACGCCTACGCCGGACAGGGCAAAAGCTCGACCGCCGTCGAGTTTGCCCGCTGGTACGCCCTCACCGGCTGGCTCGGCCCGCAGCCGCTCGTCTTCCTTGCCTCCTTCGAAAGCCACACGGACTTCAACGGCCTCCTCGAACAAATCGGCCAGCCCCTGGCCCGCCGCCTGAGGGACCCGGCCGTTGACTGGACCGTCATAAATGACCCGGCTAGTGGGGCAGGCATCCTGCCTGCCGGCAGGCAGGATGCCTGCCCCACCCTGGCTCGCCAGGCGAGCGAAAACGGGGATAATCGCCTTGCGGTGGTCAAACGAATCCTCCGCCAATTCCCTGTTCTCTGGATCTGGGACAATGTGGAACCGGTGGCCGGCTTCCCCCAAGGCACCGAGTCCCAGTGGACCGCCGCCGAGCAGAGCGACCTCCGCAACTTCCTCAAACAGTTCAAGCTTGATCCGGCCAGCAGGGCCAGGGTCCTCCTCACGTTACGCCGGGATGAAAAAGGCTGGCTGGGCGGCATCCCCTATCACATTGCCATGCCCCGGATGAGGAACCCCGATGCCGCCAAACTCGCCCTCAAGCTGGGCGAGGACAAAAAGCTCAAGCCCTCGGAAATCGCCGACTGGCAGCCGCTGCTCGACTACTGTGCGGGCAACCCGCTCACCCTCCGCGTCCTCGCCGGCCAGGCCATCCGAAAGGGCCTGCGCGGCAAAAAGCCAATCGAGGATTTCGTGGAAGCCATCCGCCTCGGCGAGCAAGGCATCGAGGACACGGACGAAAAGCAAGGCCGCGACAAATCCCTTGGCGCCTCGCTCGACTACGGCTTCCGCCATGCATTCAAGGACGATGAGTTGCCCATCATCGCCCTCCTTCACCTCTTCCAAGGCACGGTAGACGTCGTTGTTCTACAAGCGATGGGCAAGGTCGGCGACTATGCTCTGCCGGAGTTGCAGGGCAGGACCAAGGAACACCTCACCAGCCTGCTCGACCGCGCCCGGGACATCGGGCTGCTCACCCACCTGAGAGGGACCTGGTTCACCATCCATCCCGCCCTGCCGTGGTTCCTTCGCCAACTCTTCGCCCGCCACTACGACGGCCAAGCCGGCCGCTCAGCGTCCCAAACCGCCCTCCGCGCCTGGGTCGAGGCGATCGGGGCGCTGGGTGGTTACTACCACGATCGGTTCTGCGCCGGGAACACACGCGTCATCGGCTTGCTGAGTCTGGAGGAAGCCAACCTCCTCCACGCCCGTCGCCTCGCCCGCCGGAACCAGTGGTGGTCACCGGCTATTTCCTGCATGCAGGGTCTTGATGAGGCTCTACGGTTACCAGGGCCGGACGCTGGAATGGGCCAAGCTGGTCGAGGAAATCAGGCTCGACTACTGCACCCCCGGCGACGAGCCCATCCCCGGCCGTGAGGACCAGGTACAGCCTGTGCATGGAGTACCGGATCCGTCTGGCAAGTGAACATGAGCGCGACCTCGCGAAAGCCGCGGCATTGCAGGAGAAGTCCGTCACGTTCGAGCGAGGGAAGGCCGCCGGCGAACTGGCCTTGGACGCGGCGGTGCCGCTGGATGGTAATCAACGAAACCGCCTGCGGAGCCTGGCCGTTTCAGTCGAAGGCCTCGGCCACATCCAGAGGGAAAATGGCAACCCCGCGTGCGTGGAACACTATCGGGAGGCCATCCGCCTTTATCAGCGCGTCCAGGACGAGCCAGCCGAAGCCGTTGCTGAATTCAACCTCGGCCATGCTTATCGGGAGATCCCAGCCACTCGCCACCTTGACGTTGCCGGGGCCGCCTACCAGCGCAGCCTGGAGTTGCGCGGACCAAACGACGTCTTGGGCCGTTCCAAGTGCATTACGCAAATCGGTATGGTGCGCCACGAGCGGTTCAACGACGCCCGGGAGCGGAAGGAACCGGCGGAAACGCTGCTGGGTCACGCTCAGGCCGCGGAAAAGCACTACCTTGAGGCGCGCCAGCTTGGCGCAGATGATGACTTGACCGAGCTCGCGCCATTGCACAACCAACTCGGCAATCTTTATTCCGAGGCAGGCCAACTCGATGACGCCCGCGAGCACCTTGAAGAAGCAGCGCACTATTTCGAAAAGACCCGGAACCGCTTCGGCGCTGGGCAAACGCGCTTCAATATGGCCCTCATGTACGCCCGCGAGGCCTTTGGGGACAGCCCGCTTTCCCTGCGCCGCGGCAACCTCCTCCGCGCGCGGGCCTACGCGGAGGCTGCCTTGCGTGACTTCCAGCATTACGAGGGCCGCGCCGCCGCAGAAGAGGCCCGTGCGCGACGCCTCCTGGACGAAATAAGCCAAGCCATCGCGAAGGTGCCGGAGTGAAGCCCCCATCCCAGCCCCAATGCCCTTCTGGAATTCACCGCTACGCGAACCTAGCGCGCGTGCAAGAATTAATTCCGGCTGTCCCCTCGGCGCACGCAGCCAAAGCGCGGGAATGCCGCGCACTCCAAACGCTTCGCGACATCGGCAGCGCATCGCTGCTTCGCGAAGCGTTTGGAGTGCGGCGCATCCCGCCGCTCTTGACGCCAATCGTGGTTTCAGAATGTTAGAGTTATGCCTCAACCTCGCCCTTTGCTTTTGCACAAGCCCCGAGTGAGACGGACGGACCACATGAGAAAGCTGATCCTCATCCCCGCCTTACTCTGCGCCTTGCCTTGGACCCTGACCCGGGCCGGCGAGACCGGCCCTGCCAATCTCGCCTTGAGGGCGCGGGCCTCGGCCTTCGAGAGCTACCAGGGCATGAGTGCAAACCTGGCCATCGACGGGAACATGGACACGCGGTGGTCGGGCATTCCAGGCCACAACACCGGGGGATGGTTCCAACTGGACTGGGACCAACCGGTCCGCGTCGGCGAGGTGGTCATTTTCCAGCATGACCGCTACGTGAAAGAGATGGACCTGGAGGCCTGGGACCCCGAGAGCCGGGCGTGGGTCACGCTCGAGCACTTGGGCAGCCCGGACCGGCGCTTGCCGCGGGTGGTCGTCTGCCGGTTCAAATCGCGTTCGACCTCGCGCTTGCGCCTGGCCAATATCACCAATGGCCCCAGTTTCACCGAGGTCCAGGTCTTCGAAGAGCCCTTTTCTCATCCCCCCGCCATCAACCTGGCCTCGGACGCGGATGGCCGCTTTATCGGGATGATCTCCGATGAATGGGGGAGTGCGCCCGTGGCCGGAGCGGAACTGACGCTTTCCGGCGAGGCCAAATCCGGCGCCTGGCAGGCCAGCGCGCGCAGCGATCATACGGCCTGTTCTTCGTCCCGATGCCCGTGGGGCTCGAGGGCAAGGTCGCCGTTGCCGCGCGCCTGCCCGGCCAGGACGCGGCGCAGGCTTCTGCAGTGCGGATGGATGCCGCTGGATTCCAATACGGCTTGACCCCGGAAGACCTGCATCGCCACAAGCTCAGCCTCGATGGCATCTGGCGATTTGCCGCCGACCCGCCGGCCGGTTTTTGGGAACCCGGGTTCGATGACCGCCATTGGTCCGATATCCGGGTGCCGGCTCATTTCGAAATGGAGGGATTTCAATCCACCCAAGGGGTCGGCGGCTACCGCAGGCGGTTCCGGGAGCCGGCGGGGCAGGGAAGGCTCAAGCTGCGCTTCGAGGGGGTCTATAGCGGCGCCGAGGTCTGGCTTAACGGCCGGCGCCTGGCTTATCACGAAGGGGGCGCGCTGCCCTTCGAGGTCGACCTCACCGACGCCGCCAGGGACGGCGACAACCTGCTGGCGGTCCGTGTGACCCAACACACCGTAGTCAGCGATCGGCTCGATAAGATGAGCGAGTACGCCGATTTTCCACTGGCCGGCATTATGCGCCCGGTCTGGCTGTTTCGGGTTCCGGCAGTGCATCTGGGGGCGCTGGACCTGACGCCGGTATTCGATGCCGGCTACCGGGATGCGCAACTCATCGTGCGGGCGGCCATCGTCAATGAATCTCCCGAGCCTCTGCCCCAGGCGGTGCTCGAACTTCGCCTCACAGACCCCGAGCACCGGCCCGTGCCGGCCAACGCCCAGCCCACCCCCGTCCAGGTGGGGCCTTGGCAACGGGCCGAGGTCCGCCTGGCCTTGCCCGTGAGCGCCCCTGCGTCATTGGGAGGCCGAGCATCCTGCCCTTTACCTGGTCGAAGCAACCCTCAAAGCCAAAGGGCGAGTGCTGGACAAAGTGGCGCAACACATCGGTTTTCGCCAGACCGACGCGCGCGACGGGCAACTGCTCATCAACGGCCAGGCGGTGAAGATTCGCGGCACTTGCCACCATGACTCGCACCCGCTGCTGGGCCGCGCCGTGACGGCCGCCCTGGCCCGCCAGGACCTCGAACTGATGAAAGAGGCGAATCTCAATTCACTGCGCACCTCGCATTACCCGCCCTTGCCCGCCTTGCTGGACGTGGCGGACGAACTGGGCATCTATGTCGAGGATGAAGGCTCGTTCTGTTGGGCCGAGGCCACCGACGACCTCCGCCTGACGCCGCGCGTCATGCAGCTCAACGCGGAGTTGCTCGCTCGCGACCGCAATCATCCCAGCGTCTTTATCTGGTCGGTGTGCAACGAAAGCTCCTTTGGCTACGGTCTGGAGCGCAGCCATGAATGGTTGCGCGCTGCCGATGCGAGCCGCCCCAACGCCGGCAGTTGGGGCCGTGGCTCGCTGGAAATCGTGGTCCAGCACAATCCCATCACCCTGGCGGCCATCGGCGAATTGGAGAAACAGCCCAAGCCGGTGCTCTGGGACGAATGCTGGTGCATCTATCAGGGCATCTTCGACGACGTGGCCGAAATGTGGGTGGACCCGGGAATTCGGGACTACTACGCCGAGCCGCTCCCGGCCATCTACGCGCGCATGATGCGGAGCAGGAACATCGCCGGCTCGCAGATCTGGGCCTGGTCGGACGACCTGTTCTGCGTCCCCAATCGCGGCCTCGAGTACGGGCGCCAAATCACCCGCGCTCATTTCCTCGAGAACCAATATCGCCTCCCCAACCGCGGGCTGGCCGGCGATGCGCCCTGGGGCGTGGTGGATGGATGGCGGCGCCAGAAACCCGAGTTCTGGATTACCAAGAAACTCCACTCGCCCGTCAAGCTCGCAGAGACCCCCGTGCCGCTGCCGGCGCCGGGCCAACCGATTCGCCTGGCGGTCGAGAATCAATACGACTTCACCGACCTTGCCGAATTGAAAACCGAATGGCAGTTGGGCGTCGAACACGGCATTGTGCGCGCCGCCGTGCCGCCGCGCCAGTCGGGTGAGTTGGTGCTCAAGCCGGCCCATGCGCCGGTCTCCGGCCAGTTCCTTGGCCTGGAATTCCGGGACCGGGCCGGCCGCCTGGTGGATGCCTATCGTTTGCCCGTCGGTCAATTGGCCCCGTCCATGCCCGAACTGCGCGCGCCGGGCTCGGCGCCCCTGCGAATCGTGGAGGAAAACTACCTGGCAGGGCAGGGGACGCGTGTGGTCGGACAGGGGTTTGAACTGGCCTTCGATCAGGCCACCGGCGGACTGCGACGCGGCGTCGGTTTTGGACAGGCCCTGCTGCTGGAGACGCCCAGGGTCCACGTTTTGCCAGCGGCAACGCCCCTTTCAGCCTTGCCCAATCCGTTGACCTGGCGCCTCCAAAAAGCTCGAGGTCCGGCCGGAAGGCCGAGATGTCCGCGTCCAACTCGAAGGCAGCTACGAGCACTTCGAGGGCGGATACGACCTGCTGATTAGCCCCGGGGGCGCCCTCACCGTGCAATCGCATCTCAAATACACCGGGCCGAAACTCCTGGCCCGCGAGATCGGCCTGGCCTTTTCCGTCCCCAAAGACTGCGACCTCCTGCGCTGGCAGCGCCGTGCCGAGTGGAGCGTCTATCCCGGCGACCACATCGGCCGTTCGCTCGGCCAAACGCGCGCCTTTGCCCCGCATCCCGAGGAGTTGCCCCCCACCTGGCCCTGGGCGGCGGACAACTCCCCCATGGGCTGCAACGATTTCCGCAGCACCAAACGTCATATTGACTGGGCCGCAATCGGCTACCCTGCCGGCCCGGGAGTCTGGGTGACCTCCGATGGCTCGCAGCATCTCCGCGCCATGGTCGAATCCGACCGTATCTGCGTCCATGTCAATGATTGGTACGGGGGAACTCACTGCGGTCTGGGGGAATGGACCAGCAACTACGGCCAAGGCCAATCCCTCGAGGCCGGCCAGACCCTCCGCTCAACGGCCAGACTCCGCCTGGCCCGGCCATGAACCGCTACGAATTTCGGCTCGACATCTCGCCCGGGCAATACCTGGACTACTATCGCGGCGCCGTCCTCCACGTCGTCGCCCTCAGCACCACCGGCCAGACCGTGCAGTTTCCCGCCTCCCTGCTCCAGCGATTTGTCACGACCGAAGGGATTCACGGACGTTTCGTGCTCACCTGCGACCAGAACCACAAGTGCACCGGGCTGGAACGCTCGCCGGAGGGGCACAAATAATCCAGCCTTGTGATGCCTCAATCCGCTTGGCGAGAGCCTTTGCATTCTCTCCGCGCCACATGGAACTATGGTTGCCGGGAACCCTGTGGACGGTCAGGCCGCGGGTCGCCAACCGTCCCCAAGCCAGGTCAAGGCGGCAAGCCTGGCCCTCTGACCAGAACACATTGATCGGATCCGGATAGGGTTCAGGCTGGTAGTCAAAGTGGGCTGTGAGCAAGGTTTGACGAACTGCTTCTGTCGGCTCTGTTGCCACACTGATGCCGCCAGATGGGCTCGGGGCATCCGGGTTTCCGTCTAAGGCGGGATTGGGGATGGCGCGCACGGCTCCTGCGCGCTTGAGGGCGGCGAACAGGCTGCGGAGCCGCCACCAAAATCGCGACCAGCGAATGCCCCTTCTTCCGGAGGCTGAGCGCCACAAAGGCAGATTACGCGGCCGTGTCTCGAAGATTCCCAGAAACGCAACCTTGGCACCTTCTCGCCGCAGCCGTTGCGCAATCTCAAGAGCAACCAATCCTCCAACCGCCGATCCGCCGATGAAATAGGGCCCCTCGGGTTGCAGGGAGCGGATTTCAGCCAAATAGTGCGCGGCCATTTGTTCAACGCTCCTGTGGACGAGCATTCCAGAATCAACTCCAACCGCGCGCACTCCGTAAACGGGCTGATCCGAGGACAGGAGCCCCGCCAGTTCGAGGTAGCAGTACACCTCGCCGACGCAATCATGGACAAGAAACAACGGGGCACGGGCACCGCCAGCCTTGAGCGGCACGAGGGCAGACCAACTCGGCGCCCACCCCCCATCATGCAACAGGCGTGCCATCTGAGTCGGCGTCGGCCCATGAAACAAAGTCGAAACGGGAACCTCTCGGTCCAGCAACTTCTCCAGTTCGGCGATCAGCCGCAAACCCAGGAGTGAGTGCCCCCCCATTTCAAAGAAATCGTCGTCGGGGCCGACCACGGCCCGCTTCAACACGTTTTCCCAAAGGCGCATGAGCCGGAACTCCAGTAGTGAATGCGGAGAACGGGCCGATGCAGGTTCTTCTCCCTCATGCATTTCTGGCGGGGGCAACGCGGCGCGATCTACCTTCCCGTGCGGCGTCAGTGGGAATCTCTCCAGCGGAACAAACACATAAGGCACCATGTGATCAGGCAGCCTGCGAAGCAGTGTTGCCCGCAGACTCTTGGCCCGGAAAGGCCCGCGTGCCTTGCAGATGACATACGCAACCAGTCGTTTGTCTCCTGCGGTGTCCTCACGCGCAACCACCACCGCCTGCTCGATTTCCGAACATTGGCAAAGGGTGGATTCGATCTCTTCCAGTTCAATGCGGTATCCCCGCACTTTCACTTGCCGATCCATGCGCCCATTGAGTTCGAGCCGCCCATCGAGGCGCCATCGGCAAACATCGCCGGTCCGATACATCCTAGCGTCCGGCGCAGTCACAAAAGGATCGGCGACAAAGCGCTCCGCGGTCAATGCCGGTTGGTTCAAGTAACCCCGTGCAACTCCTGCGCCACCCAGATACAACTCACCCCAAACGCCCGGCGCTACTGGTTTTCCAGCGCGATCCAGAACGTAGGCGCTCACGTTGGGCACTGGACGACCAATAGGCAAGCCCTCCGATGAGGATGCGCCATCCTCGGGCTTCATCAAGTCCTGCCAGGTTGCGACGATGGTGCCTTCTGTCGGTCCATAGCCGTTGAGCAACTGGACCCGCTCTCCCGCGCTAGTCCGCCACTGCAGCCAGCGATCGCGTCGAGCCTGCTCGCCACCGATAATGACCAACCTCACGGAGGGCGGAAGCCGCAAGCCGTCCTGCCCCAGCGACTGAGCCAACTCATGCCAAAAGACAGTGGGCAGGTCCAGGATGGTGATCTTCCACTCCACGCAGGTCTCCAAGAACACGCGCGGAGAGTAGAGCATTTCATCGTTGCGCAGCACCAGAGTGGCGCCGTGGGCAAGCGCAAGAAAGGTCTCCTCAATGCTGGTATCAAAGGTCAGCGAGGCCATTTGGAGGACGCGATCCGCCGGCCTGATGGCAACCTTCCGGCCAAGTGCAATGATATAGTTGACCAGAGAACCGTGCTCCACCATGACACCCTTCGGCCGACCCGTAGATCCCGAGGTGAAGATCACATAAGCCAACTCCCCGCTGGTCACGGACTGCGTTTCTGCGCCCATGTGCAAGCGAGATGGCGATAAAAACAACTCATCAATGCAAAGGGTCTTGCCGGGATAAGCAGTCAACTGTCGCAGCCCCTCCTTCGACGTTAAAACCACTGGGAAACCGGCTTCTTCGAGAACCACCCGCTTGCGGCCTTCCGGGAGCGTTGGATCCAGTGTTAAGAAGGCGCCGCCTGCCTTGAGCGTTCCCAGCAGAGCCGCTAAACGCTGCACCGATTGCTCCAGGCAGATAGCGACCAGCGCATCCCTGTCCACGCCCTGCGTGCGAAACGACGCCGCAGCTTTCTCGGCCATGTCGTCCAGGTCAGCATACGTGGTCCTCTGGCCACAACAAACAACGGCCGCCGCGCCAGGCGTGCGGGCAGCGTGATCGGCGAACAAGTCATGAATGCGCCGATCCGAGGGAAATTCGGCTGCTGTCTTGTTCCAATCGACCACGACCTGGCGGCGATCGAGGTCGGTCAGCCAGTCCAGTTCGGAAAGACGTGCGGTTGGCTTCCAAGCCATGCCGCCCAGAATGACTTCGAACCGCTCGATCATGCGCGAGATCGTAGCCTCATCAAACAAGTCCGTGCTGTATTCACAATCGCACATCAGGCCATCCGCCTGCTCCTCAACCTCGAAGCTGAGATCCACCTTGGCTGAATGGGTGCCGGCTGCCAAAGGTTCGACGGTCAACTCCTGCCACTCCGGAACAATTCTCGGAATGTTCCTCAACTGGAATAGCCCCTGAAACAGGCGCGTCCGGCTCGGGTCGCGGACCGGGTCCAGCCTTTCGAGAACCGTCTCAAATGGCGCATCCTGGTGGGCGAAGCCTTCCAGCGCAAGCTGCCTCACCCGGCGCAGCAACTCCCTCACTGTGGGATCGCCAGACAGATCGGCACGCAACACGAGTGTATTGGCGCAGCACCCGATTAACCTCTCGGTCTCAGCGCAGGTCCTGCCCGCGATCGGCACGCCCACGAGAATGTCCTCCTGAGCGGTGTGCCGGTGGACCAACGTGCAATAGCCCGCGAAGACCGTCATAAACAAGGTCGCATCCTCACGCTGGCTTAGCTCCTTCAATGCCGCGCACACCGGCGCCGGGATTCGCCGCGCGAATCGGGCGCCCCGGCAGCTCTGCACGGGCGGCCGCGGACGGTCGGCGGGAAGTCTCAGTACCAAGGGGCAGCCGGAGAGTTTCTTTTCCCAATAGACCAGGTGCTCCAATGCCGCAGGAGCTCGCATCAACTCCCTTTGCCAAACCGCGAAATCACCATATTGAATTGGGAGCGGCGCCAGCGGGCTGGGCCTTTTTTCCAAAGAACTCCCGTATAGTGCGGCCAACTCGCTCAAGAAAACCTGGTACGACCACCCATCGAAGATCGCGTGGTGGAACGTCACCAAGAAAACGTGGTCGTCGGGCGCTAGGCGCACCACCGATGCTCGAAACAGAGGCTGATGTCCCATGTCGAAAGGGCGGTTTGCTTCGAGGTCCGCCAGTTGCCGCAGCCGGGCGTCCCGTCGCCCAACAGGAAGCTCATGCAGATCGGTCACGAGCAGTGTCAACGGCTGGAACGGAGCCACAGTCTGGACCGGCTGGCCGTCTTCCACGGAAATGCTGCTGCGCAAAACCCCATGCCGGCGCAACAACTCATTGAACCCGGCTTCCAGCGCCTCGACACGCAGTGGCCCGCGCAGTCGCAGGCTCGCCGGTCAATTGTAAAGCGGGGTGGACGGCTCCATTTGCTGCACCAGCCACATGCGTTCCTGTGCGCAGGTTAGTGGGAATACCGCGCGCCCGGCACTCGACGAAATACTCGTTCGCGGCACCGATCGGTCTGCGCCCGGCAACGCCCTCAACCGCGCCTCCAACAAACGGCGTTTGGCTGGCGAGAGTTTGGCCAATCTCTCCTGCTGAGCCTCCGAATTGGCGCCCGGCGCTTGAGCCCTCACGTTGATTGACGTCTCCGCAGGAGGTTCCCTTCAAGCAATCGCGTGCACGTGCCGAGATCGACCGGCGCATTGCTCGGCAACCTGCCGTCCGCACTTTTCAGCTCAGTTATGGCCGCCTCAATTCCGGCCTGGGCTGCAAACAGGCAGGGCGTGCTGTAAATCACCAGTGACACTCCCGCCGCCGCCAGCTCCGTCCAACTGCAGGCAGGCGATTTGCCTCCCGCGATCTGGTTGAACGTGATAGGACATCGCACGGCACTGCGGAGCGCCTGGAGGAGGTGGAGATCCTTAAGACCGTCTGCCAGCACGGCGTCCGCCCCCGCCTCCGCGAATGCCTTCACGCGCAAAAGAACCTCTCCGCTGTCCTCGGCATCCGTCCGCGCAACCACAAACAAATCTCGCCGCGCCGTCAGCACCCGTTTGAGTTTATCGAGAAACTCATTCAACGGCGCGACTCGCTTCCCCTCATAATGACCGCAACGGCGCGGACGCATTTGGTCCTCCATCACCACCCCGGATGCCCCTGCCGCCTCTAACCCCGCCACGACGTGACATGCGATCGCCGCATCCCCATAGCCATCATCAATGTCCACCAACAGATGTTCTTGCGGCAGGAGCAATTTGAGCCTTTGCACGAACGTCACAATATCCGGCCAACCAATGAACCCAAAGTCCGGCAAACCATAATAACTCGCAGCAAACCCGAATCCGCTAACAAACAGAACGGAAAACTGCCGGGCCGCTATCGTGGCCGAGAACACGTCGTAAATCCCGATCGCGGAAACCAGACCGGCCGAAACAGCCTCGCGCAGTCCCGCGCCACAGCTCTGGGTTTTATCCATTGCGTTGCGTGTCATTGATGGCTACGAGCTCTCATTGGCCTGATTCTCCGGTGTTTGCCGGTCCGATTGCGCCAGCAATCGTTCGGCGTCTTCATCTGAAAGGCTCTCCAATTCGTCGAGAACCTGGTCCATGCTCCGGGACTGATTTGCTTCCCTTTGGTCTTTTTCAATCCACTCTGCCAGCGACGCAATCGAAGGCGATTGGAAGAAGGCCAGAACCGAAATCTGACATCCGAATTCCTCACGCAGGCGCGCAATCAGCCGCGTCGCGCCGATTGAATCGCCGCCAGACTCCAAAAAACGATCTTTGACCCCCGCCTCCCGGAGGCCGAGCACCTCGCACCAAAATCGCGCCACCGTGCGTTCAATCTCGTTGCGCGGAGCGACTAAGTCAGGCCGTTGGCCGACAAGAGGCGCCTGCTCTTTGACCCCAAGTCGTTCCGCCAGTCCGATCCGTTGCGATTTCCCAGTCGGCCCCTTCGGGATCTCCGGAACGATTACTACGCGCCGGGGCACCTTGAAATCGGCCAATTTCCCAAGCCCAAATTCCTGGATCTCCTCGGCAGACGCGGCCATCCCCTTCTTCAGAACAACTGCCGCCCCGACTTCCTCCCCGAGCGACAAGTCGGGTATCGCGAAGGCCAAGGCCGTTTCCACCGCCGGATGCGACATCAAGACCTCATCGATCTCTCGCGGAGAAATCTTCTCGCCCCCACGATTGATTAGCTCCTTGAGGCGCCCGGTGATGAACAGATAGCCGTCGGCATCCAGATAACCCTGATCCCCTGTCCGAAACCAACCCTTGGCGAATGCGGCCGCATTGGCTTGCGGAGCCAGTTCATAACCGTTTGTAACATTCGGACCGCGGATCGCGATTTCGCCTGTCGTGTTCGCCGGCTGCACGTTGCCCGTAGCGTCCAGGATTGCTATGTCCGGTCCTGCCGCAATTCCCACCGACCCGGCCTTCCGCGCGCGGGGTGGCAGCGGATTGCTCGCGATTTGATGCGACGCCTCCGTCATTCCGTACGATTCCAGGAGCGGCGCGGCGAAAGCGGCCTCGATCCCCCGCATCACCCGCGTCGGGAGCGCCGAAGAGGAGGATCGGACAAAGCGCAGCGGGCAGCGCGCGATAGTGTCGGCGTTGTCAGGCGCGCGACCGAGAATCACTTGATGCATCGCGGGCACAGCCGTAAACCAAGTCGGCCGGAACTCATCGAGCCATTCAAAGAACCTCGAGGCCATGAACCCTGGGGTGCAGACCAGGCTCGCCCCGGCGGAAAGCGAGGAAAGCGTCGCGCCGATCAAACCGTGTATGTGAAATAGCGGCATGATGTTCAGACAGCGGTCCGTTGGACTCAACGCCAGCGTCCCGCAGATATGGCGCGCCGAGCTGAGCAAATTCCGGTGCGTCAACGGAACGATTTTCGGCCTGGAGGTTGTGCCGGAAGTGTGTAACATCAGTGCGACATCGTGCGCTTGGCCAAAGGACAAATCCCCGCTGGAAGCCGCTTTCCCGCCCCCGAGACCGGCGAACTCAAAGCATCCCGCCGCAGCGCGATCAGGCACAAGCAGTTCCAGCACCTGGATCCCATTCTGTTGCGCGATCTCCCGTGCCGGCGATTCCTGGCCCTCCGGAAGAACCACTAACCTGGGCTGCAGGTCGGACAGGAAGAACTCAAATTCTGGCGCCCAATATCGCGGATTCAGCGGCGCCGCCGTGGCCAGGCTGCTCACGCAGAGAAACGCCATCGCCATCTCCGGTCCGTCGGGAAGCACGATGGCTATCCGGTCCTTCGGCGAAAGCCGAAGCGCTGAGAGCACCCGCGCCACGTTGACAACGTGTGCCCACAGTCCCTCGTAAGTCAATGGTTCGCGGTTTTCCGCCAGAATCGCTGTCGCTTGCGGCGCCACGTTCGCGCGATTCCGCAGCAACGCAGCCATACCGAGTTCCTGGACCTGTTCCATATCTGATTCGTACCAGAGCCTCCCCATTCGCACACGGTATGTGTTTAACGAATTCGGCTCGCATTTCTTGTCTATTCTGAGGCAGTATCGGTTTTTCGGGTCGTGCAGTCAAACCCGCACGCCAGGCCCTCTGGGAGCTGTCGCCCATGTCCCGAGGCGAGCGCCGCA
Organism: uncultured bacterium; assembly: GCA_963713735.1. Classification (GTDB taxonomy): domain Bacteria; phylum Verrucomicrobiota; class Verrucomicrobiia; order Limisphaerales; family UBA8199; genus CAVQND01. The sequence continues at coordinate 254,745 of CAVQND010000031.1, forward strand.
AAGCGCGTCGCGGCCCCCTGCTCAAGCCGCCTGGAGACCGGTCGGTTCGAGGGGCAAAGAGATGCGGATGAGACCGGACTGGTTTGAGCGGGGCGGGACGATTTCGAGCTTGCCGCGATGGGTCTCGATGATTTTTCGGCTGACGGTCAAGCCAAGGCCCAGGCCGACGCTGCGGGTGGTGAAAAACGGGGCGGAGGCCTTTTCCGCGGAGTCGGCAGTGAACCCGGGGCCGTTGTCCTCGACTTCGATTTGCACTCCCAACTCGCCGCCGTTTCCGTCCCCGACCCGCTCGGCGCGCATACGGATGTCGATGCGCGGGTCAGCCGGGTTGGCCTGGAGGGCATTGAGCATGACCTCGGCCAGGGCGTGTTTGAGGGCGGGGCGGTCGCCGGTGAGAATAATGGGTTTGTTGCCGGCATCGTATCTGAGTTGGGAGGACTTGCCCGGTTGGTAGCGGCGGGCCTCCTGGTAGGCCTCTTCCAGGAGCGGCCCCAGGGGGAAGGCCTCCTGGGCGGCGAGGCTGTCGCGGGCCAAAAAGCGCATCTGGTTGGTCAGCCGGGTGACACGCCGCACGCCCTCGGAGAGGTCGCGCTCCATGGTTCGGAGGAAATCCAGGTCCAGGCTCCTGGCGGCGAGCTTCTCGCCGAGCATCTGCTGATGAACGGAGAGCGGGACCAGGGCATTGCCGATTTCATGGGTCAGCCGGTCGGCCATCGTCTTGACCAGGCGCAGTTTGGCCGTCTCGATTTCGAGGCGCTGCAACTGCTGGCTCTGCGTCATGTCCTCGACCATGAGCAGGGCGGCGGCGGGCAAGCCCGGCTGCTGGCGCTGGAAGGGGACGATGTTGGCATTGAAAAGGGCGGCGGCATCCTCGGCGGGCTTGAACTTGAAATTGGTGACGGCGGCGCCGGTCTTGAGGACTTGATAGATTTTGGCGCCCAGGACCTGCGGCAGGTCGCTGAATTCGAGTTCCCCTTTCTGGCGTTCGCCGGAACCGAAATGCTTGCGGGCCATCTTGTTGGCGTGAAGGATGGCCAGGTCGCGGCTGACGACCACGCAGGCGCTGCTCAACTCGCGCAGGATGTCGGCCATCATCTCATGGTTGCTGACCAACTGGTCGTGCAGCCAGATGTTCTTGAGGGCGAGGCCAAGTTGCTCGAGCAGATGAAAGATCAGCTCCAATTCCGAGTTGACCAGCGGCTCTCCCGTGACGCGGCCGTCGAACACGGCCACGCCCAGCACATTCTCCCGGTCCAGGACCGGCACGGCAACCTGGACCCCGAGCAATTCGAATTCCTTTTGCGTGGCGGGGTCGGCGCGCGCCTCTTCGCTCCGGCGCCGCAAGATGCGGCCCAGGCGAAGCAATTGGCTGCCAATGCCCGCTTCAAAAGACAACTCGAAATGCTGCAGCAGGCCGGCAGACAAGCCCAGCGAGCAGGCGGCCCGCAATTGCCGGCTCTCTCCAAAGACCCGCGGACCGCTCAACGAAACAAAGGGCGGCCGCAGGAAAATCGCGGCCCGGTTAAGGCCAAGGATCTCGCGGAGCAAGAGCAGGAACTGCTTGAGCATCCCCTCGGCATTGAGGGATTGGGTCAGAATGCCGGAGAAATCGCGCAGCACGCCGAGGGTCTGCGCCGCGCCGGCAACCGGGACCGGCGCCGGCTCGACGGACTGGGCCAGCCCCTGCGGTGGCGGAGGCGGCGAGGAGACCGGGGCGCGCGAGGCGGAGGCCGGCTCCGGCCAGAGTCGCCCCAGCAGGGCGGCCAGCAAGCGTGGGCGCACCGGCTTGGTGAGCACGTGGGTCGCCCCTTGCAGGTAGGCCTCCTCCTCCCATTGGCTTTGGCCGGCTCCGGCATAGAGGATGAGCGGGCACTTGGGGGCGCGCCGCCGCAGTTTTTCAATGGCCCAGATTCCCTGCACGGTGGTTAAATCAACCTCCAGGACGCAGGCATCCATCAAACCGTGGGCCAGGAATGGCTCCGCCTCTTCCAGGCTGTCGCGATCCAGAATGCGGTACTCTTCGGAATTGAGTCCCGCCCGCATCGACTCCGCCAAGTCAGGATAGTTGGCCAGTACCAATAACGTCTTCATCGGGCCGTCGCCCTTTCTATTTGAAGGACTGCCACTGGCATTATATGAAGCATAGACTGGCCTCGGGTCAATACATTCTTGGCCCAGTAAACACGGCGGCCTGGCCGGGCGCAATCCAGGGAATTCCCGGTTTGCGTCCAGGAGATGCCCCGGTCCGGGGGTGAAGTCAACTCGAAATGCTCCGCTCAGTCCGAAGAAGTGAGCTTGTCCCAGAGGGCGTCATTGAGCAGGACCTGCTGGAGGAATTCATGCTCCTGCTGCGGGGGGGTGGCCTGGGCCGGATGAGTGGGCAAACGCAAGGTAAAGGTCGTGCCCTCGCCCGGTTTGCTGCGGGCCTGGATGCGCCCGCCGTGATGGTGGACGATGAAATAGCAGGCCATGAGGTGGATGCCGTATTCCAGAGGGCTGTCGCTGCGGACCAGGAACGGGTCGAAGACCAGGCGCAGGGCCTCTTCGGGCAGGCCCGGGCCGTTGTCGCTCAACTCCACCTCGACCTCCTCCTTTTCTGCAGGGCCGGGTTGGGGCCGGCTGGCGGACAAGCGGATGCGGCTGCCCGGCGGCAGGCTGGCCAGTTCGTCCTTCAAGAGCAACTCGAAGAGCCGGTAGAACTTGGGTTTGTCCACCTGCAGGGCCGGGAGCGAATCGGGGATGCGATTGTCCACGGTGATGTTCTTTGCGGCCAAAGGGGCGCGGAGCGCGGCCACCGCTTCCGCGACCACCGCGTGCAACTGGACGCTGTCGCCGAAGGCAAGGGCCGGTTTCTCGGAAGCGGTCCAGAGGTCTTTGAGCAGGTGGTTGATCCTGGCGATCTGCCCCTGGACGTTCTGGTAATACTCCTTCCAGAAATCGGGGTTGCGCAGCCCGTCCAAGTCCACCTTTTCCTCCTGCATCTTGGCCGGCACCAGGTCCAGGAAGGTCTTCACGGCCACCATCGAATTGCGGATATGATGGCTCAGGCCGGCCGCCAGCAGGCCCAGGCTCACAATCCGGTCGGCGATCATCATATTGCGCAACACGGAGAGTTTTTCCTGCAATAGCTGGTCGCGCTCGCGCTGGACGATGAAGAACTCGAGGCCGCGTTTGAGGGTGCTCTCGAGTTGGGGCGGGTCCCAGGGCTTGGTGACGTATTTGTAGATGGCGCCGGTGTTCACGGCCGCAATCGCGGCGTCCATGTCCGCATAGGCGGTGGCCAGGATGCGGATGATGCGCGGGCGGAGCTGGCGGGCGCGTTCCAGCAGCCACACCCCCTTTTCTCCGGGCATCCGCTGGTCGGTCATCAAGAGCCCGATTTCATCCTGGTGCTCTTCCAGCAGCTTGAGGCCGTCCTGGGCGTTGCTGGCGGTCAGGACCCGGAACTGGTCGCCGAAGGCCAGGGTGAAGTGCTTCAACGAGAGTTCCTCGTCATCCACGTAAAGGATCGGAAACTTCCGGTAATCGTATTGGTGGTCCATAGTGACTCATCGGTCGGCCGGGAATTCGAGCGCAAATTCACAAAACTGGCCCGGCTCGGTGCGCACCGCAATTCGGCCCTGGCAATCTTGCACGATCCGATAGCAGATGGTCAACCCCAAGCCCATGCCCTGGCCCACATCTTTGGTGGTGAAAAACGGGTCGAACACCTTGTCCAAATGCTGCGGTTGCAATGCCGGGGCCGTTGTCGCGGACCAGCAGGATGCTCTTGCCCGGCTCCCGGCGGCCCTCGATCCAAATCGTGGGCCGTTCGTCCGTAAAGGTCTTGTTTGGGAATGCGTCCAGGGAGTTCTGCAAAAGATTGACCAGCACGTGAATGAGCGTGTTCTTGTTGGCCAGGACAGTCTGGCCCTCCGGCAGCTTCTGTTCGATCTGAACCTTGTCCTTCCATTCGTTGCTCAAGAACCGCAGCGCCGCCGCCACCACTTCCGCCGCCGGCACCTCCTCGCGGCTCTCCGTGTCGGGATGGGTGAACATCCTCAAGTCCGAGACGATGTTCTTGACCCGCTTGAGCCCTTCTTCGACGTCCAGCAGAATCCCCTGGCACTCCTGCTGGAAGGCGGGGGCCAGGGCGCTGGTCCGCTTGCGCAGAGTGAACAGGCCGGTGGTGGCAAAATTCAGAGGATTGTTGATTTCGTGAATAATGCCGGCGCTCATCCGGCCCAGCGACGCCAGCTTCTCGGATTGCACGAGTTGGGTCTCGGTTTCTTTGAGTTGCTCGATGGTCGTCTCGAGCACCTGGTTCTGCCGCGCCAGTTTGGCCTGATACTGATGCGATTGGACCAGGTTCCGGATGCGGACATGCAATTCGGTGGTCGAAAAGGGCTTCGTCAGAAAATCGCTCGCCCCCGCCGACAAGGCGGCCAGCTTGGTTTCTTCATCCGCCCGGGCGGTGAGCAACACAATGGGAATGGCCTGCGTGGAGGTGCGTTCCCGCAGTTCACGGCAGGCCTGCAATCCGTCCTTCTCCGGCATCATCATGTCCAGCAGGATCAGGTCGGGCAAAAACTGGCTGGCCTTTTCGATGGCCTGCTGGCCGTCAACGGCCTCGAGGACCTGGTATTGCGAGTTCAATTGCGTGTTCAAGAACCGCAGCATGTCGGGCTCGTCGTCCGCCACCAACACCACTGGCCGCTTGCCGTTGCGCGAGGTCTCCACCGGCCGCAGCGACGGCTGCAAAGGCGTGAGTGCGGGAAACAGCTCGGCGCGCCGATACAAATCCGCCAGCCACTCGTTGGAAGAGACCGTCCCTGCGCCGGTCTGGACCGCCGGCGGACTGTCCGCCGCGGCTTCGCGGCTTTGGCTTGGGCCCCGGCTCGCCGGCCTGGTAGGGCAGCCGGACGGTGAAGGTGGCGCCCTTGCCTTCCTGGCTTTGGACGCCGACCTTGCCGCCTTGGGCTTCCACCAGTTCCTTGACCAGGGCCAGCCCGATGCCTGCCCCCTGGTACTTGCGCTTGGAGGAGCCGTCCGCCTGCCAGAAACGATCGAAAACAAACGGCAGGTTCTTTTCCGCAATCCCCATCCCGGTGTCCGAGACGATCAAGACCAGTTCGGGGCCTTGTTTCTCCGCGCGCAACTCCACCCGGCCCCCGGCGGGAGTGAACTTAAGGGCGTTAAAGACCAGGTTGAGCACGATTTTTTCCAGCCGGTCCCGATCCGCCAGGACCGTCCCGACCTCGGGGGCCACGAAGGTCTCGAGCCGCAGCCGCTTGTCCTCGGCCACTTGGCGGGCGGCGCTGGCCAGGCCCTTGACGAACTCGTTGATCTCGAGCGGCTCGCGCTTAATCTCCAGGCGGCCGGACTCCAGGCGGACCAGGTCCAGCAGGTCGTTGATGAGCTTGAGCAGGCGCATGCCGTTGGCGTGCATGGTGTGGAGGAGGTCGCGCGTCTCCGCGTCCACGGGAAAGCGGCGGAGCAGCGCCTCCAGCGGCGCCAGCAGGAGCGTCAGCGGCGTGCGCAGCTCGTGGCTGATGTTGGCAAAGAAGCGGCTCTTGACCTGGTCCAGTTCCAGGAGTTTCCGGTTGGATTCCTCGATGACCTTCCGATTGCGCTCCAACTCGAAGCGCAAGGTGAATTCGTGGAAACGGAGGCGGCTGTGAAGGTAGCTGCCCACGACCAGGACGACCGCCGTGGAACCAAGAAAAAACAGGTTGTTGGCCAGCGCCGGGCTGTGCCCCCAACCGGAAGCGGAGGCGATGCCGATGTAGATGAAAATGCTCACGAGCGCGGTGACCAGCAGCTCCAGATCAGGTCCACGGCAGGATGATTCCCACGCCCAGGAGCACCAGGTTGAGACCCGCGTAGTAGGGGGAGAACGGGTCTCGGGCGGCATAAATCATGCACGCGATGAACACCATCGGAATCCAATACCACGCCACGCGGAGCACACGGTAGTGCCGTTCGCCCCACCGGCTCATCAGCAGCCCCAGAACCGCCGCCGTCAGCAACGCCGAGGCCAGGCGCCACTTGCAGAAATCCCAGAGGCGGGGGCGATAGACGAAGTAATCCATGGTGAAGCTGCCCAGCGGCATGAGCACGGTGGCCAGCAAAGAGCCCACTTTGGAGTTGCTGATGCTCTCCCGAAGGTCGTACTCCTCAAAGGCCCGCTGGATTTCCGGGTCGTTCATGGCCTCAAGCCCGGCTTTCTGACTTCCAGAAACAGGTTGCACCCGGTCGGGTCGGCGCTGACCTTCGAGTCATCCAGCGAGGCGCCGCTGGGCGTCAGGGCGAGCATCTGGGGGCCGTTGCGCTCGATCAGGCGCCACTCGAAGATATAGCCCATGATGTTGCGGAGGGGGTTGGAAGGCTCGATATTCGTCGCGATTAGCAGCCCGCCGGGCAGGAGCATCTCGTAGAGCGTGCCCATGAGCTGCTTGCAGACCGGGTCGGGGAGGTAGTCAAAGAGGCCCGCGCAATAAACCAGGTCATAGTGGGGGGCGACGCTGCGCGGCGCCGGCTTTGAGGACCTGGGCCACCGACTTCTTTACCAGTTCCAGGCGGGTGGCGCGGCAGTGGCTCAGCCGGGCCTCGTCCAAGCTCCTGCGCGTGTAGGCCAGGGTTTCGTCGTTGAAATCAAGGAGTGTGGCTTCAGCGCGGTCGGAAAGCTCGGATTGCACTATGAAGTCCCGGCACTCCTGGGCCGGGCCGCACCCCAGGTTATAGACCCGGAGCGGCTGGCCGCGCCCCCGGGTTCGCGCCGCCTCTTGCACCAGGCGGCCCGTGAGGAAGCGGATGCGATTGCGGTGCGCTTCTGCGGGCGCCTGTCCGAGCATCCAGACATTGAGCACCTTGGCGAAGAGCGAACTGCCCTCATAGGGGTCGCGCAGAATCATGTTCACCATTTCGTAATCGCCGGCGTAGCCCAGAGGTTTGCGGTAGATGCGGTGCATGAAGGGCGCACAGAGCAGCAGGGGGTGGAGTTGGCGCTTGACATAGAGGCTGTGGGTGGCTTGGAGTTCCGCCCCAAGGTTGCCGGCGGCAAGTTCGAATTTCTCGAACAAATGGTCCAGGCAGGGGGTGAGGGGTTTCAACAAACCATCAATGAGCCCGCGCTCGGCGTCGCCGCGTTTGCCGCCGGCGCAGTTGGCCAGGCCCAATTCCACCTCCTCCATCCAATGGCGCAACTCGAAGAGAAAACTCTGAATGTCCGCGATGACAACCTTGTACTCGGGCACGATTTTATAGACCTGTTGCCAGCCTCGGATCAAATTGGAGAAGGCGCTCGGGACCTGGGCGGGCTGCAGCGCCAGGTCCGCAATATCCTCCTCAAGCCAGGCGTCCTGCAGATTGGCCTGGCAAATAACGACCGGGCCGGTGTTGACCAGCGCGGTCACGACCGCGCGACCCGAATAAACCCGTTTGTCGCGCACCAGAACATTGAAATTGGCCAGTACTTCCGACATCTGAACGATCTCGGAGGCGCTGAAGAACTCAAAGGCGGCCTCGTGACGTGTGAGCCGCAATAAAGTGCCCTGGATCTCCACCCCGCGGCTGTCCTGGCAGGTGATCCTGGCATCCGTCGCGTTCGCGTCGGGAATTGACGTATTCTTGCTCATCAGCTTCGCCCTGAACTGCGCCCGCCGACTGCCCACGTTGGGGAGCAGAGGGCCTGACCCAAGCGCAGCAACTTGCGGGCCACCAAACCGTTGGCGCCAGGGCCGGGCGCCCTTGGCTGGGGCGCATTGGAGCGGCTCCCATACCGAGAGGCTGTCGGCACCCTGATTTCAACCGCCGGCCGGGTTGGTCCGTAGCGCATATATTATGAGGGCGATGATTTCGCCCCGCCCCGCTGTCTTTTCCGAGGCTCTTGACCTGAAGCGTAGCGGAAAAAAACTCCTGGCGGAACATTTTTCTTGCCGGGCGAGGCGCGCCGCACCTATAAAGGGGCGCAAACCGCGCGTCAGATTTAGCTATTATGCTCAAATTCATCTACTGCGTACGCCGCCGGCCGGACCTGAGCCCGAGGGCTTCCGGAAATATTGGCTTGAAAACCACGGGCCGCTGGTTCGGAAATACGCCCAGGCCTTGCGGGCCAAACACTACGTGCAAAGCCACACCCTGGACACCCCGCTCAACGCTGCCGCGCAACTGCCGCGCAACACCCAGCCGCCCTACGACGGCCTCACCGAAATCTGGTGGGACAAGGCCGAGGATCTGGTCCAAGCCCTCAGTTCGCCCGAGGGGCAACACATCAACCGCCTGCTGGCGGAAGATGAGGCGCGCTTTTGCGATCTGCCAAACTGCACGGTCTTCTTTACGGAAGAGCATACGATTTTCTGACCCACGCCGGCACCGGCTCAGCGGGCGCATCCGGATGCTGCCTCAGCAGTGACGGGGGCGCGTACGTGTGTGAGAGTGCCCTTGTTGGCATCTGGTATGCTGCGCGAAGACGAGCCTTGGTCGTTTCTCGCGCCAGGCAAGACGCCCGCGAACCGAGGCACGTGTTGGCCAGAGACCATGAAAAGACATCACTCCGTTTCAGGGAATGTCCGAGCGCAACCGGCGATTCAATGCGCTTGCCGCCAGGTGTGGCGGCAACTCCCATGGCTGGCCGCGCTCCTGGCGCTGAGCCCCTGCCAGGTTTCCGGCCTTGGCTCGCGAATCCCCAACCAGGACGCCACCGCCATCGGGTGCGGCAATGCGTTCGTGGCTACCGCGGACAATCCCTCCGCGATCTACTACAACCCTGCCGGGATAACCCAACTGCCGGGGCAGCACTTCCAGGCGGGCTTGCTCGCGTACCTGAACATTTACGCGGATTACGAGTCGCCGTCGGGTGCAGTCACCAGGAACAAGACCAGCATCATTCCCATTCCGCAGTTGGAGTACACCCTGTCCCTCAAAGACAAGCCTTTCTCGTTTGGCCTGGGCATATATGCGCCCTTTGGGCTGGCAATGGAATGGCCGGACAAGGCGCCGTTTCGCAATGCAGGGCTGGAGGCGGAAGTGACTTATCTTACCATTAACCCCGTGGCCGCCTGGCGGCCCCTTCCCTCGCTCTCAGTGGCTATCGGTCCCACCATCAACTACTCGGAAGCGACCTTGTTCCAAGGTGTGCTGGTCTCTCCTGTACCATCTTAAATTCAAGGGCGATGATTGGGCTTATGGATTCAACGCCGGCATCCTTTGGCAGCCGCTTCCCAAATGGTCCTTCGGCGCCAAGTATATGAGCGCCACCACGATGGACTACCAGGGCACCGCCTCCTTCGGCCCGGCGGGGGCGCCGCTCCCATCGCCCAAGCATACCGACACCCCCCTGGAATACCCGCAGATTGTCGCCGGGGGCATCTCCTTCCGTCCGACGACCAACTGGAACTTCGAGGTCAATGTTGACTGGACCGATTGGGATGTGGCGAAAAAAGCAGTGATCAGGGGCATTGGCACGCTGACGCTGAACTGGCGATCAAGCTTCTTCTATGAGTTTGGCGTGACCCGGCAACTGGGCAAGGGTTACTTTGTCAACGCGGGCTATTTCTTCAGCGAGGCCTCGACCCCGGACAAGAACTACACGCCGCTGGTGCCGGACACCGACCTGCACGTCGGCAGCCTGGGTTTCGGCCGCCGGGGGCGACGGTGGGACTGGGCCGTGGCCGGCCAGCTTATCGGCGGCAGTTACCGCAGCGTTTCCGGCGCCGCTGACCCAACCGTCAACGGCCGCTACCGCCTCTTCACGCCGACGGTTTCGCTTGCGGGCGGGTATCACTTCTAAACTGGCGCAAAGCCAAGAAGCGGCGGACAACTGTCCCGGGACGGCCTCAGCCAATCTCTCCGGCGCCAGTCTCTCATCATTCTCCACGGGCAACCTCTGTCCGGTCGAGCGGGATTCACCGGGATGGAGGAGTTGGCTATTCCCCTGGCCGGCAGGAGACCCCTTTGATACCATTGAATATGATTCAGCCATTGCGCCGTCGGATGACGGCGGCAAAGAGAGTTTGGCCGGCCAGGAAAGACCGGCTTGCGGCCGGATAGGATATGAAACGATTTAGAGCTTTTGCGCTCCTGGCAGGCGGGGGAGTCTTGTTGCTGGGTCTGCTCACACTCTTGGGCTGGCTCCTCCACATATCTGCCTTGAAGAGCGTTTGGCCGGGTCTGGTCTCGATGACGCTCATTATCGTGTTCACGCTTCTCATCTGGTGGAGCGCCAACATGCTCAACCGGACAACTGCCCTGCGCAAGCGGGCAGAGGAGGAGCTGCGCCACAGCAATATCAAGCTGGCGCATTCGCTGGCGCAGCGGGAGCAAAAGGAACAGGAGCTTGGGCGGCTCAACCGGACGCTCAAGGCGCGGAGCAATAGCGACCAGGCGCTGATTCGCTCGCGGGATGAATCGCAGTTCCTGGACAGAGGTCTGCCAGATCATCGTCCGGGACTGCGGCCATGCGCTGGTCTGGATTGGCTATGCGGAGCAGGACGAGGCCAAGAGGGTGCGGCCGGCGGCCTATGCGGGTTTCGAGGAGGGCTACCTTGAGACCCTGAACATTACCTGGGCCGATACGGAACGCGGGCGCGGCCCCACGGGCGCCGCCATCCGCACAGGCAAACCGTGTCATTGCAAGGACATGCGGACCGACCCCCGGTTTGCGCCCTGGCGCGAGCAGGCGCTCAAGCGGGGGTATGCCTCTTCGCTGGTGCTGCCTCTGATGGCCAATGGGAGGGCCTTTGGCGCCATCACGATTTACTCCGGGCGGGTCGATGCTTTCTCCGAGGACGAGGTGAAATTGCTCAGTGATTTGGCGGACGACCTGGCCTACGGGATCGGGGCGCTGCGGCTGAGGGCGGAACATGCGCGGGCGGAGGAGGAACTGCGGCGCAATGAGGCAAGGCTGCGCTGGTTGGCGTCCTTTCCCGAACTCAACCCAAATCCGGTGCTCGAGTTGGATATGGACGGGCGGGTGCTGTACCTCAACCCGGCGGCCCGCCGTTTGTTCGCGGACGTGGAGGGGCAAGGGTTTGGGCATCCGTGGCTGGCCGGATTGGACTCGGTGGGCAAGGCACTGCAAACGGGGGCAGAGCTTTCAACCAGCCGCGACTTGGAAGTGGGCGGCCGTTGGTATCGGCAAGCAGATCCATTATGTGACAGAGACCGCGCGGATTCGCCTCTACGGATTCGACATCACCGAGAGCAAGCGGGCGGAGCGGCGGACGGATCTGCTGGCTGAAACCGCCAGCGAACTGCTCACGACCGATTCGCCGCAGAGGGTGGTCGAGAGGCTGTGCCGGAAGGTCCTGGGGTATCTGGACTGCCAGGCCTTCTTCAACTTCCTGGTGGATGAGCCGGCCGGGCGGTTGCGCTTGAATGCCTGCGGGGGCATTCCGGAAACGGAAGCGAAGAAGATCGAGTGGCTGGACTTCGGGACCGCCGTGTGCGGCTGCGCCGCCCGCAACCGATGCCGCATCGTGGCGGAGAATATTGGCGAAACGCCGGACCCGCGCACTGAGCTGGTGAAGTCCTACGGCCTCCGGGCCTATGCCTGCCACCCGCTGATGGCCCAGGGACGGGTGTTGGGGACGCTCTCGTTTGGCACGCGCACGCGCGGCCGGTTCACCGAGGAGGAGCTGTCGTTGATGAAGGCGGTGGCGGACCAGGTGGCGATTGCGATGGACCGGCAACAGACGCGGGCGGCGCTCAAGGCCGCCAACGAGGAACTCGAGCAACGCGTGGCGGCGCGCACCGCCGCCCTGCACGCGGCCGAGCGTTATGCCCGCAGCCTGCTGGAGGCCAGCCTGGACCCGCTGGTGACCATCAGCCGCACCGGCAGGATTACGGACGTGAACCTGGCGACCGAGGCGGCCACCGGCTTGGGGCGCGACCGGCTGATCGGCAGCAGTTTTTCGGGCTATTTCACCGAGCCTGGGCTGGCCGAGGGGGGGTATCAAAAGGTGCTCGCAGCAGGGGCGGTTTCAGACTACCCGCTGACCATTCGGCACCGCTCCGGGCGCACGATGGATGTGTTGTATAACGCGACGATCTATCGCAATGAGGCGGGCGAAGTGCAAGGCGTGTTTGCGGCGGCGCGCGACATCACCGAGCGCAAGGCAACGGAGCGGCGCCAGGGATTTACCAACGCGTTGCTGGCCCTTTTCGCGCAGAAGGCCACGGCCAGCGAGTACCTCGAGGCCGTGGCCAGGGTCATTCGCCAATGGACCGGCTGCCAGTCCCTGGGCGTCCGGCTGTTGACCGAGGAGGAGGAAATACCCTACGAGACGTGGGCCGGCTTCGAGCCGCGGTTCCTGGAGCTGGAAGGGCGGCTCTCGGTCCGGCACGACAATTGTTTGTGCATCCGGGCGATCACTCAAGTCTTCGAGGAATCAGACGGCCCGCTGCTGACCCCGGGGGCTCCTTGCGGAGTGACGACGCCCTTGCCTTTGTCAAGGGTCTTGCGCCGGAGAAACTGGCCTGCTACCGGGGCAACTGCATGAAATTCGGCTTTGCGTCGCTGGCGCTCGTTCCGATTCGTTATCGCGAGGAAGTCATCGGGGTCATCCACCTGGCCGACCTCCGGCCCGGCCAGTTCCCGCGGGCGATGGTCGAGTTTATGGAATCGATGACGCCGCTCATCGGGGAGGCCATCCACCGTTTTCAGACGGAGGCGGAGCTGGCCAAACATCGCGACCATCTGGAGGTGCTGGTGAGGCAGCGCACGGGAGAGTTGGAGGCGGCCAATGCACGGCTGCAAGTGGAGATAGCGGAGCGCAAACAGGCCCAGGAGACCCTGCAGCACATGGCCGAGGAGCTGAGGCGCTCCAACCGGGACCTCGAGCAGTTTGCCTATGTGGCCTCGCATGATCTGCAGGAGCCGCTCCGGGCGGTAGGGGGTTATGCCAAGCTGCTGCAGCGCCGGTTTTCAGGGAAGCTGGATGCCAAGGGGCTGGAGTATATCGCCGGGGCGGTGGACGGCGCGGCCCGGATGGAGCGGCTGATCACCGATCTGCTGGCTTTCTCGAGGGTGGGCAGTCGGGGCGGGGCCCTGGTGGCAACGGATATGAACGGGCTGTTGGCGGAGGCCCTGCGCAACCTGCAGGCGGCCATCCAGGGGGCGCAAGCCAAGGTGAGCAGCGCGCCGCTGCCAACCCTGCCGGTGGACCCGATGCAGATCGTGCAGCTCTTCCAGAACCTCGTCGGCAACGCCATCAAGTTCCGGGGCCAAGGCCCGCCGGAAATCGTTGTCGGCGCCCGGCAGCACGAGGGCCGCTGGGTCTTTTCGGTGCGGGACAACGGCATTGGGATCGAGCCGCAGTATTTTGAGCGCATTTTCCAGATCTTCCAGCGTCTGCACACGCGCAGGCATTACCTGGGCACGGGCATCGGCCTGGCCATCTGCAAGCGCATCGTCGAACGCCACGGAGGCACGATCTGGGTCGAGTCGGAGCCCGGGCAAGGGTCAACTTTCTACTTCTCAATCCCCCAAATACCTGGTACAAGCGATACTACTTTATGACCGAGACCGAAGGCCGCCCCGTGGAGATTTTGCTGGTCGAAGACAGCCCCAGCGACACCGAGTTGACCGTCGAGGCCCTGAAAGAGGCCAAGATCCGCAATCACCTCAGCACCGTCGAGGATGGGGTGCAGGCGATGGAGTTTCTGCGCCGCGAGGGCCGGTTTGCGCGCGCGCCCCGCCCGGACTTGATCATGCTGGACCTGAACCTGCCGCGCAAAGACGGACGGGAGGTGCTGGCCGAGATCAAATCCGACCCGGGCTTCAAGATGATTCCGGTGGTGGTGTTGACCACGTCCCGGGCGGAGCAGGACGTGCTGCGCGCCTACGAGCTCAACGCCAATTGCTACATCACCAAACCGGTGGATTTCGACCAGTTTTTGAACGTGGTGCGCTCGATCGAATCGTTCTGGCTTTTTGTCGTGACTCTCCCTCCTGTGGCCAATCCCAATGAGCCTTCAAGATGAGCTAAGGATTCTGCTGGTCGAGGATAGCCCATCGGACGCGGCCCTGTTGCAGGAGTCTTTGACGGAGAGCGGTCTTGGGGGATTCCAAATCCGCCTCGTGGAGTCCTGGGCGGAAGCGGACGCGCGGCTCGGAGAGGGCTCCTTTGACGTGGTGCTGCTGGACTTGTCTCTGCCCGACAGTTCGTGGCATGAGACGATTGTGCGGGCACGAGCCAAGGCGCCCCATCTGCCAATCGTGGTGCTGACCGGGCTGCCCGATGAAGCGATTGCCCTCGAGGCCTTGCGCAAGGGGGTTCAGGATTACCTCGTCAAAGGTCAAACCGACGGCCGCCAGGTTGCGCGCACCATTCGCTATGCCATCGGGCGCAAGCGGGAGGAGGCGCGGCTGGGGGCGTTCTCCGACTTGGGGATGCGGCTCAGCGCGGCGCAGACCGCCCGAGAGGCTGCGGAGATTATCGTGGACGTCACCGACCGGCTGTTCGGGTGGGATGCGTGCAAGGTGGAGTTGTATTCTCGGGAGAAGAACCAGATTTACCAGGCCCTGATCACAGAGACCCTTGACGGGCGGCGCGTCGAATTGCCTGCGCCCTGCAATGGTCCGCCACCGGCCCCCCTCACGCAGGAGGTCATCGAGCACGGAGCGAAGCTGATGCTGGAAGAGGCCCCGGCGCCCATGCCCGGCGCCAGGGGGCCGGGCGGGCGGGCGCGCCCGACGGCCTCGGCGATGCTTGTGCCGATTCGTCACGGTTCGGGTGTCGGGGGCGTTGTTTCCATTCAGAGCTACGCCCCGAGGGCCTACAGCCAGGAAGACCTGAAAGTGTTGCAGTCCCTCGCCGACCAGTGCGGAGGGGCCTTGGAGCGGATTCGGACCCAGGAGGCCCTGGCCGGGGCCAAGGAGGAGTTGGCCCGGACCAATACGATGCTGGAGCGATTGGTGCGGGAGCGGACGGCCAAGTTGGAGGAGACGGTGGGCGAACTGGAGCATTTTTCATACTCGATCACCCACGACATGCGGGCGCCGTTGCGGGCGATGCAAGGGTTTGCGGGCATATTGCTCAACGAGTTGTGCTGCAAATGTCCCAGGCATGAGAACCGGGAATGGCTGCGGCGAATCACGACCTCGGCCGGGCGGATGGATCGGCTGATCACCGATGCCTTGCAGTTCAGCAAGGCGGGGCGGCGGGAAATGAAACTGGGGCCGACGGACGCGGCGGCTTTGTTGCATGGCATTATCCAGTCTTACCCGAGCATGCAGCCGCCCAAGGCGCTGATTCGGCTTGAGGGGAAGATTCCGAGTGTTCTGGGCAATGAGGCGGGGTTGACCCAGTGTTTTTCGAACTTGCTGAACAACGCGGTGAAGTTTGTCCAACCGGGCAAGGTGCCGGAGGTGCGCGTGCGCGCCGAGACGCGGGAGGGCTTCGTGCGGCTGTGGTTTGAGGACAACGGCATCGGGATACCCAAACAGGCGCAGGGAAAGCTCTTTGTGATGTTTCAGCGAGCGACGACCCAGTTTGAAGGCACGGGTGTGGGGCTGGCGCTGGTCAAGAAGGTGGCCGAACGGATGGGTGGGAAGGTTGGGATGGAATCCGAACCCGGCAAGGGGAGCCGATTTTGGCTGGATTTGAGGCCGGCCCCATAGCCGAAGGATGGCCCTATGCCCCAGGCTACGGTTCTTTACGTGGAGGACGAGGAATTCGATGCGATGTTCATGCGCCGGGCGTTCGAGCGGATGGGGCTGACCGGGAGCTTGAAGGTCGTGGCGGATGGACAACAGGCCATCGATTACCTGGCGGGCAACGGCGCTTATGCTGACCGCCGGGAGCATCCGTTGCCTGCCGTAATACTGCTGGATCTCAAACTGCCGGTCCTTTCCGGCTTCGAGGTGCTGGGCTGGCTCAGACAGCAGCCGGGGTTGAGAAACCTGCCCGTGGTGGTGTTTTCGTCATCGGATCAACCGGAGGATCAGGCCATGGCCAGCGAATTAGGGGCCAATGATTTTGTGCAGAAACCCAGTTCGGCGCTGGAGTTTCCCAGGGTGGTGGAGCGGCTAAAGCAACGGTGGCTGACCCCATAGGGCGCGCAAAAAAAGCTTTACTTTGCCACGGGGTGCTTGTTGACTGCTCTCAGGTTGACGGTTGGGCCGGCCCGGTGGCCGGCACAGCGGCGCCGCCGTTCACTCGAGCGGCCGTCTGAGGGCAACGTCGGGGACTAATAAAAAACAACGTCATCACTGGCCGAAACGGGAGGCAATCCCAAGAGCGCACAGCCGAAAATGAAAGCAGGAACCATGAACGCTAGGAAACTCGCAGCCACAGTTGTAGTGGTGGTGGCACTCAGTAACAACATCCACGCCGCCCCGTTGGGCACGGCCTTTACCTACCAGGGCCAGTTGCAAAGCGCCGGCGCGCCCGCCACCGGGAGCTACGATTTCCAGTTTACGCTGTACGACGCCGCCAGCGGCGGCAGCGCGGTCACCGCGGTCCTCTCGACCAATGGGGTTGGGGTGAACGACGGCCTCTTCACTGTCTCGTTGGATTTTGGCAGCTCGGTGTTCGCCGGCGAAGCCCGCTGGCTGAGCGTGGCCGTGCGCACCAACGGCGCCCCGAGCTACAACCTGCTCTCGCCACGCCAGCCTGTGACCGCCTCGGCTTACGCGCTGTTCGCGCCCAATGCCGGCGTGGCCGCCAGCGCGACTGCGGCTGGGACCGCCAATGCGGTAGGGGCAAACGCCGTCACCGCCGCCGGCATCGCTGCCGGCCAGGTCGTCAAGAGCCTGAATGGCCTCCACGACGCCGTTACGCTGAACCAGGGGGCGAACGTGACACTCAGCGCCGTTGGGCAGAGCCTCACTCTTTCCTCCCCGACTGATTGGCACATTGGCGGCAATGCCGGCATCACCCCGGGCGCTGATTTCCTCGGCACGGTCAACGACGAGCCTCTGGAGCTGCGGGTCAACAACAACCCCGTCTTGCGCCTGCAGCACTCGGGTGACGGCTTTAACGTCATTGGAGGCAGCCCCGCCAATTCCGTAGCCGCGGGTGTCGTCGGGGCGACAATCAGCGGCGGAGGAAACACCAACGGCAGTGTTCTCAACTACACCCCCAATTCCATCGCCGCCAATTACTCGTTCATCGGCGGGGGCGGCGGCAACCAGGTCGGAGGCGGGGCATTCAACTCCGTAATCGGCGGCGGCGGCGGAAACCAGACCGGCGGCAGCGGCTATGATTCCGTTATCGGCGGCGGATTTTACAACGCCGTGACCGGCCCCTATAGCACGGTCCCCGGGGGCCTTTACAACACCGCCGCCGGCGGTTGGAGCCTGGCCGCCGGGATTCGGGCGCAAGCCAACCACAACGGCACCTTCGTCTGGGCTGATTACCGGGGAGCCTCGGGACCGAGTTTTGCCTCGACCGGGACTAACCAGTTCCTGGTCCGCGCCAGCGGCGGCCTGCAAGTGTTCGACGGCTCGATTTTTGCCGATTCCGGCGGAGCAAATACGAATGGCACGCTCAATCCCGCTCCGGGCCTGGTGTTCGGCGGCACTGGCAGCGGTGAGGGCATGGCCTCCAAGCGGCTCAACGACGGCACCGGCAACACCTGGGGCTTGGATTTCTTCACCGACTTCCTGCCCCGCCTAAGCATCAACAACGGCGGTGACCTGTGGATCTACGACCACACCCTGTTCCTCAGAAGCGCATTCGACGAGAACCATGGCTTGGGCTGGTTTGGCTTGACTAAGACCTTTGCCACCAACGCAGTCGATGGCCCCGTGCTTTTCGGCTACAGTGGCGGCGCGCTCGGCACCGAGCAGTTTGGCGCCGAGAACATCGCCCTTTACTGGAACGCGCTCGGCAAAGTGGGTATTGGCACGACCGCACCCGCCCAAGAGTTGCACGTGGTCAACCCCGCTTCCGCGAGCAATGGAGCGGGGGTTATGGGCGAGAATCTTGCCGCAGGAGGCGCTGGTGTCTATGGCGTCAGCAGATCCACGACCGGCACGGGCGTCGCTGCCCAAGGCGCCAGCACCAGCAGCGCGGCCCTGACGATTAACACCGGCGGCATCCGAGTCGCCGGCGCCGGCGTGGGCACGCCCACGGCCGCCTTCATTCATGTGGCCTCTGCTGCCAACAGCGGGGCTAACTGGACCCACGTCGATAACCCGCTCTGCAACAGCGATCCCAACGCGATCCTCATCGTGACTACCAGGTTCAGCAGCAGCTTTTACAACCATGTCGTCGGCGTTTGGTACGACGCCGGCTACGCGAAATGGCAGATTTTCAACCAGGACAATCAAGCCGTGCCGGTCGGCTCCGCCTTTAACGTGCTGGTGATCAAGAACTAACCTTGATTCTCACACCGGGGACACCACACTAGCCGAAGACCAGCCGGCGGGGACGAGCCGCCCTCAACCGCTTACGGTTCCAATCTCAAGGTCTGTTCAATCATCTGGCGGACCTCATCCGATACGTTTTCCGTGACCGTAACGTATTGGAGCATCACCGCGCGCTGCCGGGCGTTCGTCAAGATATATTGATGGACGGCCTGCGTCATCGTCGTCGTCCCGCCCAATCCTGGGTTGAAGGAAGGATACTGCTCAGTAAACGAGAGGCGCGTCCCGTGCACGCCCGAGTCCGAGAAAGAGAAAGGGGTCAGACCATAGTTTTTCACTTCGAGGCGGACGGCAACGGGCCTTCCAGCGGCCCGGTAACGCAACGTCGCCGGTGCTTTGGGCTCTTCCCCTATGGGCTTTTGATCCTCAGTCCAATTTTTCCCTGATCCTCGCCTTATTTTGGCTGGCCGGGCAAAGAAACGGTGAGATTCACATCTTTTTGCACTTTTTTTGCGTTTTGTTGTTGACTTTAACCGCGCTTTCCCTTCTTAGGAATTGAGGTTTAGGGCCGCCAGCATGGGTTAGGATGTGGTTTTTATACTTCAAATGTAGCCATACATTATTATGTAACATGCTTGACAAGTACGGTCAACATGTGATATATGTGGCCATCTATTAGATTTTGGCCATGTCAACCCCTGCCAACCTCCATCTGGAAATCCAGACCCACCGCAAGAATCACTACGGCCTCATCCGCTCCTCCTTCCGCCTCGACGGCAAGGTTCACCACACCAATCACGGCCGCATCTCCGGCCTGGCCCTCGACAAACTCAAACTGCTGCAGGCTGCCTTCCGCGGCCAGGTCATCCCTATAGATTCCCCCAATGCCTTCCAAATCCTCTCCTCGCGCGAATACGGCGCCAGCCATGCCCTGCTCCAACTGGCCAAGGAACTGGAGCTGCCCAAAGTGCTTTATTCGCGCAATGAATCCTGGGTTGGACCAGCCCTGGCGATGATTGTCGGTCGCATTGTCTATGCGGGCAGCAAGCTGGCCCTTTCCCACCAAAGCAAGAACACCGCGCTCTGGGAGCTGTGCGGGGTCGAAGGCAAAATCAATGTCGATAAACATTGTTATGAGGTCATGGACCGGCTGCTAGAGCGCCAGCCGGCCATTCAGCGGACCCTGGCCAAAAAGCATCTCCAAAACGGCCACCTGGTTCTCTACGACATCACCAGCAGTTATTTTGAAGGCGAATATCCCGACAGCGAGATCGTGACTTTTGGCTACAACCGCGACGGCAAACGCGGCCACGAGCAAATGGTCATTGCTCTGCTCTGCAATGAAAATGGCTGCCCCGTGGGGGCGGAGGTCTTCCCGGGCAACACCCAGGATGCCAAAACCGTGCCCGACAAGATCGCCCAGATTCAGCAAGCCTACGGCATCAGCCAACTGATCTTCGTCGGCGATCGGGGAATGATCACCCAGGCCAACAGCCGCAAGCTGCAGGGAACCGAAGGATTGCAGACCATCAGCGCCCTGACCCATCGCCAGATCGTGGATTTGTTGGAACGTAAGGTCATCACGCCAGAACTCTTCGACGAGAAAGCCATCGCCGAAGTCCTGGACCCGGACAACCTCAAGCGGCGCTATTGCCTGTGCCGTAATCCGGAGACGGCCAAACGGGAAACCCGGACGCGTAAGGAACTCTTGGAAGTGACCCGGCTCAAATTGGAGGCGATCGCCGCCCCGAGAAAAAAGGGCGGCCACCAAGAGCCCGATCCCAGAGCAGGCCCGCAAGCCGACCAAGAATAAGATCGCTCCGGCCGAAAAGATTGGCGCACGGGTGGGCCGGGTGCTGCAACGTTACAAAATGGGCAAATTCATCCACTGGTCGGTCAAAGAAGGCAAACTGGAGTGGCAGTTCGATCAGGAGAAGATCGCCGCCGAAGAACGTTTCGACGGCTGTTATGTGGTGTCATCCGATGTGCCACCGAGCAGATGGCCAAGGCCCAGGTGGTGGCCTCCTACAAAAGGCTCAGCTTTGTCGAGCAAGCCTTCCGCAATTTGAAGACCGTGCAGTTAGAAGTCCAACCCGTGTATCATAAAAAGGACGAGCGGATCCGAGCCCATGTGTTCATCTGCCTGCTGGCGTATTATCTCCAGTGGCACGCCCGACAGCGGCTCCAGCCCCTCTTCGACAAAGATGGGCAAGGCAAAGAGCGGCAGTGGACCTTCCGCAATGTGATCGAACATCTGGCCACCCTCCGCAGCAACAGAGTGAAAAACTCCGGCGTGGAATTCGACCTCAAAACCAGCGCCAACCACGAGCATCAGACCATTCTGGACTTGCTAGCCGGTAAGAAACCGTAGCCATGAACCTGAAATAAAAAAACGCAACAAAACCCCTCGTAGGCTGAGGGATTGTTCATTTCAGACGAAGGGAAAGCGCGTTTAACCTATAGATTTTCTATATGACTCACAGTGTCTGCCCGCTTGCCAACGCTGCACAAGACGCCCTTCGTGCTGGACCCCCGGCCACTGGAAGAGGCGACCAGCCCACACGTCGGCCTGTTGGCCATCTCTCGAGTCTACCGTTCGCTGGGCGTACCCGCCCTGGTCGCCGCCAACCTCCATCTGCGGAAGCGCCAGCGCGGCCATCCCGAGGCCCAAATGATCGAATCGGCGGTGCTGCTTCAGGCCCTGGGCGGGGAGTGCCCTGAGGACATCAGTCTGCTGGCCGGGGACGCTTGTTTGGAACGGGGCTTGGGTTATCGCCCACCCAGGGCCACCGCCCTGCGGGAGTCCCTGGAACTGTTCCACCAAAAGGATCTGGAAGAATTGCGTCCGAGCCGGGAGGACCAAAAGAGCTTTATCTTCCCGCCCAGCGAGCCGGTCAAGGCCCTGACGGCGGTCCAGGACGGGTTGGTGGCCCGTATCAGCCGGCTGTATGAAAAGCAGGGCCAAGCTCAACGGATTGCGACCATTGAACAAGACGCCACGATTGTCGAGAGTCACAAGGCGGCGGCTCTCTGGCACTACGAGGGCGGCCGGGGCTATCAGCCAATGGTGGCGGTGTGGGCGGAGTTGGATCTGGTGGTGGCCGATGAGTTTCGCGACGGCAACGTGCCGGCCAAGCAGGAACCCTTAACCTGCGCCAAAGCGGCCTTTGCGGCGCTGCCCTCGGCGGTGCGGCAGCGGTATTTTCGTGGGGACTCCGCTTGCCATGAGAACCAACTGCTGGGGTGGTTGAAGCATCCGGACCGGGCCAAGGAACCGGGTGGGCCGATCCGTTTTGCCGTCAGTGCGGTGCTCAGCGAGCCACTGGCAGCAGCCCTGCGCAAGGTCGGGGAAAAGGAGTGGAAGACTTTTGGCAAGGAAGACGACGGGACGCTGCGGCAATGGGCGGAAGTGGATTTTGTCCCGGGGGAGGAGTCCGAGCACAAGGACAGCAAGCCCTTGAGGTATGTGGGGTTGCGGTTGTTGAAACCGCAAGGGGTTTTGTTTAAGGATGGCACAGACCGGCACCATCACGCGGTGTTGACCAACCAAGAGGGCATCGATGGGGGTAAGCTTTTGGATTGGCACCGGGAGAAGGCCGGGACGGTGGAACATACCCATGACGAAGTGAAGAACGGACTGGGTGGGGGGCATGTGCCAAGCCAGCGCTTCGGGGTCAACACGGCGTGGTTCAAGCTGGCGCTACTGACCTACAATCTGGTCAGCGCGATCAAGGGGTTGGCCCTGGAAGAGGAGGAGGAGCGGACGGCACGGATGAAGCGGTTCCGCTTGTTGCTCATCCATGTGGCGGGGCGGATGAACCGGAACAACTGCGTGATGAGCCTGCGCCTGTGCCACAACCGGGCAGCGATGGCGCGGATGCAGAAGGTATGGGAGGTCTTTGAGTTGGCGACGCAGGCGACCTCGGCCAAGGCCCTGGGGGTGCAGAGTGGATCAACCAGCAGGGCCAAAAGTCACCCAGCGAAAGACCGCCCTATAGAATGCGGTTTGGGAGAACTATCTGCATATGAGCTACTTACGATGATTTTGAGCCAGTAAGGCGCTGATTTTGGCGGGCCTGCTCGGCGGCCGTTGCTCCGAGGCGCAGACCTGGACGGAATTCCCTCGCGCCGTCTCCTTAGGCGAGGATTTGGGTTTTTCCCTCGACCGTAACGTATATTCATGGTAGATACATGGGGATGAAAACTGCGGTGCAAAGATGGGGCAACAGCTTGGCCGTTCGCATTCCGCGCGCCTTCGCCCAGGAGACTCGCCTGGGAAGCGGCGCGGAGGTTGATCTTCAGTTGAAGTCGGGGACGCTGGTGATCAGCCCCGCGCGAAAGAGCCGCTACCTGTTGGGTGCTCTGCTGGCCCAAGTGCGGAAAGCAAATTTGCATTCAGAAGCCGGTGGGGCAAGCCGAAGGGCAGAGAGGCCTGGTGAAAGCCGGATCCGCCCCGAACGTGGCGATTTGATCTGGCTGGACTTCACTCTTTATTGGACGCTTGGATGAAGAAGTTCTGGCGGAAACGCTGGGGAGACTGGCGGTCCTGATTTCCAATGACAAAGGCGATGCCGATCCGCCTTGAAGCGCGCCGCAAATCGAGAAGATACTCCCGGGCCAGTTTAGCTCAGCGGCAGAGCGGCGGTTTTGTAAACCTAAAACCACCCCCTCCAAGATCCCCCGGAAGACAGGTGCGTCCGGGGTTCAACAAATGGCTTAGACAGTGGGATATCTCGACAACCCGGCTTCACGACAAGCGCAAAAACAGGCCGGAGGATTCGCCAACGTTCAAGGTGGAATATTGACGGACAGGTCCTGAAAAGGAGTTCGCAAACCGGTCACTGGGGCCGCCGGCCTTCTCCCGGCTCAAAAACCGCTTTTGATTGCCCAGAGGACGGCTGTCTGGCAGAATGATCGGCCATGAGAATGTGAGTCCCTTGGTTGCGGCAGGACTCCAGCTTCCCGTCATGGCCAGACCGTTGCGGTCTCGGAGGAACGTTGGCGGGCCACGTTCCGGCGGCGGTCAAAGCTCTGAACCTGAAGCCGCTCGGCTCGTTGCCCGGTTCGCAGCGGATAAGCCTCTCCATCGGGCTTCGATTGCGCAACGGGGACGGGCTGGAACAACTGCTGACGCGGATTTACGACGCCACCCTTGACTACCACCACTACCTCACGCCGGCCCGGTTTACTGATCTGTTCGGTCCAAAGGAAGAGGATTACCAAGCTGTCCTGGCTTTCGCCCGGACAAACGGCCTTGCCGTCGCATCAGTGGACCCGGGCCGGATTCTCGTGGACGTGAGCGCGACCGTCGCCAATATCGAACGGGTCTTCCGTCTCAAGTTGCGACTGTACCAACATCCGACGGAATCGCGCCTGTTCTACGCGCCGGACACCGAGCCGTGGGTTGACGGCCTCCCTGTCCTCCACATCACCGGGCTGGACAATTTTGTCATCCCGCATCCCTCTTCTCTCGGTAAGGCGCATTCGGCAAGTGCCTCGCCCGCAGGGGGAAGCGGCCCTGGCGGCAACCTCATGGGCTACGATTCGGGCGGCCTATGCCCACGCGTATCGCAGACCGGCGCGGGACGAATCGCCGGACTGCTCGAACTGGACGGCTATTACACGAACGACATCGTAGCTTATGAAAAGCAGGCCGGACTGCCCGCAGTGCCGTTGGTCAACGTGCCGGTAGATGGATTCGACATGACACCCTCGACAAACACTTCCCATGTTCTCGAGGGGTCCATGGACATCGAAATGGTGATTTCGATGGCTCCGGGCCTTGCGAAGGTCTTAGTCTATGAGGCCGCATCCGCCTCGGCCGTCAATTCTGCTCTGGAGCGCATGGCAACGGACAATTCAGCGCATCAAATCCGTTTTACCTCATGGGATGGGAAATCGGTGCAACAACTCCCCAGCTTTTGCAAAAAATGGCCGCGCAAGGCCAATCCTTACTTCAGGCTTACCACGGACGGAGGGGCTTATGTTGGCGGCATTGACCTGCGTTACGGCCACAGACCAACGGCGACATTCCCTGCCTCACCAGTGTTGGCGGAACAACGCTGACGAGGAGCGGCCCCGGAGGGTTCTGGCTTTCGGAAACGGTTTGGAACAACTACACGAGCAGAAAAACGGCCCGAACGCCAGCGGCGGAGGGATAAGCACGAATTACGCCATTCCCGACTGGCAGACAAATACCAGCATGACTTCCAACAATGGTTCCACCTTGATGCGGAACAGCCCGGATGTGGCCATGGCGGCGCAAAACATCTGGGTCATCTACAACAACGGCAATTCCACCTCGG